>CAVZJF010000007.1:0-309835 GCA_963775525.1 uncultured Alphaproteobacteria bacterium | reverse complement strand
GGATCCCCGCCCCGAGATTGCTTCGCTAGGCTCGCAATGACCGACGGATAAATCATGGAACAGAGCTTCGTCGCCGTCGCCCTGGTGGGCGACCTCGCACCGGGCGAGATGAAATTCGCCGCGGTCGACGGCGAGCGTATCGTGCTCGCCAATGTCGAGGGCAGCTTTTACGCGCTGCGCGACGTTTGCGGCCACCGCAACGCGCCCCTCTCGCGGGGCCGGCTGGAGGGCTGCGTGATCGAATGCCCGCTGCATTTCGCCCAGTTCGACATCCGCACCGGCAAGCTCGTCGACGGCCCGGTGTCAGCCGACGTGCCGGCCTATGAGGTAAGGGTCGAAGGCGACACCGTCTACGCGCGGCGCTAGGCGATGGCGTCTATCGAAGACCGGCTGGCGATCGGCGATTTGTTCGTGCGCTACACGACAGCACTCGACGCCGGCGACGTCGAGACCGTCGTTGGCTGTTTCACCGCGGATGCCGTGCTCGAAAGCCCGGCGATCGGGGTGATCGCGGGATGCGAGGCGATCCGCACCTTTGCCGGCCGTTTTGCGGCACTGCGCGAGGGCGGCGCGCAGTTCCGCCACATGATCACCAACCTCGCCATCGTGGTCGAGGGCGAGCGGGCCCGCGCCACCTGCTATCTGCTCGTGCTGATCACCCGCGACGGCGCCAGCCGCCCGCTGCCGCCAGGCCGCTACGAATGCGAGCTGGTACAGGAGAGCGGCCAATGGCGCTTTTGTCGCCGCGTCGTGATCCACGACCACGCCTACACGCTCGACGGGCTCTGAGCCTCTCGCCCCGGCGCCGCTGCCAGAGCGCCGCGGCTCACGCGTCAGCGGATCGGGGCCGAGCCGCAGCGGTTGTCGAGCCGGCCGCCATCGGCGATCGCCATGACCACCACGATCTCGGCCGGGCGCGGCGCGTCGGCGAGCGACACCGTGATCGTGTCGAAATGCGCGAACGACCACGAATTGTCCTTGTGGCCGAGCGGCACGTCGAGGATCGCGCCCGCCGCCGCGACCTTGACGTTCGCGGAGATCACCGCCTGGCCGCCGCCGACCGCGGCGCGCATCGGCCGCCCGATCATCGGGTGCACGCAAGCGCCGCCATGCTCCATCTCGCCGTCGACGCCGACGAGCGCGCCCTTGCCGTAGGAAACCGCCGGCCCGTCGAGCAATTTGACGAGCTCCGGCATGATCCGCTCGCCGAGCTCGGCCCCTGCTTCGAAAAGCTGCTCGCAAATCCCGCTCGCGGCGGCCGGCGAACGGGTTGCGGATAACCGCCATCCCGACCGCGCGCACGACCGGCCGCGCCGCCGCGACACCGAGCTCGGAGAAGATCACTTCGCGCAGGGTGACGATCTTGCGGATGTCAGTCATTGCCGGTCCTTTCACGCGGTTTCCTGCGGGCGGTGGCGCTTGACGGCTTCGGGGTTGGTCGAGTTGATGCCCATATAGACCCCGCGCTCCCATTTGCGCTTTAAGGGGTCGGCGACCTTCAGCGCCATGCGGCCGACATGCTGGACCTCGATTTCGACGGTCTCGCCGTCCTGCAATGCGCCCAAGCCTTCGTGGTTGGTGCCGCAGGCGATCAGGTCGCCGCTGTTCAGCGTCATCACCGTCGAGGCGAACTCGACCAATTCCGGCACCCGGTGCTCCATGTCGTCGGTGTTGTAGTTGTGGCGCAGCTGGCCGTCGTTCCAAAAACGCACGACCACATCATTGGGGTCGGGGATCTCGTCGGCGGTGGCGATGCACGGGCCGACCGGCGCGAAGGTGTCGAACGACTTGCCGAGCCAGCTGCCGGCTTTCCAGGTGCGCCGCCCCTCGCCGCGCGCCGACACGTCGATGAGGCCGGTATAGCCGAAGACGGCGCTGCGCCAGTTCGCCGGGCTGACCTTCTTCGCCGGCCCCTTGACGACGAGCGCCAGTTCGGCCTCGTGCATGAAGATCCACGGCTCGGTCATTTCGGGCAACACAATCGTGTCGCCGGGTCCGACCACGGCTTCGGGATTTTTCAGGAACATGTTGAGGGGCCGCGCCTCGCGCTGCGCGTGCTCCCAGTAATTGGCGATGCAGCACAAGATCTTGCCGGGCCGCGGCAAGGGCGGGCGCAGCCGCACCCGGTCGAGCGGCAATGCCTCGCCCTCCGCCGCGAGCTTTTCCAATGTCGGCCGCAACCGCTCGAACCCGTCGATCAAATTCTGCATCGTCAGTTGCGGGGTATGGCCGCGCTCGACAACCCCGGCGAGGCCGACGACGCCGCGATCGGTCAGCAAGCCCGCAATGGGCTCGCTGTGCGTCGCGGTCTCGAACATGACCAGCTTCATGATGTCCTCCCGACCCTGTGGGATGCTGGAGCAGATTTCGACCAAGTTACCATGCTGTCGTCGCGAGGCGCCAAGCGACAAAGCGATCTCAAACGCGCGGTCGCCCGGCGGCCCGGGATTGCGTCGCCGCGCTCGCGATGACGACACGCGAAGTAATGGCGCACCGCCCCCGATACGCGTCTTACCCGGCGATCTGGGCGGCGATCAGCACCCGGCCGGCAGCGGCGACGGTTTTCGCCGGACCGTCGGGGCCGAGGCTCTGGCCGATCGCATAGGCGCCGTCGATCAGCAATTGCAATTGCTGGGCGAGGATGTCGGGATCGCGCGCGCCGCCGGCCTCGGCCAATGCGCGCAGCCGGTCGTGGACGGCGCGCTTGTTGGCGCAAATCACGGCGCGCGCCGGGTGGCCGGGCTCGGGAAATTCGGTGGTGGTGTTGAGGAACGGGCAGCCGCGCCACAGCGGATGCGAGACCCTGGCGGCGATCATCTCCAGGATTGCCTCGAGCTGTGCCGCGCGGTTCGCCCGGACGGGTCGCCTCGGCTCGGTCCCAGCGCTCCCAGAACGCCTCGTTGCGCTCTTCGAGCCACGCGGCGACCAGCGCGTCCTTTGACGGGAAATTGCGGTAGAGGCTCATCTTGGCGACGCCCGAGCGCGCGATGATCGCGTCGACGCCGACCGCGCGAATGCCGTCGCGGTAAAACATCTCCGAGGCGGTATCGAGAATTCGCTCGCGCACCGGCTTTTTGTCGTCAAGCCCGCTCATCCGGCATTCCTGCCCGCGCCGCCGTTGTTGACACGATACAGACCTGTCTCTCACAATGGCGTTTCGCAACCATAGTCGAAGGCGCGCGCGATGGCAAGACGGGGAAAGCTGCACTATGCCTGGGTCGTCGCCGCAATCACCTTTTTGACGTTGCTGGGCGCGGCCGGCGTGCGCGCCACCCCGGGCGTGCTGATCGTGCCGCTCGAAAGCGAGTTCGGCTGGTCGCGCGCGACGATCTCGTTCGCGGTCGGGGTCAACCTCTTTCTCTACGGGCTGATCGGCCCGTTCGCGGCGGCGGTGATGGACCGCTTTGGGTTGCGCCGCACGATGCTGGCCGCGCTCGCGCTGATCGCAACCGGCGTGGCGCTGACGCCGTTGATGACCCGGCCGTGGCAGCTCGTCCTGCTGTGGGGGGTCGTCGTCGGCATCGGCAGCGGCTCGACCGCGCTGGTGCTGGGCGCCACCGTCGCGGCGCGCTGGTTTGCGGTGCGGCGCGGTCTCGTCATGGGCGTGCTGACCGCGAGCACGGCGACCGGCCAGCTGATCTTCCTGCCGATCCTGGCGAGCCTCGCCGTCAATCACGGCTGGCGCATGGTGTCGCTGGTCGTGGCCGCGGTGGCGGCGGGGTTGATCCCGCTGGTGGCGCTGCTGATGCGCGACCGGCCGGCCGACATCGGCCTCGCTCCCTATGGCGCCGAGCCCGGCGCCGTCGCCGCCGCCGTCAGCCGCGCGCAACCCGGCGGCAACCGCCGTCCTCGCGCTTGCGCGACGGGCTGCGCTCGCGCGATTTCTGGCTCCTCGCCGGCAGCTTTTTCGTCTGCGGCGCCTCGACCAACGGCCTGATCGGCACCCACCTGATCCCGGCCTGCGTCGACCACGGCATCCCCGAGGTCCAGGGCGCCAGCCTCCTCGCCGCGATGGGCATTTTCGACTTCTTCGGCACGACGCTGTCGGGCTGGCTCAGCGACCGGTGGACAATCGCGGCCTCCTCGCCTGGTATTACGGGCTGCGCGGGCTGTCGCTGATGTACCTGCCGTTCGCCTTCGGCATGTCGTTCTACGGCCTGCCGGTCTTCGCGATGTTCTACGGGCTCGACTGGATCGCGACGGTGCCGCCGACGGTGCGGCTGACCGCCAAATCTTCGGCAGCGCGAGAGGTCCGGCTCATGTTCGGCTGGATCGCCGCGGCGCATCAGTTGGGGGCGGCGCTGGCCGCTTTCGGCGCGGGGACGCTGCGCACCGCCCTCGGCACCTATTTCGAAGCCTTCATGCTCGCCGGCCTCCTGTGCCTTGGTGCGGCGCTGATGGTGTTGTTGATCGGCCGCGGCAGGCCGCGAAGGCATGCCGGCGCCGGTTCCGGCCGAGTAGCGCCGCCGGCCGGACAGCCGGATCGGTACAATACTAATCGGCAGTAGAATATTAGTGCAAATTTCAATCAAGCAGCTCACTGTTATGACGAGATTGCTTCGCTTCGCTCGCAATGACAGAAATTGTGCTTGTCATTGCGAGGAGTCCACGGGTCCGGCTCCTCACCATGACAACCGCGAAACCTGCTGGCCACGGAACCCGGGCTCGACGATATTCGAGCGGCATCGGAGGGAGCGGGCAATGGCCATGGGCATTCTGCTGGCGGCGATGGATTTCACCGAGTGTCGCCGAGGACGAGTTTCACGACTGGTACGACCTCGAACATGTTCCCGAGCGCCGGCGCGTGCCCGGATTTGGCGCGTGCGAGCGCTGGATCGGCGCCGCGAACCCGCGGATTGCGGTCGCGACCTACGATCTCGACAACGTCGCGGTGCTCAAAAGCCCGGCCTACCGCGCGATCGGCGGCGACAATTTGTCGATATGGTCAAAGCGGATGATTGCGCGCGTCAAAATGCTGATGCGCTGCGAGGGCGAGCAGATCCTCCCCGGCGATGCGGCCGCCGCCGAGGGCGCCGGCGGCCTGCTGGTCAACGCGATGAGCGTGGCCCCCGAGCACGAAGCCGAATTCAACGAATGGTACGATACCGAACATGTCCCGGCTCTGGCGGCGGTGCCCGGCGCCTTGCGGGCGCGGCGCTACCGCGACACCGGTGCTGCCCGGCGCTACGTCGCGCTCTACCACCTCGCCACGCCCGAGGTGCAGGCCTCGGCGGCGTGGAAGGACGCCGCCAACAGCCCCTGGACCGAGCGCATGCGGCCGCATTTCCGCGACCATCTGCGCATCGTCGCCCGCCGCTATACCCGCGGGTAAATTACTGCTGGTAAATTCCCGCTGGGCGTTCGCCGTTATCGCGGGACGACGCCGCGGCAGGACAACGCGACGGCGACAAACGAGCGCTCGCCGTCGGGACGGCCGCACAAATAGGCCGAGCGCAGATGCCGTTCGAGCCGGTCGCGGCGGGCCGGATCGAGGCTCGCGACATAGTCGCCGAGCGCCCCCTCGCCGCTGGCGTAGGGCCCCCAGTAATCGGCGAAATCGGCGAAATCCATGCGGATCGTCAGCGAGCGCTCGTCGATGTCGGCGAGACCGGCCTCGGCCCAGATCCGCGGCAAGGCGCCCGGCGCGTAGATCGGCCGCCCCATCGTGCGGTCGCGCGCCGTCGCCGCCGCCTCGTCGAGTGCCGCGGCGGTGTCCCAGAACATCCGGCTGGCGACGGCCCCGCCCGGCGAATCCCAGAACGCCGCGCACACGACCCCGCCCGGACGCGTCACCCGGCGCATCTCGGCGACGGCGCGCTCGGGCTGGGGCAGAACCGACGGCAACACCAGCATCGACACCGCCCGGTCGAAGCTCGCATCGGCAAAGCGCAAGCGCGCTGCCGTCGCCATGCTCGATCTGGATGCGCGGGTCATGGTTTTTCGCCTGCGCCGCGGCGAGGTAAATCTCGGAATGGTCGATCGCGACGAGGCTCTTGATGTTCGCCGCACCCGGCAGCGCGAAGGTCAGGCTGCCGGTGCCGCAACCGACCTCGACGATCTCGTCGCCGTCGGCGATACCGGAATGGCCGATGAAGACCGGCGCCAGAAGCCGGCTCCAGCGCCCCATCAGCCGTTCGTAATTGGCGGCGTCGCGCGCATTGAACATCGACGGCATGGTCTCTCTCCCTTGGATTTCTTCCGGTCGACGCGACCGGCCTCGTCGCGGTTGACGCGAATTTAACCTTCACCGCCGCAGATTGGAACCGAAGCGGCGCGCACGCGCCCCTTTTGCAATGGCGCTTATGCGACTTGCGCGGCAGCTGGTGCACGAGGCCGGAATACCAGATTTTGATATTAGTGTCGGGTTGCGGGCGTCGTAGTCACTACACTTTTTGCGGGCTCGTGCGGCGCGCTCTGAGCGATAAAGATCATAAACCATGCGGCAATACCGAAAATCGGCACGCAAAGGAGAAGGCTCCACCATCCGGAATACCCTATGTCGTGGAAGCGCCCAATGGCTAGTGTCCTGGTCCAGAGATATGTTTCAGAAATTGATCACGTCATTGCGAGCGCAGCGAAGCAATCCCGTGCGGTAAATGGCGTTAGTCTGCGGGATTGCTTCGTTGCCTCCCGGCTCCTCGCAATGACAGACGCGCTGAAATTATTACGCGTACTTATGGCTCGGGACACTAGAACGAAATCAAAGGCGTGCTGCGCGGGTCAGCACGGGGCCGGCGTCGGAAAATGCTTTACCTTGATCTTCTCGGATCGTTGCTCGGCGTCCCACAGATCATATTGCAGTTGCAGTTGCAGCCAGCTTTCCGGCGAGCGGCCGAACGCCTTGGACAACCGAATTGCCATGTCGGGGGAAATCCCCGCACGACCGTTGAGCAGCGACGACAGCGTGCGACGGGCGACGCCGAGACCCTCAGCGGCGGCCGTGACCGTCAATCCCAAGGGATCAAGGCATAGTTCCTTGATAACCTCGCCGGGGTGCGGCGGGTTGTGCATACGCGACATTGGTTCTCACCTCCTTCCGGTTCAGTGGTAATCGACCAGATCGATATTGGTGACGTGCTGACCCTCGAACTCGAAGATCACCCGCCAGTTGCCGGAGATCGACACCGACCACTGCCCTACGCGGTCGCCGCGCAAGCGATGAAGTCGCGCACCGGGCAGCGCCATGTCGGACGGCGCCAAGGCCGTTTCCAGCGCCGCCAGCACCGACCGCAGTCGCTTGACGTGCTGGGCCGAGACCCCGCTTGGGTCGCCTCGCAGATGCAGCCGCTCCAGCCCCTTATGGCGAAAGCGCACAATCATTATGAGAGGCGTAACGTATCAGCTTACACTCGTCAAGAATGTAGTATTTGCGTCGAGTTCGCATAGAGGAAGGTTTACGATCAAAGCGGAGGGGAACAAGATCGAGAACGTTCCAGTCGCAAAAAGTAGGGAAAACACAACTCCGAAATTGCCGGCGCCGCGCCCTGTGAGGCGGCCGGCAGGGCCGCCCCCTGGGTTATTCGGCCGCTTCCGCCGCCGGCTGGAACGGTGACAGCGGGGCGCGGGCGGCGCCGGCCATCGGCTGCGGCCACCAGCGGTCCTCCCATTCGGCAAAGACGTCGCCGAGCTGCGGCATGACCTTCTCGGCAAAGAGCCGGGTGTTGTACTGGGCCAATTCCTTGCCCATGTTGCCGAACTGCAGCAGCATCATCAGATGGCCGACATTGAGGTCGGTCGCGACCTGGCGCAATTGTGCGGCGACCTCGTCGGGCGAGCCGATGATCACATAGCCCTTGTCGACGATCGCATCCATCTCGCGCGCCAGCATCTGGAACTTGGTCTCGTAGCGCGAGGCCTGCGCCGCCAGCGCCACCTGGCTCTGGATGCCGCGGCGCTGGGTCTCCTCGGTGGCATAGCCGGGCGGCCCGGCAAAGCGCGGGTCGACGTGCAGGCAGCGGCCGTAGAAATATTCGGCCGGCTCGCGGTAGAGGCGATAGGCCTCCTCGCGGGTCTCGGCGACGCCGACGAATTGCAGAAAGCCGGCGCGGTACGGGTTCCGGTCCTTGCCGAGCCGCGCCATCTCGTCCCAAAAGCCGCTCATCGTCGCCTGGCCGGCCTTGTAGCCGTAATACGACAGATAGCAGTAGACGTAGTCCATCTCGGCGCACCACTGCCAGGTCTCGACCGAGCCGCCGCCCGGGATCCAGATCGGCGGGTGCGGCTTTTGCACCGGGCGCGGCCAGATGTTGACATAGCGCTGCTGGTTGAAGCGGCCGTTGAAGGCGAAGGTGTCGGGCTCGGTCCACGCCCGCAGCACCAGATCGTGGGCCTCGTGATAGCGCTCGCGCAGCAGGCTCGGGTTCTGGCCGTAGGCGAAAGCAGGTGTCCATCGGCGAGCCGACCGGGAAGCCGGCGATCAGCCGCCCGCCCGAGATCACGTCGATCATCGCGAACTCTTCGGCCACCCGCGTCGGCGGGTTGTAGAGCGCCAGGGAGTTGCCGAGGACGCAGAGTGCGGCGTCCGAGGTGCGGCGGGCCAGCGACGACGCGATCAGATTGGGCGACGGCATCAGCCCGTAGCCGTTCGAATGGTGCTCGTTGACGCAGATCGCGTCGAACCCGCATTCGGCGGCGAATTCGAGCTCGTCCATAAAGTCGTTGTACATGTGATGCGCGCGCCGCGGGTCGAACAGCGAGGAGTGGATGTCGACCCACACCGAGGGATGCTTCTCGCGGAAATCGTCGGGCAACTCGGTGTAGGGCATCAGGTGAAACCACAACAGCTTCATCGCACTTCCTCCGCCGCGTTCTTCGCAGGCGAGCCTGATCCCACCCCTGCCCGGCGTCAAGCCGCGCCTGCCTCCTCCCCGGCATCGGCGCCCCGATGCGCCGGTTGCGTCGACCCGGCGCGCAATCGCGCAATTGCGCATTGACGCAACTGCGGACGCTGGGCGCTAATCAGGCCCCGAGAAAAGACGCGAGAAAAGACCGGAGCGACCCCGCGGCCATGCTACGGAGGGAATGAGTGAAGAACATGAAACAACCGCTCGCGGCGGCGCTGCTGACCATCGGATTGATCGCCGCCGGCGCGGCGCAGGCGCAGAAATCGGGCGGCATCCTGCGGGTCTACCACCGCGACAGCCCCGGCAACATGTCGATCCTCGAAGAGGGGACGATCTCGATCGTCGCGCCGATCATGGGCGTGTTCAACAACCTCGTCGTCTTTGATCCGAACGTAAAGCAGAACAGCCTCAAATCGGTGGTCCCCGATCTCGCCGAAAGCTGGTCGTGGAACGAGGACGGCACCGATCTGACCTTCAAGTTGCGCCAGCGGCATCAAATGGCATGACGGCCAGCCCTTTACCGCCGCCGACGTCAAATGCACCTTCGACCTCCTGCAGGGAAAGGCGCCGGAGAAGCTGCGGGTCAACGCGCGCGAGGCGTGGTGGCTGAACCTCAGAGAGGTCACCACCGAGGGCGACCGCCAGGCGACGTTTCACCTGAAGCGGCCGCAGCCGGCCTTTATCGAATTGCTGGCCTCCGGCTTTACGCCGATCTATCCGTGCCACCTGTCGCCGGCCGAGATGCGGCGCCACCCGATCGGCACCGGGCCGTACAAATTTGTCGAATACAAGCGCAACGAATTGATCAAGACCGTGCGCAACCCGGATTACTGGAAGCCGGGCCGCCCCTATCTCGACGGCGTCGAATGGACGATCGTCCCCGACCGCTCGACCGCGATGCTCGCCTTTGTCGCCGGCAAATTCGACATGACCTTTCCCTATGAGGTCACGATCCCGATGCTGAAGGACGTGAAGAACCAGATGCCGCAGGCGATCTGCGAGGTGACGCCGCTGAACGTCGCGCCCAACGTCCTCGTCACCCGCAAGCCGCCCTTCGACAACATCGACTTGCGCCGCGCGGTGGCCCTGACCATCGACCACCAGGCCTTTATCGACATTCTCGGCGAAGGCCAGGGCGATGTCGGCACCGCGATGCTGCCGGGGCCGGAAGGGGTATGGGGAATGCCGAAGGAGATGATGCAGAAGCTTCCCGGCTACGGCCCCGACGTCGCCAAGAACCGCGAGGAAGCCCGCGCCCTGATGCGCAAGCTCGGCTACGGCCCCGACAAGCATCTCGCGGTCAAAATCTCCGCGCGCAACCTCGCGATCTATCGCGACCCGGCGGCGATCCTGACCGACCAGCTGAAGCAGATCTGGATCGACGCCGAGATTTCGCTGAGCGAGACGGCGACCTGGCTGCCGCAGCTGATGCGCGGCGACTTTGTGTTCGCGCAGAGCCTGGTCGGCAGCGGGATCGACGACCCCGACCAGAATTTTTACGAGAATTACGTCTGCGACTTCGAACCGCAACTACACCCATTACTGCAATCGCGACCTCGACAAGCTGATCGACAAGCAGTCGATGGAGACCGACCAGCAGAAGCGCAGGGAGCTGGTCTGGCAGATCGACAGCAAATTGCAGGAGGACGTGGTGCGGCCGATCCTCTACCACATGCGCCAGGCGACCTGCTGGCGGCCCGAGGTCAAGGGCTTGAAGCTTCAGGTCAACAGCATCTACAACAACTGGCGCATGGAAGACGTTTGGCTCGATCGTTGAGGCCGTGGTGAGCGCGCCCGCCTTCGCCCCGATCCTCGCAGCGGCGTCCGCCCGCCACGGTGCGGCAGCACTGGAGGCGCGGTTGGCCAAGCCGCTGAGCGCGGCCGAGCTCGAAGCCGTCGGCGACGACCGCTATCTGTCGCGGATGTCGCTGCGGATTTTTCGCGCCGGGCTCAAGCACAGCCTCGTCGACGCCAAATGGCCGGCCTTCGAGGAGGTGTTTTTCGGGTTTGAGCCGCGCCGGGTGCGGGCGATGCCGGACGAGGCGGTCGAGGCGTTGCTCGGCGACCGCCGGCTGATTCGCCACTGGGGAAAGCTCAAATCGGTGCGCGACAACGCCGCGGCGATGATCGCGGTCGCCGACGAGCACGGCAGCTTCGGCGCCTGGCTCGCGCGCTGGCCGGCGAGCGACATCGTCGGGCTGTGGGAGACGCTCGCCAAGCGCTTCAGCCAGATGGGCGGCAATTCCGGCCCGACCTTTTTGCGCATGACCGGCAAGGACACCTTTATCCTCACACCTTCGGTGACGGCGGCGCTGCAGCGCTGGGGCGCCATCGCCGCACCCCCGAAAAACAAGAGAGACCGCGAGGCCGTCCAGGCCTGCTTCAACACCTGGGCCGGCGAAACCGGACGGCCATTGTGCCAGCTCAGCCTGATCCTCGCGGCCTCGACCGAGGATTGATCGCGAGCCCGGCGCGCCCGCTCGACGGCAGGGAAATTCTTCCCTTCGCCATGCGCTCTGTGCTAGCGCAAGCCCATATCTAAGCCGCGGGTGCGCCACACCAGCCCGGCATTCGGGCGGAGGACGAGAGGATGCAGAGCCAGAGCCGGTTTTTCGACGACCTCGCCCGGGTCGCCGCGGGCGCGGTCGGGACCTTGTCAGGGGTCAAGAGCGAGGTCGAGTCGCGGCTGCGCGAGCAGCTGGAGCGGGTGCTCGCCGGGATGGATCTGGTCACCCGCGACGAATTCGAGGCAGTCAAGGCAATGGCGGCCAACGCCCGCGCCGAACAGGAGGATTTGGCGAAGCGGGTGGCCGAGCTCGAGGGTCTGTGCGCCGCCCAGCGCGCAGGCGGGACGCCGCCGGGCTCAGCCGCGTCCGGTCAGACATAGTCTCCACATTGAACCCATTTTGTCGCGACGCGCGAAGGAGCGCCCGATGACTTCCGTTGCCGCTTCCGAACCAACACCGTTTTTCGGCAACCCCATCGACCTCGTCGAAGAGATCGTCAGCGCCAACGAGTGGGCGCATGACCGCGCGAGCGATGAGGAGCTGGTGGTCGAGATCTCCGGCCGCTGGTGCGACTATCGGCTGTATTTCGTGTGGCAGGAGGAAATCTGCGCGATGCATTTCTCCTGCGGCTTCGACATGAAGGTGCCCAAGGGCCGGCGCAGCGCCGTCTACGAGCTGCTGGCGCTGGCCAACGAGAAGCTGTGGCTCGGCCATTTCGACCTTTCGACCGAGGACAACTCGCCGTCGTTTCGCCACGCGCTGCTGCTGCGCGGCGTCGGGGCCGGCAGCGCCGAGCAGATCGAGGACCTGGTCGACATCGCCCTGTCGGAATGCGAACGCTTTTACCCGGCGTTTCAGCTCGTGCTGTGGGGCGGCAAGCGTCCGCCCGAGGCGATCGCGGCGGCGATGATCGACCCGGTCGGAGAAGCCTGAGGAGGAAGCACACATGACGGCCGCGCAAGACCGCGACGCGTCCGGACGCCCGCTGGTCCTTGTCGGCTGCGGCAAGATGGGCTCGGCGTTGCTGCGCGGCTGGATCGCCAGAGGCGCCGCATCGAGTTTTATGGTCGTCGAGCCGGACGGACCGCCGCCGGGACTGGCCGGCGAGGCCGGCGTCTCGTGGCATCGCTCCCCGGACGACCTGCCGGAGGGCGTGGCGCCCGAGGCCGTCGTGTTTGCGGTCAAGCCGCAGGTCGTCGACGACGTTCTTCCCTTCTATCGGCGCTGGGCGACCCCGCAAACCCTGTTCGTCTCGATCGTCGCCGGCAAGACCATCGCCGGCATGACCCGCCATCTCGGCCCCGCCGCCCTGATCCGCACGATGCCCAACACCCCGGCGGCGATTGGACGGGGCATCACCGTCGCCTGCGCCAACGAGCGGGTAACGGCGGCGCAGCGCCGCCTGTGCGACCGGCTGCTTGCCGCCGTCGGCGACATCGCCTGGGTTGAAGACGAGGCATTGCTCGACGCGGTTACCGCGGTTTCGGGCAGCGGCCCGGCTTATGTCTTCCTGTTGATCGAGGCGCTGGCGGAGGCCGCCGAGGCGGCGGGCCTGCCGCCCGACCTCGCCTTGCGCCTGGCGCGCGGCACCGTCGCGGGTTCGGGCGAGCTCGCCCGCCAGTCGGACGAAAGCCCGGCGCAGCTGCGCCAAAACGTGACGAGCCCCGGCGGAACGACGCGCGCAGCACTCGACGTGCTGATGGCGCCGGACGGGTTGGCGCCGCTGATCAGGCGGGCGGTCGCCGCCGCCGCCCGGCGCTCGCGCGAGCTGGCGAGCTGAGCCGTGGCGCGGAGCACTCGCCGAGGCAGCGCCGCCGACCGCGGCCTGAATGCAGCTCCGCCCGCCGACGAGGCCGATCGGATCATCGACGCCGCATTCGCCCAAATCGCGACCGAGGGATGGCGGCGGTTGTCGCTCGCCACGGTCGCGGCGGCCTCGGGCCTGCCGATCCTGCGGGTCTATCGCAATTTCCCTTCAAAGCAGGCGATCCTGTGCGGGTTTTTCCGGCGGATCGACGAGGCGGTGCTCGCCGAGCCGCCCGCGGCTGAGGAAGGCGAGCGGCCGCGCGACCGGCTGTTCGACCTGATGATGCGGCGATTCGACGCGCTGCGGCCCTACAAGCCGGCACTCGAAGCGCTGCGCCGCGAGTTGCCCGCCGATCCCCCGTCGGTGCTTGTCGCCGGGGCGGCGCTGCTGCGCTCGATCCGATGGATGCACGAGGCCGCCGACATCGCGACCGGCGGGTTGCGCGGCGCGATTGCCGTACGGTTGACCGGCGCCGCCTATTTGGCGGCGGCGCGGGTGTGGCATCGCGACGACTTGCAGGACCTCGGACAGACGATGGCGGCGCTGGACGCGCGGCTGCGCCGGGTCGAAGGTTGGCTGACCCCCACGCGGCCACCCCGGACGGATGGCGAGGTTCTGTCCGCCTAAATATGCTGCACTGCAAAAACTTCCTTGACGCCGGCCGGGCAACAGCCGATATTTTGGGCGTTGTGCACCGCACAATTACAGACCCCCTGAACGGAACCCACCCATGGCAGAAGCCCGCCCCAATTTTTTTGATTTCGATGTGTCCAAGATGATGACGGACTTTCGTTTTCGTCCGTTCGACGTAGAGGCTATGATGGCCTGTCAGCGTCGCAACATCGAGGCGTTCAGCCAGGCCAACCAGCTCGCCGTCGAGGGTGTCCAGGCGGTGGCGCGGCGCCAAATCGAAATGGCCCGCCAGGCGATCGAGGACGTTTCGGTCATGTTCCGCGAGCTGGCTCAGCCGGGCTCGACCGAGGACCGCATCGCCAAGAACACCGAATACGCCAAGCAGATGCTGGAAAAGAGCGTCGCCCACGGCCGCGAGATCACCGAGCTGGCGGCCAAGGCCGGCACCGAAGCGGCCGACGTTCTGCGCAAGCGCGCGAGCGAGAGCCTCGACGAACTGCGCGAGATGACCAAGCAGCACGCGATGCGCTGATCCCGCCGCCCTCTCCGTGCAAAGGCCGTGCCGCGGTGCGGGGCGGCTTGTTGTTTCGAGTTTTGCGCGGCGATAAAACTGCCGAGGCCGGCAGCGGTCATCGCGGCAGGTGCAGGCGGACCCGCAGACCGCCTTGAGGCGAGGTTTCCAGGCGCACGTCCCCGCCATGGCTGCGCGCCACATCGCGCGCAATCGTCATGCCGAGCCCGACCCCTCCGGTCGACGGGTTGCGCGACGGATCGAGGCGCACGAACGCGCGGAACACGCGGTCACGATCGGCCGGCGCGATCCCCGGCCCGTCGTCGTCGACCAGGATGTCGATACCGTGATCGTCCGGCGCGGTTGTCAGCCAGACGTGGTCGCCGTGGCGGCGCGCGTTGCTGATCAGATTTACCAGACACCGTTTCAGCGCGTTCGGCCGAACCGGGAGCAGGTATTCGGCCGGCGGGGCGAGCAGCAGCTCGGTCCCTTCGCGCCGCGCCGCCGCCGCCACCTCTTCCAGCAGCAGCGACAGGTCGCTCTCGACCGGCGCCTCGGTCCCCTCGCCGCGGACAAAGTCGAGGTAGCCGAACACCATATGCTCCATCTCGGCGACGTCGGATTTCAGCTCGTCGACCACCGCGTCATCGCCCAGCATCTCGAGGGCGAGCTTCATCCGCGTCAGCGGCGTGCGCAAATCATGCGACACGCCGGCGAGCATTTGCGTGCGCTGGCGGATCTGGCGCTGGATCCGGTCGCGCATGGTCAAAAAGGCGACCGCCGCCCGGCGGATTTCGACCGCACCTTCGATTTTGAAAAACGGCACGTGATGCCCCTTCCCAAAACTGTCCGCTGCCGCCGCCAGCCGCCGCAATGATTTGACCTGGTTGCGCAGAAACAACGTCGCCACCGCCAGCAGCACCAGCGACGACCCGACCATCCACATGACAAAGATGTAGGTCGTGGAGCTGTAAAGCCGGTTCCACGGCACTTCGGCGGTCAGCACCCCCCGGGCCAGCTGCACCTTGATCCGCAGCCCGTCGGCGTCGTCGAGCCCCTCGATGCGCCACGGCGCCGACACCCTGCTCCGCATGGCCTGGGTCAACTGGTCTTCGAGCAAGGTGTCGCCCGGCGCCGCCGGAGCCGGCAGGCGCTTGCCGCGGGCGAGGCTGAAGTGGAGATCGGTCAATGCCCCGCCGTTCTGCAATAGCCGCGACACGGCGGCATCCGAGCCGGCGTGGTCGAGCGCCTCGATCATCAAGGCGACATCGCCGGCAACGCCGGTCGACAGGCGCCACGAGATCGCCGCCCAGTGGCGGTCGTAAAAGATCCAGGTGGCGATCGCCTGCAGCAGAATGAGCGGCATGACGACGATCAGCAGCGAGCGGCCGAACATCGTGCGCGGCAGGATCCGCTTGAGCCACCCGCGGGGCTGGATCTCGCGGCGGCGCCAAACCTCGGCATCCGCCTCTTCCGGCGGCTCCGGCCCCGCCGCCGGCGGCGGATCGTCAATCCGGCTTGAGGACATAGCCGGTGCCGCGCACGGTCTGCAGATAGCGCGGGAAGCGGGGGTCGCGCTCGATCTTACGGCGCAACCGGGTCATCTGGACGTCGACGTTGCGCATATTGCCGCTGAACTGCGCGGACAGCGACAGCTCCTCGCGCGAGACCGCCTCCCCTGCCCGCTGCGCCAAGCTCGCCAGCAGCCCGGCCTCGGCCATGGTCAGGTGCACCGCCTCACCGCCCCGGAACAACTCGTTGCGCGCGAGATCGAACCGGCAGCCGCCAAACCGGACCTCGTGCGACGGCGCGTCGGCCGCCGGCCGACGCTGCAGCAGGTTGCGAATGCGCAGCACCAGCTCGCGCGGTTCGAACGGCTTTGAGAGGTAGTCGTCGGCACCCTGCTCGAGCCCGTTGACCCGGTCCTCCGGCTCGGCCATCGCGGTCAGCAGCAGCACCGGCATCCGCCCCTCGCGGCGCAGGTCGCGCGTCAAATCGAGCCCGCTTTCCCCGGGCATCATCACGTCGAGCACCACGAGGTCAAAGGCAAACCCCGCCAGGCCGGCGCGCGCCTCGGCGGCGTCGGCCGCGGTCGTGACCCGGAACCCGTTCTCCGACAGGTAACGGCGCAACAATCCGCGCAGCCGGGTGTCGTCGTCGACGACCAGGAGATGGGGTTCGAGATCGCTCATGCCGTCCGGATTATACGCCCTCCCCGCGATCAGCGCTTGTCGCCCGCGGCGTTCGCGAATCGGCGGCGGTCGCCGGCATCGGCGATGATCGCCAGCAGCACCTTGCGAAAGCCCTCGACGGCGGCGGCGCCGGCGTGGCGATAGGCCTCGGCGACGCGAGCGCGCTGCGGCGCCGAAACCTCGCGCTCGAGCGCGCGCCCGGTGGGGGTCAGCTCGAGCAGCCGCTGGCGCCGGTCGTGCGGCCCCGGCCGCTGGGCGACAAAGCCCTGCTGCACCAGCTCGCTGAGCACCCGGCTCAGGCTCTGCTTGGTGATGCGCAGGATGCCGAGCAATTCGCTGACCGTCATCTGCGGGTGGCGGCCGACAAAATGGATCACGCGATGATGCGCCCGGCCAAAACCATAGCGCGCCAGGATCGCATCGGGCTCCGCGGTAAAGTCGCGATAGGCGAAAAACAGCAGCTCGACCCCGTCGCGGACCTCGGCCTCGGTGGCGAAAAACGGTTCGGGGCGTAATTTTATGTCAGCCATATTGACTTATCTCGCAACCTTGCTTACCGTTTGGGCGTCCTGTTGGAATATAAAGTTTTAGGCCTTCGGGCCGGCTTTGTCCCTAACCAGGCCGGCTGCGACACACCTGCGCGAGGAAACGCCGATGTCCGTGATCCCCTTCGACGACCGCGACGGCTTCATCTGGTACGACGGCCGCCTGCTGCCCTGGCGCGACGCCAAACTGCACGTGCTGAGCCACGGGCTGCATTATGCAAGCTGCGTCTTCGAGGGCGAGCGGGTCTACGACGGCAGCGTCTTTCGCCTCGACGACCACAACGAGCGGCTGCTCAACTCGGCCAAGATCATGGGGTTCGAGGTGCCGGCCGGCATGGACGACCTGACCGCGGCGACGCGGCAGGTGATCACCTCGAACAACATCGTCGACGGCTATGTCCGGCCGATCGCCTGGCGCGGCGCCGAGCAGATGGGGGTGTCGGCGCAGGCGACAAAGATCCATCTCGCGATCGCCGCCTGGGACTGGCCGGCCTATTTCTCGCCCGAGGCGCGCGCCAAGGGCATCCGCATGAAATGGGCGCCGTGGGCGCGGCCGGCGCCGCATACCGCACCCACCCAGGCCAAGGCCGCCGGGCTCTACATGATCTGCACGATGTCCAAGCACGACGCCGAGGCCGATGGCTGCGACGACGCGCTGATGCTCGACTGGCGCGGCCGGCTCGCCGAGGGCACCGGCGCCAATTTGTTCCTGGTCATCAACGGCGAATTGCACACCCCGACACCCGATTGCTTTTTGAACGGCCTCACCCGGCAGACCGTGATCGGACTGGCGAAAAAGCGCGGCATCAAGGTCGTCGAGCGGGCGATCATGCCCGAGGAATTGGCCACCGCCGACGAAATGTTCCTGACCGGCTCGGCCGCCGAGGTGACCCCGGTCGGCGAAATCATCGGCGAGCGCGGCCACTACCATTTCACCCCTGGCGCCATCTGCCGGCTGATGTGGGAAGACTACGACCGCACCGTCGGCAAAAAAGTCGCCGCCACCGCCGCATAGAGTATGCTCGGCAGATCTCAAGCTGCAGGCGAGGCAAATTGTGAGCGACGAACAAACGGATCTCATCCTGAACATGTTGCGGGCAATCCGCGCCGAGCAGTCGGCTCAGCGCGAAAAGCTCGACGAGATCATCGTCCGGCTAGGTGCTCTGGAACGTGAAGTCGCCTCGCTGAGTTTGCGGATTGCCGAAATGAAGGTCGACTTCGCCGGCTTGTCGGTGCGGGTCGACAATCTCGACCGCCGCGTCGGACGGATCGAGCGGCGGCTGGAGCTGGTCGAGGTTCCGGCCTCCGGCTGATGTGGGAAGACGACGGCCGCACCGTCGGGCAAAAAGTCGCCGCCACCGCCGCCGCGCTCAAATCGTCGATCGGTTGTATCACAATAGGTACGCGATCGCCTCGCGTTGCTGTCCGCGAACGCAATCTCCCGTAAGCTGAATAAATTGGCCTCACGCATGAACATGAAATTGCTTTTTGATTTTTATGACAAACTTTTTGCTGTCCGCGTTATGCAGGATTTGTTCACAGCAATCATTAGACCCAGACGGCTAATCGAAGAGATCCATGGAGGCCAAAAAACCAGGGGAGCGGCTATGGGATTTCTCCCTGTCCAGGTAGGACAGGTTTGCTAAATGTTCTAATATCAGGCCTCGCCTTAGAGTAGCATAGCGCCGGTCGGTCATGGGGGATCGGATGGCTGGGCTGCTGGAATTTGTCGCGCGATTTGGGGTGGAGGAGCGGTGCATTGAGCACTTGGCGGGGCTTCGCTGGCCCGGCGGGTTTGCCTGTGCCGGGTGCGGCGGGCGGCAAGCTTGGCGGCTGAAGGCGCGGCCCCGGGTCTACGAATGCGCCGCCTGCCACCGGCAGGAATCGGTCACCGCCGGAACCGTGTTGCATCGCACGCGCACCGGTCTGTGCAAGTGGTTTCTCGCCGCCTATCTGATGGGTCGCGACAAGCGCGGCGTCTCGGCCAAGTTTCTGCAACGGGAGCTGGGGGTCGCCTATCAGACGGCCTGGACCATGGCGCACAAGCTGCGCCACGGGCTGAGCGAGGACCCGTCGCGCCCGCTGCACGGCTTTCTCGAGGCGGACGAGACCTTCATCGGCGGCCGGGGCGATCCGACAAGTCCCGGACGCAGCACGGCCAACCCCGACAAGAGCCTGGTCGTCGCCGCCGTCGAGAAGGCGCCGGCGCCGAAGAACAAGAAGGGAAAACACGGGCACGCCGTCAAGCGTCAGCACGGGTTCTTTGCCGGCAACGCCCGGATCGCCGTGCTGCCGGCCGCGACCGGCGCCGAACTGGGCGCCTTCCTCAAGGCGAACGTCGAGACCAGGTCGCACCTCCTGACCGACGGGTTTGCGGGCTATCGCGGCCGCGATGCCGCCCTCGGCGAGCACTTGAAGCACACCCCCGTGATCCAGGACGAGGGCGCCAACGCCGGCGAGTTCTTCCCGATCATCCATACGCTGTTCAGCAACATCAAAGCCTGGCTCGTCGGCACCCATCACGGCGTCAGCGCCAAGCACCTCCCGCGCTACCTTCGGGAGTGGTCCTACCGGTTCAATCGCCGCAATCTGCCCGACGGTTTGGACGGCTATCTGATCCGGCGCGCCGTCGAATGCGCCACCATCACCTACGACCAACTCACCGCCGGCATCATGCCGAGCGGCGCCAACCGCATCCGCCGACTTCCTGCTACAGTTGCACAACCTGCTCTAGCTGGATAGGGAGAATGGGATTTATAGCATCAACTGCAACATTCTTTATAACCATCACAGCATTTATACCAAATGAAAATAGCAATCCAAAATGGTACGATTTGCTCGCGTACGTTGAACCGCAAGACAAGGCGGAGCGGCAACCGTTTCTAGCGGTTGTGGATGAATTTTGCGTAGAGCCCAAAATCAACTCACCGTTCCCAATGGGCGCCGTTTTTTTCTGTACCTTTGAATTGGATAAGGCACCCATCAAAAATATCGTGCGGGAGGTCGGCGATAATATTTCCGATACTATTCTTAAAAAAGTGGGCTCGATTGAAGCAAACAAAGTATTTTAATACCTTCATAAACGTGGCAAAATCCAGGACATGAGTGTGATCTACAAATTAGAGCTAATGTATAAGGATGGGCATGACGCAGACTCCATATATGAGTTAATGGCGTTGCCCGTTATAGTAATCGTCTACGTGTGGTTGGTCAAAACTCTTACTACACGGCGGTCCAATATGCCAAAGGACGAGGCGACCTTGATTGCAATGTATATGTGGGGCACTTTTTTTGCAATCGGCAGCGCTACACCTTTGGTCATGTGGTCGATTATTAAACGAAGTGAAATTTTCCATAAAACAGATTGTGCGACAAAACCGAGAATGTGGCCAGCGTCGCCGCGGCGCGCGCGGGATCTGCGGCGTATCGGAGGAGAGCAGTGGTCAGCGCTTCTCCCAGCGTTCCTTTGCGGCGGCGTCATCGTGGCGGGCGGCGACCCAGCGCTCGCCTTCGGGGGTTTCCTCGCTTTTCCAGAACGGCGCGTCGGTCTTGAGCCAGTCGATCAGGAAATGGCAGGCGGCAAGTGCTGCTTCGCGATGCGGCGAGGCGGTGGCGACGAGCACGATGCGGTCGCCGGGTTCGAGCCGGCCGTAGCGGTGGATGACCAGCGACGCGTCGAGCGGCCAGCGGCGATGCGCCTCGAGCTCGATCTCGGCGAGCTTCTTCTCGGTCATGCCGGGGTAATGTTCGAGGGTCAGCGCCGACACCCGGTCGCCGCCGCCGCTCCGGTCGGCGACATGTCGCGCACCAGCCCGATAAAGCTCGCGACCCCGCCGACGCGGTGATTGCCGGCGGTGAGCCGGTCGAGCTCGGCGCCGACATCGAAATCCTCGCGCTGCACCCGGATCGTCATCTCAGCCTCCGGTCACCGGCGGGAAGATCGCGACCTCGTCGCCGTCGCGCACCGGATGCCCATGCCCGACATAGTCCTGGTTGACCGCGACGCGCACCACCGAGAGGTCGCGCAACGCCTCGGCATGGCGCGGACCGCGCGCCCGCAGCCATTCGAGCAGGCCGGCCACGTCGCGCACGCCCGGCGGCAGCGGCAATTCCTCCTCGGCGCAGCCGATGCGGGCGCGCAGCCAGGCGAAATAGAGGATCTTCACCCGAGCACCTCGGAAAACGGCAGAAAGTCGACGACCGTGCCGGCGGCGAGGTCGCCGGTCGCCTCGTCGAGGATGACGAGCCCCTCCGAATGCACGATCGAGGACAGGATGCCGGCCCCGTCGCGCGGGTATTTGACGGCGACCACGGCGTCGCCGTCGCGCTCCAGTGACGCGCGCAGGTATTCGCGGCGCCCCGGCTTTTTGCGATAGGAGAAGCCGGCGCGCACCGGAAAGGCGCGAGGCGGCGGCGCCACGGCGCCGGCGAGCTTGCAGGATCAGGGCCGCGCGCGAGAACCGCAAACGTCACGACCACCGCGACCGGGTTGCCCGGCAGCCCGATCAACGGCACGCCCGCGACCTGACCCAGCGCCACCGGCCGCCCCGGCTTGATCGCGAGCCGCCAGAAATGCAGCGCGCCGAGGCGTTCGATCGCCGCCTTGACATGATCTTCGTCGCCGGTCGACACGCCGCCCGAGGTGACGATCAAATCATGGTCGGCGCTGGCCACCGTCAGCGTGTCGACGAGCGCCGCCTCGCGGTCGGGGCGGATGCCGAAATCGCTGACGACGCAGCCGAGGCCGCTCGCAGCAGCGCGGCCAGCATGAACCGGTTGGCGTCGTAGATCGCACCCGGCGGCAGCTCGGCCCCCGGCTCGCGGACCTCGTCGCCGGTCGACAGCAGCGCCACCCGCAGCGGCCGGTACACCGCCAGCTCATGACAGCCGAGCGCCGCGGCGAGGCCGATCTCGGCCGGCCCGAGCCGGCGGCCGGCGGCGAGTGCGGTCTCGCCCGCGGCGACGTCCTCGCCGGCATGGCGGCGGTTGGCGCCCTTGCGGATCCCCGGCTTCATCCGCACCCGGCCGTCGGCGGCGGCGCAATCCTCCTGCATCATCACGGTGTCGGCGCCTTCCGGCATCGGCGCGCCGGTAAAAATGCGGATCGCCTCGCCGGGCCGGATCGGGCGGTCGAGCGGATGGCCCGCCGCGGCGCGCCCGCCGACCGGCAATTCGGTTTCGCGTTCCGGCCGCAAATCGGCATGCGCCACCGCATAGCCGTCGACCGCGCTGTTGGCATATGGCGGCAAATCCATCGACGCGACGAGATCGCGCGCGAGAATGCGGCCGGCGGCGGCGCGCAGCGCTATCGTCTCGCTGCCGACCACCGGGACGACGCGCTCGCCGATGCGGGCGAGCGCCTGGTCGACGCCCAAGAGCTCGCCGCCAAAGGCAAAGCAGTCGTCGCTCAGCTGGGCCATCGCGCACGCCCGTCATGGCGCAGGATGAAGTCGGCTATCGCCGCGGCGTCGTCGAGAGGCAGCCGCGGCAACGGCAGACCGGGCAGCGCCTCGTCGGACGCGACGGCGACGACAAACGCGTCGTCGGGATGCAATGGCGGCTTGCCGAGCGAGGGACGGTAGACTTCGATTTTGGGGTGCGGATGCCGCTTGAACCCCTCGACCAGCAGCAGGTCGACCGGGGTGATCCGCGCCAACAGCTCGTCGAGGCCCGGCTCCGGCGCGTCGCGCAATTCGTGCATCAATGCCCAGCGCCGTTCCGACACGACCATGACCTCGCTGGCGCCGGCCTCACGGTGACGCCATGAATCCTTGCCCGGCTGGTCGACGTCGAAGGCGTGGTGGGCGTGCTTGACGGTCGACACCGAGATGCCGCGCGCGACAAATTCCGGGATCAACGCGGTCATCAGGGTCGTCTTGCCGCTCCCGCTCCACCCGGCGAGGCCGAAGATGCGCATCGCCGCGCGTCGCTAAGGCGTCACTTGGGGGCTCGCCACCGTCGCCGCAACGCGCCGCTAGGCGGGGTGGCGGGATTTGCCGCGTTCGCCCGCGCCCGCGCGACGCGGACGAGTGATGTGCGGGAGCCCGGCCTGCAGGTAGTCGTAGCCGGTCACCAGGGTCAGCAACGCCGCGATCCACAGCAAGGTCTCGCCGATCCCGGCGACCGGGATCAGGCTCGGCCCGGCGTTGCCGACGATCAGAAAGCCGATCGCGAACATCTGGATCATGGTTTTCCATTTGGCGAGCCGCGAGACCGGCATCCCGACGCGCAGCCCGGCGAGATATTCGCGCAGCCCCGAAACCAGGATTTCGCGGCACAGGATCACCAGCGCCGGAAACACCGCAGCGGCGCTGAGCCGTCCGAAGGTCGTCAGCATGAACAACGTCGCCGCGACCAGGAGCTTGTCGGCGATCGGGTCGAGAAACCGGCCGATCTCCGACTGCTGCTGCCAGCGCCGCGCCATATGCCCGTCGAGCCAATCGGTGACGCCCGCGGCCGAGAACAGCGCGCAGGCGAACCAGCGCGCGTAGTCGCCGGGCACGTAGAAGCTCGCGATCACCACCGGGATCACCAGGATGCGCGACAAGGTCAACAGATTGGGCAGGCTGGTCAGCGGCACGCGCCACCCCCGGCATAGAAGGCTGATGAGGCTAACAACGGCATCTTAGCCATCCGCATGAAAATGATCATAAATCTTTTTTGCGACGGTTTTGCTGATGCCGGCGACGCGTTCGAGCTCGCCGAGGCCGGCGCGGGCGACGGCGCGCGCCGAGCCGAAATGGTGCAGCAGCGCCTGCTTGCGGCGGGCGCCGATGCCGGCGATCTCGTCGAGCGGCGAGCGCCCGATCGCCTTGGTGCGCCGGGCGCGGTGGGTGCCGATCGCGAAACGGTGCGCCTCGTCGCGCAGCCGCTGCAGGAAATACAGAACCGGGTCGCGCGGATCGAGCGAGAACGGCGGGCGGCCGGGCAGAAAGAAACGCTCGCGGCCGGCGTTGCGGTCGGGCCCCTTGGCGATGCCGACGATCGCCACGTCGGCGATGCCGAGCTCGGCGAAGACACCCTGCGCGATGTTGAGCTGACCCTGGCCGCCGTCGATCAGCACCAGATCGGGCCAGCTGCCCTGCTCGCGCTCCGGGTCTTCCTTCAGCACGCGGGCAAAGCGGCGCAGCAGCACCTCGCGCATCATCGCGTAGTCGTCGCCGCCGGCGACAACCTCGCCCGCCTCGCCGCGAACCTCGGTTGCCGGCTGCCCCTCACCCTCCGCCACCCGTGGCGCGGGCCCCTCCTTCTCCCCGCCAGCGAGGAGCGGGCCGGGCTGACGCGCCGCCTCGTTGCCGCGCGCAGCGACAGCCGCCGGTCTAATCCCGCGGATGTTGAACTTGCGGTAGGCGCCCTTGATCAGCCCTTCCGGCCCGGCGACGATCATTCCGCCGACCGCGTTGGTGCCCTGAATGTGGCTGTTGTCGTAAACCTCGATACGGTTCGGCGCGGCGTCGAGGCCAAAGGCCGCGGCCACCCCTTCGAGCAGCCGGCGCTGCGAGGCGCTCTCGGCCAGGCGCCGGCCGAGCGCCTCGCGCGCCGTCAACAGCACCCGGTCGATCAGCTTCCGCTTGTCGCCGCGTTGCGGCACCGCGAGCCTCACACGCCCGCCGCCGAGCGACAACGCCTCCTCGACCAGCCGCTGCTCGTTCAGCCGGTGGCTCAGCAGCACCAGCGGCGGCTTCAGCCGGTTGTCGTAAAACTGGCCGACAAACGAGGCCAGGATTTCGTCGACCGCGAGCTGGCGGTCGTGGCTGGGGAAATAGGCTCGGTTGCCCCAATTCTGCCCGCCGCGAAAAAAGAACACCTGGACGCAGGTCTGCCCGCCGGCTTGATGCGCGGCGATGACGTCGGCGTCGACGACACCGGGCACGTGGATGTCCTGATGACCCTGGACCAGGGTCAGCGCGCGGATGCGGTCGCGGATCAGCCCGGCCGCCTCGAAGTCGAGATGCGCCGCCGCCTGCTGCATCTCCACCGCGAGGCGCTGCTGCACCGCGTCGCTGCCGCCGGCAAGAAACGCCCGCGCTTCTTCGATCAGCCCGGCATAGTCGTCGTGGCCGATCCGCCCGACGCAGGGCGCGCTGCACCGCTTGATCTGGTGCAACAGGCACGGGCGCGTGCGGTTGGCGAAGATGTTGTCGCTGCACGAGCGCAGCAAAAACGCCTTTTGCAACGTCACCAGGGTGCGGTTGACCGCCCCCGCCGAGGCGAACGGCCCGAAATAGTCGCCGCCTTTTTTTTGCGCGCCGCGAAATTTGGTCAGTTGCGGAAAGTCGTGGTCGGCGGTCAGGTGGATCAGCGGAAACGACTTGTCGTCGCGCAACAGGACGTTGAAGCGCGGCATCAGCCGCTTGATCATGTTGCATTCGAGCAGCAGCGCTTCCGCCTCGGTGTGGGTCGAGACAATTTCCACCGCCACGGTCTCGGCGACCATGCGCCGCAGCCGGTTCGACAGCGTCATGGCATGGACGTAGTTCTGCACCCGGCTCCTGAGGTTGCGCGCCTTGCCGACATAGACCGCGTCGCCTTTGCGATCGAGCATCCGGTAAACGCCGGGCGCCGCCGGCATCGTCCTCAGAGCCGCGCGGATGACCGCGACGCCGCCCGCGATCCCGGTCGTCGTTTCGCCGTGGAACCCGTTGTCGACACCCGGGTCGGGATCGGTCGCGCCATCCCCGGCCGGCGCGTCCGGCTGCCCACCCAAGAGCGGACCGGCGACGACGCCCTGCGGCGCGCGGCGCGGGTCCATCGGCGGCGGCTTTTGTCGCCGCGTCTGCCGCCGAGGTGCGACGGTCGGCGCACAAGGGTCCGTCATCACCTCGTCAACTGGTTGTATTGCCTTCATAATTCGAACCGCTTCGCCGATATCCACGAATCCTGTGGATAAGTTTGTTGAAAACGCGGCCGTCCTGCCGCCAAAAATCAGTTCCCAATCGGCTCTCTGCCATTTGCCTAAATTATAGGCAATTATTTAACTAGTTGATATATCGAAGTTTTCTTGACAGAGTGGTTAACACCTTGTGAAATCGAATTCCAATCGCCGGCCCAAATCACTTGTCTCATATCGGTCACACGCTCTGTGAACAAATGGCCACCGCTTGGTTCCGAGCAAACTGGAATCCAACCTTTCTTTAAGCTTAAAAGGCTACTTTAGCGCGCATGATGCTCGTGCCTCGCGCGAGTTGTCGTTATTCCGTGACCGGTACGCGCTGCGGCTGCGCCCAACCCAAATGCTGCCCGCCATCGAGCGCGATCATCTGCCCGGTCAACGCCGGCGCCGCGAGGATGAACCGCAGCGCCGCGGCGATTTCCCGCGGGCTGGTGCCGCGCCCGAGCGGCATCTGCGCGCGCTGGCGCAGGAACTGCTCGGGGCTTTGCCGCGGGCTCGGCAAGGTCGGACCGGGGCCGATGCCGTTGACGCGGATGCGCGGCGCCAACGCCAGCGCCATGGTCTGGGTCAAGGCCCACAGCCCCGCCTTCGACACGGTATAGGAAACAAAATACGGGGTCAGCGACCAGACCCGCTGGTCGAGCATGTTGACGACGACCCCGCCGGCCGCGGCCGGCAGTCGCGCCGCCATTTCCTGGATCAGCACGAACGGCGCCCTGAGATTGGTCGAGAGGTGCAGATCCCAGCTCTCGCGACTGACCGTCAAAACCTCGTCATCGCCAAACACCGCCGCACTGTTGACGAGACAGCCGACCGGGCCGAAAGCACGCTCGGTTTGCGGCACCAGCCCCCGCACCGCGTCTTCGTCGGCGAGGTCGGCGCCGAGCGCCAGCGCCGCACCGCCGCCGGCGCGGATCGCCGCGGCCACCGCCTCGGCCGCCGCGCGCGACCGGTGGTAATGGACGGCGACGGCAAACCCGTCCTCCGCCAGGGCCAGCGCCAACGCCCGGCCGATCCGCCGGCCGCCGCCGGTGACCAGCGCCGTCCGCGGGATCGGAGGCGCCGGCACGGCGCCGGTCAGTTCTTCTCGCCCGTCGCCGCCGGGATCGAGATCGGCGCCGGGGTCGAGATCAGCGCCGGCCGGCACGCCGTTCCTTGCGCGCCCGCATCTTGGCGCGGGCGACATCGCGGGCCGAGACCCCGGCGCGCCCGGCGGTCGAGCGGCCGTGCCGACCGTCGCCGCGATGCTCCGGTTCGCCGTTCGCGGCCGGCGCCGCCCACAAGCCGAGATCGGCCTGCTCCAGCCGGCGGATCTCGTCGCGCAACCGCGCCGCCTCCTCGAATTCGAGATCGGCGGCGGCGTCCTTCATGCGCTTTTCGAGATCGGCGATCACGCTTTGCAGGTTGGCGCCCTGATAATGCGCCGCCTCGCCCTCCGACAGCCCGAAGGTCACGTGGTCGCGTTCGTAGACGCTTTGGAGAATGTCGGAGATGCCGCGGCGAACGCTTTCCGGGGTGATCCCGTTCGCGGCGTTGTAGGCCTGCTGCTTCTCGCGCCGGCGGTTGGTCTCCTCGATCGCCGCCTTGATGCTGTCGGTCATCCGGTCGGCATAGAGGATCGCCCGGCCGTCGATGTGCCGCGCCGCCCGCCCGATCGTCTGGATCAGGGACGTGCGCGAGCGCAGATAACCCTCCTTGTCGGCGTCGAGCACCGCCATCAGCGCGCATTCCGGAATGTCGAGCCCTTCGCGCAGCAGGTTGATCCCGATCAGCACGTCGAACACGCCGAGCCGAAGATCACGGATGATCTCGATGCGCTCCAGGGTGTCGACGTCGGAATGCATGTAACGCACGCGCACCCCGGCCTCGTGCAGGTACTCGGTCAGCGCCTCGGCCATCTTCTTGGTCAGGGTCGTGACCATGACGCGGTGGCCCTTCGCCGCCTCCTCGCGGCACTCGGCCATCAAATCGTCGACCTGGGTGTCGACCGGGCGGATGATGCAGGGCGGGTCGACGAGACCGGTCGGCCGCACGATCTGCTCGACAAAGACGCCGCCGGCGCGGTTCATCTCCCACGGCCCCGGCGTCGCCGAGACAAACACCGTCTGGCCGCGCATCGCCTCCCACTCCTCGAATTTGAGCGGGCGGTTGTCGGTGCAGGACGGCAGCCGGAAGCCGTATTCGGCCAAGGTCGACTTGCGCATCCAGTCGCCGCGGAACATGCCGCCCAGCTGCGGCACCGTGACGTGGCTCTCGTCGACAAAGACCAGCGCGTCGCGCGGCATGTATTCGAAGAAGGTCGGCGGCGGCTCGCCCGGCCGGCGCCCGGTCAGGTAGCGGGAATAGTTCTCGATGCCGGCGCAGCTGCCGGTCGCGTCGATCATTTCAAGATCGTAGGTGGTGCGCTGCTCGAGCCGCTGCGCCTCCAGCAATTTGCCTTCGGCGAACAGCTCTTCGAGCCTGATCTTGAGGTCGCGTTTGATCTGCTCCATCGCCTGCAGCAGGGTCGGCCGCGGCGTCACGTAGTGGCTGTTGGCGTAAATCTTGATCGACTGCAACGCGGCGGTTTTCTCGCCGGTCAACGGGTCGATCTCGTGGATCGCCTCGATTTCGTCGCCGAACAATGACAGGCGCCAGGCGCGGTCCTCGTAATGCGCCGGGAACAGCTCGATCGTGTCGCCGCGCACGCGAAACGCGCCACGCACGAAATTGTGGTCGTTGCGCCGGTACTGCAATTCGACAAAGCGCGCCAGCAGATGCGTGCGGTTGACCCGGTCGCCCTTGGCGAGCGGCAGGATCATCTGCGAATAGGTTTCGACCGAGCCGATGCCGTAGATGCACGAGACCGAGGCGACGACGATCACGTCGCGGCGTTCGAGGATCGCGCGGGTCGCCGAATGGCGCATCCGGTCGATCTCCTCGTTCAGCGAGGATTCCTTTTCGACATAGGTATCGGTGCGCGGGACGTAGGCCTCGGGCTGGTAATAGTCGTAATAGGAGACGAAGTATTCGACCGCGTTCTCCGGGAAGAAGCTCTTCATCTCGCCGTAGAGCTGCGCGGCGAGCGTCTTGTTCGGGGCGAGAATGATCGCCGGCCGCCCGGTGTTGGCGATGACATGCGCCATCGTAAAGGTCTTGCCCGAGCCGGTGACGCCGAGCAGCACCTGGTCGCGCTCGTCGCGCGCGAGCCCTTCGCACAATTCGGCGATCGCCTGCGGCTGGTCGCCGGCCGGGCGGAATTCCGACGATATCGTGTATGGCTTGCCGACATCGCTGCGCGGACGTTCGGCGACAAGAAGCGGGAGCATCGCGATTGAATGTAGGACTTCAGCCGAGTTCATGCCACCCCGCCACAATGCCATGCCCCGCCGCACGTGCCGCGCATGTCGGCCATGCGGCATTCTTGCCCGCGCCTACGATAGCTCGCCGGCCATGGTCGAGGCGAGACCAGCCGAAAAGGGGTGCGCGCATAACCGCCCTCTACGGGCAAATCGGCGGCCGGAGGTCAGACCGTCGGGTTCGGCGGGAGATTGCGGCCATGGTCGAAACCCGGGTTGTGCGCCGAGGCGATCCGTGATTCGGTGACCCGCCGGTCACGGGTTGAGAACCAGGGTGGAGGACGAGGGATAATGGGGCGAAAGGAAACCGCGGCGTGACGGATGTCGTCAGGGTGCCGGTGCTGCGCGGGCCCGTTCGCCCGACATGGCTGCCGTCGAGCCAGGGGATCGTCAGCGCGCTGATCGTGGTGTTCTGCGGCGGGCTGGTGATTTACCCGCTCGTCTACCTCGTCGCGGAGGCGCTCAATGTGGGCGAGCCCG
Organism: uncultured Alphaproteobacteria bacterium; assembly: GCA_963775525.1. Taxonomy (GTDB): domain Bacteria; phylum Pseudomonadota; class Alphaproteobacteria; order ATCC43930; family CGMCC-115725; genus AP-15. The sequence goes on along the minus strand of CAVZJF010000007.1, from coordinate 280,086 downwards.
ACGTTTTTCCGCCGACCGCGTTCGGCGTCGGCAACTTCTTCGACCTGATCGACGATTGGCATGTGCTCGCCAACACCGCCTTTGTCGCGTGCCTGGCGACGGTCGCCGCGGTCGTGATCGGCTTTCTCGCCGCGTGGACCCTGACCCGGACCAAATTGCCCGGCCGCGGCTGGCTCGAGCGGCTGATGGAGCTGCCCTACTACATGACGCCCCTGGTCGGGGCGCTGGCCTGGTCGATCCTCGCCGCCCCGCGCACCGGATTTTTGAACCAGCTCTGGCATGCGGTCGGCGGCGGCGGCGATCTGGTGAACATTTATTCGCCGTTCGGCATCGCCTGGGTCATGGCCTTGTTCGAGGGAACGGTCGCCTTCGTCATGATCTCGGCGGCGATGAAGTCGATGGACCCGGCGCTCGAAGAGGGCGCCCGGGTGCTCGGCGCCGGCAAATGGCGCACGATGCTGACCGTGACCCTGCCCCTGGTGACGCCGGGGGTGGTCGGCGCGGCGGTGTTCGTGTTCGCCGAGATGCTGGGCTCGTTCGCCGCCGCTTTCGTGCTGGGGCTTCCCGGCGCGGTACGTCGTCGTCACCACCGCGATCTGGGAGGCGGTGCAGTCGTTTCCACCGGACTATCCGCGCGCTTCGGCATTGGGCGTGTCGCTGTCCGCGGTCATGTTCGCGAGCCTGGGGCTCTACCGGCTGGTCGTCAGGCGCGGCAATTTCGCGACGATTACCGGCAAGGCGTTCCGACCGCGCGCGATGGCGATGGGGCGAATGGCCTGGGTGTTGTTCGCCCTCTGTTTTGCCTATGTGGTGGCGGCGGTGTTCCTGCCGCTCGGCGCGTTGCTGCTGACCTCGTTCCAGCGCTTCGCCACCGTGATCCTCTCGCAGAGCCAGCTGACCTTGGCGAACTACAAGACCGCGTTCGGCTTTGGCGCGGTGCGCTCGGCGCTGACCAACAGTCTGATGCTCGGGGTCGGGGTCGCCACCGTCGGGGTGGCGATCATGGTCGTTCTGGTGTGGATCATCTACCGTTCGCGCGCGCCCGGCCGCGGCCTGATCGAGTACGCCGTCATGTTCCCGCAGGCGGTGCCGCGCATGGTGTTCGGGTTCGCCTTGTTGTGGGCCTGGCTCAACATCCCGATTCCGATCTACGGCACGCTGTGGCTGCTGGCCTTGGCGTATTTCACCGTCATGCTGCCGCTGGGGGTGCGGACCCTGGCCGGGGTGGTGCTCCAGATCGACAAGAGCCTCGAGGAATGCGCCCGCGTGTGCGGGGCGTCGTGGGGCTACCAGCTGCGCACGGTGTCGATGCCGCTGCTGCGTCCGGGGATCGTCGCGGCTTGGCTCCTGGTGTTCATCGCCAGCGTGCGCGAGCTCGGCGTGTCGATCTTTCTGGTCAGCCCCAACGCCAAGGTCATCGCCCCGTCGATCATCAGCGCGTGGCTCAGCTCGTCGAGCGAGTTGTCGGCGGCCTTGGCCTTGATTCAGACCGCCGCCGTGTTCATCGCGCTGATCGTGCTGTTCCGGGCGACGCGCCGCTATTCGGGAGAATTCGGATGAGCGAGGCGCGCATCGAGATCCGCGACCTTGTCGTCCGTTACGGCGCCGTGCCGGCGGTCAACGGCGTCAGCTTTACCGTCGGGCACGGTGAGCACGTGACCCTGCTCGGGCCGTCGGGCTGCGGCAAGACCACGACCCTGCGCGCGATCGCCGGGCTGGAGGAGCCTTCCGGCGGAATTATCCGCGTCGACGGCGTGACGGTCTATTCCGCCGGCGAGCGGCGCAATGTGCCCGGCCGAAAAGCGCGGCGTCTCGATGGTGTTCCAGTCCTATGCGGTATGGCCGCATATGAGCGTCTTCGACAACGTCGCCTACGGCCTGCGGGTACGCAAACTACCCAAGAGCGAGGTCGCGCAGCAGGTCGACCGGGCGCTCGACCTGGTGCAGATGCGCGATTTCGCCGCCCGTTCGGCGGCCTTGCTGTCGGGAGGACAGCAGCAGCGGGTGGCGCTCGCCCGCGCCGTCGCCTTTTCGCCGACCGTGCTGCTGTTCGACGAGCCCTTGTCGAACCTCGACGCCAAGCTGCGCGCGGAGATGCGGGTAGAGCTGCGCGATCTGCAGCGCCGGCTCGGGGTCACCTCGCTGTACGTGACCCACGACCAGGAGGAGGCGCTGGCGATCTCCGACCGGGTCGTGGTGATGAATGTCGGCGGCATCGAGCAGATCGGCACCCCGGAGGACATCTACAACCGGCCGAGGACCCGGTTCGTCGCCGATTTCGTCGGTTCGGCAAATCTGATCGGCGGAAAGCTGCGACCCGGCGCGACCGGTCCCGGGCCGGTCGGTTTCGAGGCCGCCGGCGGGCTCCAGCTGCAAGCCTGGGCGAGCCATGCGCCGCGCGGCAGCGAAGATCACGTCGCGATCCGCACCGCCTATATCGACATGGCGCAGGGCATGCCCAACGGCAGCGCCAACTCGGCCCGAGGCACGATCCGCCAGCGCCTGTTCCACGGCGATTTCATCCAGTACATCGTCGACTGGCCGGGCGGCGCGCTGACCGTTCGCCGGCCGCCGACCGAGTTGTTCGACGAAGGCGCCACGGTGAACCTTTCGTTCGCGCCGGAGCATTGCGTGCTGCTCGAAGGATGACGCGCCGGCGCCGCACCCTTATGGTTTCCTTACAAGAAGCCTTATGGTTTCCTTACAGGGAGCCTTATGGTTTCCTTACAAGGATCAAGCCGTCGCGGAGAGAAACGGACATGAAGACGTTGTTGGGACTGCTGGCGATTTTGGCCGCCGCCGTGGCCGCGCCCGCGTTCGCCGAGGACGGCGAGCTGTGCGATCGCCCGGCCGAGGTCCAGGGCATCAAGACCTGCGCCGATGTCGCGAAGGCGGAGGCCGAGGGCGAGGTCGTCGTCTACGCGACCAATCCCGAGGCCGCCGAGCTGCGCGTCCTCGCCGAGTTCACCAAGACCTTCCCCAAGATCAAGGCGAACTACACACGGCTGCAGGCCGGCGCGCTCTACGCCAAGGTAAGCGCCGAGCGCCAGGCCAAGACCTACACGCTCGACGCGATGCAGCTTTCCGACATGGGCATGGTGCTCGATTTTCAGAAGAAAAACGGTTACGCGCGCTATGTCTCGCCGCAGATGGCGGCGTTACAAGAAGGAATACAAAAGCCAGCCGGAAGGGTTTTGGACCTGGAGCGCGCTCGGGCCCGCCGGCATCGCCTACAACCCCGACACCGTCCCGCCCGACCAGGTGCCGAAGACCTGGGAAGAGGCGATCGATCCGAAATGGACCGGCGCCATCACCGTAAAATTGTCGACCTCGGGGCTGCAGCATGTCAGCTGGTACGAGTTGCGCCGTCTTTACGGCCCCGACTACTGGACAAAATTCGGCGCGCTGAAACCGGCCGGTTTCAACTCCTACGTTCAGCAGTTCGACCGGCTGGTGAACCGGCAGGACAAGATCATCCACACCGCCCAGTATGCGGGCTATCTCGAATGGAAGAAAAAGGGAGCGCCGGTCGGGTTTGTGGCGCCGGAAGCCGGGATGCCGGCGACGCCGGAAACCTGGGGCATCCCGACCGGGGGGCCGCACCCGAACGCGGCGCGGCTGTTCATCGACTGGTATCTGTCCGAGCCCGGCCAGAAGGCGATGGCCGACAACCTGTTTCTGCATCCGGCACGGCACGGTGCCGCGCCGCCGCCGGGCGGCGAGCCGCTCGAAAAGCTCAAGCTGCTGATGCCGGACGACTGGAACAAATTCCTCGCCAGCCGCAAGGAGTTCGCCAAGGAATGGGACCGCTACACGGGGTTGCGGTGACCGCAAGCGCCGCGGCGCGTCAAGACAGTAGGCGGTGCCGCTCAGCCGTTCTCGGCCAGCACCACGCCGGCAAGGTGGAGCGAGCCGCAGATCAGGATGCGCGCCGGGGTGCCGCCGGCGGTGATGGCATCAACGGCGGCGGCGACCGACGCGGATTCGTCGGCCCGAAGGCCGACGGAGCGGGCGGCGGCCGCGATCGCGGCTGACGGCAGCGGGTTTTCCTCGCCGGGGATGGTGACGGCGCGCAGGGTGCGGGCGTGCGGCGCGAGAGGAGCGAGAAAGCCGGCGGCGTTCTTGGTGTTGAGCATGCCGACGACCAGATGGAGCGGGCGCTCGTCCCAGGTCGAGACGGCAGCGGCCAGGACTTCGCCGGCGCCGGGGTTGTGGCCGCCGTCGAGCCAGAGCTCCCAACCGGGGGGCAGCGTCTCGACCAACGGGCCGCGGGTCAGGCGCTGCAGGCGCGCCGGCCAGTCGATATGGCGCAGCCCGTCGGCGATCGCGTCGGACGTGACCGGGTCGGCCGGCAGCTGTTCGAGGCACGCGATCGCGATGCCGGAATTGACGATCTGGTGCGCTCCCGGGAGCGACGGCAACGGCAAATCGAGGCGCCAGCGCGGGCCTTCGTAGCGCATCCCGCCGTTGCCGGCGGCGCACCGCCATTCGCGGCCAAAGCGAAAGAGCTGGCGCGCCGATTTCAGCGGCGCGGGCGTCGAACACCGCGGCGGCCTCGGGCGGCTGCGGGCCGATGACCGCCGGCGCGCCGGGCTTCAGGATGCCCGCCTTCTCGCCGGCGATCGCCGCGATCGTGTCGCCGAGAAAGGCCTGGTGGTCGAGCGAGATCGGGGTGATCGCGGTCGCCGCCGGGTGGCGGACCACATTGGTCGCGTCGAGCCGGCCGCCGAGCCCGGTTTCGAGCAGGACGAAATCGGCCGGGGTGCGGGCAAAGGCGAGGAAGGCCGCCGCGGTCGTGATCTCGAAATAGGTGATCGGCGCCCCTTGGTTGGCGCGCTCGCATTCTTCGAGCAATTCGACGAGCCGGTCCTCCGCGATCAGCCGGCCGGCGAGGCGAATGCGCTCGTGAAAGCGCACCAGATGCGGCGAGATGTAGGCGTGGACGCGCCAGCCGCCGGCTTCGAGGCAGGCGCGCATGGTCGCGACCGTCGAGCCCTTGCCGTTGGTGCCGGCGACATGGATGACCGGCGGCAATACGTCCTGGGGGTTGCCGAGAGCCGCGAGCAGCCTCTCGACGCGGCCGAGCGACAGGTCGATCAGCTTCGGGTGCAGACGCGTCAGCCGCGCCAGCACGATGTCGCTGCCCGCGTTGGTCATGCCGCCTCCGGAGCCGCCGGCGCCGGGAGCGCGGCCGGCAAAGGATCGCGCAACAGGCCCAGCAGCCGGCCTATCGTCGCCCGCAACTCGGCGCGGGGAACCACGAGGTCGACCATGCCGTGGTCGAGCAGGTATTCGGCGCGCTGAAACCCCTCCGGCAGTTTTTCGTGGATCGTCTCTTCGATGACCCGCGCGCCGGCAAAGCCGATGACGGCGCCGGGCTCGGCCAGGGTGATGTCGCCGACCATCGCGAACGAGGCCGAGACGCCGCCCGTCGTCGGGTCGGTCAGCAGCACGACGTAAGGCAGGCCGGCTTCCTTGACCATGTCGGCGGCGATGATCGTGCGCGGCAGCTGCATCAGCGAGAGCACGCCCTCCTGCATGCGCGCGCCGCCCGAGGCCGGGACGACGAGCAGCGGGGCTTCCTGCAGCACGGCGAGCTTGGCCGCCGCCAGCACCGCCTCGCCGGCGGCAATCCCCATCGAGCCGCCCATAAAGCCGAATTCGAAGGCGGCGACGACCGCCCGACGGCCGCCGATATTCCCGTGGGCGACGACCACCGCGTCGGCGCCGGGGCCATGCGCCGTCTGCGCTTCCTTCAGCCGGTCGGCGTAGCGGCGGCGGTCGCGAAAGCGCAGCGGGTCGACGGCCGTCCTCGGCAGTTCGATCCGCGAGAAGGCGCCTGCGTCGAACAGGATTTGCAGGCGTCGCAGCGCGCCGATGCGCAAATGGTGGCCGCAATTGCGGCACACATCGAGATTGGCTTCGAGCTCGCGGTGGAACAGCATCTGCTCGCAGCCCGGGCATTTTTTCCACAAATTGTCCGGCACGTCCTTTTTACTGACGACGGCGCGGATTTTGGGCAAAACGAAATTGGTCAGCCAACTCATGCGGTCGTGCCACGGCGGTTAAGCGCGGACGAGATTGGAGCGAAGCGCGGGCGGCCGCAATAGACGAAGCGACGGGCATGCGACCGCTTTGAAACACTGCACGTTATGATTGCGGGCTTGCTATTCTGTCGGATCGACCCTCGGCCAGAGAGCAGACACGCGAATGCACGGCTCGACATTCCGACCCGGTTCCGGCGAAAGGCGGTCCGAACCCCCGCCGCCCGCGGCATTATTTCCGCGCCCCGGCGCCGTTGCCACAAGCCGCGGAGCCGGCGCGATGCTCTCGCTCGGCGGGCTCGGGATCGCCGCAGCGGCTACCATCGTCGCCTTTTTCGGAATCGGGCTGTCGCTGCTGATAAAACCGCCTGCCGGTTTAATCCGGTCTGCACCCACGGCCGCCGCGGTCGGCGACAGGGCATCCTCGACGACGCCTCCTGCTGCGACGGCGCGACGAGAACCTCCCGCCTTGCGCGACGGGCCGCTTCCGCCGCCGCATAACGAGGCGTCGGCGCCGCCGACGCTCGCGGGCCAGCCGCCGGCCGGCGTGCCGGTGCCCTTGGCGGCGCCCTCGAGAACCGCTTCGGCAACTCCGGCGCCGCCAATTCCGAGCCCCCTGCCCGATCGGGCGGCGACGCCAATGCCGGCGGTTCACGACGCCGCCGCACCGCCGGCGCCGGCCGCGCCAACCCAGCCGCCTCGGGTCGAAACAAGTCCTCTCCGCATCGGCGGCCGCGATGCCGCGACCCGGCGCCACGCCGCCCGCGCCGCCCGTGGCGCCCGCGAAGACCCCGGCCGCCGCGAGCGAGCCGGCGACAAGCTCGCCTCCGTCCACAGCAGAAATCGTAACCCTCCTGATCCGGGGCGACGCCACCTTTCGAGCCGGAGACCTGAACTCGGCGCGGCTCTTTTATCTGCGTGCCTTTGCGGCCGGAGAGGGACGAGGAGCGTTGGGGATCGGAGCCAGCTACGATCCGTTTTTCCTGCGACGTTTTCATTTGTGGACGCAACATGGCGACCCGGCTGAAGCGGAGGCGTGGTACCGCCGCGCGCGCGATCTCGGCGCCTCCGAGGCGCAAAGCCGCCTGGCCAGATTGACCGGAAAGCCGCCTGGTTAGGCCGATCGCTCCAGCGCGAAAGGAAGCGAGCCGGCGCCCTCGCCCGCTACCAAAACTGAAGCGTCAGTGACAGGCGACGTCCGATCGCACCGGGCCAGCGCCGCCGGGAAGCAAGCTCCGGGAACCTATTGGGTTCGACCGGTAATCCAACGCGCATTAACGCGGCTTTGCCCCCGCCGACTCCCACAGGCGAAAACCGCGTTTGCGGCAGCGCACGCCGACACACCGTCATTGATGATCTTTTGACACGATCCCGGTGACCTAATCGGCTTACAAACTGCTTATGAAATTCGACAGTAGGCGCCGCAGCCCCGGTCGCAGCCGGTCCGCCGTAAGATCATCGGCACCGCTCGTAGTGACCATTGGTGTCGGGCAACCCCGGCCGCCGATCGTCGACAACGGCTGTCACTAACTGGTGGAGAAGGCATGGCCGCCTGGGGATGAACGGTGTTGGATAGGACGTAATAGTTTTACGGAGTGGTCGGCTCCTGTAAGCTGGGAGTCAGCATGGGGAGAACGAAGAGTGCTAAAAAAAGTCAACTATCATGCGGAAACTTATTCTTTTTTTCGTGATTCCTCGATAGCTGTGATCGGCGCGGGCGGTAGCGTCGGCCGCGAGGTGGTCTCACAGCTTCTACAACTGCAGATTGGCAAGCTTCTAGCCTACGACAACGATGAGAACGCTTTATTCGAACTGGAGAATCTTCATCAGTCCGATCCCCGTTTTGCCGCTCGCTTCTGCGACATTGTGACGCTTGATCGCTATGCGCGCATGCTCGACGGCGTCGACTTTGTGTTTCACGCCGCGGCGCTAAAGCACATTCTGGTGTGCGAACATTCGCCATTGGCGGCAGTCGCCGTCAACATCGTCGGCCTCAGCAACCTGATCGACGCGGCGATGAACGCGCGCGTGAAGCGGGTGCTGTTCACCAGCTCCGACAAGGCAGTGAACCCGACAAGCGTCATGGGCGGTTCAAAATTCGTCGGTGAGCGAATTGTCGCCGCAAACGACAAACGCAATGGCGTCACGCTGACCTCGTGTACGCGCTTTGGCAACGTAGCGGGCTCGCGCGGTTCGGTGATTCCGCTGTTCTACCATCAGATCGTCTCCGGCCAGCACATCACCCTGACCGACCCGGGCATGACCCGGTTTTTCATGACCCTGCGCGACGCCGCGTCATTGACCATTCAGTCGATGGTGCACGCCTGTGGGGGCGAGACGTTCATCACCAAGATGCAGACCATCCGCATCCGCGACCTCGCTCAGGCGATGGTCAACGTCGTGGCGCCGGCGGTCGGCCGCCCCATCGCCTCGGTGTCGATCAACGTCGTGGGCCGCAGACCTGGCGAAAAGCTCTACGAAGAGCTGACCACTGACGAAGAAAGCTGCCGCACGCTCGATGTCGGACCCTATCTGGTCATCCAGCCGCTTCAGGCTTTGCGCAACAACTCGCCGCTTTCGGTCTACCAGCAGTTGGGGCCTGCGGAGCGTCCAACCCGAGCATACCGGTCGCAGGACGAGACCCCGATGAGCATCGAGGCGATCGAAAACTTCCTGCGCGACAACAATCTGGTGCCGTGCCTGCGCCCGGCGCCGTCCTGGCGCGAAGAAGAAAAAGCGGCGTAGGGCGCAACCAGGCGGATCATTGATAGGTCGGCCCCGAAGAGTGGCGGCCGCGGAGCGCAAAGGCTGATGCGCGTGCTCGTTCTCGGCGGCGACGGCTACCTCGGCTGGCCGACGTCGATGTACTTCGCCGCCGCCGGCCACCAGGTGCTGGCGATCGACAATTACACCCGGCGCCGCATCGCCGCAGAAACCGATTCCGACGCGCTGGTCGACAACCCCCGGCTCGACGAACGCGCGCAAATCTTCGGCGCCGCCAGCAACCGCGGGATCGAGGTGCGGGTCGGCGACTGCGCCGATTACGGGTTTCTCGCCTCGGCGGTCGGCGAGTTCGAGCCCGATGCCGTCGTCCATTACGCCGAGCAGCCTTCGGCGCCCTATTCGATGATCGACTTCGCCGCCGCCCGCTTTAGCCTGAACAACAATCTCAACACCACCTTCAATACCTTGTGGGCGATCAAGGAATGCCGGCCCGAGGCTCATCTGATCAAGCTCGGGACGATGGGCGAATACGGCACGCCCAATATCGACATCGAGGAGGGGTGGATCGACGTCCGGCACAATGGCCGCGAGGACCGGTTTCTGTTCCCGCGCCAGGCCGGCAGCCTCTACCATACCACCAAGGTGCTCGACACCGACTTGATCTGGTTTTACGTGCGGACTTACGGGCTGCGAGTCACCGATCTGATGCAGGGGCCGGTTTACGGCATCGCCACAGCCGAGACCGAATTCGACCCTCGACTGTCACCCAACTTCCATTACGACGACATTTTCGGGACCGTGCTCAACCGCTTTATCGTCCAGGCGGTGGCCGGGGTGCCGCTGACCGTCTACGGCAAGGGCGACCAGATCCGCGGCTACCTGAACCTGCTCGACACCTTGCAGTGCATCGACCTTGCCGCCCGCAACCCGGCGGACAAAGGCCAATTGCGGATATTCAACCAGTTTACCGAGACGTTCAGCGTCAACCAGCTCGCCGCACGGGTGCAGCAGGCGGCAACGGGTCTCGGCATCCGCGCCGAAATCAGCTCGATCCCCAATCCGCGCAAGGAAAAGGAAGAGCACTACTACAACCCGAAATTCACCGGCTTGACGGCGCTCGGCCTGGAGCCGCACCTTTTGACCGACGACGTGCTCGGCGGGATGCTCGAAGAGGTCGCCCGCCACAAACAGCGGATCAAGACCGAGCGCATCTTTCCGCGAGTGCGCTGGAATTAGGGCGTCCGAGCGGCGGCTGGACCGCAGCCGCTCGCGCGCCGGTCAGTCCAACGCCAGCGGCTGACCGTCGAGATCCTCGGCGCGTTCGACTTCGATCAGCACGGCGTAGCCGGCCTTTTGCGGGTCGCGGTCTTTCTCCGGCTGGACCAGCTGCCGCCAAACCGTTTCGTAGACCGGTCCCGATTTGTATACCTTGGCGCGACCGTAAAAGCGGGCGATGCCGCCCTTCGGCAACACGCCTTCCTCACGCAATTGCGGCTTGCGAAAATACACCGTCAGAGCCGTCCCATCCTGCAGATTGGCGCTCGTCGAACCCTTGCCGCGCTCCCACAGCGCGATGTGCTCGTCGTCATAAACCATCGTGCCGCCGCGCGGCGTGATCTGGGCAAAGCCGCTGGGCAACACGCTGCCGACCAGGCACACATTCGCCGGGAAAGCCGTGTCGATGTGTGAATGCAGGATTTTCGGAATCTTGGCCATGACACCTCCTCGAGCTTCGTTCTGGACGTTATTGTCGAGCCGCCGGACCCGATATTCGCCACCGGCAATCGGACAGCCCCCCTGTCATGCGACCTGGTCGAGGGTCGACGCCATGTCGCGCGTCGTCGCCCGGCGCAGATCACGGGTTTCGCTCTCGTCGAAGGGCCGGCCGCGATGCATCGTGCAGCGATTGTCCCAAATCACGAGATCGCCCTCGCGCCAGAGTGGCGGTAGACAAAGCGGCGCTCGGTCGCGAACTCGATCAGGTCGCGCAACAGCAGCCGCCCCTCCGGCACCGGCATGCCGACGATATGCGCAGGCGTGGGAGGCGAGGTAAAGCGTCTGGCGCCCGGAACCGGGATGACGGCGCACCACCCGCTGCGGCACCGCGGGCAGCACGTCGTGCTCGCCGAACAGCAATTCGGTAAAGCCGATCTGGGCGCGCGAATAGGCGATGTCGTGCATCGCGACGAGGCCGCCGATCTCGGCCTGGGTTTTGTCGGGCAACGCGTCATAAGCGGCGCGCAGATCGGCAAATTCGGTCTCGCCGCCAGCTCGTCGGCACCCGATGCGCGTAGAGCATCGACAAGGCGGCGGGCACGCGGCGAAACGACCCGTCGGTATGCCACAGCCGGTTGCCGAGCTGGTCGAACCGGCGCGGGTCGTCGGCGGCGCGCCGCCGATAGTTTTCGTCGAGGTTGGAGATGTCGGAGATTTCCGGGCGCAGCCGGCGCTTGACGCCGGGCTTGGCGCTGCGCGGCGCCTCGATCTCGCCAAACCGTCCGGCAAAGGCCAGCTGGCGGTCGTCGTCGAGATCCTGGTCGCGCAGCACCAGTACCGCGTGGCGGTTGATCGCGGCGTCGAGCGCCTGGACGGTCTCGGGCACGAGCGGGCGGCCGCATCGACGCCGGCGACCTCGGCGACGAACAGCGGATGAAGCGGGCGCAGGGAAACCGACATTGCTCGTCCTCACCGCCGCCCGCGGGCAAAATCGCCGAGGGTTTCGATCAGATGCGTGATGTCGGCCTGGAGCTGGGCGAAGCCCGCGTTTTTCTGCAAGGTCTTCTGGTCCATGTAGAGGGCGCGGTCGACCTCGATCTGCAGGCTGTGGCGCCGCGCCGCCGGCCTGCCCTGCCGCTTGACGATTTCGACGCCCTTGTAGATTTCGTTGATCCGCACGTCATAGCCGCGGCGGCGCAGCACGCTCGCGACAAAATCGGTGAATTCCTTGGCGCAGGTGGTGCCGTCGCGGTCGCCGAGGACGAAATCGGCCGGCCGCCCGATATCGCGGGCGCTGCGCTTTGACGGCATCGAATGGCAGTTGATGTGCCACACCGCGCCGAATTTCGCGTGCAGCCCGGCGCAGGCCTCGTCGAGCGCGCGATGATACGGGGTGTGGCAGCGCTCGATGCGCGTCAGGACCTCGTCGACGGTGAGCTTGGCGTCATAGATCGGGGTGCTCGGCCGGGCGACCCGGCGCACCAGGCCGAGCCCGGCGCGCGTGTTTTGCGACGGCTTGAGCGGCGTCGGCCATTGGCCGTCGATCAGGGCTTCGTCGATGTCGTCGACGCCGCGGTTGGGGTCGAGATAGCTGCGCGGAAACAATGCCCCGATCAGGATCGCGCCATGCGCGGGCGCCGCGGCGTAAAGCTCGTCGACATAAGCGTCTTCGGCGCGGCGCAAGGTTTCGAGCGCGCAGGTAAAGCGGAAATCTTCGGGATAGTGGCTAGCCGCTGTGCGGCAAGTCGAAGACCAGCGGGACTTCCGCCGCCTCCGGGTCGCGGCGCCACAGCACGCCGGGGATCTCGAAGCTCATTCGGCTCTGGCTCATTTTCTTGCGCCACCCAGCGCTCACCCGACTTGCGCCGGTTCCACCGCGCGCGGCCCGTCGCGCCCCGGCACGGCAAATCTACGGATTGCGCGTTCGCTGGGCAAGCCGGGACAAGGCGCTGTATTGCTGGCGCGGGGGCGTCATTGAGCCTAACGTTCCGCAATGAACGCGGCCGCGATCAGCAGCGTCGAAATGGTATGCCGGCTCGTCGGTTTCGACACCACGAGCCGGGGGTCGAACCTGGCTCTGATCGAGTTCGTGCGCGACTATCTCGACGCGCCTAGGGCGTCGCCAGCGAGCTGGTCTTTGACGAGACCGGCAACAAGGCCAATCTCTACGCCGACCGTCGGGCCGGCGGAGACCGGCGGGATCATGCTGTCGGGCCACACCGACGTCGTCCCGGTCGACGGCCAGGATTGGCACAGCGACCCGTTCAACGTGCTCGCCAAGGACGACCGGCTCTATGGCCGCGGCACCGCCGACATGAAGAGCTTTATCGCGGTGGTGCTGGCGCTGCTGCCGAACATCGCCGCGCGACCGTTGCGGATACCGATCCATCTTGCCTTCTCCTATGACGAGGAGGTCGGCTGCCGCGGCGCGCGCCGGCTGGTGGCGGCGATCGGCCGAGCGGCCGGACCGGCCGCGCCTGTGCATCGTCGGCGAGCCGACGATGATGCAGCCGGTGACCGGCCACAAGGGCAAGCGCAGCTATCGCTGCCAGGTGCACGGCTTCGAATGCCATTCGGCGCTGACCCATCTCGGCGTCAACGCGATCGAGGCGGCGGCCGAGATGGTCGCCCTGCTCAAGGCGATGGCGCGAAAGCAAGCGCGAGTTCGGCCCGTTCGACCCCGATTTCACGCCCGCCCTACACGACGATCCAGACCGGGGTGATCCACGGCGGCACCGCGCTCAACATCGTGCCCAAGGAGTGCAGCTTCGATTTCGAGTTCCGGCTGCTGCCCGGCGACGACCCCGAGGCCGGCATCGCCGAGCTGCGCGCCTTCGCCGAGCAGCGGCTGCTGCCCGACATGCGCGCGGTGCGGCCCGAGGCGGCGATCGCGTTCGAAGAGCTGAGCGCGTTCCCCGGCCTCGCCACCCCCGACGACGCCGAGATCACCCGACTGGTCGCCTCGCTGACCGGGGCCAACGGCACCGGCAAGGTCGCGTTCGGCACCGAAGGCGGGCTGTTTCAGCAGGCCGGCATCCAGACCATCGTCTGCGGGCCGGGCTCGATCGAGCAGGCGCACAAGCCCGACGAATTCATCGATCTCGACCAGATCGCGCAGTGCGAAAAATTCATCGGCCGGCTGTTCGCCAGTGTCGTCGCGTGACGCGCCGATGCCGCGCGGCGACGCCGCATGCTCGTCACGAACTCCCTGCTGTCGGGGTGACCTGCCCGCCGATCGGGTGCAAGATACGTCCTACCTTGTCCCGAACAGAGGAGAGTGCCGCGTGCCCGAGCCGAACTACGCCGTCGAGCTGAGCGCCGCCCGATATCGAACCCTACCGCGCCGGCAATACCGGGGTCGAGTTCGTCACGACCTTCGACAGCGGCGATTGCCGGGCCGCATGTGCTCGTCACCGCGCTGACCCATGGCAACGAGATTTGCGGCGCGATCGCGCTCGACCGGCTGTTCCGCGCCGGGTTGCGGCCGCGCCAGGGCAAGCTGACCCTGGCGTTCGACAATGTCGCCGCCTATCGCAGCTTCAACCCGCGCCATCCGGTCGCCTCGCGCTTTGTCGACGAGGATTTCAACCGGCTGTGGGACGAGGCGACGCTCGACGGCGCGCGGCAGTCGACCGAGCTGGCCCGCGCGCGGGCGCTGCGCCCGTTTGTCGACGCCGCCGACTACCTCCTCGACATCCATTCGATGCAGCACGCGACCGCGCCGCTGATGCTGGCCGGCACGCTCGACCGGTCGGTGGCGCTGGCGCGCCGGGTCGGCATTCCCGAGCTGATCATGTGCGACGCCGGGCATGCCGCCGGCAAGCGGATGCGCGACTACGGCGCGTTCGGCGACCCCGCCTCGGCGAAGACGGCGCTGTTGATCGAGGCCGGGCAGCATTGGCAACAGCGCACCGCCGAGGTCGCGACCGACGTGATGCTGCGCTTTCTGGTGGCGCTCGGCGCCCTCGCGCGCGACGACGCGGCCCCGCTCGGCGGACCCGATTTCGACACCCGGCCGACGCCAGCGGGTCATCGAGGTCACCGAGGCGGTGACGATCACCGGCGACCGGTTCGAATTCGTCGGCGACTTCCGCGGGCTCGAAGTGCTGACCCCAAAGGGCACTCTGATCGGCCACGACGGCGCGCCGCGAGGTGCGCACCCCCTATGACGATTGCGTCCTGATCATGCCGTCGCGGCGCTCGGGCAGCGGCCAGACCGCGGTTCGCCTCGGCCGCTATGTCGGCTGACGCAGGTGTGACGGCCGCCCTCCGCGCGCCGCCGGCGCAGTCGCCTGAGGCGCCGGCGAAGCGCAGTTTCCCGCCGGTCGTCGACGAGCAGGCGCGGGTATTGGTGCTCGGCACTCTGCCCGGCGAGGAATCGCTGCGCCGGCAGCAATATTACGCCCATCCGCGCAACCTGTTCTGGCCGATCCTGTTCGCGCTGTTCGACGCGGCGCCCGTCGCCGATTACGGCGCGAGGCTCGGCTTTGCCGCGGCGCAGCGGGTGGCGCTGTGGGACGTCTGCATGCTCGGCGAGCGCGAGGCCAGCGCCGACGCCGACGATCCGAGCGGGAGATCCCGAATGCGATCGACCGGCTGCTCGACGCGCATCCGCTGATCCGCACCGTCGCCTTCAACGGCACGGGCGCCCGGCGGCTCTACGACCGCCATTTCCGCAGCCACCCGGGCGTCACCTATCTGGCGATGCCGTCGACCAGCCCGGCGCACGCTCGCCTCGACCTCGCCGCCAAGCTCGCGCTGTGGACGGCCTTGCGCGAAGCGCTCGATGCGTCGCCCCAGCCCCGCTAGCAGGCTGCTGAAAATACCGTTTCCCTCGGCATGCACCCTTCGAGACGGCCCGCCTGTCCTGAGGAGCCGCCGCAAGCGGCGTCTCGAAGGGGGCCTCCTCAGGGTGAGGCCAAACCCTTGATACGGAAGGACTCCTATCCTCAGGAGGTCGCCGATAGGCGGCCGTCTCGAAGGATCGCGGCAACCATGCGTCGGTTTTCAGCAGCCGGCTATGCTCAACCCGCTGTTAGGCACGCTTTGCCCGGACTTGATCCGGGCATCCACGTCTTGGCATCAGAGACGCCCGAGCCCAAGGGAGCGGCTCGCTCTGTCATCATTGCCGCGCGGCCGCCTGCGCGCTACGCCGGGGCGGGGATGGCGCGCTGGTTGTACATGATCTTGCGCATGCGCTCGCGTTCCTCGGGCGTCAGGGTCGACGGGTCGACGCGCAGATTGTTGCCGGTCTCCATGCCGCGCTTGACCGCGGGCCGGTTGCCGATTTCGTCGAACCAGCGCTTGAAGTGCTTGAACTCGCCGATGTCCTGGCCCTGGGCTTCCCAGTTGACCGTCCACGGATAGCTGATCATGTCGGCGATCGTGTATTCGTCGCCGGCGAGATATTTGCGGTTGTAGAGGCGGTTGTTCATGACGCCGTAGAGACGGTTGGCCTCGTCGGTGAACCGGCGGATCGCATAGGTCAGGTCGCCCGCATTGGGACCGGCGCGACGAAAATGGCCGCATTCGCCGAGCTTTGGCCCCTGATTGGCCATCTGCCAGGTCACCCACTGGGTGACCTCGTATTTGCCGCGCAGATCCTGCGGGAAAAAGCGGCCTTCCTTCTCGGCGACATACATCATGATGGCGCCCAATTCGAAAACGCTGATCGGCGCCCCGCCGCCCTTCGGCTCGTGATCGACCAGCACCGGCATGCGGTGATTGGGGTTGATCTTGAGGAACTCGGGCGTGAACTGGTCGCCGCGCCCGATGTTGCACGGCACGAGATTGTATTTGATCCCCAACTCCTCGAGCAGGATCGAGACTTTCTTGCCGTTCGGAGTGGGCCAAAAATGCAGGTCGAGCATCACATTTCCTTTCCGGTTGAGGTTCCGTCACGCGCTAGGGCTACAGGTCGGTCTCGGAGGTTTGGCCCGGGAACAGCGTGGCTCGGCTCCATTCCGACCAATCGCCGGCGACCGGGTTGTTTGGGTCGCGGTCGTGCCGCCAGCAGATGGTTTCGGCGTTGGGTGCGACGACTTTGTGCGACTGGCCTTTGGTCATGACAAAGTCGTTGGTGGCGACATAGCCGTTCGACCGCTCGTTGCAGTCGCTGCTCTTGGTAATTACCGCCTCGACGTTGACCCGGTCCCAGGTCGGATTGTCGAGGACCAATGTCGCCGATTGGTCCGAACCCGAAGAGCATCCGGAAACGGCCAGCAGCGCCGCGATCAATGCCGGGTATCGCATCGTCCCCCTTCCCCGGAAACGTGACGAGAGGTAGGGGTCTGCGCGACCGCCGCGCAAGCAGGAAATCACAAATCGGCTTGGCGACGGAATAATAGCCGCCGGGAATAAACCTCCGAAGCGCGGTCTGCACCGGCGCCACACACACCGCGCAATCGAGGAGAGCGAGATGGCCGATCGTGACGAAACGCGAATTATCGAGTGCGGCGGGCGATCAATCGCCGCGGCCTGTTGAAGTGCATGAGCTGGGCCGGCACCGGCGTCGTCTGGAGCCTTGAGCGGCGGGGTGCCGCGCACCATCGGGCTGATCGGCTCGGCGGCGGCGGCCGCAGGCCGCGCCGGGCGAGCTGACCTTTGTCCAGATCAGCGACAGCCATATCGGCTTTCACCTGCCGCCGAACCCGGACCCGGCCGCCACCCTCGGCGAGGCGATCGCCAAGATCAAGGCGATGCCGGCCCAGCCCGCCTTTCTGGTCCACACCGGCGACATCAGCCACCTGTCCAAGGAAGAGCAATGGGACGCCGCCGCAGCAGGTGATCAAGGGGGCGAACAAAGCAGGTGTTCTACATACCGGGCGAGCACGACGTCGCCGACGCCGACAACGGCAAGGCCTATCTCGCCCGCTTCGGCAAGAACACCCAGGGCAAGGGCTGGTACAGCTTCGACATGGCCGGCGTCCACTTCATCGCGCTGATCAACGTCTTCGACTTTCAGCCGGGGTTCAAATCGGCGGGCCTCGCCACCTTGGGCGACGACCAGCTCGAATGGCTGGAAAAGGACGTCGCCGGGCGCTCCGCCAGCACCCCGATCGTCGTCCTCGCGCATCTGCCGTTGTGGACGATCTACGAGCAATGGGGCTGGGGCACCGCGGATGCCGGCCGCGCGCTCGGCTATCTGAAGCGCTTTGGTTCGGTCACCGTGCTTGAACGGCCACATCCACCAGATCATCCAGAAGGTCGAGGGCAACGTCACCTTTCACACCGCGGCCTCGACCGCGTTTCCGCAGCCGGCGCCCGGGACCGCCCCCGCTCCCGGCCCGATGAAGCAGGTGCCGGCCGGCGAGCTGCGCAAATATCTCGGCGTCAGGACCGTCGACTACGTCGGCGGCAAGGGTGCGCCGGCGCTGACCGACAGCACGCTCGTCGGGTGAGGAGCGGCGCCATGTCAACCGCTCGAAAATCGAGCCGCGCCGGCGCCCGGTTCGGCCTCGCATCTTCGGCGCGATCGGGCCGCGGCGCTGCTCGCCGCAGGGCTGCCGGGGCTCGGCGCCGGCGGCCGGCGCAGCGGTGGTCGCCGCCGCGGCGAACCGCGGCCACGATCGAGATCGACAATTTCGCCTTCGCGCCGCCGGATCTGACCGTCACCGCCGGCACCACGGTGACCTGGAAGAACGCCGACGACAGCCCGCACCGGGTGCAGGACGAAGAAGGGACGTTCACCTCGGCGGCGCTCGACACCGACGACAGCTATCTCGCACACCTTCGCGACACCCGGGGTATACCATTATTTCTGCACGATCCATCCCTACATGGTCGGCAAGATCGTCGTCAAACCCGCCGGACCAGGATCGTAAGGCTGAGAGACCGCCATGCGCGGACATCCTCCTCCGCGAGCCTGGAATGCGCGACGTGATCGGCGGCTGGCTCGTCTGCGCTGCCGTCGCCGCCGGCTGCTTCGCGCTTGTTGGCCGCCGCGGCCCCCGAACGCGGCGGTCCGCCCGCGGCATTGATCAACCCCGATCCGATCGCTACGGTGGCCGCCGCCGAAACCTATCATGCCCAAGCCCACAGACACGGGAGATGCTGAAATGCCGGACGACGCCCGCAAACCGAGTGTCGACAAGTCGCGCCTGCCGAGCCGGCACGTGACGGTCGGCCCCGAGCGGGCGCCGCACCGCGCCTTTCTCTATTCGATGGGCCTGACCGACGAGCAGATCGCCCAGCCGCTGGTCGGCGTCGCCACGACCTGGAACGAGTCGGCGCCGTGCAACATCTCGCTGTCGCGCCAGGCGCAGGCGGCGAAAAAGGGGGTCGCGGCCAGCGGCCGGCACCCCGCGCGAATTCACCACGATCACCGTCACCGACGGCATCGCGATGGGCCATGAGGGGATGAAATCGTCCTGGTCAGCCGCGAGGTCATCGCCAACTCGGTCGAGCTGTCGATGCGCGGCCATTGCTACGACGCGCTCGTCGGGCTCGCCGGCTGCGACAAGTCGCTGCCCGGGCTGATGATGGCGATGATCAGGCTCAACGTGCCGTCGGTCTTCATGTATGGCGGCTCGATCCTGCCGGGGCGGTTTCAGGGCCGCGACGTGACCATCGGCGACGTGTTCGAGGCGGTCGGCTCGCACAGCATCGGCAAGTTGTCCGACGCGGAACTGCACGAGCTCGAATGCGCCGCCTGCCCCTCGGCCGGCTCGTGCGGCGGTCTCTTCACCGCCAACACGATGGCCTGCGTGTCCGAGGCGATCGGCCTCGCATTGCCCGGCTCGGCCGGCGCGCCCGCGCCCTACGATTCGCGCGACGCCTATGCCGAGGCCTCGGGCCAGGCGGTCATGGAATTGCTGCGGCAGAACATCCGCCCGCGCGACATCGTCACCCGCGAGGCGATCGAGAACGCCGCGACCGTGGTCGCCGCCGCGGGCGGGTCGACCAATGGCGGGCTGCACATACCGGCGATCGCCAACGAGGCCGGCATCGATTTCGACCTGCACGCATTCGGCGAGATCTGCAAGCGCACCCCCTATATCGGCGATCTGAAGCCGGGCGGCCGCTATGTGATGAAGGATCTGCACGACATCGGCGGCGTGCCGGTGCTGATGAAGGCGTTGCTCGACGGCGGCTATCTGCACGGCGACTGCATGACCGTGACCGGCAAGACCATCGCCGAGAATTTGCGCGATGTCGGTCTTCCCGGCGGGTCAGGACGTGGTGCGGCCGACCGCGCGGCCGATTTCGCCGACCGGCGGGCTGATGGTGCTGAAGGGCAACCTCGCGCCGCAAGGGGCGATCGTCAAAGTCGCGGGCATGCCGATCCTGCGCTTCAGCGGACCGGCGCGCTGCTTCGATCGCGAGGAGGACGCGTTCGAGGCGGTCGACAAGCGCCGCTACAAGGAGGGCGACGTCATCGTCATCCGCTATGAAGGGCCGCGCGGCGGGCCGGGCATGCGCGAGATGCTGTCGACGACGGCGGCGCTCTACGGACAGGGCATGGGCGACAAGGTGGCGCTCTTGACCGACGGCCGCTTCTCCGGCGCCACGCATGGCTTTTGCATCGGCCATGTCGGGCCGGAGGCGGCGGTCGGCGGGCCGATCGGGCTGCTCCGCGACGGCGACCTGATCACGATCGACGCCGTCGCCGGCACGATCGACGTGGCGTTGAGCGAGGCTCGAACTCGCCGAGCGCCGCAGCGCCTGGACGCCGCGCCGCAACGACTACCAGGCGGGCTGCCTGTGGCGCTATGCGCAAACCGTCGGCGACGCCGAGCAGGGTGCGGTCACCCACCCCGGCGCCCGCGCCGAAATCCGCGCCTACGCCGACATCTGACGGACCGAGCCGCTCGGCTGTTGCGCGGCGCGCGGCGTCGCGCCGCCCGGTACGCTCCGATCGGTGTACCGCTCCGATCGGTGTACCCTCCGATCGGTAGCGGCCGGGCGCGGCGGCGCCGCATCTCGCCCGCGAGGCGGTGACCGCGACCATCGCCGGCGGGGACATCGCGCTGGAATGCCGGCGCCCCGCGCAGTACGGGTGGTTGCGGCGCGGGCGGCGGCGTGCCAGCATCAGGCGATGCCCGCCCTCGAAATGCGCGTTTTCGAACTGCTGACCGCGCGGCTCTGCCACGAGCTGATCGGCCCGGTGGCAGCGATTGGGAACGGAGTCGAGCTCCTGCTCGAAGAACCGCTGGACCCCGATCAGGAAGCCTTGGCGCTGGTTGCCGAGAGTGCGCGCCGCACCAGCAGCCGGCTGCAATTCTATCGTTTTGCCTATGGCTTCGGCGGCGAGGGAGCCGCCGCGGGTCCGTCTCCGTCGGAATTGGCCGCGAGCTATTTCGAAACGACCGCGATCAGCTGCGATTGCCGCCAAGGCTTTCGCACGCTGGCCCCGGTTCTGCAAAAGCTCGGCTGCAATCTTGTGCTGGTCGGCGCCGAAGCACTCCCCCGCGGCGGGCGGCTCACTGTGGACGCCGCCGGTTCCGGGTTACATTTGGAAATAGCGGGCGAGGCCGTTCGCCTCGCCCCCGAGCAGCTGGAGGCGCTGGCGCTGGCGACGCCACCCGAAGGCCTCACCGCCCGCACCGTCCACGCCTACTTCACCGGGCTTCTTGCGCAAGCACGAGGGATGCGCCTCGCCGCTGTCGCCGTGGGGCCCGGACGGTTTGATATCCGGACGGCTTGATATCGCTGCGGTCGGCTTCTTAAGCGGCGGCGGTGTCACGATGTAAATCATGATCTTCGGCGCCGACTGCCTGGACCGCGGTCACCGTCGCATCGGGTGGATCGCGCAGGACGTAGCCGCGGCCCCACACGGTCTCGATGTAGTGTTCGCCCCCGGTCGCCTGAGCAGCTTCTTGCGCAGCTTGCAGACGAAGACGTCGATGATCTTGAGCTCGGGCTCGTCCATCCCGCCGTAGAGATGGTTGAGGAACATCTCCTTGGTCAGCGTCGTGCCCTTGCGCAGGCTGAGCAGCTCGAGGATGCCGTATTCCTTGCCGGTCAGATGCAACGGCTGGTCGTCGACCTCGACGATGCGGGTATCGAGATTGACGACGAGCTTGCCGGTGCGGATCACCGATTCCGCGTGCCCCTTTGAGCGGCGGACGATCGCCTGGATACGCGCCACCAGCTCACGGCGGTCGAACGGCTTGGTCAGGAAGTCGTCGGCGCCGAAACCCAGACCCTTGAGCTTGTGGTCGAGCTCGGCCAGGCCGGACAGGATCAGGATCGGCGTGCGCACGCGCGCCGCGCGCAGCCGGCGCAGCACCTCGTAACCGTCGATATCGGGCAGCATCAGGTCGAGGAGGATGATGTCGTAATCGTAGAGTTTGCCGATCTCCAAGCCGTCCTCGCCGAGATCCGTCGTATCGCAGATGAAGTTTTCCTTTTTCAACATCATCTTGATACTGGCGGACGTGGCCGAGTCGTCCTCGACAAGAAGCACACGCATTTCAGCCTCCGGGGGGTGTCGCGGCAACCGCTGACAGCGGTGTCGTGGTTAAACATGACCTATGGTAGTTAACAAATCGTTGACCGGGCAACAATTGCATTTTGCTCAGCTCAACGAGTGACGGCCCGACGATCGAAGAGAGACTAGGTTCAGCGCTCATCACTCCCGATAGGTAGTCCGCCTCTGTCAACCACTCCATGGCGCAGGTGGGATTCTGTTGTTTACCGAATTTTACGCGAGCCGACCTCAGGCACATCCCCCAGCGGAAACCAGGGCCTTACAGCACCGGAACAGCGCTCCGCGGGACCTGAATGAACGGCACACAAATTCCTGATTTGTTCTCATTCTCGGATATTCCGCGTGTACGAGGGGCCAACGGACGGGAAGCGTGACGCAATCCTCACCCTCGTTCGCCGGGTTCATGTGTGAACTGGTTCACACAGGCTGACGAAAATCTGGCACACAGGCCGACGAAAATCGGTCCGCTGACGCGTCCCGCCGTCACCTCGACGGCTGACTGCCGCCGGCCCGCGGCGCCGGCTGGTAAAAGCGCCCAGGACCAGGCGCGGCGGCGCTCAGCGCACGACGCCGCGCTCGCGCAATGCCGCAATTTCGGCGGCGGAATAACCATGACCCGCGAGGATCTCGTCGCTGTGCTGGCCAAAGGTCGGCGCGGCACGCGGCGCCGGCCCCGGCGTGTCGGCGAATTTGATCGGCTTTGTCATCGTGCGGTAACGGCCGACCACCGGGTGGTCGAGGGTGGCGACGAGGTCTTCGGCCAGCACCTGGGGATGGTCGAACATGTCCTCGATCGGGCGCACCGCGGCGCAAGGCACGCGCTCGCCGAAGATCTCCTCCCATTCGCAGCGCGCCGCGCGCCGCCAGCGCCGCGCGCAACTCCGGCAACAGCTCGGCGGCGTGCGCGGCGCGGCTGCGCATCGAGACGCAGCGCGGGTCGGCGGCCAGCTCAGGGCGGCCGATCAGTTCGCAGAGCGCCGCGAAGAAATGGTTCGAATGCACCGGATACGTAGAGCGCCCCGTCCTTTGTCGGATGAATCCCGGTCAGCCCGCCGGCGCCGGAGTCGCGCGCGACGTCGCGTCCCTCGCTGTCGGCCCAGACAAAGCGTCCGGCCTGGATCGTCAGGGCGCTGCGCAGCAGCGACAGGCTCAGATACTGCCCCGCACCGCGCCGCTCGCGGTCGAACAGCGCCGCGGCGACGCCATAGGCGAGCAACGCGGAGGTGAAATAGTCCAGCACCGAACCGAGCACCAGCTGCGGCTGGTCCGGGCCGCCGCCCTGGAACACCGCCATTCCGCTGAGGCATTGCAGCACCTGGTCGAACCCGCCCTTGTCGCTGAGCGGGCCGCGGTCGCCGTAGCCGGTCAGCCCGCAATAGACCAGGCGCGGGTTGATCGCCTTAAGCCGCGGGTAGTCGATGCCGAGCCGGGCCGGCACCGACGGCCGAAAATTCTCGACCAGGACGTCGGCGCGCTCGACCATGCGATGGAGGACCGCCAACCCTTCGGGCTGCTTCAAATCGAGCGCGATGGCGCGCTTGCCGCGGTTGGCGCCGAGAAAGAACCGGCTCTCGCCCGCCAGGCTCGACGGAAACTGGCGCAGCATGTCGCCTTGCGGCGACTTCGATCTTGATGACCGTGGCGCCGAGATCGGCCAGCAGGGTGCAGCCATAAGGCCCGGCGAGATAGCTGCACAGATCGAGGACGGTGACGCCGTCGAGCGGCCCCGGAGAATTCGCGGTCGTCATCGGCGCCCCCGCGCGCGGATCGCCGCCATCGCTGCAACACCCGCTGCGCGCGGTAGACGATCGGGTAGTCGATGAACTTGCCGTCGAGCTGGATCGCCGCGCTGCCCTCGGCTTCGGCCTGGGCGAACGCGGCGACGACGCGCTCGGCGAAGTCGATCTCGGCCTTGCTCGGCGTGAAGACGCGGTTGACGACCGCGATCTGGTTCGGGTGGATGCACATCTTGCCTTGGAAACCGAGCCCCAGCGCCGTGCGGGTCGAGGCTTCGAGGCCGTCTTCGTCCGCGAGGTCGACCCACACCGTGTCGAGCGGCGCCTCGATGCCGGCGGCGCGGGAGGCGGTCACGACCCTGGCGCGGGCATAGGCGAGCTCGGCCTCGTCGCGCGCCCAGATCATGTTGACGTCGAGGGTAAAATCGCCGGCGCCGAAAGCGACGCGCCTCGCCCCGGGTGCCGGCGCCGAGGATCGCGTCGATCCCGGCAAGGCCGCGCGCGGTCTCGATGATCGGGATCAGGTCGATCGACCGCGCCGCCAATCCGTGCTCGCGTTCGAGCTGGCTCGTCAGCCATTCGACCGTGGCCAGCCCGGCGGCGGTTTCGACCTTTGGCAGAATGACGCCGTCGAGCCCGCGACGGACGACCGCCACCAAGTCGCCGTAGCAGAATTCGGTGTCGAGCGCGTTGACCCGGACATAGAGCGCCGCCCGCCGCGGCCGCCCGAGGGCCGCCGCCACCCGGTCCCGCGTCGCCTTCTTTTCGGAGGTCGCGACCGCGTCTTCGAGATCGAGGATCACCGCGTCGGCATCGAGCGTCAGCGCCTTCTCGACCCGCCGCGCATGGTTTCCCGGCGCAAACAAAAAACTGCGTAAGAGCGTAATGGCCACCCTCCCCGTGCCGTGACCCGCAGCTTGCGCCAGCACCCGCTGTTGATCAACCTGGGCTTTCAGACGGCGATCGGCCTTCCGCGGCTACTTCGGCTTGTCGGCGTCGAGCACTGCCTGCACCCGCGCCGGGTCGGCGGCAAGCGGCTCTATGCCGGCGCGCTCGACCTGCAACAGCTGGCCGACGGTGCTGTTGCGCGTGTTCCAGCCGCGGTTCATCGCCTCGGTCAATTCCTCATAGGCGAGGTTGGCGAGCCGCATCGGCACCCCGACCTCGCGGCCAAGGCCGACCGCGAGCCCGACATCCTTGTGTAAGAGGCGCAATGCGAAATCGGCGGGGTCGTGCCGGCCGGTCAGGAACCGGCCGAGCCGGTCGAAGGTGCGCTGCCTGCCGGTGGCGCCCTGGCGCACCG
Organism: uncultured Alphaproteobacteria bacterium; assembly: GCA_963775525.1. Classification (GTDB taxonomy): domain Bacteria; phylum Pseudomonadota; class Alphaproteobacteria; order ATCC43930; family CGMCC-115725; genus AP-15. The sequence continues at coordinate 255,132 of CAVZJF010000007.1, read as the reverse complement.
CCGCCCACAGACTCGACCGGCTCGACCCCGGCCTTGATCCCCATCGTAAAGACCTCGGCGAGAGCCACGCCCATGACCGCACTCGTGCAATTGTGCACGAGCTTGGCGATCGAGCCGGCGCCGATCGGGCCGATATAGGCGGACTGGTCGCCCATCGCGTCGAGCACCCGTTGGTGGCGGTTGAAGATCTGCTCGTCGCCGCCGACCCAGATCGCCATCTTGCCGCTGGCCGCACCAGAGGGGCCGCCGCTGACCGGGGAATCGAGCATATAAAGGTTCTTCTCGGCGAAGGCGGCGTGGATCTTGCGCACCATCGCCACCGAATTGGTCGACATGTCGAACAGCGCGGCGTCCGGCCGCATGCCCTCGATCAGCCCGTTTGGCCCCAGCGCCACCGCTTCGACATCGGCCGGCACCGGCAATGAGGTAAAGACGATTTCGCTCTGCGCGGCGACTTCTTTTGGCGAATTGGCCCAGACCGCACCCTTCGCCAGAAACGGCTCGGCCGCGGCGCGGCTCAGGTCGTGCACGACAAGCTCGTGCCCGGCCTTCTGCAAATTCGCCGCCATCCCCTTGCCCATCATGCCGAGACCGATAAACCCGACGCGCATCTTCCCCTCCTCAGTCGCAACATCGCTGTGCGGCAAGTTTTGCTGCCCGATGCACCCGAGCACAAGCGCTAACCCTTGCTCTGCCGTCGCCGCGACGCGGAACCGGGTGGCCGCGACAAACCTGCGCACCACCCGGAAAATTGCCACAACCGCGTGTTACCAGATTTCTTCGCGCGCGCGTTCGACGCCGACGGACGGCGGCAGGTACCGAGGGTGTTCGATATGGCCGGGTCGGTCTGCTGTGGCCAAATTGGAGCCTCGGGACCGGCGGAGGCTGCATCGCAACGCCGATGCGAGACCAGAAGCGTCGAGGGGCAGCGACCTGATCTCGACCTGATAAAACAGGCGGAACAGGATCGGGCGCCCGAAGGCGTGGATCGCCGGGCCAAGCCCGGTCAAGACGAACAAGAGAGCCGGTTCTGCTTTTTTTGCGGACGAAATTTTTGCCCGATGCGGCCCAGACGCGCGCGAAGAGCGCCGATTGGCGCCCGGACCGCGGCGGAGGTATGGTCCCGCCAAACAGCAATGGTCCCCGCCGATGAGCGTGCCTGAGAAATCATATGAGCCCGAGGCGAAGTGTCCGCTCGACGGGGTGCGGGTCGTCGACATGTCGCGGCTCGTCTCGGGCAATATGGTCAGCCTGCAGCTCGCCGATTTCGGCGCCGAGGTGATCAAGATCGAGGATCCGAAAAAGGGCGACCCGCTGCGGGCGTGGCAGACCAACGGCGTCAGCGTCCACTGGAAGGTCTATTCGCGCAACAAGAAGAGCGTGGCATTGAACCTGCGGGCGCCGCGCGGCCGCGAATTGCTCGCCGACCTGATCGCCGGCGCCCAGGTGCTGATCGAGAATTTCCGCCCGGGGACGCTCGAAACGATGGGGCTCGCCCCCGCTGAGCTGCATCGGCGCAATCCCGGACTGGTCGTCGTCAGGGTTTCCGGCTGGGGCCAGGACGGGCCGTACCGCGACCGCCCCGGCTTTGGCACCTTGGTCGAGAGCATGTCGGGCTATGCCGCGCGCACCGGGTTTGCCGATCGCGAGCCGGCCCTGCCGCCGACCGCGCTCGCCGACATGGTCGCCGGACTTTACGGCGCGATGGCGGTGCTCGTGGCGCTGCGCGAGCGTCGAGGTCAGCGGCGGCAAGGGCCAGGTCATCGACCTGCCGCTGTTGGACCCGCTGTTCTCGTTCATCGCCACCGAGGCCGCGATCTACCGGCTGACCGGCGAGGTTCGCGAGCGCACCGGCAGCCGGTCCGAGACGACCTCGCCGCGCAATGTGTTTCGCACCAAGGACGGGCGCTATATCGGCATCTCCGCCTCGATCCAGGCGATGGCCGAACGGCTGTTCCGCGCGATCGGGCATGAGGACATGATCGCCGACCCGCGGTTTCGCACCAACAGCGACCGGGTCAAGAACGCCGCGGCGTGCGAGGCGCCGATCGTCGCCTTTATCGCGGCGCGCACGCTGGCCGAGAACATGGCGATCTTCGAGCGCGCCGAGGTCACCGCGGCGCCGGTCTACGACATCGACCAGTTCATGGCCGACCCGCATGTGCTCGCCCGCGAGATCCTGGTCGACGTTCCCGACGCCGAAATGGGCCGTCTGCCGATGCACAACGTCATCCCGCGCCTGTCCGAGACGCCCGGGCAGGCTGCGCCGGCCGGCGCCCGAATTGGGCGAGCACACCGCCGAGATCCTGGGCGCGCTCGGCCTTGACCGCGCCGCACTCGACGGGCTGGCGCGCGACGGCGTGATCCTGCTCGGAGATGTGCCGTGAGCAACAATCTGCCGGTGTGGCGCTCGCTGCTGTTCGTGCCGGTGACGCAGCGCCGCTTTGTCGACGGGGCCGCGCGGCGCGGCGCCGACGCGATCATCCTCGATCTCGAGGACAGTGTGGCCGCCTCGGAAAAGGAGCGCGCGCGGACACTGGTGCCGGAAGCGGCCGAGATCGTCGCGCGCGGCGGCGCCGATGTCGTCGTGCGCGTCAACCGGCCGTTGCGCATGGCGGTGCGCGACATCGAGGCGGCGGTCGGCCCCGGCGTGCTGGCGCTGGCGCTGCCCAAAACCGACAGCGCCGAGCATGTTCGGCTGCTTGCCGAGATCGTCGACGAGGTCGAGGCCGAGCGCGGCATGGTGCTCGGGACGACGCGGCTGATCGCGATGGTCGAGACCGCGGCGGCGTTCTTCCGCATCGCCGAGATCGCCCGCGCCCATCCGCGGCTCTGCGCCCTCAACCTCGGCGCCGAGGATTTCGCCACCTCGGCCGGCATCCTGGCCGAGGCCGAAGCGCTGTCGATGCCGAAGCAGATGGCGGTGTTCGCCGCCCGCGCCGCCGGCATCATGCCGCTGGGCTTTATCGGCTCGATCGCCGAGTTCCACGATCTCGACGGCTTTCGCCAGACGATCCGCCGCTCGCGACGGTTCGGCTTTATCGGCGCCTCGGTGATCCATCCGAGCCAGGTGGCGATCCTGAACGAGGAGTTCCGGCCCAGGCGCGGCGGAGGTCGACCATGCCCGCCGCGTCCTCGCCGCCTATGACAAGGCGCTGGCCGAGGGCGTGGGCGCGGTCACCGTCGACGGCAAGATGATCGACGTGCCCGTGGTCGAGCGCGCCCGGCTGATGGTCGAACGAGAAGCGGCCATCGCCGCGCGCGAAGCGCGAATGCGGGCGCCGACATGAGCGACGGAGTCCGCCATCCGGGTTGAGCCGGTTAGAGGACGGCGCGTCTGCGAGGCGCGCCTTTCTCTCCCGGCGAAGGCCGGTATCAGCGACTGCAGTGAGTCCCGGCTTGCGCCGGGAAGGCGACGCGGGAGGCGGCGAGGCTTTCGCTCGGCCGACGCCGTTTTTTGCTGGTTGCGGCGCTGACGCTGGCGGCGGTGCTGGCGGCATGACCGGCGGCGCCGGGCCGACCGTCGGACATGATCGCGGAGCCGGTCGCGGTGCTGCAAGGGCTCGACAAGATCACCGCGCGCGTCTCCGAGATCGAGGCGCCGGTCGGCAAGACCGTGCGGTTTGGCGAGCCTGGCGATCACCGTGCGCGACTGCGAGAAGAACCCGCCCGAGGACCGGCCGGAGAACGCGGCGTTTCTGCAGATCGACGAGGTTCGCCCCGGCGAGGAGAACGTCCGGCGGTTCAGCGGCTGGATGTTCGCCCAGAGCCCGGCGCTGTCGTCGCTGGAGAATCCGGTCTATGACGTGATCCTGCTCGACTGCAAGGGGGCGAGCGGACCGCCGCCGCCGGCCGCTCCCGGCAAGCTCGAGCGGAAAAGACGCGCGATAGGCGAGCGCTGAGGCCAGCAGCCGGCGATAGCGAGCGCGCGATAATCTCGATCCCGCCAAAGCGCGCCAGATGCGGGGTCAGGAACTGGGTGTCGAGCAGGCGATAGCCGCCGAGCCGCAGCCGCGCGACCAAGTGCACCAGCGCCACCTTGCTCGCGTCGGTCTCGCGGCTGAACATGCTTTCGCCGAAAAAGGCGCGCGCCGATCGACACGCCGTAGAGGCCGCCCACCAGCATGCCGCCGCGCGACGGCATTCGACGCTGTGGGCCGCGCCGCGGGCGAACAGCGCCGCATAAAGCCGCACGATCTCGTCGTTGATCCAGGTGTTCGGGCGCTTTTCGGCTGCTTCGGCGCAGCCGCGGATAACCTGCTTCGAAGGCGCTGTCGCAGCGGACCTCGAACCGGCCCTGACGCAGCACGCGGCGCAGCCGGTGCGACACGTGAAAGGCGTCGAGCGGAAGGATTCCGCGGCGGCGCGGATCGACCCAGAACAGTTCCGGGATCGTCGGCCGACTCGGCCATCGGAAAGACGCCGGCGGCATAGGCGGCGAGCAGGATCTCGGGGGTCAGTCGGACCCCGCGCGCCCTCATCCAGACGCGCCCGACGAAGCGCTCGAGCCAATGGATGTCGTAGTCGCCGTTGATGAAATCGGCGGCGTTGACCAGGCGCTGATGCAGCGGGATCGTCGTCTCGATGCCGCCGATCACATATTCCTCGAGCGCCCGGCGCAGCCGCATCAGGCATTCGTTGCGGGTCCTGCCGTGGATGATCAGCTTGGAGATCAGGCTGTCGTAGTAAGGGCGGCACCTCGTAGCCCTGGTAAAGCGCGCTGTCGACGCGCACGCCGAGCCCGCCCGGCGCGTGATAATCGGTGACCCGGCCCGGCGACGGCCGAAACGTCTCGGGGTTTTCGGCGTTGATCCGGCATTCGATGCGCATGGCCGGACAAGCCGGATCTCGGCCTGGCGATAGCCGAGCGGGGCGCCGTCGGCGATGCGCAGCTGCTCGCGCACGATATCGATGCCGCTGACCATCTCGCTGATCGGATGCTCGACCTGGAGCCGCGTGTTCATCTCGATGAAAAAGAATTCGCCGTCCTGGTAGAGAAATTCGAGGGTGCCGGCGCTGCGGTAGCCGATCTCGCGCATCGCGCCGACGGCGAGCGCGCCGAGCCGGTCGCGCTCGTCCGGGTTGAGCGCCGGCGAGGGCGTTTCTTCGAGCACCTTCTGGTGCGAGCGCTGCAACGAGCAGTCGCGCTCGCCGAGATGAACGACGCCGCCCTGGCCGTCGCCGAGGATCTGGATCTCGATATGCCGCGGCCGTTCGAGCTAGCGTTCGAGATAGACCTCGCCGCGCCCGAAAAACGCTTCTGCCTCGTGCTGCGCCGACCGGCAGCATCCGCGACAGCTCGGCACGGTCGCGGGCGACCTTCATGCCGCGCCCGCCGCCGCCCGCCGCGGCCTTGATCAGCACCGGATAGCCGATCGCATCGGCTGCGGCTGCGCCGGCGGCGAGATCGCGCACCGCACCCTTCGGAGCCCGGCACCGTCGGGATGCCGAGCCGGGCCGCCGCCGCCTTGGCCGCGACCTTGTCGCCCATCAGCCGGATGTGTTCGGGCGCGGGGCCGATGAAGACGAACCCGTGCTCCTCGACGGCAGCGGCGAAATCGGCGTTCTCGGCGAGAAATCCGAGCCCCGGATGGATCGCGTCGGCGCCGGTGATCGTCGCCGCCGACAGGATCGCCGGCACGTTCATATAGCTGTCGCGCGCGGCCGGCGGGCCGATGCAGACGGTCTCGTCGGCGAGCCGCACATTCATCGCGCCGGCATCGGCGGTCGAATGCACCGCGACCGTCTTGATCCCCATCTCGCGGCAGGCGCGGTGGATGCGCAGCGCGATCTCGCCGCGATTGGCGATCAGAACCTTTTCGAACATCGCGGCTGCAGCACTCACTCGATCACCATCAGCACCGCGCCATATTCGACCGGCTGCGCGTCGGCGACCAGGATTTGCGCGATCCGGCCGGCCCGGGGCGCGCGGATTTCGTTCATGACTTTCATCGCCTCGATGATCAGCAGCGGCTGGCCCGTCGCCGACGGTCTCGCCCAGGCGGACAAAGGCCGGGGCCCCGGGCTGCGGCGCCAGATAGGCGGTGCCGACCATCGGCGCCGTCACCGCGCCGGGATGCGCCGCCGGGTGCCGCAGCAGACCTGCTTCCCGGTGCGGCAGACGGGAGCCGCGGCGACGGCCGGGCTGCCGCCGTCGCCTGGACGCCACGGGAAACCCGGATCCGGCGATCGCCGACCGCATATTCGATCTCGGTCAAACCGTTTTCGGCCAGCAACTGAGCGAGCGTGCGGATCAGGTCGGGGTCGGGCGACGCAGCGGCGGGCGGCGGCCGCCGAACCTCACCGATCTCCTCGCCGGCTTCGTCCTCGATCAGATTGGCGACGGCTTCGAGCGCCAGTTCGTATCCGTGCGCGCCCAGGCCGCAGATCACGCCGCGCGCCGCAAGGCTCACATAGGAATGATGGCGAAACCGCTCGCGGCGAAAAATGTTGGATAGATGCACCTCGATCACCGGCAACCCGGCTGGCGGACAGCGCGTCGAGCACCGCGACCGAGGTATGGGTCAGCGCGCCGGCGTTCAGCACGATCCCGTCCGCCGATTCGCGCGCCTCCTGAATCCAGTCGACGAGCTGGCCCTCGTGGTTGGTCTGGCGAAAATCGATCTGCAGATCGAGAGCGGCGGCGCGCGCCAGGCAGCGCGCCTCGATATCGGCCAAGGTGTCATGACCGTAGACCGCCGGATCGCGCACTCCCAGCAGGTTCAAATTGGGGCCGTTGAGCACAAAGACGGTAGGCAATCACGTCCTCCCCGGAGGAACGGCGCGCTTATAGCATGGGAACAGGGTGCCGCAAGATCAGGCGGTCCAGTTGAGACCGGCGGCCGCGCCGCGCGCGGCGCACCCTTTGTCTCGCGGCAAGAGGCGGCCATAGTGCGCTCTCGCGTCCAACACGTCGCGGGAGGAAGACATGGCCGTCACCCTCTACGATCTCGCCGGCGCCGAGGCGGAGCGCCGGTTCAGCCCGTTCTGCTGGCGCACCAAGATGGCGCTCGCCCATAAGGGGATCGAGGTCGAGACCGTACCGTGGCGGTTCACCGAGAAGGACAAGCTGCCGCAGCCCAATCAGGGGCGGGTCCCGGTCATCGTCGACGACGGCAGGGTGGTGCACGATTCGTCGGCGATCGCCGAGCTATCTTGAAACCCATTATCCCGACCGTCCCTCGCTGTTCGGCGACGAGGCCGGGCGGGCGCTGACCCCATTTGTGCAGAACTGGACTGAGACGGTGGTTCAGCCGGGGCTGGTCGGGTTTGTCGTGCTCGACATCTGCCGGCATTCCGCGGCCGCAGGATCAGGACTATTTCCGCCAGTCGCGCGAAGAGCGGTTTGGCACGCACGCTCGAAGAAGTGGTCAAGGACCGCGAGGCGCGGCTGCCGGCCTTTCGCGACAGCCTGGCCCCGCTGCGCCGCACCGTCGAGCGTCAAAAATTTCTCGCCGGCGATGCCCCCGCCTATGCCGATTACATCGTCTTCGGCGCCTTTCAGTGGGCGCGCGCGATCAGCGATTTCGAGCTGCTCGCCGCCGACGACCCGGTCGCCGCCTGGCGCGGCCGGCTGCTCGACGCGTTCGGCGGCTTCGCGCGCAAATCCCCCGCCTATGGCGGCTGAGCGATGGCCGCCGCGGTCGAGTTCGCGGTCCCCGCGCTGATCGTTCACATCCTCGCCGCCGTCGTCTGGGTCGGCGGCATGTTCTTTGCCCATCAGGTATTGCGGCCGGCCGCGGCGGTGCTCGACCCGGCCGCGCCTGGCGCTGTGGTCGCGGGTGCTAGGTCGCTTTTTTGCCTGGGTCATTCGCCGCGATCGTGTTGCTGCTGGCGAGCGGCTTACGCGCTGGTGTTCGGGGTCTATGGCGGCTTTCGCGGGCTGCCGCTCTACATCCAACCTGATGCAGGGCCTCGGCATCGTCATGATGCTGCTGTTTCTGCACCTCTATTTTGCGCCGTGGCGCCGCTTTCGGGCGGCGGTGGCGCGGCAGGACTGGGCCGAAGGCGGGCGCCAGCTCGGGCAGATCCGCACGATCGTGACGATCAACCTCGTGCTCGGGCTGATCGTCGTCGCGATCGGCGGCAGCGGCCGCTATTGGCGTCTGAGCGTCAGCGCGCGCGCGGCGCGCACCAGGAACGACGACGGATCGATGCGCCGCAGCCCGGCCTTCATCTTTGTCGCCCCGTCGGGCGAGATCCAGGTCGCGCTGAGCCCGCCATCCTCGCGGCGGCGAAAGCGCAGCGTGCTCTCGCCCTTCTGCGCGAACACCAGCTCGTCGCCGTCGATCCGGCCGCTTCGCCGGCTCCATTCGGCCGGCTCATCTTTGTCGATGCCGGGTCCGATCGCATAGATCGCGGTCAAATCGCGTCCAGTCATCGCCTCGATCGCAATCAGCACTTCGCGTCCATTCGGGTAAAACCCGTACCAGGTGTTGCGCACGGCCACGCCACCGTCGACGGCGGGCACGGAGACCGGCGCCGCGCGCCGAGGCGCCGACGAGCGCCGGCAGCCGGCGCGGCGCAACCTGCGGGTGGGCCAATTCCGAGGGCAGGCGCAATTCGGCGCTCGGCGCCTCGCCCCAGACCGGCTTGCAGACAAACTCGCCGCGCAGCGCGTCGTCGGCCGCGAACTCGCGGATGCAGTCGCCAAAGCGTCGCAAAAACACCCCGCTCGACGAAATCCAATGGCCGACGAGATAGGCCGGCTGGTCGACGACGGCAAAACCCGCGCCGCGTTGCGACAGGATCGACCGGGATACGTCGCCGCGCCCGCCCGGGTCGAACTCGTCGCCATGAAAGAAGAACAACATCACGCGAGCCCGCTTGACGTGTTCGAGCAGCGGGTAAAGCCGCGTCGCATTGAGGCGCCAGGTGTCGTAATATTCCTGGAAGTCGCCAAAGGCGGCCGGCGCCGTCGCCACGACAGCGTCGACGGCGTCCGAATCGTCCGCCGCCATCAGCGCCAGAAAGGCGCCGAAGGATTGCCCGGCGAGCACGATCCGCCGATAGCCGCGGCTGTTTGAGCTCGGCGACCGCGTCAACCAGCCGCCGCGCGCTCCAGCCCAGCGTGTCGCCGTCGCGCAGCCGGTCGAAACGAAGCACGTCCCAGCCCGAATCGCGCAGCACCCGCAGATAGGGCGGCGTCGGCGATTTGTAGTCTTCGGCGTCGAGCGAACGGCCGTGGTTCCAGACCACCACGCCCGCCGCCTGCTGCGGCCCAAGCAGGCTCTGGTGAAAGGCCGGGTCCAATCCGATCGCCGCGGCCGGAATACTTGCCAGCGTCACCAGAATCGCGGCCAGCGCGCAGGCGCCGGCAAAAATCGATTGCCGCATTCTTCGAAACCCCCCACCCCTCGCCTCGGCCAAGGCTTGGGAGGGATTTTAACGAAATGTTTTTGTTTGTGTCACTTGGTAAACCCGGCGCCGCAGCGGCGGATTGGCGCGGGAGAGGGCGCAGTCGCCGGACGTCTTCCGGGCTGCGACGAACGGGCGCAGCCGGCCCCGGGCGGTTATTCTTCCCTGAGGGTCATCAAGACGGTCTGAGGGTCATCAAGACGGCGGCGGCGAGGAGCACGCCAAATGCCTCAAAGCCGGTGTCGATCTGTCCCAATGCCATGCTCAACAAGGTGGTGGCGACGGTGGCGGCTCCGATCAGGAAGGGCATGCGAGGATTCCGGTCATTGGCTTTGCGGTAAAATCCTGGCTAAAACGGACGAGCGATCGTCGCTATTCCTGTGGTGCTGCGGAAGGGACGCGATGGGATGTCTGTTTGTGGCGCGCAGCGCCAAGCTCGCCCGCTGGGGGTCGGATGTCGGGCTCGGCCGCCATGTCTACAAAGTCGGGGTGGCCGAAGGCGATCCCAAAGCCGCCGCCGCCGAGGGCTGGGCCGGCGAAACCGACTGGACCGTCGTCCGCCGGCGCGACGTCGAGGATTTGAGCGAGGACGACGCGGTGGCGAGGCTCGCCCGCAAGGAAAAGATGATCGACCCCAACCTTTATCCAAAGCTCAAAGGGGCCGCCGGCGTATTTCGGCTGACGGCGCCGCAGGTCGAAAATCACATACTGGTGACGCGCGCGCTGAGCGGCGACGGCGGTGCTGTCGAGCTCAAGCTCAAGCCCGCCGATTTCGCCGACTACCTGATCCACAACGCAGTGCGGTAACCGGCCGCAGCACGCCGGTCGCTGTCGGTGCCGGCCGCGCCATGAGGTTCATCTTCCCGCGATCGGCATGGCGAGCCGGCCGCCGACCCAGGACGGCCGCGGCAAAGCCGCATGCGCCGCGGCGGCGGCCGCCACATTGTCGCGCGCGTCGGGCAGAAAGGCGACGACGCGGCGATGGCCGAGATCGATCGACAGGAACATCAACTCCTGCGTCGCCGCGCGCCTTCCGTCGCCGAGGCGATACATCTCGTGCGCCAGGTGGATGCGCTTGCCGTCGGCGCCGAGGATCTGGGTGACAACCCGCACCTTCTCGCCGACCAGCAATTCCTGCTCGTAAAGATTGTGGGTCTCGACCACAAAGGTGCCATGCCCGGTGGCGTCCTTATAGGCGCGGCCGATGCCGATCGTCTCGAACAACAGGTCGGTCGCATAGTCGAACAGCACCGTGTAATAGGCGAGGTTCATGTGGCCGTTCAGGTCGATCCACTCGGGCAACACCTCGCCCCGGTAGCGGTCGAACGGCGCCGGGATAGTCACCGCGCGGACCCGGCGGCAAGGCGCTGCAACGGCAGCGCCGCATTACCCCGGAACCGGCCCTGACCAGTGGCAAAAGACATCATCGGCAATTCATCTCAGATCGGCTGAGCGGATCGTTCGCCGCCGATCTTACGCGGAAACTGCCGTCGCCGCAGAATTCCGGAGCCCGAGCGATCACGCCCGCACCCTTCTGGTTGCCTCTGCAGCGCATCAGCAGCTAAATCGCGAACCTTCTCCGAACAAATCCGGCCCCCTCGTCGCCCCGCCGGACCGGTTCGCCGGCGGGGCACCAACCCCTCAGGCGCGGCTATCCCAAGCACGTTGCCATATTCGTTATCCTCGTTTCGGGGAGCTACAAGCACCAAAAGTTGCGCTTGTAAGCAATAAATGTCGGGATAACAATGCGTTATCGTAATCCACGGAAGCCTGTCTCAGGGAGCGGGTTTGATTTTGCGGCTCGCTCACATCCGATGCGCGGGCGCGCGCACGGCTGTCCGGCGTAGAAACTGCTGCAACATTGAAACGGCTTCCACGAATGCCGATAGGATTCTGGAGTACCCCTTGCTCGGATTTGTTCCGGGGAGTGGCGCATAGGCAAGCGTCCCGTCCGACACTCTCACCGGAAATCAAGTTCGAACCGGACGGGCAGCCATTTTGCCAAGCGATTAATATAGATCCTTTACGAATACCTGAAAACTTTGTCATACTGAAGCGTATGCGGCTTTGGCAGCAAGGCTAATGAGGATTGCCAACCACAACATATGCTTTTCCCGGTGCGCGTCCTTCGACTGAACATGTCCTACGTAGATCGAAGGGCATGCGGCCCTTCTGGAGAGTAGGCGACAGGAGTTCTGAGTTCTATGTGGTTTGGGTGGCCGATATCGGCGTGGGAGACAATATTTTTGGGGGTCACTTGGGCAGCAGCGTTGCTCGGGGGATTTGGTCTGGCAGCAGCGTTCTGTTCTGCGATCATCGGATATAAAATCTCTGACGTAGTAACCCATGACGCGAATGTACGGATCAGTGAGGCTAGAGCCGTCGCTGCAACCGCAACAGAAGGCGCTGCAAAGGCCAACGAGCGCGCGGCCGAAGCTGAGACACGAGCTGCTGAGGCACAATTGGCGCTGGAGAAATTCAAAGCACCGCGCCGCCTCACACCAGAACAACAGTTGACCATCGTAGGGGCCATCAACCCCTTCGCCGGTCAAGAATTCTCCGGCATGGTGGCAGGCAGCGTGCCAGACGCCCGCCCGTTATGGTCGTTGCTAGGATTACCTACATAAAGTCCCGTCGGAGTATGCTGCGCTCGCCATCCGGGGGGAGCGAGCATGCGCGAGGGGATCACGGTCGAGGTGAGAGCGGTGATTGAGCGCGTTTGGAAGCGATCGTCGCCGATCGGAACAGCCCGCAAAAGCATGTGTGGCGGGCGCGGATCGTGCTGCTGACAGCGGACGGGGCTGGCACCAGCGAGATCATGCGGCGAGCGGGGACGAGCAAAGTGACCGTCTGGCGCTGGCAGGAGCGGTTCATGCGCGCCGGGATCGAGGGGCTGTTGCGCGATAAGACGCGGCCCTCGCGCATCCCGCCGCTGGGTGTCGAGGTGACGGCAAAGGTTATTGCACTGACGCAACGCGATCCGCCGGGCGAAACCACCCACTGGACGGCCGCGATGATGGCGCCAGCAGTCGGCATCAGCCTCAGTTCGGTGCAGCGCATCTGGCGCGCGCACGGGCTGCAGCCGCACCGGGTGCGCCAGTTCAAGCTGTCGCGCGATCCCGAATTTGTGCCCAAACTCAGCGATATCGTCGGCCTCTACATCGATCCGCCGGCGCATGCGATCGTGCTCAGCGTCGACGAGAAGTCGCAGATCCAGGCGCTCGATCGCACCCAGCCGGGGCTGCCGCTTAAGCCCGGCCGGTGCGGCACCATGACCCACGACTACAAACGCAATGGCACCACCACCCTGTTTGCGCGCTCGACGTGCTCGACGGCAAGGTCATCGGCCGCTGCATGCAGCGTCACCGGCATCAGGAATTCATTCGTTTTCTGAACGCGATCGAGGCTGAGATCCCGGCCGGCAAGATCATCCACGTCGTCCTCGACAATTACGGCAGCCACAAGCACCCCAAGCTCCGGGCCTGGCTCGAGCGCCACCCTCGCTTCACCTTCCACTACACGCCAAAATCGGCCTCATGGCTCAACGCCGTCAGGGCTTCTTCGCCAAGCTCACCAAGCGACGCTTGAAGCGCGGCGTGTTCCGATCGCTCGTCGACCTCCAAGCCGCCATCAAACGGTTTCTCGCCGAGACCAATGACAACCCCAGGCCCTTCGTCTGGACCGCCGATCCCAATACGATCATCGCCGCCGTCCAGCACGGTTACCAAGTGTTAGATGCGATCCACTAATAAGACGCTCAGGGCTGCAAACTGGTTTAGGGTGCCCCCATGGGGTGCTGCCACTGGTGATCCTCCTGCCGGCATACCTATTTCTCCAGATGAAGGCGTTACAATATTTGTACCTGCGGATGAGGTTACAAATCTAGCTCCTGCCGTAAACGCCCTGAATTCTGCATTGAATGGCGCGAATATAAAGACTGTCAGCGTCCCAGACGCCGGGCCACAAGCTAGGCCCAAGATCATAGTTATTGAGATCGGGATAAAACCTCAATAACGAATATGCCCTAATCTCCTGTGATTTCGAGAACGGGCTTCATCAAGACTTTCGGTTGTTTCCATAAACCTCGGCAACGGAACTGGCGAGGGCGACCGAACCGCAGCACGCAGCCGCACGCCCTGCTTGAAGCTGCGCGCGATGAGTCCACAACTCATTTCGTGACCTCGCAGATACTCTGTGAATTCTCTTCATCTTAACCATCGCGCGGCGTGCTCCCAAACCGCACTCACTTGGCGACGCATTGAGCGCCATCTCCGGTCTGAGTGCAATGTGCCGGTGTCGCACCCACATTGTGGCCGCAAAGCCATTTTGTGACATGGCGGGGCCAAGACCGGTTGTTCCGCCCGCGTGACGCGGTCGCGACGGGGTGCGGCGCCGCGATCGGGGACGATGTTCGCTTACCCGCGCAGGGACGGGGTGTAGCCTTTGCGCGGGTATTCCTCCCAGTACTGGCGGAAGCCGTGGGCGCTGGTTTCCTGGTGCGGATGGGCGCGCAACTTGGCGACGTCGATGTCGATGCCCAATCCGGGCGCGGTCGGCAGGTCGACCCAGCCGTCCTCGACGGTCAGCGACAACGTCGAGATCTCGCGGCATATATCCTGAAAATTCACGAAATACTCGGCGATCCGGAAATTCGGGATCACCGCCGACAGGTGCACCGTCGCCGCCAGACCCGCGAGCGTGCTGTTGTAGTTGTGCGGTGCGATGACCACCGCCTGCGGCTGCGCCATCGCGGCGATGTCGAGCATCGCGGTGATGCCGCCGACGACGCAAATGTCGGGGTTCAGAATGTCCGCGGCGCGCTTGGCGAGGCACTCGAAAAACGCCTCCTTGGTGCAGATCGCCTCGCCGGTGACGATCGGGATCGGCACCGCGCGGCGCACCTCGGCGACAAGGTCGATGTTTTCCGACAGGCAGGGCTCCTCGTACCAGTCGATGCCGAGCTCGGCCAGGCGATGGCCGATGCGGATCGCGTGCGCCGGCGAAAACCGGCGATGCGCCTCGATCAGCAATTCGAAATCGGGACCGAGTGCCGCGCGCATCGCGCGCGACGTAGTCGATCGCGAAATCCTCGTCGCGGCGGTCGACATAGGTCCGCCACGGGCCGGGGAACGGGTCGAATTTCGCCGCGGTAAAGCCCATCGCCTTGACCTTCAGACCGCGCTCGACGCCTTCCTCGATCGTCGATCCGCGCGACCAGCCATTGGCGTAGACGCGCACGCGTTCGCGCGACGCGCCGCCGATCAGGTTGTAGACCGGCAACCCGGTGCGCTTGCCGAGGATGTCCCAAGACGCGATCTCGACCGCGCTCCACGCCGAGAGCAGCTCGGGCGAGCCGCGCTTGATCGCGAAATCCTCGAAGATCACCTGGCCGGTATGGCGGATGTTGAAGGCGCTGCGGCCGATCAGATGCGGCGCCATCGCCCGGATGCATTCGGCGACCACTGTTTCCTTGCCGTGCGTGACATAGGCCTCGCCCCAGCCGTGCAGACCGTCCTCGGTCTCGACCCGGCAGAACAGCAAGTCCTTTGAGCTGCCGGTGCCGAGGATGAAGGTTTCGACGCGGGCGATTTTCATGTCGGGCTCTTTCGCGATGGCGAATTTGAGCGGCTGACGCCGCTCGCCGCAGAGGGTAGCATCGCGCGCGACCACCGCGCCAGAGCGAGGGACCGCGCGGTGCGGCCGGTTGCAGCAGCCCGGAACGCCGGTTCGGTCTCGGCGGTTGGCCGGTTGCGCATCGGGTTCGCAGCACAACGGAAAGAGCAATGTCGGACGAAGCCCAGTCTTTGCGAGGCCAGGCCGGCGACCCCGGCGGGGAGCATCAAGGAAGCCGCCGCGATTTCCTGATTTTGGTGGCCGGCGCGCTCGGCGCGGTCGGCGTCGCGGCGACCGCCTACACGGTGGTCGACTCGCTGAACCCCGCCGCCGACATTCTGGCCGCCGGCGGCCCGGTCGAGCTCGATTTGAGCAAGGTGGCGCCCGGCCAGCAGGTCGTCGTCCAATGGCGCGGCAAGCCGATCTTTGTGATCGACCGCACGCCGGCTCTGCTCAAGGACCTGCAAGACCCGAAACTGGTCGCTCGGCTGAGCGACCCCGACTTCGACGTCAACCAGCAGCCGCCCTACACGCGGAACTGGCACCGCTCGATCGACCCCCAATATGCGGTTCTGGTCGGGGTGTGCACGCATCTCGGCTGCATCCCGCTGTTTTTCCCAACGCCCGATCCGGCAAATCCGGCGCCCGATTGGCTCGGCGGCTATTTTTGCCCGTGTCACGGCTCGAAATACGACCTCGCAGGACGGGTGTTCGCGGGCGTGCCGGCGCCCTACAACCTGCCGGTGCCGCCTTATCATTTGCCGGACAAAAAGACGTTGCGCATCGGCGAGGACCCACCCGGCCAGAATTGGGATTTCAGCTCGATCGTCCAGGTCTGAGGCCGGATCGAGGACGAATGGATCGTGGTGGCAGGCCCCATCTTGGGTGAGCCGATCTGCCGGTTCGCGCCGCCGCGGTAATCGGCTGCCGGCGCGCTCTGCCGGACCGCCAGCGCTGCGGCGGGATTGCCGCATCTCCTGCTTCTCGTTAGAGTCCGGCAGCATTTTGACGGGAGCCCGGGCGATGAAAACGTTTGTGCGCTGCGGCCAGCTGTTCACCGGGTCCGACGACGACGCCGCGGCCGGGCAGACAATGGTCTTCGGCGAGGACGGCGTGATCGCCTATGTCGGGGCCGAACCCGATGCGCCGCGGCGGGCGCGCGGCGACCGGGTGCTCGACTATGCGGGCCTGTTCGTGATGCCCGGGCTGATCGACGTGCACACCCACCTCGCTTACGGCAACGCCAAGAGCGAGGAGGACATCGACCTTTACAGCCCGCTCGAATTCCGCGCGCTGCGGGGGATGTTCTTTGCGCAAAAGATGGCGGCGGCCGGCTTTACCGCGCTGTGCTCGCCGGGCGACGCCGGGCAGATCAGCCTGTCGATCCGCAACGCGATCCGCGCCGGCCTGTTCGACGGCCCGCGGGTCATGGCGGCCGGGCCCTACATCACCACGCATCAGGGCTTGACCGACTGGTATCCGACCTGGATCGGGGCGCCCGACACGTCGATCGGCAAGCTCGTCACCAATGTCGCCGAGGCGGTCGAGGAAATCCGCCGCCAGGTCAAGGACGGCGTCGACTGCGTCAAGATCGCGCTCGACGGCATCCAGCGGCGCGACAACGGTGAGCTCGTCGCCGCCTTCACCTATGAAGAAACCGAAATCATGGTCCGCGAGATCCATCGCCTGGGGAAAAAGGCGGTGGCGCATGCCCGCGGCCGCGAGGCGACCCTTTATGCCGCGCGCACCGGCATCGACCTGATCTTTCACGCCAACCATCTCGACGGCGAGTGCATCGCCGCGATGCTCGAAACCGGCAGCGCGCTGTGCCCGACCATGACCCAGCCGAAGAACGTCATCGAGTTCACCCAGCCGCACGAACCGGCCGGCCAGAAGGGCCGCCCCGCGGCCGCCCGGCGCGAATACGAGATCGGCTGCGGCAATTGGAAAAAGGCCCGCGCCGCCGGCGTCCCGATGATGACCGGGACCGACACCGGCTTTGCCGTCACCCCGTATGGCGAGTGGAATGCGCGCGAGCTCGAATTGTTCGTCGACGACCTCGGCTTTACCCCGGCCGCGGCGCTGCGGGCGGCCACCGAGGTCAACGCCCGCTTTATGACCCAAGGCAATCGCATCGGCGTGCTCGAACCAGGCCGGGCCGCCGATTTTGTGGCGCTGGAGTTCTCGCCGCTCGCCAATATCGGACTGTTGCAGGACCGCAGCCGCATCCGCGCGGTCCACATCGCCGGCGCGGAAATCCGCATCCCGGAACGCAGTTACGACCCGCGTCAGGTCACCGATTTCGCCCTCTCCAACTGGACCGAGCTTTACACCCGCGAGCGGGTCGCCGAATTGCGCGGGCAACAGCCCCGGCTCGCCGCCGAGTAGCGGCAAAGCGGCCCGCACAAGCGGTGGCGGCTGAAACTCGGCGGCTGCCCACCGGCTTCGCGGCTTCGTCCGGCGCTCGCGGAATTACCCGTCGGTCAGCCGCCGGGGTAGCCTTCCAGCGACAATGCCACGAAACGGTTGCTGCCGTGGCGGTTGACCAATACCAGCACAGATTTGCGGGCGGCCTTTGCGGCGCCGCGGAGTTTGGTCAGGACATCCGTGGGCGAGCCGACCGGTTGCTGGTCGATCGTTTCGATAACGTCGCCCGGCAGCAGGTCGAGGCCGGCGAGCGGGCTGTTGCCGCCGATCGCGGTGACGACGACCCCGCTGACGTTTGCCGGCACCTGTAAGCGCTGGCGCATCTGTGGGGTCAGCGCCGCGAGCTTGAGACCGAGGGCGGCATCGGCTTCCTTACGCGGCGCCGGGCTTTCCGGTTGCCTGACCTCGGCAAGCTGCGCGTCGTCGTCGGGCATTCGCCCGATCACCGGGCGAAGGCTGACTTCCTGGTTACGGCGCCAGACCATCACGTTGGCGGCCTCGCCGATCGGCATTTCGGCGACGATCAGCGGCAGGTCCCGCATCCGCACGATCCCCTGGCCGTTGACCGAGAGGATCACGTCTCCCTGCGCAAAACCGGCGCGCGCCGCCGGCCCGCTGGTGCTGACGCCGGCAACCAGCGCGCCGGCCGGTTTCGGCAACCCGAATTCTTCGGCGATCTCGACGGTGACCGGCTGGATCTGCACGCCGAGCCAGCCGCGCTCGACCTTGCCGTGCTCCCGCAGCTGGTCGACCACCGGCCGCGCGAGGTTCGCCGGTATCGCGAACCCGATCCCCACCGAACCGCCATTGGGAGAATATATCGCGCTGTTGATGCCGATGACCCGGCCGTCGAGATCAAAGGTCGGGCCGCCTGAATTACCCCGGTTGATCGAAGCGTCGATCTGCAGAAAATCGTCGTAGGGGCCGGAATGGATGTCGCGGCCGCGGGCCGAGATGATGCCGCTGCTTACCGTGTCGTCGAGACCAAAGGGATTGCCGATGGCCAGCACCCAGTCGCCAACCCGCACCGCGTCGCTGTTGCCCCAGCGCACGTAGGGAAGAGCCCGAGGAGCGTCGATCTTAAGGAGGGCGAGATCGGTCAGCGGGTCGCGCCCGATGATCTTGGCGCGCAGTTGAGTGGCGTCGTGAAACGTGACGGTGACGGCGTCCGCGTTCTCCAACACGTGGTCGTCGGT
This sequence comes from uncultured Alphaproteobacteria bacterium, assembly GCA_963775525.1. Lineage (GTDB taxonomy): Bacteria > Pseudomonadota > Alphaproteobacteria > ATCC43930 > CGMCC-115725 > AP-15. The sequence goes on along the minus strand of CAVZJF010000007.1, from coordinate 236,539 downwards.
GACGATGTAGCCGCTGGGGTCGATGACGAAGCCCGAACCCAGCGCCAACCCGGACGAGTTCGGGACGCTTTTTCCGTCATGCTCCTCGAGAAACTTGTGCAGCAATTCGTCGAGCGCCGAGGGCGACAGGCCGGCGGCAGCCTCCCGGTTCCTGACCCGGCTTATGCCGTCGCCCGCGTTCCCGTCAGCCGCCGTGCGACCGGGTTTTTGAACAGCCGAGACGTTGACGACAGCGGGGATGACCTCCTGCACGAGAGGGGCGAAGCTGGTCATCGCCACACCCGTCCCGTTCGCCGAGCCGGCGCCGAACGGCGCGCAGCCGGCAGCGGGCAGGACGACGCCGAGCAGGATGGCCGCGCCGGCAAAGGCCGCAGCCTTTCGCTCCCGGCGGGTCCTTCCGGCGAGCCCTCGATTGGTCATCTGCCCTCCGCCCATCTGCACCACAATAGCGCGAATTGGCATGCCATGGGTTAACGTGGATTGCGGCCTTGTCGACGATCCCGGCCGGCAAGCAGCGCCGGCGTCAAGTCGACAGCTTTCCGACTCCCCGATGATGTGGGGATTTGCCCGGAGCGAAGGTAGATCTGTCGAGGCCAGCGAGTTGCTTTGCGGCCACCAAGCGTCTGGTAAAAGAACCACCGATCTGATTTATATTACCCCACCGGTGAGGGTCGCGGCCGAGCATCGCCGGACAAGGGCCGAAGCGGGGACGCGGGCACGGTGCGCCAGGCTTGCGGGCCTACCCGACCGGATGGCGGCAACAGGAGTGAAATGAGCACGATGGCCGAAGAGAAGGGCTTACCGGCAGAGGTCGACGCGCAACCCGTGGTCCAGGCGGCGGCCGCCCTGCGGCCGGAGATCCGCCGCTATCGTGAGGAAATCGAGCGCGAGCAGCGCCTGCCGCCGGCCCTGGTCGGGCAATTGCGCGCCGCCGGCTTCTACCGCCTGGTGATCCCGCACGCGCTGGGCGGACTGCAGGCCGACCCGCTGACCTACCTGCGCGTCGTCGAGCTTCTGGCCGAAGGCGCGGGCTCGGTCGGCTGGAACCTCGCCAACAACAGCATCGGCCAGCTCGTGACGCTCGGCTTGCCGGACGAGGGCGTCGACGAGGTCCACGGACAGGGGCCTGCGACGATCGCCGGCACCGCCGTGCAGGGCGGCGGTCAGGCGGCGCCGGTCGCGGGCGGCTATCGCGTCAGCGGGCGCTGGAGCTTTGGCAGCGGCTGTCACGAGAGCAGCTGGATGCTGGGGAGCTTCCAGGTTCTCGACGGCGGCGAGCCGCGCCGCAGCCCCGAAGGCCGGCCGCTCTTTTGGCGCGGGGTGTTTCCCCGCGCCGAAGCCGAAATTGTCCCCGGCAGCTGGGACGTGGCCGGGCTGCGCGGCACCGGCAGCTTTGACTGGACGGTCGACGACGTCTTTCTGCCGGAGCGGCGCACGATGCCCCATGCCGGCATCCCGCTCGACAACCAGTGGGAGCGCTGGCCGGGGGTCACCTACGCGTTGCCGACCCAGTGCTGGGTCGGGCCGCATCACAGCGCCGTCATCACCGGCATCGCGCGCGCCGGCATCGACGCGCTGATCGATCTCGCCGGCGGCAAGACGCCGCGCGGCCGCACCGGCCTCTTATGCGACAACCCCCAGGTCCAGGACGCCGTCGGACGCGCCGACGCGATCTTGAACGCCGGGCGCGCCTACCGCACCGCGATGATCGCCGAGCTGTGGAACACGGTCGCATCGGGCAACGCGACCACCCTGGAGCAGCGCGCCCGCTGCCGGCTGGCCTCGGTCTACGCCGCCGACAGCGCCCGCCAGGCGATGGATTTGGTGTACCGGCACGGCGGCAGCACGTCGTTCAAGCGCGAAAGCCGCCTCGCCGAGTGCTGGCGCGACCTGCACGTGGTCGGCCAGACGGTCACGATCGCACCCGAGTGGTATCCGATCGGCGGCCGGGTCTACCTCGGGATCGACCCCGGCCCGCGCCTGCGCTGACCACCGCGGCATGGCGCGGTCGCCATCGCCCGGCGGCTGCGGCGCTTCGTCGGCTAAAGTCGGGGCGTAGGATGGGCCTTTGCGAAGCCCATCATGATCGATTGCATAGCGGGCGATTCCCTTCGGTCAACCCATCCTACCATAGCCATCGCGGCATGGCGTGGTCGCCATCGCCCGGCGGCTGCGGCGTTTCGCCGGAAGGGTCGGGGCGACGCGTTCACAATACGCTCTCGATATCGGTCTTCACGAAGTCGTCGCCGACGTAGAGCAGGCGACAGGCGTATTCCCTCGCCACTTCATAGGCGAAGCAATCGCCGAAATTGAGGGCGGCCGGGTGCATGCCTCGTCCCCACTGCCGATAAGCCTCGGCGACGCGTCGCGCGGCAGCCGGCGTCACGGTCACGATGTCCGGAGCGAGCCGATCGATAAATCGCGCCATCTCGGCCCCGACGTTGCGGCGCGCCGAAACGATCAGCGTTTCGACCAAAGTGCCTGCCGAAATCAGAATTTCGTCTTCGGCCTCGAGTGCGGCAGTACAGGCTGCGGCCTTCGGCTCGTCGAGCGCGATCGCCATCAACGCGGAAGTGTCGACCGCGATCATTTCGGCAAGCCGTCGTCTCCATAGAGGAAATCCTGGCTGCGGGCGGCGCTTGGTCCGGGCGTTGCCTTGGCGGAGCCGGAAATTCGCAGCTCTTCGAGAAGCGCCCTGCGCGCTTTGCGGTCCAGCGGCGCCTTGACCGGAACCAGCCGGACCGCCGCGTGGCCGTGACGGGTCAGGACGACCTCGTCGCCATTCTCGGCCCGGCGGACCAGTTCGGTCAGCTGCGCCTTGGCGTCGGTGACGGATATTTGCATGTCGTTTCTCCCAGGGACGGCCGCGGGTCGACCGGCAAGTTAGACTATCACATGGTCTAAATCAATCGCAGGCTGGCTTCACTCCCTCGGGGCTGGGAGCCGAGCGGAGCAGCGCGTCGCGAGCGCATTCGGTCCGGAATGTGGTAATGTCGCGGACCGCTTGAGTTGTGGACCGCTTGATTCACCGGCAGCAGCGGCTATCATTTCCATGAACCGACAAGGGGAGCGACGATGGCCTACGAAGGCATGATTGCGGAAACCATCTCGATCGACGGCGACAAGAACGAGCCGATCTCGGCCTACGTGGCGCGGCCGTTGGGTCCGGGCCCGTTCCCCGGCATGGTGCTGCTGCACCACGCGCCCGGCTGGGACGAGTGGTACCGCGAGGCGACCCGCAAATTCGCGCATCACGGCTACGCGACGATCAGCCACAACCTCTATCACCGCGCCGGCGAAGGCAAAGCCGACGACGTCGCCGCCAAGGTGCGCGCCGAGGGCGGCGTCGCCGACGCCCAGGTCATCGGCGACACCGAGGGCGCGGTGGCATGGCTGCGCGCCCAGCCCTACCTCAACGGCAAGGTCGGGGTCTTCGGGACCTGCTCGGGCGGGCGGCAAACCTTCCTGTTTGCGTGCCATACCAAGAGCATAAACGCGGCGGTCGAGCTTTGGGGCGGCCGGGTGGTGATGAGCAAGGAGGAGCTGACGCCAAAGCAGCCGACCGCTCCGATCGAGTTTACCAAGGGCCTGTCCTGCCCGCTGCTCGGTCTGTTCGGCAACGAAGACCGTTCGCCGACCCCGGAGCAGGTGAACCAGCACGAGGCCGAGCTCAAAAAGCACGGCAAGCAGTACGAGTTTCACCGTTACGACGGCGCCGGGCACGGTTTCTTCTACTACGACCGGCCGGCGTACCGCATCGAGCAGGCGGTGGACGGCTGGCAAAAGGTGTTCGCGTTTTTGGGCAAGCACTTGGCCGCATAATCGCCACAACACTTGCGAAAACAGCCATGTGCACTTCGATCGTCGAGGTCGTCGGCGCGGCCGGCGCCGGCAAGACTGGCGACGGGTGGATCGACCTGACCCACTCGGTGGTGTCCTACGACCACCCGCACCACGCGTTGCTGGAAGAGGCGATCACGATCGATTTCGTGAACGCATCGCTCGGGCCGGGGGCGCGAGTCGCGGTCGAGCTGACATTGGAGGCGGCCAAAGAGCTGAGCGGCGCGCTCGCCCGGGCGATCGCGGCAGCCGAAATCGAGGAAAGCGCTCGGTTTCGGCCTCGCCGCTGACGCAAGCATCGGTGCCAGTAGGGCGATCGGCGCTCCGGCCTGAGGCGCTCGGATCGCGTGCCGGTAGGCTGAAGCGGGCATGTTTTCCGGAGTGGCTCCGTATATGCGAAAGGGGCGAGCCTTCCGGATCAGGCAGCCGGCAACTCGGGAGTTCGAACGGTGCGTTATAGACACGCTGCGGCCCTAGGCCTGTTGGTGGCGAGCGCTGTCATCCTGCCGACCTCCGAGGCGTCGGCGCGGTGTTGGAACGGCGGGTGGGGCTGGCGCTGCGGTCCGGGCCTGCTCGCCTTGCCGTTCGTTGCCGCCGGTGCGGTCGTCGCCGGCGCCGCCGCGATCGCGACCCTGCCGGTGCGGGCGATCTTCGGGCCGCCGTATTACGCGCCGCCGCCCGCCTATTACGCGCCACCCGGCTATTACGCTCCGCCTGGCTATTACGCGCCGCCCGGCTATTACTATGGGCCGCCTGCCCCGCCGCCAGCGGGCAACTAGCCCCATCGCCCTGTAGGATGGGTTGAGCGCGCGGCGAAACCCATCTGGTGCGGCGGCGGCGATGGGTTTCACAAGGCTCAGCCCGTCCTACGGCGGCTCGCACGGGCCCTCGCCCCGCCGGGATGGCGCGGCGTCATATTCCGCCACCAGCTCGCGAAGGCGCGGGATCAGCTCCTCGCCGTATTGAACAGCGTCCGGCCGGGGGTCGTAGCCTCGGATCAACAGGCTGGCGGCGCCGAGCTTGTAGTATTCGAGCATCGCCTTCGCCACCGTCTCGGGGGTGCCGACGAGCGCCGTCGAGTTACCTTGGGCGCCGGTCGCGACAGCGAGCTTTGTCCACAAGCAGGTGTCGTGCACCTCGGCTTTCGGCGGCGGCCTGCAGCAGCCGCGCGGAGCCGATGTTTTGGCGTTTTGGGGCGGGAATGCCGCCGCGGTTGACCAGCACCCGGTCGAGGATGGCTCTGGCCCGGTCCCAGGCGGCGCCATCGGTTGCTGCCAGGATCGGGCGGGTCGACAGGCTGAAAGCCGGGTTGCGGCCGCAGAGCGCCGCCTCGGCGCGCACGCGGTCCATGAACAGCGCCGTCTCCTTCAGGGGCTCGCCCCACAGCATGAAGACGTCGACATGCGGGGCCAGCGAGCGGATCGCCGCGTCGGAGCCGCCGCCGCCGTAGAGCGGGATGTGCGGAGATTGCCGGCAGCGGATTTCCGACCAGGTCCCGCGGGTCCGGTAGAACTCGCCCTCGTGGTCGAACGGCGCCGGCTCGGTCCAGGTGCGGCGTAACAGGGCGACGTACTCCGCGGCGCGGCGGTAGCGCGTCTCGGGGTCGGTCCAGTCGCCGTCCTTGGCCTGATCGGCGTCGCTGCCGCCGGCAATCATGTGCACCGCCAGACGGCCGTCGCTGAGCTGGTCCAGGGTCGCGAGCTTGCGGGCGGCGACCGGCGGCGCCACGAACCCGGGACGATGCGCCAACAGAAAACCCAACCGCTGCGTCACCGACGCGGCGTGCGCCGCAACCAAAAACCCGTCAGGCGCGTCCGAGAAGTAGCCGACCAGCACGCGGTCGAAGCCGGCCCGCTCGTGGATGCGCGCGGTCTCGGCCAGCACGTCGGCGTCAAAAGGGGGACCGGATGGCGGGATCAGCTCCGACGAGACCCGCGGCGCGATCCAGCCGATCATCTCCACAGGCATGGCAAACGCCTTCCTAAGCCGAAACAGCTTGCCAGCCTCCGCCCCAAATGGCCGCTGTCAAGCCGGCTTTTAGATCGCGCAGCGGCATGTCGCTGGGTGCGGGCTTACTTTCCTCGGCAGCGCGCCGTAAGCTTCGGCCAAGCTAGGCCGGCTCGCTTATAGCGCGACCGGGAACGACAAGAGGAGAGCGAGGATGACCTCACGCGTGCCGATGGTGTCGCTCGAGCGCGCCCGCGAGCTCGGCGATGCGATGGGTATGCCGGCGCGGCGCACCCAGAGCGAGGCGTTTCGGGTGGTCGCCAACAATCCCGGTGTGGCCAGGGTCGCGTTCAGCCAATTGATGCAGCTGTTGGAGAACAACAAATTCGACACCAGGCTGCGCGAGCTGATGATCATGCGCATCGGCTGGGTCACCGGCTCGGCCTATGAGTGGACGCAGCACTGGCGCGTGGCGACGACGGCGGGGATCCCGCCCGAGGATGTGCTGGCGGTGCGCGACTGGCGCAATGCCGAGCGGTTGACGCCCGCGGACAGGGCGATCCTCGCCGCCACCGACGAGTGTCTCGCCGGCAAATCGATATCGGATGCCGCTTGGGCCGAGGTGGCCAAACATGTCGCCGACCCCGCGCAGCAGGTGGAATTCGTCATCGCCATGGGCAACTGGATGAGTTTTTCGATGTTGTTTCGAAACCTGCGCATTCCGCTGGCCGAGGGCGTCATGGTCTGGCCGCCCGACGGCCGAGCTTCCCCGGCGGCCGAGGGATAGGATAGGTTCGGCTTTGGCGCCGGAGAATGACCGCGGCTCGTCGAACCGCGTCGCGGCTGCCCGCCGGCTTTCGACATATTGCAACATTGTTCGGGCCGCTTTGACCGGACGGGCGCCCAAACGGGCCCGCCGGATCTCGTCGGTCACAGGGGCCGAACCGCGAGCGAGGTGATCCGATGACAGAAACCAAGTCTGGCCGCGCGCATCTGATTGCCGGCGGTTTTCCTCCCGGCTCGATGGGCGGGCACGACCACGACTATGCCCGTCTGCGGCTGCTGGGGCTTCTGGCCGAACGCGACATCCCGGCCTCGGTCGCCAACGACTTCGCCGATGTCGAGAAATGGCTGCCGGTCAGCCAGCTGCTGGTCACCTACGTGGCCGGCCCCTACCCCGACGCCGCGCAATGCTCGCGCCATCCAGCACTGGTTGGAGGCGGGCGGCCGCTGGCTCGGCCTGCACGGGACGAGCGGCGGCCGGGCCCAGCGGGTGGAGGGCGCGCGCATGCGCCGCACCGTCAAGACCGAGCACCACGCCGTTCTCGGCAGCCGCTTTTTGACCCATCCCCCGATCCGCGAGATTCGGGTCGACGTAACCGCCGCCGATTCCCCGATCACCCGAGGGCTCGGCGCGTCCTTCGTCGTCGAGGACGAGCCCTATTTCATCGAGCTGCAGGATCCGGGCTCGACCCGCATCTTGCTGACCGCGGATTACGGCCCGAATGCCGCGGCGGCCACTGACGGGCTCTACCCTTCGGACACCTCCCTGCAACCCGACGGCAGAACCCGCGTGCTCGGGTACACCCGTATGGTCGGCGACGGCGGCGTGACCTACGTAGCGCTCGGCCACTGCCACAACCCGGCCATCCGCGCGGGCCGGCCGGTCAACCCGGCGGACACGACGCCGCCCACCTTTCGCGGCCCATGGGAGACCGAACCCTTCCTTGCGCTGCTGCGCAACGCCGTCGCCTGGGGTGTCGGCGCCTAGGGCGCCGGGCGGGGGCGCCTACCTCCTTCAGGCCGCGCCGGCGGGCGCCTACCTTTCAGGCCGAGCCGGCGAGCGCCGCCGGGGCCGGGTCGAGCATTGGCTGGTCGGGCCGCAATCGCAGCGCCAGTCCGGCGCCGACCAGCAGCAACACGATCGAGGCGACAAACGGCAGGGTCCAGCTGCCGGTCACGTCGATGACGTAGCCGAACACCCAGGGCGAGATGATGCCCGCCACGCCAAAGCCGAAATTCATGATGCCGCTGGCCGAGCCGGCATAGCCGGGGAGCGATGTCCATCGGCACCGCCCAGATCGGCGCCACCACCAATTCGACGCAGAAAAACGCCAAGGACAGGCACACCGCGACGACGATCAGGTCGTGCGCGAACAGCACCGGGATCATGAACAGGAAGCCGCCGAACAGGCCGCCCGCGATGACCCCGCAACGGGCCCGGCGCAGATTGCCGGTGCGCCTGAGGATGCGATCGCTGAGGACCCCGCCGAGCGTGTCGCCGATCACGCCGGACAGGAACACGCCCGAAGAAAACAATGCCGAATGGGTCAGGTTGAGATGGAAGTTGTGAAAGAAGAATGACGGGATCCAGCTGAGAAACAGCCACAACGTCCAGCCATAGCAGAAATCCACCGCGGTCACCGGCAGAACCCGGCGCGCGAGCCGGCGCCAGGGCACCCGCGGGCGGGCGGCGGCGGTGGTTTGGATCGGGGTCAGCCCGTCGAGATCGGCCGCCGTCATCCGCGGGTGCCGGCGCGGGTCGTCGCGGAAAAACCAGATCCACACCGCGATCCAGATCAGGCTCGCCGCCCCCAGCACGACAAAAGAGCCGCGCCATGAGATCAGGGTGATCAGCCAGGCGATCAGCGGCGGGGTCAGCGCATTGCCGATGCGCGACGACGAATGGGTGATGCCCTGCGCGAAGCCCCAGCGGCTGGGCGGCAGCCACACCGCCATCGCCCGCGTCGCCGTCGGGAATGCGGCCCCCTCGCCAAAACCGAGGGCGAGGCGGACCAGGACGAGCGTCGTCAGCCCGCCGACGGCTCCGGTCAGCGCGGTCGAAACGCACACAACGAGGCCCGAGACGCCGAGCGTCCATCGCGGCCCGAACCGGTCGCCGAGCCAGCCCCCGATCAGCTGGAACACCGCATAGGGGTAGGCGAACGCGGAAAACACAAATCCGAGCGTGGTGTTGCTGAGGCCGAGATCGGTCTTGATCAGCGGCGCCGCGGTCGAGATGTTGACGCGGTCGATGTAGAAAATCAGGTACATGAAGCACAACAGGAACAGCACCCGGTTGGGGATGCTGTTCCATGCAGACCGCGCCGCCGGGGCGGCGGGCGAGATCGCGTTTGCTGCTGGTTCGGGTGAGCTCATCTCGAGTTGCCGGTTGGCCTCGCTGTTGATTGTGCGCCGTGCTGGTTCCGCCGGAACGCCGTGGTCACGGCCGCATCCCGCGATGGATCGCGGTTGTCGGCGCTTCGTCCTCCTGGATCAACGATCCAGCCAAACGTCGGCCAGGTCCTGCCCGATATACTGGCTCGGGGTCATGTTCCATCCTTTGACGTTCGCGGTCGTCGGGACGATCCGGTTGTACCAGAGGAGCGGCACGGTATAGGCCTGGGTCAGCGCTTGCCGCTCGAACTCGCGAACGATCAGCGCGCGTTTGCGCGGGTCGGGCGTGACCGCCTGGCCGATGTAGAGCGCGTCGAGATAGCGGTCGGTCGACGACGAATAATTGCCCGGCGAGAGGTCGCGCGACACGTATTTCGTCAGCTGCAAGGTCGGGTCGTCGAAATAGTCCCCGGTAAAGTCGATCGCGACGTCGAAATTGCCGGCGGCGAGCGCTTCGGTCCAATCTTTCAAGCTCAATTTCGCCTGGTCCACGGCGACGCCGACCGCGCGCCACGCCGCCGACGCGTAGTCGCCTCCGGGGATCCAGGGCATCGGCAGGTCGCGATTGGTGAGCTTGACCGTCAGCGCCCGCAGCCCCGGCTTCGGCGAGCAGCCGCTGTGCCTCGGCGCGCGAGGCCGCGGCGTCTCGCCAATAGCCCGGCAGTTGAACGAGCTCCGCCTCCGGGGTCGCCATGCTGAAGCCGGGCCGCAACAGACCGCCGACAAATTTGAGCACCGTCTTTTGCGACAGCGCCTCCGCACCACCCCAGCGGTCGATCGCGAGCGACAGCGCGCGGCGGACCCGGACGTCGTTGTAGGGAGGGCGCTTGGTGTTGAAGACGACCAGCAGGTTCAGCAAGGTCGGGCTTTCGTAGATCGCGACCTGATCGCCGCGCGCGGCGGTCAACTGATCGCGCTCGTTCGGGCTGATAAAGCGGAAGTCGGCCATGATATGGCCGTCCTCAAAGCTTTTGATCATCTTCGCTCCGGTCACGAAGTCGGCCCGGAAGCCGTCGAGGTAGGGTTTTCCAGGCCGAAAATACCGCTCGAAGCGCCGACCCGTCCAATGGTCGCCCTTGACATGCTCGACAAAGCTGAACGCCCCGGTCCCCAGCACGTGGTTGACCGGGAACAGCGGATCCTCCGTCAGTTTGACGGCGCTGTAGATGTGAATTCCACTCGGAGGCGAAATTCTCCAGCATCGCCGCCTCGGGCCATTTCAGGTGGAAGACCACGGTAAGCGGGTCGGGTGCGTCAATGGCGCCGATCGCGGCGTAATTGACGCGGCGCACCGAGACGACGCCGGGCGGCGGGCGCACGATTCTCTCGTAGCTCGCCTTGACGTCGGCAGAGGTCAGCTGCGAGCCGTCGTGGAACAACACGTTCGGGCGCAGCTTGAAAACATAGGTGAGCCTGTCCGGCGAAACCTCCCACGATTGAGCAAGGTCACCCTCGACCTCGGGGTAATTCGCCGTGTCGAACTTGAGAAGGGTCGAGTAGTGCGGCGCGATCGGATGCAACGTCGCAAACGACACGTTGGCGTGACAGTCATAATTTGGTGGCTCGGCGTCGACCGCGAAGGTCAGCACGCCGCCGCGCTTCGGGGCGAGGTCGGCAAACGCCCGAAACGCGCCCGCCGGGGCGGCGGCCAAGCCGGCAGCGCCGGCCAACAGCGTGCGCCGGCGCATCGCCGGCGCCGTCCATTTGGCCGGCGCCTGACAGCCGTGTTCATCCCTAGGAGGTCTCACCGGAATCTGGGGCCCGTCGCCGAAGCCGCGCTCTATCGGGCCAGGGTTTTTTGCCACCGCTCGAACTGGCCGAACAAATCGTCCTTTTGCTGTTGGGTCATCGGGGCGCCGCCCGCCGCCTGTTGGCGCTCGTCGATAAAGCGGGCAAAGATCGTCTTCAAATCCTGCTCGCTGGGCGCCGCGGCGACCGGCGCGTTACGCTGGAGCCAGTCTGCGGCCGGCGGGAACCGTCGCCAACCGGGCAGATCGGCGGCGATGTTGACGTCGCGCCATTTCGGATGGTGGCCCGGCTTCAGCAGCGACTGAAAGCCGGTAAAGAACGCGTCGACGAAGTTGACGACGTTGCGGTACCGATCGGAATCCGGCTGAAGATTGGCGGCCACAAGCACCGCGCCGACGGCCACGGTGTCCACCGGCTGGTTGTCCTTGATCAACGCGGGATAGTCGTCTGCGGTCAGCCGTGCTGGCGCGTAGGCGGCGGTAACTTGTGCGTTGAGCGGTATCGGCAGAAAATGCAGGCCGTTTTCGCCGATCAGGTCGCGAAAAACCGGGGCGGGCTTGCCGGCGACAAAGGCCAACGCCGCGATTTCGCCTCGCCGCAGTTTGTCCAAGGCAACCCGCTGGTCGTCGTTCACGGCGACGATCGGAATGTTGAGGACACCAAACAGTCGACTGGCGGTGATTTCCGTACCGCCGCCGCGCAGGTCGACATTGACTTTTTGGTTGGCGAGATCGGCGACGGTTTTGACGTCGCCGCGCGCCAACAGGTGAAACTCTTCATCGTACAGCTTGGCGATATAGGTGACCCGGTATTCGATCCCGGGGGACAGGTTTTGCTGCCGCGCATAACCGAGCACGTCGTCCTGCAGGATCGCGAGGTCGATCCCGCGCAGCAAATCGAGGTCGGTAATGCTCTGCATCCCACCTTTGCCGACCACCGGCAAAACCCGCCGCGTCGCGCCGTCGTCGATGACATTTGCAAGGTCTTCGGCGATTTGCACCGAAATGCCGCCGGCGCGACCGGTTTCAAGCTCGACGACGCCGCGGTTGACAGCTGCCTGCGCCGGCGCCGCCGCGGCATAACGCGCGGCCTCGGCGGACATCGCCAGCGAATTCAGCCCGGCGACGGCAGCGGCGGCGACGATAATTTTCCAGTGTTCCATCTGCTACTCAGATCTTGAAGATCGACACCAGTGTAAGCCGCCCGCCGACAGCGCCATCTTTCCGCCATCGGTGCCTCTGGTCAAGGTCCTCAGCCGGCGGGAATAGAATAACATGACGCTGCGGCACCGTTTGGTTAACACCGTCGGCTGTTTTATTGGCCGCGTAATTGGATGCAGGTAGTCTTGCGATGTTTGCCGTCAACGCGTCTACGTCCTCATCATGCCGCCAAAAGCAGGCACCCAGGGCCTCCCGCGGCTTGGACAGGGTGCGGCCCGTGTCGCGCGGCATCGAGGATCAAGCACAACTTTGGTGGACGCGGGCTCAAAGCCACGGCGGCCACACGAGCGCAGCGGCCTTACGCCTTGGGCGCGCGGACCCGCGGAGCCCGCTGTCCTGGCTTTAGGGCTGTGGTGCCCAGGGGAGGAATTGAACCACCGACACACGGATTTTCAGTCCGTTGCTCTACCAACTGAGCTACCTGGGCGCACCGGCGAGCGGCGCTTATAGAGGATCGGGCATCAGCCTGTCCAGCCGTTCGAAGAACATCGGATCTACGCGTCGCCGGATCTGCGCGTCGCCGGACCTGCGCGTCGCCGGATCTGCGCGCAACGGGAACAGGCGCTGTGGGTAGGGGGCAAGGCCCTGACGATCAGCCGAAGACGATGACGCCGCGCGCAACTTCCCCGGCCAGCATCAGCCGGAAGCCCTCGTTGATCTCATCGAACCGATAGGTGCGGCTGATCAGACTGTCGAGGTCGATCTTCCCTTCCAGGTCGAGGTCGGCGAGGATCGGAAAGTCAATATTGGGCCGCACCGAGCCGTAATAGGTGCCGCTGATCACCTTTTCGCCGTAGACGAGCTGCGACGGGCTGATCGGGGCCCGCGTCGAAAAGGCGGGGATGCCGACCAGCACCGCGTGCCCTCCGGGGGCCACCGCAGCGACCGCCTGCACTGCCGTCGCCTCGCCGCCGATCGCGTCGAAGGCGGTGTCGACCCCGAGCCCGCCGGTCAGCCCGCGCACCTGCTCGACGACGTCTCCGGCGTTGGCGTTGACCATGTGCGTCGCGCCAAAGGCGCGAGCGTAGTCGAGCTTGTTGTCGCGCAGATCGCAGGCGATGATCGGGTTGGCGCCGGCAAGCCTAGCGCCCTGCACGACATTCAGCCCGACCCCGCCGCAGCCGATGACCAGCACGCTCGATCCCGCCGGGACACGGGCATGGCGGATTACCGCGCCGATGCCGGTCGCCACACTGCAGCCGATGATCGCCGCATGGGTGAAGGGGAGGTCCGCGCGGATTTTGACGACTTGCTCGGCCGGACAGACGACTTCCTCGGCAAAGGTGCCGATCCGCGCCATCTGGTTGACCGGTTCGCCGTTGAGCTTGACCCGCGAGGTGCCGTCATGCATGCGCCAGCGCGGCGAGTTGTCGTGGCCGATGCACAGCACCGTGCGCCCGGAGGAGCAATAGCGGCAATGCCCGCAATGCGGACGAAACGAAAAGATCACATGGTCGCCGGGTTTGACCGTCGCCACCCCCGGCCCGGTCTCGGCAACGACGCCGGCCGCCTCGTGCCCCAGCACCATCGGCAACGGAAGCGGCCAGTCACCGTTGACGATGTGCCAGTCGCTCATGCACACACCCGCGGCCTTGACCGTGACGCGCACTTCGTCGGCGCGCGGCGGCTCCTGCTCGAGGTCGAGGATCTGCAGCGGCGTGTCGATCGCGGTCAGGACTGCGGCGCGCACCGGGTTCCTCCTCGATTGGGCGATCGACAGCGCTGCCTATTCGTCGGCAATCACGTCGCCCGGGGCGGCCATCATTGCTTCGGCGACGTGGCCGGCATTGCCGCGGATCGCGCGCTCGATCGCCTCGCCAATGTCGACGTGCTCGCGCAGAAAGGTCTTGGCGTTTTCACGGCCCTGGCCGACACGCTGGCCCTCATAGGAGAACCAGGAGCCGGATTTCTCGACGACGCCGGCTTGAACCCCGAGATCGATCAGCTCGCCGCGCTTGGAGATGCCCTCGCCGTACATGATGTCGAAATCGACGACTTTGAACGGCGGCGCCATCTTGTTTTTGACGACTTTGACGCGCGTCTGGTTGCCGGTCACCTGGTCGCGTTCCTTGATCGAGCCGATGCGGCGGATATCGAGCCGGACCGAAGCGTAGAATTTGAGCGCGTTGCCGCCGGTCGTGGTCTCCGGATTGCCGAACATCACCCCGATCTTGAGACGGATCTGGTTGATGAAGATGACCATCGCCCGCGACCGCGAAATCGACCCGGTCAGCTTGCGCAAGGCCTGGCTCATCAGCCGGGCGTGCAACCCGACATGGGTGTCGCCCATCTCACCCTCGAGTTCGGCGCGCGGCACGAGCGCCGCCACCGAGTCGATCACCAGGACGTCGATCGCCCCGGAGCGCACCAGGGTGTCGGTGATTTCGAGCGCCTGCTCGCCGGCATCGGGCTGTGAGATCAGCAGTTCGTCGACATTGACCCCGAGCTTGCGGGCATAGCCGGGGTCGAGCGCATGCTCGGCGTCGATGAAAGCGCAGGTGCCGCCGGCGCGCTGCGCCTCGGCGATCACATGCAACGCCAGCGTGGTCTTGCCCGAGCTTTCCGGCCCGTAGATTTCGACAACCCGGCCGCGCGGCAATCCGCCGATGCCGAGTGCGATGTCGAGGCCCAGCGAACCCGTCGAAATCACCTCGATGTCGGCTGCGGCCTCGTGCGAGCCGAGCTTCATGATCGAGCCTTTGCCAAAGGCCCGCTCGATCTGTCCGAGCGCCGCATCCAAAGCCCGCTGCTTGTCCATCGCTTCCTTGTCCAATAGGCGCAATGCCGTCTGCATGACGAGGCCCTCCGCTATTCCACGGCCGGCGCTGCCGTGCAGCGCGAGGCCAAGTCGGGAGTGTACTTGTTTTGTTCGTGAACGCAATCCGAAAATTGAGACCCTGCGAGATCGCTGCTGATGACATCCTTAACCTTGACCGCGAGCTGCTTCAAGCTGAACGGTTTGGCCAGGAAGTGAATTGCCCGGTCGCTGTCGAGCCGCTGGCGGAACGCGTCCTCGGCGTAGCCGGAAATGAAGATCACCTTGATGCCCGGATCGACATCGCGCACCTTGCGGATCAATGCTGGCCCGTCCATCAGCGGCATCACGACATCGGTGATCAACAGGTCGAGCCGGCCGGCCGCGTTGCCGATCAGCTCGAGGGCGGCCTCGCCGCTCTTTGCTTCGATCACCCGATAACCCTTGTTGCGCAAGGCGCGCGCGCCAAACATGCGCACCGCGTCGTCGTCTTCGACGAGCATGATTGTGCCGGTCCCGGTCAGATCCCGTGGGATCCCGGGCTCGCCGATGTCGCTGCGGCCGGCATCGGCGCCGGTCGCGGCGTGATGGCGCGGCAGGCAGATCGCGAATGTCGCGCCGCGGCCGGCGACGCTGTCGACAAAGACAAACCCGCCGGTCTGCTTGACGATGCCGTAGACCGTCGAGAGCCCGAGCCCGGTGCCCGAGCCCACTTCCTTGGTCGAAAAAAACGGCTCGAAGATTCGCGCAAGATTGTCGGGCATGATGCCGATGCCGGTGTCGGCGACCTCAATCCGCACGTAGTCCCCCGCGGGCATGAGCTCGTGCCCCCGCCGGACCGGGCGGGGCAGATGCGAATTCTCGGTGCGGATCGTCAACCGGCCGCCATCGGGCATCGCGTCGCGGGCATTGACCGCGAGATTGATGACGACCTGTTCGAGCTGGCCCTGGTCGACCTTGACGAGACCGAGACCGTGGCCGTGCTCGAATTCGAGCTCGATATTCTCGCCGATCAGCCGGCGCAGCAGATGAGACAGCTCGACCAGGACATCGGTGACGTCGAGCACTCGCGGCTGCAGGCTTTGCTGGCGCGAAAAGGCCAGTAGCTGGCGCACGAGATTGGCGGCGCGGTTGGCGTTCTGCTTGACCTGCATAATGTCGGCAAAGGCCGGGTCGCCCGGCCGCGAGCGCAGCAGCAGCAGATCGCAAAAGCCGATCATCGCGGTCAGCAAATTGTTGAAATCGTGAGCGACCCCGCCGGCGAGCTGGCCGACCGCCTGCATTTTCTGCGACTGCGCGAATTGCGTCTCCAGATTTTTCTGCTCGGTCACGTCGATGAAATAAAGGGTGAGGCCGTCCACCGGGTCTTCGTTTGGATCCGACGCCGAAGCGACCGCCCCCGCAGCGTCGCGCGAGGAGGAACGTCTTTCGGATGCGGCGCCGGTTTCGCCGGCCCGGCCGCAGCGGCTGAGGAGCATGACCATGGTTCGCTCGCCCGGGGGGTCCAGCCGGATTTCGACCGGGATGCGGTCGTCGCAACCATGCGCGGCAGCGGCGAGCTTCGCGGTGATGGCCTCGCGGTCGCCGGCGTTCAGGCACTCGGTCAGCCCGCGTCCGATCAGCGTCTGAGGGGTGGCGTCGAACAACTCGCCAAGGGCGTGGTTCGCATCGACGAACCGGCCCGAGCGGTCGACCACGGCGATACCGACCGGAGCATTCGAAAAGTACCGCTGAAATTGCTGATACGACCGTCCGCCGGCGGAAACCTGCGCGGCGCGAGGCTCGATCGGCATTTGCCGTTGCGGGACGCACGGGCCAAGGTCGCGAAATCTCCACAGGCGGTATCCCGGATGCCCGGAACCCGGCTCGACCGAAACCTCGAACTGCCGCGGGGGTCCGCCGTCGCCGGGCTGCAGCGCAATCGTCACAACCGCGGTGGCGCCCGCCGCCGCCTGCTCACGCAGCGAGCGAAACACCGCCCCAGCCGCACAGTCCCCGGCGCGCTCGCCGATCAGGTCGAGAGCGCCCGCGCCGGCGCAAGGGAACAGCCGCTCGAACGCCAGATTGGCCTGCACCACGCAACCGTCCGGCGCGGCAACCAGCTGCGCCTCAGATGCCGCGTCGAACGCCCTGCCGAGAGCGTCCATCCATGCGTCGACGACGGAGCCGACCTGCGCCGCCGCGCCAGCTACTCCCGCAAAAATTGCGAGCCCGATCAGTGCGGCCGGCGGCGCGGAGACGGCCGATCCGGCAATGGCCGCGACAACGCCGGCGACCCCGGCAACCCCGGCGATCATGGCGAAAGCAAGCGAAGTGCCGGCAAATTGGCGCAGCAAGGGCAACGACCGGCGGACGGCGCGCGTCCCGCCCGCCGCCCGGACGGCCCGGCGCGCTCCGCCCGCGCCGACCGTTTCCGCTCCAAAGGCCATTGTTTTCTCGCATAGCGATTGCATAACCGCCGAACTCTACCACAGATCGGCGGCCGCGCAACCACTTTGTTCTAGTTTTGTTTCAAACGCGGGGGTCGCGTTCCGCCGTCGGCAATCCGGCAGGCGACACATCGCCTGACCGCGAGACGGTCAATCGTCGCGGTGGGTGCGCTCCATCCGCTCGTGCCTTTCCTGCGCCTCGATGCTCAGGGTCGCGATCGGCCGGGCTTCCAACCGGCGGATGCCGATCGGCTCGTCGGTTTCCTCGCAATAGCCGTAGGTTCCATGGTCGATCCGGTGGAGTGCGGCGTCGATTTTCGAAATCAGCCTGCGCTCACGCGCCCGCGTGCGCAGCTCGATCGTGCGCTCGGCCTCGAGCGAGGCGCGATCGGTCAGATCGGGCTTGAGGAGGCTTTCCTCTTTCAGGTGCTGCAGGGTGTCGGTTGACTCCGCCATCAGCGATTCGCGCCAGCGCACCAGCTGCTGCCGAAAGTATTCGATCTGGAGCGGGCTCATAAACGCTTCGTCTTCGGACGGGCGATAATTTGGCGGAAGCGACGGATGCATCGGTCTCCCCGAAACCGGTGAAAAGCGGGCCGGAGTATATGAATTGGGTTGATCCGCTTCAAGCGCGAGGATCGCATGGAGCATATTGATTTCGGCACGCGTTTCCACATGGCCGGGACGAGCGGACAAACGCTTCCGCCAGGTCGTTCGCGCCACGTTGTCGCAGGCGCGGCCGGCAGCACGATTTCCGATGGTTGATCGGCGCGGCGTTATTGTTTGGCATTAAATCTTGTTTGGATAAAGCCGACTCCTCGATCATCGGTTAAGATTTTGGACAGAAATCTCACCATCTTGACTTAGGGATTCTTTAAGTTATTCAAGTCTACTTTGCCGCCATGGACGAGAAAGACATGGCGACCGGGTTAAACATGCTGCCCGCGCCCGACACGAAACGGTGGGTGGCGCGGCGCAAGGCGGTGATCGTCAATGCGGTGCGCGACGGCGCGCTTTCGCTCGACGAAGCCTGTCGGCGTTACCAGCTGTCGATCGAGGAATTTTACGCCTGGCAAAAGGCGATCGACGCGCATGGCGTGGCCGGGCTGCGGGTGACCCGGCTGCAAATCTACCGCGACCCGCCGCCGACGCGCGCCGTCAAGCCGCGCTATGAGTGAGCCTGGGCGAACCTGGCCCGCGCGAACCGCCCGCCCCGGGCGAACCGGCCGCCGGGTCCGACAAAGCCGAGGCGGGCATAACACCCGGTCAGACCGCGGGTCGGCAGCGGATGTCGTCGTCGATTTTGCGCGGCAGGAACTGGCCGTCGCCCGGTGCGGCCAGAAACCGGCCGTTGTCCACGGCGATCTTGCCGCGCAGGATCGTCATGCTCGGCCAGGCCGCGACCTCGTGGCCCTCCCACGGCGTGTAGTCGGTCTCGTGCAGGTCCTCCTTGCGCAATACCCGGCGCGCGCGGGGGTCGAGCAGCACGATATCGGCGTCCGAGCCGACCGCGAGCGCGCCCTTGCGCGGGTAGAGGCCCATGATTCGCGCCGCATTGGCCGAGGTCAGGCCGACAAAATCCGCGAGGCTGTAGCCGCGCTTTTCGACCATGTGGGTGTACATCAGCGACAGCCGCGGCTCGACCCCTGAATTGCCTCCGGTGGTGTCGTCGATCCGGCGCCCCTGAAGCTTGATCTGCAACGGGCAGCACACTTCATCGGTGGCGATCGCCTGGATCGCGCCGTGATTGGTCGCGGCCCACAGCGCCTCCTGGTCCTTGGGGAATTTCAGCGACGGGTAGGTGTGGAACATCTGGCCGCCCGGCCGCTTATAGTCCTCGGCGTTGTAGAGCAGGTACTGGTGCAGGGTTTCGCCGTAGATCGGAAACCCCCGCCGGCGCGAGCCGCCGATCGCCGCGACCCCGGTCGCCGCCGAGACATGCACCATGTAGAGCGCCGCGCCCTCGACATTTTCGGCAAGCCGGATGACCCGGTTGAACGACAGATCCTCCGACAGAGTGTTGTGCACCTCGGCCATGTTTTCAAAGCCGACGCGATCCTCGCGGATCAGCTTTTCGTACATGTGCATGACGATGTCGTTGTCTTCGGCATGGATCGCGGCGAGCCCGCCCGCGGCGCCGAGGATTTTCAACACTTCCCAGATGTCGCCGAACTGCACCATTCTCCCCAGCCGGTTGGGCCGGATGTCGGTGGTGAACATCTTGACCGAGGCATGGCCTTGCTGAATTGCCTCGGGCAACGGGTCCAGCACCCCCTGCGACAGCTTTCCGTGCAGCAGCAGATGGAAACCGTAATCGCAATGGCAGGCGCCGGCCCACTCCCGCTGGCGCCGCTCGATCGACTGTTGCAGCGGCTGATCCGACGGGCAGGATGCGAAATCGAGCAAGGTCGTGGTGCCGCCATGGAGTGCTGCGCGGCTGACCTGTTCCGGCGGCGCGCTCAACAGATCTTCGTTGCGGCCGGGGAACGGGATCGGAGAACTGCAATGGATATGCGGGTCGACGCCACCCGGGACGACGATCTGCCCGCCGGCGTCGACGGTCCGCGCAGCACCCGCCGCGGCGAGGCTGCCCGGGGCGCCGACCGCAACGATCTTGCCGCCGGCGACACCGATATCGGCCGGCTGCGATGCGCCCGGCATGACGGCCAATCCGCCGGAGACGACCAGGTCGAACATCGCCGTATCCCCCTTTTCGTCAACTGACCGACCGCGCTCCGTTGGGCGCGGCGGTCGGGCGCAGTTTCGAGGGTTCACTCGCCGCCGTCCAGGGAATTGCGGGCGCGCCGCGGCCGGCACCAATCCTCGCGCCCGGCGAATGGCGCCGACACGGCGACGCGGCTGCGCCACTGCGCGGCATAGGCCGCGGCGACCGCACGCGAGGCGACGAGGTTCAGATCCTCGGAATTGCGCGCCGCATTGCGCGTCCAATTGTACGAGCCCATCAAGGTCGCGGCGCCGTCGATGACCATCGTCTTGGCGTGGGCGATCGGCACGGCGCGGTCGATCCATATCGGCACCCCGGCCGCGGCCAATGCATCGATGCCGGTATTTCGCTCGCAAGGGGTGCGTTTGTCGGCGATCAGCCGCACGTCGACACCGCGGGCGCGGGCGCGCACCAGCGCCTCGACGATGCCGGCGCCGGTCGTCAGATTGTAGGCATTGACCAGTATCTGACGCCGCGCCCCGTCGATCGCTCGCACCGCAAAGGCAGCGCAGTCCCCCTCCGGCGAAAAGCATACCGATATCGCCGCCCGCGGCGCCGGCGCCGCAGCGGACACCGGGGTTGCCGCGAGCCCCGGATTTGCCGCCAGCGCGGGCGCCGCCGCGAACAGTCCGATCACCGCTGTGAGAACCGCCGAGATCACCCGTCAACGGATAACCCGGAGAGGTTAAAACGTTGTTCCCGCAATCATTGGCGGCACGTCGCAACCGCCGCTGCGCGGTGACGACCACCGGTCGCTGCGGTCGCGAGGCGCGCCTCATTAACCACGAAGTATGACGAATACGGATAGAATTTCGCCAACATAAAATCGAGGGCAGATTAAAACCACGCCCGGCCGACGCGCGCAGCCGGGCGTTATCGGGCCGCTTCAGTTAATCGCGGCGAGCTCCTCGACGCGCAGGCCGGCGCGCACCCGCTGGACCAGCTCCTCCGGCTCGTAGACGATTCCGACCGGGTTTTTGTCGTTGGTGGAGCGGCCCCGCATATAGGTCTGGCCTTCGGCTGCGGTCGTGAAATTGTCGACCAGCAGCTCGACCTGGTTGTGGTCGGGATCGTGGTAGTACATCGAGGTCGTCACCCCGTGGTTGACGCAGCGATGCGGGCGGATGCCTACGTCCTTCAGCCGCTGGTAATTGTCGACCAAATCGTCGAGGCCGCCAAAGGTAAACGCGACGTGATTTAGGCCGGCCGCGTCCGGCTGCCGCTCGACCAATGGCCCCGGGTCGAGGAAGGCGACCCGGTGGTGCTCGTCATCATAGCTGATGAACGAGATGCGCTCGGCTTCGTAAAGGATTTCAGCGCCGAGCACCGTGCAGTACCACTCGATCATCTCGCGCCGGCGGTTGGTCTGCAGCACGAGATGCGACAGCTTCTTTGGTGACGCCATGATGTTCTCCCCGGCATAGCATGCGGCCGGATCGGAGCCTGATAAACCCGAGCAAGTCAACAGCGGAAGCCGGCAACGCGCGCCGCGACGGCGTTACGAACGCGTTGCGACGGATGCGGGAAGGTCGGGAACCCGGCTGTGGCGCGCGGCCTGGTCCCTCCGATCCGAGAATACCCGACGGTTCGACCTCGCGCCGCGCAATTCCGCCCGCCATGCTGCGAGATGGGTCGTGGGCCCGAGAAGCGCCACGGCCAGCTCCGCCGGCGCGAGCAGCGTCACCGGTTTCCCGTCGAAACGGGAATTTTCACGATTTTGCCGCCTTTGGCCGCGTTTGGCCGCGAAAAAGAGATTATAATCAGTTACTTGTGAGTAAATTCCCGTGGCATGGCTAACGGGAATTTGCGTCGCCCTAATCGGGAATTAATTTCGTCGAACCGGGAATTCGCGCATCCGAATTGAGTTCGAACCTGCCCCGATTGCCCCGGCCGATCATCCCAAAGGATGGAACGCGGACCCGTCATCGCCCCGTCGAAATGCGACACATCACAGGTCGACACCCGCCGTGATCCTGCAGCAGAAGTTTGCCGATTTTGCGGCGCCGTTCGCCGCTCGTCTTTTTTTCGGGTGTTGCATCGCCATCGCGGCCCGCCTCGAAATGACACCCTCTTTATGCGCGGTATCGAACCGGCGCGGCATAGCCTGCGAGGCGGGCCGCCGCACGAAACTGCGGCCTCGACACCGGCATGACGGTAAAGCTGTCCGCGGCCAGCCGGGTGAACATCGCAAGTGACTTCGGCTCGGTGAGCGGCCGCGATCTGCCCGGTGCTCAGCTTGATCGCAGCTCGGCGTTGTCGCGAAGATTGGCCGGCGATCCCAGCGGCGAGGCGCCCCCGTCGGGGAAGGATGATCGGTTTCGCGCTCAACCCATCCTACTTTACTGATGATTATTTCAGTTGCGCTGCTTTGAGCCTGTCCGGATGCGGGAGCCGAGAGGGTTTCCGCCCGGGGCGGAGACAAAGGCCGAGGCTAGGCGCCGGGCAGCCATTTCTCGCCGGATCGCCGGAGCAGAGTGACCTCGACCGCAAACTCGTTGTCGACCGAATATTCGTAGCAGCGGATATGGTCGGCCTCGGGATAAGCCGCCGTGATCGCGGCAAGCGCCTGCGCCAGCGTATCGAAATCGCCGGTGTATTGCAGCCGGCTGTTCCACACCCCGCGCGACGCCCGGCTCAACCGCCCGATCGTGGCCTCGTTGGTCTCGGGCATGCGATCGATGTAGGCGGTAATCTCGATGCCGACCGGCGCGTTGTCGCGCGTCTCGTCGCGGGTAACCTCGACCCGAAAAACTTGGTACGCCATCCCTCCAGTCTATGCCGGGTCGCCGCCTGGCGAAACGGCCGCGATCGAACCGGCGTGCTGTCGAGCGGCTGGGCTTGCCGCTACAGCACCGGTCCGGGGGTGGCGAGGGCGTTCTCGGTCAGACCCTTGGTGATAATTGCGTAGGCATCGTCCACCGAATTGGTGCGGTGGAAAATGTCGAGGTCGGCGGCGCTGATCGTGCCGTATTTGACGAGCGCGTCGAATTTGATCACCTCGTCCCAATATTCGGTGCCGAACAGCACGATCGGCATTTGCTTGCGCGTCTTGCGCGTCTGCACCAGGGTCAGGATCTCGAACATTTCGTCGAGCGTGCCGTAGCCCCCCGGGAACAGAACGACCGCCTTCGCCAGGTAGACAAACCAGAATTTGCGCATGAAGAAGTAGTGAAAATAGAAATGTAGTTCCCGGGTGACATATGGGTTGTCGAATTCTTCGTCCGGGATCGAGATCGTCAGCCCGACATTGAGCCCGTGAGCCTCGGAGGCGCCGCGGTTGGCGGCCTCCATGATGCCGGGACCGCCGCCGGTGCAGACGACAAAGCGCTGCTGCTCCTGGCCGAGCTTTTTCGACCAGGCGGTCAGCCGCTGGGCCAGCTCGCGCGCGGCCTCGTAATAGGTCGACAGCGAGAGCGCCATTTGCGCCGTCTCGATGCCCTCTCCGGCCCGCTCCGCCTCGGCCAGCGCCGCCTTCGCAGCCTCCTGCGAGCAGAGCCGCGCCGACCCCATGAAGACGATCGTGTCCTGGACGTTATGGCGCTGAAAGCGATGGAGCGGCTCCAAATACTCCGCCAGGATCCGCAGCGCCCGCGCACCCCTGCTCCGCAGGAAGCGGGTGTCCTCGTAAGCCTTGAATTGGCGGCGGCCGCGCCTGCCGGTGTTGTCCAATCTGCACCTCGGTTTATCCGGTTTTCATTCCCACGGTAAATTAGGGATGAGCCATGACGAGCGACAAGCCGGCGGTGTCGACGGCGCTAAGCTCGACATTAAGGCGCGTAGCTTCGCCAAGGGTGATGGGTTTCGCGAGGCTCAACCAATCCTGCGCGCTGCGCCGCGTCGGGAAGGCGCGAAAAAGCCCGCGGGCGGGGCGCGGCGTCAGGATCGATGATGTCGAGGAGCCGGGTCGACACCGCGCGATAGATCTCGAACGGCGGCGTCTATTCGGTTGGCGAACTGGCCTCGCGACAGGCATTGCGAAGCAGCGACGTAGGGCGGGCGCAATCCGCCGCTTTCATGTAATGCTCGATCACCGGCACAGATGGCGGATTGCATCCGCTCTACGCTTGCTCCGCGCTCTGCGTCAGATCTTGCGCACGGGTCCGGGGTATTGAGCGACAACCGGGTCGGCGGTCAGCAGCAGAATGCCTTCGACGGCCGATTGCGGGGCGAGCATGCGGTCGAAGGGGTCCTTGTGGATCGGCGGCAGGTTGGCGACCGCGACGGCGTGCTCGCCGGTGATCGCGAGCTCGTCATAGCCGTTGTCCAACAAGCCGCGGCGCAGGAGCCGAGCATCGACGCGAAAGTCGTCGCGGCCGAGACCCGATTTGATCGCCACCTCCCACAGGCTCGCCGCGCTGAACATCGGCTGGTTGCGAGCATCGTCGATCAGGCGGCGCGCGGCGGCAGGCGGGATATCAGCTCGACCGGGTGCAGCGGGGGCTCGACCCGGATGATTGGCGGCCGATGCAGTCGATCGGCTCCGGTGTGCGCGAGATCCGAGTTCGCGAAGCGGCCGGCGTCTTCCGGGTGATCTATGTGGCCGCGTTCGCGGATGCGGTATATGTGTTGCACGCCTTCCAAAAGAAGACGCGTCAGACCGCGAAACGGGATTTGGACCTGGCAGCATCGCGGTTACGGGAATTGATCGTGAGGAGGCAATGATCGAGCAGATTTTTCCGAGCGTCTGGGATGCGCTCGAAGACACCCCGGCGGAAGCGGAGAACATGAAATTGCGGTCCAGCCTGACGATCGCGATCAACGAAGCCGTGACGGCATGGCATATGCCGCAAAGCGAGGCGGCAACGCGCCTCGGCCTGACCCAGCCTTGCTTGAACGATCTCTTACGCGGCCGCGTCGGCAAATTCAGCCTCGATAGCCTGGTGGCGATCGCCGCGCGCGCCGGGCTCGCGGTCCACATGGAAATCACGATGGCCGCATAGCGCCGCATCGGGGAGAGCGGCGGAATGCGCTGTACTGTTCCGCCCTACGCCCGCTTTATCGGTTATTCTCACAAGAAATGGCGTACGAGATTGTCCTGGCACCAGAGGCAGTCGAAGATCTGCACGGAATGAAGGCAGGTATCCGAGCAGCCGTGCGCAAGGCGCTGGAAACTCATCTACGGCATGAACCCGGAAAGACGAGCCGTACTCGGATCAAACGCTTACGTGGTTTACGTCGGCCGCAATACCTGCGGGTCGGCGAGGTCCGGGTGTTCTACGATATTTCCGGCTCGACTGTCGAAATCCTCGCGATCGTGACCAAATCGGAGGCGGAGACATGGCTAAGTCAGTTCGGAGGTCGGGTATGAGGCGGGTTCCGCTGTCCGAAATCAAGGACGATCTCTCCCGCTTTCTGCACGAAGCCGAGGGCGAGGAGATCGTCATCACCCGCAACGGCAAGCCTGCGGGAGTGCTGATGGGTTTTGCGTCCGAGGATGACTGGCTCGACTACCAGCTCGAAAACGACCCGCGGTTTCTGCGCCGCATCGAACAGGCGCGAAACAGCCTGCGGGCCGGGCGCGGCGTAAGGATCGAAGATGTCGAGTGAGAAGCCCAGAACCGCGGCATTGAGTAAGCTGTCACCGTAACCCGTCACCGTGGCGGGCACGCAAATTATCGCGGAGATGAAGCGAGGAAGTAGGGTGGGTGCAATCCGCCTCCTTCGCGCGTGTGGCGCGACTTCCGATGGTGAATTTGCCCCCTCGGTGCTGCCCCTTCATAAAGCTTCGGATTATAGGCAATAGATGGCGGATTGCATCCGCCCTACGCTTGCTGCGTGCACGCCCTACGCTTGCTGCGTGCACGCTAGCTGCCCCCGAAGATTGGGCCGGCGATCCCGCCGGCGAGGCGATCGCGTTCGGGGTAATTTGACGGGTTTCGCTCCGCTCAACCCATCCTACGTGCTCTTGAGAAGCGGACCTGACGGAAAAGACCTGACCGTATATTCCCGGTTTGTCAGCGATACCCTCACGCTAATCCCTTGGTTGAAGTTGAACGCCGGTGCGCCTTGCGCATCGGGAATCCCTCGGCCCAAACCCACGATCCTTTGCCAATCTGAGAAAACGCCGGGTCAATATGGGCAGGCCAATACCTGCCTCGCGTATAATAACCGCTCCCTGCAGTTCGGTCGGGGTGGAAGAGCGTCCTGAGTTGCCCAATGCGTGGCATTGCCCACGTTCCGTCACAGGCTCGAAGCTCTCGCACCCATTTGTTCGTGTCGGACCAAGCCATGTTGAGATCAGGACCGATGTACCATTCCAGCCCCGTGGAACGATCAATGATCGATTGGCATTGAGTTAAGCTGAAATCGACCGCGTCCGGTTCTCTGACTTGGTTCGGCGCGATTTTCCTGGGTATTCCCAGTGGGCCTCGGTGTGTCTAACGCTGCTTTTTGATTTTTCTGTGGTTGGACACCGGCTGTGCCCGATAAGATCAACACGTGTCTCTGGTTATCCAGAGTTACAGTGCCAAACCTAGAAAGGAAACTCAATCCCAGCAAAAGATCCCCGCTAACCGGGCCAACGCTCGCTATGACATCGTTAGCAACTTGGTCGCCCACCCTCAGCTCTCGAATTACAAACCGACTACCGTTCAGCTTTGAGCCGTCGGCTAAGGAATAGACTTGATTTCCGATGAAGTCACTCTCTGAAATCGTTCCGGTACGAATAAGCGTGTGAAATACATCAGCCGGAATGAGAACGTCCGAAGCACCGCTGTCTAAAACGAACTTTAGCGTAATAGCCCGATTTATAAGGACAGGTACGGCATAAGTGCCCCCTTGCCGTTCAAGCCTCACTTCATTTCCGAGAACGGTAGTCCCAGGCAGACCAGCGGCGCCCGGCGGTGCTGCTTGTGGTCCATTCATCAGATCCTGTGCCCCGGTCGCAGAGGCTAAAGCCATTGCACATCCCAGAACGAGTATTTGCTTCCAGTACATTTTTGCTCAAAATTCGGCTCAAACAACCGAAGTCGCAAGCAGCGAGGCCAGGTATCAGCTTGACGACGATGGGCTACAGTCTGTTACCATCCCATCCTCCGTCTTGGTCGTAATGAGGAGACCCCGGCCACCCCGCCGCATTCCAAATGGCATCGACGATAGGCCGCGCTTCTGCAACCGCCGAATGATCAAAGGCTTCCACCGGATCTCCGAGATCAGCAGTGGGTCCCGGTCGAATACATCGAGGGCACTGGTCGCGTACGCAGGCGACACACCCATGCGCCATCCCTTTATACCAACGAAGGAAACCATCACCGCTATCGGGCACTCCACGGAGAGCGATTGCAATAGCCGTTTGGTGGAATCCACTTGGCGAAATATCCTTTGTTCAAAAGATACGCTAGGTAAATATCCGGTATGGCTCTGTCGTACTTGCTGTTGCGGGAGGAGACAAACTACCTCGACCGATCCACTCCGAAACAATTGAACATAACCCGTCTCCGACCATCCAACAAATCCATCTGCATTGAAGCGCGAGTGACTGAAACCCCCTATTAAATCTACGAGCGGGCGGGGGTCGTTACCCAATACCCGGAGGTCGATACCGGTTGTGCTGCCGAATGCGATAATGGCAGAAAATGCGTCACCATGCGACCGCCGGGGGAAAGGAACGTCACCAGATCATTTGCGATGACCTTTGAGATCCGGTTGGCGCGGGATGCCTGCACCGGCAATCCTCGATCGCGTGAAATCGGTGTCGCTCCTCTACGTCAAGTGGTATTTCCCGTTGGAGTTCGACCGTAAAATCTGAACGCCTTTTGGTAAGTAACTTGATGTGGTGGATTCCAGCTCCTCGGGATGTTCATCACGATAGCAGTGGTGCCTGCTGTACAGGAACGGCTACCGTGTGTAGGCCGGGGATTGGCGGGCGCATCCCATCGCGCGCCATCTCTTCCAGGCGTCTGATCTCGTTGTCGGCATTTATATCATTAAGTCCAGGGAGAGCAGTCGGTAAGCCCTCATTCTCGTCTATCCCAAATATCAAATACGCTCGATGTATAAGCAAAGGACGACACATCGAAGGGGAATGGTAGACGATCGCCGTCGGACTTGCCAGGAAGGAGTCGCTTATAGTCAATTTCTTTACTCTCGCTCTCCTTTGTCTCTATCAGCGCGAGCAGGTGGATTCGCTTATGGAAGTGTCCAGTTTCCCTAAGACGGCACTGTTGAGCCCCCTATTCTGTTCTATTCAGCCGAACGAGCCCCCGGCCTAATATCTTACCAGCCGGCCTCTCAAGGTCTAGACGGGGTGGGCCAATCTTCACCCCTTTTGGTTAAGACGACAGTTTAAAGCGATTAGTTTAACAGCTCCGTAATGCTGAGATGCTACCGATATTCCGGCTCGTCAGGGCCGCCCCTTTCAGGGCGGCCCTGTTGCGAGAGGCGTCAGCCGGTCAGCTGTGCCAGCGGAAGGCTTGCGGCTTTCTGGCGGAGCCTTGCGAGAGCACGACGTTGACGAGGGCGGGGCCGCGGTGGTTCATCGCTTCGTCGAGGGCGCCCTTGAGGTCCTTCGGGTCCTCGACAAAGAAACCCTTGCCGCCAAAGGCTTCCATGACCTTGTCGTAGCGGGCGCCGTAGATCAGCGAGTTGGGCCGCATGTTGAACATCGGGTTTTCCGGGATCTCCGGCATGCCCGGGCCGATGCCGCCATTGTTCAACACCACGATCTTGACCGGCAGGTTGTAGCGGCCAGCGTCTCCATCTCCATGCCGGAGAAGCCGATCGCCGAGTCGCCCGAGAGGTGGATGACCGGGCGGTCGGGATGCACGATCGCGGCGGCGATCGCCTGCCCCAGGCCGAGGCCCATCGTGCCGTAGGTGCCGGCATTGAGGCAGGCCTTGGCGCTGAACACCGGCAGCATCGTCAGGCCGATATCCATCGTGCCGGCGCCCTCGGCGCTGAGGATCGAGTTCCGCGGCATCCAGGCGGCGATGTCCTTGAAGGCGCGGTAGTAGGTCGCCGGGGCGCTGTCGTCGTCGATCTGCGGCTGGATCATCGCCGCGTTCTCGGTCGCCTTCTTGGTGATCATCTGGCGCCACGGCGTGTCCTTGGGATGGAACCACTGGCGCCCGGCGAGTGCCGCATTCAACTGCCCGACGATCGCCTTGCCGTCACCGACGAGCGGCACCTCGGTCGCCTTGTTGTGGCCGATCTCCTCGGGCGCGATGTCGAGCTGGATGACCTTCATGTCCTTGGCGTAGCGCGGCGCCTGACCGAAATGGAAGATCCAGTTGAAGCGCGCGCCCATCAGGAAGACGACATCGGCGTTCTGCAATGCCAGGGTGCGTGCGGCCGCCACCGACAGCGGGTGGTCGTCGGGCATGATGCCCTTACCCATCGGCGAACGCAGGAACGGGATTTGCGTGCGCTCGATAAAGGCGCGCACCTCATCCTCGGCATTGGCCCAGGCCATGCCCTTGCCGACCAGGACGAGCGGCCGCTCGGCCTTTTCGAGGAGGTTGAGCGCGTCCTCGATGTATTGCTGAGGCGCCACCGTGCGCGGCGGGTCGGGGCATTTCTGGACTTCGACGAGCTTCGCCTCGTCGCATGTGCCGGTGATGATGTTGTCGGGCATGTCGAGATAGGTGCCGCCCGGACGCCCATAGATCGCGTGGCGGGTCGCCATCTCGACATAATAGGGAATGCGCTCGACGGTATCGATGGCGTGCGCGAATTTGCAGAACGGCGAGGCGATCACGACCTGGCGCTCTTCCTGAAAGGCGCCCATGCCGCCGCGATAGGTTTCCGAGGCGCCGCCGATCAGGATCATCGGCCAGCAATTCTGCTGCGCGTCGGCAAGACCGGCGAGCCCGTGCACGACGCCGGGGCCGGTCACGACGATGCAGGCGCCGGGCCGCCCGGTCAGATAGCCGTAGGCGCGCGCCGCGTAGGAGGCGGCCTGCTCGTTGCGCATGCCGACATAGGCGACGCCTTCCTTTTGCGCGGCGGCGGCGATCGGCCCGACGGGAAACCCGACGACGCCGAACAAGTGGTTGATGCCTTGATGCTTGAGGCTCCTCGCGATCGCGGTGGCGCCGTCGATCTCAGCCATGTTTCTCTCCCGTGTGTTGGGTGGACCGCGACCGATGTGCGAGACGCCGCCGGGCCCGGTTGTCGAAGAGGTCTGCACCGCGGAGATTACGCATTTATGGCGCGCCGGGGGAAGGCTTATCCGGCCGGCGAATGGCGGACCGGCTGATTTGCCGGGCGGATTTGCGCCGGTAATGCCCGCCAAGGAAATGACACACGACGCCAACCCCGGCGATTGCCGCTCTCGGCCCCGGGAGGGTGACGGTTGGGGTGAGGTGGGG
Source organism: uncultured Alphaproteobacteria bacterium (assembly GCA_963775525.1). Lineage (GTDB taxonomy): Bacteria > Pseudomonadota > Alphaproteobacteria > ATCC43930 > CGMCC-115725 > AP-15. The sequence goes on along the minus strand of CAVZJF010000007.1, from coordinate 206,390 downwards.
ATTGCAGAGCGCGCGACGGTACCCGCCTCACCCGCCCATCGCTCCGCGACGGCGTTCAGGGGCTAGAGGCCGGTCGCGATCGCGTCGGAGCCCTCGATGCGCGAAGCAAGCGCGGCGGCGAGGAAACGGTCGATGTCGCCGTCGAGCACGGCACCGGTATTCGCGGTTTCGACCCCGGTGCGCACATCCTTGACCATCTGGTAGGGCTGCAGCACGTAGGAGCGGATCTGGTGGCCCCAGCCGATGTCGGTCTTGGTCGCGTTCTTGGCGTCGGTGACCGCTTCGCGGCGCTGCAATTCGGCTTCGTAGAGGCGCGCGCGCAGCATCGCGAAGGCGTGGGCGCGGTTCTGGTGCTGCGAGCGTTCGCTCTGGCACTGCACGACGATGCCGCTTGGGCCGTGGGTGATGCGCACCGCGCTGTCGGTCTTGTTGACGTGCTGGCCGCCCGCACCCGAGGAGCGGTAGGTGTCGATGCGCAGATCCTTGTCGTTGATCTCGACCTCGATCTTGTCGTCGACCACCGGGTAGACCCAGACCGAGGCAAAGCTGGTGTGGCGGCGGTCGTTCGAGTTGAACGGCGAGATGCGGACCAGGCGATGCACGCCGCTTTCGGTCTTGAGCCAGCCATAGGCGTCGGGGCCGGAAACCCGCATCGTCGCCGATTTGACCCCGGCTTCCTCGCCGCCGCTCTCTTCGAGCCATTCGACCTTGTAGTCGTGGGCGTCGGCCCAGCGCGCATACATGCGCAGCAGCATCTCGGCCCAATCCTGGGCCTCGGTGCCGCCGGCGCCGGCATGCACCTCGAGATAGCAGTCGTTGCCGTCGGCCTCGCCCGACAATAGGCTTTCGAGCTCGCGCCGGGCAGCCTCGGCGCGCAGCCGGTCGAGCGTCGCCTCGGCCTCGCTGACGACCGACGCCTCGCCCTCGGCCTCGCCCAGTTCGATCAGCTCGAGGGCCTCGTCGACCTCGCGCTCGATGCGGCGGTAGCCGTTGACGGCGTGGTCGAGCCTGGTGCGCTCGCGCAGCAGCTTTTGCGCGGCAGTGGGATCGTCCCACAAGCGCGGGTTTTCGACCTCGGCGTTCAGCTCGGCGAGACGCCGGGTTGCGGTATCCCAGTCAAAGATGCCTCCTCAGCAGCGCCAGCGACCTTCTGATGTCGCCGGCCGCCGCCTCGATCTCGGCGCGCATGCTTCGCTCCGCTCCTTCGGGTGTCGGGTGTCGGTGTTCGCTAATATAAGCCGCCGGTGCCGCTGGCGGGAGCGCCGCGCGGCGGCAGCATCGCGCTGCTCGGGGCCGGAGCGCCGCCCGGTGGGCCGGACTCCCCGCTGCCGGCCTGCCCGGTGCCGGCCTGCCCGCTGCCGGCCTGCCCGTTGGCCGCCTGCACCGCGCATCGGCAGCGCCGGCGTCGCTCGACCCGGCGTCGCCGGTGGCGGCGACCGCGCCGTCGTCCCCGCCGGTATTGGCTTGGGAGCCGTGACCGGGGTTCTTGCCCGGTTCGGTTCCGGGCTTGTAGGCCTCGTAGATCGCCGGCCCATTGCCCGACACCGGCAGCCCGGTGGCGGCGCTGACGCGATAGAGCCGCAGGCCCGGCGGGATGCGGAAATCGACCGCCGGCGTGTTCTTGAGCGCATCGATCATGAAGTCGCGAAAGATCGGGGCGGCGACATGCCCGCCGGTCTCGTCCTTGCCGAGGCTGTCGGGCTCGTCGTAGCCGACGTAAACTCCGGCGACGAGGTCGGGGTTGAAGCCCTCGAACCAGGCGTCGCGAAACTCGTTGGTGGTGCCGGTCTTGCCGGCGATCGGCTTGCCGACCGCCTTGACCGCGTCGCCGGTGCCGCGCTCGACCACCCCCTGCATCATCGTCACCAGCTGATAGGCGGAGCCGGGGTCGGCGACCTGCTCGCGGGTGTCGGGGATGACCGGCACCGGCTGGTGATGCCAGTCGACATCGGCGCAGCCGTCGCAAGGACGGTCGTCGGCGCGAAAGATGGTCTTGCCGTTGCGGTCCTGCACCCGGTCGATGACGGTCGGGGTGACGCGCTTGCCGCCGTTGACGATCATCGCGTAGGCGGTGGTCAGTCGCAATGGCGTGGTCGCGCCGGCGCCGAGGGTGATCGCATATTCGTGCGGCACATGGTCGAGGATGCCGAAGCTCTCGATGGTCTTGGCGATCGAATCCATGCCGACCATCGTCGCCAGCCGGACCGTCAGGGTGTCGATCGACTGTTCGAGCCCGATGCGCAGCGGGGTCGGGCCGCGGAACCGCTCGCCCTCGTAATTGGTCGGCGACCACATCGGCAGCCCGGGGCCTTGGGGCAGCGAGATCGGCGCGTCGCTGACCAGGCTCGACGGCGTGAAGCCGTGGTCGAGGGCGGTCAAAAAGACAAACGGCTTGATCGCCGAGCCGGTCTGCCGGTTGGCCTGGGTCGACGCGGTCGAACTGGCTGATCGCAAAGCTGAAACCGCCGCTGATCGCGAGCACGCGCCCGGTGTGAGGATCCATCGCGACGAGGGCGCCCGACACCTCCGGCACCTGGCACAAGGTAAAGGCCGCGGGGTCGCGCGCGGCCGCCGCAACCGCGGTCTTTTTGGTTTCCTTGGCGTCTGCGGACGGGTCTTTTGCCGGCATTGTTCTTCGCCGGCTCGGCCGCTACCGGCGCCACCATGACGACGTCCCCGGATTTGACGACATCGCCGGCGCCGCGCGGGAACGGCCCGCGGCCGCCGCCGGGATAGCGCGGCCGCGCCCAACGCATCTGGGCGAACGCGACATGCCCGGTGTCGCCGTCGGCAAAGCCGATCGCCGCCTCTGCCGGCGTCGTCCGCAATACCACCGCCAGGCGCCAGCCGACATCGGTGACGACCGCGGGGACCGGGACCGCGGCCAAATGCGTCGCCCAATCGCCTTTCGGGTCGATATGGGCGATCGCCCCGCGCCAGCCTTCATGGCCGTGATCGTAGGCGATGAGCCCGTCGCGCAACGCCTTGTCGGCGGCCGCCTGCAGGCGCGGGTCGAGGCTGGTGCGCACCGACAGGCCGGCGCCGTAAAGCGTTTTCTCGCCGTAACGCGCGAGCAGCTGGCGGCGCACCTCCTCGGCAAAATAGGGCGCTTTGACCTGCTCGGCCTGCTGGCGGTGATGCAGCGCGATCGGCTGCACCTCGGCCGCGTCGGCCGCGGCGCGGGTCGCGTAACCGTCCTCGACCATGCGGTCGAGCACCCAGTCGCGGCGCGCCTTTGCCGCGTCGGGAAAATGGGCGGGACTGTAGCGGTTCGGCGCCTTTGGCAGACCGCCCAGAAACGCCGCTTCCTCGAGGCTCAGATCGTCGAGCGGCTTGCCGAAATAGGTCAGCGCGGCGGCCGCCACGCCGTAGGCGCCCGAGCCGAGGTAGATTTCATTCAGGTAGAGCTCGAGGATGCGCTGCTTGGGCATCGCGGCCTCGATCCGCGTCGCCAGCAGCGCTTCCTTGATCTTGCGCGTCAGCGAGACCTCGCTCGACAGCAGCATGTTCTTTGCAACCTGCTGGGTGATCGTCGAGGCGCCGATCGGCCGGCGATTCGATCGCACGCGGCCGACATCGGTAATCGCCGCGCGAATTATCGACAGCGGATCGATGCCGTGATGGGTATAAAAATTCTTGTCCTCGGCCGACACAAAAGCGTCGATGACCTGCTTTGGGATTGCCTGGATCGGCACAAAAATCCGCCGCTCGGCCGCATACTCGGCGAGCAGCCGGCCGTCGCCGGCCTGGACCCGGGTCATGATCGGCGGCTGGTAGTGCGCAAGCTGCTGATAGTCCGGCAAATCGCGGCCGAAATACCAGATGGTGATCCCCACCAGCCCGCACCCGGCGATTGCGAGGATGACCGCGCAGACGAAAAGAAAGCGAAGAAGCTTGACCATTTGTTCAACGCGGCGAGACGCGGACGCTCCTGTTTCAACGCTGGCCGCGAGCCTTTTGGTCCCGCGCGGCAGCGCTTTATATGCGCTGAGACAACGTGCTTCCAAGCGGCTTTTGCCGCAGGCGACGGCGACGGGCATCGGCGCCGAGCGCCGGCCCGGATGAAACCATTGTCGCGGCGCAGCACACTATATACATTGGTGTGTGCGAAAACTGCCGTCCGTCTGCTGGGCGCCGCGCCGAGCAGGATGTCGCGACGAGCCCCCGCAAGATCGGCGGCATATGCCGCTGTGCCGGGCTGAAGCGTCGGGCGCAGCAGATTGTAGGAACCTGAAGCCGTCCCTGACGAGAATTCGCCATGGCTGATACACAATCGTACCCAGAGGGCATGAGTTCAGGCGTCGCCGGCTTCCTTGCACACGGGATCGCGCCGCCCGCCGAATTTCGCGCGGCCGCGGCAGCGCGCCTCGGAGCTACACCCGAATGGCAAAGCGCATGCTTATCGATGCCACCCACCCCGAAGAGACGCGGGTGGTGGTCCTCAACGGCAATCGGCTCGAAGAGTTCGATGTCGAATCCTCTACCAAAAAACAAGTAAAGGGAAATATCTATCTCGCAAAAGTTACGAGAGTTGAACCATCGCTTCAGGCCGCCTTTGTAGAATACGGCGGCAATCGGCATGGCTTTCTTGCCTTCAGCGAAATTCATTCGGATTATTACCGGATACCGGTCGCTGACCGAAGGGCGCTAGGCGGCGAGCCTCAATCTCGTGAATTAGCGGCGCTGGACCTCACGGGCGAGGCGGCGGACGAAAATGGCGTGCCGCTCGAGGAAGCGCTGCCGGAGCCGGTGGCTGTCGTCGATATCGGGCCGGGCGGCGAAGAGGCCGCCGACAACGAAGGGTTCTCCGAGCCGCACGGCGAGCCGGCCTATGAGACCGGAGAAGGCGAAGCGGCAAATCCCGGCGAGGCGACCGGAAGGCGCGCGGAATTGCGCTGGGAGGACGAACCGTTTGTCGTCCGGTCCGCGCCCGAAAGCGCAGACCTGGTCCATGAGCCGACTCTAGATGAGCCGGTCGTGGCGCTCCCGGAGACGACAGGCGAGCTTCCGGGGCTGGCGCATGAGGAAGCCGAGCCACAACCCGCAGAACCGGAGCCGCAATGGCCGGAGCCCGAGCCCGTGGAGGCGCCGGAGCTGCCGTTCGACACCGCGATCGGCGACGCCGAGCACCGGTTTGCGACAGCTTCGGAATGGGCGGCGGCTTCGGCTGGGGACGACGTAATCCTCGCCCCCGACGACGCAATTGCGGTGTCGGACGAGACGGTGTCGGACGAGGCTGGGTCCTCGCCCGAGACGGGCGCTGCGGCCGGCGGCGACAACGGCGACGCCGAAGCGGTCGAGACTCTCGGCGGGGACGAGTTCGAGGACGCCGAGCGCCAGCGCTCGCGCGTGCACCGTCACTACAAGATCCAGGAGGTCATCAAGCGCCGGCAGATAATGCTGGTCCAGGTCACCAAGGAAGAGCGCGGCAACAAGGGTGCGGCGCTGACGACCTATTTGTCGCTTGCCGGCCGCTATTGCGTGCTGATGCCGAACACCGCACGCGGCGGCGGCGTGTCGCGCAAGATCACCCATCTCGGCGACCGGCGGCGGTTGAAGGAGATCCTCGAAGAGCTCGACATCCCCGAAGGGATGGGGGTGATCGTGCGCACCGCCGGCGCCGAGCGGTCAAAGGCCGAAATCAAGCGAGACTATGAGTATTTGCTGCGGCTGTGGAACGAGATCCGCGACCTGACGCTGCGGTCGACCGCGCCCGCCTTGATCTACGAGGAAGGCGACCTGATCAAGCGTTCGATCCGCGACCTCTACACCCGCGACATCGACGAAGTTCTGGTCGAAGGCGAAGACGGCTACCGCACGGCCAAGGCATTTATGAAAATGCTGATGCCGAGCCATGCCAAACGGGTGCAGCCTTATCGCGACCCGCAAATCGGGCTGCTGCACCGGTTTCAGATCGAGAGCCAGATCGACGCGATCCATTCGCCGCTCGTGCAGCTGCGGTCGGGCGGCTACGTCGTCATCGACCAGACCGAGGCGCTGGTCGCGATCGACGTCAATTCGGGCCGCTCGACGCGCGAGCGCAACATCGAAGAGACGGCGTTGCGCACCAACCTCGAAGCCGCCGAGGAGATTGCACGCCAATTGCGGTTGCGCGACCTCGCCGGGTTGATCGTCATCGACTTTATCGACATGGAGGAGCACCGCAACCAGGGATCCGTCGAGCGGCGGCTCAAGGACGCGCTGAAGAGCGACCGCGCCCGGATCCAGGTCGGCCGCATCAGCCCGTTCGGCCTGATGGAGATGTCGCGCCAGCGGCTGCGGCCGTCACTGGTCGAAGCCTCGACGCAGCCCTGCCCGCATTGCGGCGGCACCGGGTTTATCCGCTCGACCGAATCGACGGCGCTGCACGTGCTGCGCTCGATCGAGGAGGAGGGAATGCGGCGGCGCTCGGCCGAAGTCTGCGTTTACGTGCCGACGACGGTCGCCCTCTACATCCTGAACCATAAGCGCAACTCATTGGCGCAGCTCGAAACGCGTTATGGCGTGCGCGCGCTGATCGCCCGCGACGACGCGCTGATTCCGCCGGCCTTCCGGCTCGAAAGGCTGCGGACCCTGGAGCCCGGCGAAGCGCCGGCAGCGGCGGTGCCGTCGCCGCTGACCCAAGCCCCCGAAATCGACGAGGATGAAGCGGAGGAGGACGCCGAAGAAATCGTCGAGGCGGAAGACGCCGAAAGTTCCGGACACGAGGACGACGAAGACGAGCGGGTGCGCGCTCGTCGCCGTCGCCGTCGCCGTCGCCGGCACGAGGACGAGCGCGGCCGGACGCCGTCGCCAGCCAACGGCGAGGACACCGAGGAACCCGCGGCCGAGCCTGTCGCGGCAGCGACCCCGGCGGCCGAGGCCGAGGCCGGCGATGACGAGGACGACGAGGCCGGGCGCCTGCGCCGGCGCCGGGGCAGGCGCGGCGGAAGACGGCGGGGGCGGCGCGACGAAGCCTCGGGGCCTAGCCTGGAAATCGGGCGGGCGGCCAGCCGACACTGTCGAGATCGTGGCGAGCGACGTCGGCAGCCCTGACGAGGGCGAGTCCGAGTTCCGGCAACACGAACCCGCGGCGGCAAACGGCGAGACCCCCTGGTCTGAGCCGCCCTTGCCGGAGACGCCCTTGCCGGAGACGCCCTGGTCTGAGCCGCCACGGTCCGAGACGCCCTGGTCTGAGCCGCCGCGGTCCGAGACGCCCTGGCCCGAGCCGCCGACGGTCCGAGACGCCCTGGGCGGAGCCGGTCGCGGCGCCGGCCATCAGCGAAATCGAAACGGCGAGCTTGCCGGCCCTGGCGGGTGACCCCATGCCGGCCGAGGCGTTGGTTCCCATCGACGAACCGGCGCCAACACCGCCCGCACTGACGATGACCGACCGGCGAACACGCCTTCTCTGCCGCGCCGGACGACGAATTGCGCGACGACGGCCCGAGCCCGGTAATGGAACCGGCAAATGCCGAACCGCCGCTGCGCGCAGCGTTCGATGAACAGCCAAACGCGCCGGGGGAAACGGCGGCGCCGGCGCTCGCAGCCGAACCCGCATTCGCACCTGATCCCCCGCCTGAAGCAGCGAGCGAAACGGCGCAGCTTGTTCAGGAAGTGACAACCAAGCCGGAGAACCCGCGCCGAGGCTGGTGGCAGCGGTTGATCCAGTCTTGACCCGACGGTCTTGAGGGCGGCCTGCCGCGGCTGTGCCGTAATTGTCCTGTAGCCGCTGTTGGCGGGCTGTGCCTCTCCCAGCACGGCTCGACATCTTTCGGAAACGACGCCAATGGCTTTCCGCGCCCTTGCCCGAACAGTAGCCCTCGCCCTGGCCGCGGCACTCGCTTTCGGCGGGCTTGCCGCCGCCCATGAAGGCGGTGCCGGCAATGGCGTCAGCCTGCTGCGCGACACCGAGATCGAAAGCGACATCCACACGATGATGACGCCGATATGGAAGGCGGCCGGGCTCGATCCCGACGCCCTCCACGTCTATCTGGTGTCCGACGACGGCATCAATTCCTTTGTCGCCGGCGGTCAGAATATCTTCATCAATTCCGGTCTTTTATTGCGGGCGGACACGCCCAACCAGCTGATCGGCGTCCTCGCGCACGAGACCGGCCATATCGCCGGGGGGCATATCTACAAAGGCGCGGAGGCGATGCACAACGCCAGCATCGAGGAGATCATCGCGATGGTGGCAGGGGTCGCGGCGACGGTCGCGGGACGCGGCAGCGGCGGCGGTGGCGCGATGTTGGGCGCGGCGGGTGTCGGAGAGCGCGCCTATCTCGGGTTTTCGGTGACCCAGGAAGCGACCGCCGACCACGCGGCGATGAACTATCTCGATGCGACGCATCAATCGGCGCGCGGGTTGCTGCAGTTCTTCGAAAAGCTGCAGAGCCGAGGAATTGCTGACTCGGCGAGCATGAAGACCCGTATCTGATGGATCATCCGCTGACCCAGGAGCGCATCGATTATGTGCGCGACCATGTCGAGCGTTCGCCCTATTCGAACATTCCCGACCCGCCGGCCTATGTCGAGATGCTGCAGCGGATCAAAGTGAAAGTCGCCGCCTTCACCGAACCGCCGTCGACGACGCTTGGCGAAATATTCGGAGCAGGACCGATCGGTTCTTGCGCGCTATGCCCGCGCGATCGCGTATTACCGGATCCCCGATCTCGACCAGGCACTGCCGGCGATCGACGCGCTGATCCGCGACTATCCGCGCGACCCCTATTTCCGCGAGCTCAAGGGTCAGATGCTGTTCGAAAACGGGCGAATCGCCGAAGCGGTGCAGCCCTACGAGGACGCGATGCGGCTGATCCCAATGCGCCGCTGCTGCGCATCGAGCTGGCGCAAGTTTATGTCGAAAACAACGATCCGGCGCAGAACAAGCGCGCGATCGCCTATCTCAGCGACGCGTTGCGGACCGAGGACAAGGATGTCGACGGCTGGCATCTGCTCGCGACCGCCTATGGCCGCGACAACCAAATGGGAATGGCGGCTCTGTCTCTGGCGGAGGAGGGTCTCGCCGCCGACAACAAAAAAAACGCGGTCCAGCAGGCTGACTCGCGCCGAGCACCTGCTGCCGAAAAGCGGCGCCGCCTAGGCGAGCGCGCAGCAAATTCGCCTGCAAGCCAAAGAACTCGACGATGCGGACTGAGCCGGGAACGGCCCCGGCCTTCGTCTCGAATTCCTCCGCCGTTGTCTCGCGATCAAAGGAGTTGACATAATGCGTGGTTCGTGCGCGATCGGTGATTTTGGCGCTCGTCTGCGGATTTATCGCCGCGGCGAGCTGGGGCGGCGCAGCCGAGGCGGCCGATCCCAACGACGCCGCCACAGCGTAGCAAATCGAGTCGATCATCCACGATTACCTGATGCAGCATCCCGATGTCCTGATCGCGGCATTGCGCGAGGCCGAGGACAAGCTGCACCACGAAGACGACGCCAAAGCCTCGCAAGCCGTGATCCAGCACCGCAGGGAGGTGTTCAACGATCCGGCGACCCCGGTTGCCGGCAATCCGCAAGGCGATGTCGCGGTCGTCGAGTTCTTCGACTACCGCTGCCCCTATTGCAAGCAGGTCGAACCCTCGCTCGAATCGATGCTGAAGCAGGACCCCAAGCTTCGGCTCGTCTACAAGGAATTCCCGATCCTGGGGCCGGTGTCGGTCACCGCTGCGCGCGCCGCCCTCGCCGCCCAGGCGCAAGGCAAATATGACGCCTTTCACGCGGCGATGATGGAAGCCCGCGGCAACATCACCGACGACACGGTCTACCAGGATCGCCGGCGTCGGTCGGGCTCGATGTCGACAAGCTGAAGCACGACATGGCCTCGCCCGAGATCGCACAGACGATCAAGGCCAATATGAAGCTCGCTGACGCGCTCGATATCCACGGCACCCCGGCCTTTATTATCGGCGACAAGGTGGTTCCTGGAGCTGTGGACCTCGACGCGCTGAAAACCATGGTCGCCGACGCACGCAAGCAATAAGCCGCTCAGGGCTCGCTGTCCGGCTGATTGTCCGGATGGGCGGCCTGAAATGGCGGCAGCTTCATGCAGCTCTCGAAAATCCGGGTGATCGTCGGATAGGGAGCCATGTCGAGCTTGTAGCGCTCGGCGTTGACGACCTGCGGAACCAGCGCGATGTCGGCGAGGCCGGGCCGGTCGCCGTGGGCAGAAGACGCCGGTGCGCGGGTCGCGGGCCAGCAGCGCCTCTACAGCCTGAAAGCCGGCGTCGATCCAATGATTGTACCACGCGCCGATAGCGGTTTCGTCACGGCCATAGGTGCGCGTCAGGTATCGCAACACGCGCAGATTGTTGATCGGGTGGATGTCGCAGGCGACGATTTCGGCCAATGCCCGCACCCGCGCCCGATCCGCCGGGGTCGGCGGCAACAGCGGCGGCTCCGGATGGGTCTCGTCGAGATATTCGATGATCGCGAGCGACTGAATCAGGGTGTGGCCGTCGACCTCGAGCGCCGGCACCAACCCTTGCGGGTTGACATCGCGGTATTCGGGCCGCGCCTGGTCGTTGCGCCGCAGGTGGATCGATGCGGCGTCGTAGGGTAACCCTTTGATGTTAAGGGCGATGCGGACCCGAAACGCGGCCGACGAGCGAAAAAACCCGTAGAGCTTCATCGCTGCACCCTCCTCTGCCGGTGCCAGCGGCCAAACCGCCCGAGCCGTCGGCGGCAGGGCGACTACACCAAGGTCGGGCGGTCGCCTTCGACGATGACGCGCCACAGCACGCGACTCTCGCTGTGGTCGTAATCGTCATGAGCGCGGTGCAGGGTGGCGCGGTCGTCGATGACCAGCACGTCGCCTTTGACCCAGTTGTGGTGATAGACGATGTCCGGCTGGATCATCCGCTCGACCAGGTCGGCGAGGTAGTCCTTGCTGGCCTCGGGGGTCATGCCTTCGATGTACATCGTCTTGGTCGGATGGAAGTAAACCGCGCGTTCACGGTTGACCGGATGAGTGCGCACCATCGGATGGACGACCGGCGCGCCATATTTGTCGCGATCCTCGGCGCGCGTGTCGTCGCGCTCGGTGTCGAGGCTGTTGACCGTGCGCAAGGTTTCGAGATGGAGCCGCTCCTCCTCCGCCAATGCCCAATAGGCGGCGCGCATGTTGGCGACGCTGGTGCCGCCGCCGGCAGACGGGATCTCGACGCCATACAGCATCGTCGCCGCCGGGGGGCGTTCGCGGTTGGTGTGATCGGTATGCCAGGTCTCGGCCGCATGTTGGCCGTTGCGGTGCCGGACAAGCCCGATGTCGGAATAGCCCGGCATGTGGTGCTGCGAATAATGCTGCCGCATCGGCGGCCCGAACGCCGCGGCGGCTGTCAGATATTGGTCCGGGGTCAATGACTGGTCGGGAAAAACCAGCACCAGATGCTCGGCCAGCAGCCGCGACAGGTTTTCGCCGGTTTCCGCGTCGATCGGCGCGCTCAAATCGACCCCGATGACGGCAAGGCCGAGTGATTCGTGCAGCGGCATCAGCGTGTAAATCGTCATGGCGACCGACCCTCCCGTCACCGCTACCGGTGACGTGCGATCTTACCTAGAAACCGCTGTCGCGCTCCATCATTTCGAGCACCGCCGCCGCGGCCCGGGCCGCTCGGTCATCCGCCCCGTGAACGCGGCCGTGCAATTCGACTACCTGGCGCTGCAGCTCGTAGGCTTCCGCGTGGTCGCCTCCCTGCCACAGGATCCCGGCGAGATTGCCCATCGCCGCAAGACAGTCGGGATGCTGCTCGCCATGCGCGCCGACGAGCGCGGCGATAACCGATCGCAGCAATTCGCGCGCGCCGGCGAGGTCGCCCTGCGCGGCGACGGTGCCGGCAAGGTTGTTGACCGCACGTAACGTGTCGCGGCCGGTCTCGCCGTCGAGCGCGCGCATGCCGGCGACGACCTCTTCCTGCAGTTGGCGCGCCTCGGCGAGCTCGCCCTGCGCCGCCATCGTCACCGCCAGCTTGCCGATCGCCTTCAAGGTTTCGGCATCGTCCGGACCCAACAATTGGCGGCGGCCGGCGACCACCCTTTCTTCGAGCTTGCGCGCGGCGATCAACCGGCCTTGCGCCCACAGCGCCTCGGCCAGATCGAGCATCGCGGTCAAGGTCTGCGGGTGCTCGTCGCCCACGGATCGGCGCGTCTCCTCCAGCAGCCGCTCCTGGCGTTCAACCGCGATTTGCAGGGGGTCGTCGCCGCCCATTCGCCTCGCCTCGGCGGAACTCAGTCGAAATCCGACGCCAGCGCCTGCCGCATCGGCTCCGGCACGACGGCCATGTGCGCGTAATTGGGATGGTCGAAGCCAATGACGATCCCCGTTCCGGGCGTCTTGAAGCGGGAAACTTCGCCGGGCGCGAAGCGGAATTTGAAAAATTGAACCGACGACGCCTTTCCCTCAGGGCTGGTGTTCTCGCGCGTCGGATCGGGCTCGCCACGCACCCGCAGACCGGCAACTTCGACAAAGGCATGGTTTTCGATGCCGCCCAGCCGGCCAGGGTCGCGGCGCGGCGCACCGGGTCGTCGATCTCGAACATCACCGTGGCGACTCAGCTCGGAGCCTTGCGGGATCAGCGGGTTGTAGGCTTCCAGCTCGTCGGTAAGCTGCGCGTCGCCGCCCTTCTCGATGTACAGCATTTCCTGCACCTGCTGGCGCATCGTCTCGAAATTCTCGAAATAAAACGTCGCGAACGGCCCGACCTCGACCCGGCGGCGGCGCTTCAGCGCGCTGACCTGGCGCCGCCGCTCGCGCGGACCGCAGTGTAGTCGGCGAGCGGCAGGATGTCGTCGCGCGTCAGCCGGCGCTGCGACGGGATATAAAGCTCGGTCATCGTCTCCTCGGATTCTCGTCGGACCACGCGCCGGCGATGCCGTAGGCGCGGGCGAACAACTCGATCGGGTGCATCGGCGGATAGGGCAAGGTTTCGCCGCCCGCCTCGATCTCCATGCCCTGCGCGATGTGCATCGCGGCGAGCGGGCATTCGGACGACACGAACGGCGTCGCGTTGTTCAAGGCCTGGCGGGCGACCGGCTTGCCGACCTTGACCGCGGTGTCGAAATTCTCCTTCATCACGCCCCACGATCCGCCATGGCCCGAGCAGCGCTCGATCACAGAGACCTGGTGTCGGGGATCAGGCGCAGCATCTCGGCCGCCTTCTGCCCCATGTTCTGGGCGCGGGCGTGGCAGGCGAGATGCACGGTGACGCCGCCGTCGAGCGGGTCGAGGCCGGGGGCCAGGCCCTCCTTGCGGGCGATGTCGACGACATATTCGCCGATGTCGAAGGTCGCGGCGGCGAGCTTTTCGACCGCGGATCGTCGGGCAGGATCAGCGGCCATTCGAATTTCAGCATCAGCCCGCAGGACGGGATCAGCGCGACGATGTCGTAGCCCTTGTCGATCCAGGCCCGAGCGTCGCCGACGACCTTCGCCGCCGCGGCCGCGACGCGGCGAGGTCGCCCTGCTCCAGCTGCGGCATGCCGCAGCAGCCGGGTAGACGATCTCGGTCTCGACCCCGTTGTGGGCGAGCACGGCGCGGGCGCCATGCCGGTGCGGGCTTGTTGTAGTTGACGAAGCAGGTGGCGTAGAGCACCGCCTTGCGCTCCGACGCCGGCGCCGCGCGGTTGATCGCCGGCGCCGGCGCTTGCGGCGCGCATCACAAAGGTGCGGCCGTGAAATTTCGGCAGTGCGGCGCGGCGGTCGATGCCCAGCGTCTTTTCCATCACCGGCCGGGTCAGCGCGTTGCCGCGGTCGCCGGCCCAGTTGGCGAGCGGCGCCACCGGCCGGCCAGCCTGCCGTTGCGGTCGGTCTCGGCCAGCTCGCGATGCCGCCGCGAAACCTGTCCTTCCTTCAGCTCGACCGCGCGGTAGCGCAGCATCAGATGCGGGAAATCGACATTGAACTCGTGCGGCGGCACGTAGGGGCACTTGGTCATGAAGCACATGTCGCAGAGCGTGCAGGCTTCGACGACCTTGCCGTAATCGGCATGCGCCACGCCATCGACCTCGCCGGTCGCCGTTGTCGATCAGGTCGAACAGGCGCGGAAAGGAGTCGCACAGATTGAAGCAGCGCCGGCAGCCGTGACAGATGTCGAAGACGCGCCGCATCTCGGCCTCGATCTTGGCCCGGTCGGCGAAATCAGGATCTTCCCACGCGATCGCATGCCGGGTCGGCGCGTCGAGGCTGCCTTCTTTCATCGTCGTCTCTCAAGCTCGCAAGCCGCCCGGCCGCGGCGAAAAGGGATGCGGAGGCTCTGCCTCCGCACCCTCGGGCTGCGATCGGCGGTTCCAGGGTTCAGGCGAGCGTGTCGAGCGCCCGCTGGAAGCGGCCGGCATGGGACTTCTCGGCCTTGGCCAGGGTCTCGAACCAGTCGGCGATCTCGTCGAAGCCTTCGTCGCGGGCGGTGCGGGCCATGCCCGGATACATGTCGGTGTATTCGTGGGTCTCGCCGGCGATCGCGGCCTTGAGGTTGTCGTCGGTCGCGCCGATCGGCTCGCCGGTCGCCGGATCGCCGACCTCTTCGAGATATTCCAGATGGCCGTGGGCATGGCCGGTCTCGCCTTCGGCGGTGGAGCGGAACACGGCGGCGACGTCGTTGTAGCCTTCGACGTCGGCCTTCTGGGCGAAATAGAGATAGCGGCGGTTGGCCTGGCTTTCGCCGGCGAAGGCCTCCTTCAGATTTTCCGCGGTCCTGGAATTTTTTAACGCCATCGTCAGCTCCCCACTCTCCTAATTGCGACGGCCGCGACGGCGCGGCCTTGGCCGTAGCGAGCGGGATATAGGCAGCGACGGCATCCGATCAATAGATTAAAATCGATATAATTTGTCGCATAAACCCATGAGCAAGCTCACCAGCAGCAAGCGCTGGTTCTGCCGTCAGGCCGTCGGCAAAGGATGGCTGTCGGCGGCGCCGGCTGGCAGCCCTTTGTCGAGCCGAAGCTGACGCGGCGGCTCCGCGGCGCCCGCCTATGTCACCGCGCGATCAGCGCGTATCGCGATCAACACTGTATGAAGATCGCCGACCGGCGAAGCGCGATTAATTCGCCCCGGTGTCGGAGCGGACGCGGACGATGATGTCGACGCGGCGGATTTCGGTGCCGGCCGGCGGCGCCGGCAGCCCGCTGACCGAAAGATGGTGAGCGGGGATGTCCTGCAATTCGCCGGTCGCCTCGCAGAAAAAATGATGATGGTCGGCGGTGTTGGTGTCGAAATACGAGCGGCCCGGCTCGACCACCGCCTCGCGCAGCAGCCCGGCCTCGGTAAACTGATGCAGCGTGTTGTAGACCGTCGCGAGCGATACCTTGATGCCCGGCGGCCATCGCCTCGCCGTGCAGATGCTCGGCGGTGACATGACGGTCCCCGGTTTCGAGAAGAAGCCGCGCCAGGGCGAGGCGCTGACGCGTCGGCCGAATCCGACCGCGCGCAGGCGCTGCAAAGCTGTCGAGGAGGGGACCGCCTTATTCATGTCACAAATATAACAACATGCGCCGCTGAAATAAACAGCCGCATTCGCAGTTCGTCACGTTTTTTGACAGAATATTTCGCGAGTCACTCGAGTATTTGTCGAGCCCGCAGCGCGCGCCCGCCTTGCGACCAGCAACAAGCTGCGCAGATGCGGCGGAATGTCGGCGCCGCCGGCATGCCGGCGGCACCGAGATCGACGCCGGATTCTACAGGTTTGCTTGGAAATCGCTGTAGTCGCGAACTTTCTTGTAGACTTGCAGACGGTTGCGCTGGCTGTCGGCGACGATGATGCTGTCCGTCGCCGGGTCAAACTCGACCGCCGTCGGGAAGCAGAAGCGCCATTGCGGCTCGAGGCTCCTGACCCGACGCCGCGCCTTGGCCATGTCGGGGTTGGCATCGACAGTCTGCTGACCCCATTTCGACAACACCTGGGCATCGCCGATCAGATTGGCGATCGGCTTGCCTTCGGCAGTCGAAGACGCAGACCCGATGATTGCCCCAATCGGTGACGTAGATGTCGCCATCGGTATCGACCGCGACATCGGTCGGATGATTGAGCGTGCCCGGCTTCGGGTATCCGTCCGTCTCTTCGCCGGCCGCAGACGTACGGGCCGAACATCGTCACGGCATAGGCGCCCTCGGGCTCCTCGACCTTGCCGTATTGGCCGAACTTCATCAGGAACTTGCCCTCGGGAGAGAGCTTTTGGACGCGATGGTTCTTCCAGTCGGCGACGAAGATGTTGCCGTCCTTGTCGAGGGTGATCCCCCAAGGCTGGTTGAACTCGCCGTCGCCGCTGCCGGCCCGGCCGCATTTGCCGACAAACTTGCCGTCCGGGCGTGAAGACCTGCAGGCGGTTGTTGCCGCTGTCGACGACGATGATGTTGCCGTTCTTCTCTATCGCCAGCCCGGCCGGGCGCAGCAACTCGCCGTCACCGCTGCCGGTCTTGCCCCACTTGCGCACGAAATTGCCGCTGCTGTCGAACACCGAGATCGTATTTGTCCAGTCGTCCGAGACGTAGACGTGGTCGTTGTCGTCGACCGCGACCCCGAACGGCCAAGTGCAATTGTCCGTCGCCTTCGCCGTATTCGCAAAAATCGGCGACATGCTCCTCTTCGCCGGGGCCGCCGAGCTGCACCTTGTTGACGTGCATCCCGAAATTGTTTTCGTTGCCCCGGTTGGCGGCGTAGAGAACGCCGTTTTTGCCGAGGCACATCGTCTGAACATAATTGAAGCCCGGGTCCGCGGGCGGCGTTGCGCCCGACGGCATGGCTCCAATCAAAAACCCGTCCTTCCGAGACCGTTGTGAGCGGCATAGCGCTCCTCCTCTGTGATCACGCCGTGCTTCCTACGGCTTCGCTCCGCTACCCCTTCCCGCGGTCGACGCCGCGGGAAGGGGGCGGTAGCGACAGCTTTCGCCTAGTTCAGGAACGCCGGCTGCTCAAAGGTGCCGTTGACGATCGGCGCCGGATTGAGTTTCAGCCACTTGTCGAGGATCGTCGAGTAGACGCTGCGGAAGTCCATGTTCGGGTTCAGGTCGCCCTGGACCAGATGCTCGGGCTTCAGCGACGGCATCTCGCCGTAATGGCCGCCCTTGACCTTCTCGCCGAGCACAAAGGCGACGCCGCCGGCGCCGTGATCGGTTCCGGAGCCGTTGTCGCGGACGCGGCGGCCGAACTCCGAGAACATCAGCAGGATCACGTTATCGGCGTGGTCGTGCTCGCGCAGGTCCTTCATGAAGGCGTCGATACCCTCGGTCACCGCGGTCCACAGATTGCCGTGGCCGGGATTCTGGCCGGCATGGGTGTCGAACGTGCCGTGGTCGCAGTAGAAGATGCGGCTGCCCAGATCGGCCAGATGCACCTGGGCGATGCCCTTGAGCTTGCGGGCGATCGGCGTGTTGGGGTACTGCACCGTCGACTTGTAGTTCCGCGGCGCCACCTTGAGGATGTCCTCGCCCTTCAGCGAGTTGAGGCCGGTCGTCGCCATGTACTCCATGACGCCGGTGCCGGCGACCGGCTGGTACATCTGCTTGAAACCGGTCGAGCACCTGCGCGCGCTGGTTTCCCTGAACCGTCGGCAGGAAGCCGTATTTTTCCAGCGCGCCGCCGACGCACGCCACCGGCACGCCCGGCACCGACAGCGACCGCGGCAGGCTCGGCCCAAAGCTGACGGTGGTGACGACGTTCTCTTTGTTGGGGTCGAATTCGCGCGCCACCCGGCCGAGCCATCCTTCGGTCCCGACCTTTTCCGGCTCGCAGGTGTGCCAGATGTCCATCGAGCGGAAGTGCGACCGCGGCGAGTTCGGCGTAGCCGACGCCGTGCAGGATGGCGAGCTTCTTGTCATCCCAGAACTGCTTCAGCGGCGCCATGTAGTGCGGGATGCCGTATCCTTGGTCGAGATGCATGATCTGGTTGTCGGGGATCCCGACCGCCTTTCGGTTATCGCGGTACAGCGGATTGTTGTAGGGGATCACCGTGTTCAGATAGTCGTTTCCGCCGGTGAGTTGCAGAACAACGATGACGGGGTCTTTCTGCGTTGTCTGTGTTGCTGGCATTGGCCTTCCTCCTCGTCTGATCAGTTTCGGTCGTTAAGCGAATTGATACTCTCTGGTTGCGGCGATCAGTTGCAGCATTTCGCCGGTGCGCTGGTCGGCGACTTCGGCGTTCGCTTCGCTGTCCCAGCTGACCTGGCCCCATTCCTTCGCCTGCGCAACCAGCTCCTGCTTGGTGTCGGCACCGACTTCCACCGGGCCCAGCAGGTCGAGGCAGCCGTCGACGAGCTGCTCGGGGCTCAGCGAGCCGTGCTGCTTCAGCCGGTTGATGATGGCGCGGACGCCCGGCAGCGAGGTGTCGCCGACCTTTTCCGCGACGAAGTTGATGCGCGCCATCAGCGAGCCGCTGTTGATCCACTCCTTGCCGGTGTGCCAGCCTTCGACCGAGGGCGGGTTGAGCAGGTCCTGGCCCATATAGGTGGGTTGCATCGACAGCTCGCCATAGCCCGGCCTCGGGAGTTCGTGGCCGCCGACCAGCCGCAGCGTGCCGACCACGACCTCGGCCGGCGACTTCATGTGCTGGAAGCGGGCGTTCTTGAAGAAGTCCGACTTGAACAGCACGCGCAGCACCGAGCGCATGTCGAACTTCGAATCCCGGAACGCGCCGACCAGGGTGTCGATCGCCTTCTGGTCGCGCGGCGCTTCGATCGGCCACGCCGGCACTTGCGGCTCGTCGGCGACGAAGAAGTTGTACAGGTGCCGGCAGATGAACCTGCCGCAAGCCGGCTGCTGCACGACGATGTCGATGATGTCTTCGCCGTTGAACCGACCCTTGTGTCCGAGGAACACCTTCTCGCCGTCGTCATGATCCGCGGCGCGATACTCGAACTTCCACGGGAACCGGCCATAGGGCGCGCGCGGGATCTTGGTCTCGAAGGTCCAGCCGGTGAAAGCCCGCGAGCATTCACGAACATCCGTCTCGGTGTAGTTGCCGGCGCCGAGGCTGAACAATTCGAGCAGCTCGCGGCCCCAATTCTCGTTGACCGCCGTCCCGTGGTTCTGCTGGTTGTCGAGCCAGAAGATCATCGTCGGGTTTTGGGCGACTTTGAGCAGCAGCTCGCGGTAGTTGCCCATGCCGTTTTCGCGGAACAGCTTGATCTGCTCCAAGAGCTGGTCGTAATTGTCGACCTTGGAATTGCCGGTGGCGAAAACATGGTGCCAGAACAGCGCCATCTTCTCTTCGAGCGGCCGCTGGGTGTTGACCAGATAGTACATCCAGTTGACGTTGCCCATCGGCGGCTGGCCGCCGGGCAGCAACGATGCCGGCTGATAGCGCAGCAACTCATAGGCGTCGACCGGCGGCTGCGCCTCGGGATGCAGCAACTCCTCGACCGTCGCCTCGTAGCCCTTGGCCGCGCGCGCTTCGATCTCGTCGCGGCCGGCGCCGAAGCCCGCGCGCCGCATCAGATGCGCCATCAAAGCGATGTCGTCTTGATATGCCATCTTGGGCCCTCCTCCTTGCGGTGTTGGTGGTACGTGTCGGTGTCGAGTCACTCGCTAACAGTGGCGATCGTTTTGTCCTGTCGTCAGCCTGCGACCCGCGCAGGCGCGGCGCCGAAATGGCAGCCATCCCACTGATTTGCACGGTCTGACGGGGTGGCTTTTGCATTGTCGTCCCTCACCTTGGAATCATTTTATGCTACGGTAGGGGACTGTCAAGCGCTGTCGGCGCCTCGCCGACGCGTTGGACCGCGCGCAGCAGCATACGCCGGACCGGCGCCGCGCCGGACCAGATGCAGCCGCAATCAGCGGCGCTGAAGCAGTGCGACAGCCGCACAGCCAGCGCGGCCCCGCCAGACGGAAATCGGATGTTTGGAACGCCACCGGCGCGGCAACCGCGGCGACGCCGCGGTCAGCGGCTCTGCGGGCCGACGCGGACGATGACGTCGACGCGCCGGATCGCGGTTCCGGGCGGGCGCCACCGGCACCCCGCTGACCGCGATGTCCCGCGCCGGGATGTCTTGCAGCATGCCCGTTCGACTCGCAGAAGAAATGGTGGTGGTCGGCGATGTTGGTGTCGAAATAGGACCGGCCCGGCTCGACCACGACCTCGCGCAGCAGCCCGGCTTCGGTGAATTGATGCAATGTGTTGTAGACGGTCGCGAGCGACACCGGCATCGCCGAGCCGCCGCAGCCTCGGCGTGCAGCTGTTCGGCGGTCACATGGCGGTCGCCGTTGCCGAGCAGCAGCCGCGCCAGGGCGAGCCGCTGGCGGGTCGGCCGAGGCCCGCCGGCGCGCAGGCGCGCCAAGGCTGGTGGCAGTGCGTGATCCGGCTGCATATCGGCAATATAGGAGGAAATTACGCGCAAAAACACAACTGTCGTGGCGATGACGCTACCGTGCGTCAGTCGCCGGTCTGCAGCCGCTCGACCAGCTCGCGCACGGTCGGCACGTAGCCGTTGGCGTAAAACGGATCGGAGGCGAAGCGATAGGCGTTGTGGCCGGCGAACATCAGCTGGCTGCTCGACATCGTCGGAGTGGCGGATCGCCTGCAGCGTCTTCTGGATGCAGAAGCTGCGCGGATCGGCCTTCTTGCCGGTCGTGCCGGTCTCGTTCTGCGCCCAATTGGAAAACTGGCAGGCGCTGAGGCAGCCCATGCAGTTGATCTGGTCGGTGCGGATCTCGAGCGCCTTTTGCGGGGTGACGAAGATCAGCGTCGAATCCGGCGTGCGCAGCGCCTCGGTGAACCCGCCGCGACCCAGCGCTCGGCCGATTCCCGGTCGTGCGGCGTCAGATAGACGACGCGGCTGCGCGCGCCGACGTGGAACGGCGGCGACATGCTCGCCGACCGGCTCGACCGAATAGGCGACCTGGCGCTCGGAGCGCTGCCTGCAGCTCGTTCAAGAAAGCCGTTGCGCACCGCCGAGGAATAAAACCCGGTCGGGCTGAAGCGATTGAGGTAGACGTCGCCCTCGCCGAGGGTCAGCAGCTTGCGCTTCCACGCGTCCGAGATCGGGCTTTCCTGGGTCAGCAGCGGCCGGGTGCCGAACTGGAAGGCGATCGGGCCGAGCTCGGGATTGTCGATCCAGTCGGCCCATTCGCGCAGATACCACAGCCGCCGGCCATGAAGATCGGCGTCGTCGCCAGCCCGAAATCGGCCATCATGCTGCGCAGTTCGCGGACCCGCGGGTAGGGCGGCTCGGGACTGTCGCGGGTCCTCGCTGTTGGACAGCCCGTTATGGCCGCCGGCGAGCCACGGGTCCTCGTAGACGACGCCGCCGAGCCAGTCGCAGAATTTGTGGTAGGCGCGCTTCCACAAGCGCGCGGAAGGCGCGCGCCGACGAGACGATCGGGTAATAGTGGACGCCGTAGCGGGCGCAGATCTCGGCGATCTTGTAGGGCATGCCGGCGCCGCAGGTGACGCCGTGGATCAGGCCCTTGCGCGCCTTCGAGCACGCCGTGCAGGATCCGCTCGGCGGCCGCCATCTCCCACAGCACGTTCATGTGGATGCGGCCTTGGCCGTTGCCGCGCTCATAGGCGACGCGCGCCTGCTGGATGCCGCCGGCGATCGCATAGGCGATCAGCTCCTCGTGCCGCTCGCGCCGCGTGCGGCCGTGATAGAGCTGCGGGATCAGCTCGCCGTCTCCGTCGATAGCTGTCGGCATTGACGCCGGAAAAGGTGCCGACGCCGCCGGTCGCGGCCCAGGCGCCCGAGCTTTCGCCGTTCGACACCGAGATGCCCTTGCCGCCCTCGACCAGCGGCAGCACCTCGCGCCCGGAAATGACAGACGGGATTGAGCGGTTTCACGACAGCGCTTCCGTTCGCGGCGTCGCGGCGAAACCTGCGGAGACGCCCGGCGGCCCGAGATCGCCCGGCATCGCCGCGAGAATCATATCGGGGAACATCCGAGAACACGGAAGTGACCCCCCATTCGAACAATTCGCGCGCGCGCGCCGGCATCGTTGACGGTATAGGCGCAGCACAGAATAGCCCGCTCTACGGATTTCGGCCACGATCCCCGGCCGCAGCAGCCGATGATCGGCATGGACCGTGCGCGCAGCCAAGGCCGCGGCGCGGCGCCGCCAGTCTGCCGGCACGCCGCGCGAACCAAGAGGCCGCGCGCGATCGCCGGGGCGCGGTCGCGCGCCGCCGCGCACGGCGCCCGCGACAAAGCTCGAAATCAACGGCGCCGGCAGCTGCGGCGGCCACAGCCGGACCAAGAGATCGGCGGCGGCGATCCCGGTCTCGGCGGCGCAGCCCCGCTCCGCCTTCAGCTCGATATTCGCGCCGAGACCGAGCTCGGCGAGGACGGCGATCGCCTCGCCAAGCGTCGGCACGCGCTCGCCGGCGAAAGCGGGATCGAACCATTTGCCGGCGTCGAGCCGGCGAATCGCCGCCAGCGGCAATCTGCGCGCCCTGCCGCGTGCCGTTGGTCGTTCGTTCCAGCGCTGTCGTCGTGCAGCAGGATCGAGCTCGCCGTCAGCGGTCAGCCGCACATCGAACTCGACCCAGCGGCAGCCGAGCGCGTGGCCCGCCGCAATGCCGGCGAGCGTGTTCTCCGGCGCGCAGGCGCCGGCGCCGCGATGGCCGATCACCGGCGGAAGCTCCGGTTTCATCGGCGCGACAGTAGTGCCGCCGATATCGCGCATTGGCGACGCGCCTGCAAACGTACTGAGCCTGCAACCTGGGACCCGGCCAGCTTCGCGTCAGGGCCTCGGCGTCACGGCGCCGCCTTCGCCGGCTCCGGCTGCTCGCCGGCTCCGACCCGCTTGCTGCCGAGATCCTCGCCGGTCTGCCTGGTCGACCTGGCGCATGCTGAGCTTGACCTTGCCGCGGTCGTCGAAGCCCAGCACCTTGACCTTGACCGTGTCGCCGACCTTGACGACGTCGGCGACCTTGCCGACGCGCTGCGGCGCCAGCTCGCTGATATGCACGAGGCCGTCGCGCGAGCCGAGGAAGTTCACGAAGGCGCCGAAATCGACGGTCTTCACCACCTTGCCGTTGTAGATCACGCCGAGTTCGGGCTCGGCGACGATGCCGCGGATCCAGTCGATCGCCGCCTGCGCGGCGTTGCCGTCGACCGCGGCGACCTTGATCGTGCCGTCGTCGTCGATGTCGATCTTGGCGCCGGTGGTCTCGGTGATCTCGCGGATGACCTTGCCGCCCGAGCCGATGACCTCGCGGATCTTGTCCTTCGGGATGCTGAAGCGTGGTGATGCGCGGCGCGTTGCTCGCTGACCGCGTCGCGCGCGCCGGTCAAGCGCCTTGCGCCATCTCGCCGAGGATGTGGATGCGGCCGTCGCTGCGCCTGGTCCAGCGCGATCCGCATGATCTCCTCGGTGATCGAGGTGATCTTGATGTCCATCTGCAGCGCGGTGATGCCCTGCTCGGTGCCGGCGACCTTGAAGTCCATGTCGCCGAGATGATCCTCGTCGCCGAGGATGTCGGAGAGGACGGCAAAGCCGTCGGCCTCCTTGATCAGGCCCATGGCGATGCCGGCGACCGGGCGCGTCAGCGGCACGCCGGCATCCATCAGCGACGAGCGACGCGCCGCACACCGAGGCCATCGACGACGAGCCGTTCGACTCGGTGATCTCCGAGACGACGCGGATCGTGTAGGGGAAGCTGTCCTTCGATCGGCAGCAGCGGACGCACCGCGCGCCAGGCGAGCTTGCCGTGGCCGATCTCGCGCCGGCCGGGCGAGCCCATGCGGCCCGCCTCGCCGGTCGAATAGGGCGGGAAATTGTAGTGCAGCATGAAGTTCTCGCGGTACTCGCCTTCGAGCGCGTCGATGATCTGCTCGTCCTGGCCGGTGCCGAGCGTCGCCACGACCAGCGCCTGGGTCTCGCCGCGGGTGAACAGCGCCGAGCCGTGGGCGCGCGGCAGCACGCCGACCTCGACCGACGATCGGCCGCACCGTCTTGGTGTCGCGGCCGTCGATGCGCGGCTGCCGCCGCGCAGGATGGCGCCGCGGACGATCTCCTTCTCGAGATCCTTGAAGAGCTTGCAGCGCCGAGCGCGCGCTGCGTCCTCGTCGGCGAACAGCGTCGGCGACCTGCGCCTTGGCGGCGTCGAGCCGGTTGCTGCGCGTCCTGCTTGCCCTGCTCGCGCATAGGCGGCCTCGATCAGCGGGCCGACGCGCCTCGCGCAGCTTGGCCTCGATCGCGTCGGCCTCGGGCGGCTGCTCGGCGGCAGGTCCCACGGCTCCTTGGCGCAGGTCTCGGCCAGCTCGATGATCGCCTGGATCACCGGCTGGAAGCCGCGATGGCCGAACATCACGGCGCCGAGCATGACGTCCTCGGACAGCTCCTTGGCCTCGGATTCGACCATCAGCACGCCTTCGGCGGTGCCGGCGACGACGAGGTCGAGCTGCGAGTCGCGGCAGGTCGTCGATGGTCGGGTTGAGCACGTACTGGCCGTCGATATAGCCGACGCGCGCGCCGCCGATCGGGCCCAGGAACGGGATGCCCGAGATCGTCAGCGCCGCCGAGCGCCGACCAGCGCGACGATGTCGGGATCGTTTTCGAGATCGTGGCTCAGCACGGTGCAGACGACCTGCGTCTCGTTGCGGAAGCCCGGCGCGAACAGCGGCCGGATCGGCCGGTCGATCAGGCGCGAGGTCAGCGTCTCCTTTTCCGACGGACGGCCTTCGCGCTTGAAGAAGCCGCCCGGGATCTTGCCGGCGGCGAAGGTCTTTTCCTGGTAGTTGACGGTCAGCGGGAAGAAATCCTGCCCGGGCTTGGCGGTTTTCGACGCGACGGCGGTGCACAGCACCGTGGTCTCGCCATAGGTCGCGAGCACCGCGCCGTCGGCCTGGCGCGCGATCTTGCCGGTTTCGAGCATCGAGGCGGCGGCCGCCCCACATCAGTTCCTTGCGATAAACCTCGAACATTCTTATTCATCCTTTTCGAAAATTGCCGCGCGGCGAGCCGTCCTGCCGGCTCCGGCCGCGGGCGTACCGCGCACCGCCGCCAGCGGCGACGCTGACAATGACAGGCGGGCCTGCTTCGCGCCGATCCGGAGAACGGCAAACGTCGCCGGTCGCGGAGCGTCACCGGCGTCGGCGCGTCACCGGCGCAGCCCCAGGCGCCCGATCAGCGTCTCGTAGCGGCTCGCATTCGCGCGCTTGAGATAATCCAGCAGGCGCGGCGCTGGCCGACCATGACGAGCAGGCCGCGCCGCGAATGGAAGTCCTTCTTATGCGTCCCCAGATGATCGGTCAGGTTGCGGATGCGTTCGCGACAGGATCGCGACCTGCACTTCGGGCGAACCGGTGTCGCCGGTTTTGGTGGCGTATTCCGTAATGAGCTCCTGCTTGCGCTCGGCGGTAATCGACATCGATCAATCCTCTTCAACAATTGATCACCCGCACCGGGCGAAGACCGCCGTCTTCGATCCTCGCCAGCGCGACCAGGGCACCGCCATGCCAGGCACCGACGATCGTGCCGTCGTCGAGCCGATCGAGACGCGTCCTGTCCGCCGGATGCGGGCAGCGTCACGCGCTGCCCGCGACGCAGCCGGCCGGCCTCGGCCGCCGTCAAGGCCAGCGCCGGGATGTCGTCCAGCGCGGTCTCGATCGGCAGCAGATGCCCGGAAGCGGCAACGACTATGCCCGATGCAACCGCCAGATATCCAGCGAAATCGCTTGCGCTTCGGTGAAGCGGCCGACCGCGAGCGGCGCAGCTGCCGTGACATGGCCGAGCGTGCCGAGCGCCAGCGCCAAGATCGCGGGCAAGGGCGCGGATATAGGTGCCCTTGCCGACAACGGCCTCGAAATCGGCATGGTCCGGGTCGGGCATGTCGCGGTAGCTCGCAAGCTCGGCGATCTCGACCGGTCGCGCGGCTGAGCGGCGGCGCTCGCCCGGCGCGGGCCAGCTCATAGGCGCGCCGCCCGCGATCTTGAGCGCCGAATAGGCCGGCGGCGTCTGCACGATCGTGCCGGTAAAGCGCGGCAGCATCGCCGCGATCGTCGCCTCGTCGCGGCCGCGCCGGGCTCTCGCCGATGACCTCGCCCTCGCCGTCGTCGGTGTCGCGGCGCATCGCCCCAGCGCATGCGGAATCGATAGCTCTTGTCGCGCGCTCATCGCATAAGCGACGGTCTTGGTCGCCTCGCCGAGCGCGATCGGCAGCACGCCGGTCGCCAGCGGATCGAGCGTGCCGGCATGGCCGGCCTTGACGCCGGTCGCGCGGCGGACCGTGCTCGACGACCGCGTTGGAGGTAATGCCCGGCGGCTTGTCGATGACGAGCCAGCCGTTCAGCCCTTGGTTACGCGGCATCATCGTCGGTCTCGCCTTCCGCCGGCTGCGGGTGCAGATCGCGCGCGACCTCGGGCCGCGCGAGCACAGCCGAGATCCGCTCGGCCTGATCGAAGGTCTCGTCGAGCGCGAAGTCAGGTTCGGGCACGTGGCGCAGCTGCAGATCGGCGCGCCGCCAGCCCCGCAGGAACGGGGCGCTGCGCTTGAGCGCCGCGA
This sequence comes from uncultured Alphaproteobacteria bacterium, assembly GCA_963775525.1. GTDB lineage: Bacteria > Pseudomonadota > Alphaproteobacteria > ATCC43930 > CGMCC-115725 > AP-15. Next base: position 179,978 of record CAVZJF010000007.1, on the reverse strand, counting down.
TGATTTCGTCGGCCTTGGCGCCGCCGAGCGGCATCACGAAAGCGGTGGCGTTGCGCAGATCGGGGCTGACCCGCACCTCGGTCACGGTGATGTTGGCTTCGCGCAGAGCCGGGTCGCGCAGCTCGCCGCGCGCAGAATCTGCGCCAGCAGCGTGGCGCATCTCTTCGCCGACGCGGCAGCTGGCGCTGGCTCACGGCGCGGCCTGAGGTCTCGCCGTCGGGGCGCTGCCGGTCACGGCGACGCTTGGCCATCGCTGATTCTGCGGCTCCTTCTCAGCAGTATCGCGCGCCGCTACAGCGCGCGGGCGACTTCCTCGATCTCGAAGCACTCGATCACGTCGCCGATCTGGATATCGTCATAGTTCTCGAACGCCATGCCGCATTCGTAGCCTTCCCTGACCTCGCGGACCTCGTCCTTGAAGCGCTTCAGCGTCTTCAGCGTGCCTTCGTGGATCACGACGTTGTCGCGCAGCAGGCGGACCTTGGCGCCGCGCCGGACGATGCCTTCGGTCACCATGCAGCCGGCGACCTTGCCGACCCTGGTGATGTTGAACACCTCGCGGATCGCGGCGTTGCCGAGGAACCGCTCGCGCAAGGTCGGCGACAGCATGCCCGGACAGCGCGCCGCGCATGTCGTCGATCACGTTGTAGATGATCGAGTAATAGCGGATCTCGACGCCGTCGCGCCGGGCCAGGTCGCGCGCCTGCGGATTGGCGCGGACATTGAAGCCGATGATCACCGCGTCCGACGCCTTGGCGAGGATCACGTCGCTTTCGGTGATGCCGCCGACCGCCGAATGCAGCACGCGCACCGACGACCTCGTCGGTCGAGTCTTTTCGAGCGAGCCGACGATCGCCTCGAGCGAGCCCTGCACGTCGGATTTGACGACGACCGGCAGCTCCTTGGCGGCGCCGGCGGCGATCTGCGAGAACATCTGCTCGAGCGTGCCGCGCCCGCCGGCCGCCGCGGCCGCGTCGCGCCGGCGGCGCTGGCGGAAATCGGCGATCTCGCGCGCCCGGCTCTCGCTTTCGGCGACGACGAAATCGTCGCCGGCGAGCGGCGCTGCCGTTGAGGCCCAGCACCTCGACCGGCGTCGACGGGCCGGCTTCGGCCTGGCTCTCGCCGCGATCGTCGACGAGCGCGCGCACCCGGCCCCATTCGCTGCCGGCGACAAAGATGTCGCCGACCCGCAGCGTGCCGCGCTGGATCAGCACGGTGGCGACCGGGCCGCGGCCGCGTTCGAGCTTGGCCTCGATCACGACGCCTTCGGCCGGCCGGTTCGGATTGGCCTTGAGATCGAGCATTTCGGCCTGCAGCAGGATCGCCTCCTCGAGCTTGTCGAGATTGGTCTTCTTCAGCGCCGAGACTTCGACGTCGAGCACCTCGCCGCCGAGCTCCTCGACCACGAGCTCGTGCTGCAGCAGCTCCTGCCGCACCCGCTCGGGCTGCGCCTCGGGCTTGTCGATCTTGTTGATGGCGACGATGATCGGCACCTTTGCCGCCTTGGCATGACGGATCGCCTCGACCGTCTGCTCCATGATGCCGTCATCGGCGGCCACCACCAGCACGACGATGTCGGTGACGTTGGCGCCGCGCGCGCGCATCGCGGTGAAGGCCTGGTGGCCCGGCGTGTCGATGAAGGTGATCTGCTTGCCGCTTTGCAGGGTGACCTGATAGGCGCCGATATGCTGGGTGATGCCGCCGGCCTCGCCGGCCGCGACATCGGTCTCGCGCAGCGCGTCGAGCAGCGAGGTCTTGCCGTGGTCGACATGGCCCATGACCGTGACCACCGGGTGCGCGCGGCTCCAGCGTCTCTCGGCATCGTCGGCTTCGCCGCGCAGGCCGATCTCGACATCGGCTTCCGACACGCGGCGCAGTCGGTGGCCGAACTCGCTGACGACCAGCTCGGCGGTGTCGGCGTCGATGACCTGGTTGATCGTCGCCATGACCCCCATGCGCATCAGCGCCTTGATTACGTCGGCGCCGCGCTCGGCCATGCGGTTCGCCAGCTCCTGCACGGTGATGGTCTCGGGAACGACCACGTCGCGCACGACCTTGACCGCTTCCTGCTCGTACTGGTGCAGCCGCAGGCGCTCGCGCTCGCGGGCCCGCCGCACCGAGGCGAGGCTGCGCATCCGCTCGCCTTCGTCGCCGGAAAGCGCGCGGGTGACGGTGATCTTGCCGGCGCGCCGGCGCATCTCGTCGCGGCGGACCGGGGCCGCCGGCTTTTTGATTTCGGGCCTGGCGCCGGGCGCGGCGCGGCCCCGGGCCTCTTCCTCTTCCTCTTCGGCCGGCACCGCGACCTTGCCGGCGGCGGCGAGAGCGGCGACCTTTGCCGCCGCCGCCTTGCCGGCGCGCTCGGCGACCTCGCGCCGCGACTCCTCCTCCTTGCGCCGCGCCGCCTCGTCTTCGGAGCGCTTGCGCGCGTCCTCCACGGCGCGGCGGCGGGCTTCTTCCTCCTCGGCCTTGGCGCGGACTTCCTCTTCGGCGCGGCGGCGCGCGTCCTCGACGGCGCGCTCCTCCTCCTGGCGGCGGCGGTCGGCTTCGGCGAGCGCCGCGCGACGGCGCGTCTCCTCGTCGGCCTTTTGCGCGTCCTGCACGGCGCGCACGCGCCCGGCGCGCTCCTCGGCAGTCAGCGTGCGCGGGATGACGACCGGGCGGCGCGCCGGCTCGGAAGGCTGCGGACGCGCGACCGGCGCCGCCTCGCGCGCGACCGCAGGCGCGGGCTCGGCCTTGCCGGGTTCCGGCGTGCCCGGCCCGACCATGCGCTTTTTGCGCACCTCGACGGTGACCGTCTTGGAACGGCCGTGCGAGAAGCTCTGGCGAACCTGGCCGGTTTCCACACCCTTGCGCAACTCCAGCCTGCCGCCGGGGCGGGCCAGGGTCAGCGGCCGTTTCTGCTCTTGCTCAGTCGCGTCGGTCATCTCGCTCCAATACCGTCATCCCGCCGCGCCGGCCCGGCGGGAACAGTTGTCAGCGCTCGCTCGACCACCGCTGCTGTGCGAAAGCCGGCCAGCTTATGCGCATCGGACAGGAGCCGCCGGCACAGCGGGCCGGACCCCAGCGATGCGTTCACCACGTGCTCGCGGCCAAACGCCACGCCCATCTCTGCCGCCGTCAGCACGCACGCCAATGGCAGGCCGCGGCCGAGCGATTGGAGTTTACGGCGTCCGCCCTCGGCTCCGTCAATCGCCGCGAACAGCACCGCAACCTTCCCGCCGCGCACCGCCTCGGACACCCGCTCGAAGCCGGCAACCGCGAGGCCCGCTCGGCGCGCCAGCCCAATCGCATCGACGCAGCGCTGCGCCAGCAACGCCTCGACGCGGTCCGCCAGCCCGTCAGGAACCGCGACCGGCCGCCGCGCCGCGCGCGCAAACAGGCGCTTTGTCACCGCCCGTTCCACTATATCCCGGCGCGGCGTCAACCACAAACCCCGTCCCGGCAGGCGCGCGCCGATATCGGGCACCAGTTCACCATCGGGACCTACGACAAAGCGCAGCAGATCGGATCGGTCACAGACAGTCGGCCGTCGCCAGGCAGCGGCGTTGCGGCCCGCTTTCGCAGGTCGACGGGTCCACCCGTGTCGGGTGGCTCGCTGAGCTTCGTTGCGCCTACTCCGGCACCGACGCGGCAGGCTCTGCCGCTTCGTCTTCGAACCAGTGCGCGCGCGCCTGCATGATCAGCGCGTTCGCCGCTTCGAGGTCGAGCGTGACGCCGCCCTTGTCGGATGCGCTCAGCAGCTCCAGCAGCTCGTCGCCGGCGAGATCGGCGAAATCGTCGAGGGTTTTGACGCCCTTCTCGCCGACCGCGACCAGCATGCCCGGGGTCAGGCCGTCAAGCGCCGCCAAATCGTCGGCGACGCCGAGTTCGAGCCGCCGCTCCTCATACTCGCGATCGCGCCGCTCCAGCGCGTTGCGCGCCCGCGCCTGCAGCTCTTCGGCGATGTCGGTGTCGAACCCCTCGATGTCGGCGAGGTCTTCCGCCGCCACATAGGCGACCTCTTCGAGCGAGCTGAAGCCCTCGGTCACCAGCAGTTGCGCGATCACCTCGTCGATGTCGAGAGCGTCGATGAACATCTTGCTGCGGCTGCGGAATTCCTCGGTGCGCCGCTCCAACTCCTCGGCCTCGGTCAGGATGTCGATATCCCAGCCGGTCAGTTGCGAGGCGAGCCGCACATTCTGGCCGCGGCGCCCGATCGCGAGGCTCAGCTGGTCGTCGGGCACGACGACCTCGACCCGGCGCTGCTCCTCGTCCATGACCACCTTGCTGACCTCGGCCGGCGCCAGCGCGTTGACGACGAAGGTCGCGGGGTCGGAGGCCCACGGGATGATGTCGATCTTCTCGCCCTGCAGCTCGCCGACGACGGCCTGAACGCGGCTGCCGCGCATGCCGACGCAGGCGCCGACCGGGTCGATGCCGCTGTCGCGCGAGACAACCGCGATCTTGGCGCGGCTGCCGGGATCGCGCGCCACCGCCTTGATCTCGATGATGCTGTCGTAGATCTCCGGCACTTCCTGCGCGAACAGCTTGGCCATGAATTGCGGATGGGTGCGCGACAGGAAGATCTGCGGGCCGCGCGGCTCCTGGCGCACGTCGTAGATGTAGGCGCGCACCCGCTCGCCCTGGCGAAAGCTCTCGCGCGGCATCAACTCGTCGCGGCGCACCATCGCTTCGGCGCGGCCGAGATCGACCACGACGTTGCCGAACTCGACCCGCTTGACGAGGCCGTTGACGATCTCGCCGATGCGGTCCTTGAATTCCTGGAACTGGCGCTGGCGCTCGGCGTCGCGCACCTTTTGCACGATGACCTGCTTGGCGGTCTGCGCGGCGATGCGGCCGAAATCGATCGGCGGCAGCGGATCGGTGATAAAGTCGCCGATCTCGGCTTCGGGATTGAGGCGCTGCGCCTGTGCCAGCGGGATTTGGGTCGCCTCGTTTTCGATCGGGTCGGCCACCTCGCGAAAACGCAGCAGCCGGATCTCGCCGTTGCGGCGGTCGATCTCGGCGCGAATGTCGTATTCCTGGCCGTATTTCGAGCGGCCGGCCTTCTGGATCGCCTGCTCCATCGCCTCGAGCACTTCGTCGCGGTCGATGCCCTTGTCGCGAGCGACGGTGTCGGCGACCTGCAAGCAGTTCCGGGCGGGCGTAGGTGACAGTGCTTTCCATGAGCTTTCCGGGCGAGTTCCTAGGGCTTTGCGTTATTGGACAGATGGTTGGGAGGCGGCGATCAGATCGTCGGTGATGACCAGTTTCGCCCGCGTCACGGCGGCAAGCGGCAGCCTCGCCTCGCCGGCTTCGGTGGCGAGACGAACAGCGCCGTCCGCGATGCCGAGCAGGCGTCCGCGAAACCGCTTGCGGCCGTCGAGCGGCGCGCTCAACTCAATTCGGGCTTCGAAGCCGCTGAAGCGGTCGTAATCCTCGGGCCGCACCAGCGGGCGGTCGATGCCGGGCGAGCTGATTTCGAGCGTGTAGGCGCCGGCGATCGGATCGGCGACATCGAGCAGCGCCGAGACCGAACGGCTGATCGTCGCGCAGTCGTCAACCGTCATCGGAACGTCGTCAACCCGTTCGGCCATGACCTGCAATGTCGAGCGCCGCCCGCTCGTGACGACGACCCGCACTATGCGATAGCCCATCGCCGTGAGCGACGGCTCGATCATCTGCGTGATGCCGGTGGTGTCGACCAAATATCCGACCTCTGCTCCCGAACCTACTGCGCAGATACGAAAAAGTGGGCCGTCGGCCCACCTTGCAAGACGGTCCGAACCGCGGACCTTCACATCACGCGAATATAGTCGAATTTCGCCGGCCTCGCAAGGGCTGTCGGCGCGTCGGCATTTGCCGGCAGCCGTTCCGAAGCGCACCGCGCTCGACGCGCGCAAGCGGCCTCGAGCAGCGGGTTCAGGCGGCTTTCGCATCTTCACGGATCATCGCCGCGCCCTTTTCGCCGATCATGATCGTCGGCGCGTTGGTGTTGCCTGTAGTAACCGTCGGCATCACCGAGGCGTCGACGACGCGCAGCCCGCTGACACCGCGCACCCGCAGCCGCAAGTCGACGACCGCCATCGGGTCTTCGCCCATCCGGCAGGTGCCGACCGGATGATGAAGGTTGATCGCCGCCTGATGCACGAATTCGGTCAGCGCCGGTTGCGAGCGGATGTCCGGACCCGGCATCGTCTCGACCGCGCTGTGCCGCGCCAGCGGCGGCGCCTCGAAGATCCGCCGGGTGTGGTCGATCCCGGACAGCAGCACCTGCACGTCGCTTGCCGCCGACAGGTAATTCGGCCGGATCGCCGGGCGCTCCAACGGGTCGCCCGAGCGCGCCATGATCGTGCCGCGGCTGTCGGGCCGAACCGCACAGACAACGATCGTCATGCCCGGCTCCCGTTCCAATTTGCCGACCGCGCTCGGGTCATATGTCCCGGGCGTGAACAGCAATTGCAGGTCGGGACTGGCGAGCCCCTCGCGGCTGCGGCAAAACACCATCGCGGTGGTGACGCCAAAAGTCAGCGCGCCGCGGCCGGAGACGGCGTAGCGGCCGATCTCGCGCACCAGCCCGGCGCCGCGCGCCAGCTGGTTGACCGACACCTCGTCCTTGACCCGGTGGGTCACCCGCGCGGCGATGTGGTCGGACAGGTTGCTGCCGACGCCCGGCAGGTCGTGCACCACCGGCACGCCGATCGAGCGCAGGTGGGATGCCGGCCCGATCCCCGACACCTGCAGCAGATGCGGCGAATTGACGGCGCCGCCGCACAAGATCACCTCGCGCGCCGCGGCCACGTGATCGATCCGGCCGTTCCGGCGAAAGGCGACGCCGGTGCAGCGCCGCCCGTTAAAGCCGATGCAGGTGGCGACGGCCTTGGTGATCACCCGCAGGTTCTTGCGCCGGCGCGCTTCGGCGAGAAAGGTTTGCGCGGTCGAGCCGCGAAACCGGCCGCCGCGCGTCATTTGCGAATAGCCCACGCCCTCCTGCGTCGCGCCGTTGTAGTCCGGGGTCAGCGCGAAGCCGGCTTGCTGCGCCGCTTCGACAAAGCGGTGGGTCAACGGCAGGATGGTGCGGTAGTCCTCGACCGGCAGCGGGCCGCCCGTGCCGCGGTATTCGGGGTCGCCCGACCCGTAATTCTCCGATTTCCTGAACAGCGGCAGGACATCGGCATAGCTCCACCCGCGGCAGCCCATCTGCGCCCAGCCGTCGTAATCGGCCGGATTGCCGCGGACATAGAGCATCCCGTTGATCGAGCTGGTGCCGCCCAGCACCCGGCCGCGCGGCCAATGCAGCGACCGGCCGCCGATGGCGTCTTCGCGCTCGGTGTAATAGTTCCAGTTGACCAAGGGGTTGGCGCGCAAATGCAGGGCGCCGGCCGGGATGTGGATCATCGGGTGCCAGTCGCGCGGCCCGGCTTCGAGCAGCACGACCTGGGCGCCGTCCTCGCTCAGCCGGTCGGCGATGACACAGCCCGCCGACCCGGCGCCGACCACGACGTAATCGGCGCGCAGCCCGCTCATCGCGTCAACCTCTGTCGCCATTCCGTCATTCCCCGGATTACATAGAATTTATCGATTAATTACCAGCAGCTCGGCGATCCGGTCGATGAAATTCCCGGCGGTCTCGGTTGCGGAAATAGCCTCTGTGAGCGGCACGGTTGCGTCGGGACCGATTTCATAATCAGCGACCGCTTTGCAGGCACAGGCCTGCGACAGCAGCACGGGCAGCGGCTTCGGAGCTTCCGGGCATTCTCATGGAGGCGGGCCGGGGTCAGTGCGGCGGCATCGGGATCCAGACGGGCGGCTTCCCTGGAAAGCGCATCCTCTTCAGGATCACGTCGTCGGGGATGCCCGACGGTTTTAAATAGACGTAGTAATTGTCGCGGCGGTCGAACACGTCGCCTTTCGGCGTGCTGCTCGAGCTTACCAGCATCGTGTCGGCAAAGCGGACATGCATGTAATTGGGCAGCAACTGGGCAAAATCAGGCGGGTGCGCTTCAAAATGATAGCGATAGTCTTGCTTGCCTTCGATTTTGAGAACTTGCCCGGTCCCGGCATCGACCGCGGCGATCGGCAATTCGCGCCACTCCTTGCCGATCTGAACATAGGCATGCATGTCGGGCGACATCACATAGATCGGGGCGCCACCGCCGACGTTTTGCAGATAGACCGTCAGCTCGTATTGCCCGCCGCCGAGGTCCGCCACCCGCTCGACATCGCCGCGCAACGTGTCGAGCGCCAATTCCGCCAACGCCGCGGCGCGCCCCGAGCGCTCGCAAATCTCAGCGGCCTGATACCTCCCGACCGCAAAATCGAGCAGCAAAATCACGCCGAACAATGCGGCTCCGGCCAGAACCGCCAGCTGCACGCCGCGCCATAAATCGCGGCCGAGAGGGATCGGCGTTGTCGCCAAGGCGGGCTCGGCCGGCGGTCCCAGAACCCGCGCCGGTTCGGGCCGCGGGGCCCATGTGCGTATTTCGGCGGCGCCTGCCGCCCGGGTCATGTCGAACCGCGTCAAGACACCCTGCCGCATCTCAAATACGCGCTGCGCCCGATGCGCGAGTTCGAGATCGTGCGTGACGAGAACAAAACAGAAGCCCTCGCTGGCCCGCAACCGCGACAGCAGATCGATGATTTCGCCTTCGGTGTCCTGGTCGAGATCGCTGGTCGGCTCGTCGGCGAGCAGCAGGCGCGGCGCGTTGACCAAGGCCCTCGCGATCACGACGCGGCGCTGCTCGCCACCCGACATCGTGCCGGGGTAGGCATCGGCGCGCTCGGCGAGCCCGACGCGGGCGAGAAGATCGGCGGCCCTCGCATAGGCGGCCTCGGGCGTCATCGTCCGGCCGAGCAGGGCGGGGACCGCAACGTTGTCGAGAGCCGTCAAATTCGGCAGCAGGCTGGCGAATTGAAAGACGAATCCGACATGGCGGCAGCGGAATTCAGCGAGTTTCGCCTCAGACAGGGTCCAGATATCGGCGCCGTCGAGCCGCAATTCGCCGGCGCTCGGCCGGGTCAGCGCACCCAGCATTGCCAGCAAGGTCGACTTGCCCGAACCGGAGCGGCCGACGATGGCGACAAATTCGCCGGCGTCGAGTTCGAGACTGGCGCCGCGCACCGCCTCGTAGCCGGGTTCGCCGCCATAGCGCTTGGTCAGTCCGCGCGCCGACAGCCCCACGTCACCGGACCTCGCCCTGGATCAGCGCATAAGGCGCCATCCGCCGCACCCGCCAGGCCGGCAGAAACGCACCGGCGAGCCCGAGGATGGCCGAAAAGACGAGCGCGGCGATCGCTCCGCCTTCGATCACCGCGAGCGGCGGCCACGCGAACGGCACGCCGAGCAGACCGAAATAAAACCCGAGCGAGCGGGCGAAGACCAGCAGCAACGCCGCCCCAAAAACGAGACCGGCAAGACCGCCGAGGCCGGTGACGATCGCCGCCTCGCCGAGGATCACGGTCATGATCTGGTTGGGCTTCGCCCCCATCGCGCGCAACAGCCCGACCTCGCGCCAACGCTCTTGCACCATTGCCGAAAACAGCAGCGAGACGACGATCAGCAACGCGGTCAGCTGAAACAAGGTGAAAACCGCGATGCCGAGCAGCAAGGCGCCGAGCGCCTGGCGCGACGTGGTCAAGACCGTGTTGCCCTCGACGACGCGCAGATCGGGAAATTGGCCGAGGGCGAAGCGGATGTCGTCGATCTTCGCCCCCGGCGCCAGTTGCAGCAGAAAGGCCGATACCCGGTCGAGCTTCAGATCGGGCAGGCATGCCTGACCGCCGGCATGGCCGAGGCTTTCGGCTGCGGCCGCACCCGGCGCTGCGCGGGCGGGAGCGCGATTGGCACGGCAAAAGTCGGCGATGCCGGCGAGGCCGTCGAAGCTGACAAACCAGGATTCGTCGAACGGCCCGACCCCGGTCTTGTCGAGCCGGCCGTAGATTTTCATCGGCTTGCCGCAGACCGTAACCTCGTCGCCGGTCCGCCCCGCCACCCGGCTGCCGGCGATGACCCCGCCGCTGCCGAGCGGCCCGGCCTCGTGCCGGCCGAGCCAGGTCAGGACCGAAAAATCGCGGGCCGGCTCGAACGCGATCAGAGTGGCCGAACGGCCGTCGACCAGCGCCGGCACGATGCGCTGCGGCGCTGCCCGCGCCACACCCGGGACCGCTGTCGAGTTTATCCGCCAAATCGGCCGGCAGGCTCTCGTCGGTCGGCTGTACCGTCAGCAGGCTGGCGGTGATGTTGACCAAAGTGTTGCGCGGGACGACGAGCAGATCGGCGCCCATCCGCGCGAGGCTGGCCTCGATCCCGTCCGACAACGCCCAGCCGGTGACAAATCCTGCAAATCCGACGCCGACGCCGAGCATCACCGCCATGGCGAGCAAAACCGCTCGCAACCGGCGTCGCCCGACATTTTGCGCCGCCAGGCGGATCAGCAGCCAGCGATCCGTCCGGCCTCTCGCCATGTGCCTCTGAGTTTTGCTCTCGCGCGGGGTGTTTGCCCTAAAGCGTGCACGACCGTGTGTGCTTCATGTGCTCGAGCTCGGTCGGGATGATCACACAGTCGTGATGGCCGCCATTGCTCGGCCAGATCCCGACCAATTCGTCGGTCTCGGCGTCGATAAAGGCGATGCCGCTCTCCAGGCGCTGAAAACCGCTGAAGACGCCGACGACGTATTTGCCGTCATAGGTGATCGCCAGGGTCTGCATGTCCGGCCCGATCCCCTGGATCTCCTTTTTGATTGTCCAGGTATTGGTGTCGACCACCATGACCCCGCTGCGCGCCGGCGACGGATGCAGGATCGACAGGTACAATTTCGACCCGTCCTTGGAAAATACCATGTGGAACGGGTTCGGATACTTGCCGCGCCACAGCGGGTCTTCGACATGCGCGATCTTTTTCCAATTGCGCGGGTCGGGATCGCTCGAAATCGAACACCGCACAGTTGTTCTCGCGCAGATTGTTCATCATGCACAGGAAACGGCCGTCGGGCGAAAAGCCGACCTCGTGGCCCGGTGAGTCGATCCGGTCGAACCTCACCTGCCAATGGTCGGCGTCGATCCTGGTAACCGGGAACTGGTCCGGCATGTCCTTGTTGAATTGCAGAAACGCAACCGGCTCGAAATTGTTCTCGGCGTCGAGAATGACCTGACCGCCGCACAAGCGTACGACAGTCGAGGCCCAGCGCCCGCTCGGGTGCCAGATCGTGCCGTCGGCGCCGCTCAAATGGTGCGGGTCGTCGCCGGGCAGCGTTCCCTCCTCGACGAACAGCTCGCCCATCGGCACCATTTCCCATTCGATCTTTTGGCCCTTGGTGCCGAGATAATCGTATTTTCCGGTCGTCGGATCGGGATGGATCTTCGAGATCGTCAGGGTCCCGCCGTTGCGCCAGCCCATCGCCAGGTTTTGGTCGCGGGGTTCCCAATCGTATTTGAGCGCCGCGATGACGCGCGACGTGCGGCGGTCGAAACACGCCGCAATGTCCTTCTGTCCGTCGGTGACGAAATAGCGCTCGGCGGTCCGAGGATCGATGGTCACATGGACGCCGAGGCCGAGACCGGTGGTTTCGGCGACGTTTTCCATGACTTCCATCTGCGAGCCGTCATAGCGCACGCGATAGATGTTGAACCCTTCGCCCGGCGTCGTGATGCTGGTCGGAATGCCGTAAATCAGCGCGTTCTTGCCGCCCTGGGTGCTGTTGACCCATTCGAAACCCTGCGCCGGGTCGGCGCTCGGGAACGCGCACAAATGATGCGAGATCGGGTTGAAATCGCCGTACGGCCAATACGAAATCCACGCCAGGCAACGGCCGGTATTGAGGTTCACCGCGTAGGTGCCGCCGCCCATCTTGGTCGGCATCAGCAATACCCAGCTGCCAAATCCTCTGCCGCCGACGTCGGCCCTGGGGTTGATCAATTCGCGCTCGATGTTGTGGCGCTGGGCCTCGGTATAGGTGGCGCCGGCATGCTGCGCGCCGTGCGCCGGAATCTGGTTCTTGACCACCGAATAGCCGAGCGCCGCCGCCTCGCCGACAACCGCGGTGCCGGCGACGACCTTCAGCAAATTGCGGCGGTTGACTTTTACTTTGGTTTTCGGCGGTTGCGGCGGCGCGGGCGGCTTTTCGTGCTCGCGCTTTTCTTGCAGATACTCGACAAACTCCGCGTGGTCGTGCTCGCCGACCTCGGCCTTGCGCCTCAGAAATCTCTCCTCCGGGGTTTCAGGCGTCGCCGGCAAATCCGCCGACTCGTTTCGCAGGTCGACCTCGAGTCTTTGGCTCACTAGCCCGATCCTCGGCCGTTCCCGGCTTGGCCTCACGCTTTTCGGACATGGCGTTAATCCCCCTCCGGACAAATGTCACGCAAACACTCGCCCTGTTTGCAACCGCACTATAACCGTCCAAGAAGGACGCGCTTTGCTTCGTCGATCTTGTCCGCCAAGTATTGCGTCCCGCCAAAGGCAGGATCGACCCGCTGCTCCAGCCGGCGATGCGCTTCCCGGATTTGGTCCGGTTGAGCGCCGGGATCGAGCCCGAGGGTGTCGAGTGCCTCGGCCGCCGACATTGCTCTGTGCCCGGCGCCGTCGCGGTCGGTCGCATCCGGTCGTCCTGCCTGATCGAGATACGCCCTCAGGACTGCCAGCGACTGCTCGACCAGGCGCCGATCGACACCGCGCGCAGCCGCATGCACGCCCCCACCAAAACTCGCCCCGGAAGCCGGCCAAAGGTTTTTCAAAATCGGGAGCGGACCGAGCACGGTACGCCAGCGCGGCGCCCCGTGCACAAAGACCGGCATCATGAAGCTCGCCAGCATCAGCGCCAGCGTCCAGCGACCGCTTGCCGTCAGCCACAGCAGGATGGCCGCCGCCGTCACGCCGAGCCCGACGAGCGACCACCGCCCGGCATTGACGATCGCCTGGGGATTGGCGCGCAACAGCCAATTGCCGACCTGCAGCAGTGACGCCGCGGCGGACAGGCCGAACGCGCCGTAGGCTATGACCGTCCATTCGTCCATCGCGGATCACCCTGGAGAGAGCTTGCGTTTATCTGAACAGCGGACGGTAATCGGCGTCAACCGGAATTCGACCATTTGGTTAACCAGCTCCCGCCACCAATAAAAGCGCATCACGCATTGGAAACGCATCAGGTGATTGACTAACGCGGGTTCGACGGAGCCAACAAATATGCCATTACTCGAAACTACCGATGCGGACCGACGGGCTCTTCGGCCGACCGCGCCGAGGGTTCGGCCATCGCGGCATCGGAGAGGTGGCAGCGAGCGTGACGACCCCAGCCACTTCGGATGCCTGGCGCCGCGCACGGTAGCGCCGCCTGGCTTCTCGCGCTAAGTTTGCACCATGCAGCAGCAGATCCGGATCCGCGGTGCGCGCGAGCACAATCTGAAGAACATCGACGTCGATTTGCCGCGCGACAGCCTGGTGGTGATCACCGGCCTGTCGGGTTCGGGCAAATCCTCGCTCGCCTTCGACACGATCTATGCCGAGGGCCAGCGCCGCTATGTCGAGAGCCTGTCGGCCTATGCGCGGCAATTCCTCGAACTGATGCAAAAGCCCGAGGTCGAGTTCGATCGAGGGCCTGTCGCCGGCGATCTCGATCGAGCAGAAAACGACCTCGCGCAACCCGCGCTCGACGGTCGCGACGGTGACCGAGATATACGACTACATGCGCCTCCTATGGGCGCGTGTCGGCGTCCCGTATTCGCCGGCGACCGGTTTGCCGATCGTCAGCCAGACCGTGTCGCAGATGGTCGACCGCGTCATGGCGATGCCCGAGGGCACGCGGCTCTACCTGCTCGCCCCGATCGCGCGCGGACGCAAGGGCGAATACCGCAAGGAGTTGATCGACCTGCGCAAACGCGGCTTTCAGCGGGTCAAGATCGACGGCAAGATGGTCGAGCTCGACGAGGCCGGCGCGCTCAAAAAAAACCTCAAGCACGACATCGCGGTCGTCGTCGACCGCATCGTCGTGTCGCCCGACCTTGGCAACCGGCTCGCCGATTTGTTCGAGACCGCACTCGACCTCGCCGACGGGATCGCCATCACCGAAAACGCCGATTTGGGCGAGGAGACGATCTTTTCAGCGAAATTCGCCTGCCCGGTGTCGGGATTTACGATCCCGGAGATCGAGCCGCGGCTGTTCTCGTTCAACAACCCGTTTGGCGCCTGCCCGGCCTGCGACGGGCTCGGCACCAAGCTTTATTTCGATCCCGGCCTTATCGTGCATGACGAGGGCCGCAGCCTTGCCGAGGGTGCGGTCAGCCCGTGGTCGCACTCTTCCTCGCAGTACTACACGCAAACCTTGGAAAGCATTGCCCGGCATTTCCGCCAAAGCATGCACACGCCGTGGCGCGAGCTGCCGGAAAAGATGCGGCGGGCGATCCTCTCGGGCTCCGAGGGCGAGCCGATCGCGGTGACCTATGACGACGGGCTGCGGAAATACACGACCGAGCGCGCCGTTCGAGGGTGTGCTGCCGAATATGGAGCGGCGCTTTCGCGAAACCGACAGCGCCTGGGTCAAGGAGGAGCTCGGCCGTTACCAGAGCGCCAGGACCTGCGAGGTGTGCGAGGGCGACCGGCTGAAGCCCGAGGCATTGGCGGTAAAGATCGGCGCCCGCAACATCAGCGAGGTGGCGCGGCTGTCGATTTCCGAGGCGTTGCGCTGGTTCTCCGGGATCGACGCCGAGCTCAGCCCGAGCCAGAGCGAGATCGCCGAGCGGATCCTGCGCGAGATCAACGAACGGCTCGGCTTTTTGCAGAATGTCGGGCTCGAATACCTGACCCTGTCACGCGCCTCGGGCACCTTGTCGGGCGGCGAGAGCCAGCGCATTCGGCTCGCCTCGCAGATCGGCTCGGGGCTGACCGGCGTGCTCTACGTGCTCGACGAGCCGTCGATCGGGTTGCACCAGCGCGACAACGGCCGGCTGCTCGTGACCTTGAAGCGGCTGCGCGACCTCGGCAACACGGTGATCGTCGTCGAGCACGACGAGGAGGCGATCCGCGCCGCCGACTGGGTCGTCGACATGGGGCCTGCCGCCGGGGTTCACGGCGGCCACGTCGTCGCCGAGGGCGCCCCCGACGCGATCATGGCCAATTCCAACAGCATCACCGGACAATATCTGACCGGCACACGGCAAGTCCCGGTGCCGCCGGCGCGCCGTACCGGTCATCCGGGGCAGATCCTGCGGATCGTCGGGGCGACCGGCAACAATTTGAAGGACATCACCGCCGAAATCCCGCTCGGCACCTTCTGTGTTGTCAGCGGCGTATCGGGCGGCGGCAAGTCGACCCTGATCATCGAAACCCTGTACAAGGCGCTCGCCAAGCGGCTCAACAACGCGCGCGAGCAGCCGGCCCCGCACGAGCGGCTCGAAGGGGTCGAGTTTCTCGACAAGATCGTCGACATCGACCAGTCGCCGATCGGCCGCACCCCACGCTCGAACCCGGCGACCTATACCGGCTGCTTCACCCCGATCCGCGACTGGTTCGCCGGGCTGCCCGAGGCCAAGTCGCGCGGCTACCTGCCCGGCCGGTTTTCGTTCAACGTCAAGGGCGGGCGCTGCGAAGCGTGCCAGGGCGACGGCGTCATCAAGATCGAGATGCACTTTCTGCCCGACGTCTACGTCCAGTGCGACGTGTGCAAAGGGCGGCGCTACAACCGCGAAACCCTAGAGGTATTGTTCCGCGGCAAGAGCATCGCCGACGTGCTCGACATGACCGTCGACGAGGGCGTCGAGTTCTTCCGCGCGGTGCCGTCGATCCGCGACAAGCTTCTGACGTTGCAGCAGGTCGGGCTCGGCTACATCCATGTCGGCCAGCCGGCGACGACCTTGTCCGGCGGCGAGGCGCAGCGGGTCAAGCTCGCCAAGGAACTGTCGCGGCGCGCCACCGGCCGCACCCTCTACATCCTCGACGAGCCGACCACCGGATTGCATTTCGACGACGTGCGCAAACTGCTCGAAGTGCTGCACGCGCTGGTCGAGACCGGCAACACGGTCCTGGTCATCGAGCACAATCTCGAAGTCATCAAGACCGCGGACTGGGTCATCGACCTCGGCCCCGAAGGCGGCGACGCCGGCGGCCATATCGTCGCCACCGGCACCCCCGAGGACATCGCCGCCAGCATCGCCAGCTACACCGGCAGCTATCTGCGCCCCTACCTCGCCCGCCGCCCAACCCAGCGCCGCCGCCGGGCGGGGTGAGGCCACCTTGGGTCTCCCGCCGCGGCTCGCCGATCGTCATTACGAGGAGCACCAGCGACGAAGCAATATCGAAGCGGCCACTGGATTGCTCCGTTCCGCTCGCAATGACGCTTACGCCACAGCCCTTCAACGTCAATGAACGCGACGCGGCAACAGGCGATCGAGGAATTGCGGCGGATGGTGCTCGCCGCGCTCGGCGAGCATGATGCGGCGGTATGGCTGTTCGGGTCGTGTGCGCGCGGCGACGTGCGGCAGCACAGTGACATCGACATCGCGATCCTGCCGCGGGATGATCTGCCCATAGGTTTCTTCGCCGAGCTCGATGCCGACATCGAGGAGAGCACGATCCCCTATGATGTCGATCTGGTCGATTTGCGGCACGCGGACCCGGCGCTGATCGCCGAGGTCCGCCGCGAAGGCGTAAATGGCGGGATTAGAGAGGCGGCTCACCGAGGCCGAGGCGGCGCTCGCCACCTTGGACGAAGTTGCCGAGCAGCGGGCAGTCACTGGTCGAGCGCGACGGCGCGATCCTGCGGCTGATCTACACCTTCGAGGCGGTCTGGAAAGCGTGCCAGCAGCTGCTCGCCGAGCGCGAGGGCATCGAGGTTGCCGTCCCCAAATGCAACCATCCGCGCGGCGCGGCGGCTCGGCTGGCTGTCGGACGAGGACGCGCAGGCTGCCATCAGGGTCGGCCGCGACCGCAATCTCGCAGTCCACATGTACCGCGGCGAGATCGGTGCGGAAATCGCGCAACGCCTGAGCCGCCCACGCCGCCCTGCTGCGGCGCTGGCTCGCGGCGCTGCAGGCCCGCGCCGAGGCGCCCGATTAATCCCCGAGCTGGGCCTTCAGGAAGGCGGACATCCGCTCCCAGGCCTGGTTGGCGCTGGCGAGGTCGTAGGCGGGGCTGCGCTCGTTGAAAAAGGCGTGGGCGGCGTCGTAGCGGTAAATTTCGTGGCGGATGCCGGCGGATTTCAGCGTCTTGTCGAGGTCGTCGACCAAGGCGGGGGTGCACCAGTCGTCCTGGTTGGCGAAATGCCCCTGGAACGGCACCCGGATTTTGGCCGGGTCGGCGAAATCCTTGGGCGGGATGCCGTAAAAGCAGATTGCGGCGTCGACCTCGTGAACATGCACCGCGGCGGCGACCGTCAGCGCGCCGCCCATGCAAAAGCCCATGACCGCAACTTTGTCGCTGTGCTCTTGCAGGTGCAACGCGGCACCGCGCAAATCCTGATGGGTGGCGTCGGGGAAATCGAGGCCGGTCATCAAATGATTGGCTTCGTCCGGCACGGCGGTGACGCGGCCCTTGTAGAGATCGGGCGCCAAGGCGTTGTAGCCGGCGCGCGCAAAACGGTCGGCGACGCCGCAGATCTGGTCGTTGAGGCCCCACCATTCCTGAATGACGATAATTCCGGGCCGCGCGTTGCCGGCCACCGCCAGATAGCCGCGGGTCGCGACACCATCAGGGCGGGCAAAGTCGGTCATGATACCCATCGTTGTTCCTTCTGGTCAGGCGTCGGCGAAGGCCGGCATCACCTCTTGCACGAACAGGGCTACCGAGCGCATCGCCTCGTCATGGCTGATCGTGCCAAAGGCGAAGTCGCAGACGTAGTAGTTGACGCCGGTTGCCTTGATTTCGCGAGCGATGTAGTCGCGCACCTGGGCGGGCGTTCCAGCGATCGCGTCGCCGCTTTTTTTGCAGGAGGCCCCAATCCTCGGGCAATGCCGCCTCGAGCGGGAACGGCACGTTATACTTGTGCCACAACTGCCCCATATGATGCCGCCACGCCGGGTAGCCGCGCCGTGCAATGTCGAGCGCGCCGGCTTCGGTGTCGGCGATGACGATGTGGCGGTTGACGCCCAGCAATGGCAACTCGGCATCGGATCGGCCGAGCTTTTTCCATTCGGCGCGGTAGCTGTCGGTGATCGCTCGCACCTGCTCCGGGGGGCGGCGCGTCACCGTGTTGGCGGCGTTCGCCGCCGCCCACGCGACGCTCGCCGGGTTGCCGAGCCCGTACCACAGCTCCGGATAAGGCTTCTGAAACGGCTTCATCGCCATCGGCACATGGTCGAAATCATAGAATTTGCCGTGAAAGGTCAGCTCGTCCTCGGTCAGGCCGATGCGGATGGCGTCGAACGCCTCGCGGAACTGTGCGGCGCCGTTGGCGAAATCGACGCCGTAAAACCCGACCTCGACCGGCGAGATGCCGCGCCCGACCCCGTACATAAAGCGGCCGCCGCTCATCTGGTCGAGCATGCAGATTTCGTCGATCAGGCGCAGCGGATGGTAGAGCGGCAGCAGGTAGACCATCGGCCCGAACCGCAATTGCCGCGTCCGCTGGGCGACGGCGGCCAGAAACACGCCGGGCGACGGCGCATAGCCCAAGGGCGTGTTGTGGTGCTCGGCCAAATGGTAGCCGTAGAAGCCGGCGCGGTCGTAGGCCTCGACCAGCTTCAGCCGGTCCTCGAAATGCCGGGCCAGCGGCACCCCGCTGTCGTCCAGATGGTCGAAAATCCCAAACCGCATCGCTTGCCTCCCTGTCGCGTGCGGCATCCTAGCGAGAGGCCGGCGCCGAGGCCAAGCGCGATCGGGGCGTCGCCGCTCCCGACACATGAGCTCAAGCGGAGCCTGGCATTCCCGACGGATCGCGCGCCGCATGACGCACGGCGTGAATGACGATCTCGCTCTCGGTGACCTCGTAGAAAACCAGATAGGGATAAGGCGTCATCGTCATCCGGCGGATCGCCGGGTCGTTCGTGAGGCGGCCGATGTAGGGATGCTGCGACAGAAGATCGGTGAGGGCTTTGATGCGGGCCTGAACCCGCCGGGCACCCTGCGGCGAACGGGCCGCGATATGGTCGAGGATCGCGCCAAGATCGGCGAGCGCGGGAAGAGTGTAGCGGAGCCTCACAGGCCGTGTTTGGACCAGACCGCGCGCACCTGCTCATCGCTCGCAAATTCGCCACGCGCAGCCGCGGCTTTCGAAGCGGTGACCGCCGCTTGCTCGTCGGCCGTGAGCGGAACCGGCGGTTCGTCATCCGCCCCGGTCAGCCGGAGAACGACATATGCGATGTCGTCCTGCGCGTCCGGGGGAAGAGCACGGGCCGCTTCAAGCGCTTGATCGAGGAGCTTGGTCATCGCAATTTCCGACAGGCTGGTTTGGATATTATCGCGCGACCCACTTGCAGAAAACCTGACGAATATTATCGGAGTCTACAGCATGATCTCGTCAGGTCACGGCCGAAACCATCGCGTCGGCGATTTTTTCGGCGGTCATCAGGGTCGGGAAATTGGTGTTGGCGCAAGGCACGCACGGGAACAATGAGGCGTCGACGACGCGCAGTCCGGCAACGCCGCGCACCCGGCCTTGATTGTCGGTCACCGCCATCGGGTCGTCCTCCGCACCCATGCGGCAGGTGCAGGTCGCGTGCCACACGCCGATCGCGTTCTTGCGGATGAAATCCTCCAGCGCCTCGTCGTCATGCATCAGCTGGTCGAAGCGGTAGCCCTCGATGATGACCTTCTCGATCACGTAACGCCGCAGCCACGAGGGGCCGTCGAGCAGTTTGGCGATGACGTCGGTGATGCGCTTGTTCTTGGCGTTGACGACCCCGATCTTGCGCACTCGCTCGGTGTAGCTCGCCGGGAACGGGTCGCTGGTCGCCTCGGCGAGGGCCGCGCTGACCTGCATCGCCCCCAGCCGGCGGAATGCGTCCATCAGCCGTTCGAGGTCGCGGCGGTCGGACAGCAGGTTGAACTCCACGACCGGTTCGGACCGCCAGTCGCGCGAGGCGAGCTTGACCTGCCCGGTCTCGGAAAACGTCTTGTAGACCGCGGCAAGCAACGAGGCGATCTGCTCGCCGACCGCATGCCACGCCGATTTCGAAACCCCGGCGACGAACATGTCGCCAGCAGGCGCCTCGCCGATCCCCGACGAATAGCGCAACGCCAACAGGATATGCCGCCGGGTGATGCCGTTGAGCCGCGCGTCCGGCTTGATGAATGACGACACCGAGATCGACGGGTGGTCCATCAGCCGCTGGCCGACCCCCGGCACGTTCGCCACGACCTCGATGCCGAGATCGCGCAGATGCCCGGCCGGCCCGACCCCGGCGCGCAGCAGATGCGCCGGCGAGTGGATAGCGCCCGACGAGACGATGACTTCGTTGCCGCGGAATTCGGTCGCCTTGCCGTCGACCAGCGCCTTGACCCCGACGCAGCGGGTCCCCTCGAACACGAGCCCGGTGACCTGGGTCAATGGCGAGATCGTCAAATTCTCGCGCAGCCGCGTCCCCGGATCGAGATAGCCGATCGCCGCCGACACCCGCCGGTCGTAAACATTCGAGATCGTGATCGGGAAATAGCCGTCCTTGTATTCACCGTTCTGGTCGAGAATGAATTCAAAGCCGGCCTGCTCAAACGCCTTCGCCACCGCCTTGGCGTGGCCGTTCCACATATCGGGAAAGATGCGGCGCACCGGGATGCGGCCGTCCTTGCCGTGCCACGGCCCGTCGAAATCCATGTCGCGCTCGACCTTCTTGAAGAACGGGAGCACGGCGTTCCAGCCCCACCCGGCGGCACCGCGCGCCTCCCATTCGTCGTAATCGCTTGGCGCACCGCGATTGGCGAGCTGGCCGTTGATCGACGAGCCGCCGCCCATGACCCGCGCCTGCTCGTATTTGCGCAACGGCGGGCGGTTTTCCTCGGGACGGTTGTGCGAGATGACCTCGGTGTGGACCTTGAGCTCGGTCCAGTGAAAGCGCGGGTCGAAATAGGCGGTGCCGGGATAGCTGTCGAGGACCTCGGGCGGCACCTTGCCGTGCGGCGTGTCCTGGCCGGCCTCGCACAGCAACACCTGGTTGGCGCTTTTGGCCGACAGCCGGTTGGCCATGACCGAGCCGGCCGAGCCGCCGCCGGCGATGATGTAGTCGTAATTCATCTTCCTCCCCCACGGGCACTTTTCGTCAGGCGCGTCCCAGCCATGATCGGGGGTCTGCCGCCCGACGACGACTTTCGGCCCGCATTGATGTAATCCAATCGCGGACCGCCGGGTCAACCCCGGATCGCGGTCGGTGGTCGTGTTGTCCGCTGGAGGCGTTGTTGAGCCTGTCCGAGTTTGCTGTGCCGGTCGAAGACCGCTGGTTCGAGGATTTCGAAGCCGGCGCGGTCTATGAATTCGGCAATGCCGAGGTCACCGAGGCGGATGTCCTCGACTTTGCTCGCCGCTTCGACCCGCAGCCGATGCATGTCGACCCGGACGCGGCCGCACAAGGGCGTTTCGGCGGCCTGATCGCCAGTGGCTGGCACACCGCCGGGCTGATGATGCGGCTCTTTGTCGACCATTTTCTGCCGGGGAAAGCCAGCCTGGCCTCGCCCGGCATCGACGAATTGCGCTGGACCCGGCCGGTACGGCCCGGCGACGTCTTGCGGCTGCGGGTGACGGTGCTCGAAGCGACGCGCTCGCGCTCCAGACCCGATCGCGGCATGGTGCGCACCCTGATCGAGGTGTTGAACCAAAATGGCGAAGTGGTGATGAGCCTGAAGCCGATGAACTTGCTGCGCTGCCGCCCCCAAGGGTCCTCTCCCTCCCGCACGGCGGAGATTTAGCGTGGGAGCCCGCGCATGAAGATCGGGATCGTCTCCGATCTGCACTGCAACCACCATGGCTTGCTGCGCGCGCTCGACATCCTCGGCGATGTCGACGAGCTGGTCTGCCTCGGCGACAGCATTTACGAGTACCGCTTTTCAAACGAGGTCGTGCGCATTCTGAGGGACCGGAATGCTCACACTATCCTCGGCAACCACGAAGAAGGTTTTCTCGGCCCACACGGCGCTCGCGCCCGCGCCGCCGACTGGATCGACCCGTCGCTGCTCGAATGGCTCGGCGCCCGGCCGCACCGGCTCGACGTCGAAATCGCCGGCAAAAAGCTGTTGCTGGTGCATTCCACCCCATGGGAGCCGCGCGGCGCCTATGTCTACCCGCACAACTCGCAACTGGAGCGGTTCGCCGAGGCCGACGCCGATTTCGTGCTCTACGGCCACACCCACCATCAGCTGGTGCGGCGGACCGGCGGGGTGTTGATCATAAACCCCGGCTCGGCCGGCGAGGCCCGCGACAGCGGCAACGGGCGGCAACTGAGCTGCGCCGTCCTCGACACCGCCACCGAGGAAGTCGTCGTCACCAACTTCGCCGACCTGCGCGGCTAGCGGGTCAGTTCTGACGCTTGGCTAGCACCCACCCGCTCACCCCTCGTCATTCCCGCGAAAGCGGGAACCAAGGGCGGCGAGCGCCGAGCGCTTGCCCTGGCCCCCCGCCTGCGAGCGTGTGAAGAATACGAGATGCTGTCATTCCGGGGCGCGGGCACTGCCCGCGAGCCCGGAACCCAAGCACACGGCGTTTTGAGATACCGGCAAGGCGCCGGTTTCATAGATTCCGGGCCCGCCAAGGGGCGTCCCGGAATGACGAGTTCTCAGCGGGGCCAATTTCTTCACACGCTCCTGCCCGGAGGCGACGGTCAGGAGGAATGGGCCTCATTTGTCAGGTTAGCGCCACCAGCGGCGCTGTCCCGCCGGCGGTTCAGGCGGGTCCTTTGCGGCTGAGAAATTCCTTGAAGCCGTCGCGCGGGTGGCCGGCGGCGAGCCAAGTCCCGCGGGCGTCTTCCTCGCTGGCGTAGCGCTCGCGCCAGCCCATGCCGATCTCGTCGTGCAACAGGCGCTTGATGCCCTGGACCATGCGGGCGTCGTTTTTGGCGATCATCTGCGCGATCTCGACCGCGGTTTCCAGCAACCGCGCCGCCGGCACGACCTGGTTCAACAAGCCGATGCGCAGGGCTTCCTCGGCGGCGACGACCCGGCCGGTGTAAAGCAGCTCCTTCGCCTTCGGCAGCCCGACCAGCAACGGCAATGACCAGGTCGAGTTGACCCGGCCATAGCTCGCCGCCAGAAACCGGAACTGGGTGCGTTCGCAGCCGATCCTCAAATCGAGCGTCGAGGACAGCAAGGCGGCGCCGCCATAAGCGAGCCCGTTGATGGCTCCAATCAACGGCTTGGCAAAGGTCGCGACATGCCAGGTCGCGTCACTGCGGAAGGCTTGCCGCTGGGCCAGCTCCTCGCTCGACAGCCCCGCCATCTCATGGATGTCGGCGCCGGCGGAAAAGGCGCGCTCGCCGGCGCCGGTCAGGATCACCGCCTTGACCGCGTCGTCGGCTTCGTACCCGCTCAACGCCTCGTCGAGCTCGCGCACCAAGCCAAAACTCAAAGCATTAAGCTTTTCCGGCCGGTCCAATGTGATGACCGCGACACCGTCGCGGCACTCGGTCAGGATGAATTCATAGGCCATTGCGGCGTCTCCTCGCGGCTCGTCGATCGTTTGACACTACGCGGGACCGGGTGTTAGCTCAACTTTCGATGCCGGTTAGGCGCGGCGGGAATTGGCGAGGAGGCGGCGATGGGCGGGGCTCTCGACGGTATCAGGGTGCTCGAACTGGCGCGGTACCAGGCCGGTCCGCGCGGCGGCATGATCCTCTCCGACCTCGGCGCCGAGGTCATCAAGATCGAGAAGCTGGGCGGCGAGGAAACCCGGCAGTCGCCGCCATTGGTGCGCGGCCAGAGCGTCTATTTTTCGGTCTACAACCGCGGCAAAAAGAGCCTGTGCCTCGACCTGCGCACGGCGCGCGGCAAGGAAATCTTTGCGGAGCTGGTCAAGACCGCCGACATCGTATTGCAGAATTTCCGCCCCGGCGTCATGGACAAGATGGGCTTTGGCTATGACCGGCTGCGCGAGTTGAAGCCGGACATCATCCTCGGCTCGGTGTCGGGGTTCGGCCAATACGGCCCCTACCGCGACCGCCCGGCTTTCGACCCCTTGGGCCAGGCGATGAGCGGGCTGATGCACCTGACCGGGACGCCGATCGGCCGGCCGCTCGGCACCGCCTCGTCGATCGTCGACCGCTACACGTCGTTGCACGCGACGATCGGCATGCTCGCCGCGTTGCATCATCGCGACCACACCGGCGAAGGCCAGGTGGTCGATGTCTGCCTGATGGATTCGGCATTGACCATGGTCGAGATCCCGACCTCGTACTACCTCGCCACCGGCGAGGAAGGCGGCGAAGGCGGAAGGCCTCCATACGAAGCCAAGGACGGCCACGTCGTGATCTCGGCCTCGGGGCGTGCGATGGGATCGCGGCTGCTGCAGATCGCGACCGGAAATTCGGAAGCCGTCGCCAACACCGGCGCCTTTACCGGGCGCATGAGCCTCGGCAACTCGCCGCGCCAGGCGGTCGCGGCGTGGTGCCTCGCGCACACCGTCGACGAGATCGTCTCGACCTTGGTCGAGGCCGACATCCCGGTCGCGCCGGTCAAGACCATCCCGCAGGTCGCCGAAGACCCGCATCTGTGGGAGCGCGAGATGCTGGTCAAGATGGAGGACCCGGTGGCCGGCGAGATGTACCTGCCCGGCGCCACGATCAAGATGTCGAAGACCCCCGGCCGCATCGGTCCGGTGCCGAACCCCGGCCAGCACACCGACGAGCTGCTCGCCGGCATCCTCGGCTACGACCGCGCGACCCTCGCCGAATTGCGGGAAGCGAAGGTCATCGCGTAATAGCGGTCCGGTTGCCGATGGCGCTCTGCGTGCCAATCCTAAAGGGACGGAGGCGCTGGAAAATGGCCGTGATGCCATCAAAAACCGACGACGCGCTCGTTGCCGCGGGTGCGCCGGAGGACAAGGCCCGTGCTGCGGCAGAAGAACCAGCCGGTTACGAAAGCCGGTTTGCAAAGATCGAGACCGACCTCGCGGTCCTCAAATGGATGGTGGGCGTGAACCTCGCCGCGTCGTTATCGCTCGTCATCAAAGCCTTTGTCTGAGTGGGCATTCCATCAGTCGGAATTATGATCTGAAGCGGTCTCAACTCGCCTCGTCGACCGCCAGACGCAGGCCCGACAGGAACAGCTCGCGGTGCTCGGGGTTCCGCAGGGAGCTGGCGTCGGTCACCACGACAGAGGTAATCGCTCCGCAGCCGCGCGACGATCTCTCGCGCGTCGTCGAGCCGACCCATATGGGCGTAGCAGGCGGCGAGAACAGCGGTACGGCAACGGGAAGCCTGGATCCTCTTGGATCGCGAGGAGCAGCTTCGGCACGGCCTCATCGAAGCGCCGGCCGAAGAAATGCGCGCGCGCCTATTACAAGGGACGACGTGCCGATGCGGACGCGGGGACTGAGGCGCAGCGAGGCTTCGACATGCTCGATCGCGATGTCGGGCTGGCCCGCCCATAGCCTGAGTGATGCCGCTGACATAGCCAGCCGCGGGCGAAATTCGGGTTGAGCGCCAGCGCGCGGTCGACCAACGCCATCATGGCGTCGATGTCCTCGCCGAAATAGGCCAGCGCGTGGGCGGCATCGCCAAGACGCCCGGGTCGTCGCCGGCCACTTCCAGGGCTCGCCTGCGAAATCGGTGCCCTTCAGACGGTCCGCCGCGCGGATCTTCGCTCCGATCGTCCTGAACGCAGCCGATGACAGCAGATTGCTGCCCAGGCGAGTGCGGGCCCGTAACGCGGATCGCGCGCGATCGCCTGCTCCATCAGACGGAGCGCCTCAGGAGTTTGCTTTAGCCGACGACAAGACCATTGCATAGCGCGCGCAGATAGAGATCGTAGGCGGTCAGATCGCTGGTCGGGCGGCCGGCCGACCGCGCGGTCTCGGCGGCCTGCAATGCCGGCTCGATGACGCCGGCGACGCTAGACCGCCACCTGGTCCTGAGCTCGAAAACGTCTTCGAGCGAGCCGTCGAAGCGGTCGGCCCAGAGATGCGCCCCGTTTGTCGCATCGATCAGCTGCGCGGTGATGCGCACCCGGCCGCCGGCTTTGCGCACCGAGCCTTCGAGGACATAGCGGACGCCAAGTTCGCGCCCGACCTGCTTCACGTCGACGGCCTGGCCTTTGTACGTGAAACTCGAATTGCGGGCGATGACGAACAGCCAGCGAATGCGCGAGAGCGCGGTGATGATCTCCTCGACCATGCCGTCGGCGAAATATTCCTGCTCCGGATCGCCGCTACATGTTCTGGAAACGGCAGGACCGCGATCGACGGCTTGTCGGGAAGCGGCAGCACCGGCGGCTCGGTAGCCCCCACACGCGCGCTGCCCGCGCTTCCCTCCCCCGCGCGCGGGGGAGGGTTAGGGAGGGGGCCGTCCAGACGAACCCGATAGACCCGCACCGGCCGGGCGATGTTCTTGACCTGCTGCTCGCCCAGATCCTCGAAGACAAAGGGCAGCCGGTCGCGCACGTGGTCATGGACCGTATTGGAGACGAACACCCCGCCGGCATCGGCCAGGGCCTCGATCCGCGCGGCGATGTTGACGCCGTCGCCATAGAGGTCGTCGCCCTCGACGATCACGTCGCCGAGATTGATGCCGATGCGCAATTCGATGCGGTTGTCCGCCGCGACACCCGTGTTCCGCTCGGGCATCGCCTGCTGCACCGCGACCGCGCAGCGCACCGCATCGACGACGCTGGCAAATTCGACCAGCATGCCGTCGCCGGTGGTCTTGACGATGCGGCCCTTGTGCTCGGCGATCTTCGGATCGAGCAGCTCGCGGCGCAATGCCTTCAGGCGTTCGAGCGTGCCTTCCTCGTCCGCCCCCATCAGCCGCGAATACCCCGCCACATCGGCGGCGAGGATCGCGGCGAGACGGCGGGTAGTGGCCATCTTTAACCCAGCCTTCGGCTTATCACCCCGAGCTTAACCCAAAATTGCAGGCTACCGCATCGCTATTAGAGGCCACCTCAATCCTCACCGCTAATCGGGCGCTCCTGCCACCGTCTGGATCACTTCGAAGCCTTCGAATTCGGGGTGGCCGAGATAGAGCGGCCGGTTCGAGCCGGCGTCGCGATGGGCGAGACGGAACGCCTCCGAGCGGGTCCAGGCTTCGAAATCGGCGCGGCTGCGCCACAGCGTATGCGAGGAATACAGTACGTGGTCGTCGCGCTCCGGCCCGCGCAATAGGTGAAACTCGACAAAGCCGGGGACCTCGTGCAGCCGGCTGTCCCGCGTCGTCCACACCCGTTCGAAATCCGCCTGAGCGCCGGGAACGACCTTGAAGCGGTTCATCGCGATAAACATCAGTTTGTCTCCTCGCTCGGAGCTGGCCGGTTCCGATACTGGCCACACGAGCGCCGCCTCGGGCAAGCACCGATCGGCGCGGTGACCGTCGCGCTTCCAGTCGCGCGGCGGGTGCACTACGATCGCGGCAGAGGGAGCGGCAGCCGGAAGCGAAATGAGCGACAGCACCGACAACATCATCGTCGACACCGCAACGCGGATCTTTCGCGATCTTTGCGAGCCCGCCACGATCAACGACGCCGAAACCGGCGTGTGGCCGAGGGCGCTGTGGGATGCGCTCGAAGAATCGGGGCTGCCGCTCGCCTGGGTCCCGGAAGAACTCGGCGGCGCCGGCGCGACGATGGCCGACGGCTTTGCGGTGTTGCGCGTGGCCGGCCGCTTTGCGGTCCCGGCGCCGCTCGCCGAAACATTGATGGCGGGGTGGCTCTTGGCGCGCGCCGGGATCGCGATGCCGGCCGGACCGATGACGCTCGCCCCGGTGCACGCCGACGGCCATGTGACACTCGGCGCCGACGGGAGGCTCAGCGGCCGCGCCCGCCGGGTTCCGTTCGCCCGCAATGCCGGCCATATCGCCGTGCTCGCCCATCGCGGCGACGAGCGCGTGGTGGCGCTGGTCTCGACCGCCGGCCTGCCGATCAGCCACGACAAGAGCTTGGCGGGCGAGCCGCGCGACGCCGTGTCGTTCGACGGCGCCACGCCTGAAACCGTAAAGCCAGCCGATGTCGACGAGGACGTGATCCAGCGTTTTGGCGCCGCGGTGCGGCTGCAACAGATGGCCGGGGCGCTCGAGACGATCCTCGACCAGTCGGTCCAATGGGCGCTCGACCGCTCGCAATTCGGCCGCCCGATCGCAAAATTCCAGGCGGTCCAGCACAACCTCGCAACCTTGGCGGGCGAAGTCGCCGCGGCGGGTGCGGCCGCCGATCTCGCCGCCGAGGCTTGCGCCGGTGCGGAACTCGGCGCCGCCGAGGTGGCGATCGCCAAGGTGCGCGCCGGAGAGGCCGCCGGCACGGGTGCGGCGATCGCCCATCAGGTCCATGGTGCGATGGGTTTCACCTACGAGCACACATTGCATCATGCGACGCGCCGGCTGTGGAGCTGGCGCGAGGAATTCGGCAACGAGACGGTGTGGGCGACCGCGGCTCGGCAAGATGGTCGCGGCCGAGGGCGCCGACCGGCTGTGGCCCTTCATCACCCAAGGCTCGTAGGGCGGATTTTAATCCGCCGTCGAAATCAATGAGGCCTCGATGACCACCAGCTTTCGTTTCGACCCGGTCGAATTGCCGCCCGAGGCCAAGGAATTGCGGCAGGAGGTGCGCGCCTTTCTGCGCCACGAGAGCGAGGCCGGCGCCCTGGCCTCGCACCGCGGCAAGGGCGGGTTTTCGCGCGAGTTCAGCCGCAAGATGGGGGCCAAAGGCTGGATCGGCATGACCTGGCCAAAGCAATACGGCGGCCACGAGCGCTCGCAGCTCGAACGCTATGTCGTGACCGAGGAAATGCTGGCGGCGCACGCGCCGACCCGCGCTCATTCGACCGCCGACCGGCAATCGGGCCCGGTGATCCTGCGCTACGGCCAGGAGGAAATCCGGCAAAAGATCCTGCCCCAGATCGCCGCCGGCGAATTGTGCTTTTGCATCGGCCTCTCCGAGCCCAATTCCGGCTCGGACGTGTTCGCCGCCTCGACCCGCGCGACCAAGACCGATGGCGGGTGGCTCGTCAACGGGCGCAAGATTTGGACCTCGAACGCGCACGAAGCCGATTACATGATCGCGCTGTTGCGGACCTCGCCGTCGACCAAGGAAAACCGCCGCCACGGGCTGACCCAATTCCTGGTCGAGATGAGGATCCCGGGGATCACGATCCGGCCGATCATCAACCTGACCGGAAGCCACGATTTCAACGAAGTCGTGTTCGACGACGCCTTTTTGCCCGATTCGCACCTGATCGGCGAAGTCGACATGGCGTGGAAGCAGGCGACCGACGAGCTCGCCTATGAGAGGAGCGGCCCCGACCGCTGGATCGAGACGTTTTCGAGCCTGGTCGAGCTGGTCCGGGTCGCCGGCGACGAGCCGAGCGAGCATCTGGCCGACGGCATCGGCCGCCAGGTCGCCCACCTTGCCGTCTTGCGGCGGATGTCGTTGTCGGTCGCCGGCATGCTGCAGGCCGGCAAGACCCCGGCGGTCGAATCGGCCGTCGTCAAGGACCTCGGGACCAATTTCGAGCAGGCGCTGCCCGACAAGGTGCGCCTGCTGGCGCCGCCGCCCGGCGACTTCGCAGCCCGACGGCAACGACGACCGCTTCGAGGAAGCATTGCGCTACACCACCTTGATCGCGCCCAAGCTGACGATCCAGGGCGGCACCCGCGAGATCCTGCGCGGCATCATCGCCCGCGGCCTCGGGTTGCGCTGAAAGCTTACCGAAGGATGCCAACCTTCGGTCATTCCGGGGCGCGGCAAGGCCGCGAGCCCGGAACCTATAACACGGCCTGCGCGCGATGGGAAAGTCCGTGTTCTTGGGTTCCGGGCCTGCCCTGTCGGGCATCCCGGAATGACACTCATCGGGCAAACTTTTGTCATAAGCAGCAACCTGATGCCTGATCTTCGTCCTCTTTTCTCTCCGGACAGTGTCGCGATTATCGGCGCGTCGGGCGACACGCACACCTTGCGCGGCCGGACGACCGAGTTCCTGATCGCGCACGGCTACCCCGGCCGTGTCTACCCGGTGACGCGCAGCCAGCCCGAAGTCTTCGGGCTGAGATGCTATGCGAGCGTCGCCGAATTGCCGGAGGCGCCCGATCTCGCCGTTGTCGTGGTGCCCGCGGCCTTTGTCGGCGCCGACGCTCGAGGAGTGCGGCAAAAAGGGCGTGCGCGCCGCGGTCATAATCAGCTCCGGCTTCGCCGAGGAGCGCGGCGAGGCGGCGCAGGCGCGCGACGCGGCACTGCGCCAGGTCATCGAGCGCTATGGGATCGTCGTCTGCGGCCCCAATTCCGAAGGCATCGTCAACCCGCTGAAGCCCCTCGTCGCGACCTTCAGCCCGGTGTTCCACGACCCCAAGCAGAGCCTCTTCCCGACCAGCAACAAGAGCCGGGCGATCGCGGTCAGCTGTCAGAGCGGCGCCTTGACCTTTGCGTTTTTGAGCCGCGGCCGGCCCCGGCAGTTACGCTTTACCTACCAGGCCAGCGCCGGCAACCAGATTTGCCTCGAAGCGCACGATTACTTTGACTGGCTGACCGATTCGGGCGGCGCCGACATCTTCATCGGCTATCTCGAAAGCATCCAAAACCCGCAACGCTTCCGCGCCGTCGCCGAAAAGGCGGCGCACGCCAAAAAGCCGATGATCCTCGCCAAGGTCGGCCGCTCCGAGGCGGGCCGGCGCGCCGCCGCCTCGCATACCGGCTCCTTGGCGAATTCCGGGGCGATCGACGACGCGATCTTCCGCCATCACGGGATCATCCGCGGCGAAGACCTCGACCATGCGCTCGACATCGCCGCCGCCTTCGCCTTTTGCAAATTGCCAAAGGGCAACCGCGTCGCGGTGATCACCGGCTCGGGCGGCAGTGCGGTGTGGATGTCCGACATCCTGTCGGCCCACGGGCTCGAGCTTCCGGTGCTCGAAGAGCCGCTGCAGCAGCGTCTGATGGCGCTCTTGCCGTCCTATGCCTCGGCGCAGAACCCGGTCGACGGCACCGCGCAGGCGATCCACGAGGTCGGCTACGCCAAGCTCGTCGAGATCGTGCGCGAAGTCGCGGCGGATCGACACGATCCTCTTGATCGGCTCGCTCGCCAACGAGGCGACCGCAAAGACCCGCGCCGAGGAATTAGCCGCGGTCACCGGCGCGACCGAGCAGCCGATCATCCTGTCGACCTACACGACCGCGACCGAGGCGGCGATGGCGGCCTTCGCCGAGGCCGGCATCCCCTGCTACACCTCGATGCCGAGCTGTGCCCGCGCGATCCGGGCCTTGGTCGACTACGCCCGTTTCCAGGCGCGGCTGCCCCGCGCGCCGCTGCCGACAACCCCGCCGTCGGTCCGCGACGCGACCGCGCGGGCATTCGCCGCCGCCGGCCGGGTCCTGAGCGAGAACAATGCCAAGGCGCTGCTCGCGGGTTACGGCGTCGCGCGCCCGCCCGAGGCATTGGCGGCGAGCGCCGAGGAGGCCGCCGCGGCCGCCGCCCGGATCGGCGGTGCGGTGGCGCTCAAGGTGCAGTCACCCGACATCACCCACAAGACCGAGGCCGGTGCGGTGGCGCTCGGCGTCGAGGGCGACGCCGCGGTGCGCGAGGCCTATCGCCGGGTCCTCGCCAATGCCAAGGCCGCCCATCCCGACGCCGCGATCGAGGGCGTGCTGGTCCAGCGGATGGCGCCACCCGGCGTCGAGATCATCCTCGGCATTACCCGCGACCCGGTGTTCGGCCCGATGCTGATGGTCGGGCTCGGCGGCATCCATGTCGAGGTGTTGCGCGACGTGGCCTTCTCACCGGTCCCGATCGGGCCGGACGAGGCGCTCGCCCTGCTCGGCGAGCTGAAAGGCGCGGCGCTCCTCGACGGCGTGCGCGGCGCCCCGCCCGCCGACCGCGCCGCCCTCGCCGAGCTGATCGCCGCCCTCTCCCGCTTCGCCGCCGACCACGCCGACATGATCGACGAAATCGACCTGAACCCGGTCATCGTCCACCCCCAAGGCCAAGGCCTGACAATCGTCGACGCCCTGATCGTCAAACGCCAACCCGCAAACTCCTAACCCCCGATCCCGCTGCGCGCGATACGCCCCCCGCGACGGGTAGTGAGCCCACTACCCGCAGCTGCTTATCGTATGACGCCTTCGCGTCGATTCCGGTCGTTCGCCGGGCGACGATCGGTCGGCTCAATTCGACCCAAAGCGGAAGTTCGCGCTGCCACCGCTAGGTACCAGAAGTTGTCACCCTGACGTGTGTGTAGGTGTGACGCGATCGTCGCGAAGCTGCAATCGCAGAAACGACCTCACGAGTGGGTTGATGAGATCTGGACGCGTAATCGGCGCCATGTGGCCGCCGCCCGCAATCTCCTTGTACGTCCACATGGGGCAGGACCGGCGCAGAATCGCGGTGATTTCGCGGATGGGCAATACCGTGTTCGGGTCGCTTACGAGAAGAGTAGAACGGGGCAGCAGGCGCGCCCATTGTTCCACGGGTGTGGTTTCGTCCATCACCGCGTCCCACTCGAAATAATTTGGCTTCAGCGCCTCCGCAAAGGCGTTGCGCCGTTCCGCAGGCATATTCTGCCATGACCCTGCGCTCCCCCAATAGTCGGCGAATTGTTCGGCCGCCGTTGCCCACTCGCCGAGTGCTCCGAATTTCTTGACGCAATCGCGCAGGTCCATGGCCTCGGCGAATGCGTCCGCCCGGCCGGCTTGCTCGAGGAGATAAAATGGATTCGTCTCCAGCAGGACCAACTTGGTGACTCGGCCAGACAAGCCGTGCCGCCAACTTCATGGCTACCGACCCGCCGAAGGAGTGGCCGACAAGGCGAAACAGTGTCCGCGTTCGTCGGCAGTGCGGTTTCCACCAGGCGCGCCTGATCATCGAGGGTCTGCGGTGCGTCGCTCGACCAAGGCGGTGTCCGGCCGTATCCATACAAATTCACGGCGCGGACATGAAAATCGTCTTTCAGGTCGTCCATCAGGTGGCGCCACATGCGAGCGCCCGACACGCTGGAATGCACAAGCATGACCACGGCACCGGATCCGGCCTCAAGAAAGTCAGCTTTGATCGTTGGCAATTTGTTCATCTCGTCTCGCTCCATGGGTCCCAACCAGCCAGCTTACGACCCCTGGCGATGGGGTCATTCACGTCGGTCCTATTTCCGGCTCACGCGAAGCCCTGAGAAGGAGCGCCCGAACCACCATCGATGGTCCGGGCGCAGCGCTGCGCGAGCGAGGTCGCGCCGTCACGCAGCCTTTCCGCGTGCCAGGCGTGCACGTCGGCGGTGGTCAAGGCGTTGCCGCCGATCCCCCAGTCGCCGCTTTCCACCTCCTCGACCAGGCACAAGGTGACGCCGCGCATGCTCTCGCCTTCGATCGAGACCATCGCATCGGTCAGTTTGCTGATGATCTGGCGCTTCTGTTCCTTGCTGAACACGTCCTTGATGACGCGAACCTGAATGAGCGGCATTGGATTTTTCCTCTCGTCTAGGGTTGCTGCTCGGATGTGTAAGCGAGATTGCTTGACACGCATGGCATAGTGGGGAACACTCTTCCAGCATAGTAATAGACAGTTTGAATGTCAGTTGGCGTAACTGTATTGGTCCAGCGACCGGGCCAATCCGACGGGAGGATGGAAACCGGCATGCTCTCCCTAACCGTCAGCCGGAACAGCGGTCAGCCGCTCGCCGACCAGATCGTGGCCGGCATCAAGCGGCAAATCGACGATCGGCACCTGCGGCCGGGCACCAAGCTGCCGTCGATCCGCAACTTTGCCGAAAGCTACAAGGTCAGCCGTTCCACGGTGGTCGAGGCTTACGACCGCCTGGTCGCGATGGGCTGTCTGCAGTCACGCCGCGGCGCTGGCTTCTACACTGCGGCCGCGCCCACCCCCGCAGAGGCGCATGCCCGCCCCGTCCGATAACCACAAGCGCAACGAGGAACTGGTCTGGCTGATCCGCCGCTCTCTGGAGCCGGATGAAAATGTCCTGCTTGCGGGCGGTCCGTGGCTGCCGAATTCGTGGCTCGACGAGGCCGGCATCCGCCAGAATCTCAACGTGCTCGCGCGCAAGAACGGCGCCTACCTAACCGAATACGGGCACCCATTCGGCTATCTGCCGCTGCGCGAGCACCTCGCGCTGATGCTGGCCGGGCTCGGCATTACCGCTGATCCAGGCCAGATCCTGCTGACGCATGGCACCAGTCAGGCGCTCGAGCTGGTTATCCGCTATTTGCTCAAACCCGGGGATGCGGCGCTGGTGGACGATCCCGGCTATTACAACATGTTCGGCAATTTGCGCCTGCAGGGCGTCGAAATGCTGGCGGTGCCGCGCAATCCCGACGGACCGGACGTCGCCATTCTCGAAAAGCTCGCCGCCGCCCACCGACCGAAAGTCTATTTCACGCAGTCGGTGATGCAGAACCCGACCGGAACCGACATGAGCCCGCATGTGGCATTTCGGGTATTGCAGGCCGCCGAGCGCCACAATTTCACGGTCGTGGAGGATGACATCTTCTGCGACCTGCAGGTGAAGACGACACCTCGGCTCGCGACGCTCGACCAGCTCAACCGCGTGATCTATGCGCGCAGCTTCTCCAAGACACTGTCGGGCAGTCTGCGCGTCGGTTTCGTCGCCTGCTCGCAGAACATCGCCAACGAACTCGCCGACATCAAGATGCTGACCAGCATCACCACCTCGCCATTCACCGAGCGGCTGATCTATCTGATGCTGGTTGACGGCCATTACCGCAAATATCTGTCACGCTTGCACGAGCGACTAGGTGAGGCGCGGCTCAATGTAGTCCGTACCTTTGAACGCTTTGGACTGGAATTATTCGCGGAGCCCCTAGACGGCATGTTCCTATGGGCACGATTCCCCCATATCGACGATTCACTGGCGCTGGCGGAAGAAGCGCAGCGCGACGGCATCATGCTCGCGCCTGGCACGGTCTTCCGTCCGCATCTCGAGCGCTCGCCGTGGCTGCGGTTCAACGTCGCCGTCTGCGAGGACACGCGGGTGCAGCGCTGGCTGCAGCGGCAGGCGGCGGACAAGGCGGCATAACCAGCCTGCGGAGACCGCGGTAACTCCACATGATGTCCTGACGCGCCATTTCAGGATGACCGACCAGTGCGCTTCGGGTCACTTTCGGGTGAGACCGGACGTGTCCGCTTTCCGCCCTCCTGGACCGTTTGGGCAGCGCTGGGAAATGGCCGGAACGGGGCATAAGCGGCCGAAGCCGTCACGGGTAACGAGTGATCGCTACGGGACTGAGATCTGGTAGCCGTTCAAGAGCACGGACCAACGCTATGACTTATTTAAAACCGGCTCCTCGCTGAGCGCCGTTCTATGCTTGATATTTCAACAAATTGCGATTATGATATGCCCGGAGCGAATCCGTTGGCCGGGATCAGTGCGTATGAGACAATCTTGACCGGTGATGCTGAACAGGCTCCCGTTCGCGGGCGACCATATCCGTATGCTGATGTTTGACGGCAACCTGCGCGGGAGTCTGGCCTGCTCTGTTCCTGATGAAACAGGACCACGGTAACATTCGACTCAAGTTAAAATTGCGCCCGACCCGAAACGAGGACCCTGCGATATGACCGACACCCCCTCCTACCGCGAGATCGGCGTCAGCCGCGACGGCCATGTCGCCACACCTGCGCTGCGGGCGGCCGCGGTGCGGCGGCGGCAGAGAGTTGCCATATCTGGCTCTTCGGAGAGGTGATGGAAAAGACCGTCGACGTCACGATCCCAGTCGAGCTCGAGGCTGCGGCAGCGCTTGCCGACGCGCGCAATCGCGAGGCGGTTGGCCGGCTCGTCAGCCGCATATTACGCCCAACTTCCGGCTCGATCCCGCTGGCCCAAGCGATCGCCGAAATCAAAGCCAATGCGAGGGCGTCCGGCCTCAGCGATGCGGAAATCGACGCTGAGCTTGCCGCCTATAACGCCGAGCGGCGCGAGCGCGGCCCCGACGGTTGATCGTTTTCGATGCTTCGACCGTTGTCAGCGCCGTACTTAAGGCGGACAATGTCCCTGAGCGCGCTCTGTTGCGCGCCGAAGAAGTCGATGTGTTGGCGCTTTCGGCGGCAGTCGATGACGAATTTTCCGAGGTGCTCAGTCGGCCGAAATTGCAGCGCGTCATTCCGCTCGCGCGGCGCGACAGCTTCCTGAAAATTCTACGCGATGCGGCCATATGGTTCGATCCTGCGGTGCGAGTCACCGATTGCCGAGATCCGAAGGACGACAAGTACCTGGAACTGGCTCTGGCAGCCGGCGCGGAAACCATCGTCAGCAGTGACGACGACCTCCTCGTGCTTGATCCGTGGCGAGGTGTGCGCATTCTCAGTCCAGCTGCCTATCTTGCGCTTGTCTGAGCCGGCGCAGGGCGGGCGAGTGCTACGCCCCGTCCCAATCAGCATGCGGCGGTTATCGGCACTCGGGCCGTCAGAGGTATCCCGGACCTGGCCGGATAGTGGATAATCCTTTGCTTATCCGTTGTACCCGATCCGAAACGAGGACCCTGCGATATGACCGACACCCCCTCCTACCGCGAGATCGGCGTCAGCCGCGACGGCCTTGTCGCCACCGTCGAGATGCGCCGGCCGCCGCATAATTTCTTCGACAGCGCGCTGATCGCCGAGATCGGCGACGCGTTTGAGCGGCTCGATGCCGACCCGCAATGCCGGGCGATCGTGCTGGCCGCCGAAGGCCGGTCGTTCTGCGCCGGCGCCGATTTCTCAAAGCGCATGGACACCGGCACCGTCTCCGAGGGGACCCGCAGCGCCGCCGGGCGGCATCTTTACAAAGAGGCGATCCGGCTCTTCCGGACGAGGAAACCGGTCGTCGGCGCGGTGCACGGCGCCGCGGTCGGCGGCGGGCTCGGCCTCGCGCTCGTCCCCGATTTCCGGGTCACCTGCCAGGAGGCGCGGTTCAGCGCCAATTTCAACCGCCTCGGCTTTCACCCGGGCTTTGGTCTGACCGCGACCCTGCCGCGGCTGGTTGGCGCGCAGCAGGCGGCGTTGTTGTTCTACACCGGCCGCCGCATCCCCGGCGACGAGGCGGTCCGCATCGGCCTCGCCGATCTGCTGGTGCCGCAGGCCGAGGTGCGCAATGCCGCCCAGGCGATGGCGCTGGAAATCGCGCAGTCGGCGCCGCTCGCCGTCATGGCGACGCGCGAGACGGTGCGGCGCGGGTTGATCGATGCGATCGAGGCGGCGACCGAACGCGAGCTGGTCGAGCAGGACTGGCTGCGCCGCACCGAGGATTTCCAGGAAGGCATCAAGGCGATGGCCGACCGCCGGCTGCCCGATTTCCGCGGCCGCTGAGCCATCGCCTCGCCGCGCGCCACCCGCATGAGGGACGCGCCGTCCCTCGCGAGGGACGGGCGGGCCCCCGCCGCCTCAGATATTCTGCGGCTGCGGGGCCGGGCCTTCCGAGCGGCGGCTGCGGTCGGCCATGAATTCGTCGAATTCGGCCTTGTCCTTGGCATGGCGCAGCCGGTCGAGAAATTCGATGAACTCGCGCTGCTCGTCTTCGAGCCGGCGCAGGGTTTCGGCGCGATATTCGTCAAAGGCGCGGTTGCCGGTGGCTTCGTGACGGCTCGCGCGGTTTCCGCCGCAGCCCCAGCGCTCGGCCACGGACTGCATCCGCGTCATGCGCCGCTGCATGCGCTCCATGCGCCGTTGCCAGCGCGGCCCCGCCCCGTCAGCCCAGCATGCCATTCGCCCACTCCCTATCAAAAAGCCGAGGACCACGAGGCCGAGCGGCCACCACAAGATGAAGCTCAGCACCGTCAGCCCGATCCATGCCGGCTTGCCGATGTCGTCGAGATGCGCCGCGAAATGATGCATGGCGAGCCTCATGTGAATGTAACTAACATTCACATAGATCGGGCTCCTGCCGCTGTCAAGCGCCCGCCGGTCACTCCTTCGGGTCGGCCGGCTCGGCGATGACGCCCAGCCCCCGCAGATAGATCAGCATGCCGGCTTCGAGCAGCTCCTCGGGCATCATCGGCAGTCGCCGCCGCCCGCCGTCGCCACGAGAAAACAAGGACGCGATGCCGTGCGACAGGGCCCAGGCATGGAGCGCCATCATCAATGCCGGGGGCCGCTTTTCCGGCGGCAGACGGGCGCACAGCACTTCGGAGGCGTGGCGCAACACGGCAAAGCTGCGGTCGGCGGCCTGGCGCAACGCGGGGTCGTCGTCAAAGGAGAGCCCGGCTTCGAACATCGCCGAATAATAGGCCGGCTCGTCGCGGGCAAAGCCGAGATAGGCTCGCCCGACACTCTCAAAGGCTGCGAAGGGGTCGGGCCGCCCGTCATTCCAGGCGCCTTCGAGACGCTCGGCGAACAGTTCGAAGCCGCGCCGGGCGACATCGGCGATCAGTGCGTCGCGGTCGCGGAAATGGCGATAGGGTGCGGCCGAGCTGACCCCGGCCGAGCGCGCGGCGTCGGCAAAGGTAAACCCGGCCGGGCCTTTCTTCGCGATCAGGTCGAGAGCCGCCTCGATCAGCGCTTCACGCAGATTGCCGTGATGATAGGTGCGCCGCCCGTCTTGGCCTCTGTCCCGACCAGCTCATTGGCCCGACCAGCTCATTGCGCCGCCCCGCTCATCTTCCCGAAATGCCTTCGTGAAATCCGACAGCCTGATGTAAATGGCGTTTACATCAGATCGAGGCCAGCGGGCAGCGCAAATGCGGGCATACCCTCCCATGTTGCCCCGGTGATCGGGGATTGCTAGAAAATCCGCCGCGACGGCTGCCGGTTTTGTGTTCGCAGGGTGATCGGCGATGGCGACTTCCGAACCGCGGCCGGGCCCGACCCAATCTACCGCCGCCGCCCCGGCACAGTTGCGCGCCGCCGGCGAGAACCGAGGAGAACGGACGCGGCCTGCGGCTCGGTGGACTCTTGGTCACGCTCACGATCTTGCTGTCGGCCGGAGGGCTGGTGGTGCTGTTCGCGACCCGCTGGGATCTCTGGGTTGGCGAGAGCACCCGGCAGACCACCGACGACGCCTATCTGCGCAGCGACATCACCCCGCTCAGCGCCAAGATCGAAGGCTATGTGCGGCGCGTTCCGGTCAATGATTTCGAGCAGGTCAAAAAAGGCGATCTCTTGGTCGAGATCGAGGACGACGACTATCGCGCGCGGTTGGACGAGGCTCAGGCCGAAATGCTGGGCGCCGAGGCGGCGATCGACAATCTGAAGACGCGCAAGGCCCTGCAGCACACCCAGATCGCCGAGGCTCAAGACGCGATCTCGGCGACCCTGGCCGATGTCGTCCGCACCCGGGAGGAGGCGGCGCGGCAGCAGGCGCTGCTTGCCAGCACCTTTGGCACACGGCAAAGGGTGGAACAGGCCGACGCCGACGCCAAGCGGTTCGCGGCTTCGCTGGAGCGCAATCAGGCAGCGCTTCAGGCGGCACAGCGCCAGATGGCGGTGCTCGACACCGAGGAAGCAGAATTGCGCGCCGAAGCCAAGGCCAAGCAAGCCGCCTTCGACCTCGCCAAGATCGAGCTCGGCTACACCCGGATCGCCGCGCCGATCGACGGCATGGTCAGCGAGCGCGGCGTGCGCGCCGGGCAATACGTCCACGACGGGACGCAGGTCATCTCGGTCGTGCCGCTCAAAAATGTCTGGGCCGTCGCCAACTACAAGGAGACCCAGTTGACCCATGTCAAAATCGGGCAGCGCACCGAGATCACGGTCGACACCTTTCCGGGGGTCGTGATCATGGGGCGGGTCGACAGCGTCTCGCCGGCGAGCGGATCGCAATTCACCCTGTTGCCGCCCGACAACGCCACCGGGAATTTCACCAAGGTGGTGCAGCGCATCCCGGTCAAGATCACGCTCGACCCCGATCATCCGCTCGTCGGTCGTCTGCGCCCGGGCATGTCGGTGGTCGCCACGATCCGCACCGACACCGGCCCCGCTACCCGGTGAGCGCGATCGCGCCAGGCGCATCGGTCGGGGCGCCCGTCCCGACGACGCTCGCGGCGCATTGTCCGCGGCCGTTCGTCGGTGTCGTCGCCGTCTTGATCGGGGCGTTTCTGTCGAGCCTCAATACCCGCGTGACGACATTCGGGCTCGCCGATATTCGCGGCGGCCTGGGGCTCGGCTTTGACGAAGGCTCGTGGCTGACGACGGCGTTCGGCGCGGCGCAGATGGTGGCGGCGCCCAGCGCGGCCTGGCTCAGCATAGTCGTCGGGACGCGCCGGTTTTTGCTGTGGGCGAGCTTGATCTTCGCGCTGACGTCGCTGCTGATCCCGTTCACCCGCGATTACCCGACAATTATCGCTCTGCAGCTGGTGCGCGGGCTCGCGGTCGGCGCGTTTATCCCGGCGTCTTTAGGGTTCATCTTGCGCAGCCTGGTGCCGCGATGGTGGATCTGGGGTCTTGCGGCCTACGGCTTTCGCTTTGTGTTTTCGCAGAACATCGCCGCATCGCTCGAAGCATTTTACTCGGAGAGCGGGGCTTGGCAGTGGATCTTTTGGCAGAATGCGGTCCTGACCCCGATCATGACGGCGCTCGTCTGGTACGCGATGCCGCGCGAGGGGGTCAACCGCACCTTACTGCGCCAGACGGATTGGAAAGGGATCGTGCTCGCCGGCGCCGGCCTCGGCCTGATCTATGCCGGGCTCGATCAGGGCAACCGGCTCGACTGGTTCAATTCGGGCGTCGTCACCGGTTTTTTTGTCGGCGGTGGACTGCTGGTTGCCGGTTTTGTCGTTTGCGAGCTGTCGTCCGAACACCCGCTGATCCGGTTGCGCGTCGTCGCCAAGCCTAATGTCTGGGGCCCGGCCGTGCAGATCTCGATCTACGGCTTTGGCGTCATGGCGACCGCCTTTATCCTGCCGGATTATTTGACTCGGGTGCAGGGACTGCGCGCCTTGCAGATCGGCGACACGCTGAACTGGATTGCGCTGCCGCAATTCGTCTTGGTTCCGTTGGCGGCGCTGCTGCTGCGCCGCACCGATGCGCGGATCCTGATAGCGCTCGGCTTCGCCCTGATCGCCTATGGCAGCTGGCTCGACACCGGTCTGACGCATGATTGGGTGGGTCGCGATTTTCTGCCGTCGCAGATCGTCGAGGCTGTCGGGCTTTCGCTGGGCATCACCGCGCTGATCGTGTTCGGCGTCTCCAACATCACCCCGGCCGATGCGCCGACGATCGCCGCCATGATCCAGATCGCCCGGCTGCTCGGCAACGAGGCCGGCAGCGCCGTTGTCCAAACCTTTGTGCGAGTCAGGGAGCAGGTCTACTCGAACCTGACAGGGCTTCATTTTGCCAGCGGTTCGGATCAGGCCGATCGCGCGGTGACGCAGTTTTCGGCGCCGTTCGCCGCCCGCCCGATTGGGGCCGACGACCCGACCCTGCAAAGCTTCGCCCTGATCGGCAGCTTCATCCGCCGCGAGGCCTATGTCCTCGCCTATATCGACGGCTTCTGGCTGATCGCCTGGGTGCTGACCGGCGGCATCGCGCTGATGCTGTTCCTGAGGCGGCCGCCGCCCAACCCACTGACCCCGCCGCGCAGCGACCTCTAGATCCCCGGCAGATCCCCGGCCGAGCGCTACCAGACGTAGGGCATCAGCCGATAGTGAACGCGCGCCTTGTAATCCGCATAGCCGTCGAGCCCGGCCTCCAGTTCGCGCTCTTCCATCACCGCGCGTGACGCACCGCCGACGATGAAGACGAGCGATGCCGCCAGCCCGATCCAGGATCCGAGCATCAGCGCGATCCCCGGCACCATGATGCACATCCCCGCATACATCGGATGGCGCACAATTGCGTACGGGCCGGTGGAAATGACGTGGTGGCCGCGCTGCCGCTGGATCTTTACAACCGGCGCCAGGAAGGTGTTCTCGTCAAACACGCGGATGATGACCCCGTAGCCCAAGACCATGTCCGCCGCCCCCGCCGCCTGCAACCAGACCGGTACCGCCGACCAGCTGTACCTCGCGTCGAGCCCCATCACGGCGAACCAACCGACCCAGAACGACACCAGGGTCAGCACGAAGACCTTGTCCCAAAGCGGCTGACCCCGCTGCACCGGCGGCTTGAGCCGTTCGACGAGGAGCGCCGGGTCGCGCCGCGCCAGCCGCAGCATCGCGATTTGCGAAAGCCCGAAAAACAGGATGAGGAAAGCCCAGGCCGCCAGCCAATCCAAACTGCCGGCGGCGCCAAACAGCACGGCAGCGAAAACAACGATCGTCAAGACGTTCGCGATCGAGGCTTTGGCTGTCATGACCCTACCCTTGTGAACGCTTTGACGGGTCTGATCGCATTGGATATCTTCTGCCCGCGAAATATATGGCGGCGCCTCAGCAGGTTGACGATCTTTTTCACCAGCGACACGCATTTCGGGCATGGCGGGGCGCTCGGGCTCTATCGCCGGCCATTCGCCTCTGTCGCGGCGATGAACGAGGCGCTTGTCGAGCGCTGGAACGAAACGGTCGCGACCGATGACGAGGTCTGGCACCTCGGCGATTTTGCGATCCGCCAGCCGGCGGCAACGGCGAGCGCGTTGCTGGCCCGTTTGAAGGGCCGAAAGCATCTCGTCACCGGCAACAACGACCCGCCGGCCACGACCGGCCAACCGGCCTGGGCGAGCGTGCAGCCCTACGCCGAGATCACCGTCGACGCAGTGGCGCTCGTCCTGTGCCATTACCCTTTCCGCAGCTGGCGCGGGATGAACAAGGGCTCGCTCAACCTGCACGGCCACTCTCACGGCCGGCTGAAACCGCAGATCCGGCAGTTTGATGTCGGCGTCGACGTCTGGGACTTTCGACCGACGACTTTGTGCGCGGTCTTGGGGAGCCGGCGTCGTCAGCCATAAGCGCTCCGGCACCCTGCGAGCGGTAGATCGTGGCATAATTACGGCGCTGGTGTGGCGAAAGCTGGATTTTTTCCGCCACGATATTGACACGTGTGGGGCATCGGCAGAGTTCTGTTAACCGTACCTGCCGAAAAGGGGCGCACGGACCCGTCCGCGGCACCGTTCGGAAGATAACGTGGCACGAAACAGTGCCTCGAGCTTGCCGATTGAATCCGCCGACAGGGCGGGGGAGGAAAAGCTCATGAAGATTACCCGATACCTGGCAATTGCCGGAACCGTAACCGGAGCACTATTCGCCTTCGTCATGGCGGCCGGCCTGTTCGAGCCCGCCGCCAAGGCTGACAAAGGCCAGAACGGCCCGAGCTTCGCCGTCGACCCATCCTGGCCAAAGCCGTTGCCGGCGCCGATAGGAAGTGACGGCGTCGCCCATACCTGGGTGACCGGGGAGATCGCGGGCAGTTGCGTCGACAAAAGCGACAACGTCTACACCTTCAACCGCGGATGGGAGGTCGGAGTCACCATCGACAACGTTCTGCAAGGCAACGAATCCGGCGCCATCGTCGGACAGGACGCTTCGGCCTCGGCGATCCCCTCGCCACCGGTCGTCGTCTATGACAGCGACGGCAAGACGATCGCGGGCTGGGGGAATCCGGGTCTTATCCAAACCGGCGGCGACTATGGTTTTGCGGACTACATGCCGCATGGCGCGCACGGTTGCTTTGTCGATTACCAGGGCAACATCTGGGTTGGCGGCAATGGCGACGGGATCGTGCAGGAGTACAACCCTCATACCGCCGCAGCCGCCGGCGCCAATGCGCAATTCGTCATGCAGATCGGCACCAAGGGCAGCTGCGACGGGACGCAGACCAATCCCAACAACCCCTTCACGTCCTGCGGCGAGACCAATTCGTTCAACACGAGCCATACGCTGCTGAACGAGCCCGCCGACATCGCCGTCGACCCGCTCCCCGATGCCTATACCGGCAAGACCGGCGACATCTACATCGCCGACGGCTACGGCAATCATCGGATCGTCGTCTTCGATCGCGACGGCAATTATTTGCGGCAGTGGGGGCAGGCCTGTGACCACGATGGAGACGACTGCCCAGCCGGGACATTCGGCGCGACTGGCGGCGGTCATCCCCATTGCGTCGTCCTTGGCAATGACGGCTACATCTATGTGTGCGACCGACCCAACAATCGCATACAGGTGTTCGCGCGCAACTGCGGCGCGCCGTCGACGACCAGCACCCCGCAACCGTTGTGCGCTCCGGTTAAAATCATCAAGATCAACCAGTTTCCGACCGCCGCCGCGGCGGACAAAAAGGCCATCCTGCTCGCCGGCACGCGTGCCTGCGACATGGATTTCTGGCCGAATATCGACTACCTGGCCAGCAAGAGCCCGACCAGCCAGCGCGACATCGTCGATGTCGACCTAGGCAACGACAACACCTGGCTGATCGACAAGGCGAGCGGGCTGGTGTTCGGCGCGCTCGGCGCCTGCGGCCTTGCTCCGTGCCCCGGGCATAATGCCGGTCACTTCGCCTTTGGTCACACGACCACCGTCGATTCCAAGGGCAACATCTACGTCGCCGAGACGATTACCGGCCGTCGTATCCAAAAGTTCGTTCCGTCGAGCGGACACTACTGATCCCCGAGCGGGGTTGGGTGGTATCGCCAGGGAAGCACGCCCCGGCCGATACCACCCATTCCGGACGAACTCCAATGTCGAATGGTTGGATCAAGCTCGCTGCTTGGCTGCTGTGGGCAGGCTTTGCCGCGTCATCCGCCAGCGCGCATGACCTGCCGCTCGATCGCGTCATGAACGGATTTGTCCGGATCGGACCGCATCAG
Organism: uncultured Alphaproteobacteria bacterium; assembly: GCA_963775525.1. GTDB lineage: Bacteria > Pseudomonadota > Alphaproteobacteria > ATCC43930 > CGMCC-115725 > AP-15. Next base: position 135,298 of record CAVZJF010000007.1, on the reverse strand, counting down.
GCGGATCTCGTGGTCCGGGTGCCGCTCGATTTGTTACGCGCGATCTCGTTTCCCCTCGCCAGGGGTCCTACGACCTTCCGGCGTCGGGGCCCGCCGTCAAGGCGGCGCTCGACGCGCTCTCCGGCGATCTGTCGTTGTGGGAGGACGGCGTCCGCCTGTTGCCGTCGCGCGCCGCCGGACAATTGGCTCCTCTTGCGGATCGTTCATTCGAAGATTACCGGCAGGCGGCAGACGGGGTGACTACACCGCAGCCGCCCGATACCAGGATCGGCTACGAGCTCGGCTTTTTCGACGCCCATTTTGTTTATCCGATCGCCTCGCCCAATTCCGTTTTTGCCGTTCAAAACCTCGTCGCGGCGGATTTGGAAGACACCGTCAAGCTCGCCATGCGCTACATCCCGCTCGACGGGCCAAGCCGCGTGCTGATGATCACCGGCGGCTCAGGGCATGTATACCTCGATCCCGCTTGGTGGGAGGCCTCGCTTGGTTTCGTCAGGCTCGGCATCGAGCACATCCTGAGCGGGATCGATCATCTACTGTTCCTGCTGTGCCTGGTCATACCGTTTCGCCGGGTGAAGCCGCTGATCCCGGTGATCACGGCGTTTACCCTCGGCCATTCGATTACCCTGATCGGCACCGCCTATAATCTCGCACCGGTTGGCGCCTGGTTCCCGCCTTTTGTCGAAGCGGCAATCGCCGCGTCGATCTTTTACATGGCGCTCGAAAACATCGTCGGCGCCAATCTTCGGCGGCGCTGGATCATTGCCGCGCTGTTCGGCCTCGTGCACGGTTTTGGCTTTGCCGACGTCCTCAAGGAGCAGTTGCAGTTCGCCGGCTCCTACCTGCTGACCTCTCTGGTGTCTTTCAACGTCGGGATCGAGATCGGACAGCTTGCGGTGCTGTGCGTCTTCGTCCCGGCGCTTGGCTTGTTGTTTCGCGGCGCGATGTCGGGACGCATGGGGATCATTGTGCTGTCGGCAATCGTCGCCCATGTCGCCTGGCACTGGATGATGGAGCGCGGCGCCGTCTTGTGGCAAACGCCATGGCCGCAAGCTACGGCAGGGGGGATGATGACCTTGGCGCGTTGGGTCCTCGCCTTGGGTGTCGCGATCGCCGCCGCGATCCTCCTGTCGAAATGGCTCGATCGCCGGCATCCCGCGCTGATCGAGCCTAATGCGGTGCCGGCGCAAGACTGAACGGCGGGCCGAAAGGCCCCCGAAACGCCCACCTGGACGAAATGAACCAGACAGGCTTGTGTAGCCGGCGCCGCCGGTCCGGGTCCTCGATTCGTGGGATTCCCGGACTTATATTAAGGAAAACCGGCCCACATTCAGGGAAACGGCGAAGGCCGCCCGGTCCGAGGCGTCATCAAGTTGCGGTAACCGAGGGCAACGCTGTTGAAGCATCGCCCGACCAGGCTGTTGACGCGAAAAAGGGACGGTGGAGGCGGCACGTCGGACAGAGGAGGCGGCCAATGCACCAAAGGCGAGCCACGGTCGACGCGGACGGGGAGTTTCGAAGCTATGAAGAATGGGCGCAGCTCGGCCCGCTGCCGCCGTTCCGAAGCGCTATCTTTGTCGATGCGCTTGGGCGGCGGTGCCTGACCCATCGCCACTTCGTGCGGGCGCGCGAGGACGGCGCCTTTCCGGTCAGCTACCATTGGGAAGCGACACCCGAAACCAAACCGCCGCGGCGATCGTGACGCTCTCCGCCGCCGATCCGGCCAGCCGTCTGCCGGCGCCGTAAATATCGACGCCCAGCGCCGTCGCGACGCCAGCGGGACCATGACCCCGCGCGCACCAACCTCGGCGGCGAGCCGCCTCGCCGCCGTCAGCAGCCGAGCTTGGCGGCGAGGTCGATAAAGCTGTCGGCGATCACCTCGAAATCGTGCTCGGCCTTGAAATCGCGGGTTTTGTTCGGGCCCTGCTCGAAAGGCCGGTTGACATAGGCTGTCTGAAAGCCGCGACCGCGCGCCGACATCAAATCGGCATTGTGCGCCGCCACCATCATGCATTGCTGGGGCTTCAGATCGAGAAAGGCGGCGGTGCGGTCATAGCACTCGGGCTGCGGCTTGTAGGCGTGCGCGGTTTCGGCGCCGAGGATCGCATCCCAGGGCAGGCCGGCATATTTCGCCATGTTCACCATCAGCGCGACATTGCCGTTCGAGCAGGTCGCCAGGATGTATTTGCGTTTCAACCGGGTCAGGCCTTCGACCGTGTCGGGCCAGCCGTCGAGCCGGTGCCAGGCGCGGTTCAAATGGTCGATCTCCGCCTCGCCGAGCCCCGATATCCCGAACTCGGGCAGCAATTCGACCAGGTTTTCGCGATGCAGGTCGTCGAGCCGCGTCCACGGCCGTTCGCCGCTGCGCACCTTGGCCATCGCCGGCTGATAGCGCGCCCGCCATTTGTCGGCGAAGTCGTGCCAGTCCTTGTCGTAGCCCTTTGGCGCGAGAATGGCCTTGGCCTCGCGGGCGATGCTGTCGCGCCAGTTCACCACCGTGCCGAACACGTCAAAAGTCAAAGCCTTCACATCGGAAATCGCCATCGACCGGGTTCCCTATCGCCTGTTGCCGCTGCAAGCCGTTGCCGGGTGTCGCGCAGCTTCGGGGCCATCGTCAACACCGGAATCCGACTTTATCGGACCGCATCGCGCATCTCTCGACAAATCGCGTCCGACAGGGTGTAGCGGGCAGGAGACCTCGACCCTTCCGGGATCCCTATCGCCGCTCGTCATTGCCGGTGCGTGCGGTCAGCTTGGTTTGATGCCCGGGTTCCAGGAACGCCGCGATTCCCGCGGCGTCATGGCTGATCATTGTTTGTCCGGCCGCCACCAGCGCGTCGACCTGGCCGCGCGGCAAGGTAAGTCCGGTACGGACCGAGAGCAGCCGTGCGCGGGTCTCGGGATCGGGGTAGTCGGACAGGCTGACCCGCACCACCTCCCCCGCCACGTCGCCGCAGGCATGGCCGTCAATGACGGGACCTTGGCGACAGCGCATCGCACGCAGCTTGTCGACAAGGTCGTCGACCGTGCTTTGAACCGCGATCAGGGTCTCGACGTTGTAGGCCCCGATTTGCGCGCTGGTAACCGCCGAAATGATCTGCCCGAGGCCGCTGACGATGCGTTGGCGCGGCCAGTTCGGGTTCGGCGCCGACTGACCGTCGACGCTGATCACGAGGATGCGCCGGACCGGCAGCAGACCGGCGGCAAACCGATCCATGCTCGTGTCCAGCAGCAGCATGTCGTTGAGGAGCACCCGCAACGCGAGATTGTCCGAGATCCCGCCATCCATCAGGTGGATCCACTGAACCTGCTGTTCGCTGGAATAGCGGTAGAGGTTTTCGAGCAACGCCCGGGTGCGCAAATCGTTTTGGGTGCGTTCCAACGTCTCCGGCGGCACCGGCGAGGGCAGCGGGCAATCCGGCCCGCGGTAATTGCGCAGGGTCACCGGGCCAAACAGCACCGGGAACCCGTTGGAGGCGGCGACCGCGCGGGAAATCGGCATGGTCGCGAGGTCGGAGCAGATGACGTCGAAAGTCTGCGGCAGAAAGCCGAACGGGCTGCCAAAGCTGATGTCGGTCGCGTTGATGCTGACCTGAGGACGGCCGCGGCGAAAGAAATCCGCGAAGGTCGCGCCATGGAACATCAGCCGGTCGTAGATTTGCGTCATCCGGTCGTTGGTGCCGACCAGCGGATTGAATATCCAGTCCCAGTTCCACGGCAGCAGAAAGGTGCCCCAGATATACGCCTCGATGTCCGGGTAAAGGAACTCGTCAGGGAAGGTTTTGAACGACGTTTTACCGTAAAGCCCGAAATGCGCCGCCGGGAAGGACCCCCCGGAGACGCCCGCCAGCAGGTCGATCTCGTCGAGCAAGGTGCTGTCCCTGTCGTCGGGTCGAACACGGACATCGCGCATCCCGCGCAGCACGCCAAAGCCGAAGGCGGCGGAGCGCTTGCCGCCGCCGGAGAGGGCTACCAGCACCAGCGCGCCCTCGGCCCCGCCCCGGCGGTTTACGTCGAGCAGCCGATACTCGGCGTTGCCGGCGGTCGAGCGCAGCGGCTCGTTCATCGGGACGGCGAGCGAGGCGCACCCGCACAGCAAAAATACGGCGATAAACGCGAGTGCTTGCGATCGGCGCATTGGTCGAAACCGTGGCTGTTGGCCGGTTGGAATGCTCGGGTGCCGCAACCTACCGGTCGGCCCGGCCATCCGTCGCGGCATCCGCCGAAAGCGCGATTGCGATGCCGCGGGTCGCCGGATTTTTGGCGCAGAGGCTGACCAGGGCGATCAGAATCGGAATGCCGATAAAAGCGCCGGCGATACCCCACAGCATTGCCCAAAAGAATACCGCGAACAGCACCATGAAAGGAGAAATGGAAACCGCCGCTCCGGCGACACGCGGCTCGATGCAGCTGCCGACGACAAATTGAATAATGTTAAGCCCGACAAATACCCAGACCGCCGACGAAAACGATTCGTATTGGGCGGCGGCAAACAGGGTCGGCAGCAAAGTGGCAATGAACGATCCGATGAACGGGATAAAATTGAGGACAAACGCGATGACGCCCCATTCGCGGCTGAGCTCCAGCCCGTAGGCCGCGGTCAAGGCCCAAAATCCGAGCCCGGTCAAGACGCTCATGCCGAAACGCACGAGCATGTAGGTCTGCAGTCTGCTCGCGATGTCGGCCGCGACGTCGATCGCGCCGGCGCCGAAGTCGCCGTTGCCGATCCGGCGAAGCCGCCGGCCGAGCGGCTCCAGCTCGAGCAGGCCGAGGATCACAAATATGAAGGTCACCAGGGCGAAGCTGATGATGCCCTGCAGACTGCCGCCGATCCCGCGCATGACGCCGACGAGCCACGACATGTTGAACTGCTCGGCGATCAGCTCCGCGGCGTGAAGACCGCGTTGCTCCAAAAGGTCGGCCAAATGCGTGTACAGGGCTTGCAGCCGCGCGGAATTGGCGATGACCCACTGGGCGATCCCGCCGAATCCCCATACCACCAGCCAGCAGCCGATGCCGATCGCGAAGAGCGCGACGGCGGCGGTCAGCAGGATCGCGACCAGCTGCGGCAAATGCTGCTTCAGCCGCCGCTGCAACGGCCAGACCAAGGCGATGATGAAGAGGGCGAAGGCGACCGGCGTCATCACGCTGCGCGCCAGCGACAAGCCGGCGAGCGTGAGGATGAGGGCGCAAACGATTGCCGCGAGGCGAAGCGCGCGGTCTCCGGGCGGATTTGGAGGGCTGTCGGGATCCACGTCCGGCGATGCTCGCTCGGAGGTCAACGCCACGCCAGCAGCGCCGCGCCGAGCAGGATCGCCACGGTCAGCAGCGACAAGCTCGCCACCGGCCATTGGCGCAGCCGGCCGTCGGCATGCTCGACCGCCTCGCTCCAGGCGACGGCGGCGCGGACCGCGGTTTCACCGGCGACCACGATGTCTCCCTCGGGCAGGCGCGGCCGCCGCAAGCCTGAGCGCCACAGCCCGGCTGCCAACAGCGCCGCGAGCAAAATCGGCCACAGCGCCGACCAGAGTTCGCCAGGGCCGAGGGCGTCGAGCCGAGCGCCGCTCTTGGCCAGCGGATAAAGCGCCCAAGGGACCGCGACGGCAGCGAGCGCAGTCGCCAGCCAAGCCCATGTGATCCCGCGCGGCGCCGGCGCCGCGGAGCCGGTTGCTTCGGTCGCCGCTAGACGACGCACGAAATGCAGCATCAGCAACGTGCTGCCGACCGCCGACAGCGCCGCCAGCAAACCGACGAGACCTGTCCCCAGCTCCGCCTTCACCGCGAGCTTCGCCAAAGCGCCGCCGGTAAGAGGCAACCCGCCGAGCCCCAGCGCCAAGATCGCCGCCGGCAGCAACACCGGCCACAACCGCCGCCGGGTCGCAGCGGCAACGCCGATGGCGAGAAACAGGCCGCCCTTGACCAGGATGTGGTGCGCCGCCGAGAAGCTCGCTCCTAAAGCAGCACCGGGGTCGCCCACAGCCCACCCCATGCCGAGCACCGCCGCCAGCAACCCCATCTGGCTGACGCTCGAATAGGCCAGCACCGTCTTCGGGTTATCCTGGGTAATCCCGACCGCGACGCCGTAAAAGGCCGACAGCATCCCGGCGGCCGCCAGCGCCTCGCCCCATGCCGGCATCGCCACGCCGAGCGGCAGAAACCGGATCAGCCCGATCACACCGGCCTTGACCGCGGCGCCGCCGAGCACGGCAGCGGCGGGGATCGGCGCCGCCGTGTAGGCGAGCGGCATCCACACATGGCCGGGCACGAGACCGATCTTTAATCCGAAGCCGAGGATCAGGAGCACCAGCGAGGCGTCGCGCCAGGGCGAGGCGGGCAGCGCCGCCACGGCGTCGCGGATCAGCAGGCTGCCGTTCGGGGTGGCTTCCGCCATGAACACAAACGCCATCAACAAAAAGGCCTCGCCCAGCACCGCCAGCGCCACATACACGGCGCCGGCCCGCCGGGCGCCGGGGGTGCCGTCATGCACGACCAGGCCATAGGCGGCCAGGCTGACCACCGAGTAGGTCAAATAAAAGCTCACCAGGTCCGCGGCCATGAACACGCCGAGGCTGCCCGTCAGGGTCAGCAGCCACCACTCCACAAAGCGCCCGGCATTGGGCTCGCCGCGCAAATATCTCCCGGCATAGGCGCCGGCAAGGATCCACAGCAGTGCCGCGACCCCGAGCAGCATGGCCGCGGGCATATCGAGTGTGAGGGTCATCCGAAACGGCGGCTGGGGCAGCACAACCGGCGCGCCGCCGGGGCCGAGCAGCGCCGCCATCAGGGCCGGCATTGGCGCCAGCGCCAAGAGCGACGGCATGCGGTCCCTCAGCCGTCGAGACACACAGGCGAGCAGCATCGCGAGCGGCGTCGCCAGCGCCGCGACAAGCAACCCCTCGGCAGCGGTCACCGCCGAACCCCCGGGACCGGCGTCGGCCCGGCCGGCAGCGCCCCTTGGGGAGGCGAGGAGGGTCGGCCCAGCTTCACCTGAAGCCTATCGCGGCGGTGTCGGGGCGGCCGATTTGCAGCAATTCCAAGGGTCGCAGCGGCACGAAACCGAGCCCCACCGCAACCAGCGCGAGCGCCAGCACCACCGCCTGCCGGGCCCGGGATATGTTCGCGACCAGCGTCAACGGCTCATTCGGATCGGCCAATGCCCGCGCCAGCACCAGGAACACATAGCCGCCCGCGAGCAGCCCACCCAGCAGGATGACCAACGCCCACCACCACTGGCCCTCGGCGACCGCCGCCGTCAGCAGCATCGCTTTTGCGACAAAGCCTCCGCTCGGAGGCAGGCCCATCAGCGACATCCCGCCAAGCCCGAAAGCGAAGACGGTGACCGGCAGCGCCCGGCCGACGCCGGCGAGCCCGGCGACCCGGTCGTGCCCAAGCGCCTCGTAGACGAGCCCGGCGGCCAGGAACATGGCGGCCTTGGCAAACGCATGCGAGACGGCCTGAAGCATGCCGCCGGTCCAGGCGGTCGTGCTCCACGGATGGCCGGTCTCGGGACCACCGGCAAGCGGAAATATCAGGAACAGATAGCCGATCTGCGCCACCGTCGAATAGGCGACCAGGAGCTTCAGCCGCACCTGCCGCAGTGCCAGCACGCTGCCGAGCAGAATCGCCGCCGCGGCCAGGACGCCGAGCAGCTGAGCCGCCGCGCGGTCCGGCAGTCCGGGCATGACGTCGAACCACAGCCGCACCACCAGAAAAAACGGCGCCTTCACGACGAGCCCCGACAGCACGGCGCTGGCCGGAGCAGGCGCACCCGCATGGGCCGGCGGCAGCCACAGGTGCAGCGGGTAAAGTGCGGCCTTGGCCAAGAGCCCCGCCGTCATCAGCGAGAGCGCCGCCCAGGCGGCCGGCTCCGGCCGGACCCGGTTGGACAAAAGGACGAGGTCGAGCGTGCCGTAAGCGCCATACAACAGCGCGGTCCCGAGCAAATAGAGGATCGAGCCGAGCAACGCAAAGAGCAGATAACGCAGCGCCGCGGCAAGCGTCTCGGCCCGCCCGTCCAAGCAGACGAGCGGCACCGCGGCAAAAGTCAGCAGTTCGAGGGCGACATAGAGGTTGAACAGGTCGCCGCCGAGAAAGACGGCGTTCAGGGCGCCCCAAACCCCCAGCAGCAATACCCAGAAGACCAGTGGGGCGCGTGCTTCGGTCCCTGCCGGCGTCGGGAACTGGCCTCGCGCGAACAGCCCGATCGCCGGGATCAAGAGAGCCGCGGTGACCATCATCACCGCGGACAGGCCGTCCGCCCGCAACGCAATCCCGAGGGGCGGGTCCCAGCCGCCGACGACGTATTGCAGCACCTTCCGGGAACGCCAGACCCCGGCAGCGATCGCGATCGCGATCGCCAGCCCGGCCGGCATCACCGCGAGGGCGGCGCGTTCCGCATAGCGCCCGCCAAACAACAGCGAGAACAGCAGGCCCACGACCGGCAGCATGATCGCCAGGACGAGAAGAAACCCGCCCGCCGTCGTCGCCGCGGACAGCAGCGCCGCCTTTGGCATCAGCGTTGCCGATCGCGGGCGACAGGCGTGCTGGTCGGAGGTTCCGACCGCAGCGTGGCGTCCGCGGTCTCGTCAAAGAGCCGCAGCAGCAGCGCCACCGCCAACGCCGTCGCCGCGAAGGCGACGACAATGCCGGTGATGACCAAAGCCTGCGGGACCGGATCGCCGCCAAACCCGGCCGCGGCGCCCCTGCGGGCGACGACGCCGAACATCAGGAATACGCCGCCGCCGACAAGATTGAAGGCGAGGATCTTGCGCAACGGCTGGGGCTGGACGATCAGGCCGAACAAGCCGAGGCCGACCAGCGCCGCGCTGCATAATCCGAACAGGGTTGCGGCGCTCATCCGGGCGTCCGTTCCGCCGGGCCGAGAACCATCAGGGCCAATGCCGCCGCGATCGACAGTGTCGCCGGCACCTCTATCGTGACGATAAGCAACTTGGCGTAGCCCGGCGGATACGCGAGGAAGGCGCCCGCCATCGCGAAACCGGCAAACCCGATCGCGAGAAACACGGCCGGCCCGGCGACCAGCACGAGCCGCAACCGCCGGCCTCCGAGCGCAGGCGCATCGACGAGGCCGGCCATCAGGGCGAGGATCCACATCGCGGCGAGCACGCTGGCGCTCTGGAACTCTCCCCCCGGGGCATCGGAGCCGACCCAGAAGAGATGTATGCCGACCAGGATTCCGATCGGCGGCAACAACCGGGCGAGAAACGCCAGCACGCCCTGCGGGTCTTCGCGCTGTCCCAGTCCCGGCCGCCCGCCCCAAAACCGGTCCGGCGCCAGCGACCAGATGCCGACGAGCGCCAGCACCAGCACGACGATCTCGAGCAATGTGTCGACGGCCCGATAGGCGAGCAGAACGGCGGTCACGGGATTGCCGAGCCCGGTCAGCGCGATCTGCGCCGCCGCCAGCGGCGCCAATGTCGGGGCCGGCTCGGGCAGCAGCAGCACGAGCGCAGCCAGGCCCGCCGACACCACGATGCAGGCCAGCGCGGCTGCCAGGCGCAAGATCCCACCCGGCTTTTCCGTATCGGCAGAGGCCTCGGTCCGCCGCAACCGCGCGGATGCGGCGACCAGCAACCCGCCGGTCACGCCGCTGCCGATCGCCGCCTCGGTCAGCGCCACGTCGGGTGCGGCCAGACGCATCCAGATCAGCGCCAGCAGCAGCCCGAAAGCGGCAAAGCCGACGACGGCGGCGAACGTATCGCGCGCGGCGATCGTCCAGATGGCGACGGCAAGGACCGAAATCGCCAGAAGGGCGTCGAAGGCAAAGGCGAGGGTCACGCGGGCGGCCCGTCCTGCCGGGCGGCGAGCGCAATCAGCTGGGTGACGACCGCCCCGGCCAGCAGAACGAGAAGCCAAACGAAGACCAGCTTCAGAGCGGGCAGCACTCCCCCCGCGCGCGGCAACAATCCGAGCACGATCAAACCAAGCCCGAGATTGTCGGCTTTGGTCAACGCGTGCAGGCGGCAGAGCGTGTCGGGGAACCTCAGCAGCCCGACCGTCCCCGCGAGAAAAAAGAAGGCTCCCGCGGAAACCGCGACAATCGTCAGGCCGTCGAGCACGTGGGTCATGCCGCGTTCGTCTGCCCGGGACCGTTCGTGGCCGGGCGCCTCGCCGCCTTGACGAAAGCGACCGATACGAAAGCCGCCAGCAACGCCAGGACCAGGGCGACATCGACCAGGCCGGGCATCGGGATCGCCTGCGCCAAAATCAGCAGCACGGCGATGCCGCCGGTGCCGAGCAGCTGCACCGCCATAATGCGGTCGGCGCGTGCCGGCCCCCGTAGGATACGGACCAAGCCCAGCGCCACCATGGCCAGCACGATGCCGGCGGCGGCGAGCAGGAAATCAGCCATCACCGGGCGGGCCGCCGATGAGCCGGACGAGCAACGCTTCCTCGCCGGCGAGTTGCGCCGTCACCGGCTGCGCGACATCGAGACAGTGGATCACGAGCGCCCCGCCCTCGTCTGGCCCAATCGGCACCGTGCCCGGCAGCAAGCTCATCAGCGCGGTGAAGGCATTTCGCGCCGGACCCGGAGGAAGGCTCACCGGATAACGCACAAACCCCGGATTGAGCGGCAGCCGGGGGTCGAGAGCGCGGCGCGCGACATCCGCTCCGGCGATTACCGATTGGCCGAGGAACCGCAGCGCGTAGCCGAACAAGGCTTGGGGCCGGGCTCGGCTGCCGCCGGCGGGCAGCAGCCGCAAGCTGGTCCACGCCGCCACCGTCGCCGCCGGGACGCCAAGCAAAAGATCGGCCGCGCCGCCGTCACCGGAGAGGATCACCCAGGTGACGAAAAACCCCGCAGCTCGCATCGCGGCCGACCGCAGCGGCATCGGGTCCGCAAAACCGCCCGCTCCGGTCATCGTGGCAAATCCGGCGCGGGCGCCGGCCGGCCGGTCGTCGTCGAGGCGCCCGCCGGCGACGGTGTGCCGCGCTCGAACCAGGTTACGTAGAGGGTGGGCAGGAAGACGAGCGTCAGCATCGAGGCGACGAGCAGCCCGCCCATGATGGCGAAGGCCATCGCCCCCCAGAACACCGTCGGCGCTATCGGAATCAGCCCGAGCACGGTCGACGACGCCGTCAACATGATCGGCCGGAACCTGGAGCTCGACGCCTCGATCACCGCCTCCCGCACTTCCCTGCCGGTCTGCCGCTCACCCTCGATCTGTTCGATCAGGATCACCGCGTTCTTCGCGATCATGCCGACGAGCGCGAGGATGCCGAGGATGGCGACAAAGCCGAGCGGCTGCCCCGAGATGAGCAGTGCTGCGACAACGCCGATCAGGCCGAGCGGCACGACGCTCAAGACGATGGCGAGGCGCTGGAAGCTTCTCAGCTGGAACATCAATATGGTGAGTATCAGCAGCAGCATGTACGGAACGACGGCAAAGACCGAGTCGCGCGATTTCGCGCTCTCCTCGGCGATGCCGCCAAGCTCGATCCGGTAACCGGGCGCAAGATCGGCGGTGAGTTTCCCGAGGGCGGGCTGAAGCTCGGCGATCGCCGCCTCCGGCAGCACGCCGGGGGCGACATCCGCCTGAACGGTCAGCATCGGCACACGGTCGCGACGCCAGACCAGCGGGTATTCCTGCGTGTAGTCGAAGGTCGCGATCTGGTTGAGCGGCACACTGCGTCCATTGGGCAAGGGCAATTGCAGCGTGCGCAACGTGTCGACCGACAAGGTCTGACCGCCCTCCTGCCGCACGACGACGTTGATCAGATAGATGTCGTCGCGAACCTGGGTGACGGTTGTGCCCGAGATCGCCGTGTTGAGGACGCCGGCAACCGCCGCCGAGCTGAGCCCGAGGCGCCGGGCTTCGTCCTGGTCCACCTTCACCCGCAGCTGGCGCTGGGGCTCCATCCACTGAAAACTGATCCGGCGCGCATCGGGCGAGGTCGCGATCGCCTGGGCCACCTGCATCGCGATGTCCCGGACTTTCTCCAGATCCGGACCCAACACCCGGTACTGAAGGGGCCAGCCGACCGGCGGACCGAGCTCGAGCGGGTAGACCCGCCCGACGACGCTCGGGAACTCGTCGGCGAGCAGTGTTTCGAGCCGCTGCTGCAGGCGCCGGCGCGCCTCGATGCCCTTGGTGACGATCACCACCTGCCCGAAGAACGGGTTGGCGAGCTGGACGTTCAAGGGCAGGTAAAAGCGCGGGGCGCCGCGGCCGATATAGCTGCTGAAGTGATCGATGTCGGGGTCGCCGGCGAGATGTTGTTCGAGCCGCTCGACAACACTCTCGGTCGCGTAGATCGAAGCGTTCTGGGGAAGGTTGAGGTCGACGAGCAGCTCGACGCGGTCGGACGGCGGAAAGAACTGCCGCGGCACCAGGCCGAGACCGGCGATCGACAGGCCGAAAGCGGCGAGGGTGACGGCGAATGTCACCCATCGTCCGCGGATCGCCAGGCCGAGGAGAGCGCGATAGCCCGCCAGCACTCGGCTGGGCTTGGTTTGGCGGTCGGGCCGCGGCGGCCGCAGCAGCATCGTCCCCAGCAGCGGCGCAAAGATCACCGCGACAAACCATGACGCGATCAGCGCGATGGCGACGACCGCGAAGATCGAGAAGGTGTATTCCCCGGCCGAGCTTTGCGCGAAGCCGATCGGCACGAAGCCCGCGATCGTCACCAGTGTCCCGGACAGCATCGCAAAGGCGAGCGCCCGGTAGGCGTAGACGGCGGCGACCTCCATCGCGTCGCCAGCCGCGAGCCGCCGCGTCATCGCGTCGATCGTGGTCATCGCGTCGTCGACCAGCAGGGTCAGCGCGATGATCAGGGCGCCAAGCGAAATCCGCTGGAGGTCGATGCCGACGATCGACATGACCGGGAAGACGATGGCGAGCGTCAGCGGGATCGCGATCGCGACGACCGAGCCGGCGCGCACGCCGAGCGCGACAAAGCTAACGGCGAGGACGATGATGATCGCCTGCCACAACGAGCTGGTGAAGTCGGTGATCGCGTGGTCGACGATCGCCGCCTGGTCGGCGACCAGGGTCGGCTGGATGCCGACCGGCAGGTTGGCGGTGACCCGCTCCATCTCGCTCTTGACGTTGCGCCCGAGCGCCAGGATGTCGCCGCCGTCGCGCATCGCGATGGCGAGACCGATCGCCGGCTTGCCGTTGACGCGGAACATCGGCTGGGGCGGATCGGCGTAGCCGCGGCGCACCTCGGCGACATCGCGCAACCGCAGGATCCGGCCCGCGGCCGCGAAATTCACGTCGAGAACATCCTGCTCCGACGTGAAGGCGCCGGAGACCTGCAGCGAGATCGTCTCGTCGCCGGTCCGCAGCGTGCCCGACGGGCGCACGATGTTTTGCGCCTGGAGCGCTGCGGTCAGCGTGTTCGGGTCGATGCCGAGACCGGCCAGCTTTTCGAGCGAGAAGTCGACGAAGATCACTTCATCCTGCGCTCCGAGCACGTCGACCTTTGAGACATCGGGTATTTTCAGAAGGTCGGAGCGGGTCTTCTCGACATAGTCGCGCAGCTCGCGGAACGTAAAGCCGTCGGCGGTAAAGCCGTAGATCGTGCCGTAGGTGTCGCCGAATTCGTCATTGAAAAAGGGGCCGGCGACGCCTTGCGGCAGCGTCTGGCGCATGTCGGCGACTTTCTTTCGCACCTCGTACCAGGCATCCGCGACGGCGCGGCCCTTGGCGCTGCCGAGAAGATCGACAAAGATCACCGTTCTTCCCGCGGTAGTGTAGCTGCGCAATGTGTCGAGGTGCGGCACCTCCTGGAGCGTGCGTTCGAGCCGCTCGGTCACCTGCAGCAGCGTCTCGTCGAGGGTGGCGCCCGGCCATTGCGCCTGCACGACCATCGTGCGGATCGTAAAGACCGGGTCCTCCGCCCGGCCGAGGCCGAGGAACGACAGCACCCCGGCGCTGATGATCATGATCATCAGGTAAATGACGACCGAGCGGTTGCGGATCGACCACTCGGATAGATTGAAGCGGCTCACGATGCGGCGCCGAGCAGCCTGACCTTTTCACCCGGCCGCAGCGACTGTACGCCGGCGGTGACGACAACGTCGCCCGGTTGGAGCCCTTGGCCGACGATCACCTGGGCAAGGTCGTAGCTCGCCACGTCGATCGGGTGCAGCGACACGGTGCTGGCCTTGGGATCGACGATCCACACCGCAGGCTGCCCTTGCGTGCGCGTCAGCGCCGTCGCCGGGATCGCGATGGCGGCGGCGCCCTCCTGAGTAATGTTTCCGGTCACGGTCGAGCCGAGCCGCATCGCCGCGGGCGGATCGTCGAGGCCGACCCGGACCCGGAACGTCCGCGTCACCGGGTCGGCCTGAGGTGCGACCTCGCGCACGCGGCCGACGGCCCGCACCGCGGGATCGCTGGCCAGCACCACGTTGACGACCGGATCGTAGGGAGCCCCCTGGATAACCCGCGCCGGAACGTCGAAGACGGCGTCGCGGCCGCTCTCGCGCGCCAGTTGCACGATCATTCGTCCCGCCGGCACGACCTCGCCCGGCTCGGCGCCGATTGCGGTGACATGCCCGGAAGCGTCGGCGACGAGTTCGGTGAAGGAGAGGTTGTCCTCGGCCGTCGCCACCTGAGCCCGGGCGGCATCGACCTGCGCCTGCGCGGCTTGCATCGCGTGCAGCGCCTGGTCGTGGCGCACGCGGGTGGTCCAGCCGCCGCGAAGCAATTCGTCCTGACGACCAAAGTCGTTACGGGTCTTGGTCAGCAGGCTGGTCGCGGCGGCGAGGTTGGCGCGGGCCGAACGCAGCGCATTCTCCGCGGGTTCCGGTTCGAGCCGCGCCACCCCCTGGCCGGCCTTCACCCGGTCTCCGACATTGACCGAACGCCGGATCATCCGCCCGCCGACGCGGAACGACAGGCTCACCTCGGTCTCCGCTTCGACCTGTCCGGTCAGGGAAACCGTCTCCGCTGCATTCTGGCGCTCGACGGTGACGACCCGAACCGGGCGCGCCTGCACCGCCGCCGGCTTCTCCGACGGCCCGCATGACGCGATCCCGATAGCGACGGCAGGCATCACGAGCCAGAGCCAAACAGGACCGCGATTTTTCACCAACACCCCCTCGGCTTCTTAGCCGCTGGCCCCGCGCGCCGCAAGGGACATGGCAATAGAGACCGAACCACCGATTGCGGCGTCTACGCTTGCCGTCGTTTTGCACTCAGGCGCAAAGCGCGAATATTCGAGCTTCGCTGGCTGCCTGGCGAAGCCATCTTACCAAGAGGACACCACGATCACATACCGGGTGAAGCCGACGAGACCGGCCCCGCCTTGCGATCATCCGCCTCGTCATATGCCCGGCCGCGCCGGTCAATAGGGGGTGCCGTCCCGGCGGACGAAACGGCGCGTGCCGTCAGGCGCCAGGGCGCGCCCGATGTCGTCGTCGGGGTAGATCACCGTGTCGCCCGGATTGCGGTCGCCGATTTCGAGATAGACGACGTCCTGCATCGTCCGGTTCAACAGGTGGTGGGCGTTTCCGTCACCGCCCTTGAACCCGGCGCACATGCCGGGCCGTAGCCCGGTCTCGCCGGCATTCGTCACCAGCACCGGCTCGCCTTGCAGGACGTAGATGAATTCGTCTTCACGGGAATGCGTATGACGCAATGCCGACATGCCGCCGGGCGGCAGCCGCGTCAAATTGACCCCGAAATTGGTCAGCCCGAAGAGGTCGCCCAGCGGGCGTCGCGCCCGCCCCGCGACCCTGGTGGCGAAGGGCTCGGGGTAGCCGCGTCCCGGCCGCGCCGCCGGCGCCTGCGCCGCATCGATCGCCTGGGTCTCAATTCTTCTGCCATCTGGCGCTCCTTGCTCCCACTCCTTGGTTGTCCGGGTATCGGCTCACGGGCTACGTTAACCCGATCTGCGCCAACCTGGGAATTGCTGACGGATGCGCTATGAGCCCGGAACTCACGATCCGCTTTGCCGAGGCCGAGGATGCCGGGTTGGTGCTGCGCTTCGTCCGCGAGCTCGCCGTCTACGAAAAGGCGCCGGACGCGGTCGTCGCGACCGAGGATGATTTGCGTCGGCACGGCTTTGGCCCGAACCGCGACTTCGAGGCGATCCTCGCCATTCTCGACGGCGAGCCGGTCGGCTTCGCGCTGTTCCACCCGCGGTTTTCGACCTGGCTTGGCCGACCCGGGATGTATCTTGAGGATCTTTACGTCAGCGAAGCGGCGCGCGGGTTGGGGGTCGGAAGACGGCTGATGGCGCGGCTCGCGGCGATCGCGGTCGAGCGCGGCTGGGGCCGGCTCGATTTCCAGGTCCTCGACTGGAACCCGGCGCGCGATTTCTACCATCGGCTCGGCATCGCGCATCTCGGCGAGTGGCTGCGCTATGGCGCCGACAGCGACGCCCTGCGTCGGCTCGCCGCCGAGGATCGTGGCTAAAGCAGATTTCGACCAAGTCGCGACGCTGTCATTGCGAGGAGCGGAGCGACGAAGCAATCCGGAATGGATGATCGCCCAGCGGCCCGAGATTGCTCCGCTTCGCTCGAAATGACGACACCGGAAGTAATGGTTCAATCAGGTCGGAAACTGCTCTAAATCGGCGGCTCGCTACCAGAGCACCGAGGCTCGTAGTCGAAAATCACCTTGTCGACAGGGTTGACCGACAATTTCCCAACTCGATCGCCGACGCCCGCTTCCCTAAGATCGCGCCCGCTCCGGGATGCCGGGAACGCGCAGTAAGCGGGAAAATCAGCAATGCTCGAAGTGTGGAGCTGGCCGACGCCGAACGGGCACAAGGTGCATATCGCGCTCGAAGAGCTCGGCCTCCAGTACAAAGTAATCCCGGTCGACATCGGCGCCGGCGACCAGTTCAAGCCGGAATTCCTGAAGATCACCCCCAATCACCGCATCCCGGCGATCATCGACCCCGACGGGCCCGGCGGCAAGCCGTTCACGCTCTTCGAGTCGGCGGCGATCCTGATCTACCTGTCGGAAAAGACCGGCGGCAAGCTCGTCCCGAAGGACCCGATCGGGCATTACAAATGCCTCGAATGGATGATGTTCCAGATGGGCGGCGTCGGCCCGATGTTCGGCCAGTGGAACCATTTCGCCGCGTATGCCGTCGAAAAGATCCCCTACGCGATCAACCGCTACACCAACGAAGTCAAGCGCCTGCACCGGGTGCTGGACCACCGGCTGGCGGAATCGCACTGGCTCGCCGGCGACGAATACAGCATGGCCGACATCATCACCTTTCCGTGGATCCGCACCGCCACCGACCCATCTTCTCGCTTCGCGGAGCGGGGCTATGTCGATCTCGGCGAATATCCGGCGGTGCGACGCTGGCATGACGAGATCGCGTCGCGGCCGGCGGTGCGGCGCGGTTTGGCGGTGTTGGCCGACGCCCAGCGTCCGGGCGCGATCACCGATACCGAGCGCGAAAACACGTTCGGCAAGACCCAGTTCGCCGCGCGCTGATCTTATCGGGGAGACCGCCGCCGGAATCGGGCGGCGGCGCTATTCGAACAGCGCCAGGTCGATCGCGTCGCCCATCTTGTTGTAGCCGAGATCGCTCGGATGCAGACCGTCGCCGCAATCATAGGCGGGCAGCATCTGGGTCGGATGTTCGGGGTCGCGCAATGCCTTGTCGAAATCGGCGACCGCGTCGAAAGCGCCGCCGTCGCGGATCCAGCCATTGACCGCCAGACGGACCTCCTCGCGCCGCGGGTTCCAGGCATCGGCCATATAGGTCTCGTTGCCGAACGGCGTCAGCGTGGCGCCGAGGATCTTGACCCCGGCGCTGTGGGCGCGCACCGCCATCTGCGCCAGCCCGGCGATCATCTGCGCCGCGGTGGGCTCCTCTTCCGGTTTTTTCCACCGGTTGCGCAGATCGTTGGTGCCGAGCATGACTATGACGTGGCTGACCCCCGGCTGGGACAGCACATCGCGGTCGAAGCGGCGCAGCCCGCTGTCGCCGCGGAGGTCGAAAAGGATGCGGTTGCCGCCGAGCCCCTGGTTCATCACCGCCATGGGCCGGCCGCGAGGGCGCGCCATCAGGCGGCGGGCGAGCTGGTCGGGCCAGCGGCAAAAGGCGTCGATCGTCGAGATGTTGCCGTCGGTCAGCGAGTCGCCGAGCGCCACCACCCCGCCGGTGTCGGCGCCGGCGAGCACGTCGACGCCGCAGACAAAGAACCAGTCGCTGGTGAGGCTGGCGATCGGCATCACATTCGCCGCGGTGAAATCGCCCGGCGGCGAGACGTAGTTGGTCTGCCGCGCATAACGGCCGGTGATCTGAAAATCGTTCGGGATCTCGCCGGGCAGATAGAGGCTGACCGCGAGGTCGGCGAGCGGCGCCAGGTCGAGCGCCACCGGATCGCTGAACAGCACCGCACCCGCCGCGATCGTCGCCCTCATCAGCGCCGCCAAAACTCAGCTGGCGGTCCGAGCCGGCGAGCGATCGCCGGCCCCGCGCCACGCAGCGCGATATGCGCGCCGCCGATGTCCAGCGGCCGCCGGCCATAGGCGTTCGAGATCCGCACCCGCACGGTGTCGCCGCCGAGACTGGCGCGCATCGTCATGCGCAAGGTCTGGTTGTTGAACGCGCCGGTTTCCGCGGGCGCCGGCGCCGTCGTCCAGGTGCCGACCCAGTGCGTTTTATCCGGCATTGCGCGCCTCCCTCAAAATCCACCTGGGTTGGCTGGGGCGGGAGGATTCGAACCTCCGTATGGCGGAATCAAAATCCGCTGCCTTACCACTTGGCTACGCCCCAACAGCAAACACCGCTACCGCGACACCCCGCCGGCGGCAGCCGCCGCCCTGATCCCTAAGTCCTTGGCGGGTGTCGACTGACCGGTCTCGCGCTACATTACCACAGTCCCCCTCATTATCGCCGGTGAGAATGCCGCCGTTAACCTCCGATCAGTCTCAAGCCCTCGGCCGCCGGATCGCCGCTTCGCCCAGGCTTTTTCGGGCGTAAGATAATCGAGCAGCGGAACCCTCATGCCCAAGCGCCGCGATCGGGACAGACGCGCCGAGGAGAGACGACAGAGACGGCTTTGCATTGAAGCACTGCTCGCGCCCCCGGTTCATCGATCAGCATGCCTGGCATGCAACCTCGCATCCACGCTTGGCATGAGCGAGGAATAGAGTGGGCTGCGGTGCGTACGGGGGAAATTCCGATGATCCATGAAATCCCGAGCCGCACGCTGGGTTTCGTCGTAAACGACGTGGCCCGTTTGATGCGCAAGCGGTTCGAGCAAAGGGCGCGCGTGGCCGCGCTCGGGCTGACCCGGGCGCAAGCCGCGGTGCTCGCCAACCTCGCCCGCCAGGAGGGCATCAACCAGGTCAGTCTGGCGCAGATCCTCGAGCTCGAGCCGATCACCCTCGCCCGGCTTCTCGACCGGTTGCAAGCCGCGGCGCTGATCGAGCGTCGTCCCGACCCGAAGGACCGCCGCGCCCACCTGCTCTATTTGACCGAATCCGCCTATCCCTTGCTCGACCGCATCTTCGCGCTCGCCGCCGAAGTACGTGACGATGCCCTGGCCGGCATCCCCAAATCCCATCGCACCCTGTTGCTGGACATGTTGATCGAGATGAAGGCGAATTTGATCGAACAAGCGACCGAAGCCGAAGATACCAACGCCTCAACTCCGGCCGGGCGCGCTTGACGGCCGACGGTCACGATCGCGCCTTTGCCCGCGCCCACCCGGCGCGTATCATGACCACAGCCGGCGCGAACCGAGGACGGCGCTGCCACGCGCCTTACCCGATCAACGCGCCATCCGATGGCGAAGCGAACAGAGGAGGACCCGACCATGGCAGCGGCACCGCAGACCCGCGAATCCGGGTTCAAGACCAACCCCGATTACAAGGTCGTTTTGGAAAGATCGCCGCGCCGGGTGCGCGTCAAATTAAACGGCGAGACCATCGCCGACAGCACGAGCGCGCATCTGTTGTTCGAAACCCGCCATCTGCCGGTCTATTACTTTCCGCGCGCGGACGTGCGCATGGATTTGATGACGCCGACCGACCATCACAGCTTTTGCCCCTATAAGGGAACGGCGGCGTATTGGACAATCAAAGCCGGCGACAAGACGGCCGAAAATGCGATGTGGGGCTATCCCGACCCGTTCGAGGAAGTGGCGGCGATCGGCGATTTCGTCGCCTTTTACTGGGACCGTGTCGACCATTGGTACGAGGAGGACGAGGAGATCTTTGTCCACCCCCGCGACCCCTATAAGCGGATTGACGCGATCCAATCCTCCCGCCCGGTGCAGATCATCCTCGGCGGCGAGATCGTGGCCGAAACCCGGCGCGCCCGGTTTCTGTTCGAGACGCGGCTGCCGACGCGCTACTACATCCCGCCCGAAGACGTCCGCATGGATCTGCTGATCCCGAGCGGCAAGTCCACCGCCTGTCCTTACAAGGGCCGCGCCAAATACTATTCGGTCAAGATCGGCGGTCAACTTTACGAGGATTTGGTCTGGAGCTACCCCGACCCGATCGCGGAATGCTCGAAGATCAAGGGCGATCTGTGCTTTTTCAACGAGCATGTCGACGAAATCCGGGTCGACGGCAAGGCCGTGCCGAAGCCGGTGACACCCTGGTCAAAGGACTGGAAGGAAAAGGCGGCGACCGTCCCGACTCGCGCGGCCCGGTCGCGCGGCCGTAGCCGACATCGAAGAGTACGACTTGAAATTATTCCACTATGTATCAATAATCATTCGTCGTTCCTGCGAAAGCGGAAACCCAGGGCTCCAAGAATTCGAACGGTTCCCCTGGACCCCCGCTTTCGCGGGGGCGACAGTAACCTACTGAGTTACCGGGCTCCATTTCGGGTCTGCACTAAGGCCAGCCTCGACTTATAATAAATTCACCTCGACCCGCAAGGCTCGACTATTTAGCGCGCGGGGTAAAGGCGCGTAGAAAGGTGTCGACGGCGGCGGCAACGGCGACGGCGCGGATCTTTCGCTGATCGCCGGCGCCGGCGAGGCGCAGCAGATGGCGCAACTGGGTCTCGCCGCGCACCAGGCCGACGAATTGCTCGGCGGCGAGGCGGGCGTCGGCCATGTCGAGCGCTCCGGCTGCGCTCGCGGCGCGCAGGAAGGTTTCGATCTGGCCGAGGTTGCGCTCGGGCCCGGCATGCCAGAATACCTCGCCGAGCGCCGGAAAGCGGCTCACTTCGCCCAAGATGATGCGGTGCAGCGCGATCGCGTCGGGCGACAGCAACAGGTCGAGAAACCGGCGGCCGAGCGTGGTCAGCGAAGTGCGGACGTCGGCGGGGTCGAGTTCGCCGGCCGAAAACCCAGCGAAGTAGCGCTCGCATTCGCCCCCGATGACGGCGCCGAACAATTCTTCCTTGCCGGCGAAATGGGCGTAGACCGTGGCTTTGGAGACGCCGGCCTCACGCGCGATCGCGTCCATGCTGACCGCGCCAAAACCGCTCTGCAAAAAGGTTCGCTTGGCCGCGGCAAGGATGCTCTCGGCCTTGCTTCGAGAGGGCGGTTCGTTGCGCTCACGCCGTTCCATCACGCTGGCCACGGGCTCCGTCCGATGCCACCGGCTTGACAATTATTAGAGACGGCCTAGTTTCTGCGCAACAGTGAACTGGACGGTTTAGTTCAGAGAGGATGCGCACGAAGATCGTAATTGCTGTCGTCGTGCTGGCGCTGGCTTCCGGCGGCTATGGCGGCTGGTATTGGTGGACCGCATGGCGCTTTCTGCAGTCGACGGACGACGCCTATGTCGCCAGCGACGTGTCGGTGATCAGCCCCAAGATCGAGGGCTACGTCAAGGCGGTGCGGGTCCAGGACAACGAAGCCGTAAAAAAGGGCGCGGTGCTGTTCGTCATCGACGACCGCGACTTTGCCGCCAAGGTTGCCCAGGCCGAAGCCGCGGTGGCGACCGAGGAAGCGGCGGTGGGGACCTATGCGAGCCGCCTCGACCTGCAAAGAGCGATGATCGCGCAGGCGCAGGCGGCGGTCCAGTCGGGCGAGGCCGACCTCACCCGCGCCCAGCAGGACTACAAGCGCTATGCCGCCTTGATGACGACCGACTTCGCCAGCCGGCAGCGCTACGAGCAGGCCCAGGCCGATGCCCGCAAGGCCGACGCCGAGGCCGCCCGCACTCGTGCCGCGCTTGCCGCCGCGCAGAGCCAGCTCGCGGTGCTGCAATCGCAGCGCCTGGAGGAGGAAGCCCGGCTCAAGCAGGCGCGCGCCAATCAGCGGCTCGCCGACAACGACCTCGACAACACCCTGATCCGCGCCCCGATCTCGGGCATCGCCGGCAATCGCGCCGGCCAGGTCGGCCAATATGTCAAGCCCGGCACCGAGTTGTTGTCCCTGGTCCCGCTGCCGCGGGTCTACGTCACCGCCAATTTCAAGGAGACCCAGCTGACGCGGATGCGGCCGGGCCAACGCGCCGAGGTTTCGGTCGATGCCTATCCCGACCACGCCATCGTCGGCACGATCGAGAGCTTTGCGCCGGCGAGCGGCGCCGAATTCAGCCTGTTGCCGCCCGACAACGCGACCGGCAACTTCACCAAGATCGTCCAGCGGGTGCCGATCCGCGTCGCGCTGCCGACCGGGGGGCCGCTCGCAAGGCTGCTGCGCCCGGGGTTGTCGGTCACCGTCACCGTCGACACCCGCGACGAAGGCGTGAGCGTAGCCGCGGACGGCATCGTCGGCACGGCCGAGGCCAAACCCGCCGCTCCCGGCTCCGCGGACCCGCGATGAGCTGGGCGCCGGCGGCGCTGCGGCGCGCGGGTTGGGCGCGCCGCGCCCCGGCGGTGCGCGCCCCGCGGCGCCGCCGAAACCCGCGCCAACCGTCACGGCTCCAGTCGAAGCCCAGCCCCGACACGAACCCCAGGCCCAACCCCAGCCGAGCCTGCGCGACTGGATCGGCGTCCTCGCCATGGTCTTCGGGCTGTTCATGGCGATCATGGACGTCCAGATCGTGACCAGCTCGCTGACCCAGATCCAGGGCGGGCTGTCGGCCAGCCCCGACGAGATCAGCTGGGTGCAGACCGCGTATCTGATCGCCGACGTCGTCATGGTGCCGCTGTCGGGAACCCTGTCGCGGCTGCTGTCGACCCGGGTCTTGTTCGTGACCGCGGCACTCGGCTTCACCGCGGCCAGCGCCCTGTGCGCCACCGCGACGAGCCTCGAGCAAATGATCTTTTATCGCGCCCTGCAAGGGTTCAGCGGCGGCGCCATTACCCCGGCGGTGTTTCCGGTCGTCTACACCAAATTTCGGCCGCCGCAGCTGACCACGGTCATGGTGCTGATCTCCTTGATCCTCAACCTGTCCTCGACCCTGGGTCCGACGATCGGCGGTTATCTGACCGAGACGTTCTCGTGGCACTGGCTGTTTCTGGTCAACATCGTGCCCGGCATCGCGGTCAGCATCGTGGTCTGGCTCGTGATCGACATCGACAAGCCCGACCTGTCGCTGTTGCGCCATTTCGACCTGAACGGCCTCGTCTTGATGGCGCTGTTTCTTGGCTGCCTGCAATACGCGCTCGAAGAGGGGCCGCGCTGGGACTGGCTCGACGACGGCACGATCCGTGTCGCCGTGATTGTTTCGAGCGTCGCCGGGGCCTTGTTCTTTTTTCGCGTTTTGACCTACCGCCAGCCGATCGTCGACCTGCGCGCCTTTGTCAACCGCAACTTCGCGGTCGGGTCGTTCTACACGTTTGTAATCGGCACCGGTCTCTATGGGGCCACCTACCTCGTCCCGCTGTTTCTGGCGGAGGTGCGCGGCTTCAACAGCCTGCAGATCGGCGAGACGGTGGTCGTCACCGGGCTCGCACAGATGGCGCTGGCGCCGTTCACCACCTATGTCGCGCGCAAGCTCGATCTGCGCCTCATGCTGGCGATCGGCATGGCGGTTTTTGCCGTGGCGATGTACCTGACCGCGGGTTTGACCAACCAGGCGAGTTTCGGCGAGCTGCTGATGCCGCAAGCATTGCGCGGCTTCGCGCTGATGTTCTGCTATCTGCCGGCCAATCTGCTGGCGCTCGGCACGACCCCCCCCGACAAGCTCAAGAACGCCGCCGGGCTCTACAATTTGACCCGCGACCTTGGCGGGGCGATCGGGCTCGCCGTCATCGGCACGGTTTTGAGCCACCGCCAGCAATTCCACTGGAACCGGCTGATCGAAGACATCAATTCGGCCCGCCCGGCGGTGCAGCATTTTCTCGACATGCAGACGAACCGGCTCGGCGATCTTTTGCCCGGCGACGCCCATCGTGAGTCGCTGAAGACGCTCGCCAACATCGTCCAGCGCGAGGCGCTGGTGATGAGCTTCAACGACACGCTGATGTTGCTGGGGAGCTTCTTCGCGGCCGCCCTCGTGCTGATGCCATTGGTAAAGACCCCGCGCAGCGTGCTCACCGCCGACCGGCACTGAGTCTCGACCCCCGCCCTTGACGGCGCGTGAACGGGTCGAAAGGATCGCGGGCTGCGTGAGCCGGTGGGCTCGCGATCGAGCAGGGCATCATGACCAACCCGATCGAGCCGATCCGCAAGCCCATCGCACGGCGCCTTTTGCCATTGACCGCCATCCGCCCGGCCCAGGCGCTGACGCGCGGCCTTGCCTCCGTCGTTGCCTGGGCGCGCCTCTCGAACGGTTCGCTGCGTCTCGGCGCGGCGGACGTGGTGTCCCCGCTCGATCCGCAAAGCCGGGCTTTGCTGTGGCAAGTCTTGAGCGAGACGATTGCGACGATCGGGATGCTGTCCGCAGCGGATGTCCCGCCCGAAGCAGGGCTGGCGGCGCTGCGCTCGCTGGCCGAGCGGGTGCGGGAGCGCGTCGCCGCGGCGCCGCCGCGGCCGGTCGCGGCTTGGGAAGGCGACCCGCCGCAGATTTTTGTGCTGGAGTTCCTGACCCACGATCTGCAGCCCTGCCTCGGCCGTTGGCAACCCCGCCTCGAAGCATGGCGCGGCTGCGGGCGGCGGAAGTCCGACTGGCCGCTGCTCCGCCTCTGCCGGGGCGACCTCGCGCGCACCCGCGAGCGTCTCGTCGAGCGGGCCTGGCAGCTCGGGATGGCATTAAACATGTCGCGGTCTCGACCGGCTGCTGCCGGCGCGGCCGGCGGCGGCGCCGGTGCTGATTGCAGCCGACGAGCTCGCCGGCGCCGAGGCCGGCGCGGATGCGCCGCCGGACCCGGCGTCAGCGCAAGCGGGCTGGCGGATTTATCTGGAAGCCGCGGCCCGCCTTCCCCGGCCCGCACCAGCTTCGGGCCCCGGCATGCTGGGCGAGACGATCGCTGCGCTCGACGCCCTCGCCGGCGAGATCCGCGCCGAGCTCAAGGCGATGCCGCCGCCGGCGCCGAACGGCGCGGCCGACACCGTCCAGAGGCTCGCCTTCGCCTTGCTCAGCGAGCATTTGCAGCCGTTCCTGACGAAATGGCGCCCGCGCTATCGAAAATTCGCGGCGTCGCAACGCCCCGAAGCGAAATGGCGCCGTGCCGAGGAATGCCGCGCTGCGTTGACCGAGACCCGCGAAAATTGCCTGCCGACAATCCGCGCCCTCGGCCGCAAAATCGGCGCGCCGCCGCTCGCCGACTTCGCCGACCCCGCCGCCGCTGTCGAAGCAGAGGTCCCGCTTCAGCTGCCGGCGCCCGCGACGCGATCGTAGAGCCAGTCTTCGACCAGTCGGCGCGCGATCGAATCGAGCCGCGGCAGACGGAACGTGTCGTCGTCGACATGCGACAGCAGCCAGCCGCGCTCGACCCAGCGCGCGTCTTCCAGCTCACCCAAATCGACCGTGATCTCGGTCGTCAGCGCCTGGGCGTGAAAGCCCAGCATGATGTTGGCCGGGAACGGCCACGGCTGCGAGGAATGGTAGTCGACGGCGCCGACCTCGATGCCGGTTTCTTCGCGCACCTCGCGCGCCACCGCATCCTCTAGACTTTCGCCCGGCTCGAGAAAACCCGCCAGGGTCGAATACATGCCCGGCGGAAAGTGCCGCGAGCGTCCCATCAGCGCGCTGTCGGCGTGGGTGACCAGCATGATCACGGCGGGATCGGTGCGCGGAAAGTGCATCGAATTGCAGGCGGGGTCGGCGCAGCGGCGCATTTGGCCTGCTTCCTCGCTGCGGGTCGGCTGGCCGCATACCCCGCAAAAGCGATGGCGCGCATGCCAGTAGAGCATCGCGCGAGCGTGGGCGAGGAGCCCGGCCTCGCGGTGGTCGAGCCGCCCGCCCAATTGACGCAAATCCGCAAAGCGCACATTCGCGGCGGCGATGCCGCTGGCCGCCTGTGCGGGAGACTGCAGCATGTCGAGCGGCGCCTCGATCGGCGACAAATCGAGCGCGAAATGCGACCGCTCCTCGACGATGCCGAGAAAGACGATCTCGCCGCGGCCCAGCCGTTCCTCGGCGCTCCCCACGTCGCCGAGCAGCGGGACGATCCCGGCCCAGCCGAGCGCTACCGCTCGCGGTTCGGCGCCCTCGATTTCGACGACCAAATTCTGATTGCGCCATACCGGGACGAACAGGCTTGCCGGATCGGCGACCCGTTCGACGATCCACCCCATCTCGCGCCGGCGCAGCCCGGCCCGCTCAAACCCCGGCACAGCGTAATAATTATGTGCTCTCATAGCGCCCGACCTTCGCACATCCTCCAACCACGCGGCAAGCGGAGCACGGCCAGCCGCGTCGCAGTCACAATTTCTGCTTCCGATCGTTACCGGCCACTTGCTTCATTGCTACACGACGCTCGATTGTGCCGCTGACATCCGCCTCGATCTGTTGAGCCCGATCTGCCTTCGTACCTCCCGCTGAGGGGGCCGCCCCAGTAACAAACCAACCAGTAACAAACCAACAAGCGTTCTTCGGCATCACCGTCCGCCGGACACGCGCCGGATCGGGTGGTGGCTGCACCGCAGCGAGCCGCCGAGCGCCGTCACCGCATCGTAGTCGATCGCAAAGGTCTGAATGCTGTGGGCCTCGAGCGCCCTCCTGATGCGGATCTGCTGGGAGGCGATCACCAGCCGCTGTGCGTCCAGGACGCACACGTTGCAGCCCACCTGCTCCGCTTCCTCGGGGGTGACCTCGATCCAATCCACCGCCTGCAGCAACTCCGGTAGCGGATCGACAAAGGCCGCGCGGGCGATCAGCCCGAGCCCTGGCGCGACCAGGGACATCACGCAGTCCAGATGCACCGTCCTCGGCGTCAGCCGGAATCTCATGCACCGCGTATTCAGGCCCGAGCGTCCGGCGCAGCCAGTCGATCCCCGGACGGTTCGACGCATTACCCGAACAGCCGACGTAGATTTCCGATCCATTGAGCAGGATGTCACCGCCGGCGAGAAACTTGCTGTTGTTGTCGAGCGCGGCGGGTATCGGGTTGGATTTCGGCGCCGCAATCCAGAGAAAATCCCGCTCCGCATAAAGCCGGTCAAGCAGAGCGCTGAAGCCCAGCACCTCCCGGCGGCGCCAGATCATCTGCGTGTTCAGCTCGATAACGCGGTTACCGATCACCACGATGCCGTCCCGGGGGAAGAGCTGAGCGCCCTCCGCCTCCGGCGTCAGATAGGTCGAGGCAGGGGGCGCGAGCGCCTCGACCCGGTGGACCGTCACGCCGAGGTCCGCCAACAGCACGGCGAACGCCTCCACCTGCCGTTCGATCGCGATCGCGAGATCCGGGTCGACGTGGATGAGCCGGCGTCCGCCATGGGTCCGGGACATCGCCTCGAAACTGGGAGGCATCCAGTTCATGTCGACGGTGAACCGGGGCACGACGAAGTCGTTCCGGGGTATAACCCCCACCACGACCTCCTCAAGCCTTCCCCATTCGTGATCGCAGCGCACGGTTTTGTCGGCGTTCATGGCTTCTCCCCTCTTTTGAGTGCCCTCGCGTCGAGGCAGGACAGCCGCTCGAGCGTCACATCCACAAGTTGGAAGAGATTAAAATATTGGACCAGCCCGATTTCGTCGAGCGACTCGAAAAGCCGGCGCGCGGCGGCCGGCGTCATTTAACAGCGCACATCCGCCCCGACGAGAGCCCCCGGCCGGGCCGTTTCGAGCTGGGACGGGAGGCCCAGCGTCGTCTCCTTCCCCATCTCAAGTTATGATAGCAGCTTAATGAACGCGCCAAAAGCCCGCCACGCCCACCCCATAGAGGAGCTGCCGCCTGATGACCATCCGAGATACCCCTTCGTCCGCTGACGTTCGCCGCTTCGCGTTCCGCATCAGCCGCCTTCTTGGCTTGACCACAGGGGTCGGGGTGATGGCATGGGGTGCATGGAGCTTGGCGTTCACCGTCGTCATGGCCGCATGGGACGATAACGGCGCGACGTTGGCGGCCATTGAGGCCGGCAACGCTTTCAATCAAGGCGTCCTGCAAAGCGCGATGCTGGTGGCGCTCGGCGCGATGGTTCTCGAACTCCACCGGATCGGAAATGCATTGGACGGCGGCGGCAGGAAGTGAGCCTTTGACCGCCCGGCCGTACCTCTCCCGTACCGACCGTCGTGAAGGTCGGCCAACGATATCGGCGCAACCTTGTCGCCCGAGCGGGTCCCGGCGAAGGGCAGGAATCCACCCGTAGCCGAAATTTGAGCGGTTTGCACTGCCCTCTCTCGGGCGTGGCGTCAGAGGGCGGCGAGGCGGCGTTCGAGATAGGCGCGCTCGACGGCGTTGGCGGTGAGGGCGAGGGCGCGGCGGTAGGCCTCGGCAGCCGCCGGGCGCGAGCCCAGCCGGCGCAGCAGGTCGGCGCGCGCCGCGTGGAACAGATGATAGTTGTCGAGGCCGGACAGCGCGTCGATCAGCGCCAGGCCGCGGCGCAGGTCCTCGCTCATGCCGATCGCGACGGCGCGGTTCAGCAGCACGACGGCGCTGGGATCGATCCGCGCGAGCTCGCCGTAGAGCGCCGCGATCTGTCGCCAATCGGTCGCGTCCGAAGTCTCGGCTTCGGCATGCACCGCGACGATCGCCGCCTGCAGCTGGTAGGGGCCGATCGAGCCGCGTCGCATCGCTGCTTCAACGAGCGCCAGCCCCTCGCCGATCCGTTCGCGATTCCACAGCGAGCGGTCCTGCTCTTCGAGCGTGACCAGCATCCCCATGTCGTCGACGCGGGCATGACGGCGCGAATCGTGCAGCAGCATCAGCGCGAGAAGCCCGAAATTCTCGGGCTCCGGGGCGTCGATGTCGCACAGCATGCGGGCGAGGCGGATCGCCTCGGCGCACAATTCCTGCCGGATCAGCGCATCCCCGGCGGTCGCGAGATAGCCTTCGTTGAAGATCAGATAGATGACGGCCTGCACTGCGGCGCGCCGTTCGCCGAGCCTATCCTCGGCAGGCACTTCGTAGGGGATCCGCGCATCCTGGATCTTGCGCTTGGCCCGCACCAGGCGCTGCGCCAAGGTCGGCTCGGGGACCAAAAAGGCGCGGGCGATCTCGCCGGTCGACAAGCCGCCTAAAGTGCGCAAGGTCAGGGCGATCTGGGCCTCTCGGTTAACTGCGGGATGGCAGCAGGTAAAGATCAGGCGCAGGCGGTCGTCGGGAAGCGCTGAAGGCGCATCCTGGAGATCGTCCGGTGGTTCGCTCGTCGGGGACATGACTTCGTGCTCGAGCTCGGCGTGCTTTTCGCGGCGGACACGCTCGCGGCGGTGAGCGTCGATCAGCCTGCGATGGGCGGCGGTGGTGATCCATGCGGCCGGATTTGCCGGCAAGCCGCGGTCGGTCCAATTGGCCAGGGCGGCGGCAAACGCCTCCTGCATCGCCTCTTCGGCGCGGTCGAAGGAGCCGCACAGCCGGATCAGGCTCGCGATGATCCGGCCATGCTCGCGGCGAAACACCAATTCCGCGGTCGCGCGGATTTCGGCCGATGGCGGCATCGATGGCCCGCGCCGGCGCTAGCGTGGCGGCAGGTCGGCGATCGGGCGGATCTCGACGCACCCTTCGCCGCCCTGGCAGCCGGACGGGATTTTGGCGGCCCAGCCGATGGCCTCGTCGAGATCCTTGCAGTCGAGGATGTAGTACCCGGCGAGCTGCTCCTTGGTCTCGGCAAACGGCCCGTCGAGGATCATCGGGTTGCCGCCCTCGATGCGGATTGTCGTCGCCGTAGCGGTAGGCTGCAGCGGCGCCGCCGCCTCCAATATCCCGCGGCGCCGCGTCTCGTCGATAACCGCCCAATGCGCCGCCTTCAGCTGTTGCAAGTCGTCGGGCGAGCCTTGGGCCATCGCAATCTCGCGCCGGTAGATCAGGAACATGTAACGCATCGCCGTTCTCCGCTTCAGCCGGCTATTTCCCACGACGAGCGGCCGGGAAACGGCGGCGGCGTGGTTTCCTTGACGCTGGCGCGCGCCATGTGGCGCCGGTAGTACGCGTCGAGGCTGGTCGCGCGCCGCAGCATCGCCCGGCTTTCCGGCATTTTGTCGAGGTAGAACAGGATCGGCAGCAGGTTGATGTCGGCGAGCGTAAGACTTTCGCCGACGAGATGGCCGGTTTTGGCGACGGCGCGGTCGAGCACCACGAAATGCGGCTCCATCTTCGGCAGGGCGGCGTCGATGACCGTGCGGTTGGGCCGGCCGTCGGGCGTCCCCGGAAAGAAATAGGCTGCCAGATATTGGCGCACCACCAGCGGGTCGATGTGGGTGTTGACGAGCGAGATCCACTGCTCGGTCCGCGCGCCGTCGGCAGGGTCTCTCGACACCAGCGGCGGGCCGGCGAAGGCGTGGTCGAGGTAAAAGCAGATCGCGCGCGATTCGGCCAACGTCACGTCGCCGTGACGCATCACCGGGATCTTGCCGAACGGGTGGATCGCGTCGACCTCGGGCGTGTGCGGCATGACCGGGACGAGCGTGTACGGCACGCCCTTCTCAAAGCAGGCGATGCGCGCGACCCACACGTAATTGCTTTGCGGCGCGCCGATGATCTGAAGCTCGGGCATGGCTTGGTTCCTCACGGGCTGGTTCGGGTCAAACGCTTACATCGGGTCGATCTGGCGGACCTCGACGCTGCCGCCGTATTTGAAATGCGGGCAGCTTTCGGCGATATGGCAGGCCTCGTCGTAATCGTTCGCGGCGATCACGAAGAACCCGCCGAGCAATTCCTTGCTCTCCGCAAAGGGACCGTCGGTGACCATGATTCGGCCGCCGGCGGAACGCAGCACGCGCCCCGCGTCGAAGACGAGCTTCTCGCCGGCCTTGAGGCGGCCTTCGGCGCGCTGCCGGTCGCCCCAGCCGATATACTCCTGGGTGACCGCCGCGACCTGTTCCGGCGGCAGCGCGGGCGGCGGGCCGGCGGGGCGATGCAGCAGCAGGATAAAGTCGGCCATTTGTCTTCTCCTTGCGATAAGCGGCCTGGCAAAATTGCCGCCGCTTACCCAGACGACGATCGGGATCTCGGAAATCGACATCGCCCTCGCAAAAAGGTTGTCGGCCGCGAAGCTTGCCCTGCGATCCGCGACGGCTGATATAGTGCAGCGGGAGCCCGGCGGCGGGCAGGCCTCTCGCCAATTCGGTCAGGTCCGGAAGGAAGCAGCCGTAACGAGTCGTGGCCTGGGTCGTCGATCCGGTCTCCCACCGCCATCCTTGGTCTGGACATGAGCGATCCGGCAACCGCCTATCGCGTTCTCGCCCGCAAATACCGGCCGCAGACCTTTGCCGAGCTGATCGGCCAAGAGGCGATGGTGCGCACGCTGGCGAACGCGATCGCGACCGGCCGCATCGCCCATGCCTTCATCCTGACCGGGGTGCGCGGGGTCGGCAAGACGACGACCGCACGGATCATCGCCCGCGCGCTCAATTGCGTGGGCCCGGACGGGACCGGCGGGCCGACCGCCGAGCCGTGCGGCGAGTGCGCGCATTGCCGCTCGATCGCCGAGGACCGCCATGTCGACGTGATCGAGATGGACGCGGCCTCGCGCACCGGGGTCGACGACATCCGCGAGCTGACCGACGGGGTGCGCTATCGCCCGGTCTCGGCGCGCTACAAGGTCTACATCATCGACGAAGTCCACATGCTCTCGAAAAACGCCTTCAACGCCTTGTTGAAGACGCTCGAAGAGCCGCCGCCGGGCGTCGTCTTCGTCTTTGCGACGACCGAAATCCACAAGGTGCCGGTGACCGTGCTGTCGCGTTGCCAGCGGTTCTCGTTGCGCCGGGTGCCGGCCGAATTGCTCGCCGAGCACTATCGCCGGGTCGCCGAGGCCGAGGCGGTCGAAGCCGAGCCCGCGGCGCTGGCGTTGATCGCACGCGCCGCGGACGGCTCGGTGCGCGACGGGCTGTCCCTGCTCGACCAGGCGATCGCGCTGTCGGGCGACCGGGTCGCCGAAGCAGCGGTGCGCGACATGCTCGGCATCGCCGATCGCGGGCTGGTCTTCGATCTGTTGGAAACGGTGCTGCGGGGCGACGCGGCGGCGGCATTGACGCAATTCGACCGGCTCTATCAGGAGGGCGCCGACCCGCTGCTGGTGCTGCAGGACCTGCTCGATCTGTCGCATTTCCTGACCCGGCTCAAGCTCGCGCCCGAGGCCGGGGCCGGCGACCCGATCGCCGAGGGCGACCGCGAACGCGCCCGGCCGCTTGCCGCCAAGCTCTCCATGCCGGCCTTGGCGCGGGTCTGGCAGATGCTGCTCAAAGGGCTGAGCGAGGTCCAGGAGGCGCCGTCGCCGATCCAGGCGGCGCAGATGGTGCTGGTGCGGCTCGCCTATGTCGCCGACCTGCCGGCGCCGGCCGATCTCGTCCGCTCCTTGCAGGGCGCCGCCACACCCAGCGAAACCGCGGGTCCGCACGCACCCGCACCGGCATCCCGGCGCGAGGTCGAGGCGCCGGTTGCCGCTTCCGGGAGACCGCCGGCCAGCGGTCCACGGCGAGCGCCGGTCGAGGCGGCCGCGGCGCTGCCGGATGCCCCGCCGGCGCCGCCGGTTTCGGCATTGGAGCCGATGCCCCAGAGCTTCGAGCAGGTCCTCGCCCTCTTCGACAAACGGCGAGAGGCGGTACTGCACTCGCAGTTGGCGGCCCACCTGCATCTTGTGCATTTCGAGCCGGGACGGATCGAATTCCGCCCGGCGGCGGACGCCCCGCGCGACCTCGCCAACCGCCTGGGGCAGCTGCTTGGGGAGTGGACCGGCGCTCGCTGGCTGATCGCGGTTTCCGAGGTCGAAGGCGAGCCGACCCTGCGCCAGCGCCAGGAGCAGCGGGAGACCGAGTTGCGGAACGGGATCGCCGCCCATCCGTTGGTGCAGGCTGTGCTGGAGACTTTTCCCGGCGCCACGATTGCAGCGGTGCGCGAGCATTTGCCCGCCGCTGCCGGCGAAGCGGAAAACGGCGAAGAGCCGGACGCGGACGAGCTCGATACGGAAGAGGCCGACACGGAAGAGGGTCGAACATGAAAAACATCAGCCAGCTGATCAAGCAGGCCCAGGCGATGCAGGAAAAGATGGCCGACATGCAGGCTCAGCTCGAGGCCGTCGAGATGACCGGCGTCGCCGGCGCCGGCATGGTCGAGCTGGTCCTGAACGGCAAAAGCGACATGAAAAAGATCAAAATCGACAAGTCGCTGCTCGACCCGAACGAGGCCGAAGTGCTGGAGGATTTGATCGTCGCCGCCTTTGCCGACGCCCGGCGCAAGGTCTCCGCTTATGCCGAGCAGGAAATGCAAAAACTGACCGGCGGTCTGCCCCTGCCCGGCGGCATGAAATTGCCCTTCTGAGAACCCGACATACCTGGTTGGAGCATCGAGCTCGTGTTGGTCATTCCCGCGCGAAGCGGGAATCCGGGGGCACAAGCCGCTCGCGGCAGCCTCGTTTCTCGACTTGCGCGGGGGCGGCGCGATCCGCTCGAGGCTGGATTGTTGCGAGCCGGGTTTTCCGCGTTTGTCTGAGCTCGACATCCTGATCCAGCTGCTCGCCAAATTGCCGGGGCTCGGCCCGCGCTCGGCGCGGCGCGCGGCATTGCATCTGATCAAGCGCCGCGAAACCCTGATGACGCCGCTGGCATCGGCCCTGGCGCAGGCGGCCGAGGCGATCCGCCCATGCCCGGTCTGCGGCAATCTCGACACGGTCGAGCCGTGCGCGATCTGCCGCGACCCGCGGCGCGACGGTGCGGCGATCTGCGTCGTCGAGGATCTCGCCGATTTGTGGGCGCTCGAACGCACCGGCGCCTTTCATGGCCGCTATCACGTGCTCGGCGGGACGTTGTCGGCGCTCGACGGGGTTGGGCCGGAGGATCTGACGATCGACCGGCTGGTCGCCCGCGTCGAACCCGGCCAAGAGCTTATCCTGGCATTGAACGCAACGGTCGAAGGCCAGACCACCGCGCATTACATCGCCGACCGCCTCGCCGGCGCCGGCGTCAAGCTGTCGCGCCTTGCCCAGGGTGTTCCGATCGGCGGTGAGCTCGACTACCTCGACGACGGCACCCTGACCGCCGCCCTCAGGGCACGCCACACCCTCTAACCGACTAATCCCGCTCTCAACCTCCCGAGGAGTCAACTCACGCGGAGCGGTTTGAATACCTGCCTGTCAACATCAGCCTTTTCAAAGGCCAATGCCCCATCATGGCCGCAGGTTACGATATCACCGTTCCAGCTGTATAGGCTCCATTGGTCTTCAGGAACTTCGCTCGACGGCCATATTTGCAAAATCGCGCCGAGATCAAAATTGAACGCGCAAGACCCCGCCATCGCGCCTTGGCCAACGCAAACAAGCCGCTGCCCATCCAGATCGCGCAGGCATTCGTCGAATTCCGAGCCCCAGGGATGGTCGCTTGTGAGAACGCCGCCAGCAGTCGAAATCTTCCAGTCGCCGTACTGGACCCAGAAGTGCCAGTCGCCAGTGACGGTTATGTGTCGCCGCTGCAGGTGTCGCTTTATCTTTCCGGAGGTGCTGGGACGGGGGACAATCGGCTCTCTGACAGCAAGGTGCGGTACGCCGAATTCCAGCGTGAGAAAGCTGCCATGCGTTCGGCGCACCTGCCAGACCAGCTGGCCGATGAACGGAATACAGAATTCCGATTTGTCTCCGGTTTGGTATAGAACGCTAAATTAATTTTCCATATTTGAGGATCTTTGCGTCCACTTCTTCCTTTAAATCCGGATATTCCGCGAAAATTTTATTAAAAATTTCGAGAGTTAATTCAACACTCACGGATGAAATCGCTTTAAGATATTGGTTATATTCGTTGTTATCACAATGTGTTTTTAACATAGGAAGTAAATCCTGTAGGACTGAAGCACTGTGGAATCCGGCCATAACTACGTGCCTTGCAAGTTCTCTGTTCATGATGTCTTCCGATCTCTAGTGGCACTAACCTGATAAATGATTCCATTCCTGCTGACCGTCGCCCCTCGCAGGCGGGGGTCCAGGGCAAGCGCTCGATCCACTGCAAACCAACCTCCAGATTTAGGGTGCCGCAGTATGGGGTAAAACAGGAACAAAGTCAACAGAGATCGACAATCGGTGCGGGCACGCAGCCTTGAGGGCCGGCTCAGCCCGCCGGGCGGGTGCGCGGCGGGTCGGGGCGCGGCGGAAGGCTTCGTGGCGCAGCAGATAGAGGCCGGACAGGGTCACGACCGCGGCGCCGATCGTGACCGCCATGGTCGGCACCTCGCCCCATACGACAAAGCCGAGGACCGAGCCCCAGATCAGCGCCATGTAGTTGAACGGCGAGACCGCCGCCGCCGGTGCGTAATAAAGCGCCTGGGTCGTCCAGTATTGCGAGACCCCGCCGATCAGGCCGAGCGAGCAGAACAGCACGAAGATCGACCGGGCCCGGCGTCACCCAGTAGAACGGCAGGACCGGCAATGTGCCCAGCGTCATGAACAATGCCGTGTAGAACACGATCGAGGCGGTCGACTCGGTGCGGGTCAGCCCGCGCACGGTCAAGCGTGCCGACGGCATTGCACACGGCGCAGAGGAGGGCATAGATCATGCCGGCCCCGCTGCCGGCGCCGCTCGGCCGCGCCATGACCAAAACTCCGACAAAGCCGATCGAGACCGCGATCCAGCGCTCGCGGCTGACCCGCTCCTTGAGGAGCGGCCACGACAACGCGGTCAGGAACAAGCGGCGCCGCAAAAGTCAACGCGATCGCATCGGCCAATGGCAGCAGGTGGTAGGCAAAGAACGAGGCGACGTTCGAGCCGCCCCAAATCGCGGCGCGGCCGAATTGCGCGCCGAGCCGATTGGTGCGCAGCACGCCGCACCCCGCCGGCGCGCATGACCAGCAGATAAGACGGCAGCAGGGCGACGGCGCTGCGGAAGAACACCAGCATCGGGATCGGGTAGCTCTGCGCCAGCCACTTGCCGATCGCGTTCTGGAACGAGAACAGAAAGACCGACGCGACCATGTAGAGAATGCCGAGCCGGACGTCGTCGGCCCGCGGCAGCGCTGCGGTGGCGGACGGCATGGCGGCTCAGAACTGGTCGGGATCGAACCCGAGCACGGTGGCCCCGCCGAGGACGCCGACCAGGCATCCCTCGCGCTCCGTTCGAGGAAATGCTCGGCGTAAAAGCGCACGGTCCGATCTTGGCGCGCGAGAAAGCCGGCGTCGCGCGTTGCTCGCGCGCGAGGCGGCGCGTGGCGGCGAGCGCCTGGCGCGCCATCAGCCAGCCGGCGCAGACGATGCCGAGCATTTCGAGATAGGGGACCGAACCGGCCGCCGCCTCGGCCGCCGCTCGGTCTCCACCAGACAAGCGGTCGCGGTTTTGAGCGCCGTCGACCGCGCGCCGCAGCGCGCGGCAGATCGCGGAGAGATCCGAATGGTCGGCCCCGCGGGCCTGCTCCAGCTCCGCCAAGGTCGCGTCGATGTCGTCGAACAGCGCGCGCGCCGCCTCGCCGCGGTCGCGCAGCGAGCTTGCGGCCGACGAGGTCGTTCGCCTGGATGCCGTTGGTGCCCTCGTAGATCGGCGCGATGCGCGCGTCGCGCCAATGCTGCGCCGCGCCGGTCTCCTCGATGTAGCCCATGCCGCCATGCACCTGGATGCCGGTCGAGGCGACGGCGACGCCCATGATCGCTGCACCACGCCTTGACCACCGGGATCAAGAGATCGGCGCGGCGCTGGGCGCGGGCGCGCGCCGCCGGGTCGGGATGACGGCGGGCATGGTCGACGGTCGCCGCGGCGTAGTAGGCGAGCGCGCGCATCGCCTCGGTCGCGGCGCGCATCGACAGCAGCATGCGGCGCACATCGGGGTGATGGATGATCGGCAATGGCCCGCCATCGGCGGCGGCGCCGAGCGGGCGGCCCTGGACGCGGGTGCGGGCAAAGTCGCGGGCCTGCTGATAGGCGCGCTCGGCGATCGCCACACCCTGCACCCCGATGTTGAGCCGGGCATTGTTCATCATCGTGAACATGTATTCGAGGCCGCGGTTTTCCTCGCCGATGCGCCAGCCGATCGCGTCTTCGTAGGCGAGCACGCAGGTCGGCGAGGCGTGGATGCCGAGCTTGTGCTCGAGGCCGAGGGTGCGAACCGCGTTGCGCCGCCCCGGCCCGCCCGGGCTCGGACGTCTCGTCGGGCAGGAATTTCGGCACCAGGAACAGTGAGATGCCCCGGCGTGCCCGGCGGCGCTCCGGGCGTGCGCGCCAGCACCGCGTGGACGATGTTCGGGGCCAGATCGTGGTCGCCATAGGTGATGAAGATCTTCTGGCCGGTGATCCGGTAGTGGTCGCCCCACTCCGGATCGTGGGCCGGCGCCGCGCGGGTGGTCAGCGCGCCGAGATCGGAGCCGGCCTGCGGCTCGGTCAAATTCATCGTGCCGGTCCATTCGCCGCGAGACCAGCCGGCCGAGATAGAGCCGCTTCTGCTCGTCGCCGAGCCGTAGGCCTGCAGCAATTCGATCGCGGCCAAGGTCAGCAGCGGGCACAGCGCAAACGCTCATGCACGGCCGAGTTCCACATCTCGGCGACCGGGGCCGCGAGGGCCAAGGGCAGGCCCTGCCCGCCATGATCCGGGATCGGCGGCGAGCCCGCTCCAGCCGCCCTCGACATAGCGGGCATAGGCCTCGCGAAACCCCGGCGGGGTGCGCACGACGCCGTTTTCGAGGATGCTGCCGACCCGGTCGCCCGGCTGGTTCAGCGGCGCCAGCACGGCTGCGCGCGAACTTCGCCGCCTCGCCGAGGATCGCGTCGACCAAGTCCGGCTCGGCCGCCTCGTAGCCGGGCAGCGCCGCCACCTCGCCGATCCGCGCCACCTCTTCGAGCACAAAGCGCATGTCGGCGATCGGGGCGGCGTATGGCATCGGAGCGTCTCCGAGAGGGGTGCGCGGCGCGATCGCCGCCGGACCGCCGAGATTACCGGATGCGGGAACGAACCGGCCACCTCTGCGAGAGGTTCGGACGCCTTCTCTTCGCGCTATGTCGAGGGGGTGTAGTGGTGGGTGCAGTAGGACTCGAACCTACGGCCCGCTGATTAAGAGTCAGCTGCTCTACCAACTGAGCTATGCACCCGCCGCCGGCGCTCTATAGCAAAGCCGGTTCGGCTTGTCGATGGCAGGCCCATCGATGGCGGAGGCTTGTCGACGGCGGGGCTTGTCGACGGCGGGCCGGTCAGACCCGGCCGTGGCAGTGCTTGAATTTGCGGCTCGAGCCACAGGGGCAAGGTGCGTTGCGCGGAGTTCCGGACCATGGCGCCCGCGCAGCGGCCGCGCCCAACGGCTCGGCGCCGTCGGCGCCGTTCACCGAATTGCCCCGCCGCTGGGGACGCGCCCGACTTGGCAGTGCTCGCCCGGCCGTCCCGGTCCCGCGCGCTTCTTCCGCCATCGCTTCTTCCGGCTCTGCCGCCGCTTCGGCGAAGGCAGGCTGCGGCACGCGCAGCTCTATATGCGACAGCACCGAGGTTACGTGTTCGCGCAGACCGACCAGCATCGCCTGGAACAGCTCGAACGCCTCGCGCTTGTACTCGTTCAGCGGGTCGCGCTGGGCATAGGCGCGCAAATTGATGCCCTGGCGCAGATGGTCGAGCGACAGCAGGTGATCCTTCCAGGTCTGGTCCAGCAGCTGGAGCAGCAGGCTTTTCTCGGCCATGCCGCATCAGCTCGGGCGCCGCAATTGGCTGACTTTTCCGCCATCTTGCGGTCGGCGGCGGCCATGCAGCCGCTCGCGCACCTCGTCCGCCGCGATCGCCGTCCTCCTTGGCCCACTCGGCGATCGGCAGGTCGAGCGCGAGCAGCCGCAGGCATTCGGCATGCAGGCCGGCGATGTTCCATTGCTCGGGCAGCGCGTTACCCGGGATCGCGCCGCCGACCATCGCGTCGATCGTCTCGTGGCGCATGTCGGCGATGGTCGCGGCCGACGTCGCGGCGAGTTCATGATCTCGCGGCGCTGCTCGTAGACCACCTTGCGCTGGTCGTTCATCACGTCGTCGATATTTCAGCAGGTGCTTGCGGATGTCGTAATTGCGCGCCTCGACCTTTTGCTGCGCCTTGTCGAGCGCCTTGTTGACCCAGGGATGGATGATCGCCTCGCCCTCTTTCAGGCCGAGGCGTTGGCAGCATCGAATCCATGCGCTCGGACCCGAAGATGCGCATCAGATCGTCTTCGAGCGAGACGAAGAATTTCGAGGCGCCGGGATCGCCCTGGCGGCCGGAGCGGCCGCGCAGCTGGTTGTCGATGCGCCGGCTCTCATGCCGCTCGCTGCCGATGACGAAGAGCCGCCGGCCTGGACCACGGCCTCGTGCGCGGCTTCGATTTCGGCGCGGATGACTGTTTGCTCGCCGCTCGCGCTCGGCCGGATCCGTCGATCGCCGCGAGCTCGTGTGCGAAGCCGCATGTCGAGATTGCCGCCGAGCTGGATGTCGGTGCCGCGGCCCGGCCATGTTGGTGGCGATGGTGACGGCGCCCGGCCGGCCGGCCTGGGCGATGATGTAGCGCCTCCTGCTCGTGATAGCGGGCGTTCAGCACGTTGTGCGGCACCTTGCTGCTTCTTGAACAGCGCCGACAGCGCCTCCGATTTCTCGATGCAGACGGTGCCGACCAGCACCGGCTGCTGGCGCTCGCGGCATTCCAGCACCTGCTGCGACGATCGCGTCGTTTTTCTCGCGCGTCGGTGCGATAGACCTCGTCGTCGGTATCCTCGCGGCGCACCGGCTACGTTGGTCGGGATCTCGATGACGTCGAGCTTGTAGATGTCGCCGAATTCCTGCGCTTCGGTCATCGCCGTGCCGGTCATGCCGGCGAGCTTGGGGTACAGGCGGAAATAATTCTGGAAGGTGATCGAGGCGAGCGTCTGGTTCTCGTTCTGGACGGTGACGCCTTCCTTGGCCTCCAGCGCCTGGTGCAGCCCTTCGGAATAGCGCCGGCCTTCCATCATGCGGCCGGTGAACTCGTCGATGATGACGATCTTGTCGTCCTTGACGATGTAGTCGGTGTCGCGCGCGAACAGCTTGTGCGCGCGCAGCGCCTGGTTGACGTGATGGACCAGCGACGATGTTGTGGATGTCGTAGAGCGTGCCGGCGGTCATCAGCGCCGGCTTCGCGCAGCATCGCCTCGATCTGCTCGACGCCCGCCTCGGTCAGCGTGACGGTGCGCTGCTTCTCGTCCTTCTCGTAATCCTCGGGCTCGAGCGCCGGGATCAGCTTGTCGACCTGCGATGTAGAGCTCGGAATTGTCCTCGGTCGGGCCGGAAATGATCAGCGGCGTGCGCGCCTCGTCGATCAGGATCGAATCGACCTCGTCGACGATCGCGTAATTGAACGGCCGCTGGACCATGTCCTCGAGCCGGAACTTCATGTTGTCGCGCAGATAGTCGAAGCCGAACTCGTTGTTGGTGCCGTAGGTGACGTCGGCGGCATAGGCCTCGCGGCGCTGCGCGTCGTCGAGCTCGTGGACGATGCAGCCGACGGTGAGGCCGAGGAAGCGATAGATCTGGCCCATCCACTCGGCGTCGCGGCGGGCGAGGTAGTCGTTGACGGTGACGACATGCACGCCCTTGCCGGCGAGCGCGTTGAGATAGACCGGGCAGGGTCGCGACCAGCGTCTTGCCTTCGCCGGTCTTCATCTCGGCGATCATGCCGCGATGCAGCACGATGCCGCCCATCAGCTGCACGTCGAAATGGCGCTGGCCGAGCGTGCGCTTGGCGGCCTCGCGCACCGTGGCGAAGGCCTCGGGCAGGATGTCGTCGAGCTCCGCCCCGTCGGCGAGCCGCTGCTTGAACTGCGCGGTTCGCGCGCGCAGCTCGTCGTCGGACAGCGCCGCCAGTTGCGGCTCCAGCTCGTTGATCGCGGCGACGATGTGCGCCAGGCTCTTGACGTAGCGATCGTTGGCGGAGCCGAACAGCCGCCGGGCTAAGGCACCGAACATGGCGGCCTCAGGGAACAGTTGTGAGAGCAGGGATGCATGCGCACGGCGACCTGGGACAGATAGGCCGCTGGGTAGTGAGTGTCAATTCGCCAGCGCCCCCGCCCTAACCCATGCTCAGCCGTTGGAGATCAAGCTCGCTCATCCCCTCGCTTGTTCCACCGGCCGCCAGTATGTATTGATGGCCGCATCGAGCCGCAGCGATTCGCGGCCGCCGTCCTGCCGAGGATCTCGAAATGCTGTCCCGTTCCCTGCTCGCCGCGGTGCTCGCCCTGGCGTACGCCGCCATCACGGCCGGGGCCCCCGCGCACGCCGCCGATCAGCCGGCGACGGCCCAGGCGACGCCGGCGGCGGCAC
Source organism: uncultured Alphaproteobacteria bacterium (assembly GCA_963775525.1). GTDB lineage: Bacteria > Pseudomonadota > Alphaproteobacteria > ATCC43930 > CGMCC-115725 > AP-15. Next base: position 93,755 of record CAVZJF010000007.1, on the reverse strand, counting down.
CGGCCGGCCTGCCGCCGGGCAACCCGGTCGCCGCGCGCGTCAACGGTGTCGACCTGCACCTTTCCGATGTCGAGGCGGCGCAGAAGAGCCTGCCGCCCGAGGCGCAGAAGATGTCGCTCGCCCAAATCTACCCGATGCTGCTCGACCGGCTGATCGACGGCACGCTGGTCGCCGAAGCCGGGCGCAAAGAGCACCTCGACCAGGATCCCGAGGTCCAGCAGCGCCTGAAGCTGCTTCAAGACCGGCTGATCCAGCAGGCGTATATCGAACAGATCATCAAAGGTGCGGAGACCGAGGACAAGCTCAAGGCCGGCTACCAGAAATTGATCAAGGACAAACCCGGCCGCGAGGAGGTCCACGCCCGCCACATCCTGGTCAAGAGCGAAGCGGAGGCGACCTCGATTGTCGACCAGCTCAACAAGGGCGCGGATTTCGCCACCCTCGCCAAGAAATATTCGACCGACCCGGGGGCGGCCTCGGGCGGCGATCTCGGCTATTTCGGCCGGGACGACATGGTCCCGGCCTTCGCCGCCGCCGCGTTTGCGTTGCAGCCCGGCCAATACACCAAAACCCCGGTCAAGACCGAGTTCGGCTGGCATGTGATTTTGGTTGAGGACCGGCGGGTCAAACCGCCCCCGACCTTCGAGGAGGCGCGCGAGGAAGTCAGTCGCGCGCTGGCCCGCGACATCGTCACGGCCAAGGTGAAGGAGTTGCGCGCCGAGGCCAAGATCGAAGCGTTCGGGCTCGACGGCAAACCGCTTCCGACCGCCAAATAGCGCGCTCGACCGCGTCCACCGATCCAACCCTCTCCCCTGTAAGGCGTCAGATGAATGCTGCCGTTTCCCCGTTAGCCCCTGCCGGTTTCCCGGCGCTGGCGCCGATAGGCGGCGTGCGGCTCGCCGCGTTCGCCGCCGGCATCCGTTATGCCGGGCGCGACGACCTGATGCTGGCCGAGCTCGCGCCGGGCAGCACCGTCGCCGGCGTCTTGACCAAGTCCTTGACGGCGGGCGCCCCGGTGCTGTGGTGTCGCGAATGCCTGGCGGGCGGCGAGATCCGCGGCGATCGTCGTGAACTCCGGCAACGCCAACGTCTTTACCGGCCGCGCCGGCAATGAGGCGGTCGCAGCCACCGCGGCGGCGACCGCACGCCTCTTCGGGTGCGGGCCGCGCCAGGTGTTCGTCTCGTCGACCGGCGTGATCGGCGAAAAGCTGCCGGCGGAGAGGATCGTCGCCGCGCTGCCGCACGCGGTCGCCGCGCCTCTCGGCCGCAGGCTGGGAGCCGGCGGCGCGCGCGATCATGACCACCGACACCTTTCCCAAGGGGGCGGCGGCAAGCGCCGACAATCGACGGCGTGACGGTCCGCATCAACGGCTTCGCCAAGGGCTCGGGCATGATCGCCCCCGACATGGCGACGATGCTGGCCTATGTCTTCACCGACGCCGCCCTGCCGGCGGCGGTGCTGCAGCCGCTGCTGGCCGCCGGCGACGAGCGCGTCGTTCAACTCGATCACCGTCGATGGCGACACCTCGACCAGCGACACCGTGCTGCTGTGCGCGACCGGCCAGGCGACGCACACGCGCCGGTCGACGACCGCCGCCGATCCGCGGCTCGACGGATTTCCGCGCGCGCGCTCGACGCGGGTGCATGATCGATCTCGCGCAGCAGATCGTGCGCGACGGCGAGGGCGCGCAGAAATTCGTCACCATCGCGTCACCGGCGCGGCGCGGCGCGGGCGGCGCGCCGGATCGGCCTCGCGATCGGCAATTCGCCGCTGGTCAAGACCGCGCTCGCCGCCGGCGACGCCAATTGGGGCCGCATCGTCATGGCGGTCGGCAAGGCCGGCGAGAAGGCCGATCGCGACCGGCTCTCGATCTCGGTCGGCGGCGTCGCGCATCGCCGAAAAGCGGCGAGCCGGTTCCGGGCTATGACGAAGCGCCGGTCGCCGCGCATATGGCAGGGCCGCGAGATCCAGATCGACGTCGATCTCGGCATCGGCACCGGCCGCGCCACGGTCTGGACCTGCGACCTGACCCACGGCTATATCGACATCAATGGCAGCTACCGGAGCTGACCGCCGGCGCCCAAGCCGCCTCCCCGCACCCCCGCGCGCCGGGGAGAGTTCCCCGCTCCCCTCCCCGCCCGCGGGGGAAGGTTGCCTCCTCGCATCCCCTCCCCCGCCTGCGGGGGAAGGTTGCCTCCTCGCATCCCCTCCCCCGCCCGCTGGGGAAGGTTGCCTCCCGCATCCCCTCCCCCGCCTGCGCGGGAAGGTTGCCTCCTCGCGTCCCCTCCCCCGCCTGCGGGGGAGGGTTAGGGTGGGGGTTTTGGACGCGCAACCGGGCGCGGGCGCGCCGCTGGTCCTCGTCGCGGCGGTGGTCCTGGTCGACGCCGACGGCCGCGTCCTCTTGGCGCAGCGGCCGGAAGGCAAAGCCATGGCCGGGCTGTGGGAGTTCCCCGGCGGCAAGGTCGACCCCGGCGAGACCCCCGAGGCGGCACTGATCCGCGAGCTCGCCGAGGAGCTCGGCATCGACGTCGCCGCAAGCTGCCTGGCGCCGTTCACCTTCGCCTCCCACGCCTACCCCGATTTTCACCTGCTGATGCCGCTCTACGTCTGCCGCAAATGGACCGGCATCCCGACCCCGCGCGAGGGCCAGCATCTGCGCTGGGTGCGCCCCGCCCAGCTCGCCGACTACCCGATGCCGCCCGCCGACAAACCCCTCCTCGCAATGCTGCGCGACCTCTTGTAGCGGCCCAGTGCCGGCGCCAGCCTAGCAGAGTGTTGCAAAGCCGGTTCGCCCGACGGTGGCGTTAAGGGTCCTATCGTATTGGCTTTCCTGCGCGCCCGAATCGTGCCAGTTAGCTGTAGAATCGAAAAACAGAGACAGAACGGGATGGCCGATCCCAGCGGGGCAGCGATTTTTCATCCTGAAGACCGCGCGCGGATCACGATCGACGGCCAGTTGGCCGAAGCCGGCTGGCTGGTCCAGTCGCGCGAGCAAATGAACCGCAGCGCCGGGCTCGGGGTCGCCGTGCGCGAATTTCCGACAGCCTCCGGGCCTGTTGACTACGCGCTCTTCGTCGGCGGAACCCTGTGCGGCGTCGTCGAGGCAAAGCCGGAAGGCACGACTCTGTCGGGCTTCGCGGACCAGGCCGCGCGCTATATGGATGCCGTGCCCGCGCATCTCGTCCGGCATGAAGGTCAGGTGCGTTTCGAATATGTCGCCTCCGGTAGCGAGATCCTGTTTCGCGATCATGCCGACCCGGCGCCAAGGTCGCGTCGCGTGTTCTTCTGTCATCGCCCCGAGACGTTGCGGCGCTGGCTCGCCGAGCCGATGACGATCCGCCAACGGCTGCAGTCGATGCCGCCGCTGCTGACCGAGCGCCTGCGCGAATGTCAGATCGACGCTGTCACAAACCTCGAAGCCTCGCTTGCCGCAGAACCATCCGCGCGCGTTGATCCAGATGGCGACCGGCGCCGGCAAGACCTACACCGCCTGCATGTTCAGCCACCGGCTGCTTGAGCATGCGAAGTTCCGGCGGGTCCTGTTTCTCGCCGACCGCGCCAATCTGGTCCGCCAGACAAGGCGACGAATTTGAGGATTTTCGCCCGCCCGGCACGGGCCGGTCTTTTACCGAACTCTACAATGTCCAGCGGCTCGGACCCGCCGGTCTCGACAAGGACGCCGCGGTCGTCATCGCGACCATCCAGCGTGTCTATTCGATGTTGACCGGCAGGAATTGTCTGAGGAAGACGAGGAGAGATCGGGTTTCGAGATCGGTGGGAGCGACCCGCAGCGCATCGTCCGCTACAACCCGGCAATCCCGATCGAGAGCTTCGATCTGATCATCACCGATGAATGCCACCGCTCGATCTACGGCACATGGCGTCAGGTGCTCGAATATTTCGACGCGTTCATCGGTCGGCCTTACCGCGACGCCGTCGCTGCACACGATGGGCTTTTTCGGCAGAACCTCGTCGCCCAATACCCCTACGAGCGCTCCGTGTCGACGGGGTCAATGTCCGCTACGAGATCTATCGCATCCGCACCGATATCGGCGAGCACGGCGGTGCGATCCCGAAAGGCTACGAGGTTCCGGTGCGCGACAAGCGCACCCGGGCCGAGCGCTACGAAGAGCTCGACGCAGGACCTCGCCTATACGGCGCAGCAGCTCGACCGCTCGGTGGTGGTGCCGAACCAGATCCGCACCGTGCTCGAGGCCTATCGCGACAGCCTGTTCACCGAATTGTTTCCGGGCCGCAGCGAGGTGCCGAAGACATTGATCTTCTGCAAGGACGACCACCATGCCGAGGAGATCGTCGGCATTGCCCGCGAGGTGTTCGGCCAGGGCAACGATTTCGCGAAGAAGATCACCTACAAGACCGACGGCGCCGATCCGGAGCAGCTGATCCGGCAATTCCGCACCGACTACAACCCGCGCATCGCCGTCACGGTCGACATGATCGCCACCGGCACCGACGTGAAGCCGCTGGAGGCGCTGATCTTTTTGCGGGACGTGAAGTCGGCGCTCTATTTCGAGCAGATGAAAGGGCGCGGCGCGCGCACGATCACGCCGACGCAATTGCGCCAGGTGACGCCTGACGCCGCGGAAAAGACCCGCTTTGTGCTGGTCGACGCGGTCGGCGTGACCGAGAGCCTGAAGCACGTCTCGCAGCCCCTGGACCGCGACCGCGCGATCGGCTTCGACCGGCTCGTCGACGAGGTCGCCGCGGGCCGCCGCGACGACGACGCGATCTCGACCCTGGCAGCGCGGCTTGCGGCACTCGACCGCAAGATCGACGAGAAAGCGCGCGCTGCCATCGCCAAGGCAGCCGGCGGCCTTGAGCCGAAAACGCTGGCGCACAAGCTGCTCGACGCGATCGACCCCGACACGATCGATCGTGAGGCCGCCGCGCGTCAGGTCAGTCCCGACGCCGCAGCCGAAGTGCTGAAAGAGGAGGCGTGCCTGCCGTTCGACGACCCCGCGCTGCGCCGGCTGCTCAAGGACGTCAAGCGTCAGACCGAGATCCATATCGACACGATTTCGACCGACGCGGTGATTTCCTCCGGCTACGACGCCGCCCGCGCCCAGGACACCGTCGAGCGCTTCCGCCAATTCCTCACCGAGCACCGCGATACGGTGACCGCGCTGCAGATCCTCTACGCCCGGCCGCATGCAGCGCGGCGTCTCGACCGCACGGCGATCGAGGAATTGCGCGACGCGATGCGCCGCCCGCCCTGGCTGCTGGAGCCGGTCGACATCTGGCGCGCCTACCAGCGCCTTGACGATGACCGGGTCAAAGGCAACCCGGCGCGGGCGCTCTCCGACATCGTGATGCTGGTGCGCTATGCGCTCGGCGCTGCGACGACGTTGGAGCCGTTGCCCGCGACGATCGCCGGCCGATTCAATTTGTGGCTCGGCCGCGAGGAGCGCGCCGGTCGCATCTACACCGAAGCCCAGCGCGCCTGGCTGTTCGCAATCCGCGACTTCATCGCGGTCAATATCGACATCACCCCCGAGGATCTGATGGACGCCCCCGATTTCGCCGCCCAAGGCGGCCTCGTTCGCGCCCATGCACTCTTTGGCGACCGCCTCCGCCCGCTGCTCGATGAACTGCCTCAGGTGCTGATGGCATGAAGGAACGCACGCGGATGACCCGCCGGCTGCGGCGCGATGCGACCGAGGCCGAGCGCCGTCTCTGGAACGCGCTTCGCGAAGCTCTTCCGGGAAGACGTTTCCGGCGCCGGCATCCGATCGGCCGCAACATCTTCGATTTCGCCTGCCCGTCGTACCAGCTCGCGCTGGAGATCGACGGCGGACAGCACGCGATGAACGAGCCTGCCGACATCGCTCGAACCGCGGAAATCGCACGGCGCGGCTACCGCGTTCTGCGGTTCTGGAATAACGAGGTCATGCAGAACCTGCCCGGCGTGCTTCAGGTGATCCAACAACAATTAGGCGATGGCCTACCCTCTCCGCCCCTGGGGGCAGAGAGGGAGGGACCCGCCCCCACCCGTCCCTCCCCCGCTCGCGGGGGAGGGAAGGGTGGGGGTGCGAGGGTGAGGTGGGCGCCGGCAACCGCGGTGGCTCCCCCGCCTCACCCCGGCCCTCTCCACCCCCGAGGGGCGGAGAGGGAGACGAACGCGGGCGCCCCCCGCATGAAGAGGGAGACGCGGCTGATCCCCTCTCCGCCCTTCAGGGGGGAGAGGGAGGGGCCCGGCCCGCAGGGCTGGGAGGGTGAGGTGGGCGCCGCCGCATGCCCCGCCATCCCCCGCCTCACCCCAGCCCTCTCCACCCCCAGGGGCGGAGAGGGAGACGAGCCGCGGGTGCTGGCCGCATGAGCCCCGACGCCCTCCCGCTCGGGGAGGCCCGGGAAGATGTCGGGAGCGGTGCTCCACGATGGGATTTGCCCGTTGGTTGGGCGTGGGCGCAGTTGGGTGAAATTGTCACCCAACGCAACGAAAAGGTTCAGCCAGATAGCTCCAGCGCTCTTCCTTTCATAGGCATGGATGACGTGCCCCCAGGCTCATTGAGGGCCACCAGCCATGGCTGGTTTCGAGACATGAAAAGCGCAGCAAATGCTGTTGGCGCAGGTGATATCCTCTACGGTCGGCTTCGGCCGTATCTCAACAAGGTTGCCCTAGCGGATTCCTCTGCTGCCGCCTCTGGCGAATTTATCGTCCTCCAGCCTAGGGTGGGCATCGAAGCCGCCTACGTGCAGTTCGCGCTCCACCTGTAGAAGGTTCGTGAACTTCGCCACGCGCGACACTTCTGGCGACCGACCCCGGATCGATTTTGACAAGATTTCGAAGTTTGAGATGCCTTTCCCGCCAACAGCCGAGCAGCGGCGGATCGTGGCGCGGATCGACGAGCTGTTCGCCGAGATCGCCGAGGGCGAGGCGGCACTGGAGCGCGCCCGCCAGGGTCTCGACACCTGGCGCCGCGCGCTGCTCAAGGCCGCGGTCACCGGCGAGCTGACGCGCGGCTGGCGCGAGGCGAACCATCCCGCCGAGACCGGCGCCGACCTCCTCGCCCGCATCCGCGCCGAACGCGAAACCTCGGGCCAGAAAATCCTTCGAGGGCGCAAAGGCATTGAAGCTGCTCAACTCAAGGCTGCCGCACTTCCCCAACTGCCGGAAGCTTGGGTTTGGGCTCGCCTGCATGAGCTTGGGGAGGTATCAGGAGGACTGACGAAGATTCCTGACCGAGAAGGTTTCCCGCACAAACTACCGTACTTGCGGGTTGCCAATGTCCAAATGGGGCGGCTTGATTTGACCGAGGTCATGGAAATCGGTGTCCGGTTAGAAGAACAAGTTCGCCTTGTGCTTGAGCAACACGACCTGCTCATAGTTGAAGGAAACGGAAGCATAGATCAGATAGGACGGTGCGCGCTTTGGAACGACGAAATCCGGCCATGCGTGCACCAAAATCATATCATTAAGGTCCGGTTTCAGAGCCCGCGCTATCATCTTGGGCATTGCGATGGCTCCTATCACCATCGGGTCGCGAGGCGATTAAGGACGTCGCAAGCTCGACTTCGGGTTTGCACACGCTAAGCATTTCGAAAATTCAGAACCTCCCCATTCCGGTGCCACCGCTTCAGGAGGCTCATGTTGCTTTAGCGATACTTGAGGATAGCTTGGCCGCTGCATCAGAAGCAGAGGACGAGTGCGAGAAATTGATGCGTGACAGGATCGCCCTTCGCCAATCGATCCTGAAAGCAGCCTTTGAGGGTCGTTTGGTTCCTCAGGACCCCGCCGACGAGCCGGCATCCGCGCTGCTCGCCCGCTTGCGCGAGGGGGGCAGTGGGGCTCTCGCCTCCCGTGGGCGGCGTGGAAAGAAGCGCGACCGCTTCGAGACGTCTGAGCTGCCCCTGATTGCGGCGCGCGGTGGCCGCCCGTCTGCGATGCCGGGTGAATAATGTAAATCCTTGGTGCCGGATAGTTCTGTAGCTACGTATTCCCGGTGAAGAGCGCGCGAGGAAAGCCATGTCTACCGATACCAAAGAGCTGATCAGGAAAATCGAAGCGCTGCCCGACGAGCGCATCGCTGAGATCGAGGATTTTGTCGACTTCATCCGTTTACGCGAACAGGATCGGGCGCTCACCGGCGCCGCAACCGCCGCGAGCGCCCCGAGCTTTGCCGCGATCTGGAGCAATCCGGAAGACGACGTCTACGATGTCCTTTGAATTCGGCGACATCGTCCTCGTTCCATTTCCATTCACCAGCCAGGCGGCCTCAAAGAAACGCCCCGCGGTCGTGGTCAGCAATCGCGACGTATAGCGCAACCCGGCCAGACGTCATCATCATGGCGATCACCGTCGTCCGGCCCGCCAAACGCCCCGGGCGGCCGCAAATCGGACGCCGCCAAGAAGCTCGTTGCACTGCGCCTCGACCCCGATGTGATCGAGCGCTTTCGCGCCACGGGACCCGGATGGCAATCGCTGCGTTCTCCATGGTTCTGCGCGAGTCTTCGAGTACGACATGACGGCACTAAGGCACCCTTATCGCGCGGTCATCCGATCTCAGGGAAAGTGAAGGTGATACCATCCTCCGGGTCGGGTCCGAGGAGGGCGCGTAAACGTGCGGCATCTCACTTCTCTTTGTCGCCCTCTACCTCTCTCGCTGATTGCAATTCGGAACCGCTGCCGATGAACGAAACCGCGCTCGTCCAAAAGGTCTGGAACTACGCCCATGTGCTGCGCGATCAGGGCGTGCCGTATCAGGCTTATATCTCGCAGATTTCGTATCTGTTGTTTCTCAAGATGGATGATGAGCGGGCCGGGCTGGCGCCGCGGGCCTCATCAAGGGCGAGACCTCGCATCGACCATACCCGAGGATTGCCGCTGGCCGGTATTGCGCGACCTGCAGGGCGAGGAGTTGACGCGGCGCTATTCGGCGATGATCGAGAAGCTCTCGCGGCTCTCGGGCATCGTCGGCACGATTTTTCTGAAAGCGCAGAACGAGGTCCAGGACCCGGCGAAGCTGCGGCGGCTCGTCGGGCTGATCGACGGCGAGACTTGGCTCGGGCTCGGCGTCGATGTCAAAGGCTCGATCTATGAGGGCTTGCTCGAACGCAATGCGCAGGAGGTCAAGTCGGGTGCGGGGCAATATTTCACGCCGCGCGCGCTGATCGACGCGATGGTGACCGTGATCGACCCCGAGCCGCGGGAAACCGTTCCACGACCCCGCCTGCGGCACCGGCGGCTTTCTGCTCGCGGCCTGGGAACACATGCGCAAGAAGCCGCTGGCGCGCAACGCCGAGATCTACACCGCGATGCGGTCGCGGTTCTCGGGTGTCGACATCGTGCCCGAGGTCGTGCGGCTGTGCGCGATGAACCTTTATCTGCACGACATCGCGGGGCGCGAAAGCCCGATCGAGGCGCGCGACGCGCTGCTCGGCGCCGGCGGGAAGACCTACGACGTGGTCCTGACCAATCCGCCATTCGGCAAGAAGCAGAGCTACCGGATCGTTCGCGACGACGGCGAGATCGATACCGAAAGGGAGGATTACGACCGCCAGGATTTCTTCGTGACGACCTCGAACAAGCAGCTCAACTTCCTCCAGCACATCATGACCGTGCTGGCCGAGAACGGCGAAGCCGCGGTGGTGATGCCCGACAACGTGCTGTTCGAGGGCGGCGCCGGCGAGACGATCCGCCGCCGGCTGTTGCACAATTTCGATTTCCATACGCTTGCTGCGGCTGCCGACCGGCATCTTCTACAAGCAGGGCGTGAAGGCGAACGTGCTGTTCTTCGACAAGAAGCGCGTCTCGGCCGAGCCGAACACCAAGGAATCTGTGGATTTACGACCTGCGCACCAACCAGCGCTTCACGCTGAAGGAGCGGCCGATGATGCGCGCCGACCTCGACGATTTCGTCGCCTGCTACCAATCGGGGCGGCGGCACGAGCGAAGCGAGACCGATCGTTTCCGCCGCTTCGCGCATGCCGACCTCGCTCGCCCGCGACAAGGTCAACCTCGACATCTTCTGGCTCAAGGACGACACGCTTGACGACCCCGATTTGCTGCCGCCGCCCGACGAGATCGCCGCCGAGATTGTCGAGAACCTCGAGGCCGCCCTCTACCGTTTCCGCAACGTGGCGGCGAGTCTGGCGGCGAAATGAAGGCTGCAAAGCTACGCCTTTCTTGCCACAATCTCGGGTTACTCTTGCCGCGAATAATGCGTTGGCGTAGCTTGGCTTTCGTAATTTCCGGAATTCCCGGTTCAACGAAAAACAATTCCCGATTAGGGCCAAAAAATTCCCGGCTTTCTGAGTGACAATTTCCTTCATGACATTGATTTAAAAATAGTTTTCGAGCGCAACGTTAAAGAAATTCCCGGTTATTTCCCGCTTCCACGGGAATTTCACCCTAACCCTCCCCCGCTCGCGGGGGAGGGGTCGGAGGGGCGGCGCGGCCGGGTCGCCGGTCGAGATCTCGACCGTGCCGAGCGCGTCGGCGAGGCGCCGGGCGGCACTGCCCGGGCGCAGCGGTTTTGGCTGGCTGGCGGCGGGCGCCCAGCCGGTCAGATAGAGGATGTCGAAGGTGGCGCGGATGCGGCCGTCGGCCTCGCCAAAGCGCTCGGCATAGATCGCAGCGGCGCGGGCGAGGGTGGCGCGGCGCAAGCTCGTCCGCCGGCGTGCGGACAGCGCGTTGGTCTCGCCCATGCCGCGCAGGTCGCGCATCAGCGCCAGCATGTCGGGGTAGGTGACGGTGACCGCGTCGGCGTCGGCGACCGGCAGCGCAAAGCCGGCGCGCTGCAGCAACGCCGCGGCGTCGGAGAGATCGGCGGTCGGCGACACCCGCGGGCTGGCGCCGCCTTCCTCGGCAAGCTCGGCCTCGATCAGCGCGGTCCTGAGCTCGGCGAGGGTATTGCCGCCAAAAATCGCGGCGAGCAGCAACCCGTCGCTTTTCAAGGCGCGCCGCAGCTGAATGAGAGCACCGGGCAAATCTCCGGCCCAATGGAGCGCGAGGGCGCTGACCGCCAGATCGAAGCTGCCGTCGCCAAACGGGATCAATTCCGGGTCGGCGGCGACCCGAAGGCCGCTCCCTTGCGCCAGAAAGGCGAAGGCGGGTTCGGCCGCGACGACGCGCTCGGTCCCGGCCCGCTGCGCCAGGGCGCGCGACAAGGTGCCATGACGCGCGCCGAGATCGAGGACAAGGCGAAACTGCCGGTCGACGCCGTCGAGCCGGTCGAGGAGGCGGTCGGCGATCTCGGCATGCAGAAAATCGACGCTGCCCTGCCGCGCTGCGCGCTCGCGATGCCGGCGCCAGGCGCGGCGGTCGAACAGCACTGTCATGTCGCTTTCGGATGCCGGCATCTCGACCTTCCGCCGCTGCGGGTTGACGACCCGCGCCCAGCCTGATCATGTGTTCCGATGGACGCGGCGGCAACCCTCCCCGCCAGAACGCTGACGCGGTTGCGCCGGATCGGCGGCGGGCTCGTGGATGCCATATTGCCGCCGCGGTGCCTTGCCTGCGGCGAAATCGTCGAGGAGCCCGGCGCGCTGTGCGGCCGGTGCTGGGGCGGCATCACGTTCTTTGCCCCACCGTGGTGCGCGGGTTGCGGGCTGCCGTTTCCCCATCCGATGGGCGAGGGTGCGGTTTGCGGCGACTGCGCGCGCGAGCGGCGGGCCTGGGACCGGGCGCGAGCGGTGTTGCGCTATGACAACAAGAGCCGCCAGCTGGTGCTCGGGCTCAAGCACGGCGACCACACGCATGTCGCGGGCGCGTTCGGCCGCTGGATGCAGCGCGCCGGCGGCGAGGTCCTGGCCGACGCCGAGCTTTTGGCGCCGGTGCCATTGCATTGGACCCGGCTGTTCCAGCGCCGCTACAACCAGGCGGCGTTGCTGGCGAACGCGATCCGCGCCGCGGGCGGCCCTCCGGTCGCCGCCGATTGCTTGGTGCGCCGCCGGAAAACCCCGTCGCAGGGCCATCTCGGGCCGCTCGCGCGCGAACGCAACGTGCGCGGCGCCTTTACCGTGCGACGCGCATCCGACGTGGCCGGGCGCCGGCTCGTCATCATCGACGACGTGATGACGACCGGGGCGACGGTCGACGAATGCGCGCGCGTGCTGAAGCGCGCCGGCGCCAGATCGGTAGGCGTGCTGACGCTGGCGCGGGCATTGCGCGTCGGGGCATAATCGGCGCTGCGAAGATCTGGTCGGAAGGACGGACGGCGATGGCCGAGGTCGAGATGTACACGACGATGTTCTGCCCTTATTGCTCGCGCGCCCGCGCGTTGCTGCATAAAAAGGGCGTCGCCTTTGCCGAGATCGACATCGCCGAAGAACCAGCGCGCCGCGCCGAGATGATCGGGCGCGCCGGAGGACGGGCGACGGTGCCGCAGATTTTCATCAATGGCGAGCATGTCGGCGGCTGCGACGACCTCGTCGCACTCGACCGCGCCGGCAAACTCGACCCGAAGCTGGGGATCGCGCGATGACCGGCGCGTTCAGGGCGGCCTGCGTCCAGTTCACCGCGGCGCGCGACTATGAACCCAACATAATGGCGGTGTCCGATCTGGTTCGCCGGGCCCGCGACGACGGCGCGGATTTTATCCTGACGCCGGAAAACACCGGCCTGATCGAGCCGGTCGGGTCGTTGCGGCGCGAGAAGGCGCGCGACGAGGCGAACCATCCGGTGCTGGCGGCGTTGCGCGAGGTCGCGCGGGAGACCGGCGCGTGGCTGCTGATCGGGTCGCTCGCGGTCGACATCTCGAACGAGCCCGGCATACCCGAAGGCGAACGCCGGCTCGCGAACCGCTCCTACCTGGTCAATTCGGACGGCGAGGTCACCGCCCATTACGACAAGATCTACATGTTCGACGTCGACCTTGCCGGCGGCGAACGCTACCGCGAGAGCAACGCCTTTCGGCCGGGCGACCGCGCGGTGCTCGCCGAGACGCCGTGGGGGATGCTCGGGATGACCGTGTGCTACGATCTGCGCTTTCCGCAGCTTTACCGTGCGCTCGCGCATGCCGGCGCCGATTTTTTGGCGATCCCGTCTTCTTTCACGGTCCCGACCGGCAAGGCGCATTGGCATGTCCTGATGCGGACGAGAGCGATCGAGAACGGGTGCTTTGTGTTTGCCCCGGCGCAGTGGGGCGAGCACGCCGAGCGCCGGCGGACCTTTGGTCATTCGCTGATCGTCGACCCGTGGGGCGAGGTCCTCGCCGACGCCGGCGAAGGGGTCGGCATCGTCGGCGCGCAAATCGATCCGGCGCGGATCGCCGAGGTCCGGCGCATGGTCCCGTCGTTGAACCATGACCGGCCGTTTGCGACGCCGCAGCCGGTCGCGCGTCCCCTCGCCGCCGAGTAAGGTCGAGACCGCGGCCTGACCGGTTGCTCGAGCTGCCCGACCCGGGCCGAGGACCGCCGCAAGCTCGATATTGCCGGATTTTTCAACACGCTCGCCTGAGAATTGCTAAGGTCAAGGGTTCCAGTTATAGAACTGCGACTGAGGAGGTCGTGGTAATGATCTTGTTTACGCTGCGCTGCGCCAACGACCATGAATTCGAGGCATGGTTTCGCGACGGCGACGGATTTGAGGCGCAGCACGCGGCCCGCGAGATCGCCTGCCCGGTCTGCGGCGAACTCGAGCGTCGAGAAGGCGGTGATGGCGCCGCGTCTTGGCCGCTCACGGCAGGCCACGCCGCCCGCCCCGGTACTGGCGCAGATGCGCCAGGCATTGGTCGAAATGCGCCGGCAAATAGAAAGTCACTGCGATTATGTCGGCCCCCGGTTTGCCGAGGAAGCGCGCCGCATTCATTACGGCGAGTCCGATCCGCACGGGATTTACGGCGAGGCGACCGACAACGAGTTCGCGCGAGCTGGCCGATGAGGGGATCAAATTCGGCCAAATCCCCTGGATCCCGCCGACCGACGGCTGACAGCCCGTCGGCGCCTCACCGCCGCACCGCCATCACGAGGTAGTTGACCTCGACATCCCGCGTCAGCGCCCAATCGCCGGTGCCCAACTGATAGCTCAGCCCGGCGATCTCGGTCGCGACAAGCCGATTGCGGCGCAGGTCGAGAACCAGCTCGGACGGACGAACAAACTTGCGCCAGTCGTGGGTCCCGCGCGGGATCCAGCCGAGAAGGTATTCGGCGCCGACGATCGCCAGCGCGAAGGAGCGGGCGGTCCGGTTGATCGTAGCGGCGATCAGGACCCCTCCCGGAGCCACCAGGCTGCCCACGGTCCGCGAGAAGGCGGCGCGGTCGGCGACGTGCTCGATCACCTCCAGCGCCAAGACTGCGTCGAAGCGTTCGCCGGCGTCGGCAATCGATTCGGCGCTCGCAATTCGATAGTCGACGCCAAGACCGGCCGCTTGCGCGTGTTCCTGCGCCACGGCGATTGCTTCGGCGCCGGGATCGATGCCGGTGACGGCAAAGCCGAGCCGGGACGCCGGCTCCGCGACGAGCCCGCCACCGCAGCCGATGTCCAAGAGGCGCAGGCCGCCGAACGGCCGCAACAGGCTGGGATCGCGGTGAAAGTGGGCCAACAGCCGCGACCGGATAAAGCCGAGCCGGGTCGGATTGAGCCGGTGCAGGGCGCGGAAGCTGCCGGCCGGGTTCCACCAATTGTCGGCTTGCGCGGCAAAGTTGCCGACTTCCTCGTCGTCGATGGTGGCGCCGCTCGCCTGCACCCTTCGCTCCTTGCTGATCGGTTCGTCGGTCGGATGGCTCGATCGCGCGCAAAGGAGTATGTGATGAGCTTGGCACGGCGGCAACTGCCCGATCGGTGTTCAAGAGGGACATGGCGCGCCTCGTTCAAAAGTTCGGCGGCACATCGCTGGCCGACATGGAAAGAATCAAGCTCGTTGCGCAGCGGGTCGCGCGCGAGGTCGAGGCCGGCCATGAGGTGGCGGTTGTCGTCTCGGCGATGGCGGGCGTGACGAACCAGCTTGTCGCCTGGGCGCGCGAGACGAGCCGCCTGCACGATGCCAGTGAATACGACGTTGTCGTTTCCTCCGGCGAGCAGGTCACCGCCGGCCTTTTGACATTGGCCTTGCAGAACCTTGGCGTCGACGCGCGTTCGTGGCTGGGCTGGCAAATCCCGCTGCGCACCGACGACGTTCACGGCAAGGCGCGTATCCACTCGATCGAAGCGGCCGAGCTCGGCCGCCGGCTGGCTCGCGGCCAGGTTGCGGTGGTCGCCGGTTTTCAGGGTGTCGGCGCGTGCGGGCGGATCACCACGCTGGGCCGCGGCGGCTCGGACACCTCGGCCGTGGCGCTCGCGGCGGCGCTCGATGCGGAGCGTTGCGATATCTTCACCGATGTCGACGGCGTCTACACCAGCGACCCGCGGATCGTGACGAAAGCGCGCAAGCTCGATAAAATTACCTATGAAGAAATGCTGGAGATGGCGTCGCAGGGCGCGAAGGTATTGCAGACGCGCTCCGTCGAGATGGCGATGAACCATCGCGTCCGAGTGCAAGTATTGTCGAGTTTTAGCGAGGCTCCCGGCACGCTCGTGGTCGACGAGGACGAGATCGTGGAACAACAGGTCGTAAGTGGCATCGCCTACAGTCGCGATGAAGCAAAGATCACCGTCCAAAAGGTGCCGGACCGCCCGGGTGTCGCCGCCGCTATTTTCGGCCCGCTCGCCGACAACGCGATCAACGTCGACATGATCGTGCAAAACGTGTCCGAGGACGGTCGCGCCGACCTGACGTTTACCGTGGCGCGCGCCGACCTCGACCGCGCCGTGTCGGTCTTGGAGGAGAGGCGTGCGTTGCTGGGATTTGCCGCGCTGAGACCCGATTTCAAACGTGGTCAAGATTTCGGTGATCGGAGTCGGCATGCGCAGTCACGCCGGCGTCGCGCAGCAAATGTTCCAGACCCTGTCTGAAAGAGGGATCAACATCCAGGTGATCTCAACCTCGGAGATCAAGGTCAGCGTGCTGATCGCCGCAGAATACACCGAGCTCGCGCTGCGGGCATTGCACACCGCCTACGGGCTCGACGGCGCCGGATGACCGAGGCCGGCGCCGCAGCGGAATTGGCAACCAGCGGGCGGCGCTCAGCGAAAAAACTGCCCCCGAACGGGACCACTGCCGCGCCGAGCTCGATCGGCTGTGGGCGCGTGGCCGGGCGGTGCTGGGCTGCGATCTCGCGATCATGGGCGGGGCCATGACCTGGGTTTCGGAGCGAAACCTGGTCTCGGCGATCTCGAATGCCGGCGGCTTTGGCGTCATCGCCTCCGGCTCGATGTCGCCGGAGCTGCTCGCGGCCGAAATCACCGCGACGAAGGCGCTGACCGAGCGGCCTTTCGGCGTCAATCTGATCACCCTGCATCCGCAGCTCGAGGAGCTGATCGCGGTTTGCGCGGCGCATCGGGTCGGTCATGTGGTGCTCGCCGGCGGGCTTGCCACCGGGGCGGCGATGCGTCGGATAAAGGACAGCGGCGCGCGCGTCGTCTGCTTTGCTCCGGCGCTGGGCTTGGCCCGAAAGCTTGTGCGCATGGGCGCCGACGCCATCGTCATCGAGGGCAGCGAGGCCGGCGGTCATGTCGGGCCGGTCGCCACCGGCGTGCTGGCGCAGGAGATACTGCCGCATCTTAGCGAGGTCCCGGTGTTCGTCGCCGGCGGTATCGGCCGCGGCGAGGCGATGCTCGCCTATCTCGAAATGGGTGCCGCCGGGGTTCAGCTCGGGACGCGGTTTGTCTGCGCCACAGAATCGATCGCCCACCCCCGGTTTAAGCAGGCGTTTATCCGCGCCTCGGCGCGCGACGCCGTCGCCTCCCTGCAGCTCGACCCGCGGTTTCCGGTGATCCCGGTCCGCGCGCTGGCAAACCCGGCGGCGGAACGCTTCCTCGCGGTGCAGCGGCAGGTGATCGACCGCTTTGCCCGAGGCGAGGTGTCGCAAAAGGAAGCCCAACTCGAGATCGAGCATTTCTGGGCGGGCGCCTTGCGTCGCGCGGTGGTCGACGGCGACATCGAAGCGGGCTCGCTGATGGCCGGGCAAAGCGTCGGCTTTGTCACCCGCGAGCAGACGACCACGGACATCCTCGACGAATTGTTGAGCCAGGCGGTGGCGGTGCTGACCGCGCGCGGCGCGCGCGCGGCGCGACCGACGGGGAGGTCGTCGGCCCCCGCTTCGGCAAGGCGGGGCGGCGCAGAATGAGCGAGGTTCCAGGGGTCGTCAGCGGGACGCGCCGCCTGCTGCGCCGCCTGCGCGACACGATGGCGGGTTCGGGCACCGCGCAAGAGCGGCTGGACCGGATCGTGCGCATCGTCGCCGCCGAGATGGTCGCCGAGGTTTGCTCGGCCTACGTGACCCGCGCCGGGGAGGTGCTCGAACTCTTCGCCACCGAAGGCCTGCGGCCGGAAGCCGTCCACCGCACGCGGCTGCGCGTCGGCGAAGGCCTTGTCGGCCTGATCGCGGCGACGGCGCGCCCGCTGGCGTTGGCCGATGCCCAGTCGCACCCGGCCTTTGCCTACCGCCCGGAAACCGGTGAGGAAGTCTACCACTCGCTGATGGGGGTGCCGATCCTGCGCGGCGGCCGGGTGCTCGGCGTGCTCGTCGTTCAGAACCGCACCCGGCGCCATTACGACGAAGACGAGATCGAGGTGCTGCAGACAATCGCGATGATCGTCGCCGAATTGGCGGCCGGCGGCGAGCTCGTCAGCCCGGTAGAGATCGCGGAAAGCCATGTCGGCGGAATGCTTCCGGTGCGGCTCGCCGGCATCCGGCTCAATCCCGGGCTGGCGATGGGTCCAGCGGTTCTGCACGAGCCCCGATTGCTGATCCACAACGTCGTCGCCGAGGATGTCACCGCCGAGATCGAGCGCCTGAGGCGGGCGGTTGCGGCGATGCGCGAGGCGATCGACGAGCTGGTCGCGACGAGCGACGGGCTCGGCGCCGGCGAGCACCGCGATGTCATCGAGACCTACCGGATGTTCGCGGCCGATCGCGGCTGGGTGGCGCGCATCGCCGATGCGATCCGCACCGGCCTGACCGCCGAAGCGGCGGTTCAGAAGGTTCGCGACGAGACCACCCGCCGCATGATGCAGGCGAGCGACCCTTATCTTCGCGAACGGCTGGTCGACCTCGAAGACTTGGCCAACCGCTTGCAACAGACACCTGTCGGATGCGCAGCCCGATGCCGTGCCGAGCGAACTGCCGCACGAATTTATTCTGATCGCCCGGGCGATGGGTCCGGCGGAGCTGCTCGACTACGCCCATCGCCGGATCATGGGCTTGGTGCTCGAGGAGGGTTCGCCGACCGCCCATGTCGCGATCGTCGCGCGGGCGCTCGACATGCCGGTCGTCGGCCGGGTCGAGGGTGCTACCGACCGGCTCGATGCCGGCGACCTCGTCATCGTCGACGGCGACCACGCGCAAATCCTGATCCGGCCGAGCGAAGACATCCGCCAGTCGGCCCTGGCGGCGATCGCGGCGCGAACCCGCCGGCGCGCGTATTACGACAGCCTGCGGTCGGCTCCGGCCGTCACTCGCGACGGGGTCGGCATCAAGCTGATGCTGAATGCCGGACTCCAGATCGACATGGCGCAACTGGCGGCGACCGGGGCCGAAGGGGTTGGCCTGTTCCGCACCGAGTTGTCCTTGATGGTGCGCGACACCTTCCCCGCGGTCGACGACCAGACCGATTTTTACCGGCGCATATTAGACCAGGCGGGCGACCGGCCCGTCGTTTTCCGCACCCTCGACATCGGCGGCGACAAGCTCTTGCCGTACCTGCCGCACGTGGCCGAAGACAACCCGGCGATGGGCTGGCGGGCAATCCGGATCGGGCTCGACCGGCCGGCGATGCTGCGCGAACAGCTGCGCGCGCTGGTGCGCGCCGCCGGCGGCCGTCATCTGCATGTGAAATTCCCGATGATCGCCGAAATTCCCGAGCTCGAGCGCGCCCGTGGGCTGCTCGACCTGGAGCTTGCGCGCGCCTCCGAGGAAGGTCGCACGCCACCCGCGTCGGTCAAGATCGGCGTCATGCTCGAAGTTCCGGCATTGTTGTGGCAGCTCCCCGGGCTGTGCGAGCAGATCGACTTCCTGTCGATCGGCAGCAACGATTTGCTGCAATTTCTGTTTGCCTGCGATCGAGGCAACCCGCGGCTCGCCGACCGTTACGACCCGCTGTCGGCGCCGATGCTGGCGATGTTGCGCGAGGTGGTCTCCCAGACGACCGCATTCTCGGTGCCGCTCAGCATGTGCGGTGAGATGGCGGGCAATCCGATCGAGGCCATGGTGTTGATCGCGCTCGGTTTTCGCACGCTGTCGATGACCGGTACGGCGATCGGCCCGGTCAAGACCATGATCCGCAGCATCGACGCCGCTGCGGTGGCGGAGTATGTCGACCAAATTGGCGTCCGGCCGGATCATTCGCTCAGGCCAAAACTCGAAGCCTATGCCCACGACCATGCGATCGCATTGTAAGAGACTGAAATGGCTGGCATGGCAGGGAGCTCGGTTGAGGCTTGACGAAGCTGGACACGACCGGTGCGTCGCAAGCAATACGCAGGTCAGCCCTGCCTGCGAGTGTTCACAATCTATGCGCTGTCGCGGTTGGACAATGCGACGACTTTGGTTAAATTGGGACAGCAGCGGGCGCAGAGATGGCTTTGTTCCAGCGGATCAAACCTGCCCTCGTGGGGAACCAGCCCGAGCAGCAAACTCCGATCTCGCCGGGGTTGCGCTCGGCCGGAGACGTCTTGCGGCAGCAGCGCGAGGTCTTCGGCCTTGATCTTTCCCAGGTCGCGGCAGCGCTGAAGATCAAGCCCGCCTACCTCGCGGCAATCGAGGAGGGGCGCCTCGACCTGCTTCCGGGGCCGGCTTACTCGGTCGGCTTTGTGCGGGCTTACAGCACGTTTCTCGGTCTCGACAGCGCAGAGATTCTACGGCGCTTCAAGCTGGAGACCTCCGGCTTTGACGCCAAGCCCGATCTTACGTTTCCGGTGCCGCTCGGCGAGCAAAGCATGCCGGGCGGCGGGATGCTGCTCGTGGCGCTGATCCTGGCGGTCTGCGGGTATGGCGCCTGGTACTATTGGTCCACCGCCGAACGGGTGCATCCCGAGCGCGTCACGGAGGTTCCAGCGTCGCTTTTGCCGGCGGAACCGCCGCCCGCTGAAATCACCCGTGGCGGCGCCCGCCCCGGCGGTAGACCGCGCCCCCGGCGACCGCGCCGGCGGCGGCCGAGGCTCCCCAAAATCCGGACATTTCCCCGGCTGCAGTCAGTCCAAGCTCGGTTCCGTCAGTCTCCGCATCGGCCCCTTCGCCGACGCCGGCGGCTGCCCCGGCGACGCCGCCGCCTGCCGCCCCGGCGCCACCCCCGAGCCCGGTCTCCGCGCCGAACCCGACCGAAGCGCTTGCCGCACCGCCGCCATCCGCGGACGGCCAGTCGCCGCGCGTCTACGGCGCCGACGACGGGCCCTCGCGCGTCGTGCTTCGCGCCACCGCCGACAGTTGGATCCAGATTCGCGGCGACGATCACGCCGTGCTGTTTACCGGCCTGCTCAAGCCCGGCGACACCTATCGCGTGCCCGACCGGCCGGGCTTGCAGCTGCGCGCCGGCAATGTCGGCGGTCTCGACGTCATTGTCGACGGCAAACCCGCTCCCTCGCTCGGTCCTCTGGGCGCGGTGCGCAACGTGACGCTCGATCCCCAGTCGCTGATGGCCGAAGGCGCGGGTCGCCAGTGAACCGGTTGCGTGCGTCGCCTTTCGGAGATGGCCGAGACGGTTTATATCCCGGTGCCTGTGTCCCAGTGCCATATCCGTGCCTATATCCCCTTGTGCCTATATCCCTAGTGCGAAATCACCCGAACGAGGTCGAGGATGAGCGTCAGGCCCTACCGTGACATTCACCGCCGCAACTGCCGCAAGATCTATGTCGGCAAGGTTCCGGTCGGCGGCGACGCTCCGATCACGGTGCAGTCGATGACCAATACGGTCACCAGCGACGTCAAGGCGACGGTCGCCCAGATTCAGGCGCTCGAACGCGCCGGCGCCGATATCGTGCGCGTGTCGTGCCCCGACCAGGAATCGGCGCTGGCGCTGAAGGAGATCGTGCGCCAGGCGACGGTGCCGATCGTCGCCGACATCCATTTTCACTACAAGCGCGCGATCGAGGCGGCCGAGAGCGGCGCCGCCTGCCTGCGCATCAATCCCGGCAATATCGGCTCGGCCGCGCGCGTCCGCGAAGTCATCAAGGCGGCGAAGGATCACGGCTGCTCGATGCGGATCGGCGTCAATGCCGGCTCGCTCGAACGCGACCTTCTGGAGCGCTATGGCGAGCCCTGCCCCGAAGCCATGGTCGAGAGCGCGCTGAACCACGCCAAGATCCTCGAGGACAACGACTTCTTCGAATTCAAGATTTCGTGCAAGGCGTCGGACGTGTTTCTCGCCGTCGCCGCCTATCAGCAGCTGGCCGAGGCCTGCGACTATCCGCTCCATCTCGGCATCACCGAGGCCGGCGGCCTGCGCAGCGGCACGGTCAAATCCTCGATCGGGCTGGGCATGCTGCTGTGGTCCGGGCATCGGCGACACGATCCGGGTCTCGCTGTCGGCCGATCCGGTCGAGGAGGTCAAGGCCGGCTTCGAAATGCTGAAGTCGCTGAACCTGCGCCGGCGCGGCGTCACCGTCATCTCCTGCCCGTCCTGCGCGCGCCAGCAATTCGAGGTGATCAAGACCGTCGAGCGGCTGGAGGAGCGGCTCGCGCACATCACCACGCCGTTGACGGTGTCGGTCATCGGCTGCGTCGTCAACGGCCCGGGCGAGGCGCGCGAGACCGATATCGGCTTTACCGGCGGCGGCAACGGCACCCACCAGGTCTATATCAGCGGCTTGACCGACCACCGCCTGAAGGACGCCGACATCGTCGACCATCTGGTCGAGCTGGTCGAAAAGAAGGCGGCCGAGATCGAGGCCCAGCGCAAGGCCGTCGAGCCGGCTCTGGAGACGGCGCAATAGTCGGAGTTGCCGAGACCGGCCGGTCGGTCAGCGTCTGCGCCGCATGTCCAACATCGAGATGGATTGGGCGGGCGGCCGGCCACAGCCGCCTGACAACAGCCAGGGGCTGGTGCACACGCTGACGGGGTGATCGACCCGCAACAGCAGATCTCCGGACGACGCTGGCCGATTGTGGGCCGCGTCGACAGGCGCCGATCCGCCGATTATGCTTCAGGTTCCGCCCCGCAGCCGTCAGGAGGGCGTCGGAGAATTGCGAATGCAGCCCATGCAGCCGGCACGCGGGACCCAGGATCTGTTGCCCGAGGCGGCTCGCCGCCATCGGCGGGTGCGAGACGCCGCGCGCACGGCGGCCGAGCTATATGGGTTTGCCGAGATCGCGACGCCGATTTTCGAGTTCACCGAGGTCTTCGCCCGCCCGATTGGCGAGACCACGGATATCGTCGCCAAGGAGATGTACACCTTCACCGACCGGGGCGGCGAAGAGGTGACGTTGCGGCCTGAAAATACCGCCGGGGTGGTGCGTGCGGTTCTCTCGAACGGCCTGGTTCAAAACGCGCCGATCAAATTTTTCTATGACGGCCCGATGTTTCGCTATGAGCGGCCGCAAAAGGGCCGGTTTCGCCAATTCCACCAGATCGGGGTCGAGCTGATCGGTGTGGCGCAGCCCGAGGCCGACATTGAGGTCATCGCACTCGGCAGCCGCATCCTCGACGCGCTGGGAGTGCGCGCGCGCACGGTTCTCGAACTCAACACGCTCGGCGACCCGGAGAGCCGCGCCGCCTATCGGCAGGCGCTGGTAACTTATTTTTCGGCGCATACCGCGCAGCTGTCCGCGGACAGCCTGCGCCGGCTCGATCGCAACCCGTTGCGAATCCTCGATTCGAAGGACGAGGCCGACCAGCGGATCTCCGTCGGCGCGCCCGCTTTTGAGGAGCACCTGAATGCCACTTCGCGGGATTTTTTCGCGCGGGTGTGCGACGGGCTGGACCGGCTGGGGATCGGCTATCGTCTCAACCCCCGTCTGGTGCGCGGTCTCGATTACTATACTCACACGGCTTTCGAGTTCATTACCGCCGATCTCGGCGCGCAAGGCACGGTCATGGGCGGCGGACGTTACGACGGGCTGGTCGAGATCATGGGCGGCCCGGCGCTGCCCGGAGTCGGCTGGGCCGCCGGGATCGAGCGGCTGGCGATGCTGATTGCCGAGCCGCCGCCGCCGCCGCGGCAGATCGCGGTGATCCCGATCGGGGACGCCGGAGAGGCAAGGGCGCTGGTCGTCGCCGAGACCCTGCGCAACGCCGGTTGCCATGTCGATTTGAGCTATTCCGGCAACCTCGCAGCGCCGCATGCGCAGGGCCAACCGGATCAACGCCCGGGCGGCTGTCTTGATCGGCGAAGACGAGGTCGCCCGCAACGTGGTCACCCTGCGCGACCTCGACAACGGCGAACAAAGCGAGGTGCCGATGGATTTGTCGTTGCACGAGTTGCGTGCGCGATTGCAGCCGTTTTGCGGCTGAACCCGGGGTCGCATGGAAAGAGGTCTCGAAGCCCGGCTGCAGTCGCTGCTGCGCCGTCACAGCGAATTACGCGACGCGCTGAGCGGCAGCGGGCTCGGCGGCGCCGAGTTCGTCAAGCTGTCGAAGGAATACAGCGAGCTTAGTCCGATCGTCGAAGAAGTCGGCGCGCTCGACCGCGCCCGCGCCGAGCTTGGCTCGCTTGCCGAGATGGCTCGATCCGCCGAAGACGCCGAGTTGAAAGCGCTGGCCGAGGAGGAGTTGCATTCGCTGCGCGGGCGGCTCCCCGACCTCGAAAACAAGGTCAGGCTGTCTCTGCTCCCAAAGGATGCCGACGACGAGCGCAATGCGATACTTGAAGTCCGCGCCGGTACCGGCGGCGAAGAAGCGGCGCTGTTCGCGGCCGAACTTTTCCGCATGTACCAGCGCTATGCGGCTTTGCGCGGCTGGCGTTTTGAGCTGCTGGACCTGTCGGAGACCGGGCTTGGCGGGTTCAAGGAGGCGAGCGCATCGATCACCGGGCGCGACGTGTTCGCCCGGCTTAAGTTCGAATCAGGCGTCCACCGCGTTCAGCGCGTGCCCGAAACCGAAGCCGGCGGCCGCATCCACACCTCGGCGGCGACGGTCGCCGTGTTGCCGGAGGCCGAGGAAGTAGACGTCAAGATCGACGACAAGGATCTGCGCATAGACGTGTTTCGCGCCAGCGGGCCGGGCGGCCAGTCGGTAAACACGACCGACAGCGCTGTCCGCATCACCCATCTGCCGACCGGGCTCGTCGTCATTCAGCAGGATGAGAAGTCGCAGCACAAGAACAAGGCGCGGGCGATGAAGGTCCTGCGTTCGCGGCTCTATGAGATGGAGCGGCAGGCGCGCGATTCCGCCCGCGCCGCCGAGCGCAAAAGCCAGGTCGGCAGCGGGGATCGCTCGGAGCGGATTCGCACCTATAATTTCCCGCAGGGCCGCGTCACCGACCACCGCATCAACCTGACGCTTTACATGATCGACAAGGTGCTGAACGGCGAAGCGCTCGACGAGATCGTCGATGCCCTCCTCGCCGAAGACCGGGCGGCGAAATTGGCCTCGGTGGATGGCTGAGGCGGCGCCGGCGGATACCTTGGGATCGGTCCTCGCCGCAGCCGCCGCCGCACTCGCTAAAGCCGGCTGCCGCGAGCCGCGCCGGCGCGCGCGCCGGCTGGTCGCGTCGGCGCTCGAGATCTCGGCAGCCGAGCTGCTGATCGACGCGGACCGCATGCTCGGTCGCACCGAGGTCTCTCGCCTCGTTGGTCTCGTCGACCGCATGACCCGAGGCGAGCCGCTGAGCCGGGTATTGGGCCGGCGTGAGTTCTGGGGCCTGGAGTTCGAATTGTCGGAAGCGACCCTGGACCCGCGGCCGGAAAGCGAAACCCTCGTCGAGACGGTGCTCTCGCGAATTGCCGACCGGGGCGCGCCGCTCAGGGTTCTCGATCTCGGCACCGGGTCGGGTTGCCTTTTGTTGGCGCTCCTGTCGGAGTTTCCGGCCGCCACGGGTGTTGGCGTCGACATCTCGGAAGGTGCGATCCGCACCGCCCGTCGCAACGCAAAAGCGCTGGGGCTCGACGGTCGCGTCCGCTTCTTCGTCGGCGACTGGACCAGCGCCCTCGCCGGGCGGTTCGACGTGGTCGTCGCCAACCCGCCCTATGTCGCCACTGCGGCCCTGGGCGAGTTGCCGCGCGAAGTCAGCCGATATGACCCACGGCGCGCGCTCGACGGGGGCGAAGACGGTCTCGCCGCATATCGTCAAATTGCTAAGAATCTTCTTCCATTGCTGACGCCGTTCGCCGTCTTCGCCGCCGAAGTCGGGGCGGGCCAAGCCGTGGAGGTCGCGGCGATCGTCGGAAGATGCGGCTTGTTTGTCGAGGCGACCGAGCGGGATCTCGCCGGAATTGAGCGCTGCGTCGTGGCCCGCCGGACCGTCGGCGAACCGCCTGGCCAATCGATTGGCGGTCAAAAAAGCCTTGGAATGTGCGGCAGTCGCGTCTAGGGTAGATGGTGGAGCTTTCGAGACTGCAAGGGCGTGCGCCGGATCGATGCGCAAAACGCCCTGCCCGAGATCGTTGAGGGGACGAAGAACGCTCCGATCGGACCAGGTTCCGACAGTACCCACCAGATCAGACAGGTGTCATGAGACCAGGCCCAAACAAGCGATCGCGCGGTCGTAATAACGGGAACAACCCGCACCACAACCGCCCGCGGCTGCCGCAGCGTATCCAGACATTCGACAGTAACGGCCCAAACGTCAAAATCCGCGGAAACGCCTACCAGGTCTTTGAGCGATATGTAGCTCTAGCGCGAGAAGCTTCCGCCAGCGGCGACAGGATCGCGGCTGAAAACTTGTACCAGCATGCCGAGCACTATTTTCGGGTGATGAACGCCAACGGCGATGCCAACCAGCATGGCGCGCCGAGGCCGATGACGCCCGCTGACCTCGAGATGGGCGAAACGGAGCAGAGCTCCGACGAGGGCGAAGACAACTCGCTGCAACCGTCACTGCCAATCGGGCCAGGCGAGGACCAGCCGTCCCGGTTTTGAACCGTCGCCGCGAATTCCGAGATCCTTCGATCGCCCGATATCCTTCGATCGCGACCCGCCCGCACGCGACGGGGCGCGGGGTTGCCTGGGCGTCCCATAATGCCATATAGGCCCGAGAGGGATCGCGGACGCTGCCTGGGTGGGCGCCGCGGCCGGCTCATCGGAGCGGGTTATGGAATTCGAAAAATATACCGAGCGGGCTAAAGGATTTATCCAATCGGCACAGGCGCTTGCGCTGCGCAGGGGGCATCAGCGGCTGATGCCCGAGCATTTGCTGACGGTGTTGCTGGAGGATAAAGAAGGTCTCGCCGCCAACCTCATGCGGGCGGCGCACGGCGATCCGCGAGCCGCGCTGAGCGCGGTCGAAACCGAGCTTGGCAAGCTGCCCAAGGTCGAGGGATCGGGGGCCGGTCAGGTCTACATGTCCCCCGAAATCGCGCGCGTGTTCGAACAGGCCGAGCAGATTGCGCAAAAAGCCGGAGACAGTTTTGTCACGGTAGAACGGATGCTGCTGGCGCTGACCCTGGCCAAAGAGACCGCGGCGGGAAGGGCTCTTGCCGGTGCGGGCCTCACACCGCAATCGCTCAACGCGGCGATTGAAGAGGTGCGCAAGGGCAGAAAGGCCGACAGCGCCTCCGCGGAGGAAGGCTACGACGCCTTAAAGAAGTACGCACGCGACCTGACCGAGGCGGCGCGGGACGGCAAGCTCGACCCGGTGATCGGGCGCGACGAGGAAATTCGCCGAACCATCCAGGTCCTGTCGCGGCGCACCAAGAACAACCCGGTGCTGATCGGCGAGCCCGGCGTCGGCAAGACCGCGATTGTCGAAGGCTTGGCGCTGCGTATCGTCAACGGCGACGTTCCCGAGGGGCTGAAGGACAAGCGTCTGCTGGGGCTCGACCTCGGCGCGCTGATCGCAGGGTCGAAATTCCGCGGCGAGTTCGAGGAGCGGCTCAAAGCCGTCCTGACCGAGGTCACCGCCGCCGCGGGCGAAATCGTGCTGTTCATCGACGAATTGCACACCCTCGTCGGCGCCGGCAAGGCCGAGGGGTCGATGGACGCCTCCAACATGTTGAAGCCCGCGCTCGCCCGCGGCGAATTGCATTGCGTCGGCGCGACGACGCTCGACGAATACCGCAAGAACATCGAGAAGGACGCGGCGCTGGCGCGCCGTTTCCAACCGGTGTTTGTCAGCGAGCCCTCGGTCGAAGACACGATCTCGATCTTGCGCGGCATCAAGGAGAAATACGAGCTGCATCACGGCGTGCGCATTACCGACGGCGCGATCGTGGCGGCCGCGACGCTGTCAAACCGTTACATCACCGATCGGTTCCTGCCGGACAAGGCGATCGACCTGATGGACGAGGCCGCCTCGCGCCTGCGCATGGAGGTCGATTCCAAACCCGAAGCGATCGACGAGCTCGATCGGCGGATCATGCAGCTCAAAATCGAGCGCGAGGCGTTGAAGAGAGAGAACGACGCGGCCTCGCGCGACCGTTTGGAAAAGCTCGTCAAGGAACTCGAAGAGCTGGAGCAGCGCTCGGCCGAGTTGACCGCGCAGTGGCGCGCCGAGAAGGACAAGCTCGCCGGGGCGCAAAAGCTCAAGGAGCAGCTCGACCAATTTCGCGCCGAGCTCGAGGCGACGCAGCGCCGCGGCGACTGGGGCCGCGCCGGGGAGCTCACCTACGGGGTAATTCCCGAAATTGAACGAAAGCTGAAGGAGGTCGAGGCGGCCGGAACCGGGCGATGCTCGAAGAGGCCGTGACCGAGGAGCACATCGCCGCGGTGGTGTCGCGCTGGACCGGCATTCCGGTCGACAAAATGCTGTCGAGCGAGCGCGAAAAGCTTCTCCATATGGAGGACGCGCTAAAGCGCCGGGTCGTCGGCCAGGATGAGGCGGTAACCGCGGTGTCGAACGCGATCCGCCGCGCCCGCGCCGGCTTGCAGGACCCGAACCGGCCGATGGGGTCGTTCCTGTTCCTCGGCCCGACCGGGGTCGGCAAGACCGAGCTGACGCGCGCGCTTGCCGAATTCCTGTTCGACGACGAGAGCGCAATGGTGCGCATCGACATGTCGGAATACATGGAAAAACATTCGGTTTCGCGGTTGATCGGCGCCCCCCCGGGCTATGTCGGCTACGACGAGGGCGGCAGCCTGACCGAGGCGGTCCGCCGCCGGCCCTATCAGGTGATCCTGTTCGACGAGGTCGAGAAGGCGCATCCCGACGTCTTCAACGTGCTGCTCCAGGTGCTCGATGACGGCCGGCTGACCGACGGTCAGGGCCGCACCGTCGACTTCCGCAACACGCTGATCGTCCTGACCTCGAACCTCGGCAGCGAGGCGCTGGCGCGTCTGCCGGAGCGGGCGGATGTGTCGGTGGCGCGCGAGGCGGTGATGGAGGCGGTGCGCGCCGCGTTCCGGCCGGAGTTCCTGAACCGGCTCGACGAAATCCTGCTGTTCCGCCGGCTGTCGCGCGACGACATGAAGGGGATTGTGACCATCCAGGTCGAGCGCCTGAAAAAGCTGTTGGCTGATCGAAAAATCTCGATCGAGCTGGATGCCCCGGCGATGGCTTGGTTGGGCAACGCCGGTTACGACCCGATCTACGGGGCGCGGCCGCTGAAGCGGGTGATCCAGCGCGAATTGCAGAACCCGCTGGCGCAGCTGATCCTCGAAGGGCGCATTGCCGACGGTTCGGCGGTGCATGTCAGCGCTGGTGACGGCGGCCTGGCGATCAACGAAGCGGCGAGGGCCGAGGCCGCCTAGGGAGCGCGGGCAAGAAAACCTTGAGCCGCGCCGAGCTCTGCGCAGACAGGGCCTCACCTGCCCAGGCGGCCTAGCCTTCCTGGTCGGTGCCGACGACGAGGTGGCATTCCTCCACCTCGGCGCGCGGGATGCGCAACGTATCGGGCGGATTTAGCTGGCGAAGCACCAGGACATCGCCCTCCCAGCCGACAAATTGCTTGATCAGCACGGCCTGCCCCTTTTTGTAGACCACCACGTCGCGGCCGCGCCTCGGCGGTTTGAACGGGTTGACGTGCAATAACCAGTTTTGCTCGTAGCGCGGCTCCATGCTGTCGCCGACCATGTAGATCGCGTAAGCCGCGCGCACGCCGCTGAGGTTGGACGGGCGCGAGGTGTACCCGATCGGCCCGTCTTCGAGAAACATCACCTGATCGGTGCCGCCGCGTCCGGCACTGCGGATCGGGATCATATCGGTGGAGCGCGCGATCCCGGACGGCGCCGCCGAGGCGGACGGCCGCGTCCGGGCCGAGGCATATTGGCTGCCGGCGGCGACGCCGTCTCGGCGACGGCATGGCGCAGCACCTCGTCCGGGCTTACCCCGAGAAACGCCGCAACCTGAACCGTCTCCAGCTGCTTCATCTGACGCTCCCCCTTGAGCATGCGCGAAACCGCCGAGGGGGCAAGGCGCAAGTGGCGGGCGAGGTCGGCCTGGGTGGCGCCGATCCGCTCGAGAGACTGGTGAAACCATAAGGCGTCCATATATGCCACTCACGCAATTTCTATATTGACAACAATCCTGATCATGATACCATCATGATGCGATGATAACAAGTGTATTCGATTGGCAGATGAGAGGGTCCAATGGAGGAGCTGTCGACCCGGCCACAGTCGGAGCATCATGGTGAGCGATATCGGTTGCGCCTACATTATGGGTGAGAATGGCGAGCGCCGAACTTGCGGCGCAGCCGCGGCGCTTAGGCTCGCCCTATTGCGCTCGGATCATCACGCTCTTTGCCACGTTCCGTGCGGGACCGCCGAGGAAACCAAGCGCCTGCGCGAGGTCGAGGCGCTGGCAAACGCGGTGGGCGGGCGCAGAGCCCGCGACGGCGGCGAGCCCTCGCGGCGCTTTCTGAGACGGATGGAGCATGCCGTGCGTGGTTTTTTGTAAGATTTTGTTCATGGTTTGTTCGGGATCGGCAATGACCCAGCGAAATTCAAGACGAGCAAATGCGCTGGCGCCTTCTGAGCCGGCGGCGGTCCCACCGAGGAGCGCCAGCGGAAGGGCCGATCGAACGGCTCGATCGGCCGATCGCCGATGACACCGGCCGGGCCGCGCGCCCTTATCGCGCCATTGACACTTTGGCGGCGATGGAGCGGCGCGGGTCGATTACCGCAGGGATGCGCCAAGCCGCCGAAGACTTTCGCGTGCGCTTCGTCATGGCGCAGCTCGATCCGTTGCGCGCGCTCGACTATTCGCGGCCGAGAGATGGCGGAACGGGGCGCCGGAAGGCGGCGGCGAACCGGGGCTGCGGATCGAAAACGCCCGCGAGCATGTCTGGCGAGCGATCGTCGCCGTCGGCGGTCCCGAGCTCGCCCGGCGGTTCGTGTCTATGGCATGTCGTCGGCTGGGAGCGCTCGCTAAAAGAATGGGCGCTCGAACAGGGCTGGAATGGCCGCCGGGTCAGCCAGGAGGCGGCTTCGGGTATTTTGATTGCCGCGCTTGGCGCGCTCGAAACGCATTATCGCCGTGGCGATATGTTGCGAAAATCAGATTTTGCGATTGACAAATCCGGATCGATTCTGATATAAGACGTCGAAATTGGCAAAGCCGGGTTGCGCCGCCGGCGACGGCAGCCGGCGCGCCATTCCCGTGAAACACTTTCCTTCCGCTCGACCGCGTCTTCCGTAAAAGCCCCGACACCTTTTTCGCGCGACATCTCGATGTCAGCCGATAGTGAAGGCCGCGGCTCAGATGACCGCATAGGCGGGTGCGCGGGCGATTCGCGCGGCGAATTACCGTGAGGAATGCGTGCCGGCGGCAAGTGCGGACCCTGCCGCCGCGGGTCGAATTAGGGGAGTTGCTGGGTGAAGTTGCACGGGGAACCGACGGCGCACAGCGCCGGCGCGCGACATTTTGACATGTTCGTGCGCCCGCCTCGGCGCCGTGGAGAGGGCGTCGGCCGATCTCGCGGGGAGGGCGTGAGGTGCTTGCACGCCGAGTTGGCTTGCCTCGTTGCCGGAGGCGATCAGAATAGCCTGATTGACACGCTGAGCCCGGACGAAGCTGCTTGCGCTGCTGTACGATTGGCATTCTGGGCGCGACCCAATCAGCTGCCGCCGAAGGGAGGTTGGCGGGTCTGGTTGCTGCTCGCCGGTCGCGGCTTTGGCAAGACGCGAACCGGGGCCGAACTGGTGCGTGCGCGGGTTGCGGCCCGAACCGCGCGCCGCCTGGCGCTGGTGGCGCCGACCGCCGCCGACGCACGCAATGTCATGGTCGAAGGCGAGAGCGGCATCCTGGCGATTTCGCCGCAATGGGACCGGCCGCGCTACGAGCCCTCGAAACGCCGGCTGACCTGGCCGCAACGGAGCGATCGCGACCTTTTACAGCGCGGACGAGCCTGAGCGGCTGCGCGGACCACAGCACGATGCCGCGTGGTGCGACGAGCTTACCAGCTGGCGCTATCCGGAAGCCTGGGACATGCTGATGTTTGGTTTGCGCCTGGGCGAAGATCCGCGCGTTGTCGTCACCACGACGCCGCGGCCGACGAAGCTGCTGCGCGCGCTGGTCGACGGACCCGGCGGTCGCAGTGACGCGCGGCACCACCTATGAGAACCGGCCTAACCTGGCGCCGGACTTCCTTGACCAGATCGTCCGCAAATATGAAGGAACCCGGCTCGGCCGCCAGGAGATCGAGGCTGAGATCCTCGACGACATTCCCGGCGGCTTGTGGACCCGGGGCATTATCGAGGCCGCACGTGTTCGCAGCGCCCCTGCCCTAGCGAGGATCGTCGTTGCGATCGATCCGGCGGCGACCTCGGGCGAGGCGGCGGATGAGACCGGCATCATCGTCGCCGGCAAGGACGCCGAAGGTCACGGCTGGGTTTTAGCCGATCTCTCTGGCCGCTATCGGCCGACGGAATGGGCCAAAACCGCAGTCGCGGCGTATCACGCGCATCACGCCGACCGGGTCGTGGCGGAAGTTAACAACGGCGGCGAAATGGTCGAGTCGACCCTGCGGGTGATCGATCCTGACCTGGCCTTTACGGCCGTCCGCGCCTCGCGCGGCAAGATCACGCGGGCCGAACCCGTCGCCGCACTCTATGAGCAGGGAAAAGTGCATCATGTTGGGGTCTTTCCTCAGCTTGAAGACCAGATGTGCAGCCTGACCCGCGGCGGACACTGACGTCGCAGAAGGCATGCGGGACGGTTTTCTCCGGACCGGGTCGATGCGCTGGTCTGGGCGCTGACCGACCTTTTGCTTGTGCCGATGGCCGGAGAAGGCATTTACGAAATCTATCGCGAACTAAGCGGCCGGCTGTCGCAGACGAGCCGCCTCAAACCGTGAACCCATTAAATCTTCAAAAGGGAGCCCACCAGTGACCCTGCTGGTCAAGGATGCGAACACGACGACGCAGCCGCTATCCACCGGGCTCGACAGCTCCGGCAATCTGGTGCCGGTCCATGCGCCGGCGGCCATCGTCGCCGGCATCGCGACGCCGGTCAGCGCGGCGGCGCCGTTGCCGGTCATCAACGCCGCCGGTCCGCTGGCAAGCGACGGCAGTGGCACGGTCGTCGCCGGCGGCACCGCGCAAGCCGTATTCGGCGGTATCGTCCCGGTCAACGGGTGGCTCGTCGCCAACAATTCCTCGGCAGATTGTACGTTTGCGATGTCGGCGCCGCGACCTCGGGGGGCGCCTCGATCCCGGTCGCGCCGGGTGCCGTGTTTGCCACTCCGTCGGGATACAAGCCCGCCGGCGCGGTAAGCCTCTTTGGCGGCACCACCGGCCAGCAGTATGCGGCGCGGCGATGGTAGCCGGCGCGCGCGGCGCGTCCGCAGAGGATAGGAGCAGGCTGGCGTGAGATCTCTCTCCAATATCGCGGTGGCCGGGATTGCTCTCGGCGCGGCGTCGGTCGCTGTGACGAAGCCGGCCTTTGCACAATCGCCCGGAAATTTCTCGACCTTGTCGACAACCGGGACGGCGACGCTCGGCGGCGACGTCCTGATGTGCTCGGGCCGGCCGTGGATAGATGTGCGCTGCAATGGCGCCGTCGGTGACGATACCCATGACGACACGAATGCGATCCAGACGACGGTCAACAGCGCGATTACGAACAACTGGCCGGTGCACATCCCGGCGGGCACTTACAAGGTCACCTCCAGCGTCACGATCGACTATGCCAGTCGAGCGGCCACCGGTTTCCGCTTGATCTCGCAGGGGGCGGTGATCGACGGCCGCGCCGTGGCGGCGGGACCGGTGATGCAAATTCAATGCAGCGGCGGCAACCCGAGCAGTCCTACCGGATGCTTTTATTTCAAAGAAGAGGGCTCTCTCTTCGTCAACGCCAATACCGCCGGCTACGCGGTCATTCTGGGAAAAACCGACCTCTCCGATGCCCACAACTCGCTGAAGATCGACCATTTGATCGTCAACAACTCAAATGCAGGTCCCACAGCAGGCGCCTGCCAATTCAACTATATGCTCGACAGCGACGTATACGCGGTGTGCGACGCGGCAGGCGGCGCTGCGGGAATGGCCTTCGAGCAGACCCAATTCTCGCGCGTCTCCGGTGCGGCGACCGCATCGGGAACCGGGGGGCGCGGTCTCGTTCTGGAAAACGGCTTTAATTTTTCGAACACGTTTTCCGGCATCGACCTGGAAGTGTCGCCGACCTGCCTCTCGATTACCTTTAATCATAACGGGCTGAATACCTTTGTTTCACCCTATTTCGACTGCGTTACCGCAGTGAACGCGACGGCAAGTATTGGAAACACCCTGATCAATCCGAATTATGGCGGCAATGTCGTGAATTACGGCCCTAATTCCGTCGGCATCTCGGTTCAGGGCTCGGGCTCCCGGACAAAGTGGATCTTTCCGGCGAGCGCGACCTACGTTGCCGCGCCGATCGATGACGGGCTCGCCGTCTCGAGCTTCAACACGCCGGGCTCGTCGATGACGCTCAGCCTTCCGGCGATTGCAACGGTCAATCCCGGCTGGTCGATGGCGGCAGCAACCGACAACGGCAAGGGAATGATTGTGAGCGGCAACGGCGCGCCGTTTTTGGTCGGCAACAAGAGTGTCAGTGCGATCACCCTTGGCGCCGGCAATTATGAATATGTCCGGGTCGAGAGCGACGGCAACAGCTGGCGGGTTGCGAGCATGACACGCAACACCGCCCTCATTGGCGGGTTTCAGCCACCGCCCTGGCCGGCGAACTGGCTTTACCCTGCGACCTCCGGCTACAGCGCGACCTTGGCCGACAACGGCAACACCCTATCCAGCTTTAACGCGGCATCCGCACTGACCGTCACCCTGCCGGCGACGGGCACGATCCCAAACGGCTGGTCGATGGCCTTTGCCACCGACGGCAACAAGCCGCTCACGGTCAACGTCACCGACGGGCATATCGTCTGGCCCGGTTCGGGCGCCGCGGCGACAACCTTGACATTGGCGAATACCAGTCAAGGCGCGTACGAATTCCTGGTCCTGCAATACGACAACACCGGATCAGGCAGCAATTTCCGGGTCGTCGACGCAACTCCGGCAACTTGGCAGTCGATCGGCGCCATTGGCTCGGCCGGCATATCGCATTGGTCCTTTCCCGGCGGGTCGAGCACGTATTCGGCGAGCCAAGCCGACAACGGCAACGTCATCTCGGCCTCGAACAGCACGGCCTCGACCTTGACCGTGAAACTGCCGAGCACGACAGCCATCGCGATGGGCTGGACGATCGGCCTGACGAATGACGGCGGCAAGATCGCCAACGTGCAGACCAATGCCGCGTCGGGCGGGCATATCCTGTTTCCCGGCGGCAGTGCCACGAGCGCCAGTCTGGCAAACGGGAATTACGAGTTCCTGGCATTGCGCTTTGACGGCAGTAATTTCCGGTTGACCGAGGCGACGCCGGGGACCGCGACATTGATGGGTGTTACCGGCGCGGATTTCTCGCTGAACCGCTTCAACTTTCCAGCCGCGCCAACTTATGTCGCCCAGCCCCTCGACGGCGGCAATGTGGTGTCGTCATACAATTCGGGATCGGGACTGTCCGTCACCCTGCCCGCGACCGGCGCCCTTTATCCCGGCTGGACGATGGGGTTTATGACCGACAACAACAAGCCGCTCAACGTCAACGTCAACGGCGGCGCCGGCGAGAAGATCCTGATCCCGGCCCAAGGCGGTTTGTCGACCGGCAGCATGACGCTCGGACCAGGAAATTACGAATTCGTACAGCTCAAATTCGACGGCTCGAACTATCGGGTGGTTTCCGCGACGCCGCAGACCATCAACGCTGTCGGCGGTCTAATTACGCCGGGCACTCCGGCCTCGAGCACGGCGACATGCAATGTCGGGCAGCTGCAGGCAGATGGCAACTACCTCTATTTTTGCGTCGCTCCAAATAGCTGGAAACGCTCGGCATTATCTTCTTTCTGACCGAAATCGGGCGAAGACTGACGGCGGTCCCGTTCTTTAACCGGTTGATGCAGCGCATCGTTGTCGCAAGATTTCCGAGGTAGTCATATGACCCCGTCGGGCGGAAAGCGCACTCCCATTGCTTCCTATACTTGGGGAGGACTGGGCTCGCAAAACGACATCACCCAATACCGCGAGGTCTTCCAGCCTGACCAAGGGATCTTTTCGCCGGGTTATCCGTTGGTTCCGCCCGAACGCGAGCGCGTCAGGGTTTGGAATTTCCCGGTCGGGTACAACACGATCTACACGCCACGCGCCTACGAACCGATCGGCTTCCACGAGCTGCGCGCGTTGGCGGAAAACCACGACATCACAAGGCTGGCGATCGAGACCCGAAAGGATCAAATCGAGAAGCTCAACTGGGCGATCCGTCCGCGCAACGAAAAGAAATCAGCACCCGACGCGGCCGTGCGCATTGAAGCACTGACTGAATTCTGGCGTAAGCCCGACGGCGAGCAACCCTTTGGCACCTGGTTGCGCGAATTGCTCGAAGATCTGCTGGTGCTGGATGCGCCGTGCCTCGAAGTCCGGCGCAACCGAGGGGGCGATCTGATCGGTCTCGACGTTGTCGACGGCGCGACCGTCAAAGTGTTGATCGACGACACCGGCCGGCGTCCCCGGCCGCCGGCGCCGGCTTACGAACAGATCATCCACGGGCGCCCGTGGCGGCTTCTCACGTCGGACGAGCTGCTTTACCTGCCCCGCAACAAGCGGCCGCATAAGGCCTACGGCTTTGGGCCATGCGAACAGATCGTCATGACCATCAATATCGGCTTGCGGCGCCAGCTTATGCAGCTGCAGCACTTCACCGAGGGCAACGTTCCGCCCGGACTGTTGAACGCTCCGGATGGTTGGAATGCCGAGCAGATCCGCCAATTTCAGGAATGGTTCAACTCGATCCTTTCCGGCAATACGGGCAACCGAACCCGGCTGATCTGGGCGCCGACCGGGGCCAAATACCAGGCGTTCAAAGAGGCCCCGTACAAGGACGAATTCGACGAATGGCTGGCGCGGATCGTCTGCTACGCCTTTTCGCTGCCGCCCACGGCGTTCACCCCGCAGGTGAACCGCGCGACGGCGCAATCGGCGCAGGAGATCGCGCTCGAAGAGGGTCTCGCACCGCTAACCGGCTGGGTCAAACGGCTCGTCGACAGCGTCATCCAGGACCGCATGGGTCACCCGGACCTCGAATTCGCCTGGTCGGACAGCCGGTCCACCGACCCGAAAGACCAGGCCTCGATACTCGACATTTATGTCAAGGACGGGGTCTACACGGTAAACGAGGCCCGCGACATCCTTGGCTTGCCGCCGGTTGAAGGCGGCGACCAACCGATGCTCCAGACGTCACGGGGCCCGGTTCCCTTGAGCCCTTGCCCGACGCCGGATCGGAATATGCCGGCATAGACGCTGATCCGCGCGCTTGGTCCCGGCTGAGTGGAACGCCCTGAACTGAGCGGAACACCCTGAGCTGAACCGAAGGCGCTGGGCAGAGCGTCGTCCGCGTCCGCTGATGGTCGCGGCATCCTGTCCAAAAGCTGGATGCGTCAGACGATGCCGCTCTCTTTCGGCGGCGCGCACCTGTTGTGGAAGTTGAGAAAATAAGGAGCCCTAATGAGCGTCATTCCGAGCGACCTTGTCGCCTACGGCTCGTCCAACATGCCCGAAGCCGACGGTGTCGTGGTTGGCGGCGCGGTCGACTTCTCGCGCCGCGTCGCCTTTTTCGATATCGCCCCGGCCGGCACAATCGACTTTGTCTCGTCGAGCGCGGCCGATGTCGGCGTCAAGATCCAGGTCGCCGGCCGCGACTCCACCGGCGCCGTCCAGATGCCCGCCGCGGTCACGTTGAACGGCACCACAATCGTCACCGGCTCGCAGAATTTCGAGCGGCTGCTTTACGGCGTCGTCTCCGGCGCTTCGCCAAACGGCCCGCTCGGCGACCCCGGCGGCACCAATACGACCGTTGGGACCGGTGGCATCACCAATTCGGCCACCAGCCTGTCGGTCGTCTCGGCAACGGGCTTCCCGAGCTCCGGCAATTATTACGTCGCGGTCGACATAGGGGCCAATTTCGAGATCATGCAGGTGACTGGCGGCCAGGGCACGACGAGCTGGACCGTGGTGCGTGGCGTCTCCGGGCCGGCCCCTCAGGGCATCGCGCACAGCGCTGGGATGTCGGTCAAATTGATGCCGGTCGGCGATGTCGCGGCGATCGCGCACACCGCCACAATCTCGGCCCACACCGCGCAGACCGGCTCGGCTAACCACAGCGGCACGACCCCGGCGCTGATGAAACTGCAGGCGGGCGACGGGTCGAGCGTGGCGGCCGGCCAGATCATCCGCACGACCGCCAACACTGGCGCAAACCAGATCCGCATGATCATCGCGACCGCCGGCTACGGCACCGATGTCGTCGCGGTCAACCGCGACTGGTCGACTGTCCCCGACGCGACGACGACCTACAATGTCAACCAGGGGATGCTGTTCGAAACCGGGTTCGCCAGCTCGGGGACCACTTATTGCGACCCCAATCCGGTCACTTCGGTTTTGCGCTGCTTTTCGACGGCTTCTGCCGATGTTCCGTCGGGCTCGCCCCGATACTTTTATGAAAAGGTCTTTGCGGTCAACAACAACACCGCAACCGCTTTAACGTCGGCTCAGATCGAAATCGCCAGCGAGACCCCGACATTGCCATCCGGGGCATTGCTCGACGCCGGGCTGACGACCGCGCTGAACGACGCCAACACCGTCTCGGCGCGGCAGCAATCGGCCGGTTTTCTGCCGACTGGACTTGGCTCGTTCACGACCCAGCCGGCTTTTATCAACGTGCCGTCGGCCGGCAGTTTGCCGCCGGGCGCGGCCCCGAACGGCGCCGGCGCTCAAGGAATATGGCTCCGGCTGACCTTGCCGGCCGGCGCCACCGCCTACAAAGGCTCCGCCGACCTGCGGACGCAAGGATCGACCACGTGAACAGCGGCGCAATCGCGCTTCAAATGTTTTGCGTCGGCTTGGCGCTGGTCATTGTGCTGATGCTGCTGTGCCCTAAAGATTGAGGAGAGACGCGATGTTGTTCTTGATGACTTCCCAAGCGGGAGCCTTGGCCGCCTGGTGGCTGTGCTGCGTCTCGGTGGCGTACGGAGCGTCGTTGCTTACGCCCGCCGCAAAGAAATAGCATGTCGGCGCCCGTTATTACGACGCTGCTGTCGCCGAACCCGGCGAGCGGCAATACCACGCCCGCCGGGCTCAACACTGAGACGACGCTCGCCTCGGCGACGAGCCTCAGCCAGGGCGGCACGTTCCTGCCGCAGGTCGACCTGTCCAACATGGCCGACGGCGACGTGACCGAGATCCGCATTTACAACCAGGCGAACAGCGGCTCGTCGCTGGTGCTGCAATGCTACATGGCCTTTGGCAACGCCCAGGGCGACCCGCTGCCGCCATTACCGGCGATCCCGGCGACGATCGGCTGGAAGGTCACGGTCAACCAGACCGCCGGTACGGCGCGCGCCTACCAGTGGTCGGTGCTGAACCTCAACGGGACCTGAGCGATGGGTTTCGGATATCCGCTCGTCCCGTCGGTCCGCTATGAGACGAAGGGGCAGTCCGGCGGCATCGGCACGACCGTGACTTCCAGCGCCACCGCCAACACGAAGGGCAGCTATACCTCGCTCGGCACCGCCGGGTTCGACTACGACGCCTTCTGGCTCTACGTCACCAACACCCAGGGCGGCTCGGCGGATCGCTATCGGATCGACCTCGCCGTCAACAATGGCGGCTCCGACCAGATCATCGTCGCCGACATGTTCTATGACGGATCGACCGGCGGTTCGTATTACAACGCGGTCGGCGCATTGTCGTCGATCATTCCGGTACGGATTTTCAAGGGCGCCACGGTCAAGGCCCGGTGCCAGGCGAATGCCGGCAGCGGCACGGTGGCGGTCTCGGTGCAGGGCGTTCAAGGCGACGCCCGGATGACCGGACCCGGCCGGGCATTGGTCAACGACACCGCGTTCACCAACACCGACCCCGCCAACAGCATTTCGGTGTCGGGCGCCACCCAAACCGGCTGGACGCAGGTCGTCGCCTCAACCTCGGTGCGCTATGGCGCGCTGTTTCTGGCGGCGAGCACCAATGGGTCGGCGCCATCACTGATCGGGTTCCGGATCGATGTCGGCTGGGGGTCGTCCGGCAATGAAAAGGTTTTGTTCTCGATCCAGTCGAATTGCTACAGCGGGACGGGTTCGATGTTCGGCGGCGCGATTGGCCCCTACCCGTGCGACATCCCGGCCGGGACCCGAATTGCCTGCCGCGCCCAATCTTCATATGGCAGCGCCGGCGGTGCGTTCTTGCCTGTCGTCTACGGCTTTGCAGCCTGAGCGTTCATAAATGATCTCGGCTGGCGCACCATCACAAACCGCGATCGCGGCTGCAGCCGCGGGCGGAGGAGGCTCCGCCGGCACCACCGTTGTCCGCGACAATCCGACGGGTTTCGAGTGGCCGGCAACTATGCGCACCGGCGTCGGTTACGGCGGTCTCGGCGCGATCTATGGTCCCGCGGTTGCGTATTATGGCCTGCGGGCATTCAACGCCACGGCGGCGGCGTCCAGAGCCAAGGCCATTCAATTGCAGCGCGCGTCGGACGGCGCCACTCAGGATATCACCGTTCTGCCGAACGGGCGGCTCGACCTCGCCACAGCAGCGTCATTTCTTGCGGGCACCACCGGCGGCCTCTCGATCTGGTACGACCAGAGCGGCAACGGCTACCACATGGCGCAGGCGACACAGTCGCTGCAGCCAAAATTCGCCTTTAACGCGATCGGGTCACTACCCGGTGTCACCTTTAACAGCAGCGCCGGGACGTTCCTCGAATTTGCCGCCGGCATTCCCAACACGTACCCGCCGGTTACCTATTCGCATTTCATGCAGCCGCAAATGTCCACGACACGAAACGTCAACTACTTTCCGACCGACAGCGTTAACGGGGGCAACCAAGGATATCAGGTTGACGGCAGCGGCAATCGAAACTTTCTCGCATTTTTCAGCAGCACGAACACTGTCAGCGGAATTATCAACAATGCATGGCATTCAGTACAGTTGACGTTAGTTCCCGGATCATCCGCGTCAAATATATATTTCGACGGGACATCCAATGCGGAAACGTTTTCGATTACATCTGGTACCGCGATCCTATCCGGCAGCGACTCCCTCGGTTGCGACATCAGCGGCGTCGGCGGACCCTATACGGCGTATTTCAACGGGATCATCACCGAGCTGGGAATCTTCAACACTGCGCCGAGCACGGCCGAGATGGCGGCGGCGTATGCGGATCAAACTAATACGTGGAGCCTTCAGACAACTCCCGGCCCCCCGGCGAACTCTATCGAGTGGGACGCCGCGGTTCGGCTCGATGCGGGCGATTTGATTGAGTTTCCGGCATCTGTCTCCAGGGATATTTCTCCACCGTTCGAATTTCTGACCAGTCACAGCGGGACCGGGGTGAATGCCGACACCGTGATCGACATGGAGCTGCAGGGCGCCGCCGTCGCCGATATTACGCCGAGATTTGAGTTGACCGGTGGGACGCGGGCGGACAGCGGCTATCCGGTCGAAAGCAGCGGTCGCCTGATTGTCGACCCAAGAACGACGGCGGAGGTCTTGGCCGCCCTGCGCCTCGACCTCGCGCCAGGGCTGGAATTCGTCCCCGCAATAAAGACGGATAAGCTGATTTCGGTTGAATGGTCGGGCGGCGTGCAGGTCGCGCGCGACACATTTATAGCCGAGGAATGGGCCGCAGAATTAGAGAGGGATACGACCGGCGGCGCCGAAACGGTAGCCATCCTCACGGCTAAACAAAATGGCGCCCTCGAATGGATCGGCACTCTTCGACGTGACCAGATGGCGTCGGCAGAAGGACTTGCGAGCCTCTTGTCGGATCTGGGCATGCCGTTCGAGCTTCTGTCCAGCGGGGCCATCATAATTTTAGATACCGTATTGCCGATCGAGAGTGTCGGATCCCCGCCAGCCGTCGTGTTCTCGGTTGAAACCGGGCCAGGCCGTGTTCGGTTGTTGGCGACCCCTGGCCGGCTTCGCCTTTTGCGGAGAAATTGAAATGCGTTTGCCGATGGCGTTCGACCCGATCGAGGTCGGCGAGATCGATAACTTTGCCTTTGATTTCACGGCCGATGTGGGTTCGGCGACGATCGCGTCGACCAACTGGACATGTGCGCTCGCCCCGTTTCAGACTGCGACCGACCCGACGCCTCAAGCGCGGATTTTAGCGACTGCATCGCAGACGACGATCCAGTTGCGTTCGCCGCGCGACGGCTCACTACAGACGAAGACCGGCTTTTTCTCGGTTGCCGCGATCGGCGCAATGCCAATCTCGGCTGCCGGTGCAACGTATATTCTTGAAGCCGCCGTCCAGCTCACTGACGGCCGGGTCTTAAAGCTCAACTCGACAGTCGTGTGCGCGCCGCCGGGACCATAACCGACTAGATTTCGTTTCAAAAAGCCTGCGCTGATTTCCGGCGCCTCACTCAAAAATCACAGCCTGGAAAAGACCATGAAAATCTTTCTCCCGATCGCCAAGGTCGATGCCGACAGGCGTGAGGTATGGGGCTACGCCTCGACCGAGGCGCGCGACGAGCAGGGCGAGATCGTCAAGCGCGACGCGCTGATCGCGGCGCTTGGCGACTACATGAAATTCGCCAACATCCGCGAAATGCATCAGCTTTCCGCGGTTGGCGTCGCCAAGGAAGCCGCGGTAGACGACAAAGGCCTCTACATCGGAGCTAAAATCGTCGACGACCAGGCATGGCAAAAGGTCGTCGAGGGCGTTTACAAGGGGTATTCGATCGGCGGCCGGGTAACGCAGCGCGACCCGGCGGATTTCAAGACGATCACCGGATTGACGTTGAATGAAATCTCTCTGGTCGATCGCCCGGCCAATCCCGAAGCGGTTTTCGACTATTGGAAGGCAGCAGGAGCTTCACGCATGCCGGAGACCCGGTTCAACGCGCCATTCCAAATCTGGGCTTGCGGCGTGCCCGAACACCGTCATCTCGCCAAAGCGGATGCGATCAGGTGCCAAGAACAAATTGTGGGTTCAGGACGTTGATCTGATTGCCGCGGCGAGAGCCACCATGGCGACAGCCGAAAGCGCGCTCGAGAAGGCCGAGGCCAAGGTCGGAAACGAAACCCCTTTCGGGGCTGTGGAATACGCCGATCCCGGCTATCAGGCAGATGGCAAGAAACGTTACCCGATCGACACTGACGGGCATATTCGCGCCGCATGGAATTTCATCAATCGGCACAGCAACGCGCAGCGCTACACGCCAGCCCAGCTCGACAAAATCAAGGCCCGCATCATCGCCGCCTGG
This sequence comes from uncultured Alphaproteobacteria bacterium, assembly GCA_963775525.1. Taxonomy (GTDB): domain Bacteria; phylum Pseudomonadota; class Alphaproteobacteria; order ATCC43930; family CGMCC-115725; genus AP-15. The sequence continues at coordinate 50,935 of CAVZJF010000007.1, read as the reverse complement.
AAAGAAAAAATAGACGGCGGACGGTCCCCCCGCTGCCGAAGCAAACGAGAAAGCCGGGCGAAGCGCAATACGCCTCGCCTTGACAAAAGCACTGTGGGACGTTGGCCACGTCGCACGGATCATCCTCGATCTCGACTGGCTGAAAGAAAGTTTAGCGGTCGAAGCCGCCATGGAAGGCGACGATTCGACCCAGCCGTCGAGATTGCAAGCAATCATCATCGAACTGTGCGGCTTTCTGAATGCCCTCGTCGCTGAAGAAACCAGCGAGATATTGAATGACTACGGAGTTATCGGGGAACCGTCGGAACCGACGGCGGCCGAGATCGTGATCATGGCCGCCGGCGCCGGCGGCGCCACTCTCGTCGCCGATTTGTGCAAAGGCCGAACTCGAAAATGCAAAGACTGGCGGCTGCAATCCTCGCCAAGGCCAAGCACAGCGACGGGGACCAGGCGCTCCTCGACCTGGCCTATCATGCGGTCGCCAAATGTATGGGAATGGACGGCTTGCTGTTCGCAGAAAGGAACCATCTCGCCAAGGCGGGCGAGGCGCTGAAGGCGGCGGGGGCGGCGGCGAGCGAGGAGGCAACTGTCGACACAGCACATAACCCGGCAGCTCGCCCTCCAATGGTCCGCGCGCCGGCGGCATTCGATTCCGGCCACAGGTCGCCAGTCGACGGCGCGGCGAACCCGTTGGCGGGCCATGGCGCCGGGGTGCTGGAGATGATCACGACCGCGCTCGGCAAAAGAGCACAGAGCGGGCAAGCGCTGATGGATGTCGCCCATGACTGCATCGGCAAACTGACGGACGGCGGATGTTGTTCAACAGCCGACCAAGGCGGGCGCGCGTCATTCGCGCGAGACGTTGGGCCACCTCGCCAACGCTCACGATCATCTCGTCGCCGCCGGAGCGCAATGCGACGCCGCGGGATCGACCGCCGAGACGGAAGCGGGAGCAGCGCCGTTCGACCCCGCTAAGGTCGCATCTGGAGACCTCGCCAAGATGCTGGCTGGAGAGCGGGCGGAAAAGGCAGCATTGATCGCGACCCTGACCGACATTGTGCCGCGGCTCGATCAACTGACGAAAAGGGTCGAGGATATCGCCCGCACCCCGCTTCCGCCGCTTGCAGTTGCTAAAAACCTCACCGCGATTTCCAAGCAACAGGATGGCGGCGGGCGGCGGCGACTTGTCGCCCGACGCACTCGCCGCCGCCTTTTCTCGCATGAGCAAGGAAGAGCAGACCCTGACACTGATCAAGGCGAGCTATGCCCGCCCGATGCAGCCGCCCGGGCTCGCCCCGGCAAAGGAGTTGCGCGGCGAATAGATCCGGCCCTGAGGCCGTAACCGAACCCGGCGACGAGCCGGGTTTTTCTTTGCCCCCCTTTTGGGAGGAACTTTAAATGAGTTCAATCACCCAGGAATCGCTGGAGCTGTTGAAGAGGGCTCTGGCGAGCGCCGGACGACAGGCTCGGCAAGGCGATTTCGACAGCGACCGGCCTTGTCGCCTACGACCTGCAGGCCCCGGCAAAAAATCTCTATCCCTTTGTAACACCGATCCGAAACGTCATGCCGCGGGTCGGCGGCGGCACCGGCACCGCAACCAATTGGCGCCAGGTCAACGCGATTATCGGCTCCGGCTTCGACGCGATGGGCTGGGTCCCTGAGGGCCAGCGCTCGGGTCAGATGTCGTATTCGACAGCGAGTAAATCGGCCACCTTTGTAACCATCGGCGAGGAAGACGCCGCCACTTTCGAAGCCATTTCCGCCGGCCGAGAGTTTGAAGACATTCAGGCGCGGATGACGTTCCGTCTACTGCAAAAGATGATGCTGAAGGAGGAGATGGCGATCCTCGCCGGCAACGCGTCGTTGATGCTGGGGACGCCCGCAACCCCGACCCTGTCGGCGTCCGGCAGCGGCGCGACGCTGCCCGCTGCCACTTATTTTGTCAAAGTGGCGGCTCTGACCCTCGAAGGCTACCAGAACTCCACTGTGTCGAATGGTGTCGCCACCACCAAGACCGTTACCGGCGTCGACGGCAAGACTTTTACCCTTTCTGGTGGCTCGTCGAACATCAGCGGCGAGGCGAGCCAGGCTGTCACTTTAGGTCAAACCTTGCTCTGCAGCGTGACCGCGCTGCAGGGTGCTGTGGGCTATGCCTGGTACATCTCGACCTCGACCGGTACGGAGACCCTCCAGGCGATCACGACGATCAACAGCCTCGCGGTTTCGGCGCCGCTCTCCACCGGCAACCAGGCGCAGTCGGCCGTCACCGCCGATAATTCGGCGAACCCGAGCTATGCTTACGACGGCCTGCTGACGACCGCGCTGAAATCGGGCTCGAACGCGTATGTCAACATCCTCGGGACCGGGACGGCCGGGACCGGCACCTTCCTCACGGCGTCGGGCCGCGGTTCGGTGGCTGAGATCGACAACATGTTCCAGGCCATGTGGAACAATTTCGAGCTGTCGCCGACCGTCCTTTACGTAAACGCCCAGGAATTGAAGAACATTACGACCAAGGTCTTGTCGAACGCTTCGGGACCGCTGTTGCGCTACGACACCCCCGCGGACGGCAGCGAGGGCGAATATCAGCTTACGGCCTCCGGCGTCGTGCAGTTCTACTACAATCCGTTCGCGATCTACGGCGGATTGCGCATCCCGATCAAGATCCATCCCCGGGTTCCGCCGGGGACGATCATCGGGTGGGCGGAAAACCTGCCGATTCAATATCAGTCGAACGAGGTCCCGAACGTCGCCGAGGTAAAGGTCCGGCAGGATTACTACCAGATCGACTGGCCGATTGTAACGCGCCAGCGGCAAGTCGGCGTCTACGCCGAAGAAGTCCTGGCCGTCTACGCGCCGTTTGCAATGGGCGTAATCACCAACATCGCCAACGGCTGACGGACGATGCCCGACCTGATAGCGCTCCGCGCCGTGTTCGGCCAGGACGAGGCAAATCACGGCACAGTGCGCTATCGCGTCGGCGCGGACGGCACGCTGACTGTACCGCCTGAAGTCGCGGCTTATTTGATCAAAAATGGCGGGTTCGCCGCCGCGAAACGATCCGAACCGTCGTACGCGAAGCCTCAATCCGGCGACTTGCCGTCGGGCTCTTTGGTTCGGCTGCGTCATGCCACCGCCGGCGCATGCAGTTACGGCGGCAGTGAATATCGAGCTGATGAGAACGGCGACGTTCTGGTGCCAGCCGAGGCGGTTGCGGATTTGATGGCGCACGGGTTCGTGCCGGTCCAGCCCTAGGGTGTGCGCGGCGCCGGTGAGAGGGGCGCTCGCGACCACGCCAGCGGAACTTTACATTTGCTCGGAGGCTCAACGATGTCGGGGATCGGCGAAGCAGCTTATGTCGACACCGTCCGGGACGCGATCAAGGCGATCAATCCGGCGATCACCGATGCCGCGACGACCCATGGTTGGCCGGCAGCGCTCGACGCAGTCAGCACGATTTTAATGTCGCTGCTGATTGCGGCGGTCGGCGCTGACGAAGCGCGCTCGGCTTGCGGCAAGATGTACGAGGACATCACCCGGCTCGAGCGCGCCTGGGCGCCGGTGCTGGCGCGGGCCGTAGATGAAGAACCGCGAGGGCGTGCTTGATGGCATATGGTGACTTGACGACACTGGCTGACGTCAAGGTCTGGCTGCAGACCGGGCAGAGCGCGTTTCCGCCAACTGACGACGCGCTGTTGACGAGGCTGATCAGCGCCGCGAGCCAGTACATCCAGACTTGGCTGAATTGTCGGATTGCGGCTGCGGACTATCTCGAGGTGCGCGACGGAACCGGCGGCCAGCGGCTGCAGTTCGCCTGCTTTCCGGTGTCCGCCGTGCTATCGCTGACAATCGACGGCATCGCGATCCCACCAGCTCCGCCGCCTTCGCCAAGCACCGGATTGACCGCCGGCTATGTCTTCTCGCCGACCCAACTATCGGTACGCGGCTATTATTTTTCACGACGGGCGCAGAACATTGTCTTTTCCTACACTGCCGGCTATCCGGCGACACCGCCCGAGATCGCTCAAGCTTGCATCGAGCTTGTGGCCCTTCGCTACCGTCAGCGGACGCGGATCGGTGAGGTGTCGAGGGCAGTCGGCGGCGGCGAGACCGCCAGCTACTCGCAAAAGGATCTGAGCGCGCCCATAGAAACTTTGCTGCAGCAATACCGCGTCGTGGCCCCTGTCGCTGCCTCCCCCGCGATGACGGCTACGACGGCGACTGATCCGGCGATCGTCGGGGGCGCGCTTTGATATCGGCCAACATAATCGGCGACCTCGCGGCGCTCGATAAGCTGCGTGCAATGCGGGATGCCTCCAACTCGGGAGTGGCGCGAGCAATCGCCCAATTGGGCATCGACCTGCAAAACAATGTCCAGCAGAACAAACTCAGCGGCCAGGTATTGCAAGCGCGCAGCGGAATGCTCAGAGACAGCATCGCGGTGCAGATCGACCAGAGCGACACGGCGGCCAGCGCGACCGTGTACAGCGATCTCGGCTATGCCGCAGCACAGGAATACGGATTTACCGGCACGGTGAACGTGCGCGCAAGCCTGCGTCAGATCAAGGAGGCCTTCGGACGCCCGATCGCGTCCGAGACCATCAGCGTGGGGCCGCACAGCCGGCGAATGGATCTGCCGCAGCATTCGTTCCTGCGCTCGGCACTGGACGATATGGCGCCCGATATCGGTTCGGCCATCGAAGATGCGTTGCGCGAGGCGTTAAGCTGATGATCGACCGCGAAGCGATATATTCGGCGCTGTGGGCCTTGGGTTCGGGCGCGTGGAGCTTTGCCAGCGTCAATCGCCGGCTGCGGCATTGGTCCGACGTGGCGCCGGCCGAGCAGCCGGCATTGTTCATGAGCGAAAAAGGCGGGCATGCCGTCGTAAAGGCGTTGGGGGCGCCGACGGTGTGGACGCTGTTCGCCGACTTTTACATCTACGTCCATTCGAGCGATCCCTACGCGGCGCCGGCAACAATGCTGAACCCGCTGCTCGATGCGATCGAGCAGGCGCTGACACCCTCGCCGGCGAGCGGGATCCAGAACCTCGGGCTGCCGGACATGGTTCAACACGCTTATATCGCTGGAAAAATCGAAACCGACGAGGGGGTGCTGGGCGACCAGGCAATCGCGATCGTTCCGGTCGAAATCCTCTGTGTGTGAGGTCGCGCCGTCATGAGCCCACTGCATGTTTTTACCGCGCGGTTCAATCCCTTGCGCTGGCGCCGTCCGCACCAGCACTATGTCGATTGGGCCCACCATATGCGCGGTCTCGGCGCCGAGGTCACGGTGATCGAATGCGCCTACGGCGAGGCTCCCTTCGAATGCGAAATCCCCGGCACTGTAACCCATATCGGGGTGCGCGCCGATAGCTGGGCGTGGACCAAGGAATGCCTGCTGAACATCGGCGTCCAGCGTCGCCCGGAAGCAAAATATATCTGTTGGGCGGACAGCGACGTGTTTCCGCGGCGCCCGGATTGGGCGGCGGAAACGGTCGCGGCGCTGCAGCATTATCGGGTCGTGCAGCCGTGGCGCGACTGCTATGACCTCGGCCCCGATGATTCTCACCAGGATCACTGGCGCTCGTTCTGTCACCAATATGTGCACGGGCATCCGATCGTCGTCGGCGAGGGCCAGGATTTCCACAAATTCTGGATCGGCGGTGGTGGTCAGCACCATTACCCGCATCCCGGCTATATGTGGGCGATCGGGCGCGAGGCGCTGAACCTGATCGGCGGTCTGTTCGAGTATGGCGGCATGGGCGCCGCCGATCATCATCAGGCCGTGGCGATGCTGGGCATGGCGAGCCGGTCGTTTCCAAGCGATGTCTCGCCGTCTTACAAGGCGATGCTGGAGGCGTGGCAGCGCCGCGCCCGGCACGCCATCAACGGGCGGATCGGATATGTCGCCGGGACGATCGAACACCGCTTCCACGGGGCCAAGGTCAATCGCCAGTATTGGGACCGCTGGCAGATGTTCCTGCGCCACGGTTTCGACCCGATCAGCGATCTGAAACGAAATACCTGGGGTGTGCTCGAATTCGCCGGCAACAAGCCGGAACTCGAACATGAATGGGACCAGTATTTAAGGTCGAGGCGAGAAGACGACAATTTCGTCAGCCAGACGTTTCGTGCGCCGGACCGGCGCCATCCCCCGCAGCCACAGCCGCCGATCTCACATCCGGGGCCACATCCGCCAAAGCCGCCGCAATCGCCGCCGCCCCGGCATCCGGCACCGCGGCCCGGCGAACCGACACGTCGCGGAACCAGCCCGTGAACAAGAAAGACAGCGACATGAACGATGATCACGAAGCAGCTCCGGCGTCGCCTTTCCCGATCCGAGCGGCCGACGAGCGGCTCGATGGCTTAATTGAGCGCTGGTGGGAAAACCATTTCCCAGGCTCGGCCGTCGCCCGCGACACCGCGGCGTGGAACGTCGCTCATGCCGCCAAGCAAACTTTGAAGCGTCTTCTGGCAGAAGCTCACAACGTACCCGAGGCAAAAATCGGGGACGAGGATTTGGAAGGGAGTATCTGAAATGCAGCTCAGCTTCGGCTCGGGTGCGCTTTGGGGCGAGCGCACCGACGTGATCGGTTCGGGGATCGGCCCGCGCCAATTCGGAGTGCTCCAGGACATCCAGATCGATTTTGACTGGACCGACAAGGAGCTGTACGGCCAGCTTCAGTTTCCGGTGGCCATCGCCCGCGGCCAGGGGAAAATCAGCGGCAAGGCAAAATTCGCCCAGGTGCTGGGCCTGCTGTACACCGACATCTTTTTCGGGCAGACCGCGGCAACCGGCCAATTCGCGGTATCGCAGCTCGAGGCCGCGATCGTGCCGGCAGTCACCCCCTTTACGGTGACGGTCGCCAACGCGTCCAACTACAATGACGATTTGGGGGTCGTCTATGCGGCGAATGGCAAGCGTTTCAATCGGGTGACGACGCCCTCTGCGGCGGGTCAGTATTCGGTCAATTTCGCTACCGGGATTTACACCTTTTCGGCCGCAGACGCGAACGCGTCGCTGCTGATCTCGTACACGTACAACCTCTCGACCGGCGGCAACAAGCTGACCCTGACCAATCAGCTGATGGGGACGACGCCAACCTTTAAGGCGACGTTTTATACGACCTATAGCGGAGAGGGGACAGCGCTGCGGTTGAATGCGTGCACCGCCAACAAGCTGTCGATGCCGACAAAAATCGACGATTGGACGATTAGCGAGCTCGACTTTATGGCGTTTGCCGATGCCTCGGGCACGATCGGCTATCTGAGCACTGTCGAATAATGGCTGCGTCAGCTCGGACGCAGCCCGATATCGGCGGGGAAAACCAATGATCCCCGGCGTGGCGGTCACGATGGGCGATCGTGAATGGACCGTGCCGCCCCTGACCCTGGGCCAACTGCGCCGATTGATGCCGAAAGTCCGTCAGCTCTCCGACATCGGCGCGCAGATGGGCGAACCGCAAATCGAGGTTTTGGTCGAGATCGTCGCGGTCGCGTTGCAGCGGAATTATCCCGATCTCACCGCGGAAACGGTGGAAAATCTGTTGGATCTCGGCAATGCCGGCGCGGTGCTGAGCGCGGTGTTGACCGGTTCGGGTCTCAAACCGCGGACGCGCTCGCCGGGGGAAGCGGAGGCCCCCGGGCCGAGCTCGGGGGCGACCGCTGGGAACACATATACGGCCTCCTCGCCACCGCCTGCGGATACAGCTACCCGGTGATTGACGCGATGACGCTCTTCGAAGTCGAGGAGCTCACCCGTTACTGGGTCGATCATCCGCCGTTGCATTTGACGATCGCTGCGTATCTCGGCGTTGGGAAGGCACGATCCAGGCAAACCGCCTCGTCGACTGGACGAGGCTCGTCAGAGACGGCCCACGGTGGTGATGGCCGACACCTTCTCGCGGAACTGGGTCCGAGTTTCGTTATGGGCGATGTCCATGCCGGGCTGCACTCCGTCGTCCTCGATTTCGCCGAGCTGCGGCGGCGCGGCGCAAGGACGGATTGAGCCCATAGCAATTGCCGCGCGCCGCTGCGGCCCCCGGTGACTTCAGCAATTCGGCCCTATTTGTTGAGAGGATGGCGTGGCGGATATTGAAACCAGTGTCGCCATTACTGCACAGACCGATGATCTCCAATCGGGGATGGAGGAAGCGGCTGATGCGGTAGGGGCAGCTACCGGGGCAATGAAGGCGCAATTTGCCGATCTGGGGACCGCAGCCCAACAGGCGCAGGCCAATATTGGCGCCGCGGCCGCGCAGATCGGGTCGACCGTCAGTGCTTTACAAGCGAAGGTTGCCAGCCTCGCCGGGTCGGTTGGCGGGGCAACAACTCAAACCGGCAATTCCGCCGGTCCCGGCGACCAGTCCCCCGGCATTTCGGTCAGACAGCAGACTGGCAGCGCGGGAAGCAGCGGGTCGGCCAGCCAGATGTCAGCCTGGCGCGCCGAGCTCCAAAGCCAACTCGCCGCGGAACGGTCGTTTTACGGCGATTCAAAAGCGGAAGAGCTGGCGTTCTGGCAGGACAAGCAAGCCCTCACCGAAGCAGGGTCAAAAGAGCAGCTGGCTGTCGAGAACAATATATACCAGCTTGAAAAGCAGCTGGCCGTGCAAAACGAACGCGACGCGCTCGCTTCGCTTTCAGCGGACGAAAAAGTTACGGACGCGACTTATGCCCGCAAGAAGGCTGCGATCGAGGATGAAGCTGCGCTGGGAAAAATTTCCAGCAGCGAGGAAATAGCCCAACTTAAAGACCTCCTCGATACGGAATGGGCGCTGGAACAGGACTACTACCAGAAGAAGATGGCCGCCGCCGAAAATGACGCTCGCACACAGCAAAAGTTGACGGAAGAAGAAGAGATCGCCTACCAAAAATATTTAACTGACAAGGATAAGCTCGATACTCAAGCCGTTCAGAACAGCGAGAAGCAATGGCAAAGCCTGTTGCAGCCGATCCAACGGGCCCTCGATACCTCGATCACCGGCATCATCATGGGCACGACGACGGTTCAAAAGGCGCTATCCAATTTAGCCCAGTCGATCATTGCAGAATTCGTAAATTCGGCAGTGAAGGGGGTTTTCGGCGAATTGGGCAACCTACTCGGGGGAAGCCTGTTTGGCGGAGCCTCCTCCAGCGGTGGCGATCAGGATTTCTGGGGCGGGGCGGGCGCCGCCGGGGAGGGGATCGTCGGCGGTGGAATCTTCAGCAGCTTGTTTAAGGGGATCGGATCTCTGTTCGCATTCGAGCACGGCGGCATCGTCCCGTCGGCGCAGGGCGGCTGGATGGTGCCGTCGACCTCACTGGCGATGCTGCACGCCAACGAAATGGTGCTTCCGGCGGATATCAGTCAAGGCTTGCAGGGCATGATCGCCGGCGGCGGCAACGGGTCGGCAAACGGCGGCAACGTTATGTTCAACGTCTCGGCGATCGACGGCCAGTCCGTGGCCAAATTCTTCCAGTCGAATGGCAGTCTGCTGGTCGCCGCGATCAACCGCGCCATGCGCAACGGATCTGCTTTGCGGAGCGCCTGATGACTTTGGTTTTTCCGGCGTTGCCCGGGCTCGCTTGGAGCGTGACAAAGGCGCCGACGTTTCAGACGCGGATCCAGAGAGCCGTCTCGGGTCGAGAACTCAGAGCGCTCGATTATCCCTATCCGCTGTGGCAGTTCACGCTCGTCTACGCGTTTCTTCGAGATGACCCGGGGGCGGGCTTTGATGAATTGCGCACCTTGATGGGGTTCTATCTGTCGTGCCAAGGCGCGTACGAGCCCTTTTTATTCCAAGATCCGAGCGACTGTCGAATAGAGGGGCAATATCTCGGCATCGGCAACTCCAGCGAGTCGACCTTTCAGCTGCAGCGCACCATGGGCTTGGCATTACCCGGCGGCGGTTTCGCAGAGCCGATGGTCGCTCCCAACATCGTCGACGCGGTCTACTTCGACGGCATAACCCAGAACGCATCGGCTACAGCGTCGACCCGGACCTAGGCTTGGTAAACTTCGCGACGCCGCCCGCCGCCGGTCTCGTCATCACAGCCGATTTTTCCTACTGGTTTCGTTGCCGGTTTGTCGACGACAGCTACGGCTTTGAGAATTTTATGCATCGATTGTGGCAACTCAAAAAGCTTGCATTCATTTCGGTGCGGCCATGAAACCCGCGTCACCGGCGCTCATCGCGCTGTTGAATTCGAATACGCAGTTCATCATGGCCGACCTTTACACCTTCACGTTGATTGGCGGAAACGTGCTGCGTTATTCATCGGCGCCGACGGCCCTCGTCGCCAATGGCTTCATCTTTGCGCTCGGCCCGAAATTCGAGCGCTCAAAGACCAACACCGTGATCGGCACGCAGGTCGACGAGCTGGACATCAATATATACCCCGAACCGACCGATCTTATCGGTGCGACGCCGTGGCTGCAGGCAGCGTGGCAGGGCCAGTTCGACGGCGCATTGTTGCAGCTCGAACGAGCCTTCATGCCGACTTACGGCGACACGAGTCCAGGGACAGTGATCCTTTTTGCCGGGCGGATCTCCGACATCGACTGCAGCCGTACGGCCATCGACATGAAATGCCGCTCGCATCTCGAGCTGCTGAACATTCAGATGCCGCGGCGGCTGTGGCAGACCTCGTGCACGCATGTGTTCGGCGACCCCATGTGCCAATTCGACCGGGCCAGCATGCAAACGAATTTCGCCTGCCTGGCGGGCTCGACCGAAACGCAGATTGTCAGCGGCGTTAGCCCTTCCCCACCGAGTCTCTATGCCCAAGGGACCATCACCGGCCTAACCGGAGCGAACGCCGGCGACAGCCGCACGGTCGCCGGAATCGCTGGTGGAGCGGTCACCGTCAAGCTGGCTTTCCTGTCGTCGCCCGCAATCGGCGACCAGTTCCAGCTCCTCCCCGGTTGCGATCGGACAGTCGCGACATGCACCAATATCTTTAACAACGCGATCCATTTCGGCGGGTTCCCTTACGTCCCGACACCCGAGACGGCCGTATGACGGATTTGCGCCGCGCCGCCGTACTCGCAGAAGTCGCGAGCTGGCTGGGTACCCCATATCATCATATGGGGCGCGTCAAGGGCGCCGGCACCGACTGCCTGATGCTGCTCGCCGAGGTCTACGAAGCGGCGAACGTCATTCCGCACGTCAAAGTGCCGTTTTACCCGCCGGACTGGCACCTGCATCGCGGCGCCGAGCGCTACCTCGACGGACTGATGCTGTATGCACGTGAAATCGAGGGACCGCCGCAGCCCGGCGAGGCCGCGCTGTTCAAATTCGGCCGGTGCTTTGCCCATGGCGCAATCGTTGTCGCCTGGCCGCGGCTGATCCATGCCTGGCACAATGCCGGCGTCGTCTACGCCGATGCCGATCAAGGCCCGCTCGCCGGACGCGCGAGACGGTTTTTCTGCCCCTTTTCGACCCCTCTGAAATCTGACCCTGGCCTCTGAATGACCGGCATCCTCGGCGGCGGCTCCAACGCCAAGCAGAAGACCGCGATTGGCTCGCTGCAATTCCAAACCTCGCAACAAGGCGGCGTAATCCCGCTCGTTTACGGGACCACGCGCGTCGCCCCGAACTTGATAGATTACGACGACTTCACTGCAACGCCGGCGAGCTCGGGCGTCAAAGGCAAAGGCGGCGGCGGCGGCAAGGCGGGCGGTCAGCAATACAATTACAGCGCGTCGGTCATCTTGGGTGTTTGCCAAGGTCCTGTCGCGGGCTTTGGTACGGTCTGGTGGGACAAGAACACAGCACCGCTGGCCGGCATGCCTGGCCTGTCGACGACAAATCTTGGCGCCGACGGCCAAACCGCCGATCCTTTCTGGGTCACCAATCACCCGGCAACGGCACTAGGATATTCCGGCACGGCGAATGTCACGCTGGATAATTACCAGCTGGGAATGACCGCGAGCTTGCCCAATTTCTCGTTCGAGGTCAGTGGCATCGAAGCAGCCAGCGGAGTCAACGGGTTCGACGCCAATCCCGCGGCCATCATTATCGACTTCCTCACCAACCAGCGCTACGGCGCGGGCTTTCCGGCGTCCAATCTCGACACCCTGGCGGCGTATTCGGAATATTGCGCTGCGGCCGGGCTGTTCCTTTCGCCGTTGCTCGACAGCCAGCAGGAGGCGCAGCAAGCGTTAGGCGACATCGCAAAGCTGACCAACAGCGCAATCGTGTGGTCGGGCGCGCTGTTAAAGATCGTGCCTTACGGCGACGAGCCACTCAGTGCGACCTATACCGTCGTGGCCCTCTCCGGGACGATCGTGGCCGGCGACACGCTGACGTTGACCTTTACGATTGCGGCGATCCCGTCATCGCCGATTTCGGTCGAATACAGCACTATGGTCGCCGACCAGACCTCATACACCAGCGCCGCCGCGGGTCTCGCGCAACAGGTGGCCGGCAACGGCACACTCAGCAGTTACGGGATCTTCGCATCCTGCTCGGTCAATTCGCTGGTTATCGTCGCCCAACAAGGCCCCGTCACAATAACCGCGACCGCCAGCGGGGCGGAAGCGATCACGGTCGGTCCGACCAGTGCACCCTATACCTTTGTCCCTAATACCAACGTCCTCTACAGTCTCGGTGAGGATGATTTCATCGTCCAGGAATCCAGCGTCGGCACCAATCTCGGGGTAACCCCGGGCGGTACCGCGTTACGCTCCGGGGGTAGCCCCATCACCGAGGGCTTTACCGACGATCCGGTGCATATCGTCCGCTCTTCGCCGGCCGATGCAAACAACATGATCCAGGTCGAGGTTCTCGACCGGTCGAACAGCTACAATACTACGGTGGTCGAGGCATTCGACCAAGCATCGATCGACCTTTACGGGGTTCGTCGCGATACCTCGCTAAAGGGCAATGCAATTGTCGATGCGACCTACACCGGGCCGATCGCGGCCCAGCTGCTGCTGCAGCGCAGCCTGTATTTTCGCAACACCTACAGTTTTCAGCTGGGCTGGAAATATTGCCTGCTGGAACCGATGGATCTCGTGCAGATCAGCGATGCTCGTCTCGGCGCCGAGGCGTTGACCATCCGCATCACTGGGGTCGAGGAGGACGACGAAGGCACATTGGCGATCACGGCCGAGGATTTCCTGGCGGGCTATTCGACCGCCGTACTTTACCCCAAGCAGGGCACAGCGGGTTATATGCCGAATTACAACTCGGCTCCCGGTGACGTGAACCCGCCATTGATTTTCGAGCCGCCGGCCGGATTGCTGTCAGGTGACCTCGAGATATGGGTCGGATTGTCGGGCGGTCCGAACTGGGGCTCCGCGCAGGTCTGGATCTCGAGCGACGGGAGTTCGTACGCCCTGGCGGGGACTGTCGACGGGCCGGCGACGCAAGGCGTCCTGTCCGCCGATCTGCCGCCGCATTCCTCGCCTGACACCGTGGACACGCTCTCCGTCGATCTGACGGAATGCCGCGGTTCCCTGATGTCGGTATCGGCGACCGACGCACAGAACCTGGTGACCTTGAGTTACGCCGGGGGTGAACTGCTCGCCTATGAGACAGCGACGCTGACGGCGAGCTATCGCTACGACCTCGCGACGATATACCGCGGCGCCTACGGCACATCGATCACGGACCATCCGGCGGGATCCCAATTCGCCCTGCTGGACAACGCGATCGGCCATTTCCCGTATCCAAGCAATCTAATCGGCCAGACAATATATTTGAAATTCGTATCGTTGAATATTGTTGGCGGCGGGACCCAGGATCTCTCATCGGCGCCCGCATACGCTTACACGATAACGGGTGCCGGACAGGCGACCACCAGCGTCGTCACGGGCACTTTTCTGAACGGCAAGCCGACGGCCAGCCTTGTTCTGCAACGCTACGTCTTCGCCACTGCGGTAACCTTTCCTGTCAATTTGACCGGCAGCCAAGGCACGGCTGCAGTCGCACCGACGATGACCGCGACGTTTCTTCTTCAAAAGAACGGTGCGAGCGTCGGCACGATGGCGTTCGCCGCCGCGGCCAGCAACGCTACCTTCACGATGCCGGCAGCGACGACATTCAATGCCGGCGACGTGCTGACCCTGCTGGCGCCCGCAGTGCCGGATGCAACCCTCGCCGATTTGGCGTGGACCTTTATCGGAACAACCGGAGCATGAAGCAAATGTCCAGGCTGTGGAACCTCGTCGATCGGCGCCCTATGATCCTCGTTGACGGCGTCGCCACCATTGCAACATTGGTGTTGGCAAGTCTGCTGGCGATCTGGTTGGTCGGCTGCGCCCGGGTTGGCCAATTAAGCGCCGACGATGCGGGGAGAGCGGCGGCCATCGCCACGGCTGTTGGAGATTCATCGGGTGCGGCATGCTGGCCGATTTTACAGACGACCGGAAGCGCGATCTCCGCAGCCGGCGACAATCCTGGCATATTTGTGGCAATTGAACAAAAGCGTGCGCTGCAAATGGTGCTGCAGAATGAGACATGCCAGCCGGTCTGGGCTGGGGTATTGGCAGAGCTTCTTAAGGCCACCCCGGCGGCGCCCTTCGTGCCTTGATGCTGAAACCTCGGTTCTCACCTGAAATCAACTTCGGCCATGTCATGCAGGCGGCGGTGCTGCTGCTCACCGTCGGCGGCGGTGCGGTGACCAGCTACATCAGCCTGCGCGCAGACATCGACAATCTGCGTTCCGCACTCGAAGTCCAGATCGCTTCCCACGAGTTGCGTATTGCCGCCGCCGAACGGGTGCTGGAACAGCGCCGACTGGACGAGCGCGATTTTCAAGCGGAAATGCGGGCTGCCCTGGCGCGCATCATCGACGCCATTGCGGACCTGCGCACCCAAATCGTGCAAAAGCAGGATCGCAAATAACGCTCTGCTTTCCCGACCGAACCCAACTTTCTGATGGAGGCCCGATGCTTCCCCGAAAACTGACCGCCGTCGACCCAGAAAACGAACGCCGGCGATACAAAATTGTTCGCCGCGACACGATGGAGGACGTACCGGGTCTGATCCTCTCGGCCAGCATAGAAACCGGCCTGTGCCTCCTTAGACTGTCGAGCGGGGCCAGCCAAGAGTTTAATTTCGGGCCAGAGGGACTGCGCATCGTCCCGGCTGCACGATAGTCTGGCAGGCTGCTGAAAAACAACGCATGGTCGCCGCGATCCTTCGAGACGGCCGCCTATGGGCGACCCCCTCAGGATGAGAAGTCCTGCCGTATCAAGGGTTTGACCTCACCCTGAGGAGGCCCGCAGGGCCGTCTCGAAGGGTACATGCCGAGGGAAACGACATTTTCAGCAGCCTGCTCGTGCTCGGATGCATACACGATGCAGCCCCATCGCCCTGTAGCGATGGGTTGAGCGCGCAGCGAAACCCATCTGGTGCGGCGGCGATGGGCTTTGCAAGGCTCAGCCCATCTTACGGGTACTCGGTATCACGACGGATTCCCCCCGCTTTGTTGGAGGCAGCATGCAATTCTTTGATTTCGCGCTGGCGCGGCTTGCGGAGCCGTCGACTTATGCCGGCCTTGGCGCGCTCCTCGCGGCTGCCGGTGTGCATGTCGACAATTCGACGTTGCAATCCGTCGTCCAGCTGTTTGTCGCGATCGCGGGTCTCGCGGCTGTTCTGATGCCCGAGAAAGCCGTCAGGCATTAATGCTGGACCTCTGAGCCAGCTTCGCGCTTGCTTGAAATCACGCCTCTCGCCATGGTGTGACGGTGAGGGGACGGGGGATTGAGTATGGCATTCAAGGTGCCGATCGGCTGTGCAGCGCTTGCCGCGGTTTTGATTGTGGGCGGGTGCGCCAGCACCCAGTCGACAGCCTGCCAATGTCCCCAGCTGGTCAATTACGATGACGCGACGATAAAAAAGATTACTGCTGCCCTAAGAGCTTTGCCCGCCGACAACGTGCTGCATCAGACGATGGACGACTATGAGGACGAGCGCGACGATTTGCGCGCCTGTTTGGCGGCCGGCCATTAGGGCGTGTGGTCAGTCCGCCGAGCTCGTCGCCAACCGCCATCAGCGCGCCGCCATGCACGATGCCGAACGTGTTCACGTGACGATCGCCCGCTTCCATCTCGCCGGCGACCCGGTCCTGGTCCGCCGCGGTGATGCGGATGCCAAAATGCAGGCCCATCCCGGTGCGCGGCGGCAGCGCCATCGCCGCCCCTAACGCGAGAGTGCTTCGCGGGTGACAACCACCTCGCCCGCCGCTGTCAGCCGCACGAGGTTGACGGTCCGCGCCAAGTCCGGCGATCCCGAGTAATAGGCCGGCACCGCGCCGTCGCCGACCTGCACCGGCCGGTCCCAATGGCCGAGCGCCAGATAGTCCGCGGCGGTCGCCGCGATCTCTTCGTCGCCAAAGACCCAGGACGGGCGCAACGGGTTGGCGCGGGTCTCCGGCGGCTCGTAATGCCCGTGCCCAATGGCGACCTGCCACCGGGTCGAGCGCCGGCGCGGCCCGCGTAATGGCGGCATGTCGAAATAGTCACGGTGCGCGTGACCCCAGATTTCGAGGTCGAATTCCGCGAACGCCACCGCCTCGTCATGGGTCACGCCGAGGATCGCCAGGTTTGGAATCCGCGCGTATCCGCCCTTGACGTAGACCGAATCCGGCATCGCGGGGTCGTGGTTGCCGGGCAGGATCACCACCGGCATGCCGGCATCCGCGAGCAGCCCGCCGGCACGATCGATCAGCGCCGTGCTCAGCTGATTGGCCTCGAAGGTGTCGCCCGCCAACAACACGACATCCGCCCGCAATGCCCGCGCCGCCGTCAACACGGCAGCGAGCCCGGCGGCGCCGTCGCCGTCATGCGCGACCGCGATCCGCCCTTCGTCGACATGGACGTCAGAGCTGTGAACCAGCACGATATCGGCGTCTGCCCGGCGGCTTCTGTTCCTAATATTCATTGCCGACCTATAGCGTCCCCGCCACCGGTCCGCCACAACCTCCCGGTTCGAGCGGTGTGACGAATCGGCGCAATCGCGCTGAAAGCGTCGCCGGTCATTTCTGCGCGCCGTAAAAGATGACCCACACCGCGAAATCGCTCGAAAAGTCCTCGAAGCGATGGCTCGCATGCGCGGCGGCGAACAGCAGGTCGCCGGTCTTGCACGGCGTCACCGTCTCTTCGGCACGAAACCGGCCGGCGCCCGCCGCGACGATGTAGAGCTCGTCGCGGTCATGCGGCGTCTGCGGGTCGTGGCCTTTTGGCGCGTAAAGCCGCACTTCGAGGTCGCCGTCATAAAACGCCTCGGCCGAACGCCGTCCGGGCGGCAATGGCAGCGCCAATGCGGCGGCCAGGGTCAGCGGCGCCGGCGAGCGCTGCATTACCCGTGCCTCTTGCGCGAGAGCGCACCCAGGATCTCCGGCAACACCCCGCCCTCGGCCAAATGGCCGAGGCCGTCGAGCAAGGGGACGCCGGCTTTCAACCGCTCGTCCGGAACCGCGGCGCCGACGCGCGTTTCGACCGGGATCACGCCGGCCCAGCAGTCGAGCGTATAATCCCCTTCGTCGTCGATCGGGCCGCCGGCGCGGACTTTCGCCGACACTTCGTCGATGACCATGCTCATCAACGTCGTCCCCTTCAGCTCCTGTGGCAGGATCGGCCGAATCCGCTCGTTGCGCCCCGGATAGAGCCGGTCGACAAAGGCGTTGAGCGCGGCTGTCTTGACCTCGTCGTCAGCGACGACCGCCGCGTTGCCAAAGGCCATCACCGCGCGATAGTTGAGCGAATGGTGAAACCCCGAGCGCGCCAGAACCAATCCGTCGACATGGCTGACCGTGACGCAAACCGGAATTCCGGCGGACTGCTGGCGCAGCATCCGGCTTGCCGACGACCCATGCCAATAGAGCGCATCACCCTCGCGCCAGAACAAGGTCGGAGTGACGTAGGGCAGGCCGTCGATGACGTAGCCGACATGGCACAGCAAGGCGGCGTCGAGGATGGCGTAAACCGTCTCGCGATCGTAACGGCCGCGGTCGTGGCGACGGCGCACGCGGGTGCGGGCGGTCGGCGCGAAATCGGGCGAAGCGGTACTGTCGGGCATGCTGGGGTGCTCCGGGAGGACCAGGGGCGGCGATCCTACCCGGCCAATTGATCGGATCGAAGGTCCAGTTTTCGATTTCGACATTGCCGAGCTCGAACGGGCGCGACGACGGTGCTGCGGGCAGTGCCGAGCTCCGCCGCCAACACCCGCGTCGACGGCAGCCGCGACCCGGCGCCGACGCTGGCTTCGGCGATCGTCCGCCGCAGCGCCGTCGCCAGCTGGCGCGACAGCGGGACCGTCGAGCGCCGATCGAGCGGTGTCGCCCACAGCGCCGCGCGGGGACGGGCGCGGTATCCGGGGGCGGGCGTCATCGGCGTCGTCGGCAGAGGTGTCGATCGGTCCAGGCGCTATTTGATCCCTCGCGCGGCCCAGGCGGTCGCCGCCAGCGAGCGCGGCCCGTCCGCGGCGCCGGCGAGAAAAGCGCGCCGCACCGCCTCGGCAAGCGCGGTGAGGCGATCCGGCGGCAGCCCCTTGACGTAGTCGCCGACCGGGCCCTGGGCATTCTCGATCGGCTCCCAGTAATCGGCGAAGTCGCGGTATGTCATGCGGATCGTCAGCGAGCAGCCCTCGACCCGGTCCAACCCCGCGCGCGGCGAAAGCCGCGCCGAGCTCGCCGGGTCCGGTCAACGGGCTCGAATAATGCCGGGCGCGCGCCGAATCCGCCGCCGGGTCGAGTGCCGCGGCCGTGTCCCAAAAGATCCGCTGGTAAACCAGGCCGCCCGGAAAATCCCACACCGCCGCGGCCACCATACCGCCGGCGCGCGTCACCCGCCGCATGCCGGCGAGCGCACGCCCCGGATCCGACATGAAATTGAGCGCCAGCAGCGAATACGAGCGGTCGAAGCTGCCCTCGCCAAAATCGAGCGCGACCGCGTCGCCGGTGACAAAGCTGAGCCGGGGATCGTTGCTCCTCGACGCGGCATAGGCGACATAGGGCGCCGCGATGTCGACGCCGACGATTGCCGAGGGCTCGTTCTTTTCGGCGAGTGCGAGCGCGAGGCTGCCGGTGCCGCAGCCGACATCGAGCACCCGCTCGCCTTCACCGACGCCCGCCCAGGCGACCAGCTCGCGCGCCAATAACGGGCTCCACCGGCCCATCAGCCGCTGGTAAGCCTCGGCGTCGGTCGCGGTATAGCGCGACGGCATTTGCAGACCCTGTGTCTGATCCGGATCCCGGCAAAGGTATGCGGACCCGGCGACCGCCGCAACCAACTCAGCGGCCTTCGCGGTAGAAAGCCTTGGCCTCGCCGCTACTTGCGCACCGCCCGGCGCGGCAGCGATCCGCGCAGCAGCGCCAACCCGAGCAACGCAGAGGCCAGCAGCGCCGCCGACGCGGGTTCGGGAACCACGCCGTCGATGACTTCGAGGCTGACGAGGTTGGAGACGTAGCGCCCGCCGAAATCGTCGCCCGGCACCACGACGCGGGCAAATCCGTCGGCGCCGAGCAAACCGCCGTCGACGCCGTAGGCGATCAGGTCGGGTGCGCCGGTGCCCCCGAACATCGGGTCGAGCTCGCCGAGCGAGAGGACCGCCTCATAGCCGTCGCTGCCGGTCGCGAGCAGGTAGTAGTTCAAAATGTCGTTCTTGATCGCCGGGTTGGTGACGATCCCGGCGTCGGTCAGCAGGGTCCAGATCGACACCCCGGTAAATGTCGAGGTTACCGACGTACCGGCGGCGAGGTAGGTCACGGTCTCGGTCGTCGCCGGCAACCCCTGCAATGTCGACAAGGTGTAGACGCCCGGCTTCGCGACGGCGCCCGACAAGGCGAACTGCGTCGTCGTGCCACCGCCTTGGGACGGCAGCGCCGGTGCCGTCCCCACTTGCAGGTTGGCGAGGTTCGATACGTAGCGGCCACCAAAATTATCCTTGGCGGCGACGACGCGCGCAAAGCCGTCCGCGCCGAGCGGGGCGCCGTTTTCCTGAGACGCAACCAGGACCTGCGGGCTGCTTCCGCCAAAATTCGGGGCGAGTTCGCCGAGCGAGAACAATGAGGTGTAGCCGTCGCTGCCGGCGGCGACGACATACTGGCGCAGGACGCCGTTCTTGACCGCGGGGGTCTGCAAACCAACCGTGTTCAGCAGCGACCACATGGTCGGGCCGGTGAAGGTGCCGCTCTGCGGACCGCCGCCGGTCTGATAGGTGACCGTCTCGGTGGTCGCCGGCAACGACGACAAATTCGACAAGGTGTAGGTCGCCGGCGCCGTGACGTCGCCGGTCACCGTGAACTGCGTCGTCGGCGCCGCCACCGCCGGCCACGCCGCGCCGGTGAACAATGCGAGGCCGCACAGCCCGGCCAGAAAAATGCTCCGCGCGCTTGACATCCCCACCCCCAATTTCAACGGACGCGAACGTCCATCGATGTATTCGATCCAATATATCGGAATGCGTCAACCCTGCGCCGACGCAAACCTGGGGTCGCTTGACGCGCGCCGACCGTCCTCCGTATGGTGCGATGTATTCTCGTCGATATATTGAGCGCGAAGCGGGGGATCGAGCTTCGCGACGAACGGCCCTACACCTTCGCGCGGCAATCTTGAAAATGGAGAGCACCCGATGCACGTCCTGATGAGGTCGCGCGCCGCCGTCGCCACAATGGGCGTCATCGCTGCACTGATGGCGTTCGGCCCGGCGCCGGCGGCGCGGGCCGCCGACGTCGTGGTGTTCGCCGCCGCGAGCCTGAAGAACGCGCTCGACGACGCCGCCCATGTCTTTCAGAGCCAGGGCGGCGCGCCGGTCAAAATCTCTTACGCGGCGAGCTCACAGCTGGCCAAGCAGATTGAAAGCGGCGCGCCGGCCGACATCTTCATCTCGGCCGATCTTGGCTGGATGGACTATGTGCAAAAGCACAATCTGATCCAGCCGGAAACTCGAGCAAACCTGCTCGGCAACCGGCTGGTGCTGGTGGCCCCGGCCGGCAGCGGCGCCAAGATCGACATCAAGCCGGGCTTCGACCTCGTCGGGCTGCTCAACGGCGGGCGGCTGGCGATGGCCGATCCCGACAGCGTGCCGGCCGGCAAATACGGCAAGGCGGCGCTCACCAAGCTCGGGGTCTGGCAGTCGGTGGCGCCGCATGTCGCCGGCGCCGAGAATGTGCGCGCCGCGCTGCTGTTCGTCGACCGCAAGGAGACGCCGCTCGGCATCGTCTATGCGACCGACGCGGCCTCCGACCCCCGGGTGGAAATCGTCGGCGTCTTTCCCGAAGACACCCATCCGCCGATCATCTACCCGATCGCGCTGACGGCCTCGAGCAAGAACCCGGACGCGGCAAAACTGCTGGCCTTTCTGAAGTCACCGGCGGCAAAGCCGGCGTTTGAAAAGCAGGGCTTCACCGTGCTCGGCGGCACCAATTAGAGGCGGCCTCACTCGCCCATCTGCAGCAACGCGCCGCGCCGGCGGGCGCCGCGAAACGCGAGAAAGAAGACCCACGCGCCGAGCGCCAGAAAGACGAGGTCAAGGACCCCGGCGGCCACCAGGTAGTCGGCGCGGAAGACTTTGTGGAACAACAAGGTGCGCATGCCCTCGAAGACATAAGTCGACGGCAATGCCCAGGCCACGTGCTGCAGCCAGCCCGGCAGGATCGACACCGGGTAATAGACGGCGCTGACCGGCGACAGGGTGAAGACCGCGAGCCAGGCGAGGCTCTCGGCGCCCATCCCATGGCGCAGGATCATGCCGCAGATCGCCAGCCCCAGCGCCCAGCCCATGACCAGCAGCACGGCAAAGAACGCGATCAGCGGCAATCCCAGCGAAAAGATCGAATAGTGGTACAGCACGATCGCCAGCAACGCCGCCGGCACCACCCCGATCAGCACCCGGATCAGGCTCATCGCCAGCAGTGAGGCGACCCATTCGTAAGGGCGCAGCGGGGTCACGAACAGATGGCCGAGGTTGCGCGCCCACATCTCTTCGAGAAACGAGATCGACAATCCGAGCTGGCCGCGGAACAGCACGTCCCACAGCATGACCGCGGCGAGCAGCACGCCAAACGCGCGGAACACATAGCTGCTGTTGACGTAAAGAAACTGGCTCATGAACCCCCAGATCAGCATCTGCAAGGTCGGCCAGTAGATAAGCTCCAAAGTGCGCGGCCATGAGCTGCGCAGCAGGTAGAGATAGCGCAGCAGCATCGCCCAGACGCGGCCGAGCGACCCGCCGCTTTCGCCGCGGCCCTCGCGGTTCACGACACCGGCTCCAGCTCCGGCTCGGGCTGGCGCACGATGTGGAGAAACACCTCTTCGAGATTGGCCCGGCCGTAGCGGGCGATCAGCGCCGCCGGGCTGCCGCGGTCGACGATCTTGCCGGCCTTCATCATCAGCACGTTCGAGCACATCCGCTCGACTTCCGCCATGTTGTGCGACGCCATCAGGATCGTCGCCCCGGTGCGGGCCTGCCACGCTTCGAGGTAGCTGCGCACCCAATCCCCGGTATCGGGGTCGAGCGAGGCGGTGGGTTCGTCGAGCAGCAGCAGATCGGGTTCGTTCAGCAGCGACTTGGCGAGCGCCACCCGGGTCTTCTGGCCGGCCGACAACTTGCCCGCCTGGCGGTCGAGAAAGGCGCCGATCTGCAGATCGGCGGCGAGTGCCGCGATCCGCTCGCGCCGCCGGCGCAAGCCGTAGAGCCGGGCGTAGATCAGCAGGTTCTGGCGCACCGTCAGCCGGTGCGGCAGGTCGACAAACGGCGAGGAAAAATTCATCCGCGGCAGCACCCGGTAGCGGTGGCGCAGAATGTCCTCGCCGAGCACATGGACCGTGCCCGCGGTCGGCAGCAACAGCCCGAGCAAAATCGACAAGGTCGTGGTCTTGCCGGCGCCGTTGCCGCCGAGCAGTGCGGTGACGACGCCGCGCGCGACGGTAAAGCTGATCCCGTCGACCGCGACCGCCGACGGATAGCGTTTGACCAAATCCTTGACTTCGATGGCGGGTGCGGGCATCGCCCCTATATGGCGCATCGCGCCGCGATCGGCCAGGATCGGGCGTAGGTCGCCGGATGCCGCCCGAACCGGGCTAAAATTGCGCGACATTAGCCGACGGGACCCTGTCGTGGCCGATATCCTGCTTCGAGCCGTCAGCGATCCGCACTCCGAATCAGGCCGCATCAGCCTGCGCACCCTGGTGCCGATCCGCTGGGTCGCGATCGCCGGCCAGGCCCTGGCGCTGCTGACCGTCCATTACGGGCTCAGCTTTCACCTGCAGCTGATCCCGTCGCTGGCGGTCGTCGGCCGCCTCGGCGCTGCTCAACATCGTGCTGATCGTCCGGCGCCAGGTCGCGCGCGAGCTCAGCGAGCGGTCAGCCGCGCTGTGCCTCGGCTATGACATCCTTCAGCTCGGCATCCTGCTCTATCTCACGGGCGGGCTGCAGAACCCGTTCTCGATCCTGATCCTGGCGCCGGTTACGGTCGCGGCGACGATCCTGTCGCGGCGCCTGGTGATCGCGCTGTCGATCCTCGCCGTCGCCGCGATCAGCGTCTTGGCGCTGTGGCACTTTCCGTTGCCGTGGCGCACCGACCCGCTGGTGTTTCCGCCGGAGATCATCGTCGGCACCTGGACCGCGCTGGTGCTGGCGACCGTGTTCATCGCCGGCTACACCTGGAGCGTGGCGCAGGACGCCCGCCGCCTGCGCGACGCGATGGCGGCGACCCAGCTGGCGCTGGCGCGCGAGCAGCGGGTCTCGGCGGTGGGCGCGCTCGCCGCCGCCGCCGCGCACGAGCTCGGCAGCCCGCTCGCCACGATCGCGGTCGTCGCCAAGGAGCTGGTCCGCGAATTGCCGGCCGACAGCCCGTACGCCGAAGACGCCGGGCTGCTGCTGAGCCAATCCGAACGCTGCAGCCGCATCCTCGCCGAGCTGTCGCAGCGGCCGGAGGAGGATGGCGGCTCGCCCTACACGCGGCTGTCGATATCGGCGCTGGTCGAGGCCGCCGGCACCCCCTATCGCGACCGCGGCGTGCGGGTGATTTTCGCCGCCACCGGCTCGCTCGCGGAAGGGGAGCCCCAGGTCCGGCGCAGCCCGGAAATCCTGCACGGGCTCAACAACCTGATCCAGAACGCGGTGCAGTTCGCGCGCCGCGAGGTCACGGTCACGACCTTTTGGGACCTGCGCCGGGTGACGGTCGAGATTACCGATGACGGGCCCGGGTTCATGCTGCATCTGCTCGGCCGCCTCGGCGAGCCCTATCTGTCGACGCGGGCGGGTGCGGCCGACCATATGGGGCTCGGCATCTTCATCGCGCAGAGCCTGTTGGAGCGCAGCGGCGCCCGACTGACCTTCGAGAACCTCGAAGAAGGCGGCGCCCATGTTGCGATTTCCTGGAACCGTGCCAATCTGGAAGCTGTTGAAATGATCCGCCCGGCGGCGGCGCTGGCACGCGAGCATCGCTAGCAGCCGGCCTCGCCGCGGGTCAAAGGCGAGCATGATGAACGCTATCGACCGGCCGACCCGCCCCGTTGCCAATGCCGAGGGACCTTCCGCCGCGCTGCGCGGCCTGCCCGAAGCCGAACGCACCCTCTTGATCGTCGACGACGACGCGCCGCTGTGCCAGCGCCTGGCGCGGGCGATGGAACGGCGCGGCTTTGTCGTCGCCACCGCCGACAGTGTCGCCGCCGGCACCGCCGCCGCGACCGAGCACCCGCCGGCCTTTGCCGTCGTCGACATGCGGCTCGGCGACGGCCGCGGCCTCGATGTCGTGACCGCCCTGCGCCAGGCGCGGCCGGGGGCGCGCATCGTCATGCTGACCGGCTACGGCAACATCGCGACCGCGGTCGCCGCGGTCAAGGCCGGGGCCATCGACTACCTGCCAAAGCCGGCCGACGCCGACGCCGTCGAGCGCGCGCTCTTGGCGCAGGAGGACGGCGCGCCCGAGCCGCCCGAAGACCCGATGTCGGCCGACCGGGTGCGCTGGGAGCACATCCAGCGGGTGTTCGAGCTGTGCGAGCGCAACGTCTCCGAAACCGCGCGCCGTCTCAAGATGCACCGCCGCACCCTGCAGCGCATCCTCGGCAAGCACGCCCCGCGCAGCTGACCCGCAAAGGCGACCCGGGGCCGGGTCGTCAAAATCGCCGCAAATCCGCGATCGCCGCCCGGCCGGGCATCCCGGCAATTCCCGATTCGCCGGGAAATATCCGGAAATCCGCCCTCCACGGCGCGATTTCATGGTCGGATCGGCGCGCCGTCTCAATGCCTTGCGGGCAAATTCCCGTGGCCTTGGCAAACGGGAATTGCGACGCCCCTAATCGGGAAAACGACCCGCCGAACCGGGAATTGACCGGGCCGAATCGGGAAGCGCGCGGCCACCGCTAGTCCAGCCGATTTGGGCGGAAGCTCCCAGCCCGGCATCACCCCCTTCCCTCCCCGTCCCGTCACCCGCGGATCTTGCCGCCGTCCCGACCTCCGCCTCGGCGGCGGCTGCCGGCGCAGCTCTCGCGGGAGCCGTCTCATACATCGAAAATTTGGCAATTTTACCATCGCCGTCTGACACCATCGGCGTAGCGCCGATTGCGGCCTCCCCGGCTCCGCGGCGAGCGACCCGCCGTCACCTTCGGCTGTGATACAGTGGGTGGGACCTACCGCGGATTTCGGATACCCTGGACCCGCGTCAACACGAGGAGGATCGTCATGAAGGTGGTCACGCTCAAGGACATCCCGAATGTCCCGGTCGAAGGCGCCGAGCGGATCGAAGGCTGGAGCGGGCCGGTTTCCCGGTCGCGCCAGACCATCATCCAGCCCGGGGATTCGGCAAACTACAATTGCAGCGTGGTGAATTTCAGCCAGGGCTGCACCACCGGTTGGCACACCCATACCTGCGACCAGGTGCTGGTCGTGACCTCGGGCTCCGGCATGGTGGCGACCGAGCACGAGCAGCATGAGATCAACGTCGGCGACGTCGTGCACATCAAGGCCGGCGAACGCCATTGGCACGGCGCCAAGGCCGACACGACGATGGGCCACATCACGATCACCGCCGTCGGCGGCCAGGCGAGCTGGGGCTAGCCGCTGCGCTGCTGTGGCGGCCTGAGACGCGGAAAGCCGGGGGTCGCAGGCCGGGCATGACGCCGCGACGGCCCCCGGCCCAGCCGCCCCCGGCCCGGCTTGCCGCCGCCGGCGGACCGCAGCTAATTGAACGCGGCGGCCTGGGAAATCGAGGGCCGCTGACGGCCGACGCCGCCGGCTACCGGCTCGGCGGCACGACCGGGCCGCAAGGCCAACTGGCGATGCGAGCCGCCGCGCCGAGCATCGGCTCGCAACCCATCGAGCTGAACGTCAGCGGCCCAGGTTGACCCCGCCGGCGCCGCGCGCGCCCGCCAGACCGGCAATTCCTGCAGCTACGATTTCGTTCGGTGAAAATAGCATACATAGACGGTCAGAACGGAAGCGAGCACGCGGGAATAACTCGAGGGTAGACAATGACAGCCGAAGGAGATGGTTCGGCGAAATGCGCGCGTTGGTCCCTTCCAGATTCCCTCTCGCGGCTCAGCGAACGAGCCGCAGGTTAATCGCGGCGATGCCGGCGGCGACATTCAGCCCGGTATTGCCTTCGATGCTGACCGGCTGCAGCGAGATCGTGCGGTTGGAGCCGCCGATCAGCACATTGGCGCCCGCGCCGACCCCAACCGTGGCGCTCGCAGTGGCGCCGGCAAAGTTGCCGGCCAGCGCGCCCGGCGCAACGTTGGTGGTCGGGGCCAGAACCGCCCATACCAGCACCCCACCCTGGGTGTACCCGATGTCGACGCCGAATTTGGAAATCGACCCGGCGTAGTGCTCGGGATGGCCGGGGCCAGGCGTAAAGACGCAGTGCAATGCCCGCGACGAGCCGAACACAAAGCCCCAGCCGCCGGCCACGCTGCAGTTCAAAGTGCCGACCCGTACCCCGGCCTGGGCATATGCCGGCGCCGGTTGCATCGCGATGCCGGCCGCCAAACCCAGCGCGCCGACGGCCAACCCAACTTTTTTGAGCATTTTCCTCACCCCCAATTCGCGGGATAATCCCCGCGGGCGCATCTTGCCCGCTTCCGGTCGGATTGGCTATGGGGCCGTGCGCGCGCCAGCCGCGGCTTGTGCGCGCATTTCCGCGGCTGGCCGCCCCGGTCCTACAGCCGCGGCCGAGCGGTCACAGCGCCACCCGCCGCCCTCGACGCCCGACCTCGACGCCTGGGCGCTCGGGCGCGGATCGAGCCGACGCGGGACGTGCTTTTCCCCACCGGCGAGCCCTGGTAAAGATATGTTATATCATAAGGGCTGGCTCATCGGGCGGCCCGCCCGCCGAAGACGGGGCCTCAGCGACATGAGTCACCGGTTTATCAGCGCGCTGGCCGCATTCCTGCTGGCGGCGTCCGCAGCGCAGGCGCAGCCGCAGCCGCTCGCAATCGTCGCCGCCGAGAATTTTTACGGCGACGTCGCCCGGCAGATCGGCGGCCACGACGTCGCCGTCGTCAGCATCCTGACCAACCCCGACCAGGACCCGCACGAATTCGAGGCCAGCCCGTCGACCGCAAGGGCCTTCGCCGATGCCGCTCTCGTCATCTATAACGGCGCCGATTACGACCCGTGGGCGGCCCGGCTTTTGTCGGGGTCGCCGTCGAGGTCGCGCACCGCCGTCGAGGTCGCCGGCCTCGTGCACAGAAAACCGGGCGACAACCCCCATGTCTGGTATGACCCCGACGCGGTATCGAGGCTCGCCGGCGCCCTCGCCGCGGCGTTCAGCGGGCTCGACCCGGCGCACAAGGCCGGCTACCAAGACCGCCTCGCGGCATTCGAAAAGTCGATGACGCCGCTCGCCGACCAGATCGCCGGGCTGCGGCGGAAATATGCCGGAACGCCGGCAACCGCGACCGAGCCGGTGTTCGGCTACATGGCCGACGCCCTGGGTCTGGCGATGCGCAACCGGCGCTTTCAACTGGCGGTCATGAACGACACCGAGCCCAGCGCCGCCGACATCGCCGCATTCGAGAACGACCTCCGGTCGAGAACGGTCAGGGTGCTGATCTACAACAGCCAGACGAGCGACGCGTTGACCCGCAGGATGCGCGCGATCGCACAACAGGCGGGCGTCCCGGTCGTCGGCGTGACCGAGACCGAACCGCAGGGAAAGGATTACCAGGAGTGGATGCGCTCGCAGCTCGATGCCGTCGACCGGGCGCTCGCCCGCTAGACGGGTACGCGATCGAGCTCGACCGGGTCACGGTCGCGCGCGGCGCCCGGACGGTCCTGGCCGATGTCACCGCGGCAATCCGTCCCGGCGAGTTCGTCGGCGTGTTTGGCCCGAACGGCGCCGGCAAGACCACCCTGCTGCGCGCGCTGTTGGGCCTGCTGAAGCCGGCGGCCGGCGAGATTCGGGTGTTTGGCGAGCGGCCCCGGCGCGGCAACCCGGCCGCCGGCTATCTGCCGCAGCAGCGCGCCGCGGTCGCCGACCTGCCGGTGCGCGGTTGGGACTTTGTGGCGAGCGCCTGGCGCGGCGAGCGCTGGGGGCTGCCATTGCCGGGCCGGCATGGCCGGCGCGAAGTTGGGCGGGCGATCGAGCTCGTCGACGCCGAGGCGCTCGCCAGCCGGCGGCTCTCGCAGCTCTCGGGCGGCGAGCTGCAGCGGCTGTTGCTGGCGCAGGCGCTGCTCGGCAACCCGAAGCTGTTGCTGCTCGACGAACCGCTGATCAGCCTCGACCCGCATTTTCAGGAGGCGGTGATCGCCTTGGTCAAGCGAATCCAGCAGGCGCAGGGCATAACCGTGCTGTTCACCGCCCACGACCTGAACCCGTTGCTCGGCGTCATGGACCGCGTGCTGTATCTGGGCAGCGGCCGCGCGGCGATGGGGACGGTCGAGGAAGTGGTCACCGGCGAGGTGCTGACCCGCCTCTACGGCACGCCGATCGAGGTCGTGCGGATCGGAGAGCGCATTGTGGTCGTCGCCGGACACGGCCCGGCCGAAGCCGAGGCGCATCGCCACGATGTTTGAATACGAATTCATGCGCACCGCCTTTATGGCGGGCGGCGTCGTCGCGGTGGTCGGCGGCGCGGTCGGCTTTTTCCTGGTGTTGCGCAACCTGACCTTTGCCGGCCACGCGCTGTCGCATGTCGGCTTTGCCGGCGCCACCGGCGCGCTGTTGGTCGGCGTCAGCGCGTTGTGGGGGCTTCTCGCCTTTACCGTGGCGGCGGCGGTGGCGATGGGGCTGCTCGGCGACCGCCTGCGCAACCGCGATGTCGCGGTCGGCGTGATCCTGTCGCTGGCGCTCGGCCTCGGCGTGCTGTTTCTCTATTTTTATACGACGAGCGCCACCGAGGCGACGGCGATCCTGTTCGGCAATCTGCTGGGCGTCAGCCCCGGCACGTTGTGGAGCCTGCTGGGACTGAGTGTGGCGACCCTATTCGCCCTCGCCGTGATCTCGCGGCCGTTGCTGTTCGCGACGCTGGAGCCCGAGCTGGCCGAGGCGAAGGGCGTCTCGCTGCGTCTCGTCTCGGTGTTGTTCCTGGCGATCGTCGCCGTCGCCGTCGCCGAGGCGGCGCAAGTGGTCGGCGTCCTGCTGGTGTTCGCGTTGATGGTCGGGCCGGCGGCGGCGGCACAGCGGCTGGCGGCGCGCCTCGGCCCAGGCGTGGCGCTCGCGGTCGTCCTCGCGCTCGCCGAGACCTGGGGCGGCATCGCGCTCGCCTATGTCACCGACTGGCCGACCACGTTCTGGATCGTGCTGCTGAGCTGCGCCGTCTACTTCCTGAGCCTGCTGAAGCCCGCGGCGAGCCCCCGAAGAGCGCGGGCGGCGCCGCTCGCAGCGGCTCAGGTGCGCTGGTCGGGCGGGAGCTGGAGGCGGTAGCCGACCCCCAACTCGGTCAGGATGTGGGCCGGCCGGGCCGGGTCGGGTTCGAGCTTTTGCCGCAACCCGCGGATGAACACCCGCAGATACTGCACCTCGTCGGCCTGCGCCGGCCCCCACACCTCGCGCAGCAGGTGGCGATGGGTCAGCACCTTGCCGGCATGCATGACGAGATGGCGCAACAGGTCGAACTCCTTTGGCGACAGTTTCACCTCCTGGCCGTCGCGGGTCACATGGCGGCGCACCAGGTCGACCGTCAGATCGCCCGACACAAAGACCGGCAACTCGCCCTGCGCCTGAAACGCATGGCGCAACGCCGCGCGCATCCGCGCCATCAGCTCGGCCATGCCAAACGGCTTGCCGACATAGTCGTCGGCGCCGAGGTCGAGCGCCTCGACCTTGGCCCGCTCGTCATGGCGCGCCGACAGCACGATGATCGGCACCCGCGAGGTCTTGCGGATTTCGCCGATCAGCTCGAGGCCGCCGCGGTCGGGCAGACCCGAGGTCGAGGATCACCAGATCGGGCTTTTCGACGGCCGTCAACCGCAGCCCGGTGGCGCCGTTTTCGGCCTCGACGACGCGATAGTCGTCGGCGGTCAAGGTGGTCCGCAGCAGCCGGCGGATCGGCGGCTCATCGTCGACGATGAGCACGGTCAATGCCCTAGCCATGCGCCATCGCGCTGCGCCGTTCGATCTTGACCTCGGGGACCACCGGCATGCGGATCGTCAGCACCGCGCCCGGGCGGTCGCGGCGGTTGCGGGCGACGATCCAGCCGCCCAACGCCTCGACAAAGCCGCGGCAGATCGCCAGCCCGAGCCCGGTGCCGGCGCGGCGGCGGTCCTGCGCCTGCACCCGGTAGAATTTGTCGAAGATGCGTTCGAGGTCGTCGGGCGGGATGCCCGATCCCTGGTCGACGACTTCGATCTCGACCAATTCGCCATCGCGGCCGGCGCTAATGTCGACGCGGCTGCCGGGCGGCGAATATTTGGCGGCGTTGTCGAGCAGGTTGAACAGCACTTGCTCGAACAGCACCGCGTCGAGCTGCAGCATCGGCAGATCGGGTGCGATCGCGACTTCGACCCGGTGCCGCGCCAGCACGCTCGCCGCGCGCTGCAACGCCGCGCCGACGATCTCGCCGACATCGACCATGTCGAGCGTCAGTTCGATCGCACCCGATTCGAGCCGGGTCATGTCGAGCAGATTGGAGACAAAGCGGTTCAGCCGCTCGGCCTCGTCCTGCAAGGTCGCCAGCAGCTCCTCGCGCTCGGCCGCGCCGTATTTTTCCGGGAAGCTGCGCAGGCTCGACACCGCGCCGAGGATCGAGGCGAGCGGGGTGCGCAGATCGTGCGAGATCGAGGTCAAGAGCGCCCCGCGCAGCCGCCCGGTCTCGGCCAGCACCCGCGCCTCGTCGAGCCCGCGGGCGAGCGAGATGCGCTCGATCGCCACCGCCGCCTGGTCGGCGAGCGCGTCGAGCAGGCGCTGCGCGTCGGGGGTCAAGAGCGGCCCCGGCGCGTCGCGGTCGATGCCGATCACGCCGACCGGGCCGCTGCCGGTGCGCAACGGCAGGAACAGGCGCTTGCCGCCCGGCAGGGTGTCCGCGCCGCGGCCAGCCGGGCGGTTGTGCTCCCAGGTCCAGCGCGCCGCCGCCATGTCGGCGTCGTCGAGCAGATCTTCCGGCGGATAGCCGGACGCGACTTCCAGGCCCTCGCCGTCGCGCACCGGCATCAGCAGCACGGTGCGGACGTTCAGCATCGAGGCGACCTGGTAGGCGGTCGCCCACAACAGGTCGTCGAGGGCGCCGATCCCGGCGACCTTGCGGCTGAAGGCGTAAAGCTCGGCCGTCGTTTTGGCGCGGGCGCGCGCTGTCACCGCCTGGCTGCGCGTCGCCGCCGTCAGATGGCTGACGATGACCGCGACGACCAGGAAAAAGAACAGTGCTACGACGTTCTCCGGGTCGCCGATCGAAAACGTGTAAAGCGGCGGCAGAAAGAAAAAATTGTAAGCGAGCACGCTGAGCACACAGGCGAACAGCGACGGCAGCAGCCCCCAGGCGACCGCCGAAGCCAGCACCGCGGTCAGGAACACCAGCGAGATGCTCTGCACCGCGACGAATTTCTGCAGGAACAGGCTGATGCCGAGCGCGGCCGCGACCGAGGCGGCGCTGCCGAGATAGGGTCCGACGCGCACCGTCTCTGCCGGCGGCAGGGTCGCGACCGATTTCGGCGGCACCGGCTCCTCGCCGTCGCCCGAAATCACGTGCAGGCTGATCTGGCCGGTCTTGCGCATCAGCTCGCGGACGACCGAGCCATGGACCAGCTCGAACCAGCGCGACCGCGCCGATTTGCCGATCACGATCTGGGTGATGTTGTTGGCCCCGGCATAGGCGATCAGCTCGTCGGCGATGTTGCGGCCGGGGATCGTGATCGTCGAGCCGCCGAGCCGCTCCGCCAGCCGCAGATGGTCGGCGACGCGGTCGCGCTCGGCGTCGCCGAGCCGCTGGGTGCGCGCGGTCTCGACATGGATCGCGGTCCACGGCACGCGCAGGCGGTCGGCGACCCGCCGGGCATAGCGGATCAACCCGGGCGTGCTCGGCGCTTCGCTGACGCAGACGAGGAGCCGCTCGCCGGCCGGCCACGGCCCCGAGATCGCGTGCGCGCGCATGTGCGAGAGCAATTGCTCGTCGACGCGCTGGGCGGTGCGCCGCAATGCCAGCTCGCGCAACGCCGTCAGGTTGCCGGTCGAAAAGAAATGGCGGACCGCGCGCTCGGCCTGCTGCGGGCACGTAGACCTTGCCCTCGGTGAGGCGCTTGATCAAATCCTCGGGCGACAGGTCGACGACCTCGATGTCGTCCGCCCGGTCGAGAACGCTGTCGGGCACGGTCTCGCGCACCCGGATGCGGGTGATCTTGGCGACGACGTCGTTCAGGCTTTCGACGTGCTGGATGTTCAACGTCGCGAACACGTCGATGCCGGCGGCGATCAGCTCCTCGACATCGAGGTAGCGCTTGGGGTGGCGGCTGCCGGGGGCGTTGGTGTGGGCCAGCTCGTCGACCAGAACCAGCTGCGGGCGCCGCTTCAGGATCGCGTCGAGATCCATCTCGGCCAGCAGGTGGCCCTTGTATTCGATCTGTTGCCGCGCAACGACCTCGAGCCCGTCGAGCAATGCCTCGGTTTCGCGCCGTCCGTGCGGCTCGACGACGCCGACGACGACATCGACCCGGTCGCGCCGCCTCGCCTGCGCGCTCTGCAGCATCTCGTAGGTCTTGCCGACGCCGGGTGCGGCCCCGAGAAAGATCTTCAGCCGGCCGCGGCCCTCGTCCTTTGCCGCCGCCAGCAGCGCTTCGGGCGACGGCCTCCCCTCACGCTCGGACATGGCGCAAGTGTAGCGCCTTTCGGGCAGGGCGAGCGAACGAAACCCGGTCTTCCGATACTGGTCTGCCCGGCGGGCTATTCCCGCATGCGCTTTGGTGGGCCATTTCTTCTAATGTGGGGCATTTTTTCTATATCGTTCTGCCGCACGGAGGAGCCGGGATGGACGCGATCGACCTCAACTGCGACATGGGCGAGAGCTTTGGCGCGTGGACGATGGGCAGCGACGCCGAGATGCTGAAGATCGTCTCCTCGGCCAATGTCGCCTGCGGCTTTCATGGCGGCGACCCGCTGGTGATGTTCGAAACCGTGACCCGCGCCAAGGAAAACGGGGTCGGCATCGGCGCCCATCCGAGCTTTTTCGACGTCTGGGGCTTTGGCCGCCGGATGATCCAGGGCGAGACGCCGGCGGACATCGAAAAGATCGTGGTCTACCAGATCGGCGCGCTGGAGGGCGTGGCGCGCGCGGTCGGCCACCGGGTCGGCCATGTCAAGGCGCACGGCAGCTTGGCCAATCTCGCCGCGGTCGACCGCCCGACCGCACTGGCGATCGGCCGCGCCGTCGCCGCCCTCGACCGCGAGCTGGTCTATGTGGTGATGGCCGGCACCGAGCTCGAACGCGCCGCGGCCGAGCTCGGCCTCAGAATGGCGCGCGAAATCTATGCCGACCGCGCCTATGACGACACCGGCAACCTCGTCTCGCGCAAACTGCCGGGCGCGGTATTGCACGACGCCGAGGAAGCCGCACGGCGGGTGCAGGCGATGGTGCGCGAGGGTGCGATCATCAGCCAATCCGGCAAGCGCATCCCGGTCGCGATCGACACGGTCTGCGTCCACGGCGACAACCCGGCGGCGGTGGCGATGGCCGAACGCGTCCGCGACCGGCTCGAACAGGCCGGCATCGCGATCCGCCCGATGGCGCAGACCCGGCGCTAGCCGCCGGGCGCCGCCGCTGGCTCGGGCTGCACCCGCAGCAGCGCCAGTGCGGCCAGTGCCGCGAGGCTGAGCCCGGCCGACACCCACAGAGCGCCGAGGCCCATCCGGCTCGTCAGCAGTCCGAACAGCAGCGGGGCCGCCGCGGTCGTGACCCGCGCCGGTGCCACGATGACGCCGGTGCGGCGGCCGTAGCCTACCGGGCCGTACAAGGCCAAGGGCAGGGTCCCGCGCGCGATCGTCAACAAGCCGTTGCCGCCGCCGTGCAACAGCGCAAACCCGGTCGCCCCCGGCGCGCCGAGCAACCCCAGCAAGACGGCGCCGGCCGGGTGCAATATCAGCGCGATGCGGGTCGAGACCAGCGGGTGCAGCCGCTTCAGGACGCCGAACTCGAAGAGGCGTGCTGCGACCTGGGCCGGTCCCATCAACGCCGCGGCGGCGATCGCCGCACCCGCCGACGCGCCGGCCAGCTCCAACAGATGGGGCAGATGCGCCGCCATCGCGCCGGTGACAAAACCGACAGCGCCGAACACAAAGCCCAGCACGGCCATGCCGTTGGCCGGCGCCGGCGGTGCCGATTGAGCCGGCGCGGCGGTGGTCGGCGCGGCCGGCCGCGGGATCAGCAAGCGGTTGACCGGCAGGCACACCAAAAGATTGAGCGCCGCCCAGCCGAAACAGGCGCCGCGCCAGCCGAAATGGCTGTTGAGCCAGGCCGAGAGCGGCCAGCCGACCGTGCTCGCGAACCCGGCGATCAGGGTGATGCCGGTGATGGCGCTGCGCGCCTCGCGGCCGTAGAGTGCGGTCAATGCGGCAAAGGCCGGGTCGTAGAGCCCCGTCGCCATGCCGAACCCGAGCACGACCCAGGCGCCGGCGAGCCCGATCGGCCCCCGGGCGACGCCCGAGCCACGCCAACCCGGCCGCCAGCACCAGGTTCGACAATATCAGCACGCCGCGGCCGCCATTGCGGTCGATGACCCGCCCGATGGCCGGCCCCAGCGCCGCCTGCAACAAGAGCGACGCCGAGAAAAAGCCGAAGAACAGCGATTTCGGCACGTGCAGCCCGGCGGCGATCGGCTCGGCCAGGATCGCCGGCAGGTAATAGCTCGACGCCCAGGCCAGGGTCTGGGTGGTCCCGAGCGCGGCGACGGTCACGGTCTTGCGCGTCGGGCGCAGCGGGGTCACCGCTTTTTGGCGTCCTCCTCCTTCAACACCTCGGCGGCGATGCGGAAGCTTTCGAGTGCGGCCGGCACCCCGCAATAGACCGTCGTGTGCAGCAAGCACCTCCTGGATCTCCTCGCGGGTGACGCCGTTGTTGAGCGCGCCGCGGACATGCAACCGCACCTCGTTCGGCCGGTTGAGCGCGGTCAGCATCGCCAGGTTGATGATGCTGCGCGTCTTCTTGTCGAGCCCCGGCCGGTTCCACACCTCGCCCCAGCACCATTCGGTGACGAGCTTTTGAAAGGGCTGGGTGAACGCGTCGGCGTTCTGGATCGAGCGGTCGACGTACTCGGCGCCGAGCACCGCCCGCCGCATCGCCAGCCCCTTGTCGAACAACTCGCCCGGCCCGCCATCCTCAGCCATGGTTTCCTCCATCCTCGATGAGCCGCCACTATGCGGCGGCGGCGCGGCGATGAAAACCGCGCCGAATACCGTCGCCGCGATCGACCCCGCCACCGCGACCGACGCGTAACCGCCCGCCCATTCACCCTCCGATCCGGCGAGGTGATGTGGTGTAGAAACAGCGCCATGCTGCAGGCCGAAGGCGCGATCGGAAAGGCCGAGACCGTTCGGCGCAAGCTCGGCGACCCCTTCATTGCCGCATAGGAAAATCACCGACTCGGAAGCCGCATAAAGTGCGTGTCATCAGTACGCGTATTCATATTCGTCATCTTCAATAGAGCGCATAAATGTTACATTGCTTATATCACTGACATCGTCGCAATACCGGAGAAACCCAGTTGCGCGATCAACTCCATTTTCATCCGAATAACGGACACAACCGACAATACAAAGGAGTTCTCTCGTTTTTTTGTAGCGCTTCCACGTGATGAATTTGTGGAACAAATTTGGAGGTTTTGTTGGTGACTTCGGTTTCTCCCGGCGCCAATTTGGTTCTTCCAACATTACATCCTGTAAGGGTGAGATGCCTAGGAGTTTTTTTGTTTCTAGATATCAGAATAGTAGTTGCTCTCGCATTTTTAATTATTGCGTTTAAATCACCAATATTTACTATGGTGAATGCTATTTCGATAGGGAGGCCGACAACAAATCCCCTAGTAGTGATATTCCTAATAATTATTCGTGGTCTGTGAGACGAGATGAATTCCGCCCGAGCCAAATTGAATTGCCTGCGGCTGATATGATAAAGCAGCCCAGCGGCGATGAGCGCGAAAATACCACCGATCAAGCTGCCCCAATCGGTGAACAACTTGTACCAAGTTAGGTCTGCCGGCCACCCCATGCACACGCCTGTATTTTACGACAAAATGGGATTTCTATAGGGAAAAAGGTAGGGGGATAGGGGGAAAAGGGGTCAGGGGGGAAAAGAGGGGGAAAAGGGGTCAGAAGTTATTTCGTCGTTGACAGGGAAAAGAGGCGTTGACAGGAGGGAAAAGGGGTCAGAGTCATTTCGTCGTTGACGGGATTGCAGATAAACCACTCTGCCTCCTTTTCTTGCTTTTCCTGACCCCTATTCCCTTCGATACTCGCACTTAAATCCGATCGCGAGTGGCTGGCAGAAAGTACCGATCCAGTCGCTCGTTCTGCCAATTCGCCGAGCCGTTACCAGCTATCATACTAATAGCACGTAGGGTGGGTTGAGCGAAAAGGCTGGGCAAGAACCTCTACCACCGCACGTTTTCTCGCCTCCCCGCCGAAAGCTGGGGTCCATTTCTCCGCGGCGCGAGCCGACGATAGCTGGTAAGGCATTGCCTCTGCCTGAAAGTTCCGAGCATCGGAAAAATGGATCCCGGCTTTCGCCGGGACGGCGGTGAGGGAGTTTGCCAATTTTCCTTCCCAGTCTGGATCTTTGCCCAGCCTCGACACCCACCATCTCGGAGCAAAACGGCGGGTTTCGCGGGCGCTTAACCCACCCTCCAATTATGGATATCAGGAGTGCATTAATTGCATTCCTCCCACGCCGCGCGCGATTTGCTCAGAGCGCGCGGTGAGGCAATGATGAGGCACCCGGAAACTCGGGAAAATCGACTACAGGGACGGAAAGCATGATCGGAAGATTTCTGTTCGGCCTCGCCATCCTGCCGTTTCTGACCAGCATCGCATCGGCAGGACAGCAACTCAGCGATCAGCAAATGGATAAGGTCATCGCCGGATTTGCAGCGCCAGCCTCTACCTGCGGGACGGGGTCGGCGTGCGCGGTGATCATCTCCCTTAATTGCTCTTGTACAAATCTCCCTCCAGTCAACGCGTTTCAGCCGCCACCATTGCCGTCTTGTTGCACGCTTCTTATACAGAACATCTTCGCGTTCGGTTCCTCGTTCTGAAGGCGCACCTCGCGCAAGTCCCCGGCGGTATTCGTGGGATTGATGCCCTCAGTCAAGGCGGGGGCCGCCTTGGCGGTGGGTTTTGGGTTGATGGTCGCCGCGATTTCCCTTGCAATAAGGGCAAATGAGCGCTTAACTATGTTTTCTGGAAGCTTGAAGACCTTCTTGGCCGACAAGAACCCTGACAATTAACGAAAATATGTGTTCTTCTGGCCAAATGTCGGTTTGACGATGACAGACTGATGACGCAATCCCGCTTGTCCCCCTATCTAGCTAGAGCAGGTTGTGCAACTGTAGCAGGAAGTCGGCGGATGCGGTTGGCGCCGCTCGGCATGATGCCGGCGGTGAGTTGGTCGTAGGTGATGGTGGCGCATTCGACGGCGCGCCGGATCAGATAGCCGTCCAAACCGTCGGGCAGATTGCGGCGATTGAACCGGTAGGACCACTCCCGAAGGTAGCGCGGGAGGTGCTTGGCGCTGACGCCGTGATGGGTGCCGACGAGCCAGGCTTTGATGTTGCTGAACAGCGTATGGATGATCGGGAAGAACTCGCCGGCGTTGGCGCCCTCGTCCTGGATCACGGGGGTGTGCTTCAAGTGCTCGCCGAGGGCGGCATCGCGGCCGCGATAGCCCGCAAACCCGTCGGTCAGGAGGTGCGACCTGGTCTCGACGTTCGCCTTGAGGAAGGCGCCCAGTTCGGCGCCGGTCGCGGCCGGCAGCACGGCGATCCGGGCGTTGCCGGCAAAGAACCCGTGCTGACGCTTGACGGCGTGCCCGTGTTTTCCCTTCTTGTTCTTCGGCGCCGGCGCCTTCTCGACGGCGGCGACGACCAGGCTCTTGTCGGGGTTGGCCGTGCTGCGTCCGGGACTTGTCGGATCGCCCCGGCCGCCGATGAAGGTCTCGTCCGCCTCGAGAAAGCCGTGCAGCGGGCGCGACGGGTCCTCGCTCAGCCCGTGGCGCAGCTTGTGCGCCATGGTCCAGGCCGTCTGATAGGCGACCCCCAGCTCCCGTTGCAGAAACTTGGCCGAGACGCCGCGCTTGTCGCGACCCATCAGATAGGCGGCGAGAAACCACTTGCACAGACCGGTGCGCGTGCGATGCAACACGGTTCCGGCGGTGACCGATTCCTGCCGGTGGCAGGCGGCGCATTCGTAGACCCGGGGCCGCGCCTTCAGCCGCCAAGCTTGCCGCCCGCCGCACCCGGCACAGGCAAACCCGCCGGGCCAGCGAAGCCCCGCCAAGTGCTCGATGCACCGCTCCTCCACCCCAAATCGCGCGACAAATTCCAGCAGCCCAGCCATCCGATCCCCCATGACCGACCGGCGCTATGCTACTCTAAGGCGAGGCCTGATACTAGAACATTTAGCGAACCTGTCCTACCTGGACAGGGAGACCCGCTTGAACGGGTTATTTTGGGAGTCTCCAACGATGGCTACTTCGACAAGGACCTCTGCTAACGCAGCCGAAGTTACAAAAAGTCAAGAAATCGTTAAGAACTATCTTGAAAGCATTGATGCAGCAAACGTTGCGGCCAATACCTATTCCTATGATTGCATGGTGGCCCTTGGCAGCGCGGGCGGGGGTTACCTGAACGTCGATTTCAAGAAAAACGGTTCGAGAAATTTGCCAGATTTGAGGGAGGTTTCGCCGGAGCTTTTGGTGCTTACGTCGGGTGGGGCACGGCGTGGTTCAACACACCGGTAGAGGGGCTGATAGGCAAGCTAGGCGGATTTGCGGTTGAGGTTGTCGGAATTCTCGGCGGCACAGCGCACGTGCAAATCACGGGCGACGGTTTCATCGGCAACTGCTCCACGGGCGGCATTGGCGCTGGGGGTGGTGTTGGCGGCGGCGCAGGTAAATTCGTGAGCGCGTCGTGATCTTCAGCCGTTGTTGCGGCTGAACGTGAGTGCAACGGCCCCCGCGGCGGTTTGCCGTCGTCGGGAGCCGCGAAAAAGAGGTCAGGGTCATTTGCGTCGTTGACGGGACGGCCGATAAACCACTCTGACCCCTTTTCCCTATACTTTTCCCTATATAAACCACTCTGACCCCTTTTCCCTCTCGCGCTGCACCAGATGTTAGCCAGCGCCGGTCGCCTCATCGTGGATAGGGCCGATTTCCCGCAATGCGTCGGCGAGCGCTTGGTCAATCGCCGTCAAATTGTGGATCGGCATGCAAAAGGACCCCGGTTACCCCCATCTTTGCACCTCTCTGGGGGAGGGTCACTATTCTTCAATCACTTTGTCTGCGCGGAACAAGATTGATTGCGGAAACACAATGCCGAGCGTTTTCGCAGTACGCTGGTTGATGGCAAGTTCGAACTTCGTTGGCTGCTCAATCGGTAATTCTCCCGGACGCGCCCCGCGTAGGATTTTTGCGGCATAGATGGCAGCCCGGCGGGCAATATGCTGAAAGTTCGCGGCATACGAGATGAGGCCGCCGTCCTCTACGAAGATCGTGTTCCAATACATCATCGGCTTACCTAGCCGCGCGGCGAGTTCGATTATGATGCGCCTGTTGATGAACGCTGGTGGATTGGATGTCATACACAACCCGTCAGCCTTCCATTGATTGCTCTGTGCTGCCGCGGCCTCGTATTCACCGGGGTTTCGAGCGTCGATAATGAGCGCCTCCATTCGGTATAGGTTGGCGGCCCGCTTGTACTCCGCGAGCTCGATCGCATCGTTAACGGCGGTTGAGTTCCGCCATATTGCGAGACGGTGCAGGGCGGGAAACGCTTCACGTCAAAGCTTGACCCGCTTGGCGGAAATTTCCACGCTGAAATTGGACAGCCCGGTCAGATTTCCGCCAGGCCGATTCAAACTCGCTGCAAAATGAAGTCCGATCGGACATTCACAAAGGCGAACACGATCGGGATGTCGGACGTCAGCGCCTTCACTGCCGCAGTCGCTGGTGCGGGCAGCGCGACGATGAGATCAGGCTTAAGGGCGACGAGTTCCGCGGCTAGTGCCGGTAGCCGATCAAGATGCCCCTCAGCGGACCGCGTATCCACGATCAGGTTACGACCCTCGACAAATCCTTGCTCCGCCAATGTAGGCATGAATGGAGCGCTAACCCTGAGCGCCTCAGATATCGGCGATGCGTGCAGCTGCCCGATACGGAACGTTCGCTGGGATGTTTGTGCGAAGGCGGTACGTGCCAACGCGGCACTTCCCATGAAGGCAATGAAACTCCGTCGCCTCATGCGGCGCCCCTACGCGGCAGTCGCGCCCGAGCACGTTCTAGCGCGAAAGTCCATTTGTCCGACATTCGCCAAATTCCGACGATTTCGGGCCGAGGATCGCGTTTTTGCCCGCCTTGAGCAACGGCTGAGATGGTACCTAAATCGTCGCGACTAGCCTCAGCCTCATAGGAAAAAGGAGAAAGGGGTCGAGCTCATTTTTCGTTGACGGGATGGCCGATGGAGCACTCTGACCCCTTTTCTCTTCTGATCAGGCGAGCAAAAACGCGGCCGCAACCACTGCTGTGAGCGATTTTAAAGCCATTGAAAGCCCCTTGTGGCCAACCAAGGCGGCAATCGCCTTGGCTGAGGGGATTATATTTGGATCGATCTCAAAAAAACTACTTGCTCAAAACGCGCCGGGGGGCGATCATGGTGCGCGTAAGATTTGGCACCCCGCCGGAGCCGTTACCACGGGGACAGAAAGCATGATGGGAAGGCTTCCGCTCGGCCTTGCCGTTCTGCCGTTGCTCGCCTGCGCCGCATTGGCAGCACAACCGCTCAATGACAGGCAAATGGATACGGTTGTCGCGGGGACGGTACTAACATTCGTAAATGCCGAAGCAGAGGCGGTGACGGCCACCAACCCTCCGGCGTGTCCGTGTCAGCTTCTTGGCCCCTTTAGCGCCTATGCCCCCCCCAGCCCATTCCACCCAACCCCATCTTTGGTTCCCGTCGTTAATATCGTGCCGCCGGGGACTTCTTTTTCCCGTCTCTGCTTTTTCCGTAACGCTGCTTCGCGTAATCAAGAGTTGTTCCTCCGGCTTTGCCGCTGCCCGCGTCCATGGCCGCAAGGTGAGGCAAAGGCCACGCATGCACGACCGGCGGGAGACAAGGGTCCCTGGTTCGGACAGGCCCACTCGCCACGCCGACCGAACGTCACGGTAATTTGGTCGGGTCCTGTTTTCCCACCCGTTGCTGAGCGAGCGGGCGGATGGCGGCGAGGAACCCCTCCGTCGTGTAGGGCGTGCCGACCCGCAGGGCGCTCGGCGCCGGTGCGAGAGGATAGATGATGTCGGCCGTGCCGGCAGCCGCCTTAAGCCATACCGCAACGACAAAGATCGCCGAGAACCGCAACAAGCGCACTTCGTATTCACCTGAGCGCACCGCGGGCAGGTTGGCGAGATCAGCGAATGCCTGGGCCGAGGCGCCGACAAACGGCCCATAATTCAAATTGGCCAGCAATGAGGCTTTGCCGGTGGCGTCGGTATACACCTCGGCAGCAGCGACCGCGGCACCCGCATTCGTGATCAGATACCGCAGCCCGGTCGGGTGCGCGGTCTCCAGACCGCCGCCATGGGCGATCTCATCCGCGCGCAGATCGTAGACCGGGTGCCGTGAGGCTATGGCGAGGGCGTCAAAACCGGCCCGGCCGAGATTGAGCGGGCTTTTTCGGTCCGCCAGCCGCCGCAACCCGGAGCGCACCATTTCGATGCCGTCCTGCGGCCCCGTATCGAAATGAAGGGACATCTCACATCCTCCTGGCGTTCATGCCGCATAATCCATTTGGGTGTAGTACGTATTTCCCCAGCTCGCCCCGCCGTTGTAGGTGCCCGGAAAGCTGTTGAAATCCTGTGTCGAAGGCCCGTACCAGGGGTCTTGTATATCGATCGTCGGGGCAGCCGTGTCGCAGTTGTCGTACCCGTCGATCGCCGGGTTGTGCCCGCCGCCACCATACCACCAGATCGCGATCGAGATCGGCCGGCCCGAATTTATCTCGCCGATCACCGTCGCAAGCGGCGCCGAGGCATCGGTGTACGAGCTCAGATTGCCGGTGATCGGCAAGGAAAGATTCGGCCACCAGCCCTGATCGCAGGCGCTGCTGCCGCCGTCCATGCAGCAGGTCTGCAAGCCGAACGCCTGGTTGACGAGCGTGCACTGGGTCCAAGGCGAACCAGGATTATAGAACAGCGAGATGCTAACAGTGGTTGCCGACCAGCACCAGTTGTCCTGCTGCTGATGCTGTTCGTTAAGCCCCAGATACATCGAACATGGCGCCGGCCACCACAGCTCGTGGATATGTCCGTCGACGCCCCAGAAATTCACGTGCTGGGTTGCCTGCGCGCCAAAGACATAGCCGCGCGGAGCTTCGATCGCATTCACCGTGCATGAAGCGGCGGCGGTCAGGTCGTTGTGGTTCCAGCGCCCCGTCCCACCACAATTCGTGGACGTGCCCATCGGCGCCGACATAGTTGACGTGCTGCGTGCCTTGCGCCGCGAACAGGTAGCCGCGCGGATCGCTCGCCGCGTCCGGCGCACCGGCAGCGGCCGTCAGGTCGTTGTGGTGCCAATTCCCATCCCACCACAGCTCATGGATATGGCGGTCGGCGCCGCGGTAGTTGACGTGCTGCGTGCCCTGGCGGTCGAAGACATAGCCAAACGGATCGCCGGCGGCGATCGGCGCATCGGCGGCGGTTGTCAGGTCGTTGTGGTGCCAATTCCCGTCCCACCACAGCTCATGGACATGGTTGTCGGCGCCGCGATAGTTGACGTGCTGCGTGCCTTGCGCGTTGAACACGTAGCCATACGGGTCACCCGCTGCGTGCGGCGCGCCGGCGGCGGCCGTCAGGTCGTTGTGGTGCCAATTCCCGTCCCACCACAGCTCATGGATATGGTTGTCGGCGCCGCGATAGTTGACGTGCTGCGTGCCCTGACCCACGAACATGTAACCGCCCGGATTGCCGACGGCATCCGGCGCGCCCGGGGCGGCGGCGGTCAGGTCGTTGTGGTGCCAGCCGCTGTTGTCCCACCACAGCTCGTGAACGTGGCTGTCGGGGCCGAGATAATTGACGTGCTGCGTGCCCTGCGCGTCGAACATGTAGCCGCGCGGGTTGGTCGCCGTCGGCGGCGCGCCGCCGGCCACCGCGAGGTCGTTCGCATGCCAGCCGGCCGCGTCCCACCAGAGCTCGTAGACCTGGCTGCCGGGGCCGCAATAGTTGACGTGCTGCGTGCCCTGCGCGTCGAAAACATAGCCAAATGGCGTGCCTTCCGCATTTCCTGTCGCGGCAGCCGCGGTCAGATCGTTTTGGTTCCACCCCGCCATGTCAGTGCTCCATCTGTGGAAACACCGGCATCGCGACTTTATGCGTCAGCCGGCATTCCGATACGGGCGGCCCGTCTGCTGCCAGATGACCTGCCCGGGCTCTAAAAATGGAGCAATGACACAACCAAGATGTGTGAAATCATTCACACTCGAAAAAATTCTCCGAGCGCGGGGCCGCACAGGCGGCTTGCAGCTTTAGCTTTCGCCAACCGGGCACGCGAGATGTCAGCCGCCCCCTCCCTGCGATCGCACGGTGTGGCGCAGGACCGTCCGCGGGCAAGGTGGGCCGGGCGGCGCGGGGTGGCGCCGCCCGTGTCATTCCCCGCGGGCTACTGGTGCAG
This sequence comes from uncultured Alphaproteobacteria bacterium, assembly GCA_963775525.1. GTDB lineage: Bacteria > Pseudomonadota > Alphaproteobacteria > ATCC43930 > CGMCC-115725 > AP-15. The sequence continues at coordinate 6,712 of CAVZJF010000007.1, read as the reverse complement.
CTGGTAGAGGCGGGTCACGTTCTCGCTGGTGATCTTGCGGCGCACGGCGGGTGCGATGTTGGCCATGTTGCGGTCGAGGGTGGCGCGCGAGCCCGGCCAGATGCAGTCGGGGTGCGGGTAGTCGGCGCCCCAGATGATGTTGTCCTCGCCGATCAGCGGGATGATCGGTTCGAGGAACTGGTCCTGCTGATAGGTGACGTAGCCCTGGCGGCGGAAGTAGTCGCTGGGCTTCAATTTGAAATTGAGGCTGCGCGCGCGGTCGGCGTATTCGGTGTCGAGCCGGTCGAACACGTAGGGCAGCCAGGTCACCCCCAATTCGCCGAGCACGAAATTGAAGTCGGGATATTTCTCGCAAGCGCCCGAAGCCAATACCGACACCAGCACTTCCATCGTGTCGAGCTGGAACAGCGCCGAGCGCACCAGCCGCCACTGGGCCAGATATTTCTGCTCCTGCTCGGGCGTGTCGGGGGCGCGCAACGCCTTGAACCCGGTCGAATGGAACGAGATCGGGAATTTGCACTCGGCCGCCGCCTCCCACAGCGGGAACCACAGATCGGTGTAGAGCGGCGGGGTCATCCGCTTGAAGGCGAGGTCGCCGCCCCTGCAGCCCCATCTTGGCGCAGCGCCGCACCTCGGCCGCCGCCTCGGCGGGGTCGGTGTTGGGGATGATCGCCAGCGGGTAGACGCGGTTGGGGTCGGCGCGCTTGGCGAAATCGGCGACCCAGTCGTTATAGGTCCGGTCGGCCCAGGCGCGCAGCGGCGCGTCGGCGATCAGATCGTTGATCATCAGGCAGCCATAGATGATCTCGGCGTCCTGGCCGTCGCGGTCGAGGTCGGCGAGCCGCAATTCGGGCGTCGTCGGCCGCGGCTTGGCGCCGGGCCTGGAGCTCCACTCGAAGCCGCTGTCCTTCATCTCGTCGATATGGCCGAACATCCCCTTCTGGTAGGGCAGAAAGCCCGGGCCGATGCCGTTCCACATGCCCTTGTCCTGGGCGTCGACAAACCAGTGCAGCCCGTCCTCCATCTCCTCGACCCGCGGCGCCGAGAGCTTCCATTTGTTGGGCGCTGCCGACGACCACAAATCAGGCGGCAGATAGGTGAGGTCGATGTGGTTGTCGCCGGAGATCAGTTTTTCTGGCATCGCGGGCTCCTCTTGCTCCTCCGCGGATGTCGGACGAGGCGTCTGAGGCCGCCATCGTACGTGCGGCGTGCGGCCCGCGCCATAGAAATGCAGCGATTTTCTCGGCGTGACCACCTTGCTGCCGAACTGCCGGGCGGGAGCGGCGGAGGCGGGCGAGGCAGTGATCATGGTTTGTTCTTGACACGAGGCCTGCACAGATGTAAGAAGGTGGCCTCCGCGGCCAACCGCCTTTGTTGATGACTCCCATCGAAATTCTGCGAGCCGCGTGGAGCAAAAGCGCCAGGCACCGCCCCATGCACCGCGTTATGACCATTACCGAGGATGGTTGGTGCTGGGCGGCGGAACCTGCTGGCGAAGATCGGACCATTCGGCTGGACCGACGACCGGGTTGGTCCTCGACGAACCTGCGGAAGAGCGCCTGTTGGCATTGCTCGCGGCGGCTTATGGACGGCCCGTCGAGCGCCGCGTGCTCGGCAACATCCGTCGAGCGTCGCAGTATTGGCACGACGGACAGCGCATCTGGCGGCAATCGAACTGGCGCTTGGCGGCCTACCGCCCTTGGTCGACGAACACGAGGCCTCTGATCGCCTATATCTGACCGATCGTCTGATCGACAGCGGCGTCGCACCGCGGGAAGTCATCAACGCGATGGGGTAGACCCGGCCCCGCTCGACGGGCGCAAGGCCGGGTTCAACCCCAACCGAGCCGCGCGTTCCCGCGGCAATATATCCCAGCGGTGGCGAGTGGGGTGATGGCAACGGCGTGGCGGCCGTCCCGGTCGCGGCGCAAAACCCGCCGCCGCGCCGGAATACCGGACCGGCGACCTCGACAAATTCTTTGATACCCTCTACCCGCAGGTTCACGCGCTGGCCCAGAGGCTCGGCATCGACGAAACTTGGCTGTTAGGTTTGGCGGCTTATGAGAGCGGCTGGCTCAACGAGCATAATCGGGCGCTCAACGACCCATTCGGTGCTACCCATCATGGTGGTCCCAACGTGGCCTACGGCTCGATCGCCGATGCGGTCGCTTATTGGGAAAAGAAATATGGCCCGGTCGTTCGCGGCACCACCAGCCCACAGGACTTCGCGCAGCGACTATGGCGTGCAGGGTATAACGTCCAAACGAAATCTTGGCGGAAAGGAGTCGTCGATACAATCGGGTCGGCTACCCGGCGACTACCAGGTTGGAAAACGCGAAGAGGGATCCAGTGATAAAAATCCCGGCGACCGCCATCGCAATCTACTTGGCCATAACCGCTAGTGTTATGGCGTCGCTGGTACCGGCGACGAGCCGCCACTATGAGAGTTCGGAGTACCAGTTCTCAGTCGAGGTGCCTAGAGGGCTGCTCGCCTGCGTAAGCGACGCAACTGATCATGGTATTGACATTCTTCTCGATCATAATTTACGTTGTGACAGCGATTACGAAGATCAACCGTACGTAGACGTCTCGGCCAACTATAATGCAGCGGGTGAAGCCGATACGTCGACGGGTCTCGCAAAAATATTCTGTGAGGACAAGGAGGCTCGGAGGATAATCTGGCTGAAGGGGTGGACGCTCGGCGGCCGCGCAGCCGCCGGATGTCGTCAATACTTTAATAACAATTTAATCCGCATACAGTTAATAGCTCTGCGTGAAACCGATCCTCGAAATCCCGAGGTCTGGATTATGATTGGCGCCGACCTGACCACGACAACATCGCGCTATCGGCGCGATATGCACGTGTTCCGGGATGTCGTGCGGGCGGTGCGCATCGGCCCCGACGGGCCTCTCAAGTGAGGAAAGCGCGTCAATGCCCGTGGCTGTATCGTCGCGATCGCGCTGCCTCGTTCGGCGTCACTCATGGCGGCGGTCCGAACGTCGGCTACAACTCGATCGCCGATGCGGTCGCTTATTGGGAAAATAAATACGGTCCGGTCGTTCGCGGCGCCACCAGCCCACAGGACTTCGCGCAGCGACTATGGGAGGCGCGGTACAATCGGGTTAACCCTAAGTGGCGCAGTGGGGTGGCCGAGACCGTCCAATCAATTCCGCGACATCTGCAGAATTGGAAATCGAGGCGGAGCATCCCATGAGGGCGCTCGGTCTCTTCGGTGCGGCTGCGCTTGTGGCGGTAGCTCTACCCTGCTCCGCCGACATTCCCACCAGCAGTCCGCATTACGATAATTCAAAGTATCTGTTTTCGGTTGATATACCTGACCATCTGCTAGGTTGCGTCAGCGAAAATACCGATGATGGCATCGCGATCCCTCTGAATGATCATACCGGGTGCGAGACCGTTACCGATCATCCCCCTTATGTGACGGTCTATGGCAGTTACAATGTAGCCACCGGGGTCAAGACCCCCGGAGGACTTGCACGCTTATACTGCCGCGGCCCGGAGGTGCGGCGGGCAGTGCCATTGCGGAACTGGACACTTGGGGGTCGCGCCACCGCCGGTTGCCGGCTATACCTCGATCGAGACCGTATCGAAATAAGCCTGATGACCTTTCGCAAGACTGATCCGCAAGATTCCGAAGCCTGGATCGAGGTCGGCGCCTACCTGTCGACCACGGCGTCGAGCTATGACCGCGACTTGCGCGAATTCCGCAAGATCGTTGAAACAGTCCGCATCGCCCCGGACGGCCCGCAGAAGTGAATGGTACGCCCCCCGCGGGCGCAGGGAGGGCCAACCGCAGGGCCAGGCCGGTGTACGGAACAGCACGCCGTGAAACGAGCCGCTCGCGCGCCTCGGATCTCCGCGCCTATGATACTCTTCAGCGTAAGCTGAAGGATCGGGGAGAGGACGCATGGCGGTGGAGCTCGGCGGCGGCAAGTACACCTTTATCGTGCGCGAGGATTGGGCGAAGGTGCCGGACGAGATCGTGCTGGGCGATGTCGCCGCGGTCGGGGTCGACGCCCAGGACCGGGTCTACGCCTTCAACCGCGGCGAGCACCCGGTCGCGGTGTTCGACGCCGCGGGCAATCTGCTGCGGACCTGGGGCGAGGGTGTCTTCACCCGCGCGCATGGCGTCCATATGGGCCCGGACGACACGATCTGGCTGACCGACGACGGCGACCACACGGTGCGCCACTGCACCTTCGACGGCAAGGTGCTGATGACCTTGGGCGTCGCGGGCGAGCCCAAGCCTTATATGAGCGGCGAGCCGTTTCACCGCTGCACCCATACCGCGATAGCGCCGACCGGCGAGCTCTACGTCTCCGACGGCTACGGCAACGCCCGCATCCACAAATACACGCCCGACGGCAGATTGCTGAATTCGTGGGGCGAGCCCGGCACCGATCCCGGCCAGTTCAACGTGCCGCACAACATCTGCTGCGACCCGGACGGCTGGCTCTACGTCGCCGACCGCGAGAACCACCGGGTCCAGGTGTTCGACGGCAACGGCCGGTTCGAGACCCAGTGGAACAACCTGCACCGGCCGAACGGCATGTGCATGGCCGCCGGGCGCGACCCGTTGATCTACATCGGCGAAGGCGGTCCCTCGGGCGAGATCAACCGCGACTGGCCCAATATCGGGCCGCGGGTCAGCATCCACTCGTCGAAGGGCGAGGTCCAGGCGCGCCTTGGCAAGATGCATGCCGGCCTCGCCCCCGGGCAGTTCACCTCGCCGCACGGCATCGCCGTCGACCGCCACGGCAACATCTTTGTCGGCGAATTGTCGGGACGCAGTTGGGGGCGGTTCTCGAAAGACCCGCAGCCAAAGCGCATCCGCGTCCTCCACAAACTCGAGAAGATTGCGGTCTGACGAGTTCCGCGCTCAGGCAGACGGCTGCGGGGGAAGCGGAATTTAGCGGGTCCCGCGATCGCTCGGCCGACGCCGTGCGGGCTCCGGTCGGTCGGCAACTTGGACGTAACGCCCCGAGGTTACTTAAACCCGGCCTTTTTGAATCCTTCAAGCATATGGTCGCGGGCCTCTTGCGTGCCGAACTGGCCGGCGAACCGCTCGGCGTCGAATAATGGCGACAGGCGCATCGCCGCGGCGCGCTCCCGCTTGGCGTCCTGTGGCTTGTTCAATTCTGCATAGTTCGCCGCCAGGATAGGCCGCCCCGTCAGCTGGGTGTTGCGTCCGAGGTTGCCGGCGAGGGCGCGGTCAAGGCTTCGGCGGCGTCGCCGTACCGGTCGAGAAAATAGTAGGCCATGCCGAGAAACAAGGATGTTCTGGCGTCGGCGTGGTCGAAGCGAAGCGCGCCTTCGAGCCACGGCAAGGCCTCCGTGGCCCGGCCCGCCCACACCAGGATGCTGCCGCGCGTCGCAGTAGCTCTCGGCATCGCTGGGATTTACCTCAAGCGCCCGATCGGTCTGGCCGAGGGCGAGATCGAAGTGTCCCTTGTCCATATCGACCAGGCGAGCACGCGATAGGCGGCGGTCGTCGCGGGATCGAGGACAGGGCCTTCTGCGCCAGGGTCTCCGCGGCTCCAGATCTTCGTCGGGGAATTCCGTCCATCCCGAAACCACCGCCTCGATAATGCGACACCGCCGAGTGCCGCATATGCGGCGGCGTAGTTGGGATCGAGATCGATGGCGCGCTGAACAGCTCCTGCGCCTCGTCGTTGCTGTTCGCGCGTCGCGTGCGAGAAGAGCTCGCGCCCGCGCAGCACGTATTCGTAGGCGGCGAGGTTCTGGTGGGTTTGGCGAGAGCGCGATCCTGCTCGAAGCGGGTGAGTTTGACGGCCGCCGCGCCGACGACGCGCCGGGCGATGTCGTCCTGCACGGCGAAGATGTCCTTGACCTCGGCGTCGTACGCCTGGACCAGACATTCCGCCCGGTCGCGGCCTCGGTCAACTCGGCGTTGACGCGTACGCGGTCGCCGGCGCGGCGAACGCTGCCATCGAGCAGATAACGCGCATCGAGCGGCGGCCGATTTCGGCAGGTGCGAGATTCCGGCCCTTGAATTGGAAGCTCGCCGACTTGGCGATGACGAGCAGGTTCGAGAAGCGGCCGAGCGCGGTGATGATGTCCTCGGTGATCCCGTTGATGAAGAAATCCTGGCCGGCATCGCCCGACAGGTTCTTGAACGGCAATACCGCCACCGAAGGACGCCCGGCGAGACGGTCCGGCGCAGCGAGGCTTGCGACTTCGACCGGCTTGGCGCAGCGCCGAGACCCAAGAGGTCGCGGCGCTACGCCCGTGTGAAACACCCACGCAGCAAGCCCCAACGACAGTACCGCGCCCGCGGCAGCGGCCATACGCGTCGTCGCCCTTTCCTTCGACGAGGCGGCGCCCGGCCGCCGACCGCGTAGGCGCGAACCGGCTCGGCGATATTCTTGACGCGATGATTGCCGAGCGGGCGGTAATCGAGATCGAGCTTGTTCCTGACCTGTCGTACACGCGTCTGCGAGATGCAGACCGTTCCGGGCTGGGCAAGCGCCTTCGAGCCGGGCGGCGATGTTGACGCCGTCACCGAAGATATCGTCGCCGTCGACGATGACGTCGCCGAGATTGACGCCGATCCGCAACTCCAGGCGGCGCTCGGGCGGGATCGGCTCGTTAATCGCGTGCGCCGCCCGCTGCATCTCGACGGCACAGGTCAGCGCATCGACCACGCTCGGAAAATCCGCCAGCAGGCTGT
>CAVZJF010000006.1:0-104795 GCA_963775525.1 uncultured Alphaproteobacteria bacterium | reverse complement strand
ACAGCCATTCGCGCGCCTGCCAGCGCTGCTGCTCGGTTTCGGGCTCGAAATGCCCGGTGGCGCGAGCCAGGTAGTCGAGGATCACGTTCGACTGCAGGATCGTCAGCCCGCGATGGCGCAGCGACGGAACGACGCCCCAGCGGTTGACCGCAAGGTATTCGGGCCTCCTTCTGCTTGCCGATCTTGAGGTTGACCGTGCGGAACGAATAGGGCAGCCGCGCCAATGCCAAATATAGGATCGGCTTGTCATTCGAGCTCGACGTAAAGCTGCCGTAGATCGTGATGCGGTCGTCCATGCGTGTTCCTTGATCCGATCGTGGTCACTGCGAGCGCAGCGCGGCCATCTCGCGCCCGTTTGGCGTCGTCCGCGTTCCGCCCCATCGAGATTGCCGTGTCGCCGGCGGCTCCTCGCAATGACTGCCCGGGGCCGGCGCGCGGTCATTCGGGCTCGGTGAATCGAGCTTTTCCATCAGGCCGTAGCTTTCGGCGAGCTTTTGCAACTTGTACCAGGTCGCGTCTTCGACCTCGATGCCGTTCGCGGTCCTGTTCGCGCCGGTGCTCGATCTCGCCCGGATCGAGGACGCCGCTTGCTGCCCTCGGCGGGTGGGGTCGATTTCAAATAGGCGGCGAACTCGCCGACCTCTTTCTTGAATTCGGCGAGCGGGCGGAACACGGCGACGTTGAACACCGCCATAAAGCAGCCGTCATTGTGGCGCCCGCTCGGCTCGACCCCGAAACAGACCCGGTCAACAGCCGCACAGATCTCGACCATGACCGCGAGCCCGGTGCCCTTGTAGCCGCCCTCGGGCCGCCGAGCGGCAGCAGCGCCCCACCCTGGCGCAATTGGCGCGGGTCGTTGGTCGGCCGCCCGTCGCTGCCGATGATCCAGCCGTCGGGCACCTGCTCGTTGCGGGCGACGGCGAGCGCGATCTTGCCGGCCGCGGCGGCCGAGGTCGCCATGTCCAGGTAGAGCGGCGCTCGAGGTCGGACGGCATCGCGATCGAGATCGGGTTGGTGCCGAGCCGCGCCTCGCGGCCGCCGAACGGCGCCACCGCCTTGGGCGAACGGCCGGAATTCGGCGGTGCGAGCCCGATCATGCCTGCCCGCACGCCATCAACGTATAGGCGGCGACCCGGCCGATATGGCTCTGGCGAAACACCGTCGCAGGCGGCGACGTTGGCGGTCTTGGCCTTTTCGATCGTCAGCCCCATCGCCGCTCGTTGGCGACATAGCCAAAACCCCAGTGCCCGTCGACGACCGTCGTGGTCGGCGATTCCTGGACGATCGTCCATGGCGCGCCGGGGACGATATGCCCGGCCTTGATCCGGTCGATATAGGTCGGGATCTGGATGACGCCGTGCGAATCATGGCCGACGAGGTTGGCGCCGACGATGTGGCGCATGACCAGCTCGGCCTCGGCCGTTGGCGTCCCCGCCGCCTCGAACAGGGCCTGGCCGATCTCGATCAGACGTTCCGCTGCGATTTTCGGCATCGTCTCCTCCGTGATATTCGGCCGTGGGCCATCGGACCCGCCTGGGAGCCTAGCTAGGAGCAGGCGACGATAACACAGCGTCGTGCCGCACCGCATCGACGAACGACCGCCGTCCGGCACGCCGGTGCAATACCCGGGTCTCGATCGCAGAATTCCCGATTAATTGCGAAAATAGCGGGAAATATGCTGTATGGCGGCAAAAGCCAGCCAAAATTCGGCTTGTCGATGAACAGCTTATACTCAAATTCCCGTGGTCAGTCTAAGCGGGAATTTATTTTGCTAAACCGGGAACACTTTTCATTTAACCGGAAAATAATCGGGAAACGGTCACGATCACGCTTTTGCTTATATTGGTGCCGCTGACGGACCGATCGCGCATGCCGCCTCTCCAATCGCGGAAGACAGGCTAAATCTAAATCAAGGCGATTTCGCGGTTCGCGTGCATCGCCTTCCCACCCGCAGCCTTCTGAAAATGTCGTTTCCCTCGGCATGCACCCTTCGAGACGGCCGCCTATGGGCGACCTCCTTGTATCTCTCACTCATCGCGGCATCGGGGTAAACTTGGTGTCGCGGTCGCGGATGGGAGCCCCCCGCCTCCTAGGGTGCAAGAGCCCGCTCCTGAGCATGGCGCCCCATCCGCTGCTTCTCTCAGCCCGAACAGTCGCCGGGGCCGCAAGGCGAGCCCGCATGCGCAAGAGATGCTATGGGGCGAGCGGCGAGGGCATGGCACCATCGTCGCTGCAAGTAAACCGACGGGGGTGCCCCATGCCGCAGGTGAAAGACCGCAGCCGATGCCTCGCCGCTCTCGATCAGGATAGCACGCTGATCGCGGTGATCGAGATGAGCCAGTCGAGTTGGCTGGTTGCCGGGATCGTCCCCGGCATCGCGCGTCACCCGGTGAAGAAGCTCGAACCGGACGAGGCGGGGTTGTTGCGACTGCTGCATCGCTGGCGCGACGAGGCCGCGCGGAGCGGGCATCAGATCAAGCGAATTGCCGTCGCCTTCGAGGCGGGTCGCGACGGCGTGTGGCTGGCCCCCCACGGGTCGAGCCCGTGGGCTGAAGGCTCACGGCTGCGGGCGCGCGGCGTCGAGGCTCAGGTGATCCATCCCAACAGCATCGCGGTCTCGCGCGAGCATCGCCGGGCCAAGACCGACCGGCTCGACACGGCCTTGTTGAAGCGGGCCTTTCTCGGCCGGCTGCGGGGTGAGCGCGAACACTGCCAGATGATTGCGATCCCGACCCGGGAGGAAGAAGACGCCAAGCGGCCGGGCCGCGAGCGCGACGCGCTGGTCGGCGAGCGCACCCGCATCATCAACCGCTTTAGAGCACCTTGGCGTGGCTCGGCATCCGCGGTTTCAAACCGCATTTGCGCCATGCGGCGGCACGGCTCGAGACACTGAAAACACCCGAAGGAATGCCGCCGCCAGCCGATACGATGGCCGAGCGGCGTCGTGAGATCGCCCGGCTGCAGCTGATCGCCGGGCAGATCCGGGAGATCGAGGCCGCCGCGGGTGGAACGGCTGGAGCAGCAGCCGGAGGCCGGCGCCCATCCGATGGTCCGCGTCCTGGCGCAAATTCGCGGGGTTGGCGTCGAGACCGCGGACATGCTTGCCCAGGACATGCTTGCCCATGAGGCGTTCTCGCGGCCGCTGCGCGATCAGCGGGCGGTAGCGCGGGGCGCCTGTCCTCGGGCCGGCCGCAGGCCGGACCCGTGGGGCGGCCTGACCGGCGCGCCGGACGAAAGCGGGGCGCGCCGGCGCGAGAAGGGTCTGGCTCGGGCGGGCAATTCCCGCGTGCGCCGCGGCATGATCCAATTGGCCTGGCGCTTTCTGATGTTCCAAAAGGACAGCGCGTTGGTGCGATAGCCTGCCCCGGCGCAGGAGCGTGTGAAGAATTCCTCCATTTGGGCGGTTGTGTGATGCTCGTCGCGAGAGCGGGGGCGTGGTGATGTTGGGTGGCGCGCGGGTGCTGGAGGCGAACCGGCCGCAATTGTCGTGGGACCTGGTGGATTTGGAGGCTTTGCTGCCGGCGGGGCATCGAGCACGGCTGGTGTGGCGGTTTGTCGAGACGCTGGATTTGACCGCCTTTTACGAGGCGATTCGGTCACGCGAGGGCGAGGGCGAGGCCGGGCGTCCGGCGGCCGATCCGAAGATACTGCTGGCACTGTGGCTCTATGCCACCCTGGAAGGGGTGGGCGCCGCGCGCGAGTTGGACCGTCTGGTGAGCCGGGACATAGCGTATCGCTGGCTGGCGGGGGGTGTGCCGGTCAACTATCACGGGCTTTCGGATTTCCGGGTGGGGTGGTCCGAGGAGTTGGATCGGCTGTTGACCGAAAGCGTCACGGCGCTGGTGTCGGAAGGGTTGGTCGAGCTGGACGAGATCGCGGTCGACGGAACCAAGGTGCGCTCGCCGGCCGCGTCGCGGTCGTTCACGCGCGGGGGACGGCTGGAGCGGATCGAGCGGCAGGCGGCGGAGCGGGTGGAGCGGCTGCGGCGGGAGGTGGCCTGCGATCCGGCAGCGGCGACGCAACGTCGGCGGGCAGCCCAAGAACGCGCGGCGCGCGAGGCCGAGGCCAAGGTGGCCAAGGCGCGCGCGGCGCTCGATCGGCTGCGCCGGGAGAAAGAGGCGCGCGCGAAGACGCACCCGCAGGAGGAGAAGCACAAGGGCGCCCCTTCGGTGTCGCTGACCGATCCGGAAGCGCGGCGGATGCGCTTTCCCGACGGCGCGGTGCGAGCGGGGTACAATGTGCAGACCGCCGCGGTGCCCGATCAGGGGCTGATCGTGGCGGTGATGACGACCGACCGCCGCAACGACCAAGGTCTGGCCCGACCGCTGGTGGACGCGGTGGCCCGCCGTTACGGGCGCGCGCCGCGGCGGGCGCTGTTCGATGAAGGCTACGCCTCGCGGGCCGATATCGCGGCCCTTGATGAACACCCCTTGGGGCCGGTGAGGGTCTACGCGCCGCCACCGGGCGGGAAGCCGGAAGCGGCACTGCAACCCTCCGGACGGGACAGTCGCCGCTATAAGCGAGCGCGCGAGCCCCAGGCGGTGCAGGACTGGCGCGCGCGGATGCAAACCGCAGAGGGCCAAGCGATCTTTCGCCGGCGCAAACTGATCGAGCGCCTCCACGCCCATTACAAGAACCGCGGCCTCGGCCGCTTGACCGTGCGGGGCTTGGCCAAGACCCAGGCGGCCGTGCTCTGGCATGCGCTGGCCAATAACCTGATGGTCGCCCACCGGCTCAGGGCTGCGGCCTCGGCCGCCTAACGGGACGATCACCAGTCCCCGCACCGCTGCGCTCCCCGCCATACCGGCAATCCCGCCTGATCTGCCCGATCCCTCATTGCTTCAATCGCGGCAAAAAACAGAATCCTTCACACGCTCCTGCGCCGGGGACGGGACATGGAGCATTTTGTTGGGATCGACGTGGCGAAGGATCGGCTCGACGTGCATCTGCGGCCGAGCGGTGAGGCCTTCGCCGTCGCGCGCGACGGCGAAGGCCTGGCGCAACTCGTGGGCCGGTTGCAGGCACTGGCTCCGCAGCTGGTCGCAATGGAGGCCACCGGCGGCTACGAAACCATCGTCGCCAGCGCATTGGCCGCGGCCCGCCTGCCGCTGGCCGTGGTTAATCCCCGCCAGATCCGCGATTTTCGCCCGCGCCACCGGCAAGCTGGCCAAGACCGGCCGGATCGATGCCGCGGCAATCGCTCATTTTGCCGAGGCGGTCCGCCCGCCCGCCCGGCCGATTGCCGACGCGCAGGCGCAGGCGCTCGGAGCAGGACATCGACGGCGCCATCCGTAGGAGCCCGGCTTGGCAAGCCGATGCCGACCTGTTGGCCAGCGTCCCTGGGATCGGCCCGGCAACCCTGCGCACCCTGATCGCCGAGCTGCCCGAACTCGGCCGCCTCGATCGCCGCAAAATCGCCGCCCTCGCCGGCGTCGCCCCGATCAACCGCGACAGCGGCACGATGCGCGGGCGCCGCACCATCGCCGGTGGCCACCCCGCCGTGCGTACCGCCCTCTTTATGGCGGCCCTGGTCGCCAGCCGCGCCAATCCCGTCATCGCCCTTTACTACGTCAAACTCCGGGCCGCCGGGAAAACCGGTAAGCAGGCCCTCGTCGCCTGCATCCGAAAGCTCATCGTCATCCTCAACGCCATCCTGCGAGACCGCAAACCATGGCAACCCGCTTGACTTCTAAGACAGTCGCTCAGGATAAGAGTCCTGCTGTATCAAGGGTTTGGCCTCACCCTGAGGAGGCCTCCTTCGAGACGCCGCTTGCGGCGGCTCCTCAGGACAGGCCGGCCGTCTCCGAAGGGTGCATGCCGAGCGAAACGACATTTTCAGCAGCCTGCTAGACCCGCTCCCAGTCGAACCGGGCCTTGGCGCCGCTGCCATAGCGCTTCAGCGCGCCGTTCTCACCAATCGCGTTGGGCCGCGAAAACACCCAGTTCTGCCACGCCGAGAGGCGGGCGAAGATTTTGGTGGCGACGGTTTCGGGGCCGGCAAAGCGAAGATTGGCCTCCATGCCGGTCAGCGCGTCCGGGGAAAGGCTCGCGCGCTCCTCGACAGCGAGCCTGACCTCGTCGTCCCAGTCGAGCTCGTCGGGGGCGAAGGTCACGAGGCCCTGCTCCACCGCCGCGGCGGCGTCGCGCGCGCCCTCGACGAATTGCACCGCGTCGTTGTTGAAGCGGGCCGCGAGGCGGGTGCGGCCGTTGACCATTTCGAGGCCGCCGAAATTCAACGGACCGAGTGCTACCCGCGGACCGTCGGCGAGCATGTAGCTGCGGTCGGCGGCAAGCGCCAATTCGAAGAGGGTGCCGGCAAAGCACGAGCCTTCGTCGATGATCGCGAACAGGCTGCGCGAGGAGACGTCGAGCCGCTGCAAGGTGCGGCGCAAATACCCAATCGTCTCGCGCACAAACCAATGATCGCGATTGGCGACGGTCGCCGCGTCGCAAGCACGGACGGCCTCCAAATTGCCGCGGGTCTTCAGCGCCACGATCCCGATCTCGGCCTCGTTGGCGCGCAACATCAACAGCGCGTCGTCCAATTCGCGCGCCACCGCCAGCGGCCACCAGCGCGCACCCTGGCCTAAGATCCCGTCGAGGTCGGCGGGCAGGTCGTCGTTACCGGGGCCGGTCACGGTTAAAGTTGCCATGCGATCGGCGCGGGCGATCTCGACGGCGACCCACCGGTAACGCCATCCTTGTTCGTCGTCGATGCGTTCGAGGGGCGGCAGCGCGACACCACAGGCATCGGCCGGGCGGTCGCTTTGGGCGGCGAGCGCCGCGGCGCGCTCGGCGACGAGGCCCTGGAAGCGGACGGGCGGCGCCGTCCAATCCACAAGCTTCCATGCCCTGGCGCGGTCGGCGCGCACGCCTTCGGCGCTGGTGCAAAAGACGTCGGCGAGATCGCGGCGCACCTTGCGCTTGTCGACGAGCCGGGTCAGCCCGCCGGTGCCCGGCAATACCCCGAGCAATGCCACCTCGGGCAGGCTGACCGTGCTCGACCGGTCGTCGACCATGACGATCTCGTCGCAGGCGAGCGCCAGCTCATAGCCGCCCCCGGCGCAGGAGCCGTTGACGGCGGCGAGAAACCTGAGCCCGGAACGCGGCACTCGAATCCTCGATGCCGTTTCTTGTCTCGTTGGTGAACTTGCAGAAATTGACCTTTTGCGCGTGGCTCGCCCGGCCCAGCATGTAAATGTTGGCGCCTGAAGAAAATACCCGCTCCTTGCCGCTCGTCAGCACCACGACCCGCACCTGGGGATGCTCGAAACGGATGCGGTTCAACGCGTCCGCCAGCTCGATGTCGACGCCGAGATCATAGGAATTGAGCTTCAGCCGGTAGCCGGGATCGAGCCCGCCCTCCTCGTCGACGTCAAGGGCGAGGGTCGCGGCCGGCCCGTCGCACGACAGGCGCCAATGCCGGTAGCGGGCGGGGTCGGTGTCAAAGGTTACCATCGTTCTCCCTGCAACGGCAGCATAGCGGCGACAGCACGGAAATGCTTTTCTTTAACCCGCAGGACGACAAGAATCTGAACAAGAATTTTAAACCGGGAGACGCGCGATGACGCTCGGGCCGACCTACAATGCCGCAGCGGATCTGATCGAGCGCAACCTCGCGGCCGGACGAGCGGAAAAGACCGCCTTCATCGACGATCACGGCCGCTACAGCTATGCGGATCTCGCCGGGCGGGCGGGCCGGTTCGCCAATGCGATGCGGGCATCCGGCATCCATCGCGAAGAGCGCATCCTGCTTTGCCTGCTCGACGGCATCGACTTCCCGACCGCGTTTCTCGGCGCGATCAAGGCGGGGATCGTGCCGGTCGCGGTGAACACCCTGCTGAGCGCGCAGGAACTCGCTTTTGTGCTCGCCGACAGCCGTGCCCGCGCGGTCATCGTGTCGGCGCCGGTGTTGCCGGCGATGCAGCAGGCCCTGGCGCTGCTGCCCGGACCGAGGCCGCAGGTCGTCGTCTCGGACCCCGCCGCCGGCGGTACGGGATCGCTCGCGGCGCTTCTCGCGCAATCGGCGGACGATGGCGAGGTCGCGTCGACGCATGCCGACGAACCGTGCTTTTGGCTTTATTCGTCGGGTTCGACGGGGCGGCCGAAGGGCGCCATACACGTCCACGCAAGCCTGATGCAGACCGCGCAATCCTATGCGATCCCGGTGCTCGGCATCGAAGAAACCGATGTGGTCTTTTCGGCGGCGAAGCTGTTCTTCGCCTATGGGCTGGGGAATGCGCTGACCTTCCCGATGGCGGTTGGCGCCACCAGTATACTGACCGCCGAACGCCCCACCCCCGCGCTGGTTGCCCGCATCCTGAGGGAACAGCGGCCAACCATTTTTTGCGGTGTCCCGACGCTCTACAACCAGATGCTGGCCGCGCCCGACTTGCCGCGCCCGGATCAAATCGCCTTGCGTCGCTGCGTTTCGGCCGGCGAGCCGTTGCCGGCTGAAATCGGCCGGCGGTGGGCGGGCCGGGTCGGCGTCGACATCCTCGACGGCATCGGCTCGACCGAGATGCTTCACATCTTCCTCAGCAACTGGCCGGGCGACGTCCGCTGGGGCACGACCGGCCGGCCGGTGCCCGGCTACCGGGTCAAGATCGTCGACGAAGAAGGACGCCCGGTGCAGCAGGGCGAGATCGGCGACCTCCTGGTCAGCGGCCCCAGCGCCGCGGCCGGCTATTGGAACAACCGCGAGCGGAGCCGGACGACGTTTGTCGGCGAATGGACGCGCACCGGCGACAAGTACTACGAGGACGAGGACGGCTATTACGTCTATTGCGGCCGCAGTGACGACATGATGAAGGTCAGCGGCATGTTCGTCTCGCCGGCCGAGGTCGAGGCGGTCCTGGTGGCGCATGACGGCGTTCTCGAAGCCGCCGTCGTCGGCGCCGCCGACGGCGACGGGCTGATCAGGCCGAAGGCGTTCGTCGTCGCCAAACCCGGGGTTGCCGCGGACGACGCGTTCGCCGGCGCGCTGGAACAGCATGCGAAAAGCCTGCTGCCGGCGTTCAAATGCCCGCGCTGGGTCGCGTTTTCCGACGAGCTGCCGAAAACCGCCACCGGCAAGATCCAGCGCTTCAAGCTGCGCGAGCCGGCGGCCTCCGGCGGCTGACCCGGCAGGCGGGCGCCGGCCCGGTAAGAGGGCGCGCCGGCCCGGCAGGCGGCCGCCTGCCGGACGCTCGACGCGCCCCTAGTCGGTTCCGGCGGCCTGCACCGGCCGGGTCAGGAACGGCGTCGTCGTAACACTGGCGCCCTGAACTTTGGCGCAGCCGGAGCCACCCGGACCAGCGGCGCAGCCCCACCAATTCTGGGTCGCGTCGACCGGGCCGGCGCCGAGATTGGCGAGACCGACAACGCCACGGCCGACGAGATTGTTCAAATGGGCGACCACAGCACCGCCTGCGGCGTTGTTTACCGCGATGTCGATCGACTCTTTCTCGATCTGGTTCAGCGTGATCAGGGTGCCGGTGGCCGGCGCCGTCCCCAGCAGGCTGATGCCGGTCGGCACGGAGGTGACGCCGGAATCCGGGCCGTTCCCGGCGATGTAATTTCCGGTGATGACGTTGTCGCGCAGCTTGATGCCCGGGTTCGGCACGTGGGTGTGCATCGCGACACCGCCGTCTCCGTTATTGGTCAGGCGGTTGGCGACCACGACATTGCCATAGGTCAGGTTGTCGATCGGGCCGGGGGCGAACATGCCGACACCGGCGCCGGAGCCGGGCGGTTGGGTGCCGTTGCCGGTCGACTCGTTCTTGGCGACCGTGTTGTCGAAAACGCCAAACGGCGCGGTCGAGCCGGTGATGGCGGCCGGCGCGTGCGAGGCCATCGTGATGCCGCAGTCGTAGACGTTGTCGCGCACCTCGTTTTCCTGGATCACATTTGAATTTGTCGGGCCGGTGTCGTCGCTGAGCAGAATGCCGCCGGCATTGTTGGCGACCGTGTTGTTGACGACCGTCGAATGATCGGTGCCGAGCAGGTGGACGCCCTCGCCGCAATCGTCGCCCTCGTTGGTCTCGAAAGCCGGGATACCAGGGCAGTTCCCGGCTCCAACCGCGAGCGCGCGGTCGTTGCGCTGGACCTGATTGGCCCACAGGGTCACATTCGAGGCGTTGGCGGCGAGGATCCCCTCGAAATTCGCGTTCTGCACCGTAAACCCGCTGACCGTGACCCCGACCAGCGTGTTGCTGCCCGGGGTGACGCTGCCGCTACCGGCGCCGCCGTCGATAAAGACGCCGTTCGCCAAGCCTTTGGCGTCGATTGTCGTCGATTGCGCGCCGGCGCCGATCAGCGAGAGCGGCTTTATGATGTGGACGTCCTCGGCATAGCGCCCCGGCGCCACCTGGATCGTATCGCCCGCCCCCGCCGCTGTGACGGCGGCGCCGATCGTCGGATAGCAACCCGATCTGGGATTTTGATTGACACACAGGGTCGCGGCCGAAGCGCGGTCGCCGATCAACAGCAGAAGAGCGACCGTCAGCAGCCCCGGCCATTTCAAAGACGCTACATTTGTCTCTTTGTCTTTCATGCGACACCGTATAGTTAACGACATGTATTCGAGGAATACTTGCACGGGTCGCGCGGGGCCGCAAGGCTTACGCTCGCCGCCGCGGCAACGGCCGAGGCCGCCGGCCGACCCTATCCGGTCAAGACTGCGCGGGCGCGGGGTTGCCGATGCCGGCGGCGAGGTCGAACAACGGCAGGAACATCTCTGGCTCCTGCGCGCCGGAAATGGCGTAGCCGCGTTCGATGACAAAGCACGGAACGGCATGGATGCCGAGCCGGCGCGCGCGCTGGTCTTCGGCCAGCACTTCCGCCGCGCCTGCGTCGCTTGCGAGATGAGCGAGCGCGCGGCCGCGATCGATACCGGCGCTCCCCGCGATTTTCGCCAACAGCTCGATGTCGCCGATGTCGACGCCGTCGATGAAGTACGCGCGGAACAGCGCCTCGACGACCGCGTCGGCGCGGCTCTCCGCCGCAGCCAGGCGAATGAGGCGATGCGCGCACAGGGTGTTGGGGGTGCGTCGAATCCGCTCAAAGGCAAAGTCGATGCCCTCGCCGCGACCGGCCGCGGCGATGGCGGCATAGCTGCGCACCGCCTGGCGCGTGCTGCCGAATTTCGCGGCGAGAAAGAAATCGCGCGGGACCCCGTCGCTCGGCAAATCCGGATTGAGCTGAAACGCGCGCCACGACCGGGTCGTCACGACATCCGGCCGCAGCGCCAGGGCGCGCTCCAGCCGGCGCTTGCCGATAAAGCACCACGGGCAGGCGACGTCCGAGACAATGTCGATATGCATCGTGCCCCGGTTCAGCTGGAACGATTTGCGTCAGCATGCCGGGCCTCGGAACGCCGGCGCAAGGGTCTCGAGCGGCCGGCGGCGGCGCGCGGTAAAACCGTGGATTGACCGGCCGCCACTTCAGCGCTATAAATACCCGTCTTGCATGCGTCAGGGCGAGCCGCGCGGCTTCGAGCCCGACCCGCCCAACCCGGCAATGCCTTCGAGCGGCAGCGCCGTTATCGAAGGAACAGAGATGCGTTTCAATCCCCTGATCGGCATTGGCGCGGTTTTGTTGTTGATGCAGGCGAGCCTGCCGGCCCAGGCCGGCCTTATCGGCAACGGGACGAACACGGTTGCCGCGTTGCTCTATCTTGGCGCGTCGACTGTGCCTGTCGTCACATCGTCGACGGCCCCGTACACGAACCCAGCGCCGTTCGAAATTGAAGGTCCCAGCGGACCGACAAATCCGCCGCCGCCGCCATCTTTGATCCCGGCGCATTTTCCCTTGTCTGTGTCCGATGAAGCCACGATTGATGTCGCAGATACGACGATCACCATCACTAATGAGGCTGCGTTGCCGTTCTGTTCCGTGTCGACGACGCCTTGCCCGGATGTGTTCAGTGGGTTTGGTTTTGTCTTCTTCGGCAATGTCGACATCACTGGCGTAACGGTCGATCCTGCAAGCATGTTTTCACCGGTTGCCGGCGGACTGACGTTTGGCGCCACGGATATATTTGTAAACCTTGTTGGCGAAACGCCGAGCGTCGGCGCGGCGCTGATTCTGGACGTCACCACCGGCGGCACGACCATACCAACCCCGGAGCCGGCGAGCTTGGCGCTGCTGACGGTCGGCATCCTCGGCTGCTGGGCGGCAGGACTGCGCGGCAAACGCCGGCCGGCTTTACCATAACCAGCGCGGGGCCAAGAGATGACCCAGGCCTTTTTGGGGACGATCAGGCTCGTCGGGTTCAATTTTGCCCCGGTCGACTGGGCATTGTGCCAGGGGCAGGCACTGTCGATCGCGCAGAACCCGGCATTGTTCTCGCTGCTCGGCACCTATTTTGGCGGCGACGGGACGCAGACCTTCAACCTTCCTGATTTGCGCGGCCGCGTGGCGGTCGGGCAGGGTCAGGGACCCGGCCTTGCAAATTACGATCAGGGGCAGGCGGGAGGCGTCGAGACGGTCACCCTGACAACGTCCCAGGCGCCGGCGCATACTCATACAATGATGGCGGCGACCAATGTCACCTCGCCCAACCCGGGACCGAGCCTGTCTCTCGGGACGCCGGCGGCGGCGGTCAAGCTCTATGGTGCCGGCGCACCGACCGCGTTGGCGCCGGCGTCGATCGGCAATTTCGGTTCGAGCGTTCCGCACGAAAACCGCCAGCCCTATCTGGGGTTGAACTATATCATCGCGCTGTCCGGCATCTTCCCGTCGCGCAGCTGATCGAAGGCTCGGGCCAAATGGACCCCTTTCTCGGACAGATAACCATTCTCGGCTGCAATTTCGCGCCGGTCGGCTGGGCGTTGTGCCAGGGTCAGACCTTGTCGATCGCGCAGTATACGGCGGTGTTTTCGCTGCTCGGCACCAATTTCGGCGGCAACGGCGTCAGCACCTTTATGCTGCCCGATTTGCGCGGCCGCGCACCGGTCGGGCAGGGCCAGGGTCCGGGCCTGTCGATTTATTCGATCGGCGAAGCCGGCGGCGCCGAAACCGTGCCGATAAATTCGGCCTCCTATCCGGCGCACTCGCACGGGCTGTTTGCCGCCGCCAGCGCCGGCGCCGGCAATACGCCGGGCGGCCTGAGCGAGGCCGAAGGGCAAACCGGCGCCCGCGGCGGCGCGATAAATCTGGCGCTTTACAGCGCCTCGGGAACGGCGACGACATTGGCGCCGGCGGCATTGACCGCCGCTGCCGGGGGCGGCCTGCCGCACAACAATGTCGAACCGTACCTCGCACTGAATTTCTGCATCGCCTTGCAGGGCATTTTCCCGTCGCGAAGCTGAGGCAGCCATCCCCATCGAGGAGCGGTCGGCGAGATGTCGGATCCATACCTGTCGATGATCGAAGCCTTCGGGTTCAATTTCGCGCCGGCGGGCTGGGCGATGTGCGCGGGCCAGACCTTGTCGATCGCCCAGAACCAGGCTTTGTTCGCGCTGCTCGGCACCACTTATGGCGGGAACGGCACGACCACGTTCAACCTTCCCGACCTGCGCGGGCGGCTCGCCCTGGGCTTCGGCCAGGGCTTGGGGCTGTCGTCGTATCCGCTCGGGGCCGCAGGCGGGCAGGAAACGCACCAATTGCTCTCAAGCGAGGCGCCGATCCACACCCATACGCTGAACGCCACCAATAACGGCCAGGCGAACGGCACCAACATCCCGAGCAGCGGCGTGCGGATGGGCAGCGGCTACGGCATCGAGACCAACAACCCGGTTGAAAACGTCTACAGCAATACCGCACCGACGGTGGCGATGGCGGCGGGCGCGGTCGGCGTCGCGGGGGCCGGCTTGCCGCACGAAAACCGGATGCCGTATCTGACGATCAATTACTGCATCGCGCTGCAAGGGATTTTTCCATCGCGCAACTGACCTTGCCGCGCGAGTTCTCAGTTGAAGACGATCTGATAATCCTGGCGATCGCGCCCCGCGGTGAGAATCGGGATCACGTAGAGTGTCAGGACGGGGCCGTCTGCGATTGCGATGCGATGAATGCCCTCGGCCAGCACGGGGTGGGGCGGCCCGCGCAGGATCAGTGAAAAGGGCTTGCGCGGTGCGGCGTCCCATCCGGAAAATTCATGCTGGCTGATCTTGACCAGCCTCAGGCCGAGCTCGGTCCCGACCGGCCGAAACAGCCTTTCGAGATAAGCGGAAAAATCATCGGCGGTGAGTTGGTCGACGCTGCTCATCGGTTCCCTCGCGCGGCGCCGCGATCGCCCGGCGCGGTGATCGGGAATGCATATTGGCCCTCGGCGATCATCGCGCAAACCGGCGAATAGCCGCTTGTCGCCCGCGATGTCTGTGGTGCGACCCGAGCTGAAAATCCGCACCTCGCATGGCACGGTAGGCTTGCGGCCGGCCGCCGGCGGCCCCGCCGAAGAAGCCTTTCTTTATCTGTTGTTCGCCAGCAACCGGGCGGCGGAAATGGCGCTGATGCCGCTTTCGCCGCACGACAAGGAGTTTCTGCTGCAGGTTCAGTTTCGCTCGATGAACGAGACCTACCGCCAAAGCTTCCCGGCGGCGCGCTACGACATCATCGAGCTCGACCGCTGGGCGATCGGCCGCATCGTCAGCGAGGTCCGCGCCGATTGCGTCTATTTCATCGACTTTGCCTTGCTGCCGCAGGTGCAGGGCTTGGGCATCGGCACGACGGTTTTGGCGGCGGCGCTGGACGAGCCGCGGCGACTGCGCCTTCCGGCGCGGTTGCGGTCATTCCCTTATCACCGGGCGGCGCAGCGGCTCTACCACAAGCTCGGCTTTAGGGCGGTCGCCGAAGAGCCGCCTCAAATCGTTCTCGAATGGCGCTCCGGGAGCTGAGCGCGTCGAGCCGGCTTGACCTGGGGCGGCGGTCTCGGGAGGATGCGGCGGCAATAGTCGCGGGTTTGCAAGAGGTCGTTCGTGCCATCCTCCGGCGGGCAGTATGACGCGCCACATCTCGCCAGGAACGCCGCGAATTTTACGGCGCTGTCGCCGTTGTCCTTTCTGGCGCGCGCCGCCGCGGTCTATCCGGACAAGATCGCGATCGTGCACGGCGAGGCGCGTTACAGCTACCGCGAATTCTACACGCGCTGCCGGCGGTTAGCCGATGCCTTGCGCCGGCGCGGCATTCGCGCAGGCGACACGGTCGCGGTGATGGCGCCCAATGTGCCGGCGCTGCTCGAAGCGCATTACGGCGTGCCGATGGCCGGCGCCGTGCTGAACGCGTTGAACACGCGGCTCGACGCGCGCTCGATTGCCTTTATCCTCGGGCACGGGCAGGCGAAATTGCTGGTCGCCGATCGCGAATTCGCCCCGGTCGTCAAGCCGGCGCTGGCGGAATACGGCCGCGCGCTGCCGCTCGTCGAAATCGACGACGCGCAAGGCGGCGAACCGCTCGGCGGCACCGATTACGAAGCCTTTCTCGCCGAGGGCGACCCGCAGGCCGACTGGAGCAGCCCCGCCGACGAATGGGCGCCGATCGCGCTCAACTACACTTCGGGAACGACGGGCAATCCCAAGGGGGTCGTCTATCATCATCGCGGCGCGTTTCTGAATGCGCTCGGCAACGCGATCACCTTCGGGCTCGATCGCGATTCGGTCTATCTGTGGACCCTGCCGATGTTTCATTGCAACGGCTGGACCTATCCCTGGGCGGTGACGGCCGTCGCCGGCACCCATGTCTGCCTGCGCCGCGTCGATCCGGCGTCGATCTTTGCGATGATCGCCGAGCATCGCGTCACGCATCTGTGCGGCGCGCCGATCGTGTTGAATTTGCTGGCGCACGCGCCCGAGGAGGCCAGGCGCCCATTTGACCATGTCGTCGAGGCGGCGACCGGCGGTGCGGCACCACCCTCGGCCGTGATCGAGGCGATGGAGCGGATGGGGTTTCGGGTCACTCATCTTTACGGGCTGACCGAGAGCTACGGACCCTCGACGGTTTGCGCCTGGCAGGAAGCATGGGACGGACTGCCGCGTCGACGAGCGCGCCGGGCGCATGGCGCGGCAAGGAGTGGCAAGTCTGACCCTCGGCGGGCAGCGCGTCGTCGATCGCCAGACGATGGCGGACGTCCCGGCCGACGGCGCCACGATCGGCGAATTGGTGTTGCGCAGTAATACGTTGATGAAGGGCTATCTGAAGAACCAGGCGGCCACCGACGAGAGCTTCGACCGCGGCTGGTTCCACACCGGCGACCTCGCGGTCATGCACCCGGACGGCTATGTCGAGATCAAGGATCGCGCCAAGGACATCATCATCTCGGGCGGCGAAAACATTTCCTCGCTCGAGGTCGAGGAGGCGCTTTACCGCCATCCGGCGATCATGGAAGCCGCGGTCGTCGCCCGCCCCGATCCGAAATGGGGCGAAAGCCCGTGCGCGTTCGTCACGACCTCTGACGCTCGACGACGCCGGGCCGTCGCTCTCGCGCCGAGGATGTCATCGCCTGGTGCCGTGACCATCTCGCGCATTACAAAGTACCGCGCACGGTCGTCTTCGGACCGTTGCCAAAGACCTCGACCGGCAAAATTCAGAAATTCGAGTTGCGCGAGCGCGCCAAGGAGCTTTCGTCATGATCGCTGAGAGGGTCGCCCCTCACCCCAACCCTCTCCCCGCCAGCGGGGAGAGGGAGGGACCCGCGCGGCGGGAGGGTGAGGGGTGCTGCTACGGCACACCGCTCACATGACGGCGCTGCCGAGTTTCGAGCTGAAGGGTCAGGTGGCGCTCGTCACCGGCGCTTCGAGCGGCATTGGGCGGCACTTGGCGCTGCTGCTGGCCGCCGCCGGCGCCAAGGTGGCGCTCGCGGCGCGGCGCACGGACCGGCTCGCCGAGGCGGCGCGCGAGATCGAAGCCGACGGCGGCAATGCGTTGGCGATCGCGCTCGACGTGACCCGCTCGGACAGCGTCGCCGCCGCCGTCGCCGAGGCCGAGCGCGGGCTCGGGCCGCTGACCCTGCTCGTCAACAATGCCGGGGTCGTCGTCTCCAAGCCGGTGCTCGACCACACCGAGGAGGACTGGGATTACGTCCTCGACACCAACCTCAAGGGCGCCTGGCTGATGGCGCGCGAATTCGCCCGACACCTGATCGGCCGCGACCGGCCGGGACGGATCGTCAACATCGCCTCGGTTTTGGGTACGCGGACGATCGCGCGGGTGCCGAGCTACTGCTCCGCCAAGGCGGGGCTCATTCATCTGACGCATGTGCTGGCGATGGAGCTGGCGCGCCACGGCATCCTCGTCAACGCGCTCGCCCCCGGCTATGTCGAGACCGATTTCAACCGTGACTTCCTGCGCAGCGACGCCGGCAAACGGCTGGAAGCCCGCATTCCGCTGGGTCGCGTCGGGCAGCCCGACGATCTCGACGGCGCGATGCTGCTGCTGGCCTCGCCGGCGGGAGCCTACATCACCGGCGCGGTCATCGCCGTCGATGGCGGACACGGCGTCGCCGCGATCTGACCGGGCCGGCGCCGACCATCGGCGCACGGCGCTGGAACGCTTTCTTGCCGCGGCGAGCGGGGCGCGGGCCTGCGAGATCGCCGAGCTGGCCGCGCTTGCCGGCGGTGCGATCCAGGAAAATTGGGGGCTCGACGCCCATTTTTCCGGCGGTGTCCTCGACGGCGGCCAACATCTGGTCCTGCGTGCGGCGGGCGATACCGGGGTGCCGTCGAGCCTCGGCCGCCTGCAGGAATTCGCGGTGCTGAAGGCGGCCTTCGCCGCCGGGGTGACGGTGCCGGAGCCATTGTTCGCCTGCGCCGACCCCGCCGTCTTCGGCAAGCCGTTCTTTGTCATGCGCCGCGCCACCGGGACCGCGGCGGCGCATCGCATCACCCGCGATGCCGCGCTCGACCCGGTATTGCCGGAAATCGCCGAGCGGCTTGGCCGCGAGCTGGCACATATCCACACGATCCGGCCGCCGCGCCCCGATCTGGGCTTTCTGACGCCGCCCGAGGAAGCCGGCCCAACCCGCCAGATCGCCGGCTTTCGCACCTATCTCGACACCCGGCCGGCGCCGCGGCCGGTGCTCGAATGGGCGATTCGCTGGCTCGAAACCCACCTCCCGCCGCCGGCGGAGCCGGTGCTGTGTCATCGCGATTTCCGCACCGGCAATTACCTGCTCGACGGCGCCCGGCTGACCGGGATCCTCGATTGGGAATTTGCCGGCTGGGGCGACCCGCACGAGGATATCGGCTGGTTCTGCAGCAAGGGATGGCGCTTCGCCCGGCTCGACCGTGAGGCCGGCGGCATCGCCGACCGGGCGCCGTTTTATCGCGGTTACCAGAGCGAAAGCGGGCGGGCGATCGACCCGGTTCGCGTCCATTTCTGGGAGGTCCTGGCAAGCGTGCGCTGGGCGGTGATTGCGCTGCAGCAGAGCGACCGCTATCATCATCGGCGGCGAACGCAGCCTCGATCTGGCCCTGACCGGCCGTCGCGCCGGTGAATGCGAGCTCGAAATTCTGATGCTGCTCGACCGAGCGCCGCCGCGGACCGGCCGCGACGGCGACCGCTGCCAGAAGCGGCAGCGCCCCCGGCATCACGATCAACCGAGCGGGCCGGAATTGTTGGCGCTCGCCCGCGACGTGCTGGTCAACGATTTGCTGCCGCTGCTGCCGCCGGCGCGCCAGCTCGAGGCTCGGCTCGTCGCCAATTGCATGGCGATCGCCGAGCGCGAGGCGGACGCTGTCGGAGCGAGGCGGAGTTGCGAGGCGATCCATCGTCGGACCTGGAGTGCGCTTTACGGGTGTGAGACGGCGAGGGCGCGACGCCGATCTGCTGCGCCGCTTCGCCCGCGACCTGCGCATCGGCGCCTTCGAGAATTCACCGGAGCGCGCGGCGAAGGCACGCGCTATTCTGTGGCGGTCGACGATCGCCAAGCTGCGTCTGGCGAACCCGAGATTTCTCGCCGCCAACGGCTTCTCGTAGCCGGGCGGCCGTTGCGGAGAGGATCGAGCTTGCCCCAATCCCGTGTCCGCGAGGCGATCGACGCGTTCGCCGCCGGCGAGATCATTGTCGTCACCGATGACGACGACCGCGAGAACGAGGGCGACCTGATCCTCGCCGCGGTGCATGCGACGCCGGAAAAGATGGCGTTCATCATCCGCCACACCTGCGGCATCGTCTGCGCGCCGCTGACCGGCGAGATCGCGCGCCGGCTGCATCTGGCGCCGATGGTCGCCGACAACGACGCCATTCACGGCACCGCCTTCACCGTTTCGGTCGACTACCGTCACGGCACGACAACCGGCATCTCGGCCGATGACCGAACCGCGACGATCCGCAACCTCGCCAACAACAATGCCGGACGCGCCGACTTTGTTCGGCCGGGCCACATCTTTCCGCTGATCGCCAAGGATGGCGGGGTGCTGATGCGCTCGGGCCATACCGAGGCGGCGGTCGATTTTTGCCGTCTTGCGGACTTCGAGCCGGTCGCGGCGATCTGCGAGCTGGTCAACGATGACGGCACGGTCATGCGCGGCCCTCAGGTCGCGGCTTTTGCCAAAAAGCATGCGCTGCAGCGGATTTCGGTCGCCGATCTGATCGCCTATCGCCAGGCGCGCGACAAGCTCGTGACCCGGGTCGCCGAATTCACCGTCGCGAGCGAAATCGGCGAGCTTGTCGGCTATGCCTATGTGACGCCGTTCGACAAGGTGCATCACTATGCCTTTGTCTACGGCAATATCGGCGACGGCGTGAATGTCCCGACCCGGCTGCACCGCGCCAATGTGATCGAGGATCTGTTTGGCGGAGCCAAGTCGATCCACGCGGCGCTCGACCGTTTCAAGGCCGCCGGGCAGGGGGTGCTGGTCTATCTGCGCGACGGCAGCTCGGGCGTGCCGACCTCGACCGTCGGCGAGGAGACGACCCCCTCGGAGCGCGAGCGCAGCGCGCAGTGGCGCGAGGTCGGGCTCGGCGCGCAAATCCTGCGCGACCTGCGGATCTCGTCGATCCAATTGCTGGCGACCCGCTCGCGCACCTATGTCGGCCTCGCCGGCTTCGGCATCGAGATCATCGAGACCGAGCCGCTCGAAGGCGAGTAGCCCGACGCCCCGATGGATGGTGAAACCCTCCGCGCCGGACGGCCGGTGCCGGCTCCGGTCGGCTGAGGAACGGGATGCGCTTACCGGCTAAACTGCATTACGCCTGGGTCGTCGCCGCCGTCACCTTTGTCGTGCTGCTGCTGACCGCGGGCATCCGCGCCGCGCCCGGCGTGCTGATCGTGCCCTTCGAAAACGAGTTTCACTGGTCGCGCGCGACGATCTCGTTCGCGATCGCGGTCAATCTGTTGCTTTACGGCCTGGTCGGGCCGTTCGCCGCGGCATTGATGGACCGCTGGGGCGTACGTCGGACGATGACCCTGGCGCTGACCGTGGCCGCCGCCGGGGTTGCGCTGACCCCGGCGATGCAGCAATCCTGGCAGCTCGTGCTGCTGTGGGGCGTGATCGTCGGGCGCCGGCTGCGGTGTGGTCGGCAATTATCTCGCCGCCTTTGTCGCGGCGCGTTGGTTTCGGGCGCGCCAGGGGCTGGTTATCGGGGTGCTGACCGCCTCCAACGCCGCCGGGCAGCTGGTCTTTCTGCCGGCGATGGCGGGTTTGGCGACCCACGCCGGCTGGCGCGCGATGTCGTTCGCTCTGGCCGGGGTGGTCGTGGCCGTCGTGCCGGCGGTGGCGCTCTTGATGCGCAACCGCCCGGAGGATGTCGGGCTTTCGCCCTATGGCGACGACCGCGCGCCGCGGGCCGTCCTGCCCACCATCGGCAATCCAGTCGGCGTGGCGTTCCGAGCGCTCGTCGAGGGCGCGCGCTCGCGCGATTTCTGGCTGCTCGCCGGCGCCTATTTTATCTGCGGCGCCACGACCAACGGACTGATCGGCACGCACCTGATCCCGGCTTGCGTCGATCACGGCCTACCTGAGGTCACCGGCGCCGGGCTTTTAGCCGCGACCGGCGTGTTCAGCTTTGTCGGCGGGACCTTATCGGGCTGGCTCAGCGACCGCTGGGACAATCGGACGTTGCTCGCCTGGTATTACGGGTTGCGCGGTTTGGCGCTGATGTATCTGCCGTTTGCTTTCGGCACCTCGTTCTACGGGCTGTCGCTGTTCGCAATGTTTTACGGGCTCGACTGGATCGCCAGCGTGCCGCCGACGGTTCGCCTGCTGACGCGCATCGTCGGCGCCGAGCGGGCGGCGATCATGGTCGCCTGGATCACCGTGATTCATCAAATCGGCGGCGCTGCGGCTGCTTATCTTGGCGGGGTGCTGCGGATTTCATTCGGCACTTATCTCGAAGCTTTTGTACTGGCCGGGCTGCTTTGCCTCGGCGCGGCGGCGATGGCGATGCTGATCGGCGTCGGCCGGCACGGGCGCAAGCCGGCCGACGCCGCCCTGGCGGCCGAATAACCCTGCCCGCCCAATCTCTTTTCAGACAGGCAAACAGCGAGGTGGGATGTCGATTACCGGTGAACTGTCGGCCTGGCTTTCGACGCTATCGGTCGTTGTCCTTGTCGCGCTGGCGCTGGCCGCCCTGGTGGCGCCCGCGGCGAGCGCCGCGGCCAAGCGGCTACGGTTCGCGGGCATCGCCTCGGTCGGTGCGCTGGCGCTGGTTGCGACAGTATGGCAGGCATGGGCAGCCCGCGATCTCGCGCGCCTCAAGCAGAAAATCAGTCTAACGCTGGAGGCTCAGGTCAAATCGCTCGAAGAGCAGGTCGCAAAACTGGAAGACAGCACCCGGATCCGTTCTTTCTCCACCGACACGGCAACCAGCCTCGCCGATTATTTGCGGACCTTCGGCAGCCGCAAGATCGTGGTCTCGTGCGCCCCGAACGACATCGAGGCCTACCGCTATGCGACGCAAATCGCCAATGTCTTGAAAGCCGCCGGTTGGGATGCGCGCGGGCCCGAGACCACGACAATATTCGGCGACGTCCGGGCGATGGGGATCAACATCTACGACAATCGCGGGCACGGCTCGGACACCGCGAAAATCTTGCTGGGGGCGCTCTCCAAATTCGGCATCCCCTACCAAAGCCGCGTTCCGCCAAGCGAGGCGATGCCCGACAATGAAGCCGTCGAGCTGTTCATCGGCGCCAAGCCCGGTCAGCCGGCGCTGGCGACGGGCGTGCCGACGCATTGATCTGAATTCTTAGAAAAAGCCCTCAGGGAACGTTTCGGGAATTAGAGCGTGGTTTCAGCCCGGGTTTCGCGGGGCGCTCGCAACGCTTGATGTCGTCCAACTACCTGCGGTGCCGTCGACGCAGTTTGTAAACCTTCGTTCCTGCCGGAATCCAGTGTGACCTCCGTCATATGCGGTGCCCGCTGACGCGACTAGATAGCCTTCTGCACGCACCGATTCGGGTGACGAAAAGAGGGTGGCGGGACGTGATGATTACCCAAAAGAAAACCGCAGCAGGACAGGTTTTTATCGACCGGCTCAGCGAGGCTGCGGTGGCTGAATTCATCCGCACTCGGGGCGTCACCCGGTGCCCGACCGCCTGTGTATTACCGACACAAGGTTCGGTGGCGCCGCATGATCGGGCCGCGTTGGCGGAATACGCAGAATCCCGCGACCGGGTCCGCAAGGCGCGGACGGCGCGCCAGAACATCTTCTTTCCGTTTTTCTCGCCCCGCCCACCGGCACAGTAACCGCGTCGTCACCCGACCAAGCCGTCTGGACCGAGCTCAGGGCTTGTTGTCGGGGTACGTCAGATCGACGCGGCCCTGGACCGGTTGCTGCCCGGACTGGAGCGGTTGCTGCCCAGACTGTGGCGGTTGCTGCGGTTGCGCCTGTTGAGATCTGTTGAGCCTGATCCGGCGCCTTTGCCGCGGCAATCTCGGCTTCGCGGTGTTGGCGGTAGACGCTGCGCAGCTCCGCATAATAATCAAGCGAGTTGCGCTCGAGCTCGTCCAAATCTTTCAAATGCTGCGCGCGCACGTCGACCGCGCCGGCCCCGCCGGTGGCGACGCTGGCATAAGTTGCCGGCGGGCCGCCGATATAGGTCAGCGGGTTCATCGCCATGTCGACAACGGTCCCGACCGCGTCCCGCGCGTTTGACGGCCCCAGCAGCGGCAATTCGACAAACGGCCCCTCCTTGACGCCCCATACCGCGAGGGTCTGCCCGAAATCGGCGCTGTGCGGCGGCAGACCCCATTTCTTGGCCACATCGACAACGCCGGCGGCGCCGACGGTCGTGTTGACCGCCAGGCGCCCGACCGATTGCCAAGCCTTGCCGACATTTCCTTGCAGCAAGTCATTGACCGCGGTCGCCGGCTCCTTGAGATTTTGCACGACATTGTGGACACCCTGCCGCACCGCGTCCGGAATGTGGTCGACATAGGCCTGCGCCACCGGCCTGACGACCGCGTGATCGACGGCGACATTAGCCTTGAAGATTTCGCGATTGACCGGCTCAGCCGGGTCGTTGTCGGTCTCGGCGGCTGTCGCCTCCGGCAGCGCCGCCGGCTTTGACGCGCACCCGCAGCAGGCAAGAAGGAAACCGAGCGCCGTTGTCGCGGCGAGGCGCCGTCTCGGCTGGCCGCCTCCAAGGTTCATTCGTTGCACGGTCCGCCGCTCCATGTCGCTTTATTCCGCCCGGGCGATGTCATAGACGAGTTTCGCGGTGACGATGTCCTCGACGCCGAGCCCGACGGATTTGAAGACCGTCGTCGCGTCTGGCGGAACCGAGGCCGCGCCGGCAAAGATTTCGCCGATCTCGGCGTGGATCGGGGCCCGCGACAGGATCACGTCGCCCGATTCCCGCAGCACCGCCGCGCGCGAATCGACGACCAGCACATGGGCCATCGCGGCGTCATCGAGCTCGCGCCAGCTCGGCCGCGGCGCGCCGACCGCGTTGACATGCGCCCCCGGCTTGAGCCACTCCCCTTTCAGGATCGGTTCGACAGCACTGGTCGCGGTAACGACGATGTCGGCGCCGCGGACCGCATCCTCCGCCGTCGTCGCCCGAACCCCATGGCGTGCGGCAAAGCGCCGGGCATGCTCCGGCGTGCGGCTCCACACCCGAACCTCGGCAAAGCTGCGCACGTGCCGCAGCGCCTGCAGATGCGCCTCGGCTTGCACCCCGCTGCCGAGCAAGGCCAGGACCCGACTGTCGGGCGGGGCAAGAAATTTGGTCGCCGCCGCCGAGACCGCGGCAGTGCGCATCTCGGTGATCAGGCGGCCGTCCATGACCGCCAGGGGCTCACCGGTGTCGGTGCTGAACAACAAGATCATCGCATGATGCGTCGGCGCGCCGGTTCCCGCATTGCCGGGATAAAAGCTGACGAGTTTGGCACCCATAGCATTTTCAGCCGCCGCCGGCATAACCCCAAGATAGCGCCTGCCCTCCTCGACCGTCAGCATTTCGCGGACCGGCTGCACGACACGGCCTGACGAAAACGCGGCGAGGGCCGTCTCCATCGCCGGGATCAGCCGATCCCAGTTCAGCAACGGGCGAATGGCGCCCTCGTCGAGATACATGACCATGGCAGCGCTCCCAGAGCGACCCGGCCGACGGTTTGGCCTTTTATGTTGACCTCGGTCAAGGCGTCGCGGCAGCCTCGGCCGTCAAGATTGCGCCCCGGAGAACCGCGATGGCGAAGCCGATCAGGGTAATTGTCTTCTTTGTCGTCGTTGTCGCATGGCTTCCGGTTAAGGCGCAGTTTTTGGGGTTTGGCTTCGAATCAAAGATCGAGTTGACCAAACAGGACCTCGACATCATGCATCGGACAGTGGACGAGCAGGTGCACGGCAAGCCCATCGGCACAATCGCATCCTGGAGCAACGCCGATTCCGGTAATTACGGGACGATCAAGCTCGCCAAACGCTACACCCTAAACGGCCGTTCATGCGAGACCGTCAGATATACGCTGGCAACCCATCGTATGCCGGTGACGCCTGAGCATTATGTGCTGGAGAGCTGCCTGATGCCGGATGGCACCTGGAAGATCGCCTAGACTAGAGATGCGGACTGGATAGCCCTCTGTCGCATCAGGCGTGCCAATCTGCGCCGCCGACACGCGCTTAGAACTGGAGAGTTGAAGTGGCGGAGTGGACCGAAACCTGTCGCGGCTCCGTGGCCCCGTGGGAATGCGACGTTACCGAGCATTTTACGATTGCCTATTACCTCGATCGCGTCGACCAGGCATCGACGTCTCTCGCTGCGTTGCTCGGCCTTGCCGACCATTTGCGCTCAGGGGTTTTCCCGCGGCGGTTCAATATGCGCTTTACCCGAGAATTGCGGGCCGGGGCCGGTTTTCACGTCGAAAGCGCGGCGATCGCACTCGATCCGGTGGTGCGTCTCGGCCACCGGTTTATCGATTCAGCCAGCGGCGAACCCGTAACCTGGATCGAGGAGGTGTGGGAAACGGCCCACCTCTCGGATACGCAGCGCGCCGCAATCGGCCCTCTCGGACGGTGGGACGGGCCCGAGACCGAGCCGCGGCCGGATCCCTCCTCGACCGCCGGCTCGATCGCGACCGCGCGCGGCTTGGTTCGGCCGGGCGACCTCGACGAATTCGGACGCTTCTCGCTCGCCGGTTTCGTGCACCGCTTTACCGACGCGGTTATCCAAACTTCGGCGGCGATCGGGATGACCGCCGATTACACGAAAAACGAGCGGCGCGGCTATTCGACCTTCGAGCTGGTCATGCGCGTCAGCGACGCGCCCGCCCTCGGCGAGCCGTATCTGGTCGAGACCGGCATCACCCATCTCGGCAGCTCGTCGGTCCGCCTTTTGCACCGCATGTCCGATCCCCGAAGCGGACGCGAACTCGCCCGCCTCGGCCAGTTCGGGGTTCAACTCGATCTCGATGCCCGCCGCCCGGCGCCGCTGCCGCCGGAGATCCGCACCGCCGCCTCCCGTCTGCTCCTCCCCGCCGCCTGAGACGTTTGAGCCGCGGGGAGGCCGCCGCCAGACCTGCCCGGACGAGACGTCCCTACTTCAAATTGCGGTCCCACATCCCGAAAATCTTGTTCCAGGTGTCTTCGGCGGCGAGCGTGTCGTAGACCGCGCGCTCCGGGAAACAAAAGCCGTGATGCGTGCCCGGAAACACTTTGACCTCGTATTTGACGTCAGCTTTCTTGAGCGCCTTTTTCAGGTCGCCGGGGATGTGGGCCGGGACGCTCTGATCGGTTTCGGCAAAGGCGTAGTAGAGCTCGCCCTTGACCTTGTCGAGCAGCAGGTGCGGCGAGTCTTCCTTGTCGGTGATGATGCCGACGCCGTAGAGCGAGGCCGCCGCCGCCATCCGATGCGGGAAATGCGCAGAGACGGTAGTGATGTATTGCCCGCTCATGCAGTGGCCGACGCAGCCGACCGGGCCGGGCTTTGCCTTGTCGCTGGCGTCGAAATAGGCGAGCAACGCCGCCGTGTCGTCGACGACGCGGGCATTCGTCAGATGGTTCATCGCCGCGCGGATCACCGCCGACATGCCGTCGTCGCGGCGCGGGATGTCGAAATGGCAGGTGCCGAGCCGGTAATACATGTCGGGCAACAGGCAGAAATAGCCATGCTTGGCGATCCGCCGCGCCATGTTGCGCAACTCTTCACGAATACCGGGTGCGTCCATGTAAAAGATGATCCCGGGATATTCGCCGGGTCCGTCCGGACAAGCCGCAAATGTCGGCATGGCGCCGTGCTTGGTGGTGACGACGACTTCCTTTTCGAGCATTAAGATCCCCTTTTGCAACCCGGCCTGTGGGTCGTCAGTATTCAAATCGATCTGGATCGGAACGTCGAGACTCTTCGCGGTTCGCGGGGTCCGTGACGCTTCACGGCAGCCCGCCGCGCAGCGACCGGTAAATCCCCGCGGATGTCTCCGACCGGCGCCTCACGCGTGGCCGGCGCTGATGTTGTCGCGGCGCTTGGCGGCGGCGTCGGCCCGGCCGAAATCGTCGTCGTCAAAGCCGTAGAGGCGGGCGCCGCCCGACAGGATCTTGCCGCCGAGGTCGGGAGTGATGCTGGGGTTGCGCAATACCCGGCTCGACACCTCGGGGAAGCTCGAGTCGAAGTGCGGAAAGTCGCTCGACACGCAGATGTTGTCGGCGCCGCCCAATAATTCGATGACCGAGCCGACCTCGCGCTCGCCGCTCTCGATCGCCGAAAAGCAGTTGCGCTGCCAGTATTCTTGCGGGGTCAGCTTCAAGTAGGGCGCATCGGCCTGGTGGTGCTGGCGCAAATCCCATTCGATGCGGCCCAACAGCCCCGGCACCCACCAGCTCTGCGCTTCGAGAAAGGCCACCTTGAGCCGCGGGTAGGATTCGAGAATGCCGCCCAGCATCAGCGCGATCAGCGCCAATTGCATCTCGGTCGAATGGCTGGCGACGTGGCGCATAAACCGGTTTTCGCCAAAGCGCGGCTCGATCGTCGAATAATACGAGCCGGTGCCTTCGTGAAAGCACAGCGGGACCTCCAGGTCCTGCAGCATGCCGTAGAGCGGATCCCAATAGGTCGAATGCCAATAGCGGCCGTTGACGTAGTTCGGGCGAACAAAGGCGCCGACGGCGCCATATTCCTTGACGCAGCGGTAGAGCTCGCGGCAGGCGAGGTTGACGTCGTGCACCGGCAGCATCGCCGCCATCTTGAGCTGGTCCGGGCTGTGCTGAACAAAATCGTGCAGCCAGTCGTTGTAGGCGCGGCAGATCGCGTTGGAAAATTGCGGGTCCATGTCGTCGCGCGCGAGGAACGACAGGCCGGCGGTCGGGAACAGCACGGCGATGTCGATCCCCTCCATCTCCATGCCGATGATTTGGGCCTCGGCGTCGTAGCCGCGCTCGACCGCGAACATGACGTTCTTGTTGCCGCGGGCGCCGACCAGCGGGCCGCGGATGCGGTTGTATTGCGAGATGTTGCCGTCGTTGCTGGTCGGCGTGCCGTCGAAGAACCACAACGGGCGTCCGCGCATGCCGGTGGCGCCGCCATCGAGCCGCTTTGCCGCCGAGGTGATCCGCGACTTGAACGCCGGGTCGAGATATTTGTCGAACAGGTCGGTCGGCTCCATGATGTGCATGTCGCAGTCGACGAAGCGATAGCCCTCTTTCATTCCTCTTCCTTCCCACGGCGACGGCTTGGCGTATCTTTGGAGTGTGCCTGGAAATAGCGGGCGGCGGCAAGCCGATGCAACCGGTTCACGCGAGCACGACGCCTTTGAGTATCGCCAGGTAATGGCAGGCAGCGCCGGCAAGCACGAACGCGTGCCAGATCGCCAGGCGATAAGGCATCCGCCGCAGCAGCAGAAAGGGGACGCCGACGGAATAAAACGCGCCCCCCGCGGCGACCAACATGATGGTCGCGCCCGAGACCGCCGAGCCGACCGAGACAACGCTGGCCCAGCCGAGCAGCAGATAAAGCAGTGACGAACGCCGCACGCTGCCGATCGGAAAGCGCAGCTTAAAGACCATCCCAAGCCCCGCGGCAGCCCACAATGCTGCCGCCAGAACCGTCCCGCGGGCGCCGTCATGGGCGAGCGCGAACGGCGTCGCCGACCCGGCAATCATCGCGAAAATCGCGGCATGATCGACGCGGCGAAGAAATTGACGACGCCGCACATCCGTCGCCGTCCGATAGAGCAGCGAGCAGCCGAACATTGCCAGCAACCCCGCGACGTAGCCACTAACGCCGACAAGGAGGCGGGGTTCGCGCCGGCCGAGCGCCGTCGCCGTCAGCGCGAGCGAGGCGGCGACGCTGCAAGCAAGGCCAAAGCGAAGAAGGCGGATATCCGCGCGCCGTTCCGCGTCGGGCATCGCGGGGTTCGTCAGCGCCGGGTGGGTCAGCGCGCCGCCCCCGTATCTCGGACCGTGCCCAGCATCCGAGCTGTCGGCTGAGCGCTCTGGTGGGACCACACGCGTTTTTCAGGGCAGACGGCGGCTTCCGGGGCACACGGCGGCTCTAGGGCGCACGGCGGATTATTTTCCGCTCTCCGGCTCCAGTGACCAGTAATAGCCGACGGTCGGGGCATGCGCCATCGAGCTGACCCCGACCGTCGGGCCGGTATAGGTCGTGATCGGGGGCGCTTCGACAACGCTGGGTTTCGATTTTTCGGCGGCCGGCTCCGCGCTGACGATCTGCTTGGAGATGTCCGGAACTGCGCTGAAATTGACCGCCGCGGGAGTATTAAAGCAATTATGGTTCTTCTTAGCTCGGCACGACGCCGCCCCGGCTCCCGTCGCGGACGCGGCGCATATCGCCAAGGCGAAGGCGATCGACCCCCACAACCTCATTTCAGCGTACCGCTGTAAATCCCCGTCGATGATTTTGCCTGATCGTAAATGCGGAGTCCACATCTCGATCTTCCCAGGTTTCGGGAGGCGAGATGTTCGGATTATGAAGCTGGCGGCATGGGCCGCTATGGTGCCCCGGTCGAGCGGGCAGCGGGGTAGGCGAACCAATGCGTGTGCTGATTTGCGGCGGTGGTGTGATTGGCGCCTCGATCGCGTATTTCCTGAGCCGCCGCGGCGTGCACGTGACGGTTATCGAGCGGTCCGCGATCGCCTGCGCGGCATCGGGCAAATCGGGCGGTTTTCTGGCGCTCGACTGGTGCGACGGGTCGCCGCTTGCCGCGCTCGCACGCCGCAGCTTCACTCTGCACGCGCAGCTTGCCGAGGAAATCGACGGCGATTGGGGCTATCGCCGGCTCACCACCTATGGCGGATTTGCCGGCCGGGGGGACACCGCCTTGGCCGGCGCGGCGGCGCCTACGATCTCGCCTGGCTGTCGGCCGGCGCCAGGGTAACCCAGCAACTCGGCTCGCCCGAAACCACGGCTCAGCTGCACCCCGCCCGCTTTACCAAAGCGATGATGCGGGCGGCCGAGGCGCGGGGCGCCGAATTGCGCCTCGGCCGTGCGACCGATGTGGCGCGGCGCGACGGCCGCGTCGCGGGGGTCGTCGTCGATGGCGAAATCCTCGAGGGCGACGCCGTCGTCATCGCGATGGGGCCGTGGTCGATCCTCGCCGCCGCATGGCTGCCGCTTCCGGCGGTCTACGGGCTGAAGGGGCACAGCCTGGTGTTCGAGACCGGCGCCGCGGTCCCGGCGGAGGCGCTGTTTTGCGAATACCGCGAGTTGAATGGGGCGGTGCAAACCCCCGAATTGTTCCCGCGCACCGACGGCACGACCTATGTCTGCGCGATTTCGAGCGAAAGCCCGTTGCCGATGGAGCCGGCGGCGGTGGTCCCGGATCCGGGCGCCATCGAACGGCTCGAAGCGATCTGCCGCGATTTGTCGCCGAACTTGGCCTCAGCGAACATTCTGGCGCGGCAGGCCTGCTTTCGCCCGATCACGCGAGACGGACTGCCGCTGATCGGCCGCGTGCCGGGTGTGGCGGGGGCCTATGTCGCGACCGGGCACAGCGTCTGGGGCATGCTGAACGCGCCGGCGACCGGCGAGGCGCTGGCCGAGCTGATCGCCGACGGCGCGGCGCAAACCGTCGACCTGGCGCCGTTCGATCCCGGCCGACTGCCGCCATTCGATCCGGCTCGGCTGCCCGGACACATGAGTCGATAGCACGCAGCGTTGACGGCATAAAACTTGCCCCTATCAGGGATAATCCAGAGATAATTCGGGGATCATCAGGTGAGGGCATCGGTGCGAAATATAGCCATCCTCAGCATTCAACGGATCGGCGCCGCGGACCGCGCCAGGGTGGAGGCAGTCGACCCGGCAATCCACCTGACCGATGCCGGCGGCTGGTTCGACGGTGAAATCCGCGACACCTGGCCGCCCTATGCCGCCGCGCGCTATCTGCCGCCGGGAACCTCGGGCCTCGGAACCCGCGACGAGCGCGACCGGCTCTTGGGCGAGGCGGAAATCATTCTCGGCGGCTGGCCGTTTCCGCTCGACCTGCGCGCCCGGTCGCCGCGATTGAAATGGTTTCACCAGCGCCCCGCCGGCGCCAGCAATCTTCGCCTCGGCGATCTGTGGGGCAGCGACGTCACGGTGACGACCTCGCGCGGCGTCGGCAGCACCCTGGCGATCGCCGAATATGCCGTGGCCGGCATCCTCTATTCGGCGAAATGTTTGAACCGCGTCGCCCTCGATCGCGACGCCGCCGCGTTCGACCATCGCGCTTATCGCCCGCTGTTGCTCGACGGCAAGACCGCCTGCGTCGTCGGCGCCGGCGGCATCGGGCAGGATGTCGGCCGCTTGTGCGCGGGGCTCGGCTTGCGGGTCGTCGGCACCCGGCGCGAGCCGAACCCGGGCGAGCCATTGCCGGCCGGCTTCAGCGAAATCGGCGGGCCGGCCGATCTCGACCGGTTTCTGAGGGAAAGCGATTTCGTCGTGATCTGCTGCCAGTGGACGCCCGAGACCGACCGGCTGTTCAACGCCGAGCGCTTTTTGTTGATGAAGCCGGGTGCGGTGCTGGTCAATGTCGCGCGGGGCGAGATCGTCGACGAAGACGCCCTCGCCGACGCATTGCAGCGCAATCACCTGCGCGGCGCCGTCCTTGACGTTTACGTCGGCGAATTCGAGCATCCGCCGCCGGCACGGCTGTGGTCCGATCCGCGCGTGCTGATGACACCCCACGTCTCCGGCGCCAGCGACCAGAACCGGCACGGCGCCATCGACATATTCTGCGACAACCTGCGCGCCTATCTCGATGGCCGGCCGCTGCACAACGTCGTCGACTGGCGGCGTGGATATTAGAACGGGATCCGGTCAAGTCTCATCATCAGCTCATCGCCGCCGCGCAAGCGGGGGTCCGGGGACGACGCACGTCGCTTGCCCTGGGTTCCTACTGGCGCAAGAATGACGGTGGGGAGGGCAAGCGCATGCAAAGGCGCATCGGATGGCTGGGGACTGTCGGATTTTTCGGTTTGATTGCCGCCGCGCATGCGCAAACCCCACCGCCCGCGACGGCCGGGACGGCATTTGACGGAACATACGCGTTCGTCTCTGCGACGAAAGTGAACGAAACTTACACGACGATGAGAACGGAGCACCTTCAACAATGCCCCGAACGGGGAGCAGCGAGGCCGCTCGTTGTTGTCAACGGTCAGGCGCGGCTGCTGCATTACGAAGGAACGGTCGGCCCGCAAGGCGAACTGCTAATGCGAAATGTCCCGGGGCCAGTAAAATCCGGGATCCTGCCCGGTGCTGAGGTAACCATCAGCGGCAAGATAGACGGCTACGGCACGGCACGCGCACGCCAGACGGGTTATAATTGTCGCTACGATTTGCTCTGGCAAAAGCAATCCAAGTAGAAATACCCGAATAGAGAGGATCATAATGCAACACACCACTCGCCGCCGCTTTTTGAAGCTGTCAGGAGCCGGCGCGATGGCGGCCGGAAGCGGCGGCCTCGCCGGCATTCTCGCCTCGGGACGGGCGCCGGCCTATGCCCAGGCGACGACCTTACACTGGCTCAAATTCGTCGATTTCGTGCCGGTCTCCGATCAGCTGCTGCGCGGCAAGATCGCCGACGAAGCCCAGAAGGCGCTCGGCATCAAGCTTGAGATCGAGACCATCAACGGCGACGGCGTCCAGGCGCGCATCAGCTCGGCGATCCAGTCCAAGACCGGCCCCGACATCCTGATGGCGGTCAACAACTGGTCCCAGCTCTACGCCGACAGCGTCGCCGACGTCAGCGACGTGGCGGAGGAAGTCGGCAAGGCGCAGGGCGGCTATTACGAAACCGCGCACGCCGTCGCCAATGACGGCAAAAAGTGGATCGCGGTGCCGTTCACGATCCTCGGGGTGCTGTACGCCAACCGCACCTCGTGGTTCAAGGATGTGGGGTACGGCCCCGACAAGTTCCCGCAGACCTGGGACGAATACCGCACCGTCGGGAAGCAGATGAAGGCCAACAGCCACCCCTACGGCCAAACCCTGGCCCACGCCTTTGGCGACGGCCCGGCCTTTTGGTATCCGTATCTGTGGTCGTGGGGCGGCAAGGAGGTCGAGGCCGACGGCAAGACCGTGGCGCTGAACAGCAAGGAAACCATCGAGTCGGTCAAGTTCGCGGTGCCGTTCTGGAAGGAGTGCTACGACGAGGGCGGGCTGTCCTGGGACGACGCCGGCAACAACCGCGCGTTTTTGTCCAACACGATCAGCTCGACCAGCAACGGCGCGTCGATCTACCTATTGGCGCGGACCAAGCCCGACAGCTATTTGAGCGAGGCCGGGAAGCCGCTGAAGGACGACATTTTCCACGCGCCATTGCCCAAGGGGCCCGGCGGCAAGTTCAGCTACCACGTGCCGTTTTCCAACATCGTGCCGGACTACACCCCCAATCAGAAGGCGGCAAAAGAGTTCCTGCGCTGGTTCCAGTCGGCCGATATTTATGGCCAGTGGTTCAGCTCCCAGCAGGGGTTCTCGGTCGGCAGCACGCGGGTGTGGCAGGGCGACAAACTGTGGAAGATCGACCCGATCATGGCGCCGTTCCGCACCGCCGCCGAAAGCGGCCGCTTTGCCGGCTATGCCGGACCCGCCGGGCGGGCGGCGGCCGAGGCGATCTCCAAATTCATCATCGTCGACATGTACACCAAGGCGGTGCAGGGCATGGCGCCCGAGGACTCGGTCAAATGGGCCCACGGCGAATTGGTGAAGATCTACAACGGCTAAAGCAGCTCCTGACCTGATCGGACCATCACTTCCAGGTCGTCATTGGTCGAGATCTGCTTTAGCGTGTCAGCGCCACGACCATCGCCGCGGCGCCGGCCGCGATCCGCGCGACGACGGCGGCGTCGACCGCGTGCGGCCAGCGGTCGTCGGGCAGATGAAACAGCGGGTTGCTGCCGACCAGAGTGACGTAACGCCCGCCGGCGCGGTGGATGTCGCGGGTTTCCCCGCTCGGGACCAGGCTCGGCGGTGCGATCCGGGCCGGACGATGGCCGGCGCAAGTCAGCGCGCTGGCCGTCAGCGCCGCGAAATCAGGATCCGCCGACAAGACCGACAACTCGCCGCCGGCGGCGCCGATATTGGCGCCGTAATGCACCCAGACGGCACCATCGCCGCCCGGCGGCCGCTCCCAGCCGGGACGGCGCGCGACAAATTCGTCGAGGCCGAGATGGCCGAGCTCGTGCCCGCTGTTGGCGGTAAAGACGACGTCCGGCGCCGGCGGTGCCGCGATCACGGCGCGCAAGGTCTCCAGCCAGCAGACGAGACCGCCGCCGCGCTCGGCGGTCGATTGCCACCATGAGCTGCGCGGGGTCATGACCACGACCGGCGGCCGTCGAGGCTCGCGGCCGCGAATGGTCGCGACGACGTTGCATGCCCGCGCCGGGGTGAGGCCGCTGTCGGCGACGAGACGCGCCTCGGCACCCCGCCCGGCCGCCGTCCAGCACCGTTGCCCTGGCCTCGCTCGAGACATGGATCGCCGGCGCGCCGTAGGGGGCGCGAAAGCGCTCGGCGTTGAGCAGCCCCATGCCCGGCCGCGTCCCGTCGCAGATGATGACCAAGGCGTCGTGCCGGGCCGCGCGGCGCAGCTTCTCGTAATCGGGTGCGTAGACCGCCTGGGGCGACAGCTCGACGACGCCGATGGCCGCCATTGACCCCACCGGGCCGAGCCTGCCGGCGACGCCGTCGGCGCCGGTCGCCGGGGCGTCGAATACCGGCACGCCCGCAATCCGGGCGCCGTCGATCTCCAGATAAGCGGCGACCGGGTCGACCCGGTCGAAGGAAAATTCCTCGATCTCGCAATGGGCGCCGAGCCGCGCCGCCTCGCCCGTCAACCACGCCGCTGCCGGCTTCGTCGCCGGCCGTGCCGGTGCGGTGAACGCCGTGAGAGTCCCAGGCTTTCAGCCACTCGGTCGCGCGGCTCAAATCGTCGTCCGACACGGTCATCTCGTCGCTCTTCCCCACGCAGGATCGAATTTCGCCATAATGGCGATGTAGCCTACCGGAAATATTGGGGTCGATCGAATTCCCGCGGCTCTCGGTATTTTCCCGTTAGCGTGATTCAATTCCCGATTATGCGGAAAAAAATTCCCGGTTGCACGGCACGAACTCTTCGTACAACCGTTTGAAAAAAATGGATAAATCAGGCGGATGAGGCGTAGAATTCAAAAAAATTCGCGGTTGTTTCCCGATTGCACGGGAATTCAGCCGGCGCGCAGGTATTGGACGGCTTCGTCGCGGCGGAACAAATAGAGGAGGGCGCGCAGCGCCGCTCCGCGCTCGCTTTCGAGACTGGGGTCGCGGTCGAGGATCAGGCGGGCGTCGTCATGGGCGATCGCGATCAACTCGGCATGGGCGGCGAGGTCGGCGAGGCGCAGGGTCGGGAGCCCGCTCTGCCGGGTGCCGAGGACCTCGCCGGCGCCGCGCAGGCGCAAATCCTCCTCGGCGATGCGGAAGCCGTCATCGGTCTCGCGCAAGGTGGAGAGCCGCCGCCGCGCCACCT
The DNA here is from genome assembly GCA_963775525.1 of uncultured Alphaproteobacteria bacterium. GTDB lineage: Bacteria > Pseudomonadota > Alphaproteobacteria > ATCC43930 > CGMCC-115725 > AP-15. The sequence goes on along the minus strand of CAVZJF010000006.1, from coordinate 69,504 downwards.
CGCCCAACGGCGACTGGTACAAGAGGAGGCAGGTCGAGGGCTTGTCGCCGCGGCCGATGCGGCCGCGCAATTGGTGCAATTGGGCAAGGCCGAAACGCTCGGCGTGCTCGACGACCATGACCGTCGCGTCGGGCACGTCGACCCCGACCTCGATCACCGTCGTCGCCACCAAGAGGTCGACCGCGGCGCCGGCGAAGGAGGCCATGGCGCGGTCCTTGTCGCCGGTCTTCATCCGCCCGTGGACCAGGCCGACGCGGCCCGGCGCCAGTGCTTCGAGCGCGGTCGCGCGCTCGCGCGCGGCGGCGAGGTCGGCGTCCTCGGATTCGTCGACCAGCGGGCAGATCCAATAGGCCTTGGCGCCCTGCGCCAGGGCGCGGCCGACCGCCGCCGCGACCTCGTCAAAGCGTTCGAGCGCCACCGTGCGGGTGTCGACCGGCTGCCGGCCGGGCGGCTTTTCATCGAGCCGCGAGGTGTCGAGGTCGCCATAGGCGGTCATCATCAAGGTGCGCGGGATCGGCGTGGCGCTCATCAACAGGGTGTCGGCGTCATGGCCCTTTTCGGCGAGGGCGAGGCGCTGCTCGACCCCGAAACGATGCTGCTCGTCGATGACGGCGAGGGCGAGGTCGCGAAAGCCGACATCGGGCTGCAACAGCGCGTGGGTCCCGACGACGATCGGGGTCAGCCCCGAGGCGAGGCCGGCGAGCGCGGCGTCGCGCGCCCGGCCCTTTTCGCGGCCGGTCAACAGCCCGATCTCGATCCCGGCCGGCTGCACGAGGCGGCGCAACGTCGCCTGGTGCTGGCGGGCGAGGATTTCGGTCGGCGCCATCAGCGCCGCCTGCGCGCCGCTTTCGACCGCGCTCAGCATCGCCATCAGCGCGACCAGGGTCTTGCCGCTGCCGACATCGCCCTGCAACAGCCGCATCATCCGGCGGGGCTGGGCCATGTCGGCGCTGATCTCGGCGACCGCCATGCGCTGGGCCCCGGTCGGGGCAAAGCCGAGCCCGGCCTCGACCGGGGCCGCGAGCCTGCCCGAGCCGACGATGGCTCGGCCGCGGCGGCGCTGGCGGCGGGCGCGGACCAACGCCACCGCGAGCTGGCTCGCCAAGACCTCGTCATAGGCGAGGCGCTCGCGCGCCGGGGCGCCTGGCGACAGGTCGGCTTCGGCGGCGGGGGCATGGGCTTGGCGCAGCGCCTCGTTCCATCCCGGCCATTGGCGCCGCCGTTTCAGCCCGGGGTCGATCCATTCCGGCAATTCGGGAATGCGGTCGAGTGCCGCCGCCGCGGCTCGCTGCACGATCCGCGGGGCGAGGCCCGCGGTCAGCGGGTAGACCGGCTCGATCGGCTTCAGCCGGTCGAGCTCGTCGGGCCGCAACACGTGGTCGGGGTGGGCGATCTGCGGGATGCCGTTGTACAACTCGACCCGGCCGCTGACGACGCGCTCGGCCCCGATCGGGAACAGGCGGGCGAGATAATCGCTTTTGACGTTGAAGTAGATCAGGGTCAGCGTGCCGGTGCCGTCGGTGCAGAGCACCCGGTAGGGGCGGCGGCCCCGGCCGGGCTCGTGCGCCTCGACCCGCACTTGGACGGTCACGACCTGCTCGGCTGCGAGGGCCGCTATCGGCGGTGCGGCGCGGCGGTCGACGATGGCGGACGGCAAATGCCACAGCAGGTCGACGACGAGCGGGCCGGCAGAGCCGCTCGAACAGGCGCCCGAGCTGCGGCCCGATGCCGGGGAGTGCGGTCACCGGCGCGAACAGCCGATCGAGAATGGTGGGACGCAAGGCTGGTTTTACCGGCTGAAGTTCGGGCTGACAGCGGGACACAGGATGTCTATATCCCTCCTTCGACACCGCCAAGAGCGCCCCGTGCCAGCCCCACCCGATATCCGCCGCAAGCGCCTGCTGTTCCGGTCATGGCACCGCGGCACGCGTGAGACCGACCTTATACTCGGCCGCTTTGCCGAGGCTCATCTCGCCGATTTCGACGACGCCCAGCTCGACCGCTACGAGGCGCTGCTCGAATGCAGCGACGCCGACCTGTTCGACTGGGTCTGCGGCCGCGCGCCGCCGCCGCCGGCGAACGACCACGACGTGATGCGGCTGCTGCTCGCTCACAGCAACGCCCCGCCGCCGGGATGAACCGCTCGGCCTCCCCTCCCTCTCGCTTGGCCGACAGCCCCCATCCTAACCCTCCCCCGCCCGCGGGGGAGGGAATGGGAGCGGGCGGAAGGACCGCGCTCGACGACCTCGCCCGCGCGCTCGCCGACGCGGCCGCGGCCGGTCACGCTCCATGGCGCGCCCGAAGGCTGGGACGCCGCGGCGATCGGCCGCCTCGTCGCCGGGGGTGCGGCGCGACGCTGGCTGCACGTCTGCCGCGACGACGGCCGCATGGCGCGATTTGCCGCCGCACTCGCATTTTTCCGTCCCGAGATCGAGGCGCTGACCTTCCCGGCCTGGGACTGTCTGCCCTATGACCGGGTGTCGCCCAACGGCGAGATCGTCAGCCGGCGCATCGACACCCTGACCCGCCTCGCGGCCCGCCCCTACCCCAACCCCCCGCCCGCGGGGACGAGAAGGGCGGGGGCGGCGGCCGATGCCGAGGGGGCGCTCGTCGTGCTGACGACGGTCAACGCGCTGGTGCAGCGCGTGCCGCCGCGACAGCTGTTCGAGGGCCGCGTGCTGGCCCTGCGGCCCGGTGGGCGGATCGGCGGCGACCGGCTGCAGGGCTTTTTCCGCAACAACGGCTACGTCCGCACCGACACGGTGCGCGAGCCCGGCGAATTTGCGGTGCGCGGCGGCATCGTCGACCTTTACCCGGCGGGGGCGGCGCAGCCGCTGCGCCTCGATTTTTTTGGCGACGTGATCGAAAGCATCCGCAGCTTCGACCCGCTGACCCAGCGTTCGACCGGCGCCGAGACTGAAGCGAGCCTGCGCCCGGTCAGCGAGGTTCTGCTCGACGACGACGCGGTGCGGCGCTTTCGCCAGCGCTATCGCGAGGAATTCGGCGCCACCGGCACCGACGACCCGCTCTACGAATCGGTCAGCGCCGGGCGCCGCTATGTCGGCATGGAGCATTGGCTGCCGCTGTATTACGAGCGGCTCGAAACCTTGTTCGACTACCTGCCCGGCGCCGGGCTGTCGTTCGATCACCAGGCCGAGGAAGTCCGGGCCCACCGGTTCGACCAGATCGCTGAATTCTACGCCGCCCGACGCAACGTCACCGGCGCCATGCGCGGCGGCGGTCCGGTCTATCGCGCATTGCGCCCCGACCGGCTTTATCTCGACGAGCGCGAATGGCAGAGCGCGGTTTCGGGGCGGCCGGTCGTCCAGGTGTCGCCCTTCGCCACCCCCGAAGGCGCCACCGATTGGTTCGACGCCGGCGCGCGGCCGGCGCGCAATTTCGCCGTCGAGCGCGCTGACCCGAAGATCGTGCTGTTCGAGGCGGTGCGCGACTATCTCGAAGCCGAGCGCAAATCCGGCCGCGAGACCGCGATCGCGGCCTTCAGCGAAGGGTCGGCCGACCGGCTCGCCGCCGTCCTGCGCGAGCGCGGGGTGTCGGATTTGCGCCGCGTCGCCGACGGCGACGCGCTGTCTGCGTTGGCGGGCTCGTCGGTCGGGCTGGCGCTGTTGCCGCTCGAGCAGGGGTTCGCGACCGACGCGCTCGTCATGCTCGGCGAGCAGGACATTCTCGGCGACCGCCTCGCGCGCACGCCGCGGCGGCGGCGCAATCTCGACCAGTTCATCGCCGAGGCGACCAATCTTTCGCCGGGCGATCTCGTGGTCCACGCCGATCACGGCATCGGCCGCTACGAGGCGCTGGAGACGATCGACGTAGCCGGCGCGCCGCACGACTGCCTGCGTGTGCTCTACGCCGGCGACGACCGTCTGTTTGTCCCGGTCGAAAACATCGAGGTCCTGTCGCGCTTTGGCTCGGAGGAGGCCGGGGCGCAGCTCGACCGCCTGGGCGGGGTCGCCTGGCAATCGCGCAAGGCGCGGGTCAAGCAGCGCATCCGCGACATCGCCGGGGAATTGATCCGGGTCGCCGCCGAACGCCAGCTGCGGCCGGGCGAATTGCTGACGCCGCCCGAAGGTGTGTATGAGGAGTTCGCCGCGCGCTTCCCCTATCCCGAAACCGAAGACCAGCTGAACGCGATCGCCGACACCCTGGCCGACATGGCCTCCGGCCGGCCGATGGACCGGCTGATCTGCGGCGATGTCGGGTTCGGCAAGACCGAGATCGCGCTGCGCGCCGCCTTTGTCGCGGCGATGTCCGGCGGCCAGGTCGCGGTCGTGGTGCCGACCACCCTGCTGGCGCGCCAGCACTACCGCAATTTCACCGAGCGCTTTGCCGGCCTGCCGCTCCGCATCGGGCAGCTGTCGCGGCTGGTCGGCGCCAAGGACGCGCGCGAGGTCAAAAAGGAATTGGCCGAGGGCCGCCTCGACATCGTCATCGGCACCCACGCGCTGTTGGCCAAGGACGTGCGGTTCGCCCATCTCGGCCTGCTGGTCGTCGACGAGGAGCAGCATTTCGGCGTCTCGCAAAAGGAAAAGCTGAAGCAGCTCAAGGCCGACGTCCACGTACTGACCCTGACCGCCACGCCGATCCCGCGCACCCTGCAGCTGGCGCTGTCGGGGGTCCGGGAGATGAGCCTGATCGCCTCGCCGCCGATCGACCGGCTGGCGGTGCGCACCTTTGTGATGCCCTACGACCCGGTCACGATCCGCGAGGCGATCATGCGCGAGCGCGACCGCGGCGGGCAGGTGTTCTACGTCGTGCCGCGCATCGCCGATCTCGACGAGGTCGCGAAGGGACTGCGCGAGATCGTGCCCGAGGTCAAAACCGCGATGGCGCATGGCCGAATGGCCCCTTCCGAGCTGGAACGGGTGATGACCGCGTTCGACGACCGCGCCTTCAACCTGCTGCTGTCGACCAACATCATCGAGTCGGGTCTCGACATCCCGTCGGCCAACACCTTGATCGTGCATCGCTCGGACATGTTCGGGCTGGCCCAGCTCTATCAGTTGCGCGGGCGCATCGGGCGCAGCAAGGTGCGCGGCTACGCCTACCTGACCTTGCCCGAGCGCAAGAAACTGTCGGCGACGGCCCAGCGCCGGCTCGAAGTCATGCAGACCCTGGACAATCTCGGCGCCGGGTTTCAGCTCGCGAGCCACGATCTCGACATCCGCGGCGCCGGCAATCTGTTGGGCGACGAGCAGTCCGGCCATATCCGCGAGGTCGGCATCGAGCTGTACCAGCATATGCTGGAGGAGGCTGTCGCCGCCGCCCGCGGCGAAGGCGCCGCCGCGGCGCCCGAGGAATGGAGCCCGCAGATCACGATCGGCACGCCGGTGCTGATCCCGGAGAATTACGTCGCCGATCTGGGCGTGCGGCTCGGGCTCTATCGCCGTATCGCGGCGCTCAGCGACCGGCGCGAAACCGACGCTTTTGCCGCCGAACTGATCGACCGCTTCGGCCCGCTGCCGGCCGAGGTCGACAACCTCCTACAGATCATCGCGATCAAACGCGCCTGCCGCGAGGCCGGGGTGGAGCGCGTCGAGGCCGGCCCCAAGGGCGCCGTCATCACCTTGCGCGGCAACCGTTTCGCCAACCCCGCCGGTCTCGTCGACCTGATCCAGCGCAATGCCGGCGCCTTGAAGATCCGCACCGACCAGAAGATCGTCTACCTGCGCAACTGGGACGACGAAAAGCAGCGCCTGACCGGGGTTGCCCGCCTGTTGCAGGCGCTGGTCAAAATCGCGCGCGCCGCCCAACCCGAAACCGCGGCGGCGCCGGAGCAAGCCCCGGAATTGGCGAAGTCCAAGCTCGCAAGGCGGGCGTGACCGGCAACCCGATGGCTCATTGCCATTCCCTCGTCTGCCTTCTGTCGCAGCCCCCCCGATATGTTCGGCCAATCCGGCTGCGCGGCGGAAGGGGTGGGTTCAGACATCCTTGCGCGGACGGTGCACGGCGGATTCCAAGGTCTGCCGGATGTAGCGCTGATAAGGGATCCCGGCGCTCGCGGCAGCGGCCTTTACGGCGTCGAGCAAACCCTTTGGGACCCGTAAATTTATCCGCTCGCTTTTCGGCGCAAACTCGAACTGCACCATCCGCAGGTTCGAGAGATCGTATTCGGTCAGATCTGCTTCCGCGACAAACCTCTCCGCCTCATCATCGGTCAGCAATCTCGGAAGCGGTTTGTTCATAATATTTGACCTCCTTTAGCGCTCGCCGAGATAGCTCAAGGTCGGCAGATATGCCTGGGCGAGCTGCGGCGCCATCGTCAGGATGGCAAACATGTTGGGTGCGAAGCTCCAACTCGCCGGCGCATAGCCCTGCGTCCAGCTCGCTACCCAGTCGACCTGGAGGTAGGCCTGCATCCCTGGGGCCAACTGGAGGACGGTCGCCTGACTGGTCGGGAGGCCATAGGGCTCGACCGTGAACCTGTATGTCTCCCGGCGCGAAGTCGCGATAAAACCCGGTGCCGATCGGGATGTTGGCGACCGGCGCGCCATTCGCATAGATCATCGGCGCGAAGGCTTGGACGGCGCCGTTTGGCGTTATCGACCCCCGCAGAAACCAAACCCGCGCCATTCCCGGATCGACCGGCCGGATCTGAGATTGCGCCACCGTCACCGAATTCTGCGACGCACAATCGGCAAGCGCCATAAGGCAGAAACCCAGCAACAACGGCATCGTCAGTAGGTATCGCCGCACGACCGATCTCCATCGCAAGAGGCCGAGCGAGAGTGGGCCTGTTGAACTATCTGCGCGGACCGCGCCGATGCCAAGGTGAGGCGCGATCAAATAACAGTGAAACTCCCCACCCGCTGCCCAGGACGAGCGGGTGATGCCGGTGGAGCCGCTCGCTCGTCTCGCGGCGTCGGTTGACCCGGCGGGCGGCAGCGCCTCAGTTTTCCGGCTCGCCCTCCGCCAGAAGCGGTTCCCAGACCGGCGCGAACTCGACAAGCGGCACCGGCGCGGCTGTTTCCTCGTACAACAGCCGCGCTTCGGCCGCCGGGCCGCGGCGCGACCCCAACCCCAGCACCCGCACCCTCCGCAGGTAGGCGCCCTGCGGCGCCACGACGGCGTCGCCGACGCGGACCAGGTGGTTGGATTTGCGGATCGCGACGCCGTTGAGGGTTACCGCACCCGCCGCGCACAGCCTGGCGGCGAGCGACCGGCTCTTGACCAGGCGGGCGAACCACAACCACTGGTCGAGCCGCCGGCCGGGCGGCGCGGGCGTGCGGTCGCCCTCGCTCAAGCGAGCTTCAGCTCCCGCAGCTTGGCAAAAGGATGCCCCTCCCGCGGCGGCTGGGTGGAGCCGCCGATCGCGGTTTCACGGCGGCGGCGCGGTCGCGCGACGAAGGTCTCGACGCCCTCGCTGATAACCGCGCGGTAGCCGAGCGTCGCCAGCAACCGGCGCAATACGCCCGGCTCGACGCCGGCGATGGCCGCGAGGCGGTCGTCGGCGGCGAACGGACCGTGGCGTGCGAGGCGCCGCGCCGTGGCAGCGAGCCGCTCCAGCCGGTCGGCGCGCAACGCCAGCCCGTCGGCGACAAAAAAGCCCAGCGCCGCGTAAAACGAGGCCGGCAATGCCGGGTCGGGAACGACAACTTTGGCGAGCCGCCGCGCCGCGGGCAACGCCGGCGCCGTCCGCCCGTTGCGCACCGCCCAAAGCAGCGCGCGAAAGCGCATGGCGTCGGGCCGCAGCAGCGGTTCGACGTAGACGGTCTCGGCGCCGAAGCGCACGCCATGGCGGCTCAACGCCGCGCGGTCCGCCGGGTCGAGCGCCGCGACCTGGCGAGCCACTTCTCTCGCGGGCAAAGCGCCGAGCGCGTCGGCCAGCTGAAAGGCGAGGCCGCGGCCGACCCCGCCGAGCGGCAGCGCGGAGATCGCGAACAACGGCGCCAGCCGGCGCTCGATTTCCGTACGGGCAAACGAGGCCAGCCGATGGCGGATCTTTTCGCGGGTGTCGCCTTCGACGAAATCGCCGGCGACCGGCTCGGCCCGCGGGGTCAGCATCCGCTCGCCGGCGACGAGGCGCCCGACGGCACCGCCGCGCCAGCACAGCATCCCGGCGGCGTCGACCGTGAACGCCGCGTCGGCGTCGGCGGCGAGCATCCGCGCGCGGGCGGCGATCTCGGTGCGCAAAACCCGGTTGGCGGCAGTGTTCACCATCCGCATCTCGATCCCGTCGATCGCGTCGGGAACAAAGCGCAGCCCGTCGAGCCGGCCGACAAAAGCGCCCTCCACCCGCACTTCGCCGGACAGCGACACCGAGGCGACCAATTCGTCCTCGGAAGCCAGGCGGCGCACCAGAAAGGCCGAGCGGCGGTCGACAAAACGCTGGGTGATGCGGTCGTGCAAGGCGTCGGACAACCGGTCCTCGATGGCGCGGGCCTGCTCCTGCCAGGCGGTGGCGCCCTCGACCCAATCGCTGCGGTGGGTGATGTAGGTCCAGGTGCGGATATGCGCGATCCGCGCCATCAGGCTGTCGATGTCGCCGTCGGCGCGGTCGAGGCTGCTCATCTGCGCGGCGATCCACGGGGTCGGCAGGCGCTCGTGCGGCCCGGCCAGATGGCTGAAAATATGCGCCAGGAGCCGGGTGTGGCTGTCGGTCATGACCTTGCGGAAATCGGGGATCTGGCAGACCTCCCACAAGAGCCGCACCGCGCCGCGATGGCCGGCCAGGCCGCTGACCTCGCGATTGCGGGCGAGCGCCTGCAACGCGCGATGATCGTCGGCCTCACGGGCCTGGACGAGGCCGGGGACCGAAGGCCGCTCGTCGAGGCTCTTCAACAGCGCGTCGATCGATTCGAAGCGCAGCCGCGTATTGCGCCAATTGAGCCGGGTCAGCGGGTCGAAGCGGTGGGTTTCGACCGCTTCGACGATTTCGGGGTCGAGCGGGCCCTGCTCGGCGGTGGTGCCAAAGGTGCCGTCGCTCATGTGGCGGCCGGCGCGGCCGGCGATCTGGGCAATCTCGGCGGCGGTCAGCCGGCGCGGGCCGCGGCCGTCGAACTTGCCGACGCGGGCAAAGGCGACATGGTCGAGATCCATGTTGAGCCCCATGCCGATCGCGTCGGTGGCGACGAGGTAGTCGACCTCGCCGGCCTGGAACATGCCGACCTGGGCGTTGCGGGCCCGCGGCGACAGGGCGCCAAGGACGATTGCGGTGCCGCCGCGCTGCCGGCGGATCAGCTCGGCCAGCGAAAAGACGTCGGCGACCGTAAACGCGACGACGGCGCTGCGCCGGGGCAGCCGCGTCACCTTTTTATGCCCGGTATATGAGAGGGTCGAAAAGCGCGGCCGGCTGACATGCTCGAATTCGGGAACCAGCCGACGCATCAGCGGTCTGATTGTGTCGGCGCCGAGCAGCATCGTCTCGAAGAGGCCGCGCGCGTGCAGCAGCCGCGCGGTAAAGACGTGGCCGCGCTCGGGATCGGCGCAGAGCTGGATCTCGTCGACGGCGAGAAAGTCGACCGGCCGGTCGAGCGGCATCGATTCGACGGTGCAGACGAAATAGGACGGGTTCGGCGGGATGATCTTTTCTTCGCCGGTGATCAACGCCACCGCGCGCGCCCCGCGCAATTTGACGATCCGGTCGTAATTCTCACGCGCCAGCAGCCGCAGCGGAAACCCGATCATCCCGCTTTTGTGGCCGAGCATGCGCTCGATCGCGAGATGGGTCTTGCCGGTGTTGGTCGGCCCGAGGACCGCGACAAGCCGCGGAGCGGGGCTGAACATGGCCATGTCACATGGTATCGGGTGGCCGAGGCAACATGGCAAGCGCAAAGCGACGGGTCATCCCCGGTGCGACGCCGTGGCCGCGATCACCGATGATCTTGCGCGGGCCGGAGGCCCGCTACATATCCCAAGCGGATTGACGCCAACCCGCGACGGCAGAAATGACCCAGGAAACAAGAAGCTTCCAGGCGGAAGTCAGCCGCCTTCTCGAAATCGTCGCGCACTCGCTCTACAGCGAAAAGGAAATCTTCCTGCGCGAGCTGATCTCCAACGCCTCGGACGCCTGCGACCGGCTGCGTTACGCGGCCTTGACCGAACCGGCGCTGGCCGAGGGCGACGCCGAGTACCGCGTCTTGCTGACCCCCGACAAAACCGCCCGCACCTTGACCATCGCCGACAACGGCATCGGCATGAACCGGGACGAGCTGATCGAAAACCTCGGCACCATCGCGCGCTCCGGCACGGCCGCCTTCATGAGCCAGCTGTCGGGCGACGCGCGCAAGGATGTGAGCCTGATCGGCCAGTTCGGGGTCGGGTTCTATTCGGCCTTCATGGTGGCGGAAAAGGTCGAGGTCCTGACCCGCAAGGCCGGCGAGGCCGAGGGCTGGCGCTGGATCTCGGACGGCAAGGGCGAATTTACCATCGAGCCGCTGCCCGAGGCGGCGCGCGGGGCGGCCATCGTGGTCCATCTGCGCGAGGGCGAGGACGAATATCTCGACCCGGCCCGGCTGCGCACTATCGTCCACACCTATTCCGACCATGTCGGGTTGCCGATCGTGCTCAAGGACGGCGGCAAGGAAGAGACCGTCAACACCGCCTCGGCGCTGTGGACCCGGCCGCGGGGCGAGATCACGCCCGAGCAATACAAGGAATTTTACCACCATGTCGGCCACAGCTTTGACGAGCCGTGGCTGACCTTGCACAACAAGGCGGAGGGCGTTCTCGAATACACGAGCCTGTTGTTCGTGCCTTCGACCAAGCCGTTCGACCTGTTCGACCCGGAGCGCAAGAGCCGGGTCAAGCTCTACGTCCGCCGCATATTCATCACCGACGAGGGGACCGAATTGCTGCCGGCCTATCTGCGCTTTTTGCGCGGCGTCGTCGACAGCGAGGATCTGCCGCTCAACATCAGCCGCGAGATGCTGCAGTCGAACCCGATGGCGGCAAGGATCCGCCAGCAGCTGACCCGGCGCGTGTTGACCGAGCTCGGCAAAAAGGCGACCGAGGCGCCGCAGGAATACGCCAAATTCTGGGACGATTTCGGCTCGGTTTTGAAAGAGGGGCTCTACGAGGACCGCGAGCAGCGCGAAGTGCTGCTGGGGCTCGCCCGCTTCCGGTCGACCACGCGCGACGAGCTTGTGTCGCTCGACGACTATGTCGAGAAGATGCGGCCGGGGCAGGAGGCGATCTTTACGATTACCGGCGACAGTCTCGATGTCGTCAAGCGCAGCCCGCAGCTCGAAGGCTTTCGCTCCCGCGGCGTCGAAGTGCTGTTGCTGACCGATCCGATCGACGAGTTCTGGATGCCGTCAGTCGGCACGTTCAAGGATAAGCCGTTCAAATCGGCGACCCGCGGCGGCGCCGACCTCGAAAAGATCGCCGCACCCGACGAGCAGCCCCAGGAAAAACCGGCGCCGCCGGCCAAGCTCGCCAGCCTGATCGCGATCTTCAAGCTCGCGCTCGGCGACGCGGTCAAGGACGTGCGCGGCTCGGACCGCTTGACCGACAGCGCGGTGTGCCTTGTCGCCGACGAGGGCGACATGGACATGCATTTCGAGCGGCTGTTGAAGCAGCACCGCCAGCTCGACGCCACGGCGAAGCGCATCCTCGAGCTGAACCCGCGGCACAAGCTGATCGAACGGCTCGCCGCGAGCGTCGGCGAGATCGGCGCCTCCGACCAGCTCGGCGACTTCGCCTGGCTGCTGCTCGACCAGGCGCGGATCGTCGAAGGCGAGCAGCTGCCCGATCCGCCGGCCTTCGCCCGCCGCCTGGCGGTGCTGTTGGAGCGCGGGTTGCCGCAGGCGGCGTAACGCCCGGTCTTCGGCGCCGTTCGGGCGGTCTCGACCCCGCCGGCCGACGCGCATCTTTTTTTTATCGCTTTCGCCTTGCGTAAACGGCGAACCTGACAGGGAGGGGCCAGCATGAAATTGGCGGTGGCGCTGCGGGTCTCGGCCAGTGCCGGGATCGACATGGATCTCGTCCGGGAGGCCGAGCGGCTCGGCTACGAGGCGGTGTGGTGCGGCGAGGCCTATGGCACCGACGCGGTGTCGCCGGTCGCCTGGGTGCTGGCGCAGACCGACAAGATAAAGGCCGGCACCGGGATCCTGCAAATGCCGGCGCGCACCCCTTCCTGCGCGGCGATGACGGCGATGACCCTGCAGGCACTCTCCGGCAACCGTTTCCTGTGCGGGATCGGGCCGTCAGGGCCGCAGGTCGTCGAGGGCTGGCACGGCGTGCCGTTCGGCAAGCCCTTGGCCCGCACCCGCGAGTACATCGCGGTCATCCGCCGGATCCTCGAACGCAAGGCGCCGCTCGAATTCGCAGGCGAGCACTATCAGATCCCGTATAAGGGACCGGGCGCGACCGGGCTCGGCAAGCCCTTGCGCAGCATCGTCCACGGCGACCCGAGCCTGAAGATCTATACCGCGGCGATCGCGCCGGCCGGGTTGCGCACCGCCGGCGAAGTGGCCGACGGGACCCTGCCGTTTTTCATGTCGCCCGAGCAGGCCGAGGCGGTCGCCGGGCCGGTGCGCGACGGCATCGCCAAGGCCGGCAACGGCAAGACCCTCGCCGATTTCGATCTCGCACCCTACGTCCGGGTCGCGATCGGGGACGATCTGGCGGCGTGTAGAGACGCGATCCGGCCCAATCTCGCGCTCTATATCGGCGGCATGGGCGCGCGCTCGAAGAATTTCTACAACGACCTGGCAAAGCGCATGGGTTACGAGGCGGCGGCAGCGACGATCCAGGACCATTACCTCGCCGGCCGGCGCAAGGAAGCAGAGGCCGCGGTGCCCGACGCGCTGATCGACGAAACCTCGCTGGTCGGGCCGAAAGAGCGGGTGCGCGAACGGCTGCAGGCGTGGAAGGAAGTCGCCCGGGACCACCGGGTCGGCTCGCTCGTGCTGGCCGGCGCCGACATTGCGGCGTTGCGCGCGGTCGCCGAGGCGGTGCTGTAAGGGCCGAGGCGGTGCTGTAAGGGAGATGTGATGACGTATTCACTCGGCTCGCTGGCCGGTGCGATCGAACGCGACGGGTTCGCCTTTGTTCAAGCGCCCGACATGCGGGCTCTCTTGGGTGAGGCCGAGCTGTGCGGCTGGGACGCGTTCGCCGCGAGCTGGAACGACCTCGGCGTCGACGCCTACATGGCCGATGGCGGGCGCTATCGCCGCCGCCGCTTTGCCGCCTACCGCGCGATCCCGGCGGGGATCCTGCGCAAGGCGCATCAGCCGCATTACCAGAGCCAGGACTACAACCCGTTGAACGGCGGGATCGAGCGCTGGTTCGAGCCGGTGACCGAGGCGATCGGGCGGCATCCGGCGCTGGCGGCGATCCTCGGCGCCAGCCATGCGCTGTTCGACCGGATGACACCGGCGGCATACCGGCCCGAGGCGTGGCATGTCGAGCTGCACCAGTTTCGCATCGAGGCGCGATCGGGCAAGGCGGGTCAGCCGACGCCCGAGGGCATGCACCGCGACGGGGTCGACTGGGTGCTGGTGCTGATGATCCGACGCGAAAACATCGAGAGCGGCGAGACGACGATCTACGATCTCGCCAAGCGCCCGCTCGGCAGCTTTACGTTGACCCGGCCGCTCGACGCCGCGCTGGTCGACGACAGCCGGGTGTATCACGGGGTCACCGCGGTCGAGCCGCTCGACCCGCAACAGCCGGCCTATCGCGACGTGCTGGTGGTGACGTTCCGCCGCGAATAGCCCAACGGCTCGGAGGGCCGGAGGGCTCCGCGGAATTGGCTAGGGATGGGCGTGGAGCAGGATTTGCGTCGCCGTCGAGATCATGCCGCCGAGGGCCAGCGCCTCAGCGACGCCGACCCCGATCATCCATTTAACCAGACGCAGTCCAACACCAGCGATCTCGGGCCGCAAATCGGCGATATCGGTCTTGGTCGCGAGGCTCGAAACATCGAATTCCTGGGCCATCCGCACCGCGCGCGTGACCGCCTCGGCCTGTGCGGCGGTAAAGCCCGACGCCTTCAGGTCCTTGACGAGCTCATGGGTGTCGAGCGTGCTGATCATCACGGCGCGGCAGGTTAACGACTCTGCCCCGATTGCGCGAGTCATCGCCGATGCGAAAGAGGCCGGTGGCGGATAACATGGCCGCCTAACCATTGTGGGGAGATTGCCCGATGTCGCAGCACCATGTCTTGCGGGCCAGCCCGGAGACTTGTCATTGGGGATTTTTCGACGCCGGGCTGAAACCGGTGCTGACCGTCGCTTCCGGTGACACGGTGACCGTGGACAGCGTTTCGGGCGGACCCGACGTGTTGCCCGCGGACGAGCGCTTCGACATCCTGCCCGAGCACAAGGCCATCCACGCCGCGATCGAGCCGCGGCTCGGCGCGCATATCCTGACCGGGCCGATCGCTGTCGACGGGGCCGAGCCCGGCGACGCGCTCGGCGATCGAAATCCTGTCGGTCGATTGCCGGCAGAATTGGGGCTACACCCGCATCCGCCCGCTGTCGGGCACGTTGCCCGAAGATTTCCCGGTGCGCCGCACCTGGCATACCGCGATCGACCGCCAGCGCGGGATCGCGACCGTGCCGTGGGGGGCGGAGATCGAGCTGGCGCCGTTTTTCGGGGTCATGGGGGTGGCGCCGCCGCCCGCTTATGGTGCGGTGACCTCGATCGTGCCGCGCGAATTCGGCGGCAACATGGATTTGAAGGAGCTGGTCGCCGGCACGACCTTGTATCTGCCGGTATGGACCGAAGGCGGGCGGTTCTCGGCCGGCGACGGCCACGGCGTGCAGGGCGACGGCGAGGTGTGCGTGACCGCACTCGAAACCGCCCTGACCGGCACTTTCCGCCTGACCCTGCATAAAGGCATGGGAATCGACCTGCCGCGCGCGGAAACCCCGACCCATTTGATCACGATGGGCTTTAACGAGGACCTCGACGACGCCGCCAAGACCGCGTTGCGCCAGATGATCACCTTGATCGGCGAGCGCATGGGGCTCGGGCGCGAGGACGCCTACATGTTCTGCAGCCTCGCGGTCGACATGCGGGTGACCCAGCTGGTCGACGGCAACAAGGGCATCCACGCGATGCTGCCCAAGCGCTACGTCGACGGCAAGCCGCGAGCGAATTAGACAGCAATCG
Source organism: uncultured Alphaproteobacteria bacterium (assembly GCA_963775525.1). Taxonomy (GTDB): domain Bacteria; phylum Pseudomonadota; class Alphaproteobacteria; order ATCC43930; family CGMCC-115725; genus AP-15. The sequence continues at coordinate 54,426 of CAVZJF010000006.1, read as the reverse complement.
CCGGATAGAGCGGCGCGCGCGACCACGTCATCTTCCGCCTGTGGATGATGTGCAGGAGCGGGTGATGTTGGATTTCGACAAATGCTGGGCGGCGGTCGAAGGGCGCGACGCCGCCGCCGACGGCAGCTTTTTCTATGGCGTAGGCACGACCGGCGTCTTTTGCCGGCCGGGCTGCCCGTCGCGACGGCCGTTGCGCAAGAACACGGTGTTTTTTGAGACGATCGCGGCGGCGGAGGCCTCCGGATTGCGGGCGTGCAAGCGCTGCCGGCCGGCTGACGCCTCGACCGCTTCCCGGCATGTCGCGGCGATCGAGAAGGCGTGCGCGCTGCTGCGCACCAGCGAGACGGCGCCGACCCTGGCCGACCTCGCCGATGCGGCGGCGATCAGCCGCTTCCATTTTCATCGGGTGTTCAAGCAGGTCACCGGCGCCACCCCGCGAGACTATGCGCGGACCCACCGGCTCGGCGCCTTGGCGCAAAAGCTCGACGCCGGCGAAAAGGTGACCGAAGCGATCTACGCCGCCGGGTTCGGGTCGAGCTCGCGCGCCTATGAAGCCGCACCCGCGGCGCTGGGCATGACCCCGGGGGCGCGGCGCAAGGGCGGCGAGGGCGAGACGATCCGCTTTGTCACGGTCGCTGACCCCGCTCGGCTGGGCGCTCGTCGCCGCGACCGGGCGCGGGGTGTGCATGACGGCACTCGGCGACGACCGCGAGCAGCTCTCGGCGATGGTCCGCGAGCGTTTTCCGGCAGCGCAATTGGTGGCCGAGGATCCGGGGCTTCGCGATTGGGCCGAGCGGGTCGTGCGCTTTATCACCGCGCCGTCGCAGACGCTCGACCTGCCGCTCGACATCCGCGGCACCGCGTTTCAGGCGCGGGTGTGGCGGGCGTTGCAGAAGATCCCGCTCGGCCATACCGCGACCTACAGCGAGATCGCGCGGGCATTGGGTCAGCCGACCGCGGTTCGCGCGGTGGCGCGGGCCTGCGCCACGAACGATTTGGCGCTGTTGGTGCCGTGCCATCGGGTGATCCGCGAGGACGGCGATCTCGCCGGCTATCGCTGGGGGATCGAGCGCAAGCGGGAATTGCTCGACCGTGAGCGCGCCGCGGCGGCGGGCGATGAGGCCGCCTGAGGCCGCGGCCGAACGGGTCGCCGCCGCCGATTGGCCGGCGGTGGCGGCGGCGCTCGACGAGCAGGGCTACGCCACCGCCGCCGTTGCTGGCCGCCGAGGAATGCCGCGCGCTGAGGCGCTCTACGAGAATGACGACGCGTTCCGCCGCCGCATCGTCATGCAGCGCCACGCCTATGGCAGCGGCGAGTACAAATATTTTCGCTACCCGCTGCCGGATTTGGTCGAGACGCTGCGCCGCGCGATCTATCCGCGGCTCGCGCCGATCGCCCAGCGCTGGCGCGAGCGGCTGCGCGAGCCGGGGCGGTTTCCGCCGGCACTTGGACGTCTATCTCGACGAATGCCATCGCGCCGGCCAGGAACGGCCGACCCCGCTGATGCTGAAATATGGCCCCGGCGACTACAACCGGCTGCACCAGGATCTTTACGGCGCGCTGGTCTTCCCGTTGCAGCTGACGGTGCTGCTCAGCGACCCGCAGGCCGACTTTACCGGCGGCGAGTTTCTATTGGTCGAGCAGCGGCCGCGGGTGCAGTCGCGCGGCGAAGTCGTGCCGCTGCGGCAGGGCGAGGCGGTGATCTTCCCGGTGCATCACCGCCCGGTCGAAGGCGCGCGCGGGGCGTTTCGCGTGACCATGCGCCACGGCGTCAGCCGCGTGCGCAGCGGCGAGCGTTATACCCTCGGCATCATCTTTCACGACGCCGCCTGATCGCCCTGCCGCGGTTCGCTTCAGCCGTGGCCGGGTTCGGCAATCGCGGCGGACCACGGCGACATCACGTCGGAGATGCCGTGATTGCGGCCGTCGGCGCCGTGGAGCACCAGGTTTGGACAGGCAAAACGGGTCGGGAAGACGCCGTGCTCGACCGAGGTCGCACCCGGCTTGGCCAACAGGGGTTCGAGGATTGCCGACGGCAGGCGGCGGTCGACGCCAAAGCGGTCGCCGCCGTTGACGTCGATGCGCGGATGATGCGCCGCGGTCGCCGGGTCCATGCCGAAATCGACGACAAAGCTCGCCATCTGCAATACCGCGGCGAGAATGCGCCGCCCGCCCGAGGCGCCGACCCCGAACCACGGGCGCCCGTCGCGCATCGCGACGACCGGGCACATGTTGGTCAAGGCGCGCTTGCCCGGCGCTATCGAATTCGGCCGGCCGGGGCGCGGGTCGAACCACATGACGCCGTTGTTCATCAGGATGCCGGTGCCGGGCAGCACATAGCGGCTGCCAAAGCTCGACAGCAACGTCGTCGTCAGCGCGGCGATCGTGCCTTCGCGGTCGATCGCGGTGATGTGGGTGGTCGAGGTCGGCGCGGCGGTCTCGACATCGCCGGCATGGTCGAGGCGGTCGGCATAGGCTTCGCGCAACGCCTCGATGAGCGCCTCGAAATAGGCGGCGTCGGGAGTCGCGCCAAAGCGCTTGCCGCGCCAGCCGCTCGACGACGAAAGCGAGGGTCGGCCCGGCGGTCATCCCCGGCGCCGATTGCAGCACCGCGTCGCGATAGGGGATGGCCAGCGCCGGCATGACCCGGGCACGGCATCGGGCGAGGTCTTCGGCCGACAAGGCGCCGCCGGCGGCGCGGACGTCGGCGGCGATCGAGCGCGGCGATGTCGCCGGCGTAGAAATCGTCGGGGCCGGCCGCGGCCAGACGATCCAGCGTGTCGGCGAGACGGCCGAGAGGCAGGTGCATGCTGTCGTGCTCGGGCGGACAGACCGGCGGCAGGCCGTCCGGCAGCCACACCGGCGGCTTTCGCCGTAAAGCCGCAATTCGCGCCGCGGCCGCCGCCACCTTGACCGTCGTAAACCAGTCGACCGGCAACCCCTCGCGCGCCAAGCCTTGCCGCCGGCGCCGCCAGCTCGCGCCACGGCATGCGGCCGTAACGCTCGACCGCCGCGGCATAACCGCGCACCGCGCTCGGAATGGCAAAGGCAAGCGGGCCGTGGACATTGCGGTCGCCCTCGACCTGCGGCCAGGTGAACAGCTCGGTCTTGGTGGCGCCGGTCAGCGGAAACGCCGCAGGGTCGAGCACGCGCGGCGCCACCGGGCCGAAATCGATCGCTTCGGCGCGATCGGCTCCGGCGCGATGCACGACCATGAAGCCGACGCCGCCGAGCCCGCTGTTCCAGGGTTCGAGGACAGCGAGCGCCAGCGCGGTCGCGACGGCGGCGTCGACCGCGGTGCCGCCCGCGGCCAATATCTCGGCTCCGACCGTGGCGGCGGTGCGGTTCTGCGAGGCGACGATGCCGCCCTTGGACGAAGCGCCGGGCTTGCGGACCTCCCAGTTCTGGCTCAGGTGCATTGCCGCGGACCGCTCAGTCGGCCGTGATCGCGTCGACCCGGGTCGAATAGAACGCGCAGTAGCCGGCGAGGTCGGCAACCTCGTCATAGGGTGTCGGATAGCCCCAGACGGCGTTCTCGGAGCGGCGGGTTTCGCCGCCGGTCGGGACCTCGATCGTCCAATACGAGGCCTCGCCCTTGAACGGGCAGGTGGTGTGGTGCTCGGTCGGGCGCATCAGGTCGAGCCGCACGTCTTTTTGGGAAAGTAGTGGACCGGCCCGTGGCCGGTTTCCTCGACGCGCAAGGTAGCGGCGCTGTCGGCGATGGTGGCACCGGCAAACGTGACCTTGACGCGCCGCCGGTCGGGGACCAGGTCGACGCGATGTTCGGGGTTGCCGGCAAATCCTGGAGCCGGGTTGGGCATGTCGGTTTCCTCCGCCGGTTGTCAGCGCCCGCGGTTCGCGGGTGGAGCGGCATAAGCCTCAAACGAGGCGATGCAGCTCGCGCGCAATTGGGAGTTGGTGATCGGGCCGCACTCGATCGCCTCGCGTTTTTTGCGGAAGCCCGGGTTGCTGCGCAACAGAGCCGAATACGCCTCGCTCTCGCGGACGTTGACTTTGGCTTCGGGGTCGTTGGTCGGCATCGCCTGGGCCAGCGCCGCCCCGCCAAAAGCGGCCGTGAACAACACCGCCAGCGTCGCCGCTCGGTATCTGCGCATGCTGATGCTCCTCATCCCTGGTCAATCGGTCATCGTCAGCCCGCCGCCGACGCTCGACACTGTGCGGTAATGTAATGCGCGCGATCGCCGATTAAAAAAAGAACCGCCTGCGCGATTTTGGTCTGGCCGATAAATGTCTGACCGATAAATGTCTTGACCCCCTCGCGCGTCACGCCGCCTCCCGACGCTCGATCGCTCCTCGTTCCCGCAGCCGGTCGAGGATCATCCCCGGCAGCGCGTGGGCCGGCAGGTCGAGCCGGCGCGCGTGGGGGGCGACGCCGTCGATCAGCAGGTAATCGCTCGCCCAGTCGTCAAAGCCGAAATGGCCGAAGGCATCCGGCAAGCTCGGCAGGTGGTCGCCGTAAAAGCCGAACACGGCGTTGCGCCGGCGAGCCCCCAACTCGTCGAGCAAAATCCGCAGCATCTCGTCGGAACGCCCGAGCCCGTCGAGGTAACGCAGCAACGGTCCGCCTTGGGGCAGATCCGCGGGATTGAAAAGGCGGCGCAATGCCGGGGCGATTTCGGCGCCTGCTTCGCGCCACGGCCCGTGATTACCCATCGTAATCACAAAGATGAAGGTGCGCGGCCCCTCGGCGTCGAGGACGCTTACGACTTGACGGGCAAGATCAGGATCGGAGCGATAGGGCGGGCGGCGGGAGCCGCCGAGGTCGTCGCGGCCGAGAAAGGTTTCGAAGCCGAGCGCCGTCATCGCGAGATCGCGGCGAAAAAAGCTGCGATCGAACGGATGCAGGCACAAGGTGCGGTAGCCCTCGTCGCGCAGACGCGAGGCCAGCGAGGCGAGCGGCGCCCGGGCAAAGGCGTGGTAGGGATTGAACCGGTCGTACCCGAGCCGCTCTTCGGGAATGCCGGTGAGCGCCGCAAACTCGGCGCGCATCGTGTTGGCGCCCCAGGCCGAAACCTCGAGCCGGCCATAAGTGGCGCCTTGCCGCAGGCAGGCGTCGAAACCGCGCAGCAGGTCGGCCGGCACGCGCGGCGACATTCGGCGGGCGTCAAAGAAGGATTCGCACTGCACCAGCACGACCGGAACCGCCGCGCCGGCTGGCCTCGACGCCGGCGCCCTCGACGGCCGATAGCAGTCGCGGCGCCGGGCACGCTCGGCGCGGGCAATAACCCCGTATGCGAGGAGGGCCGCGAACGGGCCGAGCCGCGACGAGTCGGCGACGGGTTCGCCGGTGGGCCGAAGCCGGCGCAGAACCGCGGCCGCCACACCCAGCCCCGGCTCGCGGGACAGCACCCACCACACCGCGCAAACGGCAAGGCTGAGAAAAAGGGCCGGCAGCGGCCGCGGCCGCCACATTTCGGGGCCAAAAACGAGGAGCCACACGCCTAGCACGGCCGCCCCCAGCGCGCCACCGATGACGAGCGCCGGCCCCGCGAACGGCAGGTAAAGATGCGGGTGGGTGAAGACGTGCCTGAGCTCGGCCATGTCGGAAAACACGACCGGCTCGCGCAACGCTTTGCGCTTGGCCCAATCGGCGAGCGCAAAGCCGCCGCCCAGCGCCAGCAGCGCAAGCCCGGCGAACAAGGGCCGCCCGGTCGCGACGAGCAGCAGCCCGCCCGCGAGCAGCAGCGGCAAGACATCGACCAGTGTCGCGGGCCGCAGCGCCATCCGCGCGGCGGCGACGCGGCGCGGCAGGAGCCATGCCGCCACCGCCGCCGCGGCAGCGATCGCCAGGCGCAGCATTTCACCCGCCATGCGCGCCGGCGGCCCGGATGCGGAAATGGTAGCGGCGAAGAATCGCATCGCCGATAAAAGCCGGCGCGATGTCGCAGAATTGCAGGCCGAGCACGAGCGGCCACGGAAAGGCAATTCGCCGCCGGCCGCGGTCGATGCCGCGCTTAACCACCCGCGCGGCTTCATCGGCACTGACCAAAAACGGGGTCGGCCCGTCGAAGCGATCGGTCATCGGCGAGTTGAAAAAGCCCGGACACACGATGGTCACGCCAACCCCGCGCGGAGCGAGCCTCGGCCGCAATGCTTCGGCGTAGGCGCGCAGCCCCGCCTTGCTCGCGCAGTAGCCGGGGCTGTCGGGCAACCCGCGATAAGCCGCGATCGAGGCCACGACCGCGACCTGCCCGCGTCCGCGCCGGCATAGCGACGGCAGCAGCGGCTCGACCGTGTTGATGGCGCCCACCAGGTTGATCGTCACTTGACGCGTCGCGGTTTCGACACCCTCGGAGGGGGCGTCGGGGTCGGGGCCGGCTGAGGTGCCGGCATTGGCGACCAACAGCTCGACCGGATGGTCGCGATCGAATTCGCTCAGCCACGTCGCCATCGCCGGCGCGTCGGCCACGTCGATCGCGGCCATTCTAACCCCCGCACCCCTCGCCTCGCAGGCATCGGCAGTCTCGCCCAGCCTGCGCCGATCGCGCCCGAGCAGACCCAATACCGTCTGGGGAGAAGCGTATGCCTCGGCCAAGGCGGCGCCGAGCCCGCTCGAAGCACCGGTAACGACTACCGCGCGGAAGGATCGGCGCATGTCTCTACACTAGAGCCGCAGGCTGGGAACGCCCGCGTCCGAAAGGCGTCAGAACTCAATCGACGATCACTTGGTACGATACGGAATGCCGTTCGCATCCCCGAACGCCAATCAGGTAAGCGCCAAAATGGTCACAACTGTCTTGTAGCGGTTTTACCCGGGCTCACCCGCGAGCCTCGGCGTCCGCGCCGCGAGCCGGTGCCATTGCTGCTCGGCCAGTCCGTGCAGCCGACGCACGGCGACGAGCGGACCCGTCCGCCACAATTCCGGCTGTGCCAGGCGATCCACGACGATCTCGGGGGTGCAGGGCAGCCGGGTAAGGGGGTCGAGATAGCGCGGATAGAGGATTAGGGCGCCGGCGACGAGCTCTTCGAGGGTAAGGCGCCGGCCACGCCCGTGCGCAACGCGGTCGTTCGTCAGCCCCCAGCCGGCGTAGAACGGACGGCCGTAGACGACGACCTTGCAGCCTCGCAGCAGGGCCTCGAAGCCGGCGAGTGAGGTGAGCGTGTGCAGTTCGTCGATTTCGCCGAGGAATCGGGCGATCGAACCGCCGCGGATCACGCCATCGGCAAATTTGGTGGCGAGCAGCGGGGGGACAAAACCGCGGCGATGGCCGGCTTCGACATCGGGATGCGGCTTGTAAAGAATGAAGGCATCGGGACTGGCGGCCCGCACCCGCGCCAACAGACCGAGATTGCTGCGGATTTCACCGCCGCCGAGCCTTACCGAAAGATCGTCCTCGACCTGTCCGGGCACCAAAATCCGGCATCGGTCGATCGCGAAGTCGAGCGGTGCTCTGCGCGACCCCAGCCGGTTCGACCGGAAACCGTTCCTTCAAGCCGGAACGCTGTTTCTTCATGCCGGAATACTGTTTCTTCAAGATTGTATTTGGTGACGCCGCGAGCGACGAGCCGCGCGATCAGCTCGCGGGCGCGGTGCAGCAGCGCCGGGTCGAATTCGGTGTCGCGCAACAGCCGCTCGAGGTCACTGCAGGCGTCGGGGTCAAAATGCGCGCCGCCGCCGTCGAGCGCCAGCGAAGCCGCCCGGATGAAGTCGGAACCGAGGCCGACGGAGCGAACAAAGCCGTCTTCGACCGTGACCAGTGGGGTTCCCTGGCGAGCGGCGCGAGCGGCGAGCCCGGCGGGTACGCGCGAAGCCCACACCGCGATTGCGCTGCCCGGCCGGGCGGCGGCCGCCGCGAGCGCCGCCCGCGCTCGGCGGCGAAAGCGCGGTCGACCGTCGGCGGAACGGAAGAATTCGCCGATCCACCGGCGCTTCCACCAGGACATGCCGAGGCACACTGCGACGCCGCGGTTGGCGGCCTCTATCCGCCGCCATTCGGCGAGTGTCGCCGCGAGCTCCTCGAACGCGACCGGGATGTTGCGGTGGGGATCGAGGCAGCGTGTGGCGACGAGGCAGGCAGCGGCAAAGATCTGGTCAACGCTTCGTCGAAACGGCTTTTGAGGCACGCCAGCGCCGTCATCGGTCACACCCCAGCCCGAGTAAAAAGAATTGCCGAAGCAGCGCACGTCGCGGCCGGCGATCAACGCGAGGAACCCGGTCTCGCCGCCGGCGGTGTAGAGTCGCCCGGCCCCGCTCGATGACAGTCCACGGATCGACGGGCTGGTCGACGATTTTGCAGCCACGAGCCGCCGCCGCGGCCAGCAAAGGTCGCGGACATGTCCGGGAAGAGGTCAAGAGGACAATTTTTTCGGCCGAATTCTCCGCCAGCGCCGCCGCCAGCATCTTTTCCAGCATCTTTTGGCGAACGGCCGTGGGGCTCGTCGGCGCCGGCTCATCGGCGACGACGAACGCCAATTCGCCGCTTGCGGGCAACGCGGTTCTATTCCACCACGCGCCGCCAACCCGGCCGGCCGCGAGCTGACGGCGTGCCGCGGCGGCTCGATCGAGCAATGCCGAGGTCTCCCAGCCGCATGACATCAACAGGCGGTCGGGGTTGAGCACGTCGGCGGGCGAGCCCGGACCGGTGAGCGATTGCGCGGTCACGCACAGCAGCGGCGGACCCTTACCCCAACCGGGCGGCGCACGCAGCAACCCGGGACCCAGCAGCAGCGCCGGCACTCCGAGTGCCTCGGCGCCCCGCAATGTGCGGCGCCGGTGTCGCGAGTCCCACCAGACGGCAAGCGCCTCAGGGGGGCGTGCGTCGCCCTCGGGAAAGGCGGGGGCAAGCATCGTCCGCTCGCGGCGGGTGCCGGACAGCGCGATCGCCGCGGTGCGCGCGGCCGGGTCGGTGGCGCGCGGTGTGATGTCGGTCGCGGACGATGTCGATGGGGAACCGGCAATTGCGCCGGTCGCGGCTGGTTCGGTCGCGGCTGAGCCGGCCTCTTCCAGGCGATGGCCGTCGCGCGGCGATGGACACGGCGCGCCGCGCGCAATAGAAGCGGGTGGATGCAGGCGCATGCCGCCGCTCTTTATCCCTATCCGCTCAACATCGGGGAGGCGAGCAATGATCGTCGAACAGATTTGGACCGCGAATTCCGGCCGCAATTTCAACTACCTGATCGCTTGCCGTGAGACCGGCGAGGCGTTGGCGGTCGACCCGCTCGACTACGAAAAGTGCCTGGCCGCCGCCAAGGCGAGGGGCTGGACGATCACCCAGATCCTCAACACCCACGAGCATCGCGACCATACCGGCGGCAACCCGCAGATGGTCGCGGCGACCGGCGCCAAGGTGCTGGCCCACGTCAACGCCAAGGACAAGATCCCGGAAATGAACGCAGGGCCTGCGCGCCGGCGACGTGATCAAAATCGGCAAGACCGTCGAGCTCGAATGTCTCGACACCCCCGGCCATACGATGTCGCATATCTGCATCATGGCGCGAGGCGACACGCCGGCTCTGTTTTGCGGCGACACCTTGTTCAATGCCGGAGCCGGCAATTGCCACAATGGCGGTCATCCGAACGAGCTTTACAACACGTTCGTCAATCAACTGTCCAAATTGCCCGAGGAAACGCTGATCTATCCCGGGCACGACTACATCGCGCGCAACCTCGCCTTCTCCCTCGACCGCGAGCCCGACAATTCCGGCGCCAAGGCGCTGCTGCCAAAGGTCGAGAAGCAGGATACCGATCGGGCGCTCGTCACCACCCTGGCGACCGAGCGCGAGATCAACACCTTTTTCCGGCTGACCAGCCCGACGGTGATCCGGCGCCTGCGAGAAAGCTTTCCCGACCTGCCCGAAAATCCCGATCCGAAGACGGTGTTTCTGAAGCTGCGCGAACTGCGCAACAAGTGGTGATTTATCGGGGGACCTGACGGCAAGGCGCCGTCCGCAGCGGATCGCTTTGTCGCCCCGGCCGGTTTCACCCGGTGTTGCGCACGAAGCAAAGCAATTCCGCCGCTCGCAGGACGCCGGCCGCGGCGAGGCCGGCGCAGACGGGCCGCGCCGGCTATGCGGCGAGCCGGCCCTTGAGCACGACGCCGGGCGCGCGCCCGGTCGCCTCGCCGTTTTCGATCGCCACGGCGCCGTTGACGATCGTGGCGGCGATGCCGTCGGCCTTTTGCACGAGCCGGCGCGCGCCGCCCGGCAGGTCCTGCTCGACCGTCGGCAGACATGGCTTGACCCGCGCTTCGTCGAACACGACGAGGTCGGCGGCGTAGCCGGCGCGGACCAGCCCGCGATCGGGGAGTTCCCAGGCCGAGGCGTTGTCGAAGGTCAGCATCCGCACGGCTTCTTCGAGGGTGAATTGCTGCTTGTTGCGCACCCAATAGCTCAACAGATGCGTCTGCAGCGACGAGCCCATCTCCTGGCACACATGCGCGCCCGAATCCGAGAACGTCGCCAGAGTGCGCGGGTGCTTCAAGAGGTTCAGCACGTCGGCCGGCTGCTCGTTGACGATCGGCTGGACGAACATGCGGTTGTCGTTTTCGAGGGCGAGATCGAGGATCACCTCGACCGGGTGCTTGTTCTGTTGACGCGACAACTGACCGACGGAGGGATCGTCCCAGTCGACGCTCAACATTGGAAATAGGTTGTCGTAATTCGGCTTGCGTGGGTCGGTGGTGGCGGCGCCGCCGCCTTGCAGCACCTGGTCGCGCGGCTTCATCGTCGCCTCGGCGGCGATCAGCCGAGCCCGCACTTCGGGATCAGCCAGCCGCCGCTTCTGCTCGGCCAGCGGCAGGGCGCGGATTTCGCTTCCAGGCCGGCAATACGTCGAACGGCAAATAGGAGCGCAGCGAGAACACCGCGTTGATCGAGCGGGTCGTCGCCTGGCCGTACATGCGCCCGCCCAAGGCGACGGTCTCGTCCATAAAACGGGTCTGGAAGTCCCACGGGTTGGGGTCGATGCCCTGCTTTGTCGCCAGCATGCCGAACATGACCGGCCGGCCGCTGTCGAGCGCGATCTTGCGGAGCTGCTCGAGGCAGGCGCGCTGCGCCTCGCCGCCCGAGATGTCGGGGCCGATCTGAAAGATGCCGGAATTGAGCGCGCCCATCGCGCCGACCAGGCGCTCGATCTCGGCCCAATCGCCGATGCGGCTGGCGACGGGCGTGTCGTCGGGGGTCACATGGGTTGTCGCCCGCGAGGTCGAGAACCCCAGCGCCCCGGCGCGGATCGCCTCGGCGACCGCATGCTCCATATGGCGGAGGTCGTCCTCGCTCGCCTTCTCGTCGAGCGCGCGCTTGCCCATCGCGTACATGCGCAACGCCGAATGGCCGATATACATGCCGTAGTTGAGCCCCTTCGGCAGGCGCTCGACATTGGCGAGGTATTCGGGAAAGGTCTCCCAATTCCAGTCGATGCCGGCCAGCATCGCCTCGGTCGGGATGTCCTCCACCGCGGTCAGGCAGCGCGCGAACCACTCGCGGTCCGCCGGCTTGCATGGTGCGAGCGCGAACCCGCAATTGCCCATGACGACGCTGGTGACGCCATGCCAGCACGAGCAGCTGCCGAGCGGGTCCCAGGCGATTTGCGCGTCCATGTGGGTGTGGCCGTCGATAAAGCCGGGCGCCACGATCAGCCCGTCGGCGTCGATCACCCGCTCGGCCGGGGCGCGAATGCGGCCGATCTCGACAATCCGGCCGTCCTCGACGCCGACATCGGCGCGGTAGCGCGGCTGCCCCGACCCGTCCACCACCGTGCCGTTCTTGATCAAAAGGTCGAAGCCCATAGCTGCTTTCTCCCGATGCGCCGGGAGAAACCTTCGATTTATTCCGTACGTGCTGTCAACGGGCGTTCGCGGCCAGGGAGCCATGCCCAGCTCGCGAACCATCGGCTGTCGGTCGCGGTGGTTTTCGTTGCCGCTCTGCCGGCTTTAATGACCTGTCGGGGACGGCGCTGTTGCTAGACCCAGGTCCCCGGCAATGGCGTGCAGGCGCCGGTCGCGCGTCCATAAGCCGGCGCCCGCGGTGAGGCGAACGGCGGCAAGCAGGTGGACGTCGACGTATCCTATTCCGAGGCCGAAGAGCTTTTGCGCATCGATAAAGTGCAATATTTCTTGAGATGTCGCCATGCGCGCCTTCGGTAGATCCCGCAATGCGGAGATCACGAGATCGCGCTGAACGAGCCGGCCGAGCGCAAGCTCGCCGATCACAAAAGGATGGCTAAGAACCTTACCGGCATCGAGCAGGTCCGATAGTGTCGTATCGGCCTTTCGCAAGTGATCAACCCAGACCGAGGTATCAACCAAAATCACTTGGGCCGCCGGCGAGGCGCTATGGCGAGATCGGGCTCGGTACCGCCTAGACTGGCCAACCGCCGCGCGCTCTCGCGTTCGATCAGCGCCTTTAGCGCCTCGCGGATCACCGCGGATTTCTCGCGTAAACCGGTGAAAGCCTGCGCCTTTGCAAGCAATTCATCATCCAGTGCCAGGGTCGTGCGCATGCTCGGCTCGCTCATTTCTATGCTTATAATCGCATCGTTTGATGCCGAATACAATGCCGCCATGGTCAATATCGCTCCGGTCTCGGGCCGGGGCAGCGCCGCTTGCCGGCGAAGTTGCGCGCGTGCTATGCGAGCGAACCGGCCGCCGGCCGGTCGCCGATCGCGAGGAAGGGCAAATGCGCTTCGGGTTTTTCGACCAACTGCCTTGCGCCAGCGGCTTTACCGAGGCGCAGCGCTATCGCGACATCCTGGCCCAGATCGAGCTCGGCGACGAACTCGGGTTCGACACGGTGTGGCTCGGCGAACTGCATTTCAGCCGCGCTTTTTCGATCCTGGCGAGCCCGCTGATGGTGCTGGCCGCCGCGGCGCAGCGCACGAAACGCATTCGGCTCGGGACGGCGGTGACCCTGCTGCCGATGCACAACCCGGTCAAGATCGCCGAGGACGCGGCGACCGCCGACATCCTCAGCAACGGGCGGCTCGAACTGGGCGTCGGGCGCGGCACCGCCCCGCTGCACTATGCCGGCTACGGCATCCCGCAAGACGAGAGCCGCGAGCGGTTCGACGAAGCGATCGACTTTATCGTCGGCGCCTGGACCAACGAGCGGTTTTCATACGAGGGCAAGTATTTCCGCGCTCAGGACCTGACGGTCATTCCGCGGCCGGTGCAGCAGCCGTACCCGCCGGTGCGGATCGCCGCCAACAGCCCCGACACGTTTCCGTTCGCGGCGCGCCGGCAGTTCCCGATCTTCGCGACGCCGCTGATCAACCCGCCCGACAAGCTCAAGGAGGGGCTTTCGGTTTATCGCGGCACGCTGCCCGCCGGCGACACGGCGCTCGCCTTTCCGGTGCATGTGGCGGCGAGCCGGGCGCAGGCGCGGCAGGACACCGAGGCCGGGCTGATGCGGTTTCTGCGCGAGGCGGCGGAGCGGTTGGCGCCGCTGGGCCAAACCGACATCAAGAGCTTCGAGGCGTTCCGCCAGGTGCTGGCCCGGATCGAGCGCGTGACCTATGAGGACATGGACCGCGAGATGGGCGTCTTCGGCGACCCCGATTACTGCGTCGACCGGGTCCAGACGCTGCAGCGCGAATACGGCATGGACGAGTTCATCTGCTACTTCAACCAGGGCGGGATCATGGATCACGCCTTGGTCCGCGAGTTGATGACCCGCTTTGCCAAGGAAGTCATGCCGCACTGCGGATAGCGCTGGTCTCCCCCTCTCCCGGCAAGCGGAGAGAGGGCCGAGGTGGGGGCCGGTTACGCTTGCGAAAAGCCCGGAATGTTGACGTTGACGCCGTGCGGGCCCGGCCCTAGGCCGGCTGCTCGATCAGGGGCACGTCGCCGGCCAGGGTCGTGCGCCGCACGTCGCGCACCTCGCTGTTATCAAAGCGGCGGGCGCGGTGCATCGTGGTGCGGTTGTCCCACATCACCAGGTCGTTCGGCCGCCAGACATGCGAATAGACGAATTCGCGCTGGGTCGCATGCTCGGTCAAGTCGCGCAGGAACATCCGCGCCTCGGGGATCGTCCAGCCGAGGATCGCGCCGGCATGGGCGGCGAGAAACAACGATTTGCGCCCGGTCACCGGATGCGTGCGGACCAAGGGCTGGCGCACCGGGCGGAAGGCTTCAATCTCCTCCGGGCGTCAATTCGGTAAAGCCGATCGCCTCGCGCGAATAAACCAGCGAATGCTCGCAGACCAGCGCCTCGATCTCGGCCTTGGTGCGTTTGTCGAGCGCGTCATAGGCGGCGCGCATGTCGGCGAATTCGGTGTTGGCGCCCCAGGACGGGATGACCCGCCCGGACAGCAGCGAGTATTTCGCCGGGACCGGGCGGAACGAGCTGTCGGAATGCCACAGCCGGTCGGCGAGCTTGAAGAACCACACCCGGTCCTCGGCCGACATCAGGGCGCCGTTCTTGTCGAGGTTCGAGAAATCGGCGATGCCGGGGCCGAGCCGGTGGTCTTCGCGCTTGCGGATATGGCCCGGCGTTTCATGGCGCTCGAGTTCGCCAAAATGGCGGGTGAAGGCGATCTGCTCGGCGTCGCTCAGTTCCTGTTCGGGAAACACGAGGACGGCGTATTTGTCCATCGCTTCCTCGATCGCGGCGACGTCGTTGCGACCGAGCGGCCGAAGGCAGTCGATCCCGGTCACTTCGCCGGCAAAGACCGGGTGCAGCTGACGGATCGATATCGGCATCGGGCGGCTCCTTTGTTGCCGAGCTAAATCGGGGCATGCGCGGGATTCTGTCCCGGCGCCAACCGCGGCAGGATAACTCTACCGATCGATGAGCGTGCGACATACTTAAGGAGGCGAGCTTAACGAGGCGAGGGCCGACACGGTCGGCACTTGCGCCGTCATGCGGGTCGCGCTATGGCTGGCCCGTGCAATCTGGGAGCGTTTCGATGGCAAGCACACTTCCCGATACGCCGGCAGCGCCCGCCGAGGCGGTCAGCCCCTCCGGCATCAACCATCTGGTGCTCAACGTCCGCGACCTCGACGAGTTGCACAAATTCTGGACCGAGATCGTCGGCTTCAAGCAGGTCGGCGAATTGCGTCCGCGGCCTGATCGCCCGGCGCCGCCGAAGATGCGGTTTTACAGCGCCGTCAATGACGGTCAGCTGACCCATCACACCGTCGCCTTGGTCGAAAGCCCGAACCTGCCGCCGCCGGCGGATTGGGTATTATCCAACAGCCAGGTCGCGATCAACCATGTAGCACTGACGATGCCGAGCCGCGAGGCCTGGCAACAGCAGCTCGCCTTTCTGCAGAGCCGCGGGGTCAAGTTCAACTGGCGGGTCAACCACGGCGTCACGCACAGCGTCTACATCAACGACCCCAACGGCTACGGGGTCGAGTTCCTCTACGAATTGCCGCGCCAGATGTGGGAGAACGACATAAACGGCGCGATCAACTGGGCCGAAAACCTGCCCTCCGAAGGCCCCGAGGCGCTGGTCGACCGCACCGACACCCCGAGTTTCGGCGTCAAGGAGCCGGTGCCGGCCGAATAAGCCGGACGCCGGCGAAACAGGCTGAGTGTTTTAGTGGCCGGGTTTGTCCCGGCCACCTTTGCATCGGGATGTCGTGAGCGCGCCGAGGCTGGGTGACGGTCGCCGGCCCACCGGACCGATGCCGCCTCGACCCGGCTTCTCAGCCGCGCTGCCGGCGACGCAAGAAATCGATAAAGATGGCGGCCAACAGGCCTTCCTTCTTCCGCCAATCTTCGAGTGCGGCGTCGAGGTCGGCGCAGTCGTCGGTAAGCACCTCGTGGTACTCGGCGTTCGGCAGCAGCCGGTGTGCGGCTTGGCCGGCGAGGCGCGGATGCACCTGGTCGTTTCCCGGGATGATGCAGGCCGGCATCGTCATCGAGCGCAGCTCGGCCGGGCTGAGGCCGATCACCGGGTAATCCGCACCTTCATTGAAGCTGCGCCGCCAGCGCTCCATGACGGCGACGAAATCCTCGACCTCGATCGCCGTCAGCCGGGCGCGGTTGGCCGGGTTCGCCGCGATCATCGCTGCGAAATGCTCGCTGCGGCAGACCGCGTCCATGCCGCCCGCCTCTGCGCCCGTCCCTGCCCCTCCGGGCCATCTCGATATATTGGCTGTAGTAATTCTGCACGAGGCGCTCGGCGGCGTAGGCGCCGCCGGTGACGCGCCACAACAGCAGCCCGCGAACCGCGCCCGGATGACGCAAGGCGAGCAGCAAGGCCAGCCGGCAACCGGACGAACTGCCGCCGATAAAGGCCGGCAAGGCGTCGAGCCGCATCAAAAGCTCGCGCAGATCCTCGGCCCAGACTTCGTTTTCGGAATCTCCGGTGAACGACACGGCCGAAGCGCCGCAGTTGCGGCGGTCGTAGATCAGCACTCGATTGCCGGCCTCGGCGATCTTTTCGGCCAGCGATTGGACCCCGGAGAGGTCGCGCCGTCCGCCCGGCTGCAGCGCCACCCAAGGGCCGCGATCGCCCAGCACCTCGTAATTGATGTCGACGCCGCGGATCGATGCGACCGGCATGCCTCTCCCCCATGGTCGGACAAGCAGAATTCTGCCATCCTAGCCGATCGGTGCGCGACGGGCAGAGGAATTGACATGCAGGCGGGCGTCTTCTGTTTCCCGGTGGATCACGGGTCGATCCCGGCGAACCCGGTGCGCTCGACGTCTATCGCGCTCGCGGCATCAATAGCGCGTTGGCCGGGATCCCCGATCTGACGCGCAACGAGATCCTGCGGCTTCTCGACCATACGACCGCTGCCTCGGGTCGGATAGCGGGGGATTCGATGATCCGGGAAGAGCTGGTTTTTGTCGCGACTTGCGACATCTCCGGGCATGTACGCGGCAAGGGGTTTCCGGCGCGCGAACTGCCCGGGCGGCTCAAGAAGGGCATTGGCTGGACGGGCAGCAATTTGATGATGTCGCCGGCCGGTCCGATCTGGGACACGCCGTTTGGGACCGCCGGCGATCTGATGATCGTGCCCGATCCGGCGGCTGAGGTGCGGGTCGACTTTGCCGACGGATCGGCGGTCGAGCATTTCTTTCTGGGCGACATTTGCACGACCGACGGCGAGCCGTGGGAATGCTGCCCGCGCGACTTTCTGCGCCGCGCGGCATCCGACCTGCACGAGGCGGCCGGCCTGCGTTTGGTTGCTGCCTTCGAGCAGGAATTTCTGTATTCCGGCGTGGAGGACCGTCCGGGCGACGCCTACGCGCTCGGCGCCTTTCGCCGCCAGGGGAGTTTCGGCGAAACGTTTATTGCGGCGTTGCGCGCCGCGGGGCCGGTGCCGGACAGTTTTCTTGCCGAATACGGTCCGCGCCAATTCGAGGTGACGGTGGCGCCGCAAGCGGCCCTGACCGCCGCCGATCACGCGGTGATCACCCGCGAGATGGCGCGCGCGGCGGCGCATCGCCTCGGCCATCGCGCGGTGTTCTCGCCAAAGCCGATAGCGGACAATGTCGGCAGCGGCGTCCACATCCATATGAGCCTGTGGGACGGCAACGGCAGGCCGGCGACCTATTCGCCCGGCGAGCCGATGGATTTGAGCAAAGCAGGCGCAGCATTTCGCTGCCGGAATCCTCCACCATCTGCCGGCGATTTGCGCGGTGACCGCACCCTCGCCGGTGTCGTACCTGCGCCTCGTGCCCAATGCCTGGGCGCCGACCGCGATCGACCTGGTGCGCCAGGACCGCGGCGCCTGCCTGCGCATCTGCCCGGTTTTCGCCGCCGCAAGCTCGGAGGAAACCGCTCGCCAGTTCAATCTCGAGTTCCGCGCCTGCGACGCCTCGGCGAGCCCCTATCTGGCGCTCGGTGCGATTATCTTCGCCGGCGCCGACGGTATTCGCCGGTCATTGCCATTGCCTACAATGGCGGCGAAGCCGGCTTCATTGCCGCAAACGCTCGACAAGGCGCTCGACAATCTCGAAGCCAGCGAATCCGTCGGCGGATGGTTCGGCCCCCTGCACCGCGACGCCTATCTGCGCTTCAAGCGGGCCGAGGGTGAAAGAGTGGCCGGCCTCACCGCCGCCGAACTATGCGCCCACTATGCCGAGATATATTGAGGTGCTTTTTGGTAAATCCTGTTCGAGGACGGCTTGACCTCGTCGTGCCCGCGCCGTCGGGAACCCCGGATGCGTGCTCCCTGATGCGGGCCCTGGGCCCGCGCTTTCGTGGCGATGGGGGCAGCGGACCGGTCGTCATCGCCGACTTAGCGGCACCGTGACCGGATCGCTGCTCGACCCGGACGAACCCGGCCCGGTGAACCTCGCCAACGAAGACGGCGGATCGGTGTTTTTTTTGGCCTGCGACCATGGCGGGCGCGCTATTCCGCGACGTTTGGGGCGATTGGGCCTGACCGAGCCGGACACGTTCCGCCACATCGCATGGGATATCGGCATTGCCCAAGTCGGCCGGCGCCTGTCGGCGGCATTGAACGCAACGTTGATCGTGCAGACTTATTCTCGGCTGGTGATCGACTGCAACCGCGACCCGTCGGTGCCCAGTTCCATCCCTGAGATCAGCGAGGACACCGAGATTCCCGGTAATCGCGGCCTGACTGGAGCCGACCGTGCGGTGCGGAAGGCGGCAATCTTTGCACCTTATCAGGACCGGATCGCCACTGCCCTGGACCGCCGCGCGGCCGCGGATCGCGCCTCGGTGCTGATCGCCCTGCACAGCTTTACCCCGGTATTCAAGACCGTATCGCGCCCGTGGCATGTCGGCGTGTTGTTCAATCGCGATGCGCGCCTCGCCCACGCGCTGCTCGGACTGTTGCGCGCCGAGGGCGATCTTACCGTCGGCGAAAACGAGCCCTATCGGGTTACCGACCTGACCGACTACACCGTCCCTGTTCACGGGGAAGGCCGCGGGCTGCCGCATGTCGAGATCGAAATCCGCCAGGATTTGATTGCCGAGGCGGCGGGGCAGGCCGCCTGGGCCAAGCGTCTCGCGCGCCTGCTCCCGGCCGCCTACGCCGAATTTCAGCGTCGATGACCGCCGTTGGGCGTGCGATTTAGATCGAGCCGGCGCGCCGACACTGATGATGATCGTGGATTTTGCCCAGGCTGCCGGGCCATGCGGGGCGGAGCGGTAGGGAGAAGCCCGCACGCCCGATCAGTCCGGCGCCAAGCTCCTTCGTTGGGGTAGGCATGGGCTTGACCGCAACGAGCGTCGCATTCGGCCTATGCCTGCTTGTGCTCGGTATCGCGGTCGCCCTGGACCGTCGCCCTTACCGTCCGGGTAATCGCAGCTACGTCATGCTGATGATCATCACACTCGCCGCGAGCCTGGTGCTTGGCCGGCATCTTTTAACACTTGCGCTTTAGCTCACGATCATCTTGATGAATGGGCTAGGGCGGGTCGTCAATCGAGCCCGATTGCAGTGGCGGCGAGATCGACTGCGGCGTGCAAAAGCCGCCTCTTCATCAATCACACAAGTCGTTGCGGAGGGAATGCTTTTTACTACAGATAACACCACACCAACCCCGCAACCTCGCAATAATTGACCACACGCCCTGGCACCGCGGCGGTCTGGTGTAGCTGCCGGCGGGGTTCTTCGGCGCCCGAATGGTTGTGCGCGTGCCGGTGAGCAGGTGGCGATTACCTCAGATGCTCCTGCAGGCGGGGCATCAGCTCGACAAAATTGCACGGGCGGAAGCGGTTGTCGAGCTGGTGGACGAGAATGCCCTCCCAGGCGTCGCGGCAGGCGCCGGGTGAGCCGGGCAGGGCAAACAAATAGGTTCCGCCCGCGACCCCGGCGGTCGCCCTGCTCTGGATCGTCGAGGTTCCGATCTTGTCGTAGCTGAGCCAACGGAACAGCTCGCCAAAACCAGGGATCTCCTTTTCGTAGACGGCGTGAAACGCTTCGGGCGTGACGTCGCGGCCGGTGACGCCGGTGCCGCCGGTCGAGATCACCGCGTCGACCTGAGGATCGGCGATCCAGGCGCGCAGCTGGGCTATGATGGTGTCCTGGTCGTCGCGCACGATGCGTCGCGTCACGATATGGTGCCCGGCACTGGCCGCGAGATCGGCGAGGGTGTCGCCGGAGCGGTCTTGCGCCGCGTCGCGCGTGTCCGAAATCGTCAGCAGCGCGATATTGACGGGCAGAAATGGACGAGTTTGATCGAGCCGGCCGGGCATGGCGACGCTCCTCGCATGGCGCCTATAATATAAGCCGGCTAGGAGGCCGCGGAAAGCAGCTCGTCAATGCGGGCGCGCAACGCCAACAGGTCGAGCCAAGCCTCGCGCTTGCGCTCGGGCGCGCGCAGCAAAAACGACGGGTGAAACATCGGCAGTGTAGGCACCGGCCGGTCAAGGCCCGGGATTGCGAGGTCGAACCAGCGGCCGCGGAGCCGAGTGATGCCGGGACCTGGCGGGAGCAGCGCCCGGGCCGCGGTGCCGCCGGCTAGGACCAGCAGCTTCGGACTGACGAGCGCGACATGACGCAGCACAAAGGGCAGGCAGGCCGCGATCTCGTCTGCGGTCGGGGTGCGGTTGCCGGGCGGCCGCCAATAAATGGCGTTGGTGATCAACACGCCGGAGCGGTCGAGCCCGATCGCCGCCAGCATGCGGTCGAGCAGCTGGCCGGCGCGGCCGACAAAGGGGCGGCCGATGCGGTCTTCGTCGGCGCCGGGCGCCTCCCCGATGATCATGAGGGGAGCGGCGGAGTTGCCGTCGGCGATGACGGTATTGGTCGCGGTGTGCTTCAGCCCACAGCCCTCGAACGCGGCGATCGCAGCCTCGAGCGCCGCCACATTTCCGGCGCGCGCCGCCAGCGAACGCGCCGATTGCGCAGCCTCGGCCGGCGACTCGGCAAAAGCAGACGGGGGGGCCGCCGCCAACCCATGACCCGCGGGGCGAGGACTTGCAGGTTTAGCGATCAGCGGCGGCGCCGCGAGCGGTGCGGTTCTCGATGCGACAGCGGTCGGCGCGGGAGCGGCGAACCGGTCGACCGGTGTATCAACGATCGCCTCGTCTGCGCCCATTTCGATATGCCAGCGCAGCAGCGCCAGTGTCGCCTCGCTGGTCTGCGACATCACCTCGTCATCCGCATTTCGCCGCCAGCGCAGGCCAGCGTGCTTCGACCGACTATTGGCTTATGGTCCGGCAGACTTAACCTCGAAACAAGAAGACCTCGATTGAATGCGAGAGCCCTTCGACAGCACAAAAGCATCTAAACCAGCGTTGATTGCTGAGGTGAGGACGGCCGCTCCACCGCGCTATCGTTGTCGTATCAATCCGTGGCCGCGACGTAGCGTTCCTTTTTGAAGAGACCGCGTTGGAAGGCGAGATACTTGTCTTTCGTCATAGCGGGCTCGAACTCCGTTAAGATCTGCCTCGCCGGCGCGGCATCGCCGTAAAGCAGGTCGATCGCGGTCATAGCCAACAATTTGGCCGGCGTCACATAGCCGTGTTGCGGCTCGTTGATGCGCCAGTCGGCGGCGTGGGCGTGGCCCTCGGCGGCGACGACATAGGGGTGGATGACCGGCATCAGGTGAGCGAGATCGCCCATATCGGTCGATCCCGTGCGATGACCGCCGTTCTGGAAGGTGTCCGGCCCGAAGATCGCCTCGACATTGTCGCCAAAGACGCGCCCGAACCTCTTGTCGTTCCGCTGCGGCAAATAGCCCGGAATGGTTTGGATCTCGACCTCGGCGCCCATCGCCATCGCCCCCGCGCGCAGGCAGCGGTCGACCTTGCGGTTGGCGTCGATGATCGCGTCGAGCGAGCCGCCGCGGACAAACGTTTCCATTGTGACCTCGGCCGGGACGACGCTGACCGCGTCGCCGCCCTTGGTGATGATCGGATGGATGCGGATCGTGTCCTTTTCCCAGAACGTCTCGCGATGCGCGGCGATCGCGTTCATCGCAATCATCGCCGCATTGAGGGCGTTGACGCCGAGTTGCGGCGCACCGCCGGCGTGCGCCGCCCGGCCGACAAAGCGGATCTGCTTGATCAGCGCACCGTTCGACGATTCCGCGATGGCCGAGCGCGCCTTGCCGGCGCTGGCGGATCCGGTGTGGATCATCATCGCCATGTCGACATCGTCGAAATGACCTTTGGCGACGAGTTCCTGCTTGCCGAGCATGAATTCGATCTCGCCGCGGGCGACCCGGCCGAGCCGCTCCTCGACATCGATGAATTCCTCGGCGGGGACCGCGAAAAACACGATTTCGCCGGCCAGTTGTTTGGCAATGTCGGCGGCGGCAAGGCCAATCGCCGCGCCCAGCATTCCGGCGATCTGGGCATTGTGGCCGCAGCTGTGCGCGGCTCCGGTGGCCGGGTCGGCGAGCGGGTGGTCGGACGTGCGCAGACTGTCGAGCTCGGCGATAAGGGCGAACCGCGGTCCCGGCGCCCCACCCGCAAGCCGGCCCTTGACCCCGGTGAGAGCAAGACCCGTGCGCGGCGCCAACCCGAGCGAGCTCATCTTTCGAGCGACGAGAGCTGCGGTTTGGGTCTCGTTAAAACCGGTTTCGGGATGGTGCAAAATGGTTTCGCCGAGATCGATGATCGCGTCGGCATGGCGATCGATCGTTTCGCAGACGGCGCGCTTCAACTCGTCCTTGCTGGGCATCGGTTCCTCTAATTGTGGCTCATTCGGACGGTGTGCCGGTGAAAGCCGAACGTAGATACACGGCGAGCTTGGCGCGTTCCAGGCTCCACGATCTGCGCGCGTCGCATTTGAACTCGATATTTTGCACGCAGATCGGCGAACTTGGATGCGCGATGTCGACCCTGGCGACAATATCCCCCGGGATCGACTGGTCGGGTCGGCGGAATTCAGCATCGTTCGACAAGCGCGGCTGCTCGCCGGCAAGGCGTCGACCGCGTCGCGACGACGACCCCGCCCGCGCCAGCCCCCGTTGGCGCCGACCCCGTCCCGCCCGTTTGAGGCTGGCAACCGCGGCGGGGCATCTTGTCCGCTCATAGACGCGGATCTTACCGCGCGGTGAAGCGCCCGACAGCGACGTTGTCGAGGATCGCCGATCGCCCTTCCCTGTTGCGCGCGGTGCGGCGGCGCGGGCGCCCCGCGACATCGGCCAACTCGGCGCGGCCGCCGCGGGCAGCCCCGATTGTGGTGGTTGACGCCCCAAATCGCGTTCTGACAGACGGCCTGCCCACCGCGCCGCACGGTAGGGCCGGCGCGGCGTGGCGGGTCAGGAGGGTGGAACCGTCTGCAGCACGGAGTGCGATGGTTTCGGCCAGAGCCCACCCTCCCGTTATCCGAACGGCTCAGTTGACCGAGTATCCGGGCGTTCCTAATCCGGCGTAACGCCACGTTTTGGACTGTCGCGGCGGCAGCTGGCATATCCGGTTGCCGGGCGCCGGCCGGCTTCGGTACAGAGCCCAACCGGTCAAAAGGTCGTCAGAAAGCTATGACCGACCGCCGCATCAGCAGATTTAAGTCCCATAACGCGTCTGTCCATTGTCCATAGAGTCAATGTTACGTCCTCGATTGATAGGCATCGTCATTATCTTGTCAGTATTACTCAATCGGGTAACATTAACATCATGATTGCATGGGGTAACCTCTCGATCTTTTAGAGTAAATGAACAATTTTTTATTGACATCGTTTCGATCCATGTTAATATTTAATCAATCTTTAGATAAGAACCGTGACTTACTAATTCTCGACAACAGCAGGGCAAGGTGAAACCGGAAATCCAGCGGATCAGGTATCTAGACGGTGGTTGGAATAATTATCGAATTTTCCGTCCACCGTTTCTTGAGAGAGGTATTCGGTAAACCTCCCTGATCGCTACCGGGAGTAATGCATTGCTCGAAGGAGCATTCCGATGGAACTCGTCTATCCTAGTATCGTCCCGGAAAACAATCTGCGCCTGCCGGACGCGCTAACGGTAAAACATGGCCCGGCGCGGCTGCTCTCACATTTTGTTCTCGAAGGTGACAAGGCGGCCCGGCAAATCGGCATTGGCTTGCGGCTGCGCTACGACTTTGACGAACTGCTGTATCTGAACCGCCAGAAGGTCAGCAACGGCACTTGGTATCCCTTGATGAAGATGTTCAATCCCGAATATAATATCTTAATTCCAGAGAATTCATATTGGATCTCGGGTGAAGACGAGCACGGAGAGATCGTGGCGACCCACGCAGGGCGGGTACATTATTGGCCGCAGACCACATTGGAGCAAGAAGTCGATGCTCTACTCTATGGCGTCGGCGGGACCGGGCAACCCTGCATCGTAACCGCCCCGGATGCCAAGCAGATAACCGGCGTCGTCGTCTACGGAGGATCGGCGTGGGTGCGTCCCGATTTTCGCGGCAAGCGGCTGTCACAATTGCTGCCCCGACTTGGTCGCGCCTATGCCCTCGCGCGCTGGCCGATCGATTGGGGCATCTCGATCGTCGCCCCGATCCTGGTCGAAAAAGGGGTCGCCGCCGGCTATGGATATAAGCGAGAAAGTCGCAGCATCATATTTCCCGGGGCCCCCACAGGCGCGGTGGAAAATGTATTGGTCAGTGTCTCTGCCACAGATGCTTACGATGACTTCGCCGCGATCCTGAGCGGCGGGTATCCAACCTCGGCGCCCTCGGATTTGGCGACGTCTCCGCCCGCCAGTTTCCTCGACAACATCGATACCAGAATCTCGTCGGACGGCGTTTTCCATGGGAGCAGCAACCGTTCATAGCGTGATGTAAACAACTCTCTCTTGCCGGGGGAAACCCGAATGGCGGCGGTGACATGGTCGTAGCGTGGCTGGCCGGTTCTGGCCACGCTTTTGTAAAATTCCGACACCCATTCGCCATAATCCCTGTCAGGTTGGTTTTCCACTGGCTGACCGATCCCATAGAACTGGTAATCGCCATCCAGCCAGCGGAAGCCGTCCCCGATAAATCGGAACACCGGGTCGCTCCAATCGGGTTTCACTCCAAAAATCATTAAGCGCGACAGCAATTGCTGCTTGATCGCGAAAGAAATGACGCTGGGATCAAAATGTCCGAAAGACATTCTCCATTTTTGGGCTAGCAAATGCAGAGGGGTTTCGTCACCATTGTAGAGTTTGGAATAATCTTGCGGTTCAACAAGAAATCGTTCCTTGGCACTTGGTGCAAATTTTGGAGCGCACAGTTCCGATAGTCGCGCTATTGCGAACTCCGCGGACGAAAGGATTTCTGACTGCCAAGCCGATGTGAAATATCTAACGCGGTACAGCGGCACGGTCGAAGTCATCAACTGCTGCTGTACTGCGAGCAGCGCCGGGAGTTCCACCGTGTAGGGATGCAGCTCGATCTCGATAACCGACTGGTCGAGAATCTGGAACTTGATAAAGCCCCAATTCTTTACCGCGAATGCGACCGCGTCGTAGTCCGGTTCGAAGTCGCCTAAGGCGGCACGAAACTCGGTGCTGTCCTCCAGCGCCCATTGACCGTCGGGCGTGACCAGCATGGTAAGACGCTTCACCATAAGCCTCGCGACAATGGATGCGGAGCCCTTGGACATCAATTCGCTCAACCCCGAGGTTACTACGCTAAAGGTTAAGCAGAAGTGAACAAACAGGGACCGCGTTCCGCCCTGTCGTCGTCGCGGTAGATCACGGGCGTTCGACAGGCGCCGCCGAACAACAGGACACCGCCGCTATTCGATGGCCAGAACTTAGCTGGGCCGAGCTTAACCCACAATAAATGTCGCCGATATGGCGCCGTCAATTCGAGGAAGACCCGCCGTCAACGCGACCGGCCGGCACTCCGTCGGGGCGCGAACATCCCCTGGGGCTCGCCAAATCGGGCGGCTGCGGGCGGAACAATGGACAGGCGAAGGGGTTGGCCAGAATCGTCCAATATTGACGAACATTTGATTATAAACAGGACAGTATGCTAACAAGCCGCATCATATTTTGTTGATTTGATAACATCGGAGGACCTATATTGAAGTCGGTCGATCGACGTATTTCTTGATGCTTGGACCGTCGTGAAAAACGTTCCACCGGAGACGGAGGCGGTCCTCGCCATGTTGGTGCGAATTGTCCTCGCTCGGTGGCGCTTTGGGTGTTGTCGCGACGCGGAGCCGTTTTTAGCGCGGCGACGTGACGAAACAAGAGTCCCCTTTCTTTCGATAACCTAACTGCTGCCTCGGCCCATGCCGTAGCCGCCGCAGCGTCATCAAAAGCAACGAGCGAACCAGGCGCAGCAGCGAATGACCGCAGACGCGGGTTCATCTTCGGTCGCCAGACGCCGCCAGGCGACCGTGGCGTTGATGATTGCGACGGCGATGCAAGCGTTCGACGCCACGATCGCCAACGTCGCTCTACCTCAGCTCGAACGTGGCTTCGGCGGCGGGATCGATCTCGGCGCTTGGGTGATGACAAGCTATCTCTGCGCCTCCGCTGTAACCGCGATCTTGACCGGCTGGCTGCGTCGTCGCTGGGGTGCCCGCCAAGTCTTTACCGCGGCAGTCGTGCTGTTTGTCGCCGCTTCTTTGCTATGCGCGCTGGCGACGAGTTCTGCCAGCCTGATTTTTTTTCGTCTGATCCAAGGTGCCGCGGCCGGCGTCATCCAGCCATTGTCCCAGGCGATCATTCTCGATATCTACCCAAAGTCGGAGCACGGCCGCATGCTGGCGATATGGGGAGCCACGATCATGGCTGGTCCGATGCTCGGCCCGGTGCTCGGAGGGCTCATTACCGATATCTCGTCGTGGCGATGGATTTTCGCCTTGAACGCTCCGTTCGGCGCAGTCGCGTTGTTGGGGCTGGGGGCAGTTCCGTCGGCAACCGAGCCTAGTGGGGCCGGACCAATCGACGGCATTGGGATCACAATGTTGGCGGTCGCCACGGGTTCACTGCAGCTGGCGCTGCAACGCAGCATCGGCCAGATGTGGCCGCCCTTGCCGGAAACGCTCGGCGAAGCGGGCATGGCGATCTTCGCATGTACAATGATCGCCGTTCAAAGCCGCCGGTCGCGTTTTGTTTTGTTTCGATTTGAAGTATTTCGAGATGTTAACTTTGCCATCGCCGCATTCTACAATTTCCTGGTTGGAGCAATGCTCTTCACGACCATCGTCTTTGTCCCGGCTCTCGGCGAGGGTCCGTTCGCCTGGAACGCGACGCAAGCCGGTCTGGTGATCGCGCCGCGTGGAATCGGCACCATGGCGATGATGCTGGCGATGCGCTATTTTATCGATCGGGTAGACCATCGCTATCTATTGGCCGTCGGCCTGCTGACCACGGCCGTCGCCTTCGATGTAATGGCGCGGGTTCCGCCGGAGACAGGAGAGGCTTGGCTTGCCGCCACCAGCGCCGCCCAAGGCATCGGGGTGGGATTGCTGTTCACGCCACTCAGTACCCTAGCCTTTTCAACCCTCTCGACGGAGTTACGGACGGATGCCGCCGGGATCTACAATTTGGCGCGGCAACTTGGTTGCGCGACTGGCGTCGCAACAATGACGGCGGTTCTGCAGGCGCGCATTCATATCCGGCTTAGCGAGCTTTACCATCAAACCCGGATTCCGGGACCCTCGCCGGCGCATCTGTATGAGGCCGCTTCGTTTGGAGCTTACACGGATTGCTTTCGCGTGCTGGCGATCGCCGCTCTCGCGATGATCCCCGGCATCTTCGTATTTCGGATCATCCGCCGTGTCGGCCAAGGATCGGCGCCTGCGTAAGGCGGGTTCGCGGGGGTGGTTGGACCACGATTGGGCGACCCGACGGCGCCGGCGGGTGTCGAGGGGTCACCCGAACGGGGATAGCTCAATGCTCAGACTGGGCTGGTGATCGAGATCAAGCTGCGTGGCCCGCGTGGGGAAAACCACCCGCACGGTCGTCCCCGCGCCAACCCGGCTGCAGATAGACAATGTTCCTCCGTGGGCCTCGACCAAGCCCTTGGTTATCGGCAAACCCAGACCAGTGCCACCATAATTCCCCGTGATCGCCGGCTTGGCTTGGCCAAAAGGTTGGAGAGCGCGCTCCTGCTCCTCTTCGTTCATCCCGATACCGTGGTCCTCGACTTCGATGGCGGCCCAGCCGGCGTGCTCGACGCCTACGCGAACGCTTACCGTTTCTCCGTCTTTTGAAAACTTTATGGCGTTCGAAAGCAGATTTAGAAAAATTTGCTTCGTCGCTCGCTCGTCAGCCCAAATAATCACGGGTTCGCCTGCCGGCGGCGAAACCAATTCGATGCCGCGGCAACTGGCGCGTTCGTGCACAATGCGGGTGACGTCGCCCAGCACATCCTGCAATATCACCGATTGTTTCGAAAGTTCGAGCTTTCCTGCTTCGATCTTCGACATATCCAGCACATCGTTTATGATCGAAAGTAAGTGAAGACTGCTCGAATGAACATCTTTCACGTATTCAAGATATTTTTCGTTGGCGATCGGCCCGAACAGCTCCTGCGAGATGATTTCGGTAAAGCCAATGATGGCGTTGAGCGGGGTGCGCAGTTCGTGGCTCATATTGGCGAGGAACTCGCTCTTGGAATGGTTGGCGGCTTCGGCTTGGCTGCGGGCCTGACGAAGCCCGCGCTCCCCGGCCCTGAGCTCGGTTACGTCCGAGTAGACCGAGAGCACCGCCCCGTCGGGCATGGCGCTGCGCCGGATCTGCAACGTCCGACCGGTCGGGGTTAAGCGTTCCTTTATTGTCGGCACCTCTCGGTAGAATTGCTCAAGGCGGTGAACTGTCTCTTTAACTGGGTCGACATCGCCGAAAGCACCTTGGAGCGCCTGGCACATCAGAATTTTGCCGAGCGAGGTTCCGATCGAGATGTCAGCCGGCAGGCCGAGAAGTTCGCAAAAGCGGGAGTTGCGCGCGACAAGTACCCCTCGGGAATCAAAAACGCTGAGACCCTCGCCGATGTTATCCAGCGTATTCTGCAGAAGCGCGCTCTGCCTTCTCAGTCGAGCGTTACCGAAGGGCAGACGAGCTGTGGTGGATAGCCTGCTACGAAGGGCCCGCAGCGCCCGCCCGCCGAGGCTCACAGCCGTCGCTGCGTACAGCACGAGCCCGCGCCCCACATCACGCAACGTTGCAGCTCAATGTAGCGCTGGGGCGCGCCAAGATCGGGTCTGACCCGTCCCCCTTTGACGCCAAAATCGGGAATAGCCCGATCGAGCGACAGACCGTTCCCCAAAACCCACCTCCGCTGCCTTTGCAGGCCCCGCTGAAAAAAAACTGCCGCTGCGCGCGCCCACACATCTCGCATCTCGAAGGCCCTCAGCCCGCGGTGGGTATTTGATGCAGAACTGGGCTAAAATTTCCTTACGCGCATGTCCTTCTTCCGATCCTTGGCTGGCTTGCGTTCCGCCGGTCGCGACCGCGGCGACGAGACGGCCGCGACGGCCCGCAATTCTGGGAGACCGGACGCCGCTGATCCTGCGCCAGGGGCAACACCCCCGCTTCGGACGACACTCTGGCGCGGCTCGCCTACGCGACGGCGAAGGCGGACACAGGCGATCGCTAAGCTTCGTCTGCCTCGGTTGCGAAATCGGCGAGGGCGCCGACGGTAATCGGTTTGAAAGGGGCGCGCGGTCGCCAGGCGCCAATGTCGGCAATGGGCTTGCCGAGCGTGTCGGCGATAATGGCGCCGACTACCGGGCCGCAGACGCGGCCCTGACACAACCCCATGCCGCAACGGGTAAACGCCTTGAGTTGGTTTGGGCCCGTGGCGCCGAGACGCACGGCTTGGCGAATGCGGCCGGCCGATACTTCCTCGCAGCGGCAGACGACGATCTCATCCTCCTGCGGCACGAGGATCGAACGTCGCGGTCGGTAAAGCCGATCCAGAAAGGGGCGTAGAGCGCGTTCGCGCCCGAGCGCCGCGCGGATCGGACCGGCGCGCCGGTCGCGCTCGGGCTCGCTGACATGGCCGAGCAGCATGGCTGCGTCGAGCGCCGCAAGCTGTCCCGTCAGACGCGCCGCCTCGGCGCCGGCGATGCCGCCGGCATCCCCGGCCACGGCGATGCAAGGCAGGCTGCTCTGGCCCCACGGATCGAGCGCCGGCCGCCAGCAGAGCTGATCCTCATCCCAGTCGTGGCGCAGCTGCAATGCGAGGCTGACCTGTATGTCCGGGATAATGCCCTCATGGAGGAGCAGATGATCGGCGGCGGTTTCGCCGCCCTCCCACAGCACCCGTTCCAGACTGCAGCCGCCGACCGCTCGCAGCCCGCGCACGCCGCGCCGCACCACAATGCCCGCCCGCATTGCCGATAGTATCGACGTCGCTTCGTTCAGCAACGGTCGCAACCCAGGCCAGCGCAGCCGCAGCGCTCGGCGGTAATTCGCCGGCGCTGTCGTTTCGAGAACCGCGGCCGGTGGCGCTCCGCTGCGCGTCAGCTGCATTGCCAGCAGGTGAAGGAGCGGCCCCTGCCCGGCCAACACCGTGCGGCCTTGAGGAACCGAGATCCGCGGTTTTCAGCAGGATTTGAGCGGCGCCGACAGTCATGACGCCGGGTAAAGTCCATCCCGGTATCGGCGTTGGGCGCTCGACAGCGCCGGTCGCCAGCAAAATGCGGCGGGCAGATATCGTTTCAACCCGACCAGGGCCGGCGAGATAAAGCGTGCCCTCGGGCGCCGCATGCCAGACGGTCGTAGCCGGTCGATAATCTACTCCGCTCGCCCGCATCGCGGCAACGCGCGGGCCGCCGGAGAGATATTTCGGTCCGAGCGGAAAGTCGGCATCGGCGCGTTCTACTCCTCGGTAGAGTTGACCGCCCGGCGAGCCCTGTTCGTCGACCAGCACCGTATCGAGCCCGATCTCTGCGGCAAGCACAGCCGCCGCCAACCCGGCGGGACCCGCCCCGATGATTGCGAGCTCGACCGTGTTCATGCCGCGGGATCGACGCCTCGCGCCCGGATCTGGCGGCGGATCTGCATTCCTGCTCGCACCTCGACCATGCAGCTCTGCTGATTGGGCACTCCGTCGATCTCGGCGAGGCAGTCGAAGCAGACACCCGTCATGCAATAGGGCGCCCGCTCGCAGCCGGAGATCGGCGTTTCGCGGATGCTGCGGAAGCCGGCGGCGAGCACTGCCGCAGCGGCCGAGGCGCCGGCGGGGACGCGCACTTGTCGGCCCTCGACGGTGACCGCCACCCCCGCGCGCGCCCCGTCAGGCCGCGGCCGGAACATCAAAGCGTTTCGCCGAAAACAGGTCGAGCGACGAGTCGAGCCCGCCTTGTGCTACCATAGGCGCGAAGATGTTGGCATGTACTCCGGCGAGAGTGACGCCGCTGTGGCAGTTGGCGGTGAAAGCGCCCGGAAAACGTTCCGACTGATCGTAGATCGGCAGCCCGTCAGGCGGCATGACGCGGAGCGCCGCCCACGCCCGGACGATCTGCAGATCGCGCAGCCACGGAAAAGTCAGAGCGGCGCGGCGGGCGATCGCTTGCATAATCGCGGGGTTCTGGCCGGTGTCGAACCCAACGTCCTCCTGGCTGTCGCCGAGCATGATGCTCCCCTCTTCGGTCTGGCGGATAGTCGTGGTCGGCATCGGCAGCACATGTTGCGCACGCTCGGTGACCAGGATCTGGCCTCTCTGCGGTCTGACCGGAGCGTTCAATCCGAACAGCGGCGCCAACGTGAGATTGCCGAGGCCGGCAGCGAGAACCACCCTCGGCGCGGCGATCTCACCGGCGGCCGCAGAAATCCGGAAGTCGCCGGGTGCGGCGGCAGCATCGCTGACAGTCGTGTTCGGGGCGTAGCGCCCACCCTTTTCGACAAAGCCCTTGTGCAGGGCGTGGAGCAGGTTCAGGGGATTTGCGTGCCCGTCATACGGCGTCCAGGAAGCGCCAGTCACCGTCGGACCGATGCCGGGCAGCATGTCGGCCACTTCATGGCGGTCGAGCATGCGGTACTCGAAGCCAAAATTGCCCGATTGCTGGCGCATCCGCTCCATCCGCCGACGCCGCTCGTCGAATTCGGCCTCGCCGAGGCAGAGATGGACGCCACCCGGCCGCTGATGACCGACAGCGATACCGGTCTTGTCCAAAAGCTCGGCGGACAGCACTGGCCATTCGTCGGCCGAGCGCCTCGTCCAGCGCTGATAATGCGGCGCGCCGTCGCCCTTGCTCTGCACCCAGACGAGACCGAAATTGCCCCTCGAGGCGCGAAACGCGACATCGCCCTCGTCGAGCAATGCGGTCGCGAGCCCTCCGCGGGCTAGCCCGTAGGCGATGGCCGAACCCACCAGCCCGCCGCCGATCACGATCGCGTCAAAGCGCTCCACCCGATTTCCCTCTGCGTCAAGCGGCCCCACCCACGCCGACACCACTTTTTACGATGGCATCCGAATAGTAGCATAGGCCGATAGAGCGGGCGGGTCGGGGAACGGGGCGCCGGATCCCCCGTCCGGTCGTCTTGCATGGGTAATGTCCGCAATCGATGAGCTTTCTCGGCCGAATAATTACCGGTGCGCTGGAGCTGCCTTTCGGCGGCCCCCTCGGCGCATTGCTCGATCGTGCCGCCGATCATGTCGCACACCGGCACGGGCATGGGCCCGACCCTGCCGACGTCAACCCGCGGCGGCGGATTGCCTTCACGATTGCGGCGATCGCGCTCGGCGCCAAGATGGCGAGGGCCGATGGCGACGTCACCCGAGACGAGGTTGCCGCCTTTCACGAAGTGTTTCAGATACCCCCCGGTGAAGAGGAACATGTCCGGCTAGTCTTCGACCTCGCACGCAAGAGCACTCACGGATTTGAGAGCTACGCGCGCCAGGTGGGGCGGCTGTTCGCCGCCGAACCGACGGTGCTCGAGCATCTGCTCGACGGACTGTTCCACATCGCGCTGGCCGACGGCCAGATATGCGCCGCCGAGGATGCCTATCTGCGCGAGGTTGCCCACCATTTCGGCTTCGACGGCGCCGCTTACCCCCGCATCCGCGCCCACCATGTCGAGCCGGACAAAGCGGGCGCCGAGGATGCCTGTGCAATCCTGGGCGTGATGCCCGGGGCGCCGCTCAGCGCAATCCGCGTCGCCTACCATCGGCTCGTGCGTGAAAGCCATCCCGATCTCGTCATCGCCCAGGGTCTGCCACCCGAATGTGTCGCCCTCGCCACCGCCAAGATCGCCCGAATCAACGCCGCTTATGACAGGCTGGCGAGAGGCGGCGGTTATGCGGCTCCGGCCGGATGACTGCCTTTTTGATCCGCGAACGGCCTTCTCCTAACCACGATACGCGGCGGGACCCGCCACGCATCGACATGCTCGTGCTGCACTACACCGGCATGCGCAGCGCCGCCGCGGCGCTCGACCGGCTGTGCGACCCGCAGGCACGGGTCAGCGCCCATTATGTCGTCGAGGAGGACGGCACAATTTGGCGGCTCGTGGCGGAGACACAACGCGCCTTTCACGCCGGAGTGTCGTTCTGGGAAGGCGAGCGTGATCTGAATTTCGTGTCGATCGGCGTCGAGATCGTCAATCCCGGCCATGAATGGGGTTACCGCCCGTTCGCCGAACCTCAGATGGCGGCGGTCGAGTGGCTCTGTCGCGACATTCTCTCGCGCCATCCGATACCCGCGCATCGCATCGTTGGTCATTCCGACATCGCCGCCGACCGCAAGACCGACCCCGGCGAGCTCTTTGACTGGCCGCGGCTAGCGCGCGCCGGCATCGGCATTTGGCCTCGGCCTCGCGTTTCGACGGAAACGGCGGGAGCCGATCGAGCGCAGGCGCTCGCCGACCTGGCTGCAATCGGCTATGGCGTGACGCCTGCCGGCGAAGGTTTCGCCATTGCCGCGTTTCAACGGCGCTTTCGCCAGGCATGCGTCGACGGCGTCATCGACCGTGAAACCGCTACGCGGCTTGCCGAGGTGCGAGACGCTTTTGCAGGTTGTCGCAATGCGGGACAGCGCTCCGGGGTTTGAGGTTTCGTCGTTTCAATTCAGGCGCGGCGGCCTGCGGCTCTCCGGCTGGCGGCGGACGATCTGACCCGCGTGATGATGGGCGAGCCGCCAAACAGCATCTTCCCGAACGAAAAAGTTGCTTGCCGCAAGCGTACCGCCTTCGAGTTCTTCTTCGCACAACACCAGAGCGGTATCGCCGAACAGCAGAACGCGCTCGTCGAAGCAGGTGATGCGCGGCGCCTCAGGGTTCGACAGGACCCCTCGCCAGCTGGACATGACAGCGTCTCGGTCGGTGAGCGCGGTCCATCCCGGATGAAGGCAGGCGACCGGCGCGTCGCGGGCCCATAACGCGTCCATCGCCGCGACATCACGCATCGCGAACGCGCGATAGAATTCAAGATTGGCGGCAAGCACCGCGTCAGCGTCAGTCAATGTGACCTCCAGCATCGCAAGCCGTCAGGTTACCTGCGGACTCGTCCGCAGCCAACCGATTGGGAGACTGGCGTAAGCGACGCCAGTAATTTGCCTATTCTATAGGCACCAAGGCGTCTTCGGTTCTGACCGGGCGGATACCCCCTGCCAATCACGTCATTTGGCCCCGATCTTGCGGTGCTGCGCTGACACCGGCCCTCCGGGCGCCAGGAAACATAATGAGGGGAACCGATGAACGCGCTGAAGACGATATGGCGGGGGATGATCGCGGCTGCGATGATCGCCGGGACGGGCGGCATTGCCGCTGCCCAGAGTCAGGACACGATCAAAATCGGCGTCCTCCATTCGTTGTCCGGAACCATGGCGATCAGCGAGTTGACGCTGAAGGACACGGTCCTGATGATGGTCGACAATCTCAACAAGAACGGCGGCCTTTTGGGGAAGAAGGTTGAGGCGGTCGTCGTCGATCCGGCATCGAACTGGCCGCTTTTTGCCGAGAAGGCACGCGAATTACTCAGCAAGGACAAAGTCGCCGTAGTTTTCGGATGTTGGACTTCGGTGTCGCGCAAATCCGTGCTGCCGGTGTTCGAGGAATTGAACGGCCTCTTGTTTTACCCTGTGCAGTACGAGGGCGAGGAAAGCTCCGATAACGTCTTTTACACCGGCGCCGCTCCCAACCAGCAGGCCATCCCCGCGGTCGAATATCTGATGAGTGACGAGGGTGGTGCGGTCAAGCGATGGATACTCGAAGGCACCGACTATGTATATCCCCGCACGACCAACAAAATTCTCGCAGCCTTTTTGAGATCGAAGGGCGTCAAGGACGAAGACGTCAAGATCAACTATACTCCTTTCGGCTATTCGGATTGGCAGAGCGAGGTAGCTGCAATCAAAAGCTTTGCTTCCGCTGGCAAAAAGACCGCCGTGGTCTCGACCATCAATGGCGATGCGAACGTGCCGTTTTACAAGGAGCTGGCAAACCAGGGCGTCAAGGCGTCCGATATCCCGGTTGTCGCCTTTTCAGTCGGTGAGGAGGAGCTTGCCGGTATCGACACCAGCAATTTGGTTGGCCATCTCGCCGCCTGGAATTATTTCCAAACGCTGAAAAATCCCACCAACACGGC
This sequence comes from uncultured Alphaproteobacteria bacterium, assembly GCA_963775525.1. Lineage (GTDB taxonomy): Bacteria > Pseudomonadota > Alphaproteobacteria > ATCC43930 > CGMCC-115725 > AP-15. Next base: position 19,128 of record CAVZJF010000006.1, on the reverse strand, counting down.
CTTTATCAAGGAATGGCACGACTACATCAAGAACCCGAAGCGGGTGACGAACGACCCGATGGAGGCGACCTATATCGGCTTCAAGATGTGGACCCATGCCGTCGAGCAGGCAGGGACCTCCGATGTCGACGCGGTGCGGCAAGCGATGTACGGCCAAAAGGTCAAAGCTCCCGATGGCTACACCGTGGTGATGAACACCAATCATCATCTCTCAAAACCCGTTTTCATCGGCGAAATCCAGTCGACCGGGCAGTTCAACGTCGTGTGGAAGACCAAAGGGGTGATCAAGGCGGATGCCTGGAGCCCGTATCTCGCAGAAGACAAGGGGAAGGTGGCCGATTGGACCTATCCCTGGGTCTGCGGGAACTGCACGGCGCCTAAGTACAAAGAGTGAATTAAGACGCCGGGACCGTCGATCCTGATCTGTCGCGGTGGCGTCGGCGGCGACCCGTCGACGACACCGTTCAAGCGCCTGGAAAATTCGCTTGTCCAAGGTTTACCGATGACCGTTCGTCGCTGTCGCTTAGCAGGGCTGGTGTTGATGCTGCTGGCAACCGCCTTGCCGGCAAAGGCCGAGGATTTTTCCAAGCTGGTGGAAGGTTTGGGAGCGGATGGTTTTGCTGCCGAAGAGCAGGCGGTCGCCGCCCTTGGCGAGCTTGGCGATGCTCGGGCGGTGGCGGTGCTCGAAGCACTGCGCGACACGCGACTTTTGAAGGCTCCCAACGGCCGCATCTTGGTCTCCAAAAAAGAGACCGACAAAGCGCTGCTGATCGACGCTGCGAACGGGGCGCCGGTATCCGGTCTCGACCCGGACAGTCTGGACAATGTCCTCGTCAACGACCGGTTGCGCGGCGATATCGACGCGGCCTTGGGGGCGCTGATGCTGTTCAGCTCCGATTCTGCCGACCGGCTGGCGGCCGCCCGGGACGCGCTGCACCGGCCTTCGCGGGATACCGCTGTGCGGCTGACCAAGGCCCTCTCCGTCGAGACGCATTCCGACATCCGCGCCGCCATGCAGCAGGCGCTGTCTGCCGCGCGGTTGTTTTCCGGCGCCGAGGCGGAGCGTCTGGCGGCGATACGCACATTGGGAACGGCGACCGGCCCTGAGATCCGAAATCTGCTCGAACGGCTGCGCGCCGAGCCCAATCTCGATCCCGCTCTGCGGGAGGCCGCCAATTCCGCAGCTGCCGCCGTCAACCAGCGTCTGCGCCTCGTCGGCATCGTGGCCAACATCTTCGAAGGCATCAGCCTCGGCAGCGTGCTGCTGCTTGCGGCGATTGGGCTCGCGATCACCTTCGGCGTGATGGGCGTGATCAATATGGCCCATGGCGAGATGATCATGCTCGGCGCGTATTCGGCGTTCGTCTGCCAGGAGGTGTTCCGGGAGGTACTGCCGGCGTCATGGTTTGACGGTTATCTCGTCGCCGCGGTGCCGGTCGGGTTCCTGGTCGCCGGGAGCGTTGGCGTCGTTCTCGAACGCTGTGTTATCCGCTTTCTGTACGGTCGTCCGCTCGAAACCCTGCTCGCTACCTGGGGCATCAGCCTGATACTGCAGCAGGCGGTGCGCTCGATCTTTGGCGCGCCCAACCGTGCTGTCGCCAATCCCACCTGGATGACCGGCGGGTTTGACGCGATTGGGGGCTTCACCATTACTTGGAACCGCCTTTACATCATCTTCTTCTGCTTTGTCGTTCTCGGCGCTCTCGCGCTGATTCTCAATCGAACTACGTTCGGTTTGCACATGCGCGCGGTTACCCAGAACCGCACCATGGCCTCGGCGATGGGGGTTCGCACAGCGCGCGTCGACGCGTTGACCTTTGGTCTCGGCTCCGGGATCGCCGGCATGGCAGGAGTGGCGCTGAGTCAAATCGGCAACGTCAGCCCCAATCTCGGCAGCATCTATATCGTCGACAGTTTCCTCGTCGTCGTGTTCGGCGGCGTCGGCAGTCTCTTTGGCACGCTGGTCGGCGCCCTGTCGCTGGGGATCGTCAACAAGCTGATCGAGCCGGCAGCCGGCGCGATCCTCGCCAAGATCGTCGTCCTGGTGGCGATTATTCTATTCATTCAATGGCGGCCGCGCGGCCTTTTCGCGCTCAAGGGCCGCACTGCGGAGGCGTGAGCCGTGCCGGGCTTGACCCGAGACAGGTGACTTGGGGTCCGGGCTTTTGGGCCGGCTTTGCCGGCGTTGGCGTTGTGCTGCTGCTGGGCGTGCCGATCTTAAATCTATGGCTTCCGCCCCACTCGGCGTTCGCGATTCCCGACTATGTCGTTCCATTGCTCGGAAAGTATTTGTGCTATGCGCTTCTGGCGCTGAGCCTCGATCTTATCTGGGGATATGCCGGGATACTGAGTCTGGGTCAGGGAGCATTCTTTGCTCTTGGTGGTTATTGCATGGGCATGTATTTGATGCGGCAAATCGGGACACGCGGCGTTTACGGGAATCCCACCCTCCCGGACTTCATGGTGTTCCTGAATTGGAAAGCACTGCCATGGTATTGGTGGGGCTTCGATAATTTCGCTTTTGCATCGGCAATGGTGTTATTCGTGCCAGGCCTCCTTGCCTTTGTATTCGGTTGGCTGGCCTTTCGCTCCCGCGTTACCGGTGTCTATCTTTCGATTATTACCCAGGCGATGACGTACGCGCTGCTGCTCGCGTTCTTTCGCAACGACATGGGGTTTGGCGGGAATAACGGGCTCACCGATTACAAGGACATTCTCGGATGGGACGTGCACTCGTCGCGTACACGGCTTGGACTATACGTGGCGACGGTGGTGGCGCTCGGGCTCGGCTATCTGATCTGCCGGTTCATAACCACGTCCAAGCTCGGGCGTGTGCTGTTGGCGATCCGCGACGCCGAAAACCGGATTCGGTTTCTCGGTTATTCGGTGACCAATGCAAAATTGTTCGCGTTTACCGTCGCCGCACTGATCGCCGGGGTGGCGGGTGCCCTTTACGTCCCGCAAGTCGGCATCATCAACCCAAGCGAGTTTTCTCCGGCGAATTCGATCGAGGTCGCCATTTGGGTTTCCGTCGGCGGACGCGGCACCCTGGTTGGCGCGATAATCGGCGCGGTTCTCGTCAACCTGGGAAAGACCTGGCTGACGGGGGTGGCGCCCGAAACCTGGCTGTTTGTGCTCGGCGCCTTGTTTGTGGCGGTTACGCTCGTCTTTCCGCGTGGCCTCGTCGGCATGGCAAGCCGGCTGCGCCCGGTGCGGCGGCCCAGCGCACCGGCGCCGATCCCCGCCGGAGAGCAGGCATGAACTCGGTCCGCTCGACGAGTGACACGCTCCTCTACCTGGACGGGATAACCGTCAGCTTCGACGGCTTCAAAGCGCTTAATGACTTGTCGCTGGTGCTCGATGAAGGCGAGCTCAGAACCGTCATCGGCCCGAACGGGGCCGGTAAAACGACGATGATGGATGTGATTACCGGCAGGACCCGACCGGATTCGGGACAGGTCTTTTTCCGCCGCGGCGCCGATCTCAGCAAGCTCGATGAAAGCGAAATCGCCAATCTCGGCATCGGCCGCAAATTCCAAAAGCCGACGGTGTTCGAGAACCTGACCGTGTTCGAGAATTTGGAATTGGCTCTCGAAGACCGCCGCGGAATCTGGCAGACATTGTTCAGCAGCGCCACGGCTGGCAAGCGCGCCCGCATCGAGGCGACACTCGACCGCATCGGCCTGATCGAGCAGCGGCGGCAATCGGCCGGCAATTTGAGCCATGGCCAGAAGCAATGGCTCGAAATCGGCATGCTGTTGATCCACGATCGCACGCTCTTGCTGCTCGACGAGCCCGTCGCGGGCATGACCGACCGTGAGACCGAGGAGACGGCGCAGCTGATCCTGGATCTCGCCAAGGATCGCACGATTGTCGTGGTCGAGCACGACATGGCGTTCGTGCGCAGCCTCGGGGCTAAAGTGACGGTGTTGCACGAGGGCTCCGTTCTCGCTGAAGGCTCGATCGACCACGTCCAAAACGATCGACGGGTCATCGAAGTCTATCTTGGCCGCTGATCCGATGCTGTCCGTCGAAGCGGTCGACCTCTATTACGGCGCGAGCCACGCGCTGCGCCGCGTCAGCTTGGCCGCGAACAAGGGGGAGGTGACCTGCATTCTCGGCCGCAACGGCGTCGGCAAAACCAGCCTGTTGCGGGCGATCTTCGGGCTCCAGCCGATCCGCGCCGGCCGCATCATGTGGGAAGAGCGCGAATTGACTGGGCTTTCGCCGCATCAGCGCGCCCGCGCCGGCTTGGCGCTGGTGCCGCAAGGCCGAGAAATCTTTGCCCGCCTGACGGTGCAAGAGAACCTCGAAACCGGGTTTGCGCCGTTACCGCGCCGGCTTCGCCATATTCCAGACGACATCTTCACGCTGTTCCCCATGCTGAAGGACATGCTTCGCCGCCGTGGAGGCGATCTCTCCGGTGGCCAACAACAGCAGCTGGCGATCGCGCGGGCGCTTGTGACGCGCCCTCGGCTTCTTATTCTCGACGAGCCGACCGAAGGCATTCAGCCCTCGATCATCAAAGACATCGAGCGTGTCATCCGCGGTCTCGCCGCACGCGGCGACATGGCGGTTGTGCTCGTCGAACAGTATTTCGAATTTGCCCGCGACCTGGCGGCCTCCTACCTTGTTCTGCAGCGTGGCGAGGTGGTCGCCTCCGGCAGGCGCGAGGAAATGGACGAGGCGGCAGTTCGCGGCTATCTGACAGTGTGAAGGACGGCCGCTAGCTCGTCTCTACGGCCGGGGTAAAAATATAGCCGGTGCCGCGCACGGTTTTGATCATAGACGGTCTTTGCGGGTCATCCTCGAGTTTGCGGCGCAGCCGCCCGACCTGCACGTCAATCGTTCGATCAAAAGGCCCGGCCTCGCGGTTGCGCGCCAGGTCCAGCAGCCGGTCACGCGTCAGGACTTGATTGGCGTTGTTAACAAATGCGGCCAGCAGGTCGAATTCGCCGGTGGTCAGCCTGACTTCAATTCCCGAGGGAGAGAACAGTTCGCGGCTCGAAAGATCCAGGCGCCACCCTGCAAAATGCGCTTGCGCCCGCGGCGCCGGCGCCCTCTCGGCGATACGGCTGGAGACGCGCCGCAACACGCTCTTGACCCGAGCCAACAACTCGCGGAGGTGGAACGGCTTGGGCAGGTAGTCGTCGGCGCCCATCTCCAGCCCGATGATGCGATCGACTGTCTCGCCGCGTCCGGTGAGAATGATGATCCCGACGTTCAACTCCTCGCGCAACCACCGGGCGAGCGTCAGCCCGTCCTCTCCCGGCAACACCAGATCGAGAATGACGAGGTCGACCGGCGATTGAGCAATGGCGCGGCGCATGCCGGTGCCGTCATGCGCAATTGATACACGGTAGCCCTCGCCGGACAGATAGTCCTGGACCATATCGCAAATTTCTGTCTGGTCGTCGATGACCAGAATGTGTCCCATGTCACTCATCGTGATGCGGTTTGCCTATTCTCTACGGCAAATCGGCTCCGACGAGCGCGCGACGCTCGGGGAAGGTATGCCACTGACCGAGCATTATACATATGGTTACAATTTCTTACATAAAACAGCCGAGCTGACATTTTCGGATTACCCCGTCCCGATACAGTGCCGGGCACCTTGGTCGGCCTCGCGGCCGACCGTCCCCAGCATCGGGAGCCTTTCGTGGCGGAAATCTACAGGAAGATCGAAGCCGAAATCCCGCGCCTTCGGCGCTATGCCCGAGCACTGACGCGAGACGCGGCCACCGCAGACGATCTTGTTCAGGATTGCCTGGCCCGTGCGCTCGGCAAGCTGCATCTTTGGCGAAGAGGATCAGATCTGCGAGCATGGCTGTTTACAATATTGCACAATCAATATGTTAATCATGTTCGGCGCTCTGCTCGTGAGGGAGCCACGATCGGCTTAACCGACAACGAGCCGCTGTTAACTCGGGCGCCGCAGCAGAGCCAGCGGCTCGAGCTGCGAGATCTCGATCGCGCTATCGCGAAGCTGCCCGATGAGCAGCGCTCTGCCGTTCTTTTGATTGCCTTGGAAGGCATGCGCTATGAAGAGGTCGCTGCGATCTTCGCCGTGCCGGTCGGAACTATCCGGTCGCGACTGTCACGCGGACGCGAGACCTTGCGCAAGCTTGTGGGCGCCGACCCGGACGAAAGCCGCCCATCGACAGCGGATGCTGTGGAATGCCGGAAGGAAAAGCGTCGCGCCGTCACCTCGGCATATCGCTTCGATCCACGGGTCGATCGCGCGCCGGCCCGCGCGCGTTCTTAACCCCGCCGCCGAGCGTGTCTGAGCCGCGGGGGCGCGCCGTCCGAAGAGCGCCTTTCAACTCAGGCGACTGAGAGGGGCGCTTGAAAGGGTCGCTCCGGGGCGTCATAGTCGGAACCGAGCACGACTTGGCCTGTTGACGAGCTAAAGCGGGTTGCCGGGCGCCCGTCTTCGTCCGCAGCCCGGCTTGGCAAAGTCTCCCTGTCGCGGGTTTGCCGCCCGCAACCTGGCCGGTGTCGGCTTGGCTCCGACATCGGCCTTCTTCATTTGCTCGATCGACCGACACCGATGGCCATGCATCCGCGCCCACGATCATCGATCGTACGCGCACGAGAGGGGCTCCTCCCTCGTTGGTCAGCTCCGGTGGCGGTGAAACCTCCATTTGAGCCGCCACCGGAGCGACGGCGACGGATTAGGCGCCTTGCAAACCCCCCTGCGATTCGCAAGGATCGCCCGGCATTCTGGGGGAAGTAGATGTCGGCAATTCACGTGGGCGCGGGGGCCTGATCTGCATGGCTCCGCGGTTTGATTTGCGCGGGTTGGCCTGCCGGCCAGCCCTTTCATTCTCCGCAACGTCGGAATTTGAGTGACATGTTCGGACGAATGTTAGGCTTGCTGTCCGCCGACATGGCGATCGACCTCGGCACGGCAAACACCCTCGTCTATGTGAAGGGACGGGGCATCGTGCTGAACGAGCCGTCGGTGGTAGCGATCGCCAATGTCAAGGGCCGGAAGCAGGTGCTGGCCGTGGGGGAAGAGGCCAAGATGATGCTCGGCCGCACTCCCGGTTACATTCAGGCGATCCGGCCGTTGCGCGACGGCGTGATCGCCGATTTCGAAGTCACCGAGGAAATGATCAAGCATTTTATTCGCAAGGTCCACAATCGCCGCAGCTTCGCTACACCCCAGGTTGTCGTCTGCGTACCGTCGGGTTCGACCGCAGTCGAGCGGCGTGCGATTCAAGAATCGGCCGAGAGTGCCGGCGCCCGGCGGGTGTTTCTGATCGAAGAGCCGATGGCGGCGGCGATCGGGGCCGGGCTCCCTGTCACTGAACCGACCGGATCGATGGTCGTCGATGTCGGCGGCGGGACGACCGAAGTCGCAGTGCTGTCATTGGGCGGGATCGTCTATTGCCGTTCGGTGCGGATGGGTGGCGATAAGATGGACGAGGCAATCATCGCCTACATCCGCCGCAACCATAACCTCCTGGTCGGTGAAAGCAGCGCCGAGCGGATCAAAAAGGAGATCGGCTCGGCTTGCATGCCGGAGGATGGCGAGGGGCGACTCATGGAGATCAGAGGCCGCGACATGATGAATGGCGTGCCAAAGGAGATCGTGATCAGCGAACGCCAAGTTTCCGAAAGCCTCGCCGAGCCGGTCGGTTCGATCGTCGAGGCCGTCAAGGTGGCCCTCGAACACACCGCCCCGGAACTGGCTGCCGACATCGTCGACAAGGGGATCGTGTTGACGGGAGGGGGTGCTTTGCTTGGCAATCTCGACTTGGTGTTGCGCCACGCCACCGGACTTCCGGTCTCCATCGCGGACGATCCGCTGAGCTGCGTGGCGCTCGGCACCGGCCGGACGCTGGAAGAAATGAAGACGCTCAAATCGGTCTTGATCAATACCTGGTAACGGCGTTTCTGTGATCATCACGGAGCTGCCGAGGGCTGATGAATGCCGATGTCGTCTTGTCTCCCGGTGACATCGCGCCCGGCCAACGGAAGCACCCGCAGGTGACGGTCCGGCAGCGGCGAGGGTCGCCGACGAGGGCGTCGTGATTCGGCTGACGGCGTTACGTCGCTCTTCGGCGCAGCGGATCGTGGTGCCACTGTTAGTCTTGATGTCAGTGATTATGATCGTCCTGGCTAAAATCGACCAGGTCGTGTTCGAAATCGCTCCGCATCTCGATAAGTGATCAGGCTGCACCGATATTGGACGTGTTGTCACAACCGCTAAATGCGATCGAAAGTCTAGCCGACCGCGCCCGGGCGATGATTGACACGTACCAAGACAACCTTCGCCTCACGGAAGAAAACCAAAGGCTGTTGCGCTGGCGGCAGGCAGCGTTGGCCTTGGCTTCCGAAAACGTGCAGTTGCGCGATCTGTTGAAATTGACCCCGGACTCTGCTGTCTCTTACGTATCCGCCAAGGTTATAGCCAGTTCCGGAGGCGCGTATTTGCGCAACTTGATGGTCAACGCCGGCAGCGGCAACGGCGTCGCGCGCGGCCAGGCCGCGGTTACCGGCGAGGGCTTGGTCGGTCGAGTTTATGAGGTTGGTGCTCGGGCGGCGCGCATCCTCTTGATCACCGACCTGAATTCGCGCGTTCCGGTCATCGTTGAGCGCTCGGGGCAGCGGGCGATCCTGGCGGGAGATAATTCGGCGCATCCGTTCCTGTCTTACCTCGACCCTGCCGCGGCAGTTAGAAACGGGGACAGGATCGTTACCTCTGGGGAGGGCGGGATCTTCCCCCCGGGCCTGCCCGTCGGGGTCGTTGACACGGTCGATCGGGGGCTGCCTCGGGTAGAAGCTTATGTCCGGCTGGATCAAGTCGAGTACGTTCGGATCGTTGATTATGGTCTTGCTGATGGGCTGCCGGCGCCGGTAGCGGTGGCCTCGCCGCTTCACCAGCGACCCGTACCGGTCACCGCCGCCCGAGCTAACCGCCGCTGAGGGAGAAATGCTGCTCAGGGCCGAGAGAGCACCCGCCCCCCGGCAACCCGGCGGGAGTTTGGCGGCGCATCTGCTGCCGATCTCGACGACGTTGCTCGGGGCGCTTCTCTCTCTTCAGCCGGTACATCTTCCCGGATACGTCACCCTGACGCCGGCCTTTGCGCTGATGGCGGTCTATCATTGGACGATCTATCGACCAGCGCTGCTTCCCCCCTTGGCCTTATTTGGAATTGGCGTCGGCTATGACCTCTTGTCCGGAGGACCGCCGGGTGTGACCCCGCTGCTGTTTCTAGCCTCGCGGGTCGCGGTGCTACGGTGTCGCCGCTGGTTTATCAACCGGACGTTCCCCTTCGTCTGGGGCGGGTTCACGCTGCTGGCCGGTGCTGCGATGCTCGGATTGTGGATGCTTCACTCCCTACTCGCCTTCCAATTTCTCGGCTTCAGCGGAGGTGTCTTCCGCGCTGCGCTGACGATTTCGCTCTATCCAATCTCGAGCTTTCTGCTGGGCCGGACCCAGCGCATGCTGATCGGAACAGGATGATGCCGCGCGGGGACGCGCCATCGAGCACCGGCTTTCAGCGGGAAGCACAGAGATACCGACTTTTCAGTCGGCGGGCGGCAATTCTTGCCAGCGCTCAAGCTCTGCTTGTCGGCGCGCTGTCCGCCCGATTATACCAGCTTCAGGTACTTGATTCGGACCGCTACAAGGTACTGGCCGACGAGAACCGCATCAATTTGCGGCTGGTCGCGCCGCCGCGGGGGCGGATCCTCGACCGTTTCGGCACGCCTCTGGCTGACAACCGCCAGGATTACCACCTCGTCATCGTCGCCGAACAGGCGGGGGACATCGCAGCGACGCTCGACGCCTTGGCGGGGCTGATCGAGCTCGACGACGCGGATCGCAATCGGGTGATGCGTGAGATCCGACGCAAACATTCTTTCGTCCCGATCGTCGTGCGCGACAATCTCAGCTGGGACGAAATGGCTCGAGTTGAGGTTGCCGTACCCGAACTGCCGGGCATCTCCATCGAACAGGGTCTCACCCGCAATTACCCCTTTGCGGAAGCGACGGCGCATACGATCGGTTACGTTGCGGCGGTTTCAGAGCAGGAGCTCAACGGAGATCCGCTGCTCGAGCTGCCCGATTTCCGCATCGGCAAGGCCGGCATCGAAAAATCCCAAGATTTGACGCTTCGGGGCACCGCCGGGACGCGTCAAATCGAGGTGAACGCTTTCGGCCGGGTGGTTCGAGAGCTCGCCCGGGTCGACGGCGAACAGGGTCAGGACGTCGTCATCGGGATCGATATGGCGATGCAGCGGTTTGTAACCCAACGCTGCGAAGGCGAGCAGAGCGTTGCGAGCGTGTTGCTCGATGCGGTCAACGGAGAGATTCTCGCGCTGGTCTCGATCCCGAGCTTCGATCCGAGCGTCTTCGCCACCGGCCTCAGCCCTGCCGTTTGGCAGCAGCTCACGACCGATCCTCGTCATCCATTGTCCAATAAGGCTATAGCCGGAACCTATCCGCCAGGCTCGACCTTCAAGCCTGTTGTTGCACTCGGCGCGTTGTCGGCAGGCGTGCTGAGCCCGGAGACCACGATCACCTGCACCGGGCAAATCCAACTCGGCAACGCCGTATTCCATTGTTGGCGGCACGGCGGTCACGGCACGCTTCGTCTGCGCGACGCGATCAAGAAATCTTGTGACGTTTTCTTCTACGAAACCGCGCGGCGGCTCGGCATCGATCGCCTCGCGGTGATGGCCCATCGTCTCGGCTATGGCGCCCCGGTAGGCGTCGATATCCCGGGCGAGAAATCCGGGCTTATTCCGACCCGTGAGTGGAAGCTCGCCACCACGGGAACCGCGTGGCAGCAAGGTGAGACCCTGATCGCCGGCATCGGACAGGGTTCGGTCCTCGCTACGCCTCTACAGATTGCAACGATGGTTGCCCGTCTTGTTTCCGGCCGGACGGTAATACCCCATTTCGTCCGCAAATCCGGGGTAATGCCGCCGGGCGGCGACGGGGCGTCAGCCGACTTTCCGCTGTTGGGTCTCGATTCCGATGCGCTCGCTCTCGTCCTCGACGGCATGAATGCGGTTGTGAATGAGCCGGGGGGAACCGCTTATGCGGCGCGCATCGCCGAGCCCGGTTTGGCCATGGGCGGCAAATCCGGCACGTCTCAGGTGCGACGCATAACCGAGTACGAACGTGATCATGGGCTGCGCAAGATTACCGAAATTCCGTGGAAGGAACGCGATCACGCTCTCTTCGTCGGATTTGCCCCCGTCGGCGCGCCACGCTATGTCTGCGCCACTCTGGTGGAGCACGGTGGCGGCGGCTCGGCCGTCGCCGGACCGATTTGCCGCGACGTGCTGCTTGAGGCGCAACATCGCGACCCGGTGCGGCGAACCCCCAACAAGGACAGGATGGCTCGGTCCTTGATTGCCGCGCCACCCTCCGAGCCGATACCGCCCGCACCTCCGGGGTGAGGATTGGTGGCGCTCTCTCCTGACATCGGGCGATCGACGGCGAAAACGAAACTCGTTGACCGAATCCTCGGCATCGGGTGGAGCCTAGTGTTCCTGGTTTCGATAGTAGCAGCGATAGGCATCGCAGCTTTGTATTCAGCCGCCAACGGCAGTATGCAGCCCTGGGCTATCAAGCAGACGACACGTTTCGCGATTGCCCTGATCCCGATGTTAGGTGCAGCTCTGCTCGGTGTCCGGCATTGGTTTAGAATAGCGTACTGGGTGTACACCATATCATTACTTTTGGTTATTGCTGTTGATTTTCGTGGCTTCGTCGGAATGGGCGCACAGCGTTGGATCGATCTTGGAGTCATACAACTGCAGCCGTCCGAGCTGATGAGCGTGGGGCTTATGTTGTCGCTTGCCCGCTACTTTCATCATCTGGGCGAAGACGACATTAAAAAACTTCGTTATCTGGTATTTCCACTACTTATGATTTCCTTCCCGACAGTCTTGGTGTTAAAGCAACCTGATTTAGGTACTGCAGTCGTCCTACTCATAAGTGGAGTTGTGTTATTGTTTATCGCGGGCGTTCGGTTGAGGGTTTTTGCCGCCATGGGTGCGGCTGCTGGGATTTCGATCCCGTTAATTTGGCGATTTTTGCGAGATTACCAAAAAACTCGAATCTATACATTTATCGATCCAGACAGCGACCCGCTCGGAGCGGGCTACCACATCCTCCAATCCAAAATTGCGCTGGGCTCGGGTGGCCTGTTCGGAAAAGGGTTTTTGCTGGGCACCCAGAGCCATCTCAGCTTTTTGCCGGAGAAGCAAACTGATTTCATTTTTACGACGCTGGCAGAGGAATTCGGTTTGATCGGCGGGTTTGTTCTAATCGCGCTGTACACCGCGATGATCGCCTATGGCTTCGCCGTTGCACTGCGCAGCCGTAACCATTTCGGAAGGCTCCTTGGTCTGGGGATTGTCACCAATTTCTTTCTTTACGTGTTCATAAACATAGCCATGGTTACCGGCCTGATCCCGGTTGTCGGCGTGCCCTTGCCGCTCGTCTCATACGGAGGGACCGCGATGCTGACGGTGATGTTCGGCTTTGGCCTGCTGATGAGCGTGTACATCGACCGCGACGTTCGGTTGAACCGGGCCGGCGAGGCCCAGCCGGACTAGACGGCGGACAAAGCTTATTTTGATCGCAGGATTGGCGGCCGCCGCCTAGATTGCTGTCGGCCAAATGCGCCGATGCGGAGGATGACGATGGCGGAAAAGGAACCGGCGGAAAGCGGGCGGCGGCTACATGTGACGACGCTTTTGGTCGCGTCGCGCCGGGCGCTGGACAACGCGCTGGCCGAACTAGGTTTTGCCGAGGATGATGACCGCGTTGTCGAGCATGACGGCCGCTTGGCATTTTTGACGTGTTCTCACGAGGAGGACAGCGACGACCTGTTTGCGCTCATCACGGAGCTGTCGGCGCGTGGCGAGAGTTGGGAGCTGCAATCGCGGATCGATACCGAAGCCGGCCGGGCGATTTATCAATCCTTGGCCCGTTATCGCCCGGTCGAGGCTATCGACGCCGCGGTCGAAGAGGAAGCGGAACCGATCAGTCCGGATGCTCCTGCTTACGATGTCGAAACTGCAGATGGGCTCCAAGCTCTCAAGCGTGTCCTGAAGCGCATCGAGCCGGCCGACGCATTTGCTACGATCCGACCTGGTAGCGACGGACGTGCAACCGCCAGGGTTTTGCGGCGCGGCTCTCGCCGACTTCTTGCCTGCGCAATAGCACAGGACGAAGCGACGCTGCGCAGCGTAATCCGCGAAATACTACCCAATGTCATGCTCGACGTTGCAATGAAGCCGCCCAGCTAAATCACCCCCAGTCGTGATTTGTCAGGCATGGATCTTAGGCGCGCCCACCCGACGCACACTGCGAGAACCTGACTGCTTCAGGATCGAGCGAAATAAAGAGAAATCCGATAGTCAGGCTGGCGAGGCGAATGCGGTCGAGCTGCTCATCTCCGCGTCTCCCGGCTCAGAAGCGATTTGAGCTTGGCGACAGCGCTTCCGGGGCTGGTCAGGACCGGGCGGCCGAGCGCCGCGCTCGCTGCCGGCGCCGCGCGCGAGGTTGAAAAATGAGCGAGCAGCACCGCGTCGCAGTCGCGAAACCGCGGCGCCGCCTGCGCGACCAGAGTGTTATGGGTGGCCGCGTCGCCCGCCTTCAGCGCCGTCATCGCACCCGGCACGCAATAGGTTTCGATCGTCGCCGGGGAGCGGCGCGCTGCCGCCATCCGGCGAAACTCGTCCTCCATCGACGCCACGCTCGGCTCGAATGTCGCCAGCATGCCGACACGTCGCCCTATCGTCAGCGCCGCCTCAAACATCGCCTCGTTCGGCTTGAGCACCGGGATCGACGCCCGGGAAGCGGCGGCGTCGATCGCCTCGCCGAAAGCCGAGCAGGTGAAGAGGATGCCGGCAGCCCCGGTCGAGCGGCCGTAATCCGCCAGCGCCATGATCCGCCCGGTCATCGCCGCTGTCAGCTCTCCATCGCGCTCGCGGTCGAGGCTCAGCGAATTCGTCGAGGACGTTGCTGCATTCGGCCTCGGGCCACAATTCGCGGAATGCTGCGTCGACCGGCTCAATCGCGACGGCGACAGCGTGGATCAGAGCGATGCGGGTCGTCATGACGTCTTTCCCGTCGATATCGGCGTTCGCGGGGAGCCGCAGCAAATCGCTTATCGGCGCCGTCCCGTCAATCGGTCATGCCGCCAGGCACAAAGACACGTGGCCGCGGCTGCCGCCGGGCCGGCCCTCTCCTCCGTCGAAGTCGAGGCGGGACACATCTCCCGCGAAACGCGGGAAACAGCGCTCGCCGCATCACAGCCACCTGGTCTCAATACGACCTTGGCATTCCCAACACGTGCTGGCCGAGATAGGCGAGGATCAGATTGGTCGAGATCGGTGCGGTCTGGTAGAGGCGAATCTCGCGCCATTTGCGCTCGATGTCGTATTCGCGGGCAAAGGCGAAGCCGCCATAAGTCTGCATCGTCGCCTCCGCTGCGTGCCAGCCCGCTTCCGACGCCAAGAGCTTCGCCATGTTGGCGTCGGCGCCGCATTCCTCGCCGGCGTCGAACAGTGCTGCGGCGCGGCGGCAGATCATGTCGGCCGCTTCCAATTCGGCAAAGGCGCGCGCCAACGGGAACTGCACGCCTTGGTTCTGGCCGATCGGCCGGTCGAAGACGACGCGCTCCTTGGCATAGTCGATGCCCTTTTTGAGAAGCCAACGGCCGTCGCCGATGCATTCCTGGGCGACGAGGATGCGCTCGGCGTTCATGCCGTCGAGAATGTAGCGAAAGCCCTTGCCTTCCTCGCCGATCAAGGCGTCGGGCGGCACCTTCAGATTGTCGAAAAAGACCTCGGTCGTGTTGTGGTTGATCATCGCCTCGATCGGGCGGATCTCGACGCCGCGGCCCAATTCTCTCGCAGATCGATCAGGAATACCGACAGCCCGTCGGTGCGGCGCTTGACCTCGTCGACCGGCGTCGTGCGTGCGAGCAACAGCATCAGATCGGAGTGTCGGGCGCGTGAGGTCCACACCTTCTGCCCGTTGACGACGTAGTGGTTGCCTTCGCGCACCGCGCGGGTCTTGAGCTTTGTCGTGTCGGAGCCGGTCGTCGGCTCGGTCACGCCGAACGCCTGCAAGCGCAGCTCGCCGGACGCGATCTTCGGCAGATAGCGCTGTTTTTGCTCTTCGCTGCCGTGGCGCAGCAAGGTGCCCATGATGTACATCTGGGCGTGACCCTGGCTGGCGGTGCAGCCCGAGGCGTTGACCTCTTCGAGGATGACCGCGGCCGCCCGCAACGGCAGGCCCGAGCCGCCATATTCCTCGGGAATCAGCGAGGCGAGAAAGCCGCCCGCCGTCAACTCTTCGATGAATTCGGTCGGATAGGCCTGCTCGGCTTCGAGCTTGCGCCAATATTCGCCGGGGTAGCGTTCGCAGATCTTGCGGACGGAGTCGCGCAGCTCGGGATAGTCCTCGCCGAGGGCCACCATCGTCGGCGTATCGCTCACCTCGCCCTCCTCATGCCGGGTTTCGACAAAAATAGACCGGCTGCGAGCGAATTACCAATTCGGACGGCGCCACGTGCGCGAGCTATTTCGGTATCCAACGATTCTCGCATGACGACATCGCCTTCGTGCTTTTGGCTGTCAACCGGCGGACCAATCGTGAGAGAAGGATATTCGCCGCGGAAACAGATGATTTCGCTGCCCGCGAACCACGTCCGCAAGTTGCGCCTCTGGAGATGGCGATGAGGGTGATGAAGATGATCGCCGCGTCGGCGATGTACGGGCTGTTCACGCTGCCGGTCAACGCGGCGGATTTGCACGCGGAAGATGCGGCCCACCATGTCGGCGAGACCGCCACCGTCTGCGGTGTGGTCGCCTCCGCTAAATTCAACTCAGACCTGCAAGCGCAGCCGACCTTCCTGGATTTCGGCAAGCCGTACCCCGATCAGGTATTCACCGCCGTGGTCTTTGGCGAAGATCGGGCCAAGTTCGGGACCCCGGAAACTTCGTTGCGCGGCAAGCGCGTCTGCGTAACCGGCAAAATCCAAGAAAAGCGCGGCATGCCCGAGATCGTGCTCAGCGACCCCAAGCAGCTGGCGCAGTGAGTAGCCGAGATTTCTTGCGGGAGCTTGACGCGCGAGACGCCGGACGGCCGCCGTGGGGAGGCGGGCGGGACGCGAACCTAGGCCACGGGCGCAAAAGCGATGATTTCGACGCCTTGCTCGCGAAAATTCGCAGCTGCGCCCTTGCGCGGCGCATCTGCCGCTGGGCCCGCGCCCGGTCGTACGCGGCCGGCCTACGGCGCGGTTGTTGATCATCAGCCAGGCGCCGGGAACGCTGTCCATGAAACCGGTCTGTCATTCAACGACAGGAGCGGCGACCGGCTGCGCGACTGGCTCGGTGTCGACCATCACACCTTCTATGACGAAAACCGGGTTGCGGTCATGCCGATGGGGTTTTGTTATCCTGGCCGCGCGTCCAAAAGCGGGGATCTGCCGCCGCGCCCGGAATGCGCACCGCGATGGCACGCGCAAATGCGAGCACTGTTGCCGGCAATCGGGCTGACTTTGCTCGTCGGCAGTCATGCGATCCGCTACTACTTGCCGTCATGTCGAACAGTGTCGATGACGCGAGCAGTCGAAGGCTGGCGCAAGTTCCTGCCGGCGACCTTCCCGTTGCCGCATCCGAGCTGGCGCGCCGTGCTGTGGCTGCGCGCCAATCCGTGGTTTGAGAGCGAGGCGCTGCCCGAGCTGCGCGCGCGGGTCGCCGCGGTCCTCAGTCCGAAGCGCCTCGATCCGCTCCATGTCTTCGTCGCTGAAGCCGAAATGGTGGCCGATTTCGTGGATCAGCACATGCCGCACCAGGCGGTCGAGGTCTTCGCCGGTCTCGCACCAATAATCGAGAATCGGCCGGCGGTAGAGAAAGATCATGTCGACGTTGGGCCGCGGGTCGCTGACGCTTTTGTGCGGGAGGGCGACGCCGCGATAAAGGCCGAGGATGTCGAACGGGCTGTCGAGGCCCATCGCCTCTTCGGTCTCCTCGTCAGGGAACTCCTCGACGCTGATCACGACGGCGCCCAGGTGCTTTTTGAGCCGATGCGGGATCGACCCTGCGCGCGATTTGCAAGCGCCTCGATGTCGCTGAGAGTCGGCGGGGTGCGTTCGGTCATGCGATCACCCGACGCTTGACCTTGGCCGCGTCAGCGCGCACTTCGTCCCACGGCGATGAGAATCGGAGGGTGACATGGTCGAAAGGCTGGTCGGAGCAGCGCGGCATGCAGCAATTCACGAGCTGCACGGCTGGGTCGAGGTCGCCGATCGTGACGCGATCCGCAAGAGCTATCATTTCGGCGACTTCTCCGAGGCGTGGGGTTTTGTCTCGCGGATCGCGCTCCTGGCCGAAAAGATGGATCACCACCCAGAGCTGTTCAACGTCTACAACCGGGTCGAAATCGTGCTGTCGACCCACGATGTCGAAGGTCTCAGCGAGCTCAACGTCAAGCTCGCCCACGCGATCGACGAGATCGCCCCCGAGCGCGATCGACGGCCGCCCTTGCCTTGACCAAGTCCGAGGGCGCGTCGCCGGACGAGAGCGCTGGCGTCGGCCGACGGGGGATGCTACAGAGGCGGGGCCGATCGCACGCCCGCGGGAGAGACTGCGCCGACAGGTGCAGCGCCGAAGGAGCAACCGCCCCGGAAACTCTCAGGCAAAAGGACCGCAGGGGGAAGGACGCTCTGGAAAGCGGCGGGCGGAATTCGTATCCGGCCGCTCACCGAAGGAGTAAGCCCGGCCTCACCCTGACAGGGTGAGGCCGGGTAAATCTCTCAGGGTCCACGACAGAGGGGGCGCGGGGACGCAATTGCGTCCGCTCTCTGCGGAGGTTGCCCGTGCCCCCTCAGGACGCTGCGCCGCAAGCGAACACCGCTTTACGCCCTCCATCAATCGCTGGGCGCCAGGATGGTGCCGTTCGCCGGCTATGAAATGCCGGTGCAGTTTCCTGCCGGGATTCTCGCGAGCATTGCACACCCGCGCCCAGGCCGGGCTGTTTGATGTCTCGCATATGGGCCAGTTGCGCCTGAACGGCGACGACCCGGCCGCGGCGCTCGAAACCTTGGTTCCCGGCGACATCCGCGGCCTTGCTCGATGCGGATGCGCTACACGCTGCTCCTCAACGAGCAAGGCGGCATCCGGGACGACCTGATGGCGACGCGGCTCGGCGACGGATTGTTCGTCGTCGTCAACGCCGCTACCAAGGACGCCGATTTTGCCCATCTGCGCGATCGGCTGGGCAGCGCCGCGAGGGTAGAGCGGCTCGACGACCGGGCGTTGCTGGCGTTGCAGGGGCCAGCGGCGGCCGTGGTTCTGGCGCGCCTCGCCGGCGGCATCGCGCAGTTGCCATTTATGACGGCCGCCGAGATCATGCTCGCCGGCGACCAATGCCTGGTCACACGCTCCGGCTACACCGGCGAGGACGGCGCCGAGATTCGCTGTCGGCGTCGCGCGCGACCGCTTTGGCCGAAAGACTGCTCGCGGAACCCGAGGTGAAGCCGGTTGGCCTCGGCGCCCGCAATTCGCTGCGCCTCGAAGCCGGGCTTTGCCTCTACGGTCACGACATCGACGAGACGACGACCCCGGTCGAAGCCGATCTTGGCTGGACGGTCGGCAAAAGGCGGCGCGCGGAAGGCGGATTCCGGGGGCGGCGACCATCCTGCGCCAGCTCGTCGACGGATCGGCACGCAAACGCGTCGGCATCCGCCCCGACGGCCGCGCCCCGGCGCGCGAGGGAACTCCGATCATCGATGGCGCCGGCGCCACGATTGGGCGGGTGACGAGCGGCGGCTTTGGACCGTCAGTCGAGGCGCCGGTGGCGATGGGCTACGTCGATCCCGCCCACGCCGCCGAGGGCGCCGCTTTACGCATGATGTGCGCGGTACCGCGCGGCCCGAGCGTGTCGCCCGCCTGCCCTTTGTCCCGCACCGCTATCGCCGCAACTGAGCCCGTAAAAGGAAACCGCCGATGACTTCGCCACGCTTTACGAAGGACCACGAATGGGTTCGGCTCGACGGCGATCTCGCCGTGATTGGGGTCACCGATTACGCGCAGTCGCAATTGGGCGAAAGTCGTCTATGTCGAATTGCCCGATATCGGCCG
>CAVZJF010000005.1:140000-656255 GCA_963775525.1 uncultured Alphaproteobacteria bacterium | reverse complement strand
CAAGGAGAGCGAAGCGGCCTGAAAAAGAAACCCCGCCGGGGCCGAGGCGTCGGACAACCAGCGGGGGCGGCAAAAAGAAGCCAGGACGAAATGCGGTTCAGACAGCACCGCTTTTTAACCTCCCAAGCCCGCTCCTGACAAGGTCCCGCGCTTCCTTCCGGCTCATTTGAAGCCAGAGGAAACGATGAGCGGCGCGAACACCACCAATAACGACGACGATAACGAAGACCTGTTCGCCGCCATCAGGCGCGAGCGCGCTGCCGCGCCGCCCGGGGAATACAGCGGCGAGCTTATGGTGGAGTTCCATTCACGACGGCCAAAACTCGAGGCGTCGACGCGTTCATCAAGATCTATGACCTCGTCCTGCCCACCCGCCTGGTCAAGATACGGTTCATCGAGCACGGCCCGGCGACCCTCGACCACCTGATCATCAAACACCTCGACATCCTGCAAGCCTGGCGGGAGGCGCTCCGCGTCACGGAGCCCGCGCGCAAACGCGCCGGCATCGAAGGCGTCCTCCGGACCCTGTGGGCCAAAGGGCAGGGGGAAGCCTTGATGTTCAACATTGGAGTGAAAAAATCGAACTCCGAACATTTTGGTGACGAAAACATCCTGATCGGGGTCCGACGTGGCTACCCCTTCTGAGCCCGCCGGCTTCGCCATGACCATGCTCGGGCTCGCCGACGCGAGCCGGTGCGCGGTCAAGAGGATTACCCGTCAGGACGACGGCTCAATCAGTTCAACGGATTACGACCGCGGCTTCGAATGGTGGTTCCGGCCTTACGACGCCGGCGACGACTTCGACAAAATGGCGCGCCTGCTGCGACGCCTAGCAAGAGCGCAGAGGCTCATCGCGTGTATGGGGGACCTGAAGCCAGGGCTGGACCTCAGCGTCCCACATCAAAGACTGTGGGCAAGAAACGACGCGAACGAAAACACGATGGTCGAGGCCGCCTCGCGCGTGGATCGCCATCGACGTCGACGACGCGTCCGTCCCGCCAGGTCTCGGCGCTCCTGAACGATATCTCGAAGCCGCGATCTTCATCCGCGACCACGGGCTGCCCGAGGAATTCCATGGCGTGACGATGATCGTCTCCGCCACGTCGCGCACGGGCTTGCGAGGGCGGGCGATGCTTCGGGCGCGATTGTGGTTCCTGCTCGACCGAGCCTATCCGCTGCCGGTTCTCAAGACGTGGACACGCGGATTGAAGGCCATTCATGGCGTCGGCGACAGCTCAGTCTGTCAGGTTGGTCAGCCGATCTACCTCGGGCAGGCCGATTTTCATCAACATGAGCGATCCCATTCCACCCGAGATGTGGGCCGCTCTTGTCCGGGAGCGGAAGGACCGGGTCCAGCTGATCGTTGATCGTTTTGCCGAGAAGGTGGCGGCCATCGAACGCAAGCTCGAAAGGGTCGCGAAAGAGATGCGGATCGTCGATCCGATCGCGGGTCGCGAGCATCACAATTGGCGAGGTTTTCTCGAGGCGGCAGTCGGCGGCGAGCTGTCCTTTTTTGAGCCCTTGAGCATGGGGCTTGGCCTCGCGGCCCGCTCGCCCGACACCCACGAAACGGTGATCGCATTCACGCTCAAGCTGATTGCTGAGCGCGCCGACGCGGCGCGCATCTCTCAATATGACGCCGCGTGGATCGGCCGCAGCCTCAATCGCTTCCGCACCATCGATCGCAATCTCACACTGAAGCGGGAAGCTGCGTTCGCCCAGGCTCTACGGGGAACGCCCGACGCCATGAACACGCAGGGCAAGGCCAGGAAAAAGACCGCCGCAGAGCAGGAGTTGGATTGGGAGGAAATGCTGCGGCAGATAAGCGGCGCGTCACCTGGAGGCGCGAACTCCAATCGCGACGCAGCGTTGCAGAAACGCTTCGACGAAGCGCTCGTGCGATTGCACGAAGCCACGCCGCGCCCGGCTGCACTGGCGATGGGGCTGATCGATGCGCCGGACGGCGTCCTCGAGTTCGATGAGAACTATCGCGGCCCGATGGTGTTGCAGCCAAGGATAAGCGACAGGCTCACACGCGGCGAAGTTCACCTGCTGGTCGCCGACCCAAACGTCGGGAAGACGACGCTGACCTATCTTCTGGCGCTGTCGATCGCCGAAGCCAACGCGATGTTGATCGCGCAGACCAAGATCGATTGGTGCGGTCCCGTGATGGTGGTGTCGAACGAAGACGTTGCCGGCAACGGCGCGGCTCGGTGGCGAGAGCAGCGCAAGCATCTGGGGCGACGAGCCGGCTGAAGCACAAGCTGTCGATCTGGCCGACCGACTGACGCTCGGACGGTTCGAGGACAATGTTCTCATTCCGACCGAGGCGGGCTGCACATTCGTCGAGACGCTCGCCGATCGGGCGGAACAGGGCATCCATCACGCCTACATCATCCTCGATCCGTTGACGGGCCTGTTTCCTGGCGTCAACGAGAACAGCCCGACGCAAATGAGCGATGCGGTCGTCCTGTGCGGACGGATCGCCAAGGCTTCATTCGCCGCAGTCGATCTCGTCCATCATACGTCCAAGAGCACACGCGGAGAGGAAACCGTAACGGCGTATCGCGGCGCGACGGGCCTCGAAGGAGCGATCGACGAGATATCGACCGTCGCCGTCCTCCTACCGGCGCAACTGGCCACGCTCGGCTTCCCACCGACCACCGGGCCGCGCAGCATCGTGCGCCTGAAGGGGCAGCGCAAGCGCAACGGGCCGTTCGGCGGCACGTACTATTTCAAACGGGAGATCCTGCATGTAGCGGCCGTCGACCCGCGCAAGCCGGACGAACTGGCCGCCGAGTTCGGGACGGTGGCGGTGATGACCGTGATCGCGCTGCCGGCGACGCGCGGGCTCAACATCGACGACGTCCAAAAATGGTTGTGGCAGGCGAACCAGGGCGTGGGCGCGCGCCGGCTGATGCGCGGCCAACGAATGGCGGGGATAGCTGGAGCCGCGGTCGTGGTGGTGATGGAGAAGGGCGGGTGCGACCGCAGGACCGCCGAGGCGTTGATCGACGAATTGGTGAGCCAGGGCCGCGCGCGGCTCGAAGATGTGTGGATCAAAGGGAACCAGCGGGCGGTGGTGATTGCCGAACCGCCGCCCGATGATGTGGAAGACGATGAAACCGACGCGGCGTTCTAGCTGAATTATTTGGATTAACGGAATGGAGCACTGTGGCGGAGAGACAACGATAGAGACGACGATAGAGACAACGAAGACAACGATTTTCTGGGCTCGTCGTCTCCTCTCTCTCCTACCCCCCGAGGAGACGACGATGCCGTCTCTCTCTCCCTCCGGTCGGGGTAGGAGAGGAGAGAGAGGACGACTTCGACCAGCGGCGAGACAACGACATTAAACGCTTAAAGCGATGAATTCGCCCTCGCAAAAGCGGCGGCCGAACGTCTGATCGCGCTGCGCGGCGGCCCGCGGTTCGATGGGAAGACATGGCAGGACCAGACCGGCCCGGCGCACGCGGCGGCCACGGCCAGAGAGGTCGTGCGCGCCGTCCTCGACGAAGCGGCCGAGATCAGCAATGACCTCGACGACGCGGCCCGCCTGAAGACGGCGACGCGGCTCGATGCGGTTCTCAGAGTGGTGAAGAGCTTTCCAGCCCTCACCATTGAAGACGGCGGATGAAAGTGGTCGAGAAGCTTTTGGTCCGTGGTCAGGTCCAAAAAGTCAGGGACGCTGTCGTTCACCCGGCGCGGCGAGATTGCGGAATTAAGGTTGGTCCGATCGCGTTGCGCAACTTGCGGCGCGGAGTTCATGCAATGGAGAACCGCGGCGAAGCTCGATCCCGCCGCAGCGGGATGAGCCGTTTCGCTAATACCGCTAAAGCCAGAGGCAAAACTTGTTTTTACGAAAACAAGCCGCATCTGTCCCTCATGTCCGGCAGCCCTTCCCCTGGCTCTCGAGCTTGAGCGAATTGAGCGCATGAGCGCGCTGGCTCTCCCGGTAGGGAAGCCGCAACGCGGCATGGCGAGCGGTATGGCGCTCACGGCCTGAGCGGCGGCGGCCCGAAAAACAGCGTCCGCCCGCGGCTGGTCTCGACCCGGCGGCCGGAGCGGACCTGAAGCCGATCGGCCCGATGGGGGCCTCACGCTTTGCGCCATTTTTCTAGCGCCCAAGTCTGACAATGGGGTTGACGACTGAGTGGTTGGGTTCAAATTATTCAAGCCGACAATCAATTGTACGCTGTTGGGATATTGAACATTCGCCCGAAATACAAGGTCAGGCTCGAGCGGTTAGCGGCCGAGCGCGAGGCTTTGGCGGCCACTCGTGCCACGTTCCAGGTTTTTACTCATCTCGCGCGCGATACTGGAGCAGATCGAGGCGGAGCGGAGGCTTTACGCATTTGCCCCTCCACGGAGCGAGGTGCTGCGCCAGCTGATTGTTGAAGGCTTGGCTTTTCGCCGGATGCATCGACCGAAGAGCAGCGGCCCCATGAAGCCCGTGAGGCCCAAGCGCGTGCCCTTTCCGATTGATGTTTGATCGTTGGAAAGGCTTGCATTCGGCGCATGGCGTTCGACCTCGGCGGGCGCGAGAATTAACAGAGGCTCAGCAGCAGTTAATTCGGCGCTGCGCAATGATCTCGGCGCAGTGCGAATTGATGGAGCAAGAGACGGTAGGAGGGAAGCCTCTGAACGCGATTGCCTACGGCACGCTCACCGGCCATCTGACTCAGGACGCTGAACGCGCTCGGCCTCAAACGAGAGCCGATCGACGTGACGCCGGTCCTGAACGAATATCTCAGCACACTGCCGGCCGAGACTCAGGATCTCGTCGCAGCCGCGGACGAGAGTGAGGGCTGACGGGCCTGCATGCGTTTTCTGCAGTGCACTAAGGGTACACCTGTGGGGAACGCCGAGGAGTGAACACTTTCTGCGTCCACTTTGGGTTGACATCGAGGTTGGTGAACGGTAGAGAGTGAGGGTCTTAGGACCTAAGTGAACACTCTGACCGGGCACAGCCATGACATTGAAGTCATCGAAGCGAGCACCGCAGGGAGCGACAGCGAACACCACAGCGACCAATGGCGCCCACCTGATCGGATACGCGCGGGTGAGTTCGGGCTCGCAGGACACTACCGTGCAGGAAGCCATGCTCAGGGCCGCAGGCTGCACCGTCGTGCGAACCGAGAAAGTGTCGGGGAGGTCGCGCGAGGGCCGCAGCGAGCTTGAGGCGCTCATGGACTTCATACGCCCTGGCGACTCGTTGGTTGTCGCCAAGCTCGACAGGTTGGGACGCTCCACCCGCGACGTTCTGAACCTCGTACATGAGCTTGAGCAGAAGGGCGCAAACCTCCGCGTCCTTGAGCCCGCAATCGACACCGGCGGACCAATGGGCAAGATGGTCCTGACCGTCCTCGGCATGGTCGCTGAGATGGAGTTGTCGTTCTTGAAGGAGCGGCAGCGTGCAGGCATCGAGGCTGCGAAGGCAAAGGGCGTCTACAAGGGCCGCCCGCCGACCTTCGACCATGCGAAGATCGTTGCCTTGAGGAAGCAGGGGAAGGGAGCCACCGAAATCGCCAGGGCCGTGGGGTGCCAGCGCGGCAACGTCTATAAGGCCCTCAAGGCCTCCGGGCTCAAATAGGCTAACCGGCGCGGACTATGTCCGCTTCGGGTAGCGCGCGGCTGGGCAAAAGCCGCGACTTAATCCGCGTTGAGATTTTATCGGCGAGTGAACGAACCTCCCCCACCCCTCCGGTATAGGATCACTTCCAGCATGTGATAGCAGGGGAAGCCGAGCTGATTGAGCGCGAGCTGGGCCGAGTGGGTTCCCGTTCGGCCCAATCCGGCGCCAATCACCCTCAACGTCATGTCAAGCACCCAGCGAAAGCGGCTCAGGCGTCTCTATTGAGAGCATCCTACGTTGCGGCTGAGTCGGGCCTAGACCTTGACGTCTTTCCAAGATGTTCTCAATGAATGCCTGAATGGACGACAACGTCTCATCGGACCTTTTCGCGGAGGCGCCTGGGCTCCCTCCGGCTAGGTCTCGTCGATCCCGCCGAACGTCCGGCCAAATCTTCCGGCCGCCGTGTTCCGCCAGCCCATGGCTAGACGGCGCGGCCCCATCAAAGAAGCAAACACTGATTTTGTACGCCTGTCGCAAAATCGCAAGCGGCGGAAGAGCCGCGGTTTCGCGTCAAGACCAATATGCAATTTGCGCCAGGCGCGGCGCTTCGCAGTTCCATGCTTTTCGAATAACCATTCGCCGGCTCCTATCAGTACTAGGGTGCCTTCTAGGGAGGCACGCGATGAGCGAGGCCCGAAAGCTCGCCGCAGTTCTCGCATCCGACGTCGTCGGCTACCGCCGGCTCGCCGGCGCAGACGAGGATCGGATCCTTGCGCGCTTGCGAGCGCTGCGTCGCCACCTCATCGCCCATCTTCCGTTCGTAATCAAAAAATATGAAAAAGAGCGCAACGACCAAGGGCGAATCCCCTTCTCGGCTGATCGACGCGAGGATCAAGGAGCTGGACGACTGGAGGGGCGAAACGCTCTCCCATGTCCGCGCTCTGATCAGGCAGGCGGACCCCGAAGTGGTCGAGGAGTGGAAGTGGAGAGGCGTTCCGGTGTGGTCTCACGATGGACTGATCTGCACCGGCGAGACGTACAAGAGCGTCGTGAAGCTGACTTTCGCCAAGGGCGCCGCGCTCGATGACCCTTCAGGTCTGTTCAACGCCAGCCTTGAAGGCAATACCCGGCGCGCCATAGACCTCCATCAGGGCGATGAAGTAGATGGCGACGCCTTCAAGACACTCATACGCGCCGCTGTGGCCCTGAACAGGTCTTAGAGCCTGACCCGGAATGAAGAGCGTCCGATCAATAGACTATCGTCGCCCCGGCGAACGCGGGGGTCCAGGGTCGAGCGCTCCGGCCCTTGCCAACCTGGATTCCCGCTTTCGCGGGAACGACGATGAAGATTGATAAGCTGCTGATCCGACGGAATTCATTTCGAATCGCTGCTCAGTAATATACCGACCGCCCGGCCCCGCCGCCTGCCGCCACCAGCTCGCCGGAGACCGCCCAGGCCTTTTCCGAGGCCAGGAAGACCGCGACAAACGCGACCTCCGAAGCGTCCACCATGCGGCAGATGGCATTGCCCCGCGGAGAGTCCGGAGCGAAGTCCTGCCGCTCCGCATCTTCCGGGGATACGCCCCCCAGCTGGGTGGCGCGGGCCGCGAGCAGGCTCGGCGTGCGCTCGGTGCGGGTCGTGCCGGGATGGATGCAGTTGACCGTGATCCCATGACGGCCCAATTGGACTGCCAGCGTTTTTGTCATGTGCACCAGGCCGGCATTGCGGGCGCCGCCGCTGAGATTGCCGGCGTTGCGGGCGTTGCCGCCGCTGATGTTGATGATACGGCCCCAGCCCGCATTCTTCATGAACGGGATGACAGCGCGGGAACAGCGCAATGCCCCGACATATTTGACGTTGAAATCCTCGATCAAATCCTCGTCGACGACGGTTTCGATCGGCCCGGTCGCGGTGGCCGAGCCGCCTGGCGCGGACCCGCTGTTAACGAGGATGTGCAGGCCGCCCAGTTGCCGCCCCGCCTCGGCGACCATATGGTCCACCTGCTCCTTGCTGGTGACATCGGCGGCGAGGGGAATGATGCGCCGGTTGGTCTCGGCAGCCAATTCCCGCGCGCTCGCCTCCAGATCCCCCTTGTTGCGCGCCACGATCGCCACATCGACCCCTTCGCGAGCCAATTCCCGCGCAATGGCTTTGCCGATGCCCCGACTGCCGCCAGTCACGATCGCATGCTTGCCTTGCAACCCGAGCTCCATGGCACTCTCTCCCTTGGCGGCGTGACCGCGAGTTGATCGCTTCACTGCTTATTGTTCTCTCTGCGGGAGCCTGACGCAAGGGGTGTCGCCGGACGCAGGACGATGCACGGAACGCGCCCACACGCCCGCGGCGGAGCCGCCGCCGCTCGATCACGGTACATGGGGCGCACCCGATCCTAATGCTCCGGCAGCGGGGCCGCCGGCTAGCCTGCGGCGAGCCGCTCAAGGCTGCCGATATCGGCCAAGCCGTCGAGCCCGGCGACCATCTGGCGCAACTCGCGGCTGCGCGGGGCGCCGAGAACCGGCTCGACCAAGGTGTCGAATTTGGCGCCGAGGCGCTCGCCCTGCGCGGCAATGTCGGCGGCGGGAATGCCCGCATCGTGACGCGCGCCGACACGGCGGCCATCGCTCAGCGCGATCTCGATCTCAGCGACGGTCTGCGGCCAATCGGTCTGAAAATCGATGGTCATCGACGAGCGCAGCCGAACCAGCTTCGGGTCGCGCGCCGTCGCCTCGTCATAGGCGCCGAGGCTCGCCGTATCGATGCCGGCCAGGGCCATCGCCACGGTCTGGCGCAGGCTGAACTTGCTCTGTAAACCGTCGACCGGGGCCGGGATGTTGCAGACGCGGTCGGTGCTGGCGTCGATGCGCAGGGTGATGCCGGCGATCTCCTCCGGGACGAAGGCGTGCGCCCGGCGCAGCTTGCGGGCGCACTCGATCGGCGCATGGGTGAAATAGCAGGCAGCGTGGTATTTGAACAAATTGGCAAGGAGGTGAAAGCCGTTCTCGGGCTCCGCCAATGCCGCCTGTGGCGAAAAGTCGGGGCCGTGCGTCGCGGCGAAGCCTTGCACGCATTCGACCAGATCGGTCCGGCTCGAAAAGCCGCGCGCCGCCAGCCGTGCCGCCAACAACCCGTTCTGCGCCGCCTTGCCGGCATGGAACGGCTTGCACATCGTCCCGAACTGCGATTTGAGCCCGGCCGCCTGAGTGCCGGCGATGCCGAGCGCTGTCGCTGTCTGATCGGCGTCGAGCCCGAGCAGCCGGGCGCAGGCTGCCGCCGCGCCAAAGCTGCCGATCGTGGCGGTCGAATGAAAGCCGAGGGCGTAATGGCCGGGGCTCAAGGCCAGGCCGATCCGGCAGGTGGTCTCGTAGCCGGCGACAAACGCGCTCAGCACGTCGCGACCCGAGCTGCCTTTGGCTTCGGCGAGAGCCAGCAGGCCCGGCAGCACCGCCACCGAGGGGTGGCCCGGCATCGCGACATTGACGTCGTCGAAATCGAGCGCATGGGCCGCCGCCCCATTGACGAGCGCCGCGGCCAATGCCGGCAATTGCCGGCGATGCCCGATCACGCTCGCCTGCGGCGCGCCGCCGGCCTCCGTCATCTCGTCGAGCAGCATCCCGACCAGCGGATCGCCGGCGCCGGCGATGGCACAGCCGAGATAATCGAGCACGCATTGCCGCGCGACCTCGCGCACCGGCGCCGGGAGGTCCTCGTAGCCGAGCCCCGCCGCCCGCTGCGCCAGAGCGCGCGTCAAATCGGTAATTTTGGCGCCGTTCTCTATCGCCATGCCATCCATTATTCCGCTCCTTTGCTCGCAGGCTCACTGGTGGTGCGACGCCAACGGATGATCCGCATCTGTTGGCTCAATCGCACCACCAACCTATTCATCTGGTGGGCCGATTCACAGAACGCTCGGGGAACCAAGCGTTTCGATCGGACCACCAGGGTGCCGCGCAATCCGTCCCCGGCAGCTTTGCAGTGTAGCAGTTACCACTCGTGCGATCCTCGACCAGGCGGAACCTCATTTCGGGTCCGAAAAGATGGCGAAAATTTTTTCGAATGTCGCCTCCAAGCGCAGCCGATCGTTCTCGCGGAGCCACGCAGCTCCGCCGCCGTCCCTGTAACCCGCGGACCTGGACCGCACGGCCCTTTCTAAAGCCGCTTTGGACGCTATCAACGGGTTTCTACGATTGGCATATTCTAGACCAGCTGAATATCTTCGGGTCAAAAGGATACGCCGGATGCTGATCGTCGATGGCCAGATCCATCTCTGGGAAAAGGGTACGCCGTCCCCGCCACATCGTCAGGAGCCGTACTCCGCGGACGAAGCGATCGCCGCCATGGACAAAGCCGGTGTCGACCGGGCATTGGTCCATCCGGTGCTGTGGGATCCCGATTCGAACGAATTGGCCGTCGATGCGGTGCGGAAATACCCCAACCGCTTCGCCATCATGGGGTGGTTTTATCTCGACGACCCGAATGGCCGCGACCTCGTCGCGCATTGGAAAACCAGCCGGGGAAAGAGCCGTCGGGCATGCTCGGCCTGCGCTTCTATTTCAACGAGCGGCACAAGCGCGAGTGGATGACCGACGGGAGCCTCGACTGGCTGTGGCAAGCGGCCGAGCGGGCCGGCGTGCCGGTGGCGCTCGCCGCCGCGTTGTTCCTGCCGACTGTCGGCGAGATCGCAGAGCGTCACCCGGGGTTAAAACTGATCGTCGACCACATGGCGGTGCCGCCGGGCAGCGCCGGGGAGTCCGCCTGGCGCTTCCAGCCCGAGCTGCTGGCGCTCGCCAAATATCCCAACATCGCGGTCAAGGCGACCGGCCAGCCCGGTTACGCCGAGGACGCCTATCCGTTCCGCAGCTTCCACGAGCACCTGCACCGCTGCTTCGACGCGTTCGGTCCGGACCGGATGTTCTGGGGCACCGACATCACCCGGATGCCGTGCTCGTGGCGGCAATGCGTGACGGTGTTCACCCAAGAGCTGCCGTGGCTCAAGGGCCGCGATCTCGACCTCGTCATGGGCGAGGCCCTGTGCAACTGGGTCGGCTGGCGCCTTCCCGGCTGAGCGCTTCGTATCGCGGAGGAGCGCCGCGCACGAGATTGCCGCGTCGCCTTCGGCTCCTCGCCATGACAAGCCCGAATTGAATTGTCATTGCAAGGGCAGCGAAGCAATCTCGCGGCGGGGGACGCAACTGCGAAGATGCTTGCATGGTCTCGCGACGCGCAGGGTTGATGGGTTCTCTCATCGCCACCGGCCGGTAGTCGGTGCAGCGCCGATTGCGGCCGTTCGCGGGCGGTCATTCCTCCGGAACGCCGGCCCTGCGCAGTCCTTCGGTGACACGGGCGGCGAGTTCCGGAACAACGCCCTTCGGCAAAGCGCGCATGATCCCAGCTATCGTCGGCTCGCAATGAAACTCGCCGACCCGGCTCAGACAAGCGCGCGCTTCCTCATGCCGACCCAAATAGCCGCACAGGCTGAGCTTGAGGCGAAGCGCCGGCATGCCGCCGTTTTCGCGCAACGCCGCTTCGGCCCACGACAGCCCCGCCTCGTAACGACCCGCTGCCAGCTCCGCGCGCGCCAGTGCCTGGCAGAAGGAAAACATGGCAGGATCGAGTGGGCTCAACCGGATCGCCTGATGCGCCGAGCGGATCGCCTCGTCGGGCCGGTTGACATATGACAGAACGACAGCGCGATGGCCGAAGGCGAGAGCAAAATTCGGGTTGAGCACGATCGCGCGGTCGAGCGCGCTGAGCGCGGCCTCATTGTCTCCGGCAAGCTGCGCCAGCGCCAGCCCGGCGAAATCCAGCACCCAAGGGTCGTCCCCGGCGGCGGCGATCGCCTGCCGCGCCATCGCGATGCCTTCCTCGACCTCCGGGCCGGCGGGTGGAATCCCGTTCCGCTGGCGCTGCATGCCGCGGCTCAACGCGATCCGCGCAATGGCCGGACCGTAGGCGGGATCGAGTTCGAGGGCCAACCGCGCAAGCCGGATCGACTCGGCCAAACCCTCCCTGGTCCTCTTGTACGCTTGCGCCTGGGCGCGCAGGTGGAGGTCGTAGGCATCAAGGCTCGCGGTCGGTTTGCGGACGGCGCGCTCGGCTTCGGCGCGGCGCAGCCGCGGCTCGATCGCGCCGACGACGCCGCCCGCCACCCGGTCCTGAAATTCGAAGATGTCGTCGAGGGTGCCGTCGAAGTGGTCGGCCCAGATATGCGCGCCCGTCGTCGAGTCGATCAGCTGGCCGGCGATGCGCACCCGGTTGCCGGCCTTTCTGACCGAGCCTTCGAGCACGTAGCGCACGCCGAGCTCCCGCGCCGTCTGCTTCACATCGACGCTCTTGCCCTTGTAGGCATAGCTCGAATTGCGCGCGATGACGAACAGCCCGGGGCAGCGCGCGATGGCGGTGGTGATCTCCTCGACCATGCCGTCGGCGAAATATTCCTGCTCGGGGTCGCCGCTCATGTTCTGGAACGCCAGCACCGCGATCGACGGCTTGTCGGCAGTCGCCGGGTCGGCGATTTCCATGACTTGGCCCACAAAGCGGATGCCCTTGCGGGTAAAGGTGCGTATCAGCCGTTGCGTAGCGCCATCGTCACCCAATCCCCGGCGCACGGCATTCAGCCGCGTCGTCAACGCCGATTCCGAGACGATACGCCCGTCCCACACGGCATCCAGAAGCTCGTTCCTGCTGACCACCCGGTCACTGTTGCGGACGAGGAAGACCAGCAAGTCGAACGCCTTGGGCTCGAGGTCAACCAACTCGCCGCCGCGGTGCAATTCGCGACGGTCGATGTCGAGGCGGTGCTCGCCAAACGCCAGAACCACCGCCGTCCTCCGGAACCTGTCCCGTTTCGTCTAAATCATAAGGCGGCCGTAAGGGAAAAGAAAGCCGGCGATAAAGCATTCCTCCGCGCGCCAATGGCATAATAACCGCGCGGCCGAAGGGCGTACCGCTCTGCAACCGGCGGGCACCTGGACAGGAGGAAATATGAAGACGGTCAGCGGCAGGATTTTTCTGGCGGTCGTCGCACTCGGCTCGATTGGTTGGTCGGCGACCTCTTGGGCGCAGCAGCCGCTCAAGGTCGCGGGTCAGGACGTCGCGCCTTGGGTTGTCCACGAAAAGGGCTCGAACGCGCTCTCCGGGATCTTCGTCGAACTGACAAACGCCATCGCCAAAGATGCGGGCCTGCCGGTCCAGTATCAGGTCATGACATTCGCCGACCTGATCCCTGCGGTGACCAGCGGCAAGATCGACGTAATCGCCACTGAAATGGCGATCACGCCGGCACGCGCCCAACAAGTCGACTTCAGCAACCCGGTCTACAATGCGCCGAGGGAAGCCGTCGTCGTCCCGGCGAGCGACACGACAGCTTACCGAAATCTGGCAGACCTCAAAAATCTCCCGGTGGGCGTGCAGAAGGGGAGCATTCAACTGGCACTTCTTCAAAAGACCGGCGGTTTCTCTGAACTAAAGGTCTATGACACGGTAAAAGACGCTTGGTCGGCGGTCGCCTCAGGCCAGGTCAAGGCGGCGGTGACGGCCGGAGGGGACACGATATTTGCCGCCAAACAAGGTGAGCTCCCCAATCTGCGAATTGTGAGCTCCTACCAGTCGCCGTCGCCAATACCCCGGGTCGGGATTGCAGTGCGCAAGGGAAACAGCGAGCTGCTGGGAAAAATAAACCGCTCTTTGGCCAAGCTCGAAGCAGACGGCACGGTCAAAGCGATCTTTGTCAAATACGGTGTCGATGACTGGGCGCCGCCGAAATAGCGCCTTCGCAGGCGCGGAGGAGGGTGGTCGATGCCGACAACTCGGTCGCGGCTGTCGCGTCGCGATGTTGCCACGGCCGGTCTCGCTATTTCTGTCGCCCCGATGTCTATCCGAAGGGGTAGTAAGTGGTACTAGTGGTGCGATGCCAACGGATGGTTCCCATCCGTTGGCTGAATTGCACCACCAACCTATTAATCTGGTGGGCCAATTCACGGAACGCTTGGGAACCAAGCGTTTCGATCGGGCCACTAGTATCAGCGCCGAATGCAACCAGGAGAAACATTATGGCAGGCATGAACAGAAGGTCGGCGCTTACACTGGCCCTCGCTGCGGCGTCTGTCGCCGCCGCGCCCGGAGAGGCGGCCCGGGCGCAAGCCGCGACTGACGGCAAGGAGATTGCGCCCGGTGTGCGGCGGGTGAACCTCGGCAAGAGCGCGTCGATGATCCCCGCCTACAAGTCCGTCTCGATGTTCGACGTCGTCTATCAGCCGAAGGCCAAACTGGCGACGGGGGTGCCGATGGCGAACGACATGGTCTGCCATTGCCCGGAGGGTGAGCTTCGGGTCAGGCAGACTCCCGGGGGGGAGTTCATCGCCAAGAAGGGCGACGTGTGGAGCTGCAACAAAGGTCTCCTGGAAGAGACCGAGAATATCGGCCCCGGAATCTCCGTCATGCGGGTAATCAATCTGTTGCCAACCTAGCCCGCGAGCGCAATGGAGGCGAAGATGAAGCGTCATCCGCTGCGCCGGATTGCTCAGGTCGGGTCCTCCGTCGTGTTTGCGATGATCTGCCTGCAATCCGGTGCAGCCCAGGCGCGCGCCGACGCCCCGATTTTCGGAAATCTCCGGAACGTTTCGGACCGGCCTCATTACGCGCGAGTGCCGGCCGACGTACTCTATGAATGGCTGCCGGCAGGTCGGTTTCGCGGGGAGGTGTCGCCATGAAGCATTGTAGAATTCGTGCGGTTCTGGCCGGGGCGGCACTTTTTGCGCTGGCCGGCCAACCCGGGGCGCGGGCCGACACCGGCGCGAAGCCGGTAGAGGAGGTCGATTTCATGACCTCCTGCAAGCCCGCAGTGCAGCCGGCGTTCAGGCATGCGGTGTGGACCTTGCACTCGTTCTGGTATCTCGAATTGGTGAAGGAGTTCACGGCGGTGGCCCAGGCCGATCCGGGCTGCGCCATGGCCTGGTGGGGTGTCGCGATGAGCCAGTGGCACGAGCTGTGGGAGCCACCGTCTCCCGCGGCGCTCGCGGCGGGTGCGGCCGCCGTCACCAAGGCCGAGGCCATCGGCGGCAAGACCGAGCGCGAGAAGGCCTATATCGCGGCGATCGCCGTCTTCTACAAGGACAGCGGCACGCTCGACCACCACACCCGCGCCCTCGCCTACGAGAAGGCGATGGCGGACCTGCACCAGCGCTGGCCGGACGACCGCGAGGCCGCCATCTTCTATGCGCTCTCCCTTGACGCGACGGCGCTCCCGGCCGACAAAACCTACGCCAACCAAAAAAAGGCGGCGGCGATCCTCGAACCGCTCTTCGTGGCAGAACCGAACCATCCGGGTGTCGCGCACTATTTGATCCACAGCTACGACGAGCCGCCGCTCGCCGCGAAGGGGCTGCCCGCGGCGCGCCGCTATGCCCAGATCGCGCCCTCGGTGCCGCACGCGCTGCACATGCCGGGGCACATTTTCACCCGGCTCGGCTACTGGCAGGAATTGATCGACAGCAACCGCCGCGCGGCGGCGGCCGGCCAGGCCTATGCCAAGACGGCGTTCGGCGAGGGCGTCGCCCTTGACCAGTCGCTGCACGCGATGGATTACCTCGCCTATGCCTATCTGCAAAAGGCGGAGGACCAGCAGGTGCGAGCGCTGATCGACGAAATCGCGGCCTTCAAAAAGGCGACGCCGGAGACCCGCGGGACGGCCTACGCGATGGCCGCGATCCCGGCCCGCTATGCGCTGGAGCGGCAAGACTGGGCGCTGGCGGCCAAGCTCGAAGAGCCCAAGGCGGAAGTCGGCTGGGACAAATTTCCGCCGGCCGGGGCGATCATCGACTTTGCCCGCGCGCTCGGCGATGCGCACACCGGAAACCTCGGCGCCGCCGGGAGCGAGATCGACAAGCTCGCAGCCACCCGCGACGCCCTCAAGGCCAAGGACAAGTACTGGTCCGACCAGGTCGAGGTGCAGCGGCTGGCGGCGGCGGCGACGCTGGCCCAGGCGGCGGGCCGGCACGACGAAGCGCTCCAGGAGATGCGCGCCGCTGCCGATCTCGACGACGCCACGGACAAGAGCAATGTGACGCCCGGCGACATCCTGCCGCCGCGCGAGCTCCTCGGCGACCTGCTGCTCGAACAGGGCAAGCCGACAGCGGCGCTCATCGAATACAAGAGCTCGCTCGCCGCCGCCCCCAATCGTTTCCGCAGCCTGATTGGCGAGGCCCGCGCGGCCAAGCAGGCGGGCGACTCGGCGGAAGCGCACGAGGCCTATGGCAAGCTCCTCGCGCAGTGCCCGTCGGCCGCACCCGAGCGGCCCGAATTGGCGGAGGCCAAGGCCTATCTGACGAATTGACCGGCACCACGCCGCCCGGCAACCGCCGCCCGGCAGCCGCCGCCAGCAGGCGGCGCTGCTGCGGCCGGGTTATTCGGCGGCGGCGAGGGTCGGGGTTTGCGCCGCGGCAAGGACGGCTACGCCGAAGACGCCATCCGTTCCGCAGCTTCCACGAGCACCTGCACCGCGTCTTCGACGCGTTCGGGCCGGAGCGGATGTTCCGGGGCACCGACATCACCCGGATGCCGTGGCCGCGTGGCGGCAATGCGTGACGGTGTTCACCGTGGAATTGCCCTGGCTCAAGGGCCGTGATCTCGACCTCGTCATGGGCGAAGCCCTGTGCAGCTCGGTCGGCTGGCCCCTCCGGCTGAGCGCGGCGATCGGCGGGGACGCAACTATGAAGAACTTTGGAATTTCTGTCACACGGCCGGCGCCGCAAAGTGCTTGTCAGACCCTCTGCTAAAGAATGAACACTCATGAGCCAACCGATCATCAACCCGGAGGACTCGATGCAGGAAATTCGTCCCCACAATCAGCAAGCGGCGGTGACCTGGGGTGCCGGCGGATCGGGTTACGACAAAATCAGTGAGCACGTCGCTGATTTGATCGAGCATCTGGTGCGGCGGATTGATCCGATGCGGGGGGAACGATTTCTCGATGTCGCGACCGGCACCGGGTGGACGGCGCGCCGCCTGGCGGCGAATGGCCGCCAACGTGGTTGGCGTCGACCTGGGCAGCGGCGTGATAGAAGCAGCAAAGTCGTTGGCACCTGAAATCGAATTCCACGTTGGCGACGCCGAGGCGCTGGCGTTCGAGGACGAAAGCTTTGACGGCGTCACCTCCACCTACGGTGTGATGTTTGCCGCCCGTCCAGAGGACGCCGCACGGGAACTGACCCGCGTGTGTAAGAAAGGCGGCCGAATCGGCCTTCTTACCTGGGTGCCAGGCGGCCCGGTTGAAGGGTTCTTTGCCATGATGAACCCCTATCTCCCACCGCCGCCGTCCCCCGCTCCACCATCGCCGTTTGCGCTGGGGCCGCCCCGAGCGGGTCCGGGAATTGCTCGGGCACTCGTTCGACCTTGGGTTCGAGGCTGATACGACGGTGCTGCGGGTGCCAAGCGGCCAAAGGGCGTGGGATCCCGGTTCGATCGCCGGATTTGGCCCAACGAAAACCGTCGCGGCGAGCCTGGATTCCCCGGGCAGCTCGAACAATTCAGGCGTGATTTCATCGAATTCCACGACCGTTACCGTGGGGAACTTGGCGTGGCGTACCCGCGTGAGTATCTGGTCACGGTCGGCATTCGCCGGTAGCCTATGAAATGAAGCCTTATGTGATCTGCCACATGAATTCGAGCGTCGACGGCCGCATTCTCGGCAGCCGGTGGCGGCCGGCGGAGAACCGCATGGCGGGGCTGTTCGAGCGTCTGCACGAAGAGCTCGGCGGCGGCTCGTGGCTGATCGGCCGGGTGACCGGCAGCGAATACGCCAAGGCGCGATTCCTACCCTGGTCACACCGACCAGACCTATCCGCGGGAACCCTGGTTCGCGCGGCGCGACGCGAAGGCGTACGGCATCGCGCTCGACGCCCAGGGCAAGATCGCCTGGGGACGGTCCGAGATCGGCGGCGACCCGATCGTCGCGGTGCTGACCGAGCGGGTCTCCGACGCGCATCTGGCGGGGCTGCGCCGGGATGGCGTCTCCTACATCTTCGCCGGCGAAGAGGCGCTCGACCTGGGACTGGCGCTGGAGATCCTGAACCGCGAGCTGGGGCTCGAACGCCTGCTGCTCGAAGGCGGCGGCGGCTCGAACGGGGCCTTTCTGCGGGCCGGCCTGATCGACGAGATCAGTGTTGCGATCTGCCCCGCTGTCGACGGCGCGAAGGGTGCCCCGAGCATCTTCGACTCCGGCGACACGGATGCCGGCGTCGCCGCTCCGATCCGCTCGATGACTTTGGCCAGCACCGAGGTGCTGGAGGGCGGCGCGGTTTGGCTGCGCTATCGGCTCCAAAACCACTGATGCGCGGCGGCGGACGCGGTTAGAGCGTGATCAAGCTGACAAGCTGACATTGAAACATCCTGAAATTCGGCTCCCCCGGGCCTGACCCGGGGGTCCACGTCTTTGGTTGCCACTTCCAGACGGAAGGCGCGGATGGCCACGGATCAAGTCCGTGGGCTGAAGGCCCACGGGCCAAGCCCGGCCAAAGCGATGAGGGGGATGATTCTATCTCAACAGATTTCGCGATAGTTCAGGCAGCAGGCCGACAAACCGCGCACAGTTTATTGCCGTCGGGATCGCGAAGGTAAGCGAGGTATGGCCCCCCCGGGCGCACGCCAGGCGGGTCCTCGGCGGTCGTGCCGCCATTTGCCAGTCCGGCCGCGTGCCACGCATCGCCCTGTTTGGCATCGCTCATCGTGAAGCCGATCGTGCCGCCATTGGCATTGCAGGCGGGCTGGCCGTTGATCGGTTTGGACACCATAAAGCGCCCGCCATTGTGCGCGTAGGCCAGCCGGCCCCTGGCGTCCTCGACGCCGGGCTGACCGCCGATCGCAACAAACAGGGCATCGTAAAATTTCTTCGACCGGGCGATGTCGTTGCTCCCGACCATAATGTGACTGAACATGCCGTTTTCTCCTCATCCGGAATCACATGCCCACCGCCTCCGCCCCACGCGCAGAAGACGGTTTGCGGGCCAGGGTCAATATGACGGGGCAATGCTCGGCGAAAGAGAAAAATCTCTCCCCTGCCGTCACTATCCGCGCCATCGGTGCGCGGACCGGCCAGAAGCCCGCGAAATCAACCGAATGCAAGCTGCGGCGGCGGCACCTAGTGCTTTGACGCATTCAGAGGATTTATAAGTTTGATGGGATGTGCGATACTGAGCGGATGGCTCAGACCGTATGTGTGATCGTTAGCGCGGTGGATCGGGATCGGCTGCAAGCAATTGCGGCCGACCGCAATCGGCAACAGAAACATGTCGAGCGGGCGCGCATCGTGCTCGCCTCGGCCGATCGCGGATCGGCGCAGCGGATTGCCCAAAGCCTTGGCGTCAGCCGGCCGACGGTGTGGCGCTGGCAACAGCGCTTCGCCGAAGCGGGGGTTGAGGGTCTGTTGCGCGACCGGACCCGCAAGCCCGGCAAAACGCCAATCGCGGCCGATCAAGCGGCGCGGGTGGTGGCCCTGACCTGCACCCAGCCGCCGCACGAGGCAACCCATTGGACCGGCCGCGCGATGGCCAAGGCGGCAGGCATTGCGTTGCGCTCGGTGCAACGCATCTGGCAGGCGCATCAGCTGCAACCGCATCGGCTGCGCACC
This sequence comes from uncultured Alphaproteobacteria bacterium, assembly GCA_963775525.1. Lineage (GTDB taxonomy): Bacteria > Pseudomonadota > Alphaproteobacteria > ATCC43930 > CGMCC-115725 > AP-15. Next base: position 637,058 of record CAVZJF010000005.1, on the reverse strand, counting down.
TTTAAGCGCTCGCGCGATCCGGCTTTCGCGACCAAGCTTGCCGACATTGTCGGCCTCTATCTCGATCCGCCGGCACACGCGGTGGTGCTCTCGCTCGACGAGAAAAGCCAGATCCAGGCGCTCGACCGCACCCAACCGGGGCTGCCGCTCAAGCCCGGACGCTGCCAGACCATGACCCATGACTACAAGCGGCATGGCACCACCACCCTGTTTGCGGCGCTCAGCGTGCTCGACGGAACCGTCATCGGCCGGTGCATGCAGCGCCACCGCCACGGCGAATTCATCCGCTTCCTCAATGCCGTCGAACGCCAGGTCCCGGCCGAGAAGCCAATCCACGCGGTGCTCGACAACTATGCCACCCACAAGCATCCCCGGGTGCTGGCTTGGCTCGCGCGTCATCCGCGCTGGACCTTCCACTTCACCCCGACCTCGGCCTCCTGGCTCAATGCGATCGAGAACTTCTTTTCCAAGATCACTCGCCAGCGCATCCGCCGTGGCATCTTCCATTCGATCATCGACCTCCAGACCGCCATCAATGCCTATTTGACCGAGCACAATGCCAATCCCAAACCGTTCCTCTGGACCAAATCCGCCCCAGCAATCCTTACGAAACTCGATCGCGCCCCTGTACTATCTGAATGCGTCTAAGCACGAGCAGGTCGCCGCGATCCTTCGAGACGGCCGCCTATCGGCGACCTCCTCAGGATAATGAATCCCGCTGTATCAATGGGTTGGTCTCACCCTGAGAGCCTGTGAATGTTTAGTTCGGCTGTCATGATGGTTCGGTGGATGGCGCTTGATGACGGCTCGGCGGCCAGGGTGGTGCTGCTGCTGAGGGCAATGGGACGAGCGGTGGTTGAGGGGAGGAGAGCATCAGCCGATGAGTTGATGCCTCGGCTCCGTGGCTCAGGCTGCCGCCGCCGTCGCGGCCCGTCGCAAGGCGAAAGCGCGCAGCATGTTGTGGGCGAGCGCGAACCACAGCAGCACGGCGCGGGCCTTGTGCGTGCCGCGCACCGACAGCCGAGCCAGGCCCATGCGACGCGCCCAGGCGTTGGGGCACTCGGCCTTCGCGCGCTGCTTGTAGAGCGCCTTGCCCGGCGCGCTCGCCATACGCCGGCGTCAATCCGCCACGCCTGGCCGATCATCGGTCGCGGTGCGTAGGGATCGCCGCCGCGCTTGCTCGGCCGGCGGGCACCACAAGTTGATGCCGCGCTGATGCGCCCACTCGATGTCCTCGTTCTTGGTGAAGCCGCCATCGACCAGGTAATCCGACGGCCTTGTCCCGACCGCGCTCAGTTGTTCCAGCGCCGGCGCGCCAAGCCGCGATCGGAGCCGCTGGTGTCGATGTCGACCGCGACGACGAGCTGGGTTTTGGCCACACCATCTGCATTTATAGGCCGGGCGAAACCCGCCATCGGCCTGCTTCATCACCCGCGCCTCGGCATCGGTGGTCGAGGCGCGCGGCTCTTTTTGCTTGCCACCTCCGACTTGTTGGTCTTCTCGCGGCTCGCCCGCTCAGCTTCGAGCTCGCTCATCCGGTCCAGCGCCGCCCGGACCCGTTCCTGTTGTTCGCGCGCGCCACGCTCGCGCGCCGCGCGCTGGCGCCGATCGCCCGCCGCCGGATCGGCTTCGAGCTCGGCGCGCAGCCGCTCGACCCGCGCCTTGGCTGCCGCCGCCAGCTTGCCCAGCCGCTCGCGCCGGCGAAACGAGCTCGCCCCGCCGCCGCGCGCACCTTGAGCCCGTCCTGCGCCAGCACCTCCAGCGTCACCAGACCCTCGTTGACCAGCGCCGCCACACCGCCGGCCAGCAAACGGTCGAGCACCGCGGCATGCGCCACCCGGAAATCCGACAGTGTGTGGTCGTTCATCGACACCCCGCCGCACAGCCAGCGATAGGCCAGATGCTGCTCGCACAACCGGGCCAGCTGGCGCCCGCTGCCGACCCCGTCGACCGTCGCCCACAGCCACAACGCCATCATCAGCTCGGGCGCCGGCGGCGCCTGCCCCGGCACCCCCTCGCGCGCCTTCACCGCCTCGTGCAGCGCCGCCAAATCGAGCGCTTGGACAAACCCCCACACCGCCCGCACCGGGTGATCCAGCGCCACCAGATCGTCGCTGCGTGCCAGCCCAATTGATGCCGCTCCGGCCGCCGCAACCGCGGCATCCCCCGACCCGGCGCTTCCGGCACAGGCTGCTCCGGAAGATCACCAAAAGCTCCGTCCCGCTCGACACCAACCGGCTCCCCCACAAAGCCCAGCCCGATGCGACGCAATAACACCATTCCCACTCGCCGCAACCCCCTCCAACCCGCCAAAATGCGCAAAAAATTTACACGCTCGGAGGAGGCCCCCTTCGAGACGCCGCTTGCGGCGGCTCCTCAGGACAGGCGGGCCGTCTGGAAGGGTGCATGCCGAGGGAAACGACATTTTCAGCAGCCTGCTGGTCGAGTTTAGGCGATCGGCCGCGTCCGTCGGACGATGGATCGCCGGCAGCTCGCGCCGGAAGCGGGCGTTCAGTTGCCTGTGGTTAACGCGTCGATCGACCTACCGACCATGTTCGGCGAACTGCGCCTCGAGCCAAGGTCCTCGTGCATGACACTCTGGCCATGACAGCCCGGCCGATCAAAAGGTCAAATTGACCCGCAGACCGATGACCGCCTCGTTCCTGATCTGCTGGTCCGGCAGGTTCGGATTGGCAACCCCGGCGCCGGGGTTGAAGACGTATTGGAAATCGGGCTGCAATATCACCGCCGGCGTCAGCTGGTATTGATAGGTGACCTCGAGCACGGTCTCGCCGGTCCGCGCCGGCGTGAAAGCCCCGGTATAGAAGGCCGTCGCCTGATCCAAGGCGGCAGCCGAGCCGCTGACGCGGGCATATTCCATCGCCACCCCAAAGGTGTCGTCGTCGCGGTGCAGGATCGGCTCGTGAAAGACGATGCCGGCATTCAGACTGAACACGACCAGGTTGCGGTCGCCCTGCGGCGTCCCCATCGCGCGCAGAAAGACATTCGCCGACCGGTCGGTCTCGCCGGGTTCGGACGAACGCCAGATCATCTGGTCGACGACGCCATACAGGCTGTAATTGCCGTGATGCGTCAGCGGCATGCCGTTGCTCAGCGGACTGGCGAGCGACAGCCCGGTATTGTCGGATTGCAGGTCGTCGAAGGTTTCGCTGTTGTACCAGAAGCCGACTTTGTAGGTCGCCGACAGAGAACCCGATCCGGCGGCATAAACCATCGAACCGAGTGCCGGATAGGCGTATTGCAACTCACCGATGACGAGCGCGCCGCCGTTGAGCGGAAAGCTGGTGCCCGACGGGTTTTGCTGCTGCGGATCGCCGATATTGCTGGGGGCGGGGTTGCCGTTCGTCACCGCCAGCAGCGCCGTTATCGACTCGGTCGGCCGGGCGCGCAGCCGCACCCCCAAAGCCGAAAGCGGATAGGCCGGGCCGCCGCCGGGGAGGTCGGCCGACGGCACCATCGGCCAGCCGAACATGGTGTTGACAAAAACCAGCGCGTTCTGACTGACCATGAACTCCTGATCGAGGCTCTGCTGGCCGATCTTGACGTCCGCCCGGTCCTCTTCGAGAAATTTTTGCTGGTACCAGAGCTCCCACAGGCGAGCCCCGGGGTTGGCTTCGATCCCGCTCGCCGTCTGCAGGGTGAGGAGGTTGTCGGCGCTCAGATTGCGGCCGTGGATCTGCAAAGCGCTCGCTCTGAACGTACCACCGTACCAGCCGAATGCTTGCTGGGTGTCGAGCTCCACCGCCATTTGGGTGAGACCGTCATAGTCGAAGCCTCGTTTGACGCCGCCGGTCAAATTGCCGAGCACCTCGCTGGTTTCCGACAAGGCTAAAGAAATCCCGTATTTGCTGAGCAGGGTGCGCAGGCCCCACATGTCGCCGAGCAGATATTGGCTTCGGGTGATCCCGGTCAAAAACCCGAACGGCCCGGTCGGGGCGCCGCCTTCTTCCGGGCTCGGCTGAAACGTTTCAAGACCGGGCACCAGCAGAGCCGGGGAGCGGCGGCGGCCGGTCCGGTCCACGCGCAGACGAAGGTGCAAACGGAGGTGCAAGCTGTGGCCAGGCGGAATGCGATCCGCCTGACGACTTTTCGAGACGGGCTGTGCGCCGGCAGGAACAGTGAACGCCTGAGCATCAATCGATCGCTCCTATCGGACACGGTGACCAGCCGCGGGTCCCCTGTCGGCAGGCGGGACCCGCCCTGGGCTCGACCTCGGCAAGGCTCGATAATGCAACTGAGTTGCAAACTGGCGCAAATGCGAGTGAATCGCATCAGCTATGCGCCCACCCCGCTGCCGCTGCTGCTGCCCTGAGACTGCTGCGAACTCGCCCGCTATGATCGGCGAGGTTGCCGCGGCCTTGCGCTTGGGCTAAACCCCGGCTCCCTTGAGATTTATCGGAGCGGGACGATGGAGGCCCTCTCTTCCGCCGGCGAAGATGCGGCACGCTCGGCCGGTCCGGCGCCGATTGTCGTCACCCTGCCCGACGGCGGGCGGCGCGAGTTTCCGGGGCCGGTCACCGGCGCCGACATCGCGGCCGCGATCGGGCCCGGCCTCGCCAAAGCGGCGATCGCAATCCGCATCGACGGCCGGGCGCGCGACCTCGCGACGCGTGATCGACCATGACGCCGCGGTCGCGATCATCACCCGCGAGGCGCCCGAGGGGCTCGAGATCCTGCGGCACGACGCGGCCCATGTCATGGCCGAGGCGGTCAAGGAGCTCTATCCCGAGACCCAGGTCACCTTCGGCCCCGCGACCGACACCGGCTTTTATTACGATTTCGCCCGCGCCGAGCCGTTCACCCCCGAAGACCTCGAAAAGATCGAGGCGCGCATGCGCGACATCGTGCGCCGCGACGAGCCGATCACCCGCGAAATATGGAGCCGCGACGCCGCGATCGCGTTCTTTGCCGGCATCGGCGAGCGCTACAAGGCCGAATACATCGGCGAGATCCCGCAAGCCGAGGAAATCAGCCTCTATCGCCAGGGCGGCTTTGTCGATTTGTGCGTCGGCCCGCATCTGCCCTCGACCGGCCGTCTCGGCCAAGCGTTCAAGCTGATGAACGTGGCCGGCGCCTATTGGCGCGGCGACGCGAGCAATGCGCAGTTGCAGCGCGTCTACGGCACCGCCTGGGCGACCCAGAAGGATCTCGACCAGTATCTCTTCCGGCTCGAAGAAGCCGAGCGCCGCGACCATCGCCGGCTCGGCCGCGAGCTCGACCTGTTCCATCTTGAGCGAGGAGGCGGTCGGCAGCGTCTTCTGGCATCCGAAGGGCTGGACGCTGTTTCGGGTCATCGAGAATTATCTGCGCGCGCGGCTCGACGCCGCCGGGTATCTCGAAGTCAAGGGTCCGCAACTGCTCGACCGCAGCCTGTGGGAAGCCTCCGGGCATTGGGAAAATTTCCGCGAGAACATGTTCATCGCCGAGAGCCGCGACGAGCGGATGCTCGCGGTCAAGCCGATGAACTGCCCCGGCCATGTGCTGATCTTCCGCAACCGGCTGCGCAGCTACCGCGAATTGCCGATGCGCCTGGCCGAATTCGGCAGCTGCCACCGCAACGAGCCGTCGGGCGCGTTGCACGGCATCATGCGGGTGCGCGCCTTCACCCAGGACGACGCGCATATCTTCTGCACCGAGGACCAGATCACCGCCGAGGCGATCGCCTTCTGCCGGCTGCTGCTGTCGATCTACCGCGATTTCGGCTTCGAGGATGTCGCGATCAAATTCGCCGACCGGCCCGCGCTGCGCACCGGCAGCGACGCGATCTGGGACCATGCCGAGCGCAGCCTGCGCGACGCGGTCGACGCGGCCGGGCTCGCCTACACGCTCAGCCCCGGCGAGGGCGCCTTCTACGGCCCCAAGCTCGAATTCCACCTGCGCGACGCGCTCGGCCGCGACTGGCAGTGCGGCACCTTGCAGCTCGACTTCAACATGCCGGAGCGGCTCGGCGCCTCCTATGTCGGCGAGGATGGCGCGCGCCATATCCCGGTCATGCTGCACCGCGCGATCCTCGGCTCGATGGAGCGCTTTATCGGCATCCTGATCGAGCATTATGCCGGGCGCTTCCCGCTGTGGCTGGCGCCGGTGCAGATCGTCGTCGCCTCGATCACCTCCGAGGCGGCCGACTACGCCGCCGAGGTCGCCGCGCGCCTGCGCCGCCGCCGGGCTGCGCGCCGTGCTCGACACCGGCAACGAGAAGATCGCGTACAAGGTGCGCGAGCACAGCCTCGCGAAGGTGCCGGTCATGCTGGTCGTCGGCCGGCGCGAGGCGGAGAACCGGTCGGTCGCGTTGCGCCGGCTCGGCGGCAATGAGCAGGAAGCTCTTGCGCTCGGCGAAGCGGTTGCTAGATTGACGCAGGAGGCGGCGGTTCCGTCGGCGCCCTAAGTGGGGCCGGTAAAGCCGGGACGACGCGCTTCAACCAGAAACAGGAGAATGTAGATACCCAGACCACCGATGAACCTCACCCCGACCCGCGAAGGGCCCCGGATCAACGACGAGATCGGCGTCCCGCGGGTGCGCCTGGTCGACGACCGCGGCAACATGGTCGGGGTGGTCGGGCGCAACGAAGCGCTCGCCGATGGCCGCCGATGCCGGCCTCGACCTGGTCGAGATAGCGCCCAATGCCGACCCGCCGGTCTGCAAGATCCTCGACTTCGGCAAATACAAATACGAAGAGCAAAAGAAAAAGAACGAGGCGCGCAAAAAGCAAAAGATCATCGAGGTCAAGGAAATCAAGCTGCGCCCCAGCATCGACGATCATGATTACGACGTCAAGATGCGCAGCATGACCAAGTTCCTCGAGGAAGGCGACAAGGTCAAGGTGACGATGCGGTTCCGCGGGCGCGAGCTGGCGCACCAGGAGCTCGGCATGGACGTCTTGGTGCGGGTCGCGCGACAATCTGCAGGAAATCGCCAAGGTCGAGCAGATGCCGCGCATGGAAGGCCGCCAGATGACGATGGTCATGTCGCCCAAATAGCCCCCGCCCGCGTCGCATCTCCGCGCCGGTCCAGCCTTGCTTTCGGCGGGGGCCGTCGTTATAACGCGCGGCTCGAAAACCGGGCGAGGCCGCGGCGGGATATGATGTCTCGCCGGCAAGGCCTCGCCCGCATCAGGATAGTGGAATGCCCAAGCTCAAGACCAAGAGCGGCGCCAAGAAGCGGTTCGGCCGCACCGGCACCGGCAAGATCAAGGTCGCGCACGCCTACAAGCGCCACCGGCTGATCAGCAAGGCCAAGCAGGCCAAGCGCAAGGCGCGCGGCACGACGACCCTGGAAAAGGGCGACAGCAAGCTCGTCCTGACCTACATGCCGTATCTGCGGGGCTGAGCGATGGCGCGCGTCAAACGCGGGGTGACGACCCACGCCCGCCACAAGAAGGTCCTGGAGCTCGCCAAGGGCTATCGCGGCCGCGGCTCGACCGCCTATCGCATCGCGATCGAAAAGGTCGAGAAGGGGCTGCACTACGCCTATCGCGACCGCCGCAACAAAAAGCGCGATTTTCGCGCGCTGTGGATCCAGCGGATCAACGCCGGCGCCCGCGAGCACGGGCTGACCTATTCGCAATTCATGCACGGCCTCAAGCTCGCCGGGCTCGATCTCGACCGCAAGGTGTTGTCCGACATCGCGATCCGCGAGCCCGACGCGTTCGCCGCGATCGTCGCGACCGCGCGCTCGGCGCTGCCGGCAGAGCCGACCGGCAAAGGCCGCCTGAGCCCATGCGTTCGGCCGGTCCTCAGCCCCTCACCCCAACCCTCTCCCCGCATGCGGGGAGAGGGAGGGACCCGCGCGAGCGGGAGGGTGAGGGGTAGGCAGTGGCCGCAGAATCGAGCCGCGTTACGACGCGATTTACCGGCGGGCGAATGCGTTGAGGTTCGGCGCCGAGGCGTTGTCAGCCGCAAAGGGGCCGCACCGTACGGCCCCTTTTTCGTAGGAAGCGATCGATGGCAGAGTTCGACCCGCAGAGCGCCGGCGTCCTGGCACGCAGATCAGCGCCGCTCCATCGCCCGAGGCGCTCGAAGAGATCCGGGTCAAAGCCCTGGGACGCCGCGGCAGCTTGACCCTTGCGATGCGGGAGCTGGGGGCGCTCGATCCCGGACGCGCGGCGGCGCGCCGGCGCCGAATTGAACGCCGCCAAGGACCGGATCACCGCGGCGCTCGCCGAAGCGGCGCAGCGGCTCGGCCGGGCGGCGCTCGAACAGCGGCTCGCCGCCGAGCGCGCCGACGTGACCCTGCCGGTGCCGTTTGCCGGCGAGGGCCGCATCCATCCGATCAGCCAGACCATCGACGAGATCGTCGCGATCTTTGGCGAGATGGGCTTTGTCGTCGCCGAGGGGCCGCATATCGAAGAGGATTTCTACAATTTCACCGCGCTCAACATCCCGCCCGAGCATCCGGCGCGGCAGGAGCACGACACCTTCTACCTGCCCGAGCGCGCCGACGGCACCCGGCTGGTGCTGCGCACGCATACCTCGCCGGTGCAGATCCGCACGATGCTGGCGCAGCAGCCGCCGATCCGCATCATCGTGCCGGGCCGCACCTTTCGCTGCGACCATGACGCGACGCATTCGCCGATGTTCCATCAGGTCGAGGGGCTGGTCATCGACCGGGCGACGCATATGGGCCATCTGAAAGGCTGCCTGATCGAGTTCTGCCGCGCCTTTTTCGGGCTCGACGATCTGCCGGTGCGCTTCCGGCCGAGCTATTTCCCGTTCACCGAGCCCTCGGCCGAGGTCGATATCGGCTGCTCGCGCGCCGGCGGCGGGTTGAAATCGGCGCCGGCGGCGACTGGCTCGAAATCCTCGGCAGCGGCATGGTGCATCCCAAGGTGCTGGCAGAATTGCGGCATCGACCCCGCGCAATATCAGGGCTTCGCGTTTGGCATGGGGATCGAGCGGGTGGCGATGCTGAAATACGGCATCCCCGATCTGCGGACCTTCTACGATTGCGATCTGCGCTGGCTGCGCCATTACGGCTTCCTGCCGCTCGACATCCCGTCCTTGGTGCGCGGGCCGTTGACCGGAGTGGGCGCGCATGAACGCAATCGGCGTCCGCGGCTTGGAGCCGCGCGGCCCGTCGCTCGCCGCCCCTTACCCCTCCCCTCTCCCCGCCCTGCGCAGAGAGGGAGAGAGCCGCGCGGCGGGCGGGTGACGGGCGTCCCGCCGATCCAGGCATCAATCCATGAAGACGACGCTCGGCTGGCTCAAGACCCATCTCGACACCGACGCGTCGCTGGCCGCGATCGTCGAGCGGCTGGTCATGCTCGGCCACGATGTCGAAGCGGTCGAGAACCGCGCCGCCGCGCTCGACGCCCTTCACCGTCGCCGCGGTCGTCTCGGCCGAGCCGCATCCCAATGCCGACCGGCTCAAACTCTGCGTCGTCGACACCGGCAAGGGGCAGGTCCAGGTGGTGTGCGGCGCGCCCAACGCGCGCGCCGGCATGAAAGGCGTCTTCGCCCCGGCCGGCACGGTCATCCCGCGCACCGGCGCGCTGCTGAAGGAGAGCGCGATCCGCGGCGTCGCCTCGCGCGGCATGCTGTGCTCGGCCTACGAGCTCGGCCTCGGCGACGACCATGACGGCATCATCGAGCTGCGCCGCCGGACGCGCCGATCGGTGCGAACTACGCCGACCTGCTGGGGCTCGGCGACGCTGTCATCGACATCAAGGTGACGCCGAACCGCGCCGACTGCCTCGGCGTGCGCGGCATCGCCCGCGATCTCGCCGCCTCCGGGCTCGGCCGGCTGAAGCCGCTCGATGCGACCCCGGTCCCCGGGCGGTTTCCGCTCGCCGATCGGCATCGCGATCGAGGACCGCTCGGCCTGCCCGCTGTTTCTCGGCCGCCATATCCGCGGCGTCCGCAACGGGCCGAGCCCCGACTGGCTGCGCCGCCGGCTCGAAGCGATCGGGCTGCGGCCGATCTCGGCGCTGGTCGACATCACCAATTTCCTGACCTTCGATCTAAACCGGCCGTTGCACGTGTTCGACGCCGGCCGGCTCGACGGCGATCTGGCCGTGCGGCTGGCGCGCGCCGGGCGAGACCCTGCTGGCGCTCAACGGCCAGGAATACGCGCTCGACCCGCGAAATTGACCGTGATCGCCGATCGAGCGGGGGTGCACAGCCTCGGCGGCGTCATCGGCGGCGAGGCGACCGGCTGCACCGAGGCGACGACCGAGGTCTTTATCGAGGCGGCGCTTGTTCGATCCGGTGCGCACCGCCGCCACCGGCCGCAAGCTCGAACATCGCGAGCGACGCGCGCTATCGCTTCGAGCGCGGGCTCGACCCGGCCTTTGTCGGCGACGGGCTCGAAATCGCGACCCGGCTGATCCTCGAGCTGTGCGGCGGCGAGGCGTCGGAGGTCGTGACCGCCGGCGCCGTGCCGGATTGGCGGCGGCGTTACGTGCTGCGCGCCGAGCGCCCGGCGAGCCTCGGCGGTCTCGACGTCCGCGTCCGAGGAGAGTGCGGCGATCCTCGAGGCGCTCGGCTGCGCGGTCGAGCCGATGGCCGGCGGCGATCTGTCGGTCGAGCCGCCCTCCTGGCGCGGCGACATCGAGGGCGAGGCCGACCTCGTCGAGGAAGTGCTGCGGATCAAGGGCTACGACCATATCCCGGCGGTGCCGCTGCCGCGCGAAGCGCCGTTGCCGCGCCCGGCTCTGCCCCCGGCCCGCCGCCGCTCCGAGCTGGTCCGCCGCGCGCTCGCCGCCCGCGGGCTGATCGAGGCCGTGACGTTTTCGTTCATTTCGGCGCGCGAGGCCGAGTTGTTCGGCGGCGCCAAGCCCGAATTGCGCCTCGTCAACCCGATCAGCGCCGATCTCGACGCGATGCGGCCGTCCCTGCTGCCGGGGCTCATTGCCGCGGCGCGGCGCAACGCCGATCGCGGCTTTCCCGACGCGGCATTGTTCGAATTGGGGCCGCTCTATCGCGACGACACGCCCGCAGGGCCAGGTGCTGGCCGCCGCCGGCCTGCGCGCCGGGCAGACCGGCCCCAAGCACTGGCGCGCAGCCGGCGGCGACCGGTCGATCTTTATCAGGTCAAGGCCGACGCGCTGGCGGCCCTCGCCGCGATGGGCGCGCCGGCCGAGAACGTCCAGATCGGCGCCGATCCGCCCGCCTGGTATCACCCCGGCCGCGCCGGCGTCTTGCGGCTCGGGCCCGACGGTGCTGGGCGCCTTTGGCGAATTGCATCCGGCGGTGATCGAGGCGCTCGACGCTACGCCCGCCGATCGCCGGGTTCGAGGTGTTTCTCGACGCCGTCCCCGAGCCGCGCGCCGGCGCGCGCCAAGCCGCCGCTGCAATTGTCGGTGTTTCAGCCGATCGAGCGCGATTTCGCCTTTGTCGTCGACCGCGAGCTGCCGGCCGAGACTCTGCTGCGCGCCGCGCGCGGCGTCGACCGCAAGCTCGTCGCCGAGATCCGCCTGTTCGACGTCTACGAGGGCGCCGGCCTGCCGGCGGGCAAAAAGTCGCTCGCCATCACCGTCGTGCTTGCAGCCGCAGGACCGCACCCTGACCGATGCCGAGATCGAGGGCTTTTCCAAACGCCTCGTCGCCCAGGTCGAAAAAGCCACCGGCGGCGCGTTGCGCGGCTGAATCACGTTGCCTGCTGACAAAGAAGCTACGAGAGGCTACGTCGTCGCATGCGCAAGGTCGGCCTGAAAACGCTCAAGAACAAGCTCAGCGAATATGTTCGTCTCGCGGCCGCCGGCGAGACCGTGATCCGCTACCGACCGCGGTCGCATCGTCGCCGAGATCGTGCGCCGCTCACCACAGGAGCGGGCCTCACCCCGTTCGAAGAGAAATGGCGTTCGCGAGGGCTGGCTCACACCGGCGACGCGAACCGCGACACTGGCCGCCGCCGAGCAAGCCTGCGTGCCCGGGTTGCATCGTTTGATGCCAGTCTCGATGGCGGATCCTTGGGGCGCGACCGGGAAGATCGGTGATCTACATCGACAGCGTCGGTCGTACTCGCCCGGCTGCTGTTCGAAGCCCGTTCGCCGCCCGAGGAATTTTGGCAAGCGCAATTCGTCTCTAGCCGGTTGCTCGAGTATGAAGTCTGGAACCGGGTGCATGCGTATGGTCTGACCGGCTCACATCGCTGAATGAGGCGGCGAGCACTGCTGACGGGCATCGATCTGGTCGAGATGAGCAAGCCGGTGCTGGCGAAGGCTCTGGAACCGCTCCCGATCCCACTGGCGCACTCTGGATTCTGCTGCGGATCTCGTCGACAATCGGATTTCCTGCATAACGGGGCGAAGAGGTGGAATTGGCCAGTTACGATGCCCGCCTCTGGCCGCCGCCCGGGCGCTCGGGCTGCCTCTCGCAACCCTGTGACGGCGCACTGCTGATCGCGACCCCAGGTTCCGCGTCATTTTTGCCGCAGCCATGGCGGAGACCGCGGCGGGGTCTGCTGAGGAGGGTATGAGGATGGCGCTGGGAAACGAGCGGGTTGCCTGGTTCAACGGCAAGATCGTGCGCGAGAGCGAGGTCCTGATCCCGTTCCGCGACCAGGGTTTACCCGCGGCGACGCGGTCTTCGACATGACCCGCAGCTTCAACGGCGCCGCCTTTCGCCTCGAAGAGCATGTGGCGCGGCTCTACCGCTCGCTCAAATACCTCGACCTCGACCCTGGCCTGTCGCCGGCGGAGATGGTGGCGGTCAGCGCCGACGTGCTCGCCCGCAACCGACATCTGCTGGCCCCGGGCGAGGATTATTGGCTGGCGCAGCGGGTCAGCCGCGGCATCCACCCGGTCCCCGGCGACAATTGGGAGCATTACGGGCCGAACGTGATCGTCGAATGCGTGCCGTTGCCGTTGCGCGAGCGCGCCCGGCATTTCCGCGACGGCATCGAGGTGATCACGCCATCCGTGCGCCGAACCCCGCCTGATTTCGCTGTCGCCGCGCGCCAAGATGCACCAGTACCTGAACCTCGTCCTCGCCGACCGCGAAGTGAAGGCGCAGAACCCCGAAGCCTGGGCGGTGCTGCTCGACGTCAACGGCAATCTCGCCGAGGGCCAGGGCAGCAACATCTTTCTGGTCCGCGACGGCGGCCTCGCTGACCCCGCGCGAGCGCTATGTGCTGCCGGGGGTCAGCCGGCAGGCGGTGATCGACCTCGCCGGCCAGCTGGGCATCGCGTGCGCGGAAGCAGATCTCGACCTTTACGACGCCTACACCGCCGACGAATGCTTTCTGACCTCGACGAGCCTGTGCATCTGCGGCGTGCGCAGCCTGAACGGCCGGCACTTTGGCGCAGGCGAGGTGCCGGGGCCGGTCACGCGGCGGCTGACCGAAGCCTACAAGGAACTGGTCGGCTGCGATTTCGTCGCGCAATATTTGCAACGCCTGGAAGCTTGACCTCAGCGGCGGCACGGCACGGCAGCCGGAATAGCCCGGGGATCGCTTCGCCGCGCGGCGGCGTATTCCTTTGTCGAACGCGGCTCGACATCCGAGCCCAGAATCGACGGAGGTTTTCGTGAAAGGGATGCTGCTTGCCGGTGCTATCGCCGTCACCGCCGCGGTCGCTGTGCCCGTTTTTGCCCAGAACGCCCGGGACCACCGCGAGCCCGCCAGACCGAGCCGGCCCCGGCGAGCCGCGCCGGCGCAGCCGGGCGGCGGCGAGCAGGGCGGCGGCGGGCCGTGGACGCGGGGCCGCGGCCGATTGGGGAATGCAGGCGGGCCGATGATGCATCGCGACATGTGGCGCCGCGCGATGCATGCGCGGCGACCCGCAGCAGCGCTGCGTCGACCGGCTCGCCTGGCGCGCCGCGCGCGCGCGCCTATGTCGAGGCCAAGCTCGACCTGACCGCCGAGCAGCGCCCGTTATGGGACAAAGTGCAGAGCATCGCGCAAGGCGAGCAGCAGAAGGAGCGGCAGCTCTGCGACCAGCTGAAGCCGGGCGAGGATCGACCGTGCTCGACCGCATGGACCGGGCGCAGCAATTCCTGTCGGCCCGCCTCGACGCATTGCAATCGGCAAAACCGGCGGTCCAGGCGCTCTACCAGTCGCTGACCCCGGAGCAGAAGGCGATCTTCGACCACCCGTTCCGCCGGGACTGAGCCCGCCCGCGCCCCCCTACGCTCCGTGAGTCGGGACAGACTGATGACCTTCAAGGGCGTATCTTTTGACTGCAGTTATTATCTTGTTTGCTTCTGGTGAGCGGACGCTGCAAGCAAAAGAAACTGTCTATTGCCTTGGCTTCAAAAATCTCAATCTCGTCCCCGGCGAAGGTCTTTCCGGGTTTGACCTACGAATACATTCCGGCATCCTGGTTTCGTTTCCACACGTACCGATTGGATGGAAAATACTGATCGACAATGAGACAAACGGGATGCCGAGAATTTCCGGCACGGCCATCCAACAAGCTGCCAGCTTGGACCGGCGCGAATTTGCAACCGATTTTATTCGGGTCGCCGCCATACCAAAGGACGAAGCGAGATCCGGAATCCCAGCCAAAATAACGGTGCAGGGTGAGTTGCAACTCTCGCGTGGTGATGCCAAACGAGAAATGTTGGTACTCGATGAAAATATCATCTTGATACCTGAAGAACGATGCCTTCGACAGAGATAACCAGCAAAATTGGAATCTCGTCTTACTAGAGTTAATGTCGGAAGCAATTTGGCGGTTCCGTCCGGATCCGGCAGGCGCACGGCACTCCGGCGCGCGTGGCTGGTCAGTCGACCGAAGGCGGGTTAGCCTGCCCTTCCGATCTTATCCTGCCGGCATGCGCATGGGTTCCAAAAATTCCGTCGATTCGCTGCTCGAAGCCCGGCTGCGCCGCGAGTTGCGCGGCGAGGTGCTGTTCGACGCGTTCAGCCGCGGGCGCTATGCGACCGACGCGTCGATCTACCAGATCGAGCCGCTGGGCGTCGTCGTCCCGCACGATCGCGAGGACGCCGCGGCGGCGATCGCGATCGCGCGCGAGGAAGGCGTGCCGGTGTTGCCGCGCGGCGCGGGCACCTCGCAATGCGGCCAGACGGTCGCGCGCGCGCTCGTCCTCGACTGCAGCAAGCATATGGACCGGGTGGTCTCGGTCGATGTCGAGGCGCGGCGGGCGCGGGTCGAGCCGGGCGTCGTCCTCGACCGGCTCAACCGCCGGCTGCGGCAGCACAAGCTGTTCTTCCCGGTCGACCCGTCGACCGCGAGCCGGGCCACGATCGGCGGCATGACCGCCAACAACAGCTGCGGCTCGCGCTCGCTGCGCTACGGCAACATGGTGCACAACGTGCGCGGGATCGACGCGCTGCTCGCCGACGGCACCAGCGGCGTGGTTCGGCGAGGTCCCGGGCAATTTCGACGACAGCGGCGATGCCCGAGCGCTACCGCGACCTTGTGCGCCAGATGCGCGCCCTGCACCGCCGCGAGGCCGACGAGATCGCGCGCCGCTTTCCGAAGGTGCTGCGCCGGGTCGGCGGCTACAACATCGATTCGATCGACGGCGACGGCTCTCGCGGCGGCCACAACATGGCGCGGCTGCTGGTCGGCTCCGAAGGCACCCTCGCCTTCTTCAACGAGATCGAGCTCGACTTGCAGCCGATCCCGGCGCACCGGGTGCTCGGCATCTGCCATTTCCCGAGCTTTTACAGCGCGATGGACTGCGACGCGAAAGATCGTCGCGCTGGGCCCCAGCGCGGTCGAGCTGGTCGACCGCACGATGATCGACCTGTCGCGCGACATCCCGATGTTCCGCGCCGTCGTCGACCGCTTTGTCCAGGGCGAGCCGGCGGCGTTGCTGCTGACCGAATTCGCCGGCGACGACCCGGACGAAAACCTGCGGCGGCTGAAGGCGTTGCACGAGCTGATGGGCGATCTCGGCTTTCCCGGCGCGGTGGTCGAGGCGATCGACCCGGCGTTTCAGGCGGCGGTGTGGGACGTGCGCGCGCAGGGCCTCAACATCATGATGTCGATGAAGGGCGACGGCAAACCGATCTCCTTTCTCGAAGATTGCGCGGTGCGGCTCGAAGACCTCGCCGACTACACCGACCGCCTGACCCGGATTTTCGAGAAGCACGGCACCTACGGCACCTGGTACGCCCACGCCTCGGTCGGCTGCCTGCATGTGCGCCCGGTGCTCAACATGAAGCAGGAGCTCGAAGTCAAAAAGATGCGCGCGATCGCCGAGGAAGCGTTCGCGATGGTCCGCGAATACAAGGGCTCGCATTCGGGCGAGCACGGCGACGGCCTGGTGCGCTCGGAATTTCACGAGGCGATGTTCGGCGGCCGGCTGGTGCGCGCCTTCGAGGAGGTCAAGGACGCCTTCGACCCGGCGGGCCTGTTCAACCCCGGCAAGATCGTCCGCCCGCCCAAGATGGACGACCGCAGCCTGTTCCGCTTCAAGCCGGATTACCGGCCATTGCCGATCGCCACCGCGCTCGACTGGTCGGAATGGGGCGGGTTCGCCGGCGCGCGTCGAGATGTGCAACAACAACGGCGCCTGCCGCGAGCGCGACCCCGGCGTCATGTGCCCGTCGTTCCGCGCCACCGGCGACGAGCAGCATCTGACCCGCGGCCGCGCCAACACGTTGCGGCTGGCGCTGTCGGGCCAGCTCGGAGCCGAGGCGCTGGTCTCCGAGCGACATGCGCGAGACGATGGATCTGTGCATCTCGTGCAAGGGCTGCAAGCGCGAATGCCCGACCGGCGTCGACATGGCGCGCATGAAGATCGAGTTCCTGCACCACTACCGCCGCCGCCACCGGCTCGGCGCGCGCGACCGGCTGATCGCCTATCTGCCGCGCTACGCGCCCTATGCCGCGCGCCTCGCGCCGCTGCTCAATCTGCGCAACCGCATTCCGTTGCTGGCGCGGCTCGGCGAGCGGCTGTTCGGGCTCAGCGCCGCGCGGCAGATTGCCGCAATGGTCGCGCGCGGCCCTATCCGCGGCGCCGCTCGTACCGGGAAGCGGGCGCGAGGTCGTGCTGCTGGTCGACACCTTCAACCGCTGGTTCGAGCCGGAGAACGCCCGCGCCGCCGAGCGCGTGCTGGCCCGCGCCGGCTACCGTGTCGTCAGCCCCGACCCGGCGCGCGGCCGGCCGCTGTGCTGCGGACGCACCTTTCTTGCGGCCGGTCTCGTCGACGAGGCGCGCGAGGAGGCGCGGCGCATGGTCGCGGCGCTGTCGCCGCATGTCCGCGGCCGGCACCCCGATCGTCGGCCTCGAACCCTCGTGCCTGTTGACCTTGCGCGACGAATTCCCGGCGATCCTGCCGGGCGCCGAGACCAAGGCGCTCGCCGCCCACGCCCAGCTGTTCGAGGAATTCGTCGAGGCCGAGCGCGCCGCCGGCCGGTTCGAACTGGCGCTGAGGCCGATGCCCGGCACGCACCGCATTGCTGCACGGCCATTGCCATCAAAAGGCCTTTGCCACCGTCGGCGCCGCGGTCGAGGCGTTGCAGCTGATCCCCGAGCTCGACGGTCGAGACCTTCGAACTCGACCTGCTGCGGCATGGCCGGCGTCGTTCGGCTACGAGGCCGAGCATTACGACATGTCGCTGAAGATCGGCGAGCTTGGCGTGCTGCCCAAGATGCGCGCCGCGCCGCCCGACACGCTGCTCGCCGCCTGCGGCACCAGCTGCCGCCACCAGATCGCCGACGCCACCGGCCGCGAGGCCCGCCATATCGTCCGCATCCTCGACGACGCCTCCGCCTGAGGCGTACGGGCGGCGGGCTTGAAGAATCCTGCGCAACCGGATCATTCATGGTTTGTTCCGTCGAGCGGGAGTGGGAATTGTTCAAGCTGGCTGAGACCCGCGGTTCGAGCCGCAGCCTCTATTGTGGCGTCGAGGGCCTATATCTCGGGCCGAGCCCGTTGATCGAATTCCATGATGGGACCTACCGAGTGCGCCCGCCGCACGAGATCGCAGCGCTTGTCGCCGCCGCCTTCGATCCGCCTCCCGATACCGTGAAGCTTCTCGCCCGGCTGTACGCCATCGCCGCCGATCTGCAACACGGCGATCTGGGCCAGGCGATGATCTCGGCCGTGCTGCTCGGATTTGGTGAACAATCCGACGCCGGCGTCGCCGCCCTTGCTCGCGCCGAGACGCTGCTCAAATTCAACTTCAACCAGGCCGAGCCGCGCGACCGACAAGGGCGCTGGACCCGCGACACGGCCGCCGGCACGATCACGCCGATACGAGCCGGCGGCCCGTCCGGAGGCAGTCCGGCTCCGGCCGCCCGCGTCTGGGAGAGCCAGCCCAACGCCGAATTTCGCAACCGCCTCGCCACCGCCGAAGGCAATGCCCACAAGCCCAATTTCGGATATGAGGAAGTCAACGAGAAGGCTGGGGCTCTCGGCCGCTACCAGATGACCCCGGTAGCCCTTCAGGCCACCGGTATGACCGATGCCAACGGGAGTTGGACCGGGAAATACGGCGTCCACTCCCGCGCCGAGTTCCTCACCAACCCCGAGGCACAGGAAAACGCCCTTAGCGATTTTTTGAATGACACCGAACATCAACTCAAGGCGAACGGCTCATTCAATTTCATCGGCACGAGCATGCGGGCTCCGCACAAGTTTCACCATCACCCGTGCAGGACTGATTGCGGCAGCTCACAGGGAGGGGGCGCCTGCAACTCGCCATTACCTCGATCGGATTTCGCACAATGGGTTTACCAGCCGTGGACTCGCCATGACGAGCAGGGAGCGTGCCACCGAAACACGCCTGCGCAGTTTTGCGGACGCATCTTATGAATGACCGCAGCCAGAAGGTTTGGTCGAAATTCCTACTCGGTTTCAGTTTGGTTGCGGTTCTGGCGTTTCCTGTGGGCGCGGAGAAACTGCATTTCTCGAAAGTGCTCGACGACCGGGAGAAGCAATGTTTTAATCAAATGATTTACGCGAGCGGCTGGAGGTGATTCTCCGGAGTTCTGGTCCGAGATGAGGCGAATTGCTGTAGTCGCTCGAGCCCATCTCGATGGCAAGCGCTACGTGGATTATTTCTTTCTCTTTGAGGCTGATGGCTGGTGCGGTACTGGCGGCTGCGCTCTGCTGATCGCAGAGCTGAAGAAAGGAAACAGCTGTCGGCTCCTTTATGACGATGCAGGTTTCGACAACATTGATATTCTCTCGGGGCGCGACCACGGGTACCATCGGCTCTACACGCCTTGCGAAGTGCGGTTCGACGGGCGGCAATATCAGCAGCTCCATCCCGAATGCCCGACCGTCGATATCCAGCGTTGAGCCCGGTGAACCAAAACAATGTCGCCTTGGGTTGCTGCCGCGTCCGCATCCTCGACGGCGCTTCGGTTAAACGATAGATACGACAGACGCTCGTCAAGGAGCGGACCGCGTCGCAACGGGAGGGGCGATGAATGCCGGTTGGTACGATCCTCGTTTACGTGACCAGCGACGCCGACAACGCCCTCGGCGAGAACATTCTCAAATTGCCCTTGTTGCTGGCGCTCAGCGCCGAATTTCCGTCGGCGAGGATTGCGTGGGTCCCGGGCACGAGCGGCGCGTTTTACCTGCAGACCGAGCTGGCGCCGTTGGTCGACGGGCGGATCGCCGAGTTTGTCACCGACCTTCATATACCGGTTGACCCTGGTTCGGCGCTCCGCGCCACCCATCCGATCCTGAACCGGCATTTCGACCTGATAATCGACACGCAACGCTACCTCGGCCGCACCTTGTTCCTGAGGCGCATCCCTCACCGGCGTTTTATCAGCGGAACCTGGCGGTATCTTTTCTCCAACGCACGACCGCCGCGCGGCTTGTCGCGACGCCCGCCGCGCCTGACGGACAAGCTTTTGGGCTTGGCGGCGGCGGCGGCCGGGCATGAAATCCCGGTGCCCAACCCGATCCCGGTGCCGCCGGCATTGCAACGTCGCGCGGCCGAGCTGCTGCCGGAAGGCCCGACTTACGTCGCTTTCGCACCCGGCGCCGGAGTAAAGCACACCGGTAAATGCTGGCCGCTCAATTCCTTCGCCGCCTTGGCCCGGCAGCAGGTGCGACGCGGGCGGGTGCCGGTATTCTTGATCGGCCCGGCGGAACGCGACTGGTGCGCGCAATTGTCCCAGGCGGTCCCCGAGATCTTGTTCCCGGAGCAGCATGGCGACGAGGCGACGCCGGCCGAGATCCGCGGCCCCAGTCTTGTGGTGGCGCTCGCCGAACGCGTGTCCGCGGGCGTCGCGAACTGCTCCGGGACCGGTCATCTGCTGGCCGCCGGCGGCGCTCCGATGGTGTCGCTCTACGGACCGACCCGCCCGGAGAAATACGCGCCGTTTTCGCGGGCTCTGATCTGCATCAAGGCTCAGGACTTCGGCTCCGATCGCGTCGAGGCGATCCCGGTCGATGTCGTTGCTGCGGCTGTCGAACAGCAGGTGCTGGTCGGCCCGGCATCGCGCCGCGCCTCGACGCCGCAGCCGGAATCCACCCCGTTGCTGGTGCCGATCTCGGTCGGCGAACTGCTCGACAAGATCACCATTCTTGAAATCAAGGCCGAACGGATCGCCGACCCGGCGAGACGGGCCAATGTGCGCCGCGAGCTCGATTGGCTCGACGCGGCGCGCACCCGCGACGTGGCGCCGACGCCCGAACTGGAGGCGCTGGGCCTGGAGCTGGCGGCGGTCAATCGGCAATTGTGGGAGATTGAAGACCGCCTGCGCCAGCTGGAGCGCGACAAATGTTTCGACCGGTGCTTTATTGAATTGGCGCGCAGCGTGTATCGTCACAACGACCGACGGGCGGCGCTAAAGCGAAAGATCAACGGATTGACCGGATCCAAGATCGTCGAGGAGAAGTCGTATCTTGAGAATTAGCACTTTTGCCGCCGCCCCGCGATTCACTGTCGGCGGCGCCGGATAATCTCGATGGGACCGCGTGGCGGTAATGCAGGGCGCCGACCTGCCCGACCGGGCGCGGGCCTTGCTCGACTTTTGGTTTGGCCCGCCCGAAGACCCTGGCAGGCTCCATCATCGACAGATCTGGTTTCGCAGCACCCCCGAATTCGACGAGGCCGTGCGCCGGGGCTTTGCGCGCGCCCACGAGGACGCCGTCGCGGATGGTTTCGCGCATTGGCAAGCGACGCCCGAGAGCGCGCTGGCCCTGGTAATGCTGCTCGACCAGGTGCCCCGCAATATCTTCCGCAGCACCCCCCGCGCCTTTGCCAGCGACGCCCAGGCATTGGCGACAACCAAGCGAGCATTGGCCCGCGGCTTCGACACGGCCGTGCCCGCCTCCTGGCGGCTGTTCTTCTATCTGCCGTTCGAGCACAGTGAGCGGCTTGCCGACCAGCAGCGCGGCATCGAACTGCTCGAGGCGCTGCCGCCGGTGCAGGGCCGCCCGGGCGACGGACGGATGTCGCGGCTGCATCTCGAAATCATCGAGCGCTTCGGGCGGTTTCCGCACCGCAACCCGATTCTGGGCCGGGAGTCGACCACCGAAGAGCTCGCCTTTCTCGAAGAGTGCGACGCGCGCTTTGGGCAGCCGTTCAACGATGCCGGAAGCGGTCGAGCGCCGTTGATCGCAGATCCGGCCGCTGCCGTTGTGGAACCGAACTTACGAGGAACAGGTCATGGCCATTACCCAGCTTAGCGTCGCGGCAATCGACAGCTTTGCCGATGGCCGCGAATTCGGCGAGGCCGGCCCTTATGTCCGCATACAGGGGGTCGCGAAAGGCGAACTCGATCCCGCCGCTCCGGAGAACAGCGTCATCGCCGATCTCGACAAGGCGGAGCGAAACGCGCACGGCATGATCGAGTACGAGACCGATTTCTTCGTCCTGCGCCCGGCCGAGCCGCGGCGCGGCGGCGGCACCCTCGTCTACGACGTGACCAACCGCGGCCGGAAGGTGATCCTGGGCCGGCTCGACGAAGCCGGCGGCAACGCCGACACCAACGATCCGAGAACGGTAGAGGATGCGGGGTTCGGCTTCACCCTCGGGCGCGGCTACAGCCTCGTCTGGTCCGGCTGGGATTCGGGGGCGCCGCGCGCCAATAACGGCATGACGGCGCGCCTGCCGGCAGCACTCGAAAACGGCGAGCCGATGGTGCGCCGCATCCGCGACGAGTTTCATGTCGGCACCCGCGCCCCCGGCAAGGGCGACGTCGTGCGCCTGACCTACCCCGCCGTCTCGACCGACACGCGCGCGGCAAGGCTGACCGTGCGCGACCGGGAAGGCGATACCCGCACCGAGATCCCGGCCGATGGCTGGGAGTTTGTCGACAACCGCTCGATCCGGCTGAGGCCGGCCGGCGCGCTGTTCTCACCCTACAGGATCTACGACGTCTGGTACGAGGCGACCGGGTCGACGGTGATGGGCGTCGGCTTTGCCGCGACCCGCGACCTCGTGGCGTTCCTGCGCTACGAGCGCGCCGACCGTCACGGGACGCCGAACCCGATGATCGCCGAGAGCAGCGGCGCCGACGATACCGGCGTCAGGCACACGCTCGCCTTCGGGGTGTCGCAGGCCGGCCGCTTTCTGCGCCATTTCCTTGAATTGGGCATGAACGACGACGGGCGCGGCCGGCGCGTTTTCGACGGCGTTCTGACCCATGTCGCCGGCGCCGGCAAGGTCTTCGCCAACCACGGTTTCGCGATGCCCGGCCGCACCGCCACGCAGCACGAGGACCGGTTTACCCGGAAAACTGGTTCCCGTTCAGCAATGCGGCGACGACCGATCCGTTTTCCGGCCGGCGCGACGCGATCCTTAAAGGCGCGGCCGACCGACCCGCTGATGATCGAGGTCAACACCGCGACCGAATATTGGCAAAAGGGCGCCTCGCTGGTCGCACACCGATCCGGCCGGCCGAGACGACGCTGAACTGCCGGCTACCGCGCGGGCCTACATGATTGCCGGGACCCAGCATGGCGGCGGCCCGGGGACCGACCCGAGCCCCGGCCCTTGCGTCAACCCGCGCAACCCGCACAGCGCCAGCCCGGCATTGCGGGCGCTGCTGGTGGCGCTCGAAGAATGGGTCACGAGCGGCGTCGCCCCGCCGCCGAGCCGTGTCCCGTCGATCGCCGCGGGCACGGCGGTCGAGGCCGAGAGCGTGAAGATGCCGGCGGTGCCGGGGTTCGCGCTGGCGCCCGGCGCCAACCGCATCTCGGTTCCCGTCGACTGGGTCGACCCGCCGGCGCGGCTCGACAGTTTCTACGGCACGCGGGTCTGCGCGGTCGACGCCGACGGCAACGAGGTCGCCGGCATCCGCCTGCCGCCGATCGCGGTGCCGCTCGGCACCTATACCGGCTGGAACGTCTATCGCGCGCAGCCCGGTGAATTGGCCGATCGCGACGGCTCGCTGATCCCGTTCGCCGGCACCAAGCGTGAGCGCGAAGCCGCCGGCGACCCGCGCCCCTCGCTCGAAGAACGCTACGGCGCCCGCGACGCGTACGTCGCAAAGGTGAAGGCGGCCGCCGCGGCGCTGGTCGCCGACCGCCTGCTGCTGCCGTCCGACGCCGCCGCCTATGTCAAAGCCGCGGAAAAATGCGACCGCTTCTGAGCAAGGCCCCACAACCTGGCGCCGCGGTGTACCCGGCGGCCGGGAGTGCGGCGGCAAGCGGCGAACGCCAGCCCTAGAATCTGACCGCCTACGCAGCCAGCCGCTTGCCGACCCCTCTCGATCGGGGCAGCATCTCGCTGCCGCATGACCGTGCGGCGAAACAAACCAATCGACGGGAGGATGCCTTGACGCCGTTCAAACATGCCGTCCTTATGGCCGGCCTGCTCGCCTGTGCCGCCGCACCCGCATTCGGGCAAACCCTGATCGTCGGCAATGACGAAAAGCAGGGTGTCGACGAGAATTTCAAGCCGACCCAGCGTGAGCCCGGTCACGACACCCTGTCGGTCATCGACATTTCCCAGCCGGCCGCGCCTCGCATCACCGCGACGATCCCGCTGATGAACTCCGTCGTCGGGCCGCCGACCAATCTCGCGGTCACGCCATCCGGCGACATCGCCCTCGTCGCCAATTCGATCGAGCCGGTGATCCAGGGCTGGGGCCATCGCCTGGAGCCCGACAACAAGGTGTTCGTCGTCGATTTGAAGGCGAACCCGCCCAATGATCATCGGCACGGTGACTGTCGGCAAACAGCCCTCGGGTTTGGCGATCAGTCCAAAGGGCGACCTCGCCCTCGTCGCCAATCGCGGCGACGGCACGATCTCGGTCCTGGCGGTCAAAGGCAAGGACACCGCCGTTGTCGCGACCGTTCCGGTCGGAACCGCCGCCGACCTGGTATCCGCCGTCGCCATTACCCCGGACGGCAAGCACGCGCTCGCGGTCAAGCCGGCCGCCAACAAGGTGGCGCTGTTGTCGATCGACGGCGACAAGGTCACCTACGACAAGCGCGACCTGCCGACGGGCATCTTTCCCTACAACGTCGCGGTGACCCCCGACGGCAGGCTCGCGTTGACCGCCGACAACGGCAACAACGGCGGCTCCGACGGCAATGCCGACACGGTCGGCGTCATCGATCTCGCCGCCAACCCGCCGCGGGTCATCGACCACGTCACGGTCGGCGATTCGCCCGAGGGGCTGGCGATCAGCCCAAAGGGCAATTTGGCGGTATCGGTCCAGGCGGAGGGCTCGAACCAGCCCAAAACTTCCTTCTTCCACCACGACGGCGGCAGCGTCGCGGTGCTCGCGATCGACGGCAACAAAGTGACCAAGGTTGGATCGGTCACGGTCGGGGCATTGCCCGAGGGGGTCGCCTTCAGCGCCGACGGCAGCCATATCTATGTCGGCAATTTCATCGACGGCGACCTGTCGGTGCTCAAGGTAGAGGGCACCAACGTTACCGATACCGGTCAGCGCCTGAAGCTGCCAGGCCACCCGGCCTCGATGCGCGCCGGACCGCAGTAGTTGTTCTCGTTCGCCTGCGAAGCAGCAAATTGCAGGAGATTTTTCATAACTTGCTCCGACCCCAGTGCGCTCAACGGCTGCTTGTCGGACCGAAACGGATGATCACGTTGCCGCGATTTTTTTCGAATTCTTCTCCGGCAGCAAACCAGCCCTAACGCAGGGCGAGGAGGCAGGCGCGGGCGGCGGCGTCGAGGATTGCATCCTTGTCGATGCCGTAGGCGCGGTAGAGGTCGGGGATGTCGCCCGATTGGCCAAAGCGATCTACCCCGAGCGGCACGATCGGGTTGTGCGTCACGGCGCCGAGCCAGGACAATGTCGCCGGATGGAAGTCGCCGACGGTGACCAGGGCCGCCCCCGGGCGCAGCTGCGCCAACAGCCGCTCGGCCGTGCTCATCCGGCCGTCTGACTGGGCGGCGCGCCAGTCGCGGTGCAGGCGCTCGGGCGAGGTGATCGCGAGCAGCCCCGCCTGCGGCGCGTCCTCGGCCAGGTCCTCGAATGCGGCAATCGCCTCGGGCGCGACCGCACCGCAATAGGCGATCGCCAGCTCGCCATCCGCTCCCGGCTCGCGCAGCCAGTAGGCGCCGGCCACGATCGCCTCGGCGAGTTCCGGTTCGAGTTTCCGTTTCGGCTGCTCGACCGGCCGCGTCGACAGGCGGAAATAGACCAATTCGCCGGCTTCGCGCTGGATCTCGGCAAAGGCCCACCGCAACAACACCGCCAGCTCGTCGGCATAGGCGGGCTCGAAAGCCGCCAACCCCGGCTGCGCCATCCCGATCAACGGCTCGCCGACCGATTGGTGCGCGCCGCCTTCGGGCGCCAGGGTGATCCCGGACGGCGTCGCCACCAGAATAAAGCGCGCGTCCTGGTAGCTGGCGTAATTCAGCGCGTCGAGCCCGCGTTTGATAAACGGATCGTACAAGGTGCCGATCGGCAGCAGCCGGGTGCCGAACAGCGGCCCCGCCAGCCCCAGCGCCGCCAATTGCAGAAACAGGTTGCTCTCGGCGATGCCGAGCTCGATGTGCTGCCCTTGCGGCGACATTCCCCAGCGCTGCGCCGACACGACCTTTTCCTCGCGGAAGGTGTCGGCCCGCTCGGCACGGTCGAAAATGCCGCGGCGGTTGACCCACGGCCCGAGATTGGTCGACACCGTGACATCGGGCGAGGTGGTCACGATCCGCCCCGCCAATTCGCTGTCGCCGGCGGCGATATCGCCCAGCAGCCGGCCGAACGCCTCCTGCGTCGACTGGCGTTGGCCGCGCGGGACCGGCAGGCTGTCCGGCACCGGCACCGGTGCTGCCTTGTGGCGGCGCGCGGGGGGACCGGCGAGCGGCACCTTTTCGAGGAAGTCGGAGAGCCGCTCGGGCGCCACGTCGAGGCCGGCGAAGCGGTCCCATTCGGCGCCCTGCGGCACCGCCATGCCGAGGCCGAACGACGCCATCTGGTCGAGGTTCATCAGCCCGGCATGGTTGTCCTTGTGCCCGGCGAAGGGTAGCCCGAAGCCCTTGATCGTATAGGCGATAAAACAGGTCGGCCGGTCGTCGGCAATCGCGTGGAAGGCGTCGAGAACCGTCTCCAGGTCATGGCCGCCGAGATTGGTCATCAACCGCTGCAATGCGGCGGCGTCGTGGTCGTCGAGGATCGCGCGGATCCCGGGGTAACGATTGAGATCGCGCTGCAGATGTTCGCGCCATCCCTCGCCGCCCTTGTAGACGAGCGCCGAATAGAGCGAGTTCGGGCAGGCGTCGATCCACTCGCGCAGATGATGGCCGTCGGGCCGGGCAAAAGCGGCCTCCAGGAGCCGGCCGTATTTCAGGGTGACGACGCGCCAGCCCATCATCTCGAACATCGCGTCGATGCGGCCGAACAGCCGGTCCGACACCACCGCGTCAAGGCTCTGGCGGTTGTAGTCGATGACCCACCACAAATTGCGCACGTCGTGCTTCCAGCCTTCGAGCAATGCCTCGAAGATGTTGCCCTCGTCGAGCTCGGCGTCGCCTGCGAGCGCGATCATGCGGCCGGGCGGTTCGTCGGTCGCGATCAGCTCCTTCAGGCGCAGGTAGTCCTGCGCGATCGAGCTGAACAGGGTCATCCCGACGCCGAGCCCGACCGACCCGGTCGAGAAATCGACGATGTCGCCGTCCTTGGTTCGCGACGGATAGGATTGGGCGCCGCCGAAAGCGCGAAACCGCTCGAGCTTTTCGCGCGTCTGGTGGCCGAGCAGGTACTGGATGGCGTGGAAAACCGGTGAGGCGTGAGGCTTGACCGCGACCCGGTCCTGCGGCCGCAGCACGTCGAAATAAAGCGCCGTCATCAGTGTCGCCACCGAGGCGCTCGACGCCTGATGGCCGCCGACCTTCAACCCGTCGCGGTTCGGCCGCAGGTGGTTGGCGTTGTGGATCATCCAGGTCGACAACCACAGCACCTTGCGCTCGAGCGCAGTGAGACAAGCGAGCTTGTCTGCCGGTTTCACTTGTCGCTCTCGGCCTACCTCGCCGTCGAGGGCAGTCAGCATCGTCGAACTCCGCTCGGGGGCGCCGAGCCTAACCGATATTCATTGCAAAATCTCCGCCGTCACCCGCGGTTTGACCAGCGGCCCTGCGATGCTTAAATACCGGTGACGAGGCCGGCATGCGCCGGCAACGACAGGAGTGGCGGGAACATGTCCGAGCACGGGAACGAGACCGAGGAACGGCGTGTCGTGCTGACCGAGAGCGCCGCCCGGCGCATCGCGGTGCTCAAGGAGCAGGAGCAGGCCGAAAACGCCTCTCTGCGGATCGCGGTTTCCGGCGGCGGCTGCTCCGGGTTTCAATATGGCTTCACCTTTGACGACCAGCGCAACGAAGACGATTTCGTCTTCGAACGCGACGGGGTCAGCGTCGTCGTCGACGAAGTGTCGCTCGACCTGCTGAACGGCGCCGAGGTCGATTTTGTCGAGGATCTGATGGGTGCGGCGTTCCAGATCCGCAACCCGAACGCGGCGTCGTCCTGCGGCTGCGGCAACTCGTTCTCGATCGCCTGATCGCGGCACGGCGCCGGCCGCCGTGAAAATCGCCAGCTGGAACGTCAATTCGGTCAAGGTGCGGCTGCCGCTGCTGCTCGCCTTCCTGCAGGACGCGCAGCCCGACGTGCTGTGCCTGCAGGAGACCAAGTGCCCGGCGGCCGATTTTCCGCGGTTCGAGATCGAGGCACTCGGGCTACCGCGTCGAGACGATCGGCCAGCGCGCCTATAACGGCGTGGCGTTGCTGTCGAAGCAACCGGCCGAGGAACTGGTCGCCGGTCTTCCCGGCATGCCGCAAGACGAGCAGGCGCGCTATCTCGAAGCGTCGTTTGGCGAGGTTCGCGTCGCCTCGATCTATTTGCCGAACGGCAACCCGACCGGCACCGACAAATTCACCTACAAGCTCGCCTGGATGGAGCAGCTGGTCAGCCGCGCCCGAGACCTGCTTGCGCCGCGAGATCCCATTCGTTCTCGCCGGCGACTACAACGTCTGCCCGGCCGACGAGGATGTTTACGATCCGGTGGCGTTTCGCGACGACGCGCTGTGCCGGCTGGAGTCGCGTTCGCGGTTTCGCGCGCTGATGTATCTGGGGCTGACCGACGCCTACCGCGTCTTTCACCGCGAGCCGCACCGCTACACTTTCTGGGATTACCAGGCCGGGCGCTGGAACCGCGACGAGGGTCTGCGCATCGACCACCTGCTGCTGTCGCCGCACGCGGCCGACCGGGTCGTCGCCTGCGAGATCGACAAAAAGCCGCGCGCCAAGGAGCGCGCCTCGGACCACACGCCGATCTGGTGCGAGCTCGCGATCTAGCCGGCCACCCGAGCACGAGTGCGTTTCCTGCGACGACGATCGTCACCGGTCGTCGCAACCGGCCGTCGCCGCTATCGCCGCCCCTACATGTCCTCGGCGCCGGGATCGGGCGGATAGCTGTGCCGGTCCCCGGCGCTGTCTTCGACCGCCCACCCGCCGGAGGCGTCATCCGCGCTGATCGCGCAGCGAGCGATCGGCACCTTGCCGTAGCCGCCCGGGATGTCGAGCACATAAGTCGGCTGGCACAGCCCCGAAACCCGGCCGCGCAGCGCGCTGCGCAAGGCGCTGGCCCGCGGCGATGCCGGTGCGGAAATGCGCGGTGCCGCGGGCGAGGTCGGCATGATGCAGGTAATAGGGCTTGACCCGCATCGCCACGAGACCGCGGAACAAGGCTTCGAGCACCGCGGCATCGTCGTTGACGCCGCGCAGCAGCACGGTCTGCGACAGGACCGGGATGCCGGCGCGGACGAGCCGGGTCACCGCTTCCCTCGCCGCCGGGGTCAGCTCGCGCGGGTGATTGGCGTGGACCACGACCCAGACCGCCTTCTCCGCCGCCAGCGCCGCGACCAGCGCGCGGCGCGACGCGGCGCGGGTCGACGATCGGCACGCGGGTGTGAAAGCGGATCACGCCGAGATGCGGCGATCGCGTCGAGCGCGCGCACGATCGCGGCGAGGCGGCGCGGCGCCAGCACGAACGGGTCGCCGCCGGTGACGATGACCTCCCAGATTTCCGGCCGCTGGCGGATGTAGTCGTAGGCGCGCTCCAACGCCGCCGGGTCCAGCATCGCCGGCTTCTTGCCGACGGCCTCGCGGCGGAAGCAGAAGCGGCAATAGACCGGGCACACCAGGGTCGGCTTCAGCAGCACCCGGTCGGGATAGCGATGAACGATGCCGGGCACCGGCGACCAGCGCTCGTCGCCGATCGGGTCGGTAAAGCTCCTCGGATGCGGTAGCGAGCTCGGCGCCGCTCGGCACAAACTGCGCCGCGATCGGGTCGTTCGCGTCGCCGGGATCGATCAGCGCCGCCATGTCCTCCGTGACGGCGACCGAGAATTGCTCCGCCACCCGCCGGATCTCGTCGAGCCGGCCGGGCTCGACCAGACCACGATCGACGATGTCGTCGGCGCGCAGGGTCAAGCTACACTCCCCGATGGCGCGAGAGGATAATCAGCGGAGGCCGATAGAGCCAGCCGGTCCGGTAGAAGTCGGTGCTCTCGACATAAAAGGCTAATCCACGTGAGCAAAGGAACTTCGAAGCAGAAATCCGCGACCGCGGTCCAGCGCGGGCAGATTGACTGGTCACGATTCGATGCGCTCACCGAGACGAAATAGAAGCCGCGGTTCGCGACGATCCGGATGCCGCGCCGATAACTGATGCAGAATGGTTTGCGTCGGCGACGCTGGTCATGCCGCGAGCCAAAGAGCAGATCAGCATCCGGCTCGATCGCGATGTGCTGGAGCACTTTCGGCGGTATCCGCGCTATCAGACCCGGATCAACGCGATCTTGCGCGCGGCGATGGAGCACGAAAAGAAGGCCGGCTGAGCCGCGCGCCGCTGCCGAAGTCAAACCGCCGCCAGCCGGTCGTAGGCCGCGCTCAGGCGGTCGCGGTCGCGGCCCGCCTCGGCTTCGCGCTCGCGCTGCTCCCCGACCACCTCGGGCTTTGCCTTGGCGAGAAATTCGGGTTGCCGAGCTTGGCGCGCGATTTTGGCGATCTCGGCTTCGAGCCGGCCGATCTCCTTGGCGAGCCGCGCTCTCTCGCGGGCGAGGTCGACGACCTCGCCGAGCGGCAGAATCAGCGTGGCGCCCTCGACCACGATCTGGACCGCGCCCGCCGGCGCCGAGGCCGCCGATGCTCATCGCGCTCGACCCGCGCCAGGCGCACGAAATGGTCGCCGTGGCGCGCGAGCCGTTCGGCCGCCAGCCGGCTCGGCATCCCTGACCAGCAGCGGCATGCGGGCGGCCGGCGGCACGTTCATCTCGGCGCGCGCGGCGCGGATCGCCGAGATCGCCGCGACGACCCACTCCATCTCGGCCGCGGCCGCGCGATCAGACCTTCGGGGGTAAATTCGGGCCACGGCGCCGAGATCAGCATACCCGCCTTCTCGCCGGCCAGATGCCGCCACAGCTCCTCGGTGATGAACGGCATGATCGGGTGCAGCAGATGCAGGATCCGGCCGAGGACCCAGGCGGTCGTGGCCTGGGTCTCGCGGCGCGCCTCCTCGTCGTCGCCTTGCAGGATCGGCTTGGTGAACTCGATATACCAGTCGCAGAACGTGCCCCACACGAACTGGTAGAGCCGCCCCGCCGCTTCGTCGAACCGATAGGCGTCGAGCGACGCGGTCACCGCCGCCGCGCAATCGGCCGCCGCGGTTGCGATCCAGCGATTGACGGTCAGCCGCAGCGCCGCCGCCGAGAAGCCGTCGGCGGGCGCGCAGCCGTTGATCTGGGCGTAGCGCGCCGCATTCCACAGCTTTGTCGCAAAATTGCGGTAGCCCTCGACCCGGCTTTCGGCGAGCTTGATGTCGCGGCCGGGTGCGGCCAGCGCCGACAGCGTAAAGCGCAGCGCGTCGCAGCCGTAGCGGTCGATCAGCTCCAGCGGGTCGATGATGTTGCCGCGCGATTTCGACATCTTCTGGCCGCGCTCGTCGCGCACCAGGGCGTGGATGTAGACGGTGGGAACGGCACCTCGCCCATGAAGTGCAACCCCATCATCATCATCCGGGCGACCCAGAAAAAGATGATGTCGAAGCCGGTGACCAGGACGTCGCCAGGGTAATAGCGGGCGAGCTCGCGCGTCTCCTCGGGCCAGCCCAAGGTCGAAAACGGCCACAATGCCGACGAGAACCAGGTGTCGAGAACGTCCTCGTCGCGGCGCAACGCGACCCGACGCCCGTATTTTGCCTCGGCTTCGGCGAGCGCCTCGGCCTCGGTTTCGGCGACAAAGACGGCGCCGTCCGGCCCGTACCAGGCGGGAATTTGATGCCCCCACCATAATTGGCGGGAGATGCACCAGGGCTGGATGTTGCGCAGCCACTCGAAAAACGTGTTCTCCCATTGCCGCGGCACAAAGCGGGTATGCCCGTCCTCGACCGCGGCGATCGCCGGCTGGGCCAGCACGTTGGCGTCGCAGAACCACTGGTCGGTCAGCCACGGCTCGATGACGACGCCGGAGCGGTCGTGATGCGGGACCATCAGGGTGTGGTCCTCGACCTTGTCGAGAAGCCCGGCGGCGTCGAGGTCCGCCACCACCTTCTCACGCGCCGCGAAGCGGTCGAGACCGCGATAGCGTTCCGGCGCCGCATCGTTGAGCCGCGCATCGGCGTCGAAGATGTTGAGCATCGCCAGTCCGTGACGGCGGCCGACCTCGAAATCGTTGAAGTCGTGCGCCGGGGTGATCTTGACCGCACCGCTGCCGGTTTCCGGGTCGGCGTATTCGTCGGCGACGATCGGGATCAGCCGGCCGACGAGCGGCAGCCGCACCGACTTGCCGACAAGATCGGCAAAACGCTCGTCATCGGGATGAACCGCGACGCCGGTGTCGCCGAGCATGGTCTCGGGCCGCGTCGTCGCGACAGTGATAAACCGACCGGGAAGTTCCGCCACCGGATAGCGGATATGCCACAACGAACCCTTGGTCTCGCGGCTTTCGACCTCGAGATCGGAGATCACCGTGTGCATCTCCGGATCCCAGTTGACGAGCCGCTTGTCGCGGTAAATGAGCCCTTCGCGATAAAGCCCGACGAAGACGCGGCGGACCGCGGCGGCCAGGCCCGGGTCCATCGTAAACCGCTCGCGCCGCCAGTCGGGCGAAGCGCCGAGGCGGCGCAGCTGGCGGGTGATCGTGCCGCCCGACTGCTCCTTCCATTGCCAGACGCGCTCGACAAAGCGCTCGCGGCCGAGATCGCGCTTGGCGCCGCCCTCTTCGGCGAGCTGGTTGGCGACGACGATCTCGGTGGCGATGCCGGCA
Source organism: uncultured Alphaproteobacteria bacterium (assembly GCA_963775525.1). GTDB lineage: Bacteria > Pseudomonadota > Alphaproteobacteria > ATCC43930 > CGMCC-115725 > AP-15. Next base: position 604,477 of record CAVZJF010000005.1, on the reverse strand, counting down.
TGGTCGGTGCCGGGCTGCCACAACACGTCGCGGCCGCGCATGCGCTGATAGCGGACCAGCACGTCCTGCAACGTGAAGGTCAGCGCGTGCCCCATATGCAGGCTGCCGGTCACATTGGGCGGCGGCATCATGATCGTGTACGGCGCCCGATTGCCGTCGGGCTCGGCGGCGAAGGCACCCGACCTCTCCCACAGCGGGTACCAGCGCGCCTCCACCGCGGCAGGCTCGAACGTCTTGTCCAGCATTTCAGAACCGTCTTCGACTAAACGATCGGGCATGACACACCGCTAAGGGAGTCGGCGCGCTCGAAATATAGCTGTAGCACGGAGCAACCGTAACCCGCGGCGGCCGCCTAGCGCAGCCCGGCCTCTCGGACGACCCGCTGGATCTCGTCCCGGACAAGCCGCTCGACGATTTCGGGAAGATGGTCGTCGAGCCAAGCGCTCAGCAGCGGGTGCAATGCGTCGCGGACGATCTCCTCGAGCGTCCGGCCGGCAGCGCCGATCGGCAATTCGGGCTCGGCGCGCCGTTCGCGCGGCATCGTAGCCAGCCGCCCAAAGGCTGCGATCGCCGCCTCGGACGCCGCCGCCGACAGGATATTCTCGCGAGGCGGGTCGGGCTTGTCTTCGGCGCCCGGGCGGACGCCCGGCAGCGCCGCCTCGATCCGCGCCGCGGCCGCTGCCGGCGGCGCTTTTCCGGGTTCGGCGCGAGACGGCGTCGCCTCTGCCGGCTTCCGAGCCGAGCCGTCGGCCTCGATCGCTTCGGTCAGCTCGAGAATTCCGCTTTTTTCCGCCGGCGGCGTTCGGACGGGATGCGGCACGCGATTGTCATCGGCGATGATGCGGCTGATCGAGGCGATGATTTCCTCCATCGAGGATTCCGGCGAGGATTCCGGCATCGCCGATTTTGTCGTTGGTGGAGTTCGCTCGGGGCTTATCTTCCGACATCGCGGCGACCGGCAAAGAACAAGGGCGTCGCTAACTTAAGCAACAGCTGTCCACAATTCCAGAATGTGGGGAGACTGCCGCTCACTCCTTCAGACCGCCGCCGAAAGCCGATCACCTTGTCCTTGACGAGGTTGAAATGCCGCTCCATGTCGTAGATCTGCACCGGCAGGTGAAGATCGGCGGCGATCAGCCGGCCGGTGGCGGCGGCGACGTTGAACTCGGCCAGAGCCGAGTCGTGCTCGGCGGTAATCAGCTGGGACTGGGTGGTCAGCAGCTGCTGGTTCTGGATCAGGACGTCGAGCGTGGTGGCGGTGCCGACAAGCGCTTCCTGCTGCGTCCCCTCGAGGGCGATCTGCGCCGCCCGCACCGCGGCGGCGAAGGAGGCGACGCTGGCCCGCGCCGCCTTCAACGTTTCCCAGGAATCGGTCACCGTCTGCACCGAGGCGCGCCGCGCGTCGTCGACCTGGCTGCGGCGCTGACCGACCGTCTGCTCAGCCTGGCGCGTCTGCGAATAAATTGCCCCGCCTTCGTATAGCGGCATCGTCAGCTGGGCTGCGATCGAAGCCGAATTTTCCAGGGCGCCGCTGAGCGTGGCGGACGGGGCCAATGACCGGTTGATGTTGCCGACAAGCGAGATCTGAGGGAGCAGCTGGCCGCGCACGACGTCGATATTGTCGCGCGCCGCAAGCTCGGCAAAATTTGCCGATATAACGTTGAAATTGTTGGTCGCGGCGAGGCTTTGCGCTTCTTCGCGGGTGGCCGGAAGCGCCGGGCGGTCGCGCGGCAGCAGCAGGATGCCCGGAGGGTGGCCGACCACCCGGACATATTCGGCGCGGCTCTGTTGCAGCTGGCCGTCAGCGGAGGTCAGATTGCCAACGGCCTGCGCGAGCGACGAATTCGGCCTGCGCGACATCGGTGCGGGTGACCTCGCCGACGCGGAACCGATCCTGGGTCGCTTCGAGCTGCTTGCGCAACACCTGGACGTTGTTCCGGTTGACCTCGAGCAGGGCCTGGTCGCGGACCACGTCGAGATAGGCCTGGGCCACCGCCTGAAAGACCGTGGTTTCGACCGCAAGGGTCTGAGCGCGGGTCGACTGGATGGTGTTGACCGCCTGCTTTGTCTGCGCCACCGTGCGCCCGCCGCTGTAGATCTGCTGGGTAACCTGCAGGTTGATGGCGTTCTGCTGGAACGTCCCATAGCGAGTTTGTTCCGCTGCTCAGCAGAATGCCGGCGCGAGCACCGCCGATTTGGCTGCTGAAGTTGACCGTCGGGCGCCAGCCCGACAGCGCCTGAGGCACCTGCTCGTCGGTCGCCCGCAGCAGGGCCCGCTGCGCCAACAGCTGCGGGTTGGTGTTGTAGGTTTCGGCCAATGCCTGGGTCAGGGTCTGTCCCGACGCCTGCGGCGCGACAGCGCTCAGTAATGCAGGTAATCCCGGCAAGGCTGAAAAAGCTCGCAAGGACGCCGCGTCGGCGCCGTCGAGAACCGGGCCCGCTTGTGTCGGCCGTCCGGCCCCTCCTGACGATCTGCACGGCTCCGGACATCGACAGCTCTGAGGTTGTAGGACCGATCGGCAACTTAAAACACAAAATCGGTATTCGCCGCAAAACCCTGCAGCAACGGGATTCCCCGCGTCAAAGATAATGCGGCGCGCGGTCACTCCGCCGCTGCGCGTCATCAGAGTAGCGCGGCCGACGCCGTTTCCTTGCGCTTTCACGACGGCAACGAGCCGGCCATCCTCCGCGAGCTGCGCGACAATTTCGCCAGGCGCTTCGGCGACCGCGCCGCCGAACAGCACGACATCGTAAGGCGCGCGCGGCCGATAGCCCGCGTTCAGCGGTCCTTCGACAACACTGACCGAGGCGATGTTTTCCTCGACCAGCGCCGCGCGGGCAAGCCGGGCGAGCTCCGCATCTTCCTCGAGCGCGACGACGGCCCGCACCAGCAGGCTCAGCACCGCCGCCTCGTATCCCGTTGCCGCGCCGACGACCAATGCGGTGTCGGCGCGTGACGGCGACGCTGCTTGAATAAGACGGGCCGCCACCATCGGCTCCATCAGATAGCGCCCGCCGCCAAATGGCAGGTCGCCGTCGACGTAAGCGGTCGTTCGCAAGCGCTCCGGCACGAACAGCTCTCGCCGCATCCGCGCGAAAGCGTCGAGCACCCGGTCGTCGGTCACCTTGTTAGGGCGCAGCTGGCTCTCGATCATGTGCGTGCGAGCCGCTTCGGCTACGGTCATCCTGTCCCCGACAGTGAAATCGAGGCCGCGTTATAGCGGCAGGGTCGGGCGAGCACAATCAACCGGTCCGCGGAAGATCAACACATCGGTTCTATCGGCTGCCCAGCCTCAAGCCGGGCGAGCAATTGCCGCGCGGTCAGGTCGAGGCTCGGATGGCGCCATTGCGGCGCGATTTCGGCGAGCGGCTCCAGCACGAAGCGGCGCTGATGCAGGCGCGGATGCGGCAGGGTCAGATCGGGCGACTCGATCCGTTCGCCGCGATAGTCGAGCAGGTCGAGATCGAGCACCCGCGCCGCGTTGCGCTCGCCGCGAACCCGGCCGAACCGCGTCTCGATTGCCTGCAATCTGACGAGCAATTCATCAGCGGGCATCGCGGTCGCCACCGACACGACGGCGTTGACGAACCAGGGCTGGGCCGAGGGCGGCACCGGCGCGCTGCGGTACCAGCCTGAGCGCGCGACGACGGCGACGGCCTCGCCGTCAAGGGCCGCGACGGCGGCGGCGAGGGTTTCGCGCGGCGCTCCCCAGCGCGGGCTGGCGAGGTTCCCGCCAAGCCCGATCAGGATCAGCGGCGCCAAACGCAGGGTCTAACCAAGAACGGAACGGGCGATCGTTTCCCATTCCTCTTTGAGCGGCACGTCGGGCGCCTCTCGGCCGGCGCGGCCGTACCAGCCGCCGGCATTGCGCAAATCGCCTTCGACCCGGTGAAGATAGGCATGGGCCCAGGCGCCCTCCGGATCCCCCTGCTGCTGGGCGCATTTGTGCGCCTGGTGCCAATCGCCCTTGGCCTCCCACCACAACGCCTGGGCCGCCATGCTCAACCCCGCCGGCGGCGTATCCTGAGCAATCGATTCCCGGTAACTCTCGAAATCCATGTCGCTTCCTCCTCGTAAAGCGCCAATCGGCAGCATACAGCAATCGCCCGGTCAGGCGAGCAGGCGGTCGATCCGGTCGCGCAGCCGGTACCAGCCGCCAACCGCCGGCAGAAACCACGGATCGCCGGAATAGAGCCGGTGGCTGGGAAAGTCGGCAATGTCGAAGCTGCACGCGTAATTGGCGGCATTGGCGATTTTGCGCGCGGTTTGCCAGCCGAGATAGGTCATCATCGCCACGCCGCTGCCGTTGCAGCCGAGACAGAAATGCAGCCCTTCGCTTTGCCCCATATGCGGCAATGCGTCCAGCGTAAAGGCGGTGTTGCCGGTCCAGGCATGGGTCAGCTTGACCCCGTGCAGCTGCGGAAAGCGGGCCGTCATATAGCGGTGCAGGGCCGGGGCGCTGACCGCCGCACCGACTTGCGTGAAGCGCGCCCGGCCGCCAAAGATCATGCGCCTGCCATCGGGCGACATGCGGTAATAGCACAGCACGCGCCGGGTGTCGGAGAGGGTGCGGCCCCTGGGGACCAGCGAGCCGGCGAGATCGGCCGGCAGTTCTTCGGTGGCGATGATATGGCTCGCGATCGGCACGACGCGGCGTTTGAGCGCCGGGGTCAAGTCGCCGGTATAGCCGTTGGTGGCGATGACGACGTCGCCCGCGGTCACAGCGCCGCGCGCGGTTTCGACCCGCCAGCCGTTTCCCGCCCGAGCGATCCGCCCGGCCGCGGCCTTGGCGCAGATCGGAACGCCGCGCCGGCGGCAAGCGTCGAGCAGCCCTTTGTAGTAGAGCGCCGGATGCAGCTTCCCCGAGCGCTCCACCACCATGCCGCCGCGATAATAGTCGCTGGCAATTTCGTCGCGCTGACGCTCGCGCGGCACCATGTAGGCGCCCGACTGCGCCGCCGAATTCAGCATGTCGAGCCGCCGCTGTTGCGCCTCAAAATGCCGCGCCGTCCAGGCGCCGACAAAGCGGCCGGGTTTTTCCCAGCAGCAATCGATATGCTCCTCGCCGATCAGCCGGTCGATCAGGGCGAAGGCGTCGCTCGCGTCGGACAGGATGCCGGCGGCCCGGTCGCGGTCGATGTCGACGGATTTGCCGGAAAAGCTCTTGCCGACATTGACGCCGCCGCTGACCGCGCCGCCATTGCGGGTGCTGGCGCCAAAGCCGAGCTCGTTTGCTTCGAGCACGACGGCGGCGATGCCTTGCTTGGCCAATTCCAGCGCCGTCGACAGCCCGGCATAGCCGCCGCCGACAATCGCCACCCGCGCTTCCCGCGGCACTTCGGCGAATTCGCCCGCGACCGGCCGGTACGCCTCCCACCAAAAGGGCTCGGGCTTGAAGTCGCGGTGCAGGATGTCGGGAGTAAGCATCACGGTACTGTATCACCGCGCGCGCGACGGCATGAAACGGTGCGTCAATGTTATGGTAGCTTCTCGCGTGGAAAGATTGCTCGGTCTCTACCTGCGCGAGGAGCACGTTTCGATGGCATGCAAAGCAAGTGGCGCGACGTTCCGCGGCGAGGTCGACATGCCCCTCCGGCGATCTCGCAAACCAGCGCGGACTGTGCGGCGGCCCGCTCCTCATCGGCGGCTGCCGATCGCGCTCGCGGTTTGGCTGGCCGCCTCGATGGCCGCAACGCTGATCGCCGGTCATCGGGTTTTGGCCGAGGACGCCGGGCGCCCCCTGGTTATTCATCTGACCGGATCGAACCAAAGCATCGACGCCGATCTGGTCTTGAAATGCCCCCAGGGCGGCTCGACCGAACCGCAATTTCAAAATCAAAAGACCGGCAAGATTTTGCCGATCTCGGACCCCAAGCTCCGCGCAATAGCACAGCAAGCGTGTCGGCCGGGCCTTGCGACGGCGCAGGAAAGCGGCGATGTGGACATCGTAAACAACACCGGAAACACGATTTACGTTGGGTTTATGCCGCAGGCGGGCTCTGTCATTTCTTGGGGTTCGGGTTGCTTGTCGCCGATCAAGGGATTGACCGTCAAAGTCCTGGCCGACACGACCTGCCAAGCCTCGGTGACCGACCAAGTCGCCAATCCCGGCTCACGTTTCTGTGCCGCTATGACTGTGCCTCCTACCGGTTTGGATTGTTCGACGGCGCAACAAACTCACCAAACCCTGATCGAAGCGTATTTTCAACCAGCACCTTGCTTCGGCCCCGGAACCGGCAATTGTATTTGGTACGACACAAGTGTGATCCCGCTCGATGGTCTGGAGCCCGGTTGTTCGGCCATCACGACCTGTGACAACGCGGCCTGGCAACTAAACCAGTGTAAGTGCGCCGGCGGCGCTTCGTACAATCTACCGGTCAAGCTTTCCTGTAGTGGCGAGCCGACGTTAACGTGTCAGGGGCCGCGATCGTCGAAATACGGATCGGAGAATTACCCGAGTCAATGCGGCAACCCCAACGGAACCTGCGTCGGAAACACGCAGAACTGCGTGAATGCTTTTTTTTACCCGATGTCCGGTCTGCCCAACGAGCCCAACCCCGTTTGCCCCAACGGACAGACCTTAACGATAACCTTTCTGTCCGGATCGTAACGGCGACAACCGCCGAAGTGGCAGGCCGCGCCGGGTTGCTTCGACTCGTTCCAAATCGCAGCCATGCGGGCGACGGCGACAGGGGCTGCCGATGCGGCATGGCCGTCGCGCCGCTGAATCGGTTTAAGCTATCCTGGTTGATATTGCGACCGAGGAGCGAGAACCCATGCCGACGCCAGCCGCAACCGTCGATCAAGAAACGCAGCGCCTATATGGCGAGCTGGAGGATCGGCTCCTCGCCCGCGATCAGATCGGCGGCAGCCGCGTCTATTACGAGCTTCTCCGTCGCGGCCGGCCATTGCCGGAAATCATGGCCCAGGCGGTGCGCATCCATGCGCCCTATACCCACGTGCCGTACCATCAGCGCATCGACGACGGCTTTCCGAATTTCGTCAACAACGACCACTGCCTGCTGTCGGCGCGCGCCGCGGTCAACCTCCAGGCGATGCTGCCGGAACAGCTGGCGGCGCTGCCGCTGGCGCAGACGATCTGGTACATCCCGTCCGGGCTCGACATCTGGAACCAGAAAATCCTGAAGGCCCCCGGTCATTACGCGACGCGCGGCTACAAGATGCCGAACACGGCGCCGCCGGCCCCGGTCGCGTACTGGCCCGACCAGGAGCCGCTGCGGGAAGCGGGCCCGCTCAACGAGCGCCTCAACAACTGGCTGACCCTGGTCGAGCGCGGCCAGGTCGTCGACGCCTACCGGGTGTTTCTCGGCCTGATGGAGGAGACCGGGCATCGCAAGGAAGTATTGGCGCAGCTGGTTTTCGCCGGCCTGATCGACGTTCAGGACCGCATGCTCTACAACCGCTCCTACACGACCGGGCACAAGGCCTACCGCGCCCGCTCGGTCGTCGAGCTCGGCAACGCGATCGGCTGGGACAACGCCCACGACGTGCTTTATGCCGGCGCGCTCGACATGGCGGTCGGCCCGCGCTGGCATTCGGTCTACGAGATGGCGTGCAACATCGTCACGATCTTTCTCGACGGCGCCGAGGTCCACGCCGTCCCGCAAGGCGGCACAACCGAGCGCGAACGGGCGCTCACGGCCAACACCGGGCCGCTCGGCGAAGCCGACACCGATCAGCTCGTCGACGCGCTGATCCGCCAGCATGAGCCCGCCTATGTCGAAAAGATCAGCGCCCTGCTGCTGGCCGGGACGGCGCCGCGGCGGATCGTCGACGCGATCCAATTGGCGGCGGCCCAGGTCGTGCTCGAAACCGTCGGCCCCAACGCGTTCTCGATGCCGCAGCACACCTATGAATATTGCAACACGCTCGGCTGGTTTTACGACAATTTCGAGCATCCGCAGCGGCTAAAGCTGCTCTATGTCGCGGGCTCGATGGTCAACCAGGCGGCGTGGAACCAAAAGCATATGGGCTGGGCCAAATCCGACCCGGTCAGCGCCCCCGGCAATGCCGAAAAACTGACCGGCGCCCAGCTCATCGGCCGGATCGAAGAATCGCTGGCCGCGGTCGACGCCCCGCAATCGGTGGCCTGGACCAAGGCCTATCTCGACAGCGGCGCCGACCGCTCGGTGCTGGTGCAGCGGCTGGCGCTGATGGCGACGCGGTTTGGCAACGACCCGCACAATCAGGAAATCCCGCAATGCCTGCTGCAGGATTACGCCAAAAACCAATGCGCCGACCGCGAGCGGATGCTGCTGGCCTGCGCCCACATCTCCGCCGGCCACCGCAAATACGGCGACACCTTTGAGGCCGCGCGCCGCTTTGGCGAAGCCATGGGCGTCGCCGGGCTGAACTGACCAACCCCGACCGGGAACCGACCTCCCCTCGCCGAAAAGCGGGGAGAGGCCGGACCGACCAACGGGCGCTGGGGTGCAGCACGGCCGATGTCGCGCTCGGCGGCAACCGGCCGGCACCGCCGCCCCAACTCACCGAGACGGCGCTCCCGATTTCGGACAACACACAAATCACAAGATGAGTCGGCCATCGCTCGTTGGTGCAGCGGTAGCGGATCTGCAGCAAAATATCGCCCTCACGGTGCGGTAGTCGCCCGGCCCTGCGCGCTCCCAGGCGCCTCCCCTGCAATGAAAACCTGTCACCCGTCCCCGCCTCCCCAATTTGACTGACGGGTGCGTTCACGACTCGCGAAGGACGTCGGCATGCCACGCGGAGGAGGCAATTTTTACGACCCGTCAATCGCAACAAGCCGAATAAAGGAAGTCGGCTCCATCGGCGCTCGGCCCCGCCCGATCGGTAGGACCATGCTGGGGGTCCCTGCTGCAACGGTTCATTATGCGGATCAACTCGGTAGGCCACTAGACCGGGCCGCTGGCCCCTTCCCGGTAATGTCCACCTTTATGAAATTAATCCGAATGTGAACTGGTTCACACTTGCCAAAGAACGCAACGCGCCATTTTCAGGATATGTTGGTGTAAGGAATTGCGATAGGGCGCAACCATGCGTAAAGCCCCGTTTGCGCGACCGGCTTCAACATTTTTAGCCAATCCCTTTATGCCGCATCGCCCGATGCGGCCTAATCCCGCGCAAAAAGAAGAAAAGCGTCCAATTGGCCCTCCGAACAGAGGAGACACGTCAGCTATGCCTACGACATTCGATCCCGGCATCTGCAGCGAACCTTTTGCCGCCCGTGCGTGTCTCACAGGGGGAACGGCGTCATGAAAGTCGAAGAAAAGCCGCCCTTCGATCCCAAGCTGTTCCTAGCCAGGGTCGGGGCCGGAAAAACCAGGACCGAGTTGCGCGCGCGGCAAACTGTCTTCTCTCAGGGGACCGGGCAGACGCCGTCTTCTACATCGAGAAGGGCAGGATCGAGCTGAGGGTCCTGTCCCAGCAAGGCAAGGAAGCAATCCTCGCCATCCTGGGCATCGGCGATTTCTTTGGCGAGGGATGCCTTGCCGGCCACCAGCCGCTGCGCATCGCGACGGCTGTCGCCGTCACGGAATGTTCGATCATGCGGCTCGAAAAATCGGCGATGATCGCGATGCTCCACGACGAACCGGTCTTTTCCGCGCTTTTCATCTCGTACCTGCTCGGCCGCAACATTCGCGTCGAAGAAGATCTCGTCGACCAGCTGCTCAATTCGAGCGAAAAACGCCTGGCGCGGCTCCTGCTGCGGCTAGCCAATTTCAGTGAAGCAGGGAAAGCCCGAGGCGGTGATCCCCAAGATCAGCCAGGAAACCCTGGCCGAGATGATCGGCACCACCCGCTCGCGGGTCAGCTTTTTCATGAACAAATTCCGCAAGCTCGGCTTCATCGAGTACCGCGGCAGCGTGAGCGTCCACAGCTCGCTGCTGAACGTCGTCCTGCACGACTGACGGGCAAAATCACCCCCACCGCATCGCGCTCCCGCCCGACGCCACAATTTCGTCTAAAGTGAGCAATTTTGCTCAGATTGACTAGAAAAGACAGGTTTAGATATTCTTTTGACGGCAAAGGGCGATAATCTGTTTCAAGGGAGGATTACGTGTCAACAGCGCACAGCGACCACAAAAAATACCTCGCGACCGTGCCACCAGAGAAGGTACGTCAGCAGCTGCAAATCTTTCGTCTTACGCGGGAAGGCATCGATAGGGCGATGGTGACGCCCCCGTTTATTTGCCAATCATTACAGATCAACGCCTCCGTTTTACGGAATATCAGGCGTGGCTGCATCCTCTCGATCCTGTCAGCCTAGATGATCTCAAGAATTGGTTTGGAGTACCTAACGAGGTCGCCAAGGGTCTGATGAGCGAAACGCGCACACTAAGCGCAGGAGGGAAACGGTGGGCCGGTGTCACTGCTGTAACACCACGCTCCCTGCCGATGAAGAACCATTATGAATTTCACTCTCTGGACCAAGAACAGCGGCTTGCGGTCCGACAAACGGCGACCAGTCTCCTCTACGGCTATGTCGATGCGGAAAGTGCGTCCCAGCCGCCGTTGTCGGGGGTCATCAGGTTTATGATTAGCGCAGCGCACCTGGCCCAAGTGAACCTTTTCTACGCACCGGACCTCATCGTCTGCCCGGACACTACGGTCGAATTTAAAAACATTCCGGCATTCCTCTTCAACAACATCCTCATCTACAGTAGCGGCCAGATCATCACAAGAAGCAAGGCTAAGATACGCGCCGTTCAAATCCAGCATATCAACGCGTGAGCAGATTGGGGCCGATGAAAGATATCGTAATCAACCAACCAACTACGAGGAACCTCACTATGAGCAGTTTCAGCAGCTCCGGCGCAGACGGCAACGGCGGCGCAGATGGAGCAGATGGGGTCCCGATCCCAGATCCCCCAAAGGCGGCTACCGGTCTTGTGGGCGGAAACGCCTATTGCTCGGTTTGGGGAGATGAGAACCCCACTGATGGCGGCGGGGGCGGCGGCGGCGGCCAGGGAGCGGAGGGAAATTCCGGAGGGCCCGGTCATCCCGGTCAGCCCGGCGGCAACGCTTCCGATTTGCTGCTCCATGGAGAGGCAATCCTGGGTAAATTCACCGTCAACGCACGCGGAGGAAATGGCGGAAATGGTGGAAGAGGCGGAGACGGAGGGCTCGGCCAAAAGGGTCAGGAGGGCGGGGACGGGGGTGGTGGCGGTAGTGGCCTAGACTGTTCCGAGAATGCCAACGAGGGGCCAGGCGGCAAAGGCGGGAATGGCGGCTTCGGGGGAAACGGCGGGGAAGGTGGCGATGGCGGCGGCGGCGGAAATGCCGGCAGCATATGGGTCTTCTATAATCCGGCCGGACCGTTTCCTAATTTCGAACTGGATGACCCCAACGCGTTATCGGGGGGCAAGGGTGGCGCCAAGGGCCTCGGCGGAACCCCGGGCGGTGTCGGTGGCGGTGGTGGTGGTGGACACGGAAATCCGGGCGGCGGTGGCGGGAGCGATGGTGACCCTCAAGTCGCGAAGAAAGGAGTCGATGGCACGCAGGGAGCAGACGGCCAGCACGGGCAGCTTCAGTACGTCCCAGCTCCTTGAGAACTCCGGGAGCCAAACTCGAGGCCTTCGTCCGCGACCAACTTGCTCGCTGGGATATAGACCTATCCCGGGATGATGTCGGGCCAACACTGATGCGAGAGCTCATCGGATCGGTCATGCCATCCGGCGATGAACAAGAGTGGCGACGCCGTCCATCGATCTCTACGGATGGGACGCCGGTCGTTCTGTCATGGAAGATTGAACGTGCCCATAGTGATGCACTGCGGTTACTTGTCGAGCCGGGGAGTCTCGGCATGTCAGTGGCGCAACAGATTGCCTACTCACTTGCGCGCTTGGATCACCTACTTGGGGTGCTCGCGTGGCGTGGCGCCACAGCAGATATCAACGCAATCACAGCCCAGGTATTTCCGCCTGATCCGGGCGCCACGCGCGATTGGTGGGGCGGAGTTTGGCTTGGCACAAGCGCGCTGCCCTCAGCCAACGGCGCAATCCTTGACGTTGAGTTGCGTCTTTATTTTAACCTTCGACACGGGGACGCCTCCACACGTTGGCGACTGCTCGCCGGCCTCGTCCTCTCCTTCGGACCCTCATCGTTCCAATCGGCTCTCGAGAATTGGTTAGCGACTTGGAGCGCGCACGCAATTCCGGTCGGACTAGGAGTTGTGGTAGTCGCTGGCCGAGTCTGCGCAATGCGCGCGTATGTCGGCGTAAAAAATCCGACGCTCCAATCGCTTTTCGCTTTGTCCCCGACCGTCTCCGTCACTGGGCTCCGTGCACTTACAGAGACCTTTGGCAGCTTCACGGATCGGTTCGGACCCATGCGGCCGCAGGCGGTCACTGTAGGCTACGACTTCAATCGTGCTTCGAGTGGCAGCTTTCTGCCGGAGCTCGGGCGGGTAAAGGTCGACATCTGTTGTCATCTCATCGCGCCAGAACTGCGCCCGCTACTCGTTACATGGATAACACAGGTGCTCTCTTTATTGTCCTTGAATTCATGTTCGCTCGAACGTTTCCTCGCGGGCGTGCACACTGTTTGGTCGGGTAGTGAGGTCCAGTTCCTAAGCATCGGCTTTGCGCCAAATCTCGATCACGTTACGGTCTATGTTAAACCGTGCGATTAGGCTCCGCGCCGTGCAGGCGATCACGGCCGCCATGTCGTTCCTGACCCTGCACCAGGACGAGGACGGGCATTGGCGGGATTACCAACTGGCACCGGGCCGGTCGGAGGCCTGGACGACGGGGTGTGTTGGCTGTGCTCTGCTTGCAGCTTCCGCATTCGCGAGAGTACGAAGCCCCTCAATACACCGGGCTGCGAAGGCACTGCTTGCGACACGGCGGCCGGAAGGATGGGGCTACAACAGCAAAACTGCGTGCGACGCAAATTCGACCTCCTGGGTCATTTGCTTCCTGGCACAACTCGGCATGCTTCATGGAATCTCCACCGCTACCCTATTAAGCCTCTACTCGACACCGACCGGCCGCATCCGCACCTTTGCGTCTCTTGATCGTTTCGGTAGCTGGGCGATGGAACACGACGAGGTTGCACCGCTCGCCGGTTTGGCGCTCCTTGCGGCCGGAGAACAAGGCCACGCCTCACGCATTCGCTCTGCCGTGCTGGACGGATGGGGGGAACGCGGCTGGACTTCGTTCTGGTGGCGCGGCGATGCGTATCCTCGAGCACAAAGTCTGTGGTTCTTGGCAGTTGGTGGTGGCATCCCGGAAGCTATTGCCATGAGAGAACGCAAGCATCTCAGCGAGGTGCCGAAACCCACGTCTGCCTTCGAGGCAGCGCAGCAACTCTCCGCGGCAGTCCATCTTGGTGCTACCGGCAATACCTGGCTCCTGGGCAACACGATGCTTAACTCACAATCTACCGATGGCGGCTGGCCGTCCTCACTGGTGCTTCTAACTCCCAATCAACGAGAACCGCACCACTTCGACGTCCAGTGTGACGATAGGCGACTTTTGACGACCGCAGTGTCGCTAGTCGCGCTGACCCGTTGGGTCGAGCGCGAAGTGTGAGAACCGGGGCGTAGCCAACAACGGAGCTAATGATCACAAATCTAAACATGGTTGAGAACTCATCTTCGCCGAATTGATTGTGTAACCCAACATATAGACCCTTAGGAACAATGCTTTTACTCAGAATAAAGCCACATTATTAAAAGGAAAAAAAATTCGAGAGATTAACACCTCTTCGAGTTGGGATTTTGGAATGATCGGCTGCTGGCTATCAGGGCAGGGGGCTCGAGCATCTACCTCGTCTCGTTCGACATGATGATGGTGCCGGAGGCGGCGAACATGCCGCCGACACCGTGGCAGACCGAGATTTTGGCGCCGGGGATCTGGGCGGGGGCGGTGCCGCGCATCTGGCGCACGCTTTCCTGTAAGGCGTACATGCCGTACATGCCGGAATGCATGTAGGAAAGGCCGCCGCCATTGGTGTTGAGCGGCAGTTTGCCGCCGGGGGCGGTGTTGCGCTCGGCGATGAAGGCGCCGCCCTCGCCGCGCCCGACAAAGCCCAGATCTTCGAGGCCGTAGATCGGCAGATGGGCAAAGCTTGCCCCTGGCAGCGAAAAGGGGGTGCGTCGGTCGCGCGGGTCAGCGGGCGGCGGCGTGGGCCTTCATGTAAGCGCGCAGAATCGCGTTGATCCGGGTCTGGTAACCGCGTTCCCCGCGGAACCATTCGAGAAGGTCGGCGTCCAATCGCATCGTCACGGTCTCTTTCCGCCGCGGCATGACCACGCGCGCATCCGACCAGAACGCCTCGTCGGTCGGCGTCGCATCGGGATCGTCGATGATCCCGGCATGCACCTCCTCGTCGGTCATCGAGCGCAGGCGCCGCCAGTCGGTCTTGGGCTCAGTCTTCGAGGTGGTTCCAGAAATATCGTCGCTCATGAGGTTCGGACCTCCAGGCTGATATGATGTGACGCTCATCCGGGTCGCGGTCGGTGTACCACGACCGTGCACAGCCAACCAGCATTCCCGTGGCCGGGCTTGACCCGGCCATCCACGCCTTCAAACGCCCGAAACGAAGACGTGGGTACGCGGGTCAAGCCCGCGCATGGGGATTCATGCTGCTGACGACGAGTGACAAACCTCAAATCCTTTGTAACCAGGATTTCGTGAGGGCGACGGCCTCACGGCCCCTCGTTCGACATGATGATGGTGCCGGAGGCGGCGAACATGCCGCCGACCCCGTGGCAGACCGAGATTTTGGCGGCGGGGATCTGGGCGGGGGCGGTGCCGCGCATCTGGCGCACGCTTTCCTGCAGCGCGTACATGCCGTACATGCCGGAATGCATGTAGGAGAGGCCGCCGCCGTTGGTGTTGAGCGGCAATTTGCCGCCGGGGGCGGTGTTGCGGTCGGCGATGAAGGGGCCGGCCTCGCCGCGCCCGACAAAGCCCAAATCTTCGAGGCCGTAGATCGGCAGATGGGCGAAGGCGTCGTAGATCATCAGATGGTCGACGTCGCTGTGGGTGATGCCGGCCTCGGCGAAGGCCTTGGCGCCCGACACGCGGAACGCGCTCGACGAGGTGAAATCCTCCATCTGGCTGACCATCGGGGTCTCGACACTCTCGCCGGTGCCGAGGATGTAGACCGGCTTGGTCGGGAAATCCTTGGCGCGCTCGGCCGAAGTGAGAATCAGCGCGCCGCCGCCATCGGTCACCAGGCAGCATTGCAGCAGGCGAAACGGGTAGGCGATCATCCGCGAGTTCAACACGTCTTCGACCGTGATCGGCGTCCTTGAAGGTGGCGCGCGGGTTCTTGGCCGCCCATTCGCGCTGCACGACCGAGACCATCGCCAGGGTCTCGTCGGTCAGGCCGTAGGTCTTCATGTAGCGCAACACGGGAATCGTGAACAACGAGGGCGGCCCCATCGGCCCATAGGGCTGCTCGAACTGGCCGGCGAGGCTGGTCGGCGCCACGATGTTGCGGGTGCGCCCGACGCCGGAGCGGCCGCTCTCGCCATGGGTGATCAGCACGGTCTCGCACAGGCCCGAGGCGATCGCCGCCGCGGCATGGCGGGTGTGGATCATAAACGAGCAGCCGCCGACCGCGGTGCCGTCGACCCATTTCGGGGTCAGCCCGAGATAATGCGCGATCGTGGTCGGGGTCTCGCCGGCGGTGGCGATGCCGTCGATGTCGGCGGGCTTTAGGCCGGCATCGGCCATCGCGTTCAAGCGCCGCGTCGGCGTGCAATTGGATCTGCGACATGTCGGGGATAACGCCGAGCTTGGTGGTCTCGGCGGCGCCGACGATGGCGATCGATTTCGGCTTCATCGCGGGCTACCTCGCGGCCGGGCGGAAAAGCGGCAGGGTGATGTCGTCGTCGAGCTTTTCGAACGCGACCTCGACCGGCATGTCGAGCGCCAGCGCCTCGGGGGTCTGCGGGCATCCGGTGATGTTGGTCATCAGCCGCGGCCCCTCGTCCAGCTCGACCACCGCGATCGCGTAGGGCGGGGTAAAACCCGGCACCGGGCGGTGGTGGATCACATAGCTGAACAGCCGCCCCTTGCCGCTGGCGCGGAACACCGCCACGTCGCGCGAGGCGCAGGCGGGACAAAACGGGCGCGGCGGGAAATAAGCCTTGGCGCAGGCGTTGCACCGCTGCAGGCGCAGTTCGCCGGCGCGCGTGCCGTCCCAGAAATGCTGCGTTTCCGGCGTCGGCGCCGGCCGCGCGCGTCGTCCTTCCGACATCCCCACCTCCGTCAAACGATCTCGATCGCGATCGCGACTTTGACGCGTGCCGTGAATTCGAGCAACGAGGAAGCACCTCTCCCCGCTCGCCGGGAGCGGTCGGAAGCCGCGCTTGGGGCGGGTTCCGGGTGAGGGGGACATCGCTGCTAACGGGAGGATCGGCCATGCCATCCGAACCGGCCCCCCCCGCCCCTCTCCCCGCAAGCGGGGCGACGGAGTTCTCTGTCTTTGACGGCTGCCGCGGATTCGGGCAAACGGAACCTCGGGCAATCGACGGAGGACGAGATGGCGGCACGGCTCAAAAGCATCACGCCGACGGAATTGCGCGGGCGGCTGCACGACGGCGGCGAGATCGCGATCGTCGACGCGCGCGAAGAGGGCAGCTTTCACCAGCGGCATCTGCTGATGGCGTCGTGCGTGCCGTTGAGCCGGCTCGAACTGGTCGCCGCCGCCCTGTTGCCGCGGCGACCCGCACCGATAATCGTCTGCGACGACGGCGCCCCTGGGGGCGGCGGGCTGGCCGAGCGGGCGGCGGCAAGGCTGATCGAGGGCGGCTGGAGCGACGTGTCGGTGTTGGCGGGCGGCATCGACGCCTGGGAGGCGGCCGGCTTTGCGGTCTACAGCGGCGTCCATGTGCCGAGCAAGGCGTTCGCCGAGGTTGTCGAGCACGAATACGGCACGCCCTGGATCAGCGCCGAAGAATTGGCGGACAGGCAGAAGCGTCCGGAGCCGATCGCGATCTTCGACAGCCGCTCGTATGAGGAATACCATTCGAACAGCATTCCCGGCGCGGTCAGCGTGCCCGGCGCCGAGCTGGTCTACCGCTTTCACGAGCTGACGCCGTCGCCCGACACCTTTGTCGTCGTCAATTGCGGCGGGCGCACGCGCAGCATCATCGGCGCCCAGGCGTTGATCGACGCCGGTGTGCCGAACCGGGTCGTGTCGTTGAAAGACGGCACGATGGCCTGGCATCTGGCCGGGTTCGACGTGGTCAACGGCGCCGACCGGCGCGCCCCCGAGGTCTCGCCCGCGGGCGTCGCCGCGGCTCGCCAGCGCGCCGACACGGTAGCGCGCCGTTACGGCGTCCCGATTGTCGACCACGCCACCCTGCACCAGTGGCGGAGCGAGGCAGATCGACGCGCGCTCTACGTGCTCGATGTCCGCGACCCGGCGGAATACCGCGCCGGCCACCTGCCCGGCTCGCTCGCGGCGCCGGGTGGCCAGTTGGTGCAGGAGACCGACAGCTGGCTCGGCATCTGGGGCGCGCGCGTCGTGCTGGTCGACGACACCGGCGTGCGGGCGCGGATGACCGCCTCGTGGCTCAAGCGCATGGGCTGGGACGCCGCGGTGCTCGACCGCGGGCTCGAGGGTGCGGCGCTCGAAACGGGCATGCCGGCGGTCGACACCGGCATGTTCCCGCTCGCCGGCCCCGAGCCGGCGACGGTCGCGCCGGCGGAGCTTTATGCGAACCCGGCGGTGGTCGTCGACCTGGCACTGAGCCGCCGGCACCGCGAGGGCCACATCCCCGGCGCCTGGTTCGCGATCCGCGCCCGTCTCGCCGGGGCGCTCGACAAATTGCCGGCGGCAGGCGACCTGGTGCTGACCAGCGAGGACGGCGCGCTCGCGCGCTTTGCCGCGGCCGAGTTGCGCAGCCATCGACCGGTCAAGGTGCTGGCCGGCGGCACCGCCGCATGGAAAGCCGCCGGGCTGCCGCTCGAAACCGGCATGGGGCCGCTCGCCGACGAGCCCGACGACGTGTCGTTGTCGGCGCGCGACCGGCCCGCCGACCGCGAGCGCTTCATGCGCGAATACCTGGCCTGGGAAATCGACCTCGTCAACCAGATCGCCCGCGACGGCGACTGCCGCTTCCGTCTCGCGCCGGCGGCGCAATGAGCGAGCGCCCGGCCCGGCGCCCTCCCGGCTGAGCGCCCTTAAGAGGCGCCGGCCTGTTCCTCGCCGGCAGCCGCCTCTTCGCCGAGGACGGGCGGGGTCAGGTCGAGGAGCCCGGCGGCGCGCAATTCGTCGACCGCCGGCAGGTCACCCAGCGCGTCGAGACCGAAATGGGTCAGAAAGCCTTTGGTCGTGACCCACAGCAGCGGCCGGCCGGGGGTCATGCGCCGGCCCTTGGGACGCACCCAGCCCGCTTGCATCAGCGTGTCGAGCGTGCCCTTGCCGAGTGCGACGCCGCGGATCTCCTCGATCTCGGCGCGCGTCACCGGCTGGTGATAGGCGATCACCGCCAAGGTCTCGACCGCGGCGCGCGACAATTTGCGGGCGACCGGCCGCTCGACCCGCAACTGAGACGCGAGGTCGGGGGCGGTACGGAAAATCCAGCCCCCGGCCAGCCGCACGAGGTTGACGCCGCGGCCCTCGTAAAATTCGGCGAGCTCGCGCAGCAGTCCGGCGATGTCGGCCGCGCCGCCGAACCGAGCCGCCAGCGCCGCTTCCGACAGCGGTTCGCCGGCGGCGAACAACAGCGCCTCGACCAGCCGCATTCGCTGTGCGCGATCGCTCATCCGGCAGGCCCGACCCGCGCCCTGGGGAGCGCCGCCCGGCTGCGCAGCCAGATCGGGCCAAAGGCGCGATCCTGACGCAATTCGACGCGGCCGTCGCGGGCGAGCTCGAGCGCCGCGGCAAAGGTCGAGGCCAGCGCCGAGCGCCGCCTGTGGTCGGCCCGCAGCTCGTCCGGCAGAAATCGCACCAGCGCGCGCCATTCCGGCACCCGGCCGAGAAAGAGCGCCAAGCGCCGCAGCGCGTCGTCCATCGAATAAAAGGTGGAGGGCGCGATCGCCAGCACTGCATGTGTGCGGCGGCGGCGACCTTCGCCGTAGGCGCGCAGCAATTCGTAAAGGTCGAGCCGCCACACCAAAACCGGCACCGCCGCCAGCCCCTCGGGGGCGCCTCTCAGGAAAAAATCCTGGCCGAGCCGGTCGCGCGCCATCAGCCTGCGGCCGGCGGTCTGCATCGCCTCCAGCAATTTCAGGCGACGACCGAGAGCGGCGGCGATTTCCTCGGCATCCGGCGCGTCGTCGGCGGGCGGCTGCGGCAACAGCAGGCGCGATTTCAGGTAAGCGAGCCACGCCGCCATCACCAGGTAGTCGGCGGCGATCTCCAGGCGAAGCTGCTGCTGCGCCGAGATAAAGCCGAGATACTGGTCGGCGAGCGCCAGGATCGAGATCTTTGCCAGGTCGACTTTTTGCTCGCGCGCCAAGGACAGCAGCAGGTCGATCGGCCCTTCATAGCCGTCGAGGTCGAGAACCAGCTGCTCGGCCGGATGCCCCGCAGGCTGGCGCCCCTCTGGCCGCCCCCACCCTGCCCCTCCCCCGCTTGCGGGGAAAGGGACAGGAGGGGGCTTACGGCGCGAGGGAGAAGTCGGACCGACCGAAGTTTCGGCCATCACGCCTGCCCGGTGATCTTCAACACGAACTCGATCAACGCCTGCATCGGCACGCCGATCACATAAGCGAGGATGTTGAGGTTGACCCCGATCTGCCCGCCGATCCACGGCAGCACGAACAGCATCAACAGCAGGATCGGCATCCCGTAAGGTTCGAGCCGGGCAAGCGGATAGGCGAGCGCCCGCGGCAACAGGCCGACCGCGACCCTGCCGCCGTCGAGGGGCGGCAGCGGCAGCATGTTGAAGACACACAGCGCCGCGTTTATCAACGAATGGTCGAGATTCGCTGCGATCCACTCGGCCGGGCTCGGCGGCATGAAGCCACGCCGTAAAATCAATAAGACGAGGCCATCGCCAGCAGCACGTTGGTCCCAGGCCCGGCCAACGCCACCCACACCATGTCGTGCCGCGGGTCGCGCAACCGATTGAAATTGACCGGCACCGGCTTCGCGTAACCGAACAGAAAGCGCCCACCCGAACCGAGCAGCAGCAATGCCGGCAAGATGACCGTGCCGAACGGGTCGATGTGGTTGAGGGGGTTAAAGGTGACGCGACGCGCCCGCAAGGCGGTGTCGTCGCCAAAACGCAGCGCCACAAACCCGTGCGCCGCCTCGTGAAAGGTCACGGCGATCACGACCGGCAAGACCCAGGTGCTGGCCTGATAGATCGTCGCCGCTATCGACCCGCCGTTCACGGCCGCGCCTGCGCCAGCAGCGCCTCGAAATGCCGCTCCTCGTCGGCTCGGTCGAATTCGGCCGGCCTGCCGCGCACCGCTTCTCCGCGCGCAAGCCGCGCCCCGGCCGCGGCCGTCAGCGGACCCGCAGCGGTGACGACCTCCTCCATCTCGCCCAGGTCGCCGTTGCAATGCAGCACCAGGTCGCAGCCGGCGGCGAGCGCCCGCTGCACCCGCTCGCCGAGCCCGCCGCCCCCCAAAGCGCCACTAAGGGCACGCATCGACAAATCGTCCGAGATCAGCACGCCGTCAAAGCCGATCTCGCCGCGGATGATCTCGCTGATCACGGTCCGCGAAAAGGTCGCGGGAGCGGACGGGTCGACCGCGCGGTAGACGATGTGCGCCGTCATCGCCCAGGGCATCGCCGCCAAGGTCCGGAACGGCGCGAAATCGGTGCGCGACAGCTCGTCATGGCCGGTCGTGACCACCGGACAGGCGTAATGGCTGTCGACGCGGGCGCGGCCGTGGCCGGGGATGTGCTTCAGGATCGGCAACACGCCGCCTCCGATCAGCCCTTCGCATACCGCGCCGGCGAGGCGGGCGACGCGCTCGGGATCGCCGCCATAAGCGCGGTCGCCGATCACCGGGTCGGCCTCGGCAGTCGGCAGGTCAAGGACCGGCATGCAGTCGGCGGTAATGCCGAGCCGCGCCAGATCGTCGGCGATCAACCGGGCGACGCGCCGAGACGCCTCCTCGGCGGCCGGGTCGGGAAGTGCCGCGATCTGCGCCGCCGACGGGTAGAGGCGCCAATGGGGCGGCCGCAGCCGTGCTACCCGGCCGCCCTCCTGATCGATCAGCACCGGCGCATCGGCGCGGCCGACGCTGTCGCGCAATGCCGCGACCAGCCGACGGACCTGATCGGGCGACGCGCAGTTGCGCCGAAACAGGATAAAGCCTGCCGGCTCGGAGGCGGCGAAGAAGCGCCGCTCGTCCGAGCGCAGTTCTTCGCCGGCGCAACCGAGGACAACCGCCCGCGGCCTGGCGCTTGGCGAGACAGCTATCGACACGATGATGCTTTCCTCAACGCTGCGACTCCGGGGACCCTGATCCCGCCGGTGGGATTGTTGAAGATGGATCGCCGACGCTTGCGCGGCAATGACCGCTCTTAGAACAAAACGGTCTCGACCGGGGCGTGGCGGAGCCGGCGTCAGCGCACGATAATGCAGGCCAAGCGGCGCTGCCGCAGCTCCCCGCAGATCCGGTCGGCGGTAGACGCGTCCGCGACCGGCCCGGCCTGGATGCGGTAATAGATGCCCTTGTCGCCGAGATCGGCACGGGTCGCCACCCCGGACAGGTTGCCGAGCAGATCGGCGTTCTTGTGCTTGAGCCGATCCCATTCCCCGCGCGCCTCGCTCTCGCTGCGCACCGCACCGAGTTGGAGCCGCAGCCCACCCGCTTTCGCCGGCGCGGCCCGCGCAGCCGGGGAGTTCGGCGGGTTCGCCGCCGGCGCCGCGCCCAATTGCCGGGCCGCCGCCGCAGCAGCCGGGGTCAGCGGGGGTTGGACGATAGGAGCCGGCTGCGGCGACGCCGCCGCGGCGGCGGTGGTCGTTCTGGCGTCGGGAGACGATGCCGGGGACGCACCAGCGGGCGATGGCGCGGCTGCGGTTTGCACCGGCGGCTGAGGTGGCTTCGGCAACGGAGGCGGGGGCGCCGGACGCGCCATCGGCTGCTCCGGCGGCGGCAGCAGATGCTCGACCTGCGGGCGCTGCTGGCCGTAGATCAACATGTCGCGGTCGGGGATCTGCATGCCGCCCGGGTTTTCCGGCTTGATCTTCATCGGCCGCGTGTCGGCGCGGATCAGCGGAATGTCGCCGCCATCGCCCGGACTGCTGCCATGCCGAATCCCCTGGGCGTAGGCAAACCACAGGCCGCCCGCAAAAAGGGCCATCACGGCCAAGGCCCCGCCGACGCGCAACAGCCGCCGTGGCCGCGGCGCATATTCCTCCTCGCGCGGGTCGGCGTAGAGGTCGGTCCGTTCCTCGGGGTCGATCTGCCCGAGATTGTAGGCCATGGTCACATCTCCTCGACCGGCTCCACGCCGATCACGGCGAGGCCGGAAGCGATGACGATCGCGACGCCGCGGACGAGGGCGAGCCGTGCGCGGGTCAGCGCCGGGTCGGAAGCGAGGATAAACCGTAATGTGGCCTCGTCACGGCCCTTGTTCCACAACATGTGGAACTGGGCCGCGACCTCCTGCAAATAGAAGGCGATACGGTGCGGCTCGTGCGCCTCCGCGGCGCTCTCGACCAGCCGCGGCCACTGCGCGAGCTGGCGAATCAGCGCCAGTTCGGCCGGATCGACGAGCCGGTCGAGCGTCGGCATCGGCGAGCGCCGCGTCGGCGAGGTCGTCGCCGGGGAACGCCTCGGCGGCGTGCCGCATCACCGAGGCCGCGCGCGCATGGGCGTACTGCACGTAAAAGACCGGGTTGTCCTTCGACTGCTCGGTGACCTTGGCGAAGTCGAAATCGAGCGCCTGGTCGTTGCGCCGGGTCAGCATCATAAAGCGGAAGGCATCCTTGCCGACCTCGTCGACAACCTCTCGCAAGGTCACAAACGTGCCGGCGCGTTTCGACATGCGCACCGGCGCACCCTTGTCGAACAGATTGACCAGCTGGCAAAGCTTGACATCAAGCGCCGCGGCATCCCCGGTCACCGCCCGCACCGCCGCCTGCATGCGCTTGACGTAGCCGCCGTGGTCGGCGCCCCAGACATCGATCATATCGGAAAAGCCGCGGCGGAATTTGTCGCGATGATAGGCGATGTCGGCGGCGAAATAGGTCCACGAGCCGTCAGATTTCTTAAGCGGCCGGTCGACGTCGTCGCCGAATCGGGTGGCGCGAAACAGGGTTTGCGGCCGCGGCTCCCAATCGTCGGGGGTTTTGCCCTTAGGGGGCTCCAGCACGCCGGTATAGATCAGCCCGCGCTGGTCGAGAGCGGCGAGGCACTCGTCGATCGCCCCGGCCTCGACCAACCGGCGCTCGGAGACGAACAGATCGTGGCGCACGCCAAGGAGCGCCAGATCGCCGCGGATCAGCACGATCATTTGCTCGATGGCGAAATCGCGCACCGGCCCGAGCCATTTGCTTTCCGTCCCGCCGAGCCATTTCTCTCCGTCGCGCTCGGCCAGCGCCCGCCCCGTCTCGATCAGGTATTCGCCGGGATAAAGCCCCTCCGGGATCGCGCCGATATCCTCACCCAGCGCCTCGCGATAACGCAGATGGAGCGAGCGGGCGAGGATGTCGACCTGAGCGCCGGCGTCGTTGATGTAATACTCGCGGTGCACGGCAAACCCGGCCTTGGCGAGCAATGAGGCGAGCGCGTCGCCGACAACGGCGCCGCGGCCATGGCCGACATGCATCGGCCCGGTCGGGTTGGCCGAAACGTATTCGACATTGACGCGCTCGCCGCCGCCAAGCGCCGAATCGCCAAAGCTCGTGCCGGCGCGCAGCACCGCGCGCAATTGCGCGTGCCAGACCTCGGGCGGCAGGCGAATGTTCAAAAATCCCGGCCGCGCGGATGTCACCACAAGGCCCGCGCCGCGGTAATCGCCGGTTGTCAACTCGCGTGCGGCCATCGCCGGCGCGATGCGCTCGGCCGAGCGCCATCGGGTTTTCTTTGACGGCGCCCGCCAGCACCATCGCCGCATTGGTGGCGAGATCGCCATGCGCCGGGTCGCGCGGCGGCTCGACCGCGACCCGCGCCAGATCAAGCCCTGACGGCAGCGCCCCCTGCGCCGCGAGATCGCCGATCGCGGCCACCACCAGTTCGCGCACATCGTGGAAAATATTGGTCATATCAAAGCTTCACCGACAGCCCAATTCCCGTGGCCGGGCTTGACCAGATCAAGTCCGGGCCAGGTCAAGTCCGGGCAAGAGAAAATTGCACAACACGGTCGGAATGACTCACCGAGCACGCACTCTCGCGTTCTCCTAAAATCGAACGAGCTCGTGCTCAGACGCAATCGCACGATTCAGCCAGCAAATAGCCGTAGGATGTGGCTGAGCGTTGTGAAGCCCATCGCCGCCGCCACACCAGATGGGTTTCGCTGCGCTGCTCAACCCATCCTACAGGGCGATGGGGCTGAATCGTCGGTATGCATCTAAGCACTAGTAAATTAGGTGGCGACGGCATCGGCGATTGGCCAGCGCGCTACGTCGGAACATAGGTGTCGAACAGGCGGTGGTGCTCGTCGAGGGCATAGCGGTCGGTCATCCCGGCAAGATAGTCGGCGGCGACGCGCGCGGTCTGCGGGTCGTCGGGGCCGGCGGCCAGCCCGCGCCATTCGCCCGGCAGGCATTCGGGCTCGGCAAGATAAAGCGTGAACAGATCGTGGATCACCCGGCGCGCCTTTGAGCTCATCCGGTTGACGCGATAATGCCGGTACATGCGCTCGAACAGAAAATCCTTCAATGCCCGGTCGTTCCTGCGCATCTCGGCCGAGAAGGCCGCGACCGGCGCCTTCAGCGCCCGCACCTCGGCGACCGAGCGAACCCCGCTGTCGGCCAGCCGCGAGCGGGTCTCGGCGA
Organism: uncultured Alphaproteobacteria bacterium; assembly: GCA_963775525.1. Lineage (GTDB taxonomy): Bacteria > Pseudomonadota > Alphaproteobacteria > ATCC43930 > CGMCC-115725 > AP-15. The sequence goes on along the minus strand of CAVZJF010000005.1, from coordinate 579,605 downwards.
TCAGATCGCCGACCATGCGGTCGATCACCCGGCGGATCGATTCGTGGATCAGCCGCGGCTCCTCGATCCCCGGATAGCGTTCCGCGACCGACCGGAACACCGGCCCGACCAGCGGCACCTCGGCCAGGTCGGCGACCGCGAACAGCCCGGCGCGCAGCCCGTCGTCGATGTCGTGGTTGTTGTAGGCGATGTCGTCGGCGAGAGCGGCAACCTGGGCCTCGGCGCCGGCAAACGTCTCGAGGCCGAGCGGGTGGCCGCCGTCGTAGGCGGCGATTGTCGGCGTCACCGGCCGGTCGATGCCGGGGCCGCGCAGCGGGCCGTTGTGCTTGACGGTGCCCTCGAGCGCTTCCCAGGTCAGGTTGAGCCCGTCGAATTCGGCATAGCGGCGTTCGAGCCGGGTCAGGATTCGCAAGGTCTGGTCGTTGTGCGAAAAGCCGCCGAACCGCGCCATTTCGGCGTTCAACGCCTCCTCGCCGGCATGACCGAACGGCGTGTGGCCGAGATCGTGGGCGAGCGCCACGGTTTCGGCGAGGTCCTCGTCGAGGCCAAGCGCGCGGCTGACCGTGCGCGCGATCTGCGCCACTTCGAGGCTGTGGGTCAGCCGGGTGCGGTAATGGTCGCCCTCGTGATAGACAAAGACCTGCGTCTTGTGGGTCAGCCGGCGAAACGCGGTCGAATGAATGATGCGGTCGCGGTCGCGCTGAAACGGCGAGCGCATCGGATGCTCGGGCTCCGGATGGAGCCGCCCGCGGCTCTCCTCCGGCTTTGACGCATAGGCTGCCAACCTGCCCGGCCGAACCATGCCGCGACCCTACGCCCGGCCGCCGCCCGCGTCCATCCTGGTGGGAGCGGACAGCCGCTCGCGGGGACCGAACGCCGCCGTACGTATTCCAGTTCCGCACGATTTTTGGTTAAGATTGCCCAACTATGGGGGCAAAATTTTGGAATACATTCGCGTCAGCTTTGATCCGGGCGACATTCGCGACGTGATCGCCAGCGGCAACGTCGTCGGCCCGACCGAGACCGAGCTCGCGGTGCAGCCCAACTATTACGTCATCTCGCTGTCCGGCTCAGGCTACGCCCCGTCCTATTGGTATGGCGTCGTCAGCGGCACGACCCCGGGCAGGCCGCTCGGCATCCAATTCAGCAAAATCTGAGGCGGGCGAGATGGCGAGGTACGGCCGAGTTCTGCTGCTGCTGCGCGTTCTTGGCCGGCGGCTGCGCCGGCACGCATTTCGAAAACGCCGCGATGCAGGCCGGCGAGGCCAACCCCGACCGGCGCAGCATCGATCCGGCGACCCCCGACCGGCCGGTGATCCTGATGACCTTTTCCGGCGGCGGGTCGCGCGCCGCCGCCCTCGCCGAATCGGTTTTGCGCGAGATGTCGCAAACCAGCTACGCCGGCGTCGACGGCCCGCATGCGCTGACCGAAGACGTAAAGCTGATCTCGTCGGTATCGGGCGGCAGCGTCACCGCCGCGTGGTTCGGGCTGCATCGCGGCCCGGGTCATTGGGACGGAGACCTCGACGGGCTGCGCAACGATTTTTTGACCAAAGACAACATGGCGACCCTCGAGCTCGACGCGGTCAACCCGATCACCTGGTTTGGCCTTGTGACCGGGCGGATCACCCGCATCGAGGCCGAAGAGGCGCTGTTCAACGCGCGCCTCTACCATGACGCCACGCTCGCCGCGCTGAACCAGCCGGGCAAGCCCTACATCGTGCTGAACGCGACCGACATGGCCGGGGGCGAGACTTTCGCCATGGTCCCGCGCCGGTTCGACGACGTCTGCTCCAAATACGACGCGCTGCCGGTCGCGACCGCGGTGTCGGCGTCGGCCGCGTTTCCAATCCTGCTGACACCGGTCGGCTTTCAAAACCGTTCCGACGGCTGCCAAGGCCAGCTGCGCAGCGGCGAGTGGATCAAGATCGACCTGTCGAACCCGTACACTCCCTATCTGAACCTCGCCGAGTACAAGGACGCCCGTTATTCCAATGATCTGCGGCACGGACCCAATCCTTACCGCCGGATCGACTACCTCTATTTTCTCGATGGCGGGTTGGCCGACAATCTCGGCACCCAGTCGTTGCGCACGGCGCTGACCGCGAGCTACGACGATGCCCAGGTGTTGCGCGCGATCAATGACGGCAAGATCCGCCGGCTCGTGGTGATCGTCGTCAACGCCCGCTCCGACCCGCCGAACAAGCTCTATCAGCAACCGCAGCAGCCGGGCCTGGTCCAACAGATCCAGACGGTGACTTCGGTGCCGATCGACGCCAATACCGCGAATTCCCAGACGGCGCTGTCCGCGCTGCTCGGCGAATTGGCTCAGGCCGCAGCCGGCGCCGGCACTCGGGCAAAGTTCGGCGGCATGCAGATTTACGGGATCACCGTCGACTACGACCAGATCCCGGCCGACACGCCGGCGCATATCGCCTTGCGCAACGAGGCCAAAGAGGCGCCGACCGCCTGGACCCTGAGCGGTCCACAATTGCAGGTGACCGAAGCGGCCGGCCGCTTTCTGCTGCGCCGCCACCCATGCTACGGCGCCCTGCTCGCCGACCTGCGCGCCGCGCAGCCGGCGGTGCCGGGCGAGGACCCGGCGCTGACGATCCCGTGCACGACCAAAATCGAGATCAAAAAAGGCCCGACGCCGTCGAGCTGAGCCCGGGTGAATGAATCGGGCGCGCTCGCGAGGGATATGCCTTGACGGCGGCGGCTCCGAAAGCCACGGTTAGCTATCTTAGCTAGGCCGAATTTGATGACCGAAACCGTCAACATGCATCAGGCAAAATCGTCATTGTCGCGCCTCGTCGCGCGTGCCTTGGCGGGTGAGGAGGTGGTCATCGCGCGCAACGGCGAGCCTTTGGTGCGGCTCGTCCCGATTCCCAAGCCGACACGGGAGCCGCGCGTGCCCGGACGGTACAAGGGGAAGATCTGGATCGGTCCGGATTTCGAATTTACCGACGAGGAGATCACCGAGCTGTTCGAGCGCCCATTGTGAGGCTGCTTCTCGACGCGCACAGCTTTCTCTGGTGGGTCACAGCCTCGGAGCGCCTGACTGAAACGGCCCGCAACGCGATCACGGACTCCCATAACGATGTGGTAATCGGTATCGGCGCACTTTGGGAAATCGGAATCAAGCGAACCCTTGGCAAGGTGCATTTCCCGTTTGACTTTGAGGAAGTGCTCGGCGCCGAAAATTTCGGCATCCTCCCGATCGCGTTCACTCATCTGAGTGTGCTGGACCGCTTGCCGCTGCACCACCGCGACCCATTCGATCGTTTGCTGATTTCACAGTCGCTCGCCGAACGTATTCCGATCGTCACCGGCGATCGGGTGTTTGCCGCCTATGCGGTGGAGGTCGTCTGGTAGGCACGGCGACCGCGCCCGAAACGGCGCCACGAAGCGCAGCGGCGCCGACGACTAGCGTCTTGGTTCAGAGATATGTTTCGATAAGTTTATCACGTCATTGCGAGCCCACGGGTCGGCGCAGGAACGCCGGCCGAGGACAGGCTCCGCGAAGCAATCCCGTGCAGAAAATGGCGTTAGCCTGCGGGATTGCTCGTCGCCTACCGGCTCCTCGCAATGACAGACCACTGAATTATTACGCGTACTTATGCTCGGACACTAGTGCTCAGACGCAGACAAAGGATTCACTCGACTGTCATGGCCGGGCTTGTCCCGGCCACCCACGGCTCACGGCACAAACTCTGCAGGCTTGCGTGGATGCCCGGCACAAGGCAGCGCAAGGCCGGGCATGACGAGTGCTGATGAGGATGCACCATCTGAATGCGCCTGAGCGCTAACGCGGCGGGCGTCAGCCCGCCCTGAGCCGCTCGGTGGCGACGCGGTCGAGGGCCCCGTCGGCGGCGAGGGCGACGCGGTAGTCGCGCTCTGCGGCCTCGCGCGAAATCAGGCCGTCGGCGACGTCGAGCGCGACCTGCTCGGGGTCGCGCTCGGCCGGGTCGCCAAAGCCGCCGCCGCCCGGCAATTCGAGGCGGATGAAGTCGCCGCCCGGCACGCTCTGCCGGCCTTTGGGGCCGATCGGCCGACCCGAAACCAGTGTCACTCGGCCCGGCGCGCCTTCGCCGCCGCCGTCGCGGCCCCGCGCCGGGTTGCCGATGCGCTCGAAATTGCACAGCATCGCGATCGGCGTGCCGTCGGCGCCGCCCAACTCGATAATCTGGCCGAGCCCGCCGCGGTATTGCCCGGCGCCGCCCGAGCCCTCGCGGAATTCGCGCCGCCGGAACAGCACCGGCGCCACCGTTTCGGTCGCTTCGACCGGGATCGTGCGCACCCCGGAGGGGAACGCGGTCACGTCGAGCCCGTCCTTGCCGGGCCGCGCGCCGGCGCCGCCGCAATGAAAGATCGCGGTGCTGAACGGCTTGATGTCGGGGAGCGCCCTGCCCTCCTCCACCCCCAACTCGTCGAGCACGTCGGCGCCGCCGTAGATCTGCGGTATCCACAAGGACGAGGCCCCTTCGGCCGGAACCCCGCCCGCCATGACCTGGTGCAGGCAGCCGAACACGACATCGGGCAGCATGTGGCCGACCGTGTGCCGGGCCGCGACCGCGCGCGGCCGCTTGGCGTTCAACAGGCAGCCCTCGGGAGCGCTGACCGTGATCGGCGCAAGCGAGCCGGCGTTGTTCGGCACCTCGGGCGCCACCAGGCATTTGACCCCGAACGCGGTGTAGGCGGTCGTGTAGTTCAGCACGACGTTGATGCCGAAGGCGCTGGCCGGCGAGGTCCCGGTAAAATCGACATGGATGCCGTCCTCGCCGATCGTCATCTCGGCCGTCAGGGTCAATGGCCGGTCGTAGCCGTCCATCGTCAGGCTGTTCTTGTAGCTGCCCTTTTTGAGCGCGCCGATGGCTTCGACGGTGGCCTGGCGCGAGGTTTCGATGACGTGCCCGCCGAGGCGGTCGAGATTGGCGATGCCGAACTCCTCCATCATCTCGACGAGCCGGCGGCTGCCTTCGTCGTTGCAGGCGGCGAGCGCGTAGACGTCGCCCTCGACCTGCAATGGCTCGCGCACATTGGCGCGGATCACGCGCAGCAGATCCTCGTTCATATGGCCTTCGCGCGCCAAGGCCATCAGCGGGATCGACAGCCCCTCCTCGAACACCTGGCGCCCGTCCGGCCCCATGCCGAGCCCGCCGATGTCGACGACATGGACCGTGCTGGCGAACAGGCCGACCGGCGCGCCGCGCAGAAAGGTCGGGCTGACCACCGTCAGGTCATGGAGGTGGCCGCAGGTCAGCCACGGGTCGTTGGTGATGTAGTGGTCGCCGGGCCGCATCGTCTTCAGCGGAAAGGCATCGAGGAAATGCTTGACCGCCGCCGCCATCGAGTTGACGTGGCCGGGCGTTCCGGTCACCGCCTGCGCCAACATGTTGCCGTCGCAGTCGAAGACACCCGCCGACAGGTCGCCCGCTTCGCGCACCGTCGTCGAAAACGCGGTGCGCACCAGGGTCTGCGCCTGCTCCTCGACGACCGCGATCAACCGGCTCCACATGATCTGCATGTGGATCTGCGACATCGCGGCATTGGCTCTCGACAGCATCGGCGGAATCCTGAAACGGCGGGCGGATCGACCCGACATCCTACGTTCGCCGGGCGGGCGGATGCAATGTGGCGGACCGAGGATTTATTGCGCCGTCCGAGCCGCGTTGACAGTATTCAGGCTCGACCGTAGGTTTCCGAGCCAGCGCGGATTACTGCCGTTTTCACCCCGAAGCCAGAACGAGGACGGGATCGTGGCAGACCACAACGATCCGAACGCAGTGAACTCGATCTTTTCGGATATCGACGTCAGCGCCGCCGATCTTTACGACATTTTCGGCTTCCCCAGCCCCGATCCCGCCGGTGGCGAAAAGGTCGTCATCGCCCTGACATTTGCCGCCGCCCCGCAAGCCGGGGTCTTCGACACCGACATGCTGTACCGGATCCGCATCGCGCCGGATCGCCGGCTTATTCGACCGACAGCGGACGATCCCAGCCTGGAGCAGCTCCTGGCCTACCTGGAGGGGGTGAAGAACAATTATTTGAGCATATTGCGCACGTCGGAGGTACGGGTCACGGTCGACCGGAACCAGCAGGCGAACATCCGTTTTATCAACTTTCCCGGCGGCGATTTCGCCGCGGGCGTCGAGACCAATCGCAGCCTCCTGCTGCAGTCGCCCGGCGGGCACGCGATCAAGGCGTATGTCGGCGGCCGGGACGACGCCTTCTTCAACGACCTGACCGGCTTCTTCCGCTCGATCAACTATGCGCCGCAGTTCTACCACGTGCCGCACACGATGCCCGAGCTGCGCGAGTTGAAGATCCCGAAAACCTTTCTCGAATTGGAGGGCAACGAACTGTTCAACGACGACCCCACTTTTCCCGATTGGGGTCGCGGCAAGAAAAAGGACCTGCCGGCCGGCCCGCTGACCTGGACCGGCACCCGTTTCAAGAAAGACGCGAACGGGAATTTCCGCTTTGTCTATTCGGGCGAGGATGCGAGAGCCGGATACAACTGCAATGCCGTCATCCTTGAATTGCCGCTCGCCTTTCTAAGCGATCGTCCGGCCGAGCACCGGATCGTCAACGCCTGGGGCGAAAGCTGGGTGCTGAAAGCGGCGCACAAGGTCGAATCCGATTCCCGACGACCCGTTGTGGATCGAGCATCCGCATGTCCTGCTCGACGCCGTGACGCAGGATGACGAGCTGAAGAAATACAAGCTCGTGGACACCGACGGTCAGGCGTTCGCCGACGCAGCACTCAGCGAGCGCGAAGACAACCGCCAGCTCGGCGCCAACAATTTCTGGCTGGCGCCGCATTTCATCAGGCGGCTGGGTCATCTCGGCTGGGGTTTCGGGCCGTCGATCACCGCGCTCGGGATCGCCTGCGCGTTCGACCACGACAACGCCCCGGTCTCGGTCCACCGCACCTACGCGACCGTCGTCGAAGCCTTCCCCCGGGTGAAAAAGATCCTGTTTCAGGAGCTCAACATGCCGGACGATTCGTGGAACCCAAAAGGGCTGCCGATCCCGCTGCGCCGCGCGGTCGACATCTTCATCCCCAACGTCAATGCGATCGACATGGACACGACCGGCACCTGGCCGTTTGGCCGCCGCCTGGAGGACCAGGTGGCGACCCGCTTTCTGTCGACGTTTCTCGACATGAGCGCCACCCTCAACGGGAAAAAATACCACGTCGACATGCTGAACGACCCGGCATTGTGGAATGCCGCCCCGATCGAACCGAAGACGCCCCCCAACCCGCTCAAGAACGACAAGGCTTTTCTGCCGGATTTCCCCTATCTGGCAGACCCCTGGTAAATCGCTCGATGTCTCCGTCCGCCGGCTACGAGGCCGAGCTGCGCCAAATCGACCAGGAAATCGCCGAGATTGGCGGCGCCGCGGCGCTCGACCCGCCGACCGACGCCGGGCGGGTGACGCAATACATTTACCGGCTGTATCAGAGAGCCTCGATCGCCGGCGATCTGATCGGGCTCGGCAATGTCGAGCGGGCGATCGAGCGGGCGCTGCCGCTATTGACCCATCCGGGCGACCTGCTGCTGCTGAAAGCCAACATTGCTTTCAAGCTGCATCGGCTCGACGATGTCGAAAGGATGCTCGCGGCGTTCCCGACGGTCTGTGACGGCGTCGAAGGCCGGCTGATCCGGGCCGATCTCGATTTTCAGCGCGGACGATATCAACAGGCTGATCAAGGCTATCGCCAAGCCCTCGAAATCGAGCCGACCTGGGGTGCGCTCGCGCGCCTTGCCTACTTCACCGGCAAGATGGGCGATCCTGCCGCCGCCGACCGGCTGTACGACGAGGCGCAGGGCGAGCTGACCGCAAAGGAATTGCGGTCCTATGCGTGGGTCGAGGTGCAGCGCGGCTTTCTCGACTTCGCGCGGGGGCGCGGCGATGAGGCGCGCGTGCATTACCAGCGCGCCGGCAAAGCATATCCGGGGTATTGGCTCACCGATGAGCATGTCGCCGAATTGCTCGGGGCCGAAGGGCGATTTGCGGACGCGGCGGCGATCCTTGCAAGGTTGGCGTCCGGCGGTGGACGGCCGGATTTGGAGCAGGCGATCGGCGAGCTCTGCCTGTTGGCCGGCGAGCCCGCGGCCGCGGGCTGCTGGACGCAAAAGGCGCTGGCGAATTACCTGCGGTCAACGGAGCGCGGCGAGGTGCATTTCTGGCATCATCTTGCCGACTACTATGCCGAGGTGGCGCTGGATGGATCACAGGCCGTCGCTTGGGCGCAGAAAGATCTGCAGCTGCGGGAAAATTTTTCGACCGAGGCGGCATTCGCCAACGCGCTGTTCCGCGACGGGCGGTTCGACGAAGCCAGTGATTGGATCGACCGGGCATTGGCGTCAGGCGCCGTCGACGCACGTCTGTTTTTGCTGGCCGGCCGCATCCACATGGCGGCGGGGCACAGTATAGATGGCCGAATAGATGGCCGAGCCTATCTGGACCGGGCGGCTCGCCTCAATCCGATCGTCGAACGCTTTCACCTGCATCATTGATCGGATTCTTCGCCGGCATGCCCCCGCGCGCTCGCATGTCGCGCGGATCGCGGATGAAACAGGCCGGCATCAATCAACGGCAACGGAGGAAGGCATGCCGGCGTCACGCAATCCCGTCGTCTTTGTGCACGGCTATTCGGACAAGGGCGCCTCCTGGGGGCCATGGCGCGAAATATTTCGCCAGCGGCTCGGCATCGACGACGCGCTGATGCGCACCTGCACTTATGTTTCGCTCGACAATCAGATCACCATCAAGGACATCGCCGAGGCCTTTGACCGTGCGCTCGCAGCTCAGGGCGGCCTTGCGGCGGACGAGCCGTTCGACGCCGTGGTGCATTCGACCGGCATGCTGGTCGTGCGCGCATGGCTCGCCGCCGACCCATTGCGGATTAGGCGGCTAAAGCGGCTGATTGCATTCGCCCCGGCGACTTTCGGCTCGCCGCTGGCCAAGCAAGGCCGCAGCTGGCTCGGCGCGGTTTTCAAGGGCAACAAACAGCTCGGCCCCGATTTTCTCGAAGCCGGCGACGAAATCCTGCTGGAACTCGAGCTTGGCAGCCGATTCACCTGGCGCCTTGCCGAGGAAGATTTCTTCGCCGACCCGCCGCGCTACGACGCCGGCCCCGACACCCCGTTTGTGTTCGTGTTTTGCGGCACCGGCACATATGGAGGGCTGCGCAAGATCGTCGACAAGCCCGGCACCGACGGGACCGTGCGGCGCGCCGGCTGCGGCATGAACGTGCGGGCGATAGCACTCGACATGACCCAGAGCGGAATGGTCGCGCGGCGGCAATCGCCAGCCCTGGCCGCGGTGCCGAGGGTGAGCCCCGAGGACCGCCTCATCGTCAACAAATGGCTCAATGTGTCGATCCCGGTGCACCTGGTCGGCGACCCGGCAAAAGGGGAGGACGTCAATCACGCGACGATCCTGAGCAACCCGGTCGCCGAACTGGTCGACCTCGTCGTCGACGCCTTCGACATGACCGACCCCGCGACAGCCCCCGGCGGCGATCCCGTGGCCGGCTACGACGCGTGGCTCGCCAAGGCCGGCGCCGAAACCCGTTTCAGGCGGCTGACCCAGCAATATCAGCAATTCGTCGTTCACGCCGTCGACGAGCGCGGCGATCCGATTACCGACTACAACCTGCAGATTCACCTGTCGGACGGCACCCGGGCGCCGATCGAGGAGTTCGACGCCGATGTCGACGTCTACAGCGGCGACGCCAGCTATCGCTGCTTTCATGTCGATGTCGCGAAGCTGTTGCCGCGACCGGGCCAGCCCGCGCCGGGATTGACGATCAACATCGTCGCCTCGTCGGGCACGACCTACGTCGCCTATCTGGGTTACGGCTACGAGACGCAAGTCGAACCCGGGTCATGGGACGCCTCGCTTGCGTTCAACGGCGCCGCACTTGCCGCGATCGCGTTTTTCCGACCCTATACGACGACCATGATCCGGCTCTATATCGAGCGTCAGGTCATGCCGGCGGATCCGCGCCAGCCCGGGATCCTCTTGACCTGGGATCTCCCCGCCGCCGGCGCGACGCCGATGGCATAGCCTTTAGGAAGCGAGGATTGCGTCGGCGGCCTTTTCGGCCACCATGTAGACGGCGCTGACGATGAAAAATCCGGGGATGCGGGGGAAGACCGAAGCGTCGACAACCCGCAAGCCGGTTGCGCCGTGCACGCGGAAATTGCTGTCGAGGACCCCGCCGGCGTCGCGCGGGCCGATCGCGCAGGTGCACGACGCGTGGTGGCCCCAGGCGCGGGTGCGGACGAAATCCTTCAATTCGTCGTCGCTCTGCAGGGCGTCGCCCGGCTGCTCCTCGGCCGCGATCAGCCCGCGCTCCTTCAGCTCCTTGGTCAGGCGGCGCACAAAGCGGATGCCGGCCACAACCGAGTCGAGGTCCTCGCCCCTGCTGTCGCTGCCTTCCTCGAAATAGCGAAAATCGATCAGCGGCATGTCCCGCGGGTCGGTCGAGCGCAGACGGACCTCACCGGCGCGGTTCTGTGTGTGCGCCTTGAGGATCGCCCAGGTCAGATAGTTGGGCTTGGTTACTTCGTATGAGGAATAGTTGGGAAAGTAGCCGCCGAACAAACCGAGCAAGGCAAAGCAGAACAGATCGGGCAATGGCCGCTCCGGCCGTGATTTGAGGATCGCCGCCAGCACCGCGCCGTTGCTGGCATAGACCCCTCCCCGCCCCTCCGCCCATTCCCGATATTGCGGGTCGCCGCGGCTGAAGGTGGCGCCGTCGAGGATTTCCCAGCGCTCGAAATTCATCCGGTTGACGACGCCGACCTCGTAGCGGTCCTGCAAATTCTTGCCGACCCCGGACAGGTCGATGCGGACCGGGACGCCAAGCGGCTCCAATACGTCGCGCGGCCCGATGCCGGAGAGCATCAGCAGCTGCGGCGTGTTAAAAGCACCACCGCACAGGATCACCTCCCGTGCGGCGGTGGCGCGCATCGGCACGCCCGGCCCCGCGGCCGGCTGGCCGTGGGCGCGGTAGAGACGCGCGCCCTTCAGATATTCGACACCGGTCGCACGATTGTTGTCGTCGAGCACAACGCGGGTGACCAGGGCGTCGAGCTCGATCCGCAGCCGGTCGGGATATTTCTGCGCGGTCTCCAATACACGCTCGCGGGCGCCCATGCGGTGATGCGCGCGCGTCGCGAGCGGGGTGTAGCGCACCCCGACGGCGTTCTCTTTGACGAGCCGCCAGTCGTTCGGGTCGGCCTTTGACTCGACGAGGCCGATCAGCCGTTCGATCGGCTGGCCGACGTCGTCGAATGCGTCGGCGGCCGAATGCAGCAAAACCTGCACGAGGTCGAAGTCGCCGAGTGCGGCCGCGGGCACCGCCTTTTCCGCCTGCAGCCAGCCGTCCCATCCGTGCCGCGACGGGTTTGAGCCCAAATGCGACAACGCGCGCTCCAGCGGCCGGTAATGACAGTTTTCGAGGCGCATGAAATATTCGCGCATCGCCTCGGCGTTCCACGACCGGTCGCCGGTCAGCTGCGCAATTCCGTCCCAGTCGGCATTGTGCGGGTAGACCAGGATCATCGCGTTGTGCGCGGTGCAGCCGCCCAGTGTCCCGGCGCGCGGATAGAGGATGCCGTCGACCGCTTGCCCACGATAGTCGCGGACGTATTTCGGGTCGCGGATCTGCATCTGCTGGTCGGCATAATGCCGGACGAAAAAACTCCAGCGCATCGCGTCGTTCTCGGAGGCGAAACCGTGGAACGACGGCACGTCGTAATCGTCGGGCAGGCGGTTGATGCCCGGCTGATAATCGGTCGTGCCGGACAACAGGCGCGGGTCGCCGCCGGCTTCGAGCAGCAGCACGCGCCGCCCGCCCTCCGCCAGCCGCGCCGCCAAAGTCCCGCCGCCCGCACCCGAGCCGACGACGATGTAGTCGAAGTTGTCGCTGCTGTTCATGGCGTCATCAGAAGGTCTTCAGGAAGGCGATCAGCGCGTTCTTGTCGGCGTCGCTGAGCTGGGTCCCGAAATAATGGCCGCGATTGACGATGTAGTCCGGGCATTTGCTGAGCGCGAACAACTGCTCGCCGACATTCGAGAACACCTGCCGGGCCTGGTCGTCGGTGGCGTTCTTCGGCAACGCGTGCAGATCGTGGACCAGCTTGAACACCGCCGCCACGACCTGCTTGTCGTGGACCAGGCGCTCGCTGAGCTTGTCCGATTCGGCCAATGGATTGAAATTGGCCAGCAGGTCGACCGGCGTGCCGGCCGGGATCGGGCCGATCTCGATGCCCTTTTCGTCGAACACCGGGACCGCCGAGGTTGAGCACCGATTGCGCGCGCTTGATCGCGTCCGGCAGATAGCCGGTCGGGACGCGCAGCCAGCTCGTCACCGTGGTGCGGTCGATCACACCGGGGATCTTGTCGCCGAATACGGGATCCTTGTCGCGCTTGTCGGGCCACAGCATCTGGGTGATCGAATTCTGGAACGAGGTCATGCGCGCCGCGACCGACGGGCTCTCCTCGAATTTTCCGACGCTGTTGTTGAGCAGGTAGGGTGCGGTCGCCCATACGCTGATCAATGACGGCACGCGGGTGTAGCCGCGCCCGCCGGCCGGCATCCGGTAGGATTGCGGCTTGCCGGTGAACGGGTCGTAGACCGTGATCGCGCCCACCGAGGGCAGCGATTTGTACGAGGCCGACGAGAAGTTGTCCCAGATGTTGTTGCCGATCGCATTGGTCGCCAGCGGGCTGCAGGCGTTGGTCTGCAACAACGTCACCGGCACGCGGGCGTCGGTCGACAGGAAATTGTCGTCGAGAAAGTCGTCGGCCTCTACGATCGGGCGCATCTTGGCGCGGAAATCGTCGGTCTGCGTCCACGCCCAATAGCGGTTCCAGCATTCGAGGTAATGCGGGCCGATGCAGGCGCCGAGATTGGCATTGGCCGGGGGTGCCGGCGCCTTGCTCGAATGGCAGCGGGCGCAGTTGTCGGCAAAGACCAGCTTGCCCTGCTGCACGGTCGCCGGGGGATCGTTCAAATAGGCGCTGCCGCCGGGCGCGTTCTTCAGCTTGTGCGGATAGGACGCCTTGACCAGGAACAACGCCATATCCGGCGTCTGCGTCTCGGTCGCCTGCCAATAGGACGAATTCGCCCGCGCCGTCGTGATCTGGATCGGCGTGACCTCCTTGCCGCCCAGCACCGGGTTGAAATGGCGCAGCCATTCCTCGCTGAACAGGCCGATATTCAGATAGACCCGGTTCAATGCGCCGAGCGCGCCCACCGAATCGGACCCGTCCTTCAGCACATGCGGCGTCCACACCGTGTTCGGCGGTTGAAAGAACTGGGTCAGCGGGCCGGATTTGACGAAATCGTTAAACTGCTTGTTGGCCAGGTTGTCGTGACCCAGGGTCTCCCGGCCGAGCCTTTTGGCCAGGTCGAGCCGGGGCAGCAGATTGTAGACCGCGTTCATCGTGCGCGGGTTGTTGATGTTGTCGCTCGAAACCAGCGAGGTGTCGAGCGAACCCGGCCGCGCGGTGTGCAGCACCTGGAACAGGAAATTCGACGCGTCGGCGTTCCACGCCAGGATGCGGTCGACCCAGAAATACTGCGCGCCGGCTGTAGCGCTTATGTTTTCCCATTGCGGCGCGTCGGGATTGGCGGGCGGCTTTTCCGGGTTCGCGCTGATATGGCAAAAGCCGCACGACATTCCAACGCGATAGGGCCGCACCAAATCCTTCGACAGATAATAATTGGGGTCGTTGTAATAGCGCTGCGGGTCCCAACGCTTTGCCGCCGCCTCGTCAAACGCCGGATTGGGGAACAACCGCAGCCCGAGGATGCCGGTCGGTTCGCCGTAATACGAGCCGGCGGGGATGTTCTTGCCGCGGGCGCCGACCGCGACCCCGGGATATTTCGTGGCGTCGGCAAACGGGTCGGGCGGGCAGTTCGGGTCGCGCTGGTCGAGCCACAGCCCGTAATGCTTCGGGTCGGGACCGGTCCCCTTGGCAAAGCACGGCTCGTTGACCAGGCCCAAATATTCCCAGCGGTTGTCGCGGCTGTATTTGAGGCCGGGATAGGACGACAAGATCTTCAACAAATCGAACGCGCCGAACGTCAGATTGGTGAGCTTGTCCCACAGCCGGTCGTTGCCGCCGGTCCACACGACCCACATGTTGCGGCCCTTGACCTCGTCCGGGGTCAGCGCGATGCCGCCGTCCATCGCGTGGAAATAGTCTTCGTCGGCGGGCGGCAAGGATTGCGCCGAGCGTCCCGCCTGGCGCGCCTCGTCGATGACTTGCGCTCGCACCTCGCCGCCGAGAAGGGCGCAGATCGCCGCGGCCAGCATTCCCGGAAAAAGGCGCAGCATCGTCGGACAAGATATTTGCATTGCGGTCCCCGTTCGGGACGGTGCGATCGCCCGATGCCACCCGGCCCGTTACTTAACCATAGCTTATCAACCGCAGGATTCCAATTCGGCCGGTGCGGTCAACGCGCCGGCGAGAGCCTGAGCGGCGTCCAGGGGCCTCGCGGCCCCTGGAGCGTGCGGTCGTGACGCCCGCGGATCAGCTCGAGCTTGTCGGCGATTGCAGGGCGGCCAGCAATTTGGCGCCGTCGGGCGCACCCCAGCCGGTGCAGGCGTCCCATCCGGCCCCGGCGGCGAACTGGCCGTCGAGCAAGCCGTCGGTGTCGTTGTTGCCGCTGGTGATGTCGCGCAGCACGCCGTTGGGCCCGATCGTGCCGTAGAGCAGCGCGTTGAAATTGCCGACCCGGCCGTTGATCAGCGCGTTGAGGCGGGTGATCAGGCTGCCCCACAGCGGCGCCGACGCGCTGGTGCCGCCGACGATCCCGAGCTGGCCGCCGGACATCGTCAGATAGCCGGTGGCGGGATCGGCGTTGGCGGCGACATCGGGTATCGCGCGTCCGGCGAAATTGCCGGGGTTGACCGAGCGCGGCACCTTGCCCTCCTGCCAGCTCGGCACCGGGGTGATGTCGCTGATGCCGCCGCCGGTGCCGCTGCCGGGGCCGTCGTTCCACACGACCTCGGTAACCGCGACCTGCCCGTTCTTTGCTTTTGGCGCATGCAGGGTGGTGCCGCCGACCGCGAGCACGTAAGGGCTCGTCGCCGGGAAGTTGACGTGGGCGTTGCCGTCCTTGACCTGGGCCTCGGAGCCGTCGTCGCCGGTCGAGACGCAGACCGTGACGCCGAGCTGCGCCACCGCCAGCAGGCTCTGGTTGACGTGGTCGATCGCGGCCGGCGACCACAGGATGTTGGAGCCGTTGAACGGCTGGTTCTCGTCCCAGCCCCAGCTGACCGACAAGACGCCGGGATCGTTGGCGCTGTCGTTGATCACCGCGCTCAAGATGTCGACGAGGCCTTTCTCGTCAAACGTCGAGAAATAGACGGCGAGCTTGGCGCCGCCGGCGAGCGCACCGGCGACATCGATGTCGAGCATGACCTCGCCGGTCGAATCTGGGTCGGCGGTGGGGTCGGTGTCGACGCCGTCGACGGCGACGATTTGAATGTTGGGCGCCGGCACGCCGATCTGTTGGAAATACGCGGTCACGTCGGATTGCTCGACGCCGCCGCCGAACTCCAGCAGGCCGATGCACTGGCCGCTGGCGTCGGCATTGGGGAAATTATAGATGCCGGCGAGCTCGGTCGGAACGAACCACGGATGGGCCTTCGCCATCGACGTCGAGGGCGTCGATCTTCTGCCGCTGGCGCGGAAGACGATGCATGACCCGGTGATTGTTGAGGCCAAAGACGCCGGTAATCGCATCGGCCGACCTCCGCCGGCAGCATGACCGGGCCGGTGCGGGCGTGGAACTCGCCGAGCTTCGGATGGCTGTAGTCGAGCAATTTGACGCCGAACGCGGCGCTGACATTGGCGACCGTGCCGGCGATCCCGAGCCGTGCCGAGGCGCGCTCGTCGCGGGTCACGACCAGATGGTGGTCGGCGGCGAATTTCTCGATCTTTTCGATCGCGGCCGGGTCCGAGCCGTATTCACTCCGCAGCTGGTCGCGGGTCATGTATTTGCGCACGCCGGGCCGGCTTGTTGTCGAGCGCCGACAAATCCGGAAGCTGTTTCAGCCGGCGCACGCCGACCGTCAGATCGATCCACTTGTTGGGGTTGGTTTTTCGCTTTGCCACCGAACCCGGCGGCAAATGATGTAGGCTGTTGGCGAGCATGCGCCGATTGGCGGCAGGGCTCCTCATCGCAATACTCCCTTCGTTCGTCACCCAACCGAGGATCGGCCTCGTTGGGCGACGCTAAGCTATAGCCGGGAGAGGGTTCTCAGTGTGAACCAGCTCTCACTGCTGCAAGATTGTCGGTTGGGAAGGGCCCGCCGCTCAGGCCGCGCCCCGTGACTTTGCGCAGCGAGCCTTGCCGACCCGTCTGTTGGCTCGGCTCGACCGCGTTCGCGCCGTCGAGACCCGGGCGGCGGTTGCCGGGCCGGTCGCGGCGTCGAACGCGCCCCGCATCGCCTTGATCAGATCGCTCTTGACAAGCGCGGTTTCGTCGCTCGGCGGTCGCAAACGCGACGACGATCTCGAGGGCGTTTTCGGGGGCGCTGCGATCGAGCAACACGCTCGGGGCGGGATCGGCGAGCACCCGCGAATCGGCTTCGACAAGAGCGCGGACCTGCCCCAACGCGGTGTCGAGGTCGCTGTCCTCGGCGATCCGCAAGCGCACCTCGCCGGCATGCGGCGGCGCCGGGTAGATGCTGTAGTTGCGCAGAGGTTGGCCCCACACCCCGCCATTCGGCACGATCACCTGCACATTGTCGTCGGTTTCGAGCTCGGTCCAGAACAGGGTCAATTCCTTGACGATCCCGATATTGGCGCCGACCTGCACTTTGTGGCCGATTTTGAACGGCCTGAAGATCAACAGCATGATCCCCGCGGCAAGGTTGGAAAGCGTGCCCTGCAACGCGAGCCCGACCGCCAGGCCGGCGGCGCCGATTACCGCGACAAGGCTCGTCGTCTGGATGCCGAACTCCGACAGCACCGCGAGCACGGTCACGGTCAGGACCAGATAGCGCGCGAGGCTGCCGAAAAAGCTGCGCAGCATCGGGTCGAAATGCGGCGTCCGGCCGAACGCCCTGACCACGATCTGGTCGGCCTTTCCCGACAGCCACAGACCGACCAGCAATATGACGATCGCGCCGAGCGCGTTCAGCGCATTGGAGACCACCAATGGCAACAGCGCGCCCATGTCGCCCATCAACTGCTGGGTTTTTTCTTCGAGCATTCCCCGCCTCACCGCGATCACCCGGTCTAGCCGTTAACGCGGCTAGAGCCGGATTCGCTGCCCCGGCGGCCTACGGCGGGCGCAAAGGTCCTGAAGTTGTCATGCCGCGCCGTCCACCGGAGAAAGCCCGCCGGAGAGGGCCTGCCGCCGCCGCGGATGATCAGGGGGCGGCGGCTTCGAGCTTTTCGCGCAGCCGGGAGAGCCGATAGCCGAGCGCGAGATACGCTCCCCAGGCGGCGCGGCTGGTGACGAAGCCGGCGGGATCGCTGTTGTGCTGCTCTCGGAAGTAGGCGGTCACCACCGAATCGACCGGGATGCGGCTGAAATCGTGGAGCAACAGCCTGCAATGCGCCGCCGCGTAGGGGCCGATGCCGTTAAGCCCGATAAGGTATTCGTAGTCGGCCGGCCCTCGCCCGTCCTGGTCGATCGCGCCGTCTGCCAGCATCCGGCGGGTGGCCGCGATAACCGTCGGGGCGCGAAAGCCGAGCTTGGCGCGCTCGCGCAGCCGGGCTTCGCCGTAGTCGAGCACCGCTTCCGGGAGGGGAAAAGCGCCACCGCCGGGCTCGGCGACGAGTGCGGCCGCCATGCGGCAGGTCGACGACCAGGCCGTGTTGATGGTCAGCACGGTCTTGACGAAATCCTCGTAGAACGACGAGCAGCGCAACATGCGGCCGCCGCCGCGCCCGATCAGCGCCCCGTCCTCGCCGAGTGCGGCGATCGCTTCCGCCGGATCCCAATCGGCCGACAGCCAGCGGCCCACTCGGCGGCAAATCTCCGGCTTCGGCGGTGGCTTCGAAGCCGTCATGGGAGATGGCGACGGCCGCCGGATCGTGTTGCGCGACCGCGATCGTGCCGAATTTGCCGGCAATTCGCTCGCCGCGCGCGAGGACGCCGGCATCGGGCTCCCAGCGCCACGGCGCCAGCTGGGCCCAGCCGTGACTGGCCACGGTCAGCCCGAGGTCGGTCGGGTAGGGAAGCGGCAGCAGGATGTCGCCGACGCTCGCGGCCGGCATCGCCCGCGCCGCGCGGGTCAGGCGGCGTCGAGCGCCTGCTTCAGGTCGGCGAGGATGTCGTCGGGATGCTCGATCCCGATCGACAGCCGCACATAGCTGTCGTTGACCCCGGTCTGCGCCTGTTCTTCAGGCGAAAGCTGCGAGTGGGTCGTCGAGGCCGGATGGATCGCCAGGCTGCGCGAATCGCCGATATTGGCGACGTGGTAGAACATCTGCAGCGCGTCGATAAAACGGCGGCCGGCATCGCGCCCGCCTCTCAGCTCGAACCCGAGCAGGCCGCCATAGCCGCCCTTCAAATAGGCGTCGGCGCGGCGCCTGGCTTCGCCGCTCATCTGGCTCGGATGGATGACGCGCGTGACTTTGGGGTGCTCGGACAGGAATTTGGCGGCGGTGACCGCATTGGCGCAGTGCGCGCGCATGCGCAACGGCAAGGATTCGAGGCCTTGCAGAAACAGAAACGCGTTGAACGGGCTCATCGGCGCGCCGAGGTCGCGCAGCAGGGTGACCCGCATCTTGAGGATGTAAGCGATCGGTCCCAATGGCTTGACCGCCTGCGTCCACACCGCGCCGTGATAGCTCGGGTCCGGTTGGTTCAAGAGCGGAAAGCGCGCGGCGTGCTTTTCCCAATCGAAATTGCCGCCGTCGACGACGATGCCGCCGATCGAATTGCCGTGCCCGCCGATGAACTTGGTTGTCGAGTGCATGACGATCGCGGCGCCGTGATCGAGCGGCCGGCACAGCACCGGCGCGGCGGTGTTGTCGACGATCAGCGGCACGCCCAGCTCACGTCCGATCTTGGCGACCTCGGCGATCGGGAAGACTTCGAGCTTCGGGTTGGGCAGGGTTTCGGCGTAGTAGCAGCGGGTGCGCGCGTCGGTCGCGCGGCGGAAATTCTCGGGGTCGGCGGGATCGACGAAGCGGACTTCCATCCCCATCGTCTTCATCATCGTGTTCAGAAACAGGTTCCAGGTACCGCCGTAAAGGTCTGTCGAGCTTACGAAATTGTCGCCGGCCTGGCAGACGTTCTGCACCGCGAACAGCGACGCCGCCTGACCCGAGGCGAGCGCCAGCGCGGCGACGCCGCCTTCGAGCGCGGCGACCCGCTCTTCGAGCACCGCGTTGGTCGGGTTCATGATCCGCGTGTAGATGTTGCCGAGCTCCGCCAGCCCAAACAGGTCCGAGGCGTGCTGCGTGTTGCGGAATTGATAGCTGGTCGTCTGGTAGATCGGCACCGCGACGGCGTTGGTCGTCGGATCGCTGCGGTAGCCGGCGTGAAGGACGAGGGTCTCGGGGTGCTGGCTCTTGGTCGGCATGACGTTCTCCGTCGGGCTGGCGGGCGGCACTGTGCCACGAGCGACAGCACGGCGTAAGCCGCTTTGTGGGCGGCCGAACCTTCGTCGCCAACGCCGTGCCCGAACTCCTTCGAGTTCGGCGACGCGCGACATTTGCACAAAGCCGTGTCGGTTGCCAAGTAACAGGGAGCCACCTTGGTTAAGCAGCCAACTTGGTTAAACAGACGGGGAGTTAGCGATGCCTCGGGCATCGACTTGGGTGGCGGTCGTGATCGCGGCTGCCGCCGTCGTCGCCGTAGCGATCGTCATCGGGATGTTCTGGAACCAACTCGGCACGTCGGAAATCAGCGCCGCGGGCTGGCTGGCGTTGGTGTTCGGGGTCATCGTCACGTTTGCGCTCGGCGTCGGGTTGATGGCCCTGGTGTTTATCAGCAATCGCCGCGGCTACGACGACCCGGACCGCCGCGACGGGTAGTTTGTGGGCGGATGGCTTGAACCCCAATTCCGGAAAATCGAGCCGTCCGACCCGTCATCGCTCAACCTGAGCTTAAGTTTGCGGGCGTCCGCGCTCGCATTCGAGCAAGAATTAACAAATGGTGCTTGCGTCCGGAAGCAGGCGGATGCTAATTGAGATGGCCTGATCCGACGAGGGGGAAAGGTTGAAGAGCTCGGCAAAATCCGTCGACGAGCCGAAATCGGCGCCGAAATACGGACGCGGCACCGGCGTCCCCAATCCAATCGATATTCATGTCGGCAACCGCATCAGAATGCGCCGGCTGCTGTTGGGGATGAACCAGGAAACCTTGGCGAACGCACTCGGCTTGACTTTCCAGCAGGTGCAGAAATACGAGGGCGGGGCCAATCGCGTAAGCGCCTCGCGGCTGTCGGCGATGGCCGAAATTCTCGGTGTGCCGATATCATATTTTTTTGGCGACCTGCGCGCGGACGACGCGGAGATCAGCCCCGAGGATCAGCGCTGGCGCGAATATCTGCAGCGTCCGGAAACCATCGAATTCATCCGGCTCTATTACGCGATTCCCGACCCCGGGCCCGTCACCAGTTTCTCGAAATGACAAAAACGCTGGCCGAGGCGTCGGAAACCGACGCAAACGCCTAGCGTCGGGTCGTCGGGGAAAAAGCCCCTCGTCGTCGAGGACCATGGCTGGCTGTGCCGGAAAAGGAGCGGCTTCGCCCCAAAACGCATTAAACCGCAACGTAATCGACCGTATCGACCGGCCGCGCCAAAATTCCGGCGGTCGCCACGGGGCCGCTCATGCCTGATCGAGGTAGCTGCCGAAGCTTGACGTTCAATCCGTGAACGCAGTAGTATCCTCCATCTGTTCCGGGGGAAATCGAGATTGCTTATCCAGCTTCAGGTCGCGGCGAAGGGCGTTAGGCCAGGCGTGTTTGGCCGAAGGTCCGCGCCGTGACGACTTCGTGGTACGCGGTTCACACTCAAACTCATGCCGAGACCAAGGCGCTTGAAAACCTGCTGCGCCAAGGCTATCGCGCTTATCTGCCGCGCTGCCGGACCTGGGTCAGCCATGCGCGCCGGCGACAGCTCGCGCTGCGTCCGCTGTTTCCGCGCTACCTGTTCGCCGCCGTCGACGAACCGGCGATGCGCTGGCGGCCGATTCTGTCGACCTTCGGCGTCAGCGACGTGATCCGTGCCGGCGAACGGCCGGCGCCGGTGCCGGGTGAAATCGTTGAAGCGATACGGTCGCGCGAAGAGGCGGGAACGTTTGACCGCCTTGATCCGCGGCGAACCCTGCGGCCGGGGCAATTGATTCGCGTCACCGCGGGAGCGTTCGCAGACATGATAGGGCGGCTGGTCGAGCTGCACGATAACGACCGGGTGATCGTATTGCTCGATCTGCTGGGTCGCACCGTGCCCGCCCAACTGTCGGGAACCATGATCGAAGCGGCCTGAAACGCGCGGCGGCCGGCCGCACTGGATATCCCGGAAGGCGTTGAACGGAGCGTGCGATGTGCGGGATCGCCGGTTTTTTAAGCGCCGGCCCGGCTCCCCTCGCCGCCGAGCTGGAAGCTCGGCTGTGGCGGATGATCGCGCCGTTGCGCCATCGCGGCCCCGACGACCATGGTGTGTGGACCGACGGTCGTGCCGGTCTGGCGCACTCACGGCTGTCGATCATCGACCTGTCGCCGGCTGCCCACCAGCCGATGGCGACCGCCGATGGCAGCGTGTGGATCACCTATAACGGCGAAGTCTACAACTTTGCCGAAATCCGATCCGAGTTGGCCGCTCTCGGTTACGTTTTCCGCAGCCGCAGCGACACCGAAGTTGTCGTCAATGGCTGGCATGCCTGGGGACCGCGGATTTTTTCGCGGCTCCGCGGGATGTTCGCCCTGGCGCTTTGGGATCGCCGCGCGCGCCGGCTGATCTTAGCGCGCGACCGGATCGGCAAGAAGCCGGTTTATTGGATGCGCACCCGCTCGGCATTGGTTTTTGGCTCCGAAATCAAGGCGTTGCACACCTGGCCCGATGTTCCTCGCATGCCGGACCTCAGCGCGATCGATCACTTTCTGACGCTGCAGTACGTGCCGGCGCCGATGACTGCTTTTGCCGGCGTGAACAAATTGCCGGCCGCCCATTATTTGACTGTCGCGGTGGATGGCGACGGATGCCTCGGCGAGCCCGAGCTGGTGCGCTATTGGGAACTCCCTCACCCAAACGCAAGCAGCGCCCGGCGCAAGCCCGCCGAACTGCGCCGCGAGCTCGTCGAACGGCTGGAGCAGGCGGTACGGCTGCGATTGATTTCCGACGTGCCGCTCGGCGCGTTTCTGTCGGGCGGGGTCGACTCGTCCGCCGTCGTCGCGATGATGGCGCGTGCCGGCGGCGGGCCGGTCAAGACCTTCTCGATCGGCTTTGCCGACAAGCACTATGACGAAACCCGCTATGCCCGGATGGTGGCGCAAAGCTACGGCGCCGATCATCACGAGCTGATCGTCGAGCCCGACGCGGTTGCGGTGCTGCCCCGGCTGGTGTGGCACTACGGCGAGCCGTTCGCCGATCCGTCGGCGGTCCCGACCTGGTACGTCGCCGAGATGGCGCGCCGCGATGTTACGGTGGCGCTGACCGGCGACGGCGGCGACGAGTGCTTTCTCGGTTACGGCCGCTACAAGGCGATGCATTGGCTGGCGCAGCTCGACCGCCTGCCGGCAGCGGCCCGCGCCGGGATTGCGCGGCTGCTCGGCATCGCACCCTCGGGACTGCAGCGCCGGTTCAAGCTGGGGCGGATCCGCGGGGTGCTGACGGCGCCGGTCTCGTCGCCGGCGCGGCGCTATCTCCCGACCATCGCTTTCTTTGCCGACGGCGATAAGGACGCGGGCTATGGCGAGGCGATGCGCGGTCTTCTCGCGCACCCGGTAGCCGACCTGCTGGCGCCCTATTTCGGCGCAGCCCGAAGCCTGGTCGGCGGCGCCAACAACGCCGACATCCACACCTACCTGCCCGACGATCTGATGGTGAAGGTCGATGTCGCCGGCATGGCGCACGGTCTGGAGGTGCGCTCGCCTTTGCTCGACCACGAGCTGGTCGAATGGGCGGCGGCGTTGCCGGAAACGGTCAGGATGAAACGGGGCGCCCTGAAGGCGCTGTTCAAGTCGGCAATGGAGCCTTATTTGCCGCGCGAGGTTCTGTATCGGCCGAAGCGCGGGTTCGGCTGCCCGATCGACCGCTGGTTTCGCAGCGAGCTCAAGGAGATGGCCTACGACGTCCTGCTGTCGCAAAGCGCGCGGCAGCGCGGCCTGTTCCGGCCGGACTATGTTCGCCGTCTGCTCGACGAGCATTGCGCGGGGCGGTTTGACCACCAGAACCGGCTGTGGGCGCTGCTGATGTTGGAATCGTGGTTCCGGATGTGGATTGACGCGCCGGCCGCCGCTGCGGTCTTGGCGCCCGCCGCCTAGCGCGCCGCTGCTGCCTGCGAGATGGCGCGACGGGTCCTGATCATCGTCAACCCCGCGGCAGGCCGAAGACGGCGCAGCGAAGCCCGCCTGCGCCGGGTGGTCGGCGCGCTCGAACAGCTCGGCTGCCGCGTAACAGTCCGCGAAACGCACGCTTCCGGCGACGCCGAGCGCATCGCGCGCGCGGCCGATCCGGCTTTCGACGTGATCGTCGCGGCCGGCGGCGACGGTACCGTCAACGAAGTGGTCAACGGCGTTCGCGGGTCGTCGCGGCTTCTGGCGGTGCTGCCATTCGGCACCGGCAACGTGCTGGCGCGCGAGATCGGCATGCCGCGGGCGCCCGATGCGCTTGCTCGGGTAGTCGCCGAATCGCCAGCATTGCCGATTTGGCCCGGCGTCGCGGGCGACCGGCTGTTTGTCGCGACGGCGGGGATCGGCTTCGACGCCGAAGTGCTGGGGGCGCTCAACTCCCGTCTCAAGCGACGGATCGGCAAGCTCGCGGTCGTCTGGGCGGTGTTGCTGTGTCTTTTCCGCTACCGCCGACATGAATTCGTTGTTGACGCAACCGGTGGGGAACGGCGCGCAGCCTCGGTGATCGTCGTCAAAGGGCGGCGCTATGCCGGCGATTTCATCATCGCGCCGACGGCGCGTCTGGCCGAGCCGACACTCCATGTCGTTCTGTTCCGACGCGCCGGCCGCCTTGCCGCATTGCTTGGGCTTATGGCGATGGTGCTGGGGGCGCTGCACCGCCTGCCGAATGTCTCGATCCTACCCATGCGCAAGCTGCAGGTAACACCGAGCGGCCAGAGTTCAGCCGCGCCATTTCTGGTCGAAATCGACGGCGAGGTGACCGGAGAGCTGCCGATCGCGATCGGCATCGCCGACGCGCCACTTCTACTGGTGCAACCCGCGACGTAAATCGACCCGAGATCGCGGGAACTGCACCGCGCACAACGTGTTTCAAGCCATAGCCATCGTCTCGCGGGGAGACCCCTCGGCGCTGCGGCTGAGTTGGCGCGGCTGAGTTGGCAATGGAGGAGAGAATGCTCTACTGGGCGCTGGTATTTCTAATCGTCGCGATCATCGCCGGATTTCTCGGCTTTGGCGGCGTCGCCGTCGCGGCGGCGGGCATCGCCAAGATCCTGTTCTTTGTTTTCCTCGTCATCTTCATCGTGGCTTTGGTGTCGGGCATCGCCGCCCGGCGACGGCCGCCGATCTGATCTGGAGGTCGATCCCCTCCGGGTTCAATCCGCCGCGAGCACGCGCGCCAGTTGGCTCAACGCCTCCTGGTGCCGCTCGTTGGGGATTTGAGCGAAATTGCGCGCCAGCTCGAGGCACATGCGCTCGCGCGGGCTCACCGAGCGGTCGCCGTCCTGCTCGATGCCGGCGAAGAAATAGCTGACCGGGACGCTCAATACCTGGGCGATCTCGAACAGCCGGCCAGCCGAAATCCGGTTGATCGCGCGCTCGTATTTGTGCGCCTGCTGATACGTGACGCCGATCAGATCGGCCAGCTGCTGCTGGGTCAGGCCGAGCATGATCCGGCGCTCGCGCACACGGGCGCCCACCTGGCGGTCGATGTCCTGGGTCCGGGGGGTCGAGCGCCGCGGTGCGGACAGCGGTCGCGAGGCCGCTTCGGCGCCGGCCGCCGCTACGCCGGCCGCCGCTAAACCGGTATGCCGCCCGTCGAGGCGCCGCACCTTGGTCATCTGTTCCTCGTCCTTCATATCGCTCTCTCGATCTGATCATGAAGCCGTGCCACGCCTGTGGCGTGTGGTTTCTGGTGGTGCACTCCGCCCGGAACGGGGGCGTTAGCTCGGACAGCCACGCTCAACCGCATGGTGTCGGCGTATGGAACCGGCGCGATGTGTCAACATTTAGGCAGCTTTATCGCTACCGCAGTGCACCGCGCTATCCAAATCTGCGTCCGACGCATGCCCTTCGCGTTGACAGCCTGCCCGCGCCGATGATACCGACGGCGACCTTCTGAAACTGAGATCGATGCCGCGCATCTCGATCGGTGAGTGCTCGCTCTATTACGAGCGTCAAGGCATGGGCTTCCCCGTCCTGTTCATCAGCGGGCTCGGCGGGTATGCGTCATTTTGGCAGGAGCAGGCAGGCGCCTTCGCCAAGCGGTTCGAAGTCGTCACCTTTGACCATCGCGGCATCGGACAGAGCGATCCGGCGCGGATGGGCTACACCGTCGAGCGCATGGCGGTCGATGCCATCGCCTTGATGGACGCCCTCGAAATCCCCCGTGCGCACGTTGTCGGCCATTCCACCGGTGGTGCTGTCGCCCAGGTGCTGGCGATCGAACACCCGAACCGGCTCGCCAGCGTCGTGCTGTCGGCGACCTGGACCAAGGCCGACGCTTACTTCCGCAGGCTCTACGCGCTCCGCAAGGAGATCCTCGAGCGGCTGGGACCCAGCATCTACCTGCAATCGGCGACGCTGGTCTGGTATCCGAGCTGGTGGGTGGCGCGAAACAACGAGAAATTGCGCCAGATCGAGGCGCAGCACCTGGCGACCTTCGCCCCCACCGATATGGTCATCAACCGCATCGACGCGATGCTGGCCTTTGACCGCACCAGCGAGCTCGGGCAAATCAAGACCCCGGCCCTCGTGATCGGCGCCGAGGACGACATCGTCACCCCGTCCTATTATTCCGAAGAGCTGGCGCGGCTGATCCCGGGGGCCGAGGTCAAGCTGTTCCCGCGCGGCGGCCACTTCCTGGTCCATGTCCGGGCGCGCGAATTCAACAACGCGGTGCTGCCGTTTCTGGTTTCGCACACGCCCGGCTGAGCAGTGCCGCCCGCTCGGCGCGGGCATCTGATTAAGCGTTCCTACACATCTCGCCGCCTAGCCTGCGATCAAGCGGACCCGGATGAAATTGACCGCCGGGGGCCGTCGGATCGAGCAATCGAGGCTGCGCCGTGCCGGCAACTCCCCTGCTGCAACAAGCTTGTCGACGCGATGAGGTCGCACCCAGGCCGGGCGCCGCCAAAGCAGCCGGGCGATCTGCGGCGCGCGGCGAAAATTACCCGGTACACCGCCCCAACCGGCCAGCGCCCCCGCACGCGCTTTCTTTCGAACGTCGGATGGCGGGCGAACGTCGGACAGCGGGCGAACGCCGGATAGCGGGGCGCTGACCCATGGACCAGCTGCAGCTTGGCGGCCAGCCGGGCCGGAAATGGCGCGACACGGCGATCGAAGAGACGGTGCGCGCGGCGCTCGGGCAAGACCGCTTGTTGTTTGCGTTTCAACCGGTGGTATCCGCGACATCCGGCGAGGTCGATTATTTCGAATGCCTGCTGCGGATGCGCGATCACAATGGCGGCCTCATCCCCTGCGGCGACTTTATCGCCGCCGCTGAGGAGACCGGCTTGATCGGCCTGATCGACCGCTACGTGCTGAACCAGGCATTCGGCGAACTGGCCGCGCATCCCGCCGTGAGGCTGGGCTTCAACGTTTCCGGACGGACCGCCTGCGACCGGCCGTGGCTGCGCTCGCTGATGACGCTGTTGCGCCGCGAGCCGGAATACGCCCGCCGGGTCGTCGTCGAGATCACCGAGACCGCCGCGCTCGACGACCTCGACGAGTCGGCCCGCTTTGTCGACACCCTGCGGCACGCGGGTTGTCGCGTGGCGCTCGACGATTTCGGCGCCGGACATACCTCGTTGCGTCATCTGCAGGCGTTGTCCGTCGACATCGTCAAGATCGACGGGTCCTTTGTCCGCAGCCTGCCGGCGCGGCGCGAAAATCGCATCATCCTGCGGCATCTGCTGGGCCTGACGCGCGGCTTCGGCTTTGGCACGGTGGCCGAGTGCGTCGAGACCGCCGAGGAGGCGTCTCTGCTGCGCGAAGAGGGGGTCGGCTATCTGCAGGGCTATCACTTCGGGCGTCCGACGATCGAGCGGCCATGGCTCCGCGAGCCCGATTCCGCCGCTGAAGCCGGCCGATAACCGCACTTGCCGATGCGCGCCGATCGCGTGAAGAATATGCCGTCAGCGCGCCCTTCGCGGTGGGCGGCATTACCCAAGGGGGACGGGCGGCATGCAGATCGGGATTCACCTGCCCCATGCGGGCGAGCAGGCCACGCCGGAGCGCATCCGGCGGGCGGCGCAGCGGGCCGAGGATATGGGGCTCAGCGACGTCTGGGTCAGCGAGCACATCATCGTGCCGCGCGCGACCTTTCCGCGCTCGCCCCTGTTCTTCGACCCGGTGCTGAGCCTGACCTGGGCCGCCGCCGTCACCAAGCGCGTGCGGCTTGGCACCAGCGTGCTCGTATTGCCGATGCGCCACCCGCTCCCGCTCGCCAAGGAATTGGCGACGTTGCAGAATTTCTCGGAGGGCCGGCTGATTCTCGGCGCCGGCGTGGGCTGGCTCGAAGCCGAGTTCGCGGCGTTGGGCGTGCCCTTCCACGAGCGCGGGCGGCGCACGGACGAAGGCATCGCGATGATGCGCGCGGTGTGGACGCAGGATCCGGTGACGTTTCACAGCAAATACATTCCCGCCGAAATCAACGAGATGACAATGCGCCCGCTTCCCGACAAGCCGATCCCGATCTGGTTCGGCGCGCGCTCGGAAGCGGCGTTCAAACGCACTGTGAAGATTGGCGACGGCTGGCACGGCAGCCAGCTGACCCCGACAGAGGTGGCGCCGGTCGTCGCGCGGCTGCGCCGCGACCGTCCCGAACCGGAATTCACGATCTCGATGCGCACCCATTGGAGCGGCAAGGATCAGGGCGAATTGCGCGAGCGCATCGCCGCCTATGCCGAAGCCGGCGTGCAACACGTCATGATCCACCCGCTCGACCGCGACGTCGACGATTGGGACGCGGTCATCGAGGGCGCCGGGCGCGTCGCGGCCTGAGCCGGCGCCTGGAACCGTGATCCGGGCCGGCTGCGGCCGGATCGAGGACGCCAGATGGCCCGAGCCTGAGCCTGGGGTGCGGCGTGAAACCGGAGACGCGGAACCGGGATAAGGGGCCGGTCTTCGCCGCCCGCCCGGAGGGCTCGATGCTGGATCATGTGACGATCGGGGTGCGCGACCTCGAACGCGCAACGACATTCTATGACGCGGCACTACGGCCGCTCGGCGTCATCCGGCTTTATGCCGACGGCGAAACCTTCGCCGGCTACGGCACGGACGGAAAAGCGTTCTTTTGGATCGGACGGCGCGATCGGGTGACAACGGGGGTTCACGTCGCCTTTGCCGCCGCCGATCGCGCCACCGTCGACGCGTTCTACCGGGCGGCGCTCGCCGCCGGGGGCCGGGATAACGGCCCGCCCGGGCCGCGCCCGCAATACCATCCGGATTACTTCGGCGCGTTCGTGCTCGATTTCGACGGCCACAACATCGAGGCGGTCTGCCGCACCCCCAGCTGACTGCGTCCCGGCGCCGGCTTCTGGTGAACCTGCCGCCCGTTTTTTATGCTCATAGCCGGGCGGCGCGCGGTCTTTGTCGACATCTTGACGGCCACGGCTTTCGGGCGCAAACCGCCCCTGAAACGGCAAAGCCAAAGGTGAGGCTTGTGCTGCGTATGACGGCTAATGCGCTGGGGCTCGCAGCCTGTCTGGCGGCGGCTATGATGGTGCTGTCGCCGGCCTGGTCCGCCGATCGCTCGAAATGCGGGCCTAAAGCGCTGGTCTTGTGGGGCGACGGCCAGCGCGACGACACCGCGGCGCTGAATGCGTGGTTCCGCGGCGACCCCGTCTTCTGGGGCCAAACCGGCCATACCGTCGGCCCGCAGATCGCCGATCGCGTCTTTCGCCTGAGCTCGCCGATTTACATCCCGAGCGGCGCCGGTCGCAGCATCGAGCATTTCCAATTTGTCTGGCCCGAGCGCAAGGAATTGGTCTCGGGCGGCGTGATCGTCTCCGGCGCCGACCCGAACCAGCCACCGGTCGCAACCGGACTCGTCAAGATCGGCGCCGCCCCCAACGAAGGCGTGCCCTACCACAGCGAAACGCCGAAACCTGCAGCTCACGACGACCGCGCCGACTGCCTCGTGTCCTAAACCGGGAGAGGTGTCGCGCGGCAAATTCGACGGTTGACATAAATCTGCCCAGACCGGCCCGGCTCCGCGCCGATCGGGGGAGAGCGCTGATGGCCACGACTGTAGCCGACCAGATCGTCGAGACCCTTGCCGCCGCCGGCGTGCGGCGCGTCTATGGGATCGTCGGCGACAGCCTGAACGGCATCACCAATTCATTGCGCCGCCATGGCGGGATCACCTGGCTGCATCTGCGCCACGAGGAGGTCGCCGCTTTTGCCGCCGGTGCCGAGGCGCATGTCACCGGCGAGCTCGCGGTCTGCGCCGGCAGCTGCGGCCCGGGTAACCTGCACTTGATCAACGGCCTCTACGACTGCCAGCGCTCGCGCGTGCCGGTCGTTGC
The DNA here is from genome assembly GCA_963775525.1 of uncultured Alphaproteobacteria bacterium. Lineage (GTDB taxonomy): Bacteria > Pseudomonadota > Alphaproteobacteria > ATCC43930 > CGMCC-115725 > AP-15. The sequence goes on along the minus strand of CAVZJF010000005.1, from coordinate 549,721 downwards.
GATCGCCGCCCACATTCCCTCGCCCGAGATCGGCTCCGGTTATTTTCAGGAGACCCACCCCGACCAGCTGTTCCGCGAATGCAGCGGCTATTGCGAGCTGGTTTCGACCGCCGAGCAGATGCCGAGAGCAATCGAGACCGCGATCCGTCGGGCGACCGCCGAGCGCTGCGTCAGCGTCGTCGTCATACCGGGCGACGTGGCGCTGAGACCGGCGAGCGTCTCCACGACGCCAAAGCCGCATGGCCTGGTGCCGGACCGCCCGGTGGTGACGCCCTCGGATCAGGCGCTCGGCCGCCTCGCCGATTTGCTGAACGGCGCCCGACGGATGACGTTGTTGTGCGGCGGCGGCTGCGCCGGCGCCCATTCCGAGATCCTCCAGCTCGCCGAAGCGTTGAAGGCGCCGATCGTCCATGCGTTGCGCGGCAAGGAGCACGTCGAGTGGGAAAACCCCTACGATGTCGGCATGACCGGGCTGATCGGCTTTTCCTCCGGCTATCACGCGATGGAGGATTGCGACGGGTTGTTGATGCTCGGCACTGATTTCCCCTACCGGCAATTCTATCCGGCGGCGGCGCGCATCGCCCAGGTGGACCTGCGGCCCGAAGCGATCGGCCGCCGCGCGCCGGTCGAGCTCGGCGTCCTCGGCGACGTTGTCCACACCGTGCGGGCATTGCTGCCGCGACTGCGGACCAAGACCGACCGCACCCATCTCGATGCCTGCCTCGAGCATTACCGCGACGCCCGCAAATCGCTCGACGAGCTTGCGACCGGCCGGCCCGGCGGGGTGCTGCACCCGCAGCAGATCGCCCGCACGGTCAGCGAACTGGCGAGCGACGACGCGATCTTCACCTGCGATGTCGGCCTCCCGACGGTGTGGGCGGCGCGCTATCTGGCGATGAACGGCAAGCGCCGGCTGCTCGGCTCGTTCTGGCACGGCTCGATGGCCAACGCCTTGCCGCAGGCGATCGGCGCCCAGGCCGCCTTTCCGCGAGCGCCAAGTCGTGTCACTATCGGGCGACGGCGGCTTTGCGATGCTGATGGGCGATTTGCTGAGCCTGGTGCAGCTGAAATTGCCGGTCAAAATCGTCGTCTTCAACAACGGCGCGCTCGGCTTTGTCGAGCTCGAGCAGAAATCGACCGGGTTCCTCAACTCGGGCACCGATCTCGTCAACCCGAACTTCGCGGCACTGGCGGAGGCAGTCGGGATCAAGGGCGTGCGCATCGAGGACCCGGCCGAGGTCGAGCCCAGGCTGCGCGAGGCATTGGCCCATCCGGGGCCGGTATTGGTCGACGCCGTCGTCAACCGCATGGAGCTGGCGATGCCGCCCCGCGTCACCGCCGAGATGGCCAAGGGCTTCACCCTCTACATGCTGAAAGCGGTGATGAGCGGCCGCGGCGACGAAATCATCGAGCTGGCCCGCACCAACCTGCGGCGCTGGCGCAAATCGGAGGCGCGAGCGCGGCACGGGAACGGGCCCCTCGCCATCCGCTCAGCACGGTGCGGACGTGCAGCGCTTCCAACCTCCGACGGGTGGACGCCGTCCTTCGCCGGCCGCTATCCGCGAAACTTGTTGAGACGGACAGAGGACGCGCTCAGCGCGGTGCGGCGCTTCTTACGCGAGGCAGGAATAGCACCATGACCACGATGACCCACGACGGCTATGTGGCGACGATCGAACTCGACGAAGATGCGGGCCTGTTTCATGGGGAAGTTATCAACACCAGGGATGTGCTGACCTTCCAGGGACGTACACTCGACGAACTTAAGGCGGCTTTCGCCGATACGGTCGCCGATTACATCGAATGGTGCCGGGAACGCGGCAAAGAGCCGGAGCGGCCTTATTCGGGAAACTTCACCGTTCGAATATCCCCGGAGTTGCACCGACGGGTGGCCACGGCAGCCGCGCGCAGCGGCAAGAGCGTCAGCCGGTTCGTCGCGGACGCGCTGGACCAGTCGGCATAGAGTGCTGCCGTCTACCGGCCGTGGCGCGGCCTCGGCCGGCGACGAATAGAACCAGCAAAAATACCCGTTCGACCGACTGTCGGGTCGAGAGGCGTTGCCCGACCGGGATCTCCCGGCGGTCTATTCGGCGGCGGCGAGCAATGGCGGCTGCACGACGGCGCGCTCGGCATGCGCCATCGGCTGCGGCCACCAGCGGTCCTCCCATTCGGAGAACAGGCCCTTGAGCTTCGGCATCACGCGGTCGGCAAACAGCCGCGTGTTATGCGCCGCCAACTCCTTGCCCATGTTGCCGAACTGCAGCAGCAGCATCAGATGGCCGACATTGAGCTCGGTCGCGACCTCGGTCAGCTGCTCGACGACCTCGTCGGGCGAGCCGACGATGACATAGCCGCGGTCGACGATGTCGGCGATGTCGGTCGTGGCGCGCGCCTGCTGCCTCGCGTTGAGGCTGGCGGCGCGGCCGATCTGGCCCTGGACGCCGGCGCGCTGGGTCGCCTCGGTGATGTAGCCGGGCGGCATCGCCCATTTCGGGTCGACGCGCAGGCAGCGGCCATAGAAATACTCGGCCGGCTCTTTATAAAGCCGCATCGCCTCCTCGCGGCTTTCGGCGACGCCGACGAACTGCAGAAAGCCGGCGCGGTACGGGTTCCTATCCTTGCCGAGCCGCGCCATCTCGTCCCAAAAGCCCTGCATCGTGGCGCGCCCGTCCTTGAAGCCGAAATAGGACAAATAGGCGTAGACGTAGTCCATCTGGGCGCACCACTGCCAGGTCTCGACCGAGCCGCCGCCCGGAATCCAGATCGGCGGGTGCGGCTTTTGCACCGGCCGCGGCCAGATGTTGACATAGCGCTGCTGGTTGAAGCGGCCGTTGAAGGCAAAGGTCTCGGGCTCGGTCCACGCCCGCAGCACCAGATCGTGCGCCTCGCCGTAACGGTCGCGCAGCTGGCTCGGGTTCTGGCCATAGGCAAAGCAGGTGTCCATCGGCGTGCCGACCGGGAAGCCGGCGATCAGCCGCCCGCCCGAGATCACGTCGATCATCGCGAACTCTTCGGCGACCCGCGTCGGCGGGTTGTACAGCGCCAGGGAATTGCCCATCACGCACAGCGCCACGTCATTGGTCCGGCGCGCCAAGGCCGAGGCGATCAGATTGGGCGACGGCATCAGCCCGTAGCCGTTCGAGTGGTGCTCGTTGACGCAGATCGCGTCGAACCCGCATTCGGCGGCGAACTCCAACTCGTCCATAAAGTCGTTGTACATGTGATGCGCGCGCCGCGGGTCGAACAGCGAGGAATGGATGTCGACCCACACCGAGGGATGCTTTTCCCTGAAATCGTCGGGCAACTCGGTGTAGGGCATCAGGTGAAACCACATCAGCTTCATCGCTCAGGCTCCGCCGTGTCGTGCAGCGTGCCAGCCTGACTCGGCCTCCGCGTTCCGTCAAGCCGCGCCCTGTGGATCGGCCGGCCGGCTCGCCGGTTACGCCCGATAACCGCCAATTCCATCCCCGACAGCCCCGAGACGGCCCCGGTAACGCCGATCATGCCGCCGCGCTTTGGTAATATTCGTAATATGCGAACGCGAACCGTTTCGATATAGAGGCAAGGTGACCCGCCGCCGCAACCGATTGTCCCTTTTGAAAGCTGCTCCGGCTTTGCTTGCGGCAGCGCTCGCCGCCTGCACGGTGGCGCCGGCGCCGCCGCAAAACCCGTTCATCGGCACCTGGGCCACCGCCGACAACGACACGGTTACAATTCGCCAGGACACCGTCGTCGAGAACCAGCCCAATGGTCAGAGCACCCCGCTCGACGGCAAGACCTGCAACGGTACGTTCAGCTTCGAGTATGCGGTGTGGAAACGGGAGGCGCTGACCGGACTGGTGCCCCGCCAACCCAACCTCACCCGGAATTTGTCCGACTTGCTGGCAGCGCCGACTTATCCGGTGGCCCTGCTCCGCTGCGACCAGGGCGACCATACTTATGTCATGTTGAACGACCGCGAGCTGGTGGCAATCTACCGCGACGGGGACATCGGCGTCGTCGAGCGTCTGGTGCGACGTTGATGCGTGTTATATCAGGGTTCGCCGTGAGGGATCAGTGCGAGCCGGGGTGTTGTGGTTAACTGGGTCGAGCGACGGCGATCGTTTGTCTATCCGGCGCTGATGAGTTTGGGTGTGAGTGTCCTCGCGGCCTGCGCCGAGAAGCCGCCGCCAACGCCGCAACCGGCGGTCGCCATCGAACCGCCACCGCTGCCGCCACCCCCGCAGCCGCGGCGACGAGTGTTCCCGCTTCCGGCCCACAAGCCGAGCCCGCCGCCCGAAAACGAGCCGGGCGGACCTGAATCCGGCCCCGAGGCAATGGCCCTCGCCAGTCCCGAACCGGTCGTCAGGACGCCAAGCACCAGCGAGCTGATCGGGCTCGACCAAGGGGCGGCGACGCATATGTTGGGCGCCGCAACCGAACAGTCCGACGCGCCGCCGGCGACCATCTGGCGTTATCGCACCGCAACCTGCGAACTCGACCTGTTCTTTTACCTCGATCTGCGCAGCGGCAAGATGCGGACACTGCATTACGCGTTCAAAGGCGAGCCCGCCGATTTGGCCGGCCGGCAGGATTGTCTGCGCTCGCTGATTGTCGCCCGCGGGGGCTAGGGCCTATTCAAACGATGGCGCATCTTCTTCTGTCGACGACGACGATCTGTTCCGCGAGTTGCTCGGCCTCAACCTTATCGACGAAGGCTACGACGTCACCAGCTTCGATAACGGCCGGGACGCCCTCGCTTACCTCGAAGAGGGCGGCGGCGCCGACGCGATGCTGCTCGACTGGCGCATGCCGCAATTGACCGGAATCGAGGTCCTGCGTCGCATGCGCGGGCATGGAATTGCGATTCCAGTCATTTTCCTGACCGCATTGTCGGATGACATTTACGAAGAGGCGGCCCTTGCCGGCGGTGCGGTCGATTTTATCGACAAGTCGCGTCGTCTGCCCATTCTGGTCAAGCGTTTGCAGCTGATCACCGACGGCGCGCGACCACTTGTCGAACCGGAGCCGACGCGCGCGGAGAAAATGACGCTGGGTCAGCTGGAGTTGCGATTCGACACCAATCGGGCGATCTGGGCGGGCAAGACAATCGATCTGACCCTGACGGAATTCAAGATCCTGGCGCTACTCGCCGAAAAGGCAGGGCAAGACGTCGGCTATCGCGACATCTATGATCTTGTCCACGGCAAGGATTTCGTCGCCGGGCACGGAACAGAGGGGTACCGCGCCAATGTCCGTACCTTCATCAAGCGTATCCGTAAGAAGTTCCGCGACCGCGACCCCGATTTCGACCACATCCACAACTATGCCGGCTTTGGATACCGCTGGACCGCGCAACAATGAGTGGCGGCGGGGCCTGCGCTGGGCATGGTCGCTGACGGGCAAGACGGTCCTCTTGGCGATCATCTTTTTGCTGGTGCCGGTCTTTCTCTATATCGAATTCCGCAACGCCTACGAAGAAAGCCAGGGATTGCTGCTGCGCAGTGTGCGCGACGAGGGGCGGGTGATCAGCCAGTCCCTGCTGCCGATGCTGCAGAACGCCGATATCGACGCGTTGCCGCAACTTGGCGCCAGCCTTTCCCGGTTTGCCGGCGAAGTGACGACAATCAAGCTGCTGCTGGCCCCGGCCGGCGCCGGCAGCGACGGCTTCTATTATGTCGCTTCCTGGCCCACGGTCGAGGCGGCCAACCTCCAAGTCGAGCGCAACACCTTGGCGCAGCAAGGCGTGCTCGACCGCCTGGCGCAGAATTGCCGCGACGAGATGCCCTTTTCGCTGATCTACCATCGGCCGACCGGCGGCGCCGAGATCGTCACCGCGGTGACCCCGCTGGCCACCGCCGTCGGGTGCTGGGCGGTGGTGGCGTCGTTTTCCCAGGCCGCCTTCCCATCCGCCCATCTCGGCCAGCCTTATTGGGCGACGCCGTCGGTGCGCGTCGCCGCGGTCATCTATCTCGCGATGGCGGCAATCACCTTTTCGACTTTGCTCGGCGTGCGCGGCGGGCTGCGCCGCTTTGCCCGGCGGGCGCGGCGAATTCGCGAACAAGGACCCGACGCCGGCTCGTTCGGCGCCCGCGCGGACATGCCGGAGCTGGGCGAGGTCGCCGCCGAGTTCGATCGCATGGTCGACGCGATCCACCGCTCCGCCGCCGAAATCCGCCAGGCCGCGGAAGACAACGCCCACGCCTTCAAAACCCCGATCGCCGTCATCCGCCAGTCGGTCGAACCGCTGCGCCGCAGCCTTCCGGAAGGAAACCGTCGCGCGCAACGCGCCATCGGCGTCGTCGAACACGCCCTCGACCGGCTCGACGGCCTCGTCGCATCGGCCCGAGAACTCGACGAGGCCACCGCAGATCTGATCGACGAACCATTGACGCCGGTCGATCTGGGGCGGGTGATTGGCCGGCTGGTTCAGAACCGTTCCGCGATACACGACGACCGCGACGTGACGATCGTGCTCGCCAGCCGCGATCTGACAATCACGACCGACCTGCTTCCCGGCCTCAATGTCCTTGGCAGCGAAGAGATGATCGAGACCGTTCTCGACAATTTGATCGACAATGCGGTTTCGTTCTCGCCGGCGGGCGGCGAAGTTTTAGTACATCTGTCGCATGATGGCCGCTTCGCCCATCTGATCGTCTCCGATCGCGGCCCGGGAGTGCCCGATGGCCGGATCGAGCTGATTTTTGAACGCTATCATTCCGAACGCCGCGACGATGTCGGAGGCGAGGCGCCGGGCAGCTATTTCGGGATCGGCTTGTGGATCGCGCGGCGCAATGTCGAGGCAATGGGAGGGACGATCTTCGCCGAGAACCGGGCGCCCCACGGTCTGCAGGTTCACGTCCGCCTCCCGCTCGCGCCGGGTCGCGGCTGATGCGCTGCTCCGCCGCGCGCCGCCGAGCCTGATGGAACCGCGGCTCAAGACTGCCTTGTGGATCAAGGCGCTGATCCGGCGCTGCGACCTCGCCGCGGTGGCGGTGGCGGTGGTGGCGCGCGGCGACGGCGATGCCGGTGCGATCCTGCTCAAGCTCAACGCTCAGGACGCCGGCTGTTCGGTATTGACCCAGGCGCGCGGACCCGACGGCGAGCTCGCATGGATGCGGGCGACAGGCCCCGACCCGGTTGCCGAACCGGACGCCGATTCCTACATCGCCCGCCAGCGCCGCCGCGACCCTGATCTATGGGTCGTCGAAATCGAGACCGGCTTGCCGGGTAACGTCCTCGACGCAGCTATTATTTAAGCCATTGGCCGCAGCGACATCCGAGGTTCGAGGCATGAGGTTGAGCATCCTGATCGTCGACGACGAGCCCGACGTGGCCGATCTGTTTCGCCAGCGCTTTCGCCGCGAGGTTCGCCAGGGCCGCTACACGCTGCATTTCGCCGCCTCCGGCGAGGAAGGTTTGCGCCGCGTCGCCGAACTCGGCCGGGAGCTGATCGTGATCCTGTCCGACATCAACATGCCCGGCATGGACGGGCTCACCTTGCTGCGAGAGATCAAGCAAAGACGGCCGGAGCTGCCGGTGCTCATGGTAACGGCGTATGGCGATGACGAGCGCATGCGCATGGCGGAGCGAGCTCGGCGCCGCCGCCTTTCTCGCCAAACCCGTGGATTTTGTCCGACTGAAGGAGAAGCTCGCCGAGCTGGTTCCCCCGGATGCCGGCAGATGACCGGCGCACCCGCCGCCGAATTGACGAGATGGCGTCCACTTCCGTTGCTTAGCCCGGAGGCCTGCATGCACCGTCGGGCTACTGGGATCGCGAGGTTGGCAACGACATTTCGGTGGATCGCCGTCGCGGCACTCTGTTTGCTGCTCGCCGCCGCCCTGCCTTGCGGCGCGGCCGCCGACCCCGCGCTTCCCGACAAGGACGAGGTCATCGCGCAGAGCCTGGCCGAAATGGTGCGCGACGCGCGGACCGTCGTCTCCAACAACCAGGAGCTGATCAACGATCCCAGCCTCGGCGACAAGCACCTGACCGGTCAGAAGGTTCTGGCCGACGCGGTGGCGCTTTATCGGAAGAACACCGGCATCGACCCGGAGGCGGTCGACAAGGCCTCGCGCCACGGCCGCCTGCTGCACGCGATGATGAACGCGATCGTCGAGGTCGTGGACGACAACCAAGTCACCATCAACGAGAAGGGCACCGGCTTTAAGGGCTTCATCCCGGCGGTTTTCGGACGCCTTGTCAGCGAAGCCTTTAACGGCTTGGCCGGGGGCGAGGCGGCCCTGAAAATTACCGCCCCGCCCGACCTGGTCCGCAACCGCAAGGCGCTGCCCGACCCCTGGGAGATCAAGGTGATCGACACCAAGCTGCTCAGCCCGGACTGGCCGAAAGGCCAACCCTTCCGGGAGTTGGTCACGATCAACGGCCGCCCCGCCTACCGCATCGCCGTTCCCGAATATTATCGGGAATCGTGCCTCGCCTGCCACGGCACGCCAAAGGGCGAGCTCGACGTTACCGGCTACCCAAAGGAGGGGGCCAAGCTCGGCGACCTCGGCGGGGTCATGAGCATCGTCCTCTTCCGTTGATCCGGTGGCCGGCGAGCGCGGGATGATGGCCCAGCTGCCGATACGCACCCGGCTGATCCTGCTGTCCGGGGCGCTCCTTCTTTTCCTGTTGGCGACCAATTTCTACCTGAACCGGAAGTTGGCCGAAAATGCCGCCGGCATGGACAAGGCGGCCAATCTGATCGACCTGATCGAAGAGGCCGACGGCGCGCAGATCGCGTTTGGCGAGATGCGCTATTGGCTGACCGACCTCGCCGTCAGCATGCTGACCTTGTCCGAACGTAATGCCGCGGCCGCCCGCCAGCAGATGGAGCGGCATCTCGACGCCCTGGCCCAGCGCCAACCGCGGGCCGTGGCTGAAATCCGCGCCGAGCTGGCGCAGTACACGCAGTTCGCCCACCGGGCAGTCGACGAATACACCAACGAGCGCCGGGTGATCGGCAACTCGCTGCTGGCCCAGGCAAGTCTGCACAGCGTCGCCGCCGACCGGCTCCTTGCGGCGATCGCCAACCGGTTGACCCACGAGGCGATCGCCGCCCGCGAGCAGGTCGTCCGCGAAGCCAGGGAGGCAGCCCGCGTCTCGCGAATTGTGGTTGTTACGGCGATCCTGGTCGGCGCCTTTTTGACGCTGCTGGTGTTGCGCTCGATCGCTGTCCCGCTGCGCCAGCTCGTGGTGGCGATGAACGGGCTCAACGCCGGAAATCTCGACGTGACCATTCCACCCGCGGGCCCCGACGAGATCGGCGCGATGGCGCGCACCCTTGCCGCCTTTCGCGACACGCTCGAAGAGCTGCGGCGGACTCTGGCGCATTTCGAGGCATTGCGCGCGGTCGGCCGCGCCGTCGGCTCGACCCTCGACCTCGAGGCGGTGCTCGGCCTGGTCGTGGCGCGAGCCGTCGAATTTTCCGGCGCCGCAGCCGGCATGATCTACGAATACGACGAGGCGTCGCGCGAATTTCGCTTTCGGATGAGCCATGGCGCGGGCCCGGAGCTCGCCGCCCGCCTCGAGGCCCAGCCGATCCGCTTTGGCGAAGGGGCGGTCGGACGCGCCGCGATCACCACCACGCCAATGCAGATCCCGGACCTTGCAGAGCCAACCGGCATTACGGTGCCGAAACTTGCCGGCGAACTCGCGAGCCTTGGGTACCGCTCGCTGCTCGCCGCCCCGCTGCTGCACGAGCAGACCATCCTCGGCGGCCTGATCGTCGTCCGCCGCGATGCCGGCAATTTTTCCGACGAGACCGTCCGTCTCGTCGAAGCCTTCGCGATCCAGTCGGCGCATGCGGTGCGCAACGCGAAATTGTTCGAGCAGCAACTCCGCCGCGAAGCCGATCTGCAGGCTGCGCACGACCAGCTCAAGGCGGCGCAGGCGAGCCTCGTCCAATCGGAAAAGATGGCGTCCCTGGGCCAGCTGACCGCCGGCATCGCCCACGAGATCAAGAACCCGCTCAATTTCGTGAATAATTTCGCCGAATTGTCGCGTGAACTGCTCGACGAGCTGAAGGAAACCATCGAACGTGGCGCAGATGGGGGTGCGGATGGGCCGGGCGCGGCGACCCCCGACGAGCTCAGCGAGCTGGTCACGACCTTGGACGCAAACCTCGCGAAGATCATCGAGCACGGGCGACGGGCCGACGGCATCGTCACCAGCATGCTGCTGCATTCGCGCGGCGGCAGCGGCGAGCGCCGCAAGAGCGACCTCAACGCATTGATCGAAGAGGCGCTGAACCTCGCTTTCCACGGCGCCCGCGCCCAGGATCAAAGCTTCAACGTCGCCCTGGAGCGCGATCTCGACCGCGATCTCGACCCACTGGACATCGTCCCGCAGGACATCACCCGGGTTCTACTCAATCTGTTCGGCAACGCCTTTTACGCGGTCAACAAGCGCCGCCGCGCCGGTGGCGATCCCCCCTACGAGCCAGCGGTAAAAGCTTCAACCCGCGATTTTTGCAAGGCGGTCGAAATTCGGATCCGCGACAATGGCATCGGCATGCCGCCTGCGGTGCGCGATCAGGTATTCACCCCGTTTTTCACCACCAAGCCGACCGGCGAGGGCACCGGACTTGGCCTGTCGATCAGTTACGACATCATCGTCCAGCAGCATGGCGGCATGATCTCGGTCGACAGCCGCGAGGGCGAGTTCACCGAGTTCACGATCCGTCTGCCGCGCCACCCGCCCACCGTCGCCGCGGCCCCGGGCGCCGCGACCCCGGGCGCAGCGACCGGAGCCGCCGTGTGACGCCCCCGGACTTCCCGAGCCCGCCCGCGCATCCCGATGTCGAAATCATCGAGGCGACCAAAGCCTTCGAGCGATTCTTGCGCATCGACGTTTTCCGGCTCCGCCACCGCCTGTTCTCCGGCGCGTGGAGTGCGGTGCGTACCTACGACGTGTTGCGGCGCGGTGCGGCGGTAGCGGTCGTGCCCTACGACCCGGTACGCGACAGCGTCGTGCTGGTCGAGCAGCTCCGGCCGCCGGCGCTGTTGGCCGATGCCTCGCCGTGGCAGGTCGAGGTTCCCGCCGGACTTGTCGACGCCGGGGAAACACCCGAAGCCGTCGCCGGGCGCGAATTGCGCGAGGAGACCGGTCTCGCCTTGGTTGGCGACCCGATCCCGATCCAACGCTATCTGCCGTCACCCGGCGCCTCGGACGAAAGCGTCTTCCTGTTCTGCGCCCGCGTCGATGCGAGCCTCGCCGGCGGCATTCACGGCGTGCCCGAGGAGGGCGAGGACATCCGCACGATCGTCAAAACCGTCATCGAGATCGAAGCGATGCTCGACGCCGGCGCGATCGAGAACGGCCACACCCTGGTCGCGCTCTATTGGCTCCTGCGCCACCGCCCCCGCCTGCGCCGCCTGTGGACCGGCGGCTGACCACGTCGCGTCCCTGATGCCTACCGTCCTCCGAACCCGCGGATATCGATTTTTCTTCTATTCCAACGAAGGCCGGCCACGTGAACCAGCCCATATCCATGTCGAGCAGGGCGGCAAGGAGGCCAAATTCTGGCTTCGACCCGAGGTGCATCTCGCCTACAATATCGGCTTCAATTCGAGCGCCTTGCGTCAGCTGCTGGCGCTGATCGAGGCAAACCGTGAGCGCATCGAGAAAGCATGGAATGAGTTCTTTGGTTAGGGCGACGGGCGTCCGCTTCGACGAGGACAGCATGTGGGTGGAGTTGTCCGACGGTCGGATCTTGGGAGTCCCCCTCGCGTGGTTTCCGCGCCTGCTGCGCGCCGCTCCGGAACAGCGAGACGCTTGTCGCATCAGCTCGCGCGGGCTGCATTGGGAGGCGCTGGACGAGGACATCTCCCTCGCGGGTCTGCTCGCCGGATACGCCGATCAGACCCGCCCCCTGCCGAACGCCGCCGAATAATCAGGTTCATCGCCTCCCTGCCGCGGAGAAGCCTGTCGCCTCCTTAGATCGTCGGGCGAGCCGGCAAACGCGTTGACCGGAAGGGCGGGCGCGATCCTCGCGCGGTCGAAGCCTGCGCACATAGGCATCGGCCCGCCTTGTGCACATCCCAGCATATCACCGCGGACGGCCCTGGTCGACCAACGACACCACCGTGGAAAAGGCGCTCAGGGCTAGGACGAAATTTTGACGCCAAGCGCTCTATTACTTGCTCGCGTCTTGAATACAATCGGAAAGACCGATGGATATTGTCGAGATTATCTCGCGGTTGGTGCGGCGGTCCGCACCAGCGGCGGCGGTCATCCCCGGCACAACACCGGTCATCGCGTTTGGAGACCCGTGCCGAGCACGATCGCTTCGCTGGGAATAAACCCCAGCTCGCATGAATTCCAGGGAGAGGACGGAAATCTACTGACGGAGCCGAAGCGGCGGCTGGGAAAGCATGCGCGACCAAGTTCTCGAGGCCGGTTGCCTGCTCGGGGTTTCGTTTTCGACACCGCGTCTTGATGATGACCGGATTGGACCGCGCTAGAATCAGGCCTTGATCGGACGGGACCGCCGCCTCGCAACGTCATTGCGAGCTGAGCGAAGCAATCTCGGGCGGCAAGAGACCCGTCCGACCGGGATTGCTTCGGCGCTGCGCTTCTCGCAATGACACGACTGCGATTTGCACGGCACCCGCCTTAGACGAAAACCGCCCGCAACCGAAGCTGCGGGCGGCCCAGTTGCGGCTAAGCCGCGCGCTTAGGCGTGGTTGGCCTTGTAGTAGGTGTTGCGCAGGACGCGGCCGGGCAAGGCGCCGGTGTGCTTGCCGTCTTCCATCAGCACCTGGCCGTTGACGATCGTCGCCATGATGCCGGCCGCCGGCTCCTTCATGCGCCAGCCGCCCGCCGGGAAGTCGTGGACGACGCTTTCCGGCAACGGGCGAACCGTGTCGGGATCGAAGACCACGATGTCGGCCGCCATGCCGGGGCGCAGCAGCCCGCGGTCGTAGAGGCCGAGCGCCGAGGCCGAGTCGAAGGTCAGCCGCCGCACCGCGTGCTCGAGGCTCATAACCTGCTTTTCGCGCACCCATTCCGACAATAGCCGCGTGCAATAGCCGTAGCCGCCATGGAACTGGACATGCGCGCCGCCGTCCGACAGCCCGACGATCGCGTTCGGATAGGTCAGGATCTTGGCCATCGCTTCGTCGTCGACGTTGTTTTCCGACTGCATCAGGCCGGTGTCGAGGTTCTCCTCGACGACGAGGTCGAGGAAGGCGTCGATGACCCGCTTGTTCTGCTCCTTGGCGATCTGGCCGATAGTCTTGCCCTTGAGGCCCTGGTTCTTGTCGAGGACCGGGGTCTCGACCCACATGTAATTGTACCACTCGCGCGAGTAACCGGCGGCCGGCACCTGGACCGTGTGCTCGACGACCTCTTCGTGCAATTTCTGCCGGACCGCCGGGTCGGCATAGGCCTTGAGCTTTTCGTCGTCCGACGACAGCAGGATCGGGTGCCAGGTCGGCGAGCCGCGGAAGATCTGGCAGTTGCGCATCGTAAAAGTCTGGGTGACGCGGTTTGGGCTGCACAGCGGATAGGCCCGGATGCCCGCCTTCGAGGTCTCATCGACCCTCGCCATGTGCTTTTTCCAGGCGTCGGGCTCGCGCACGGTCTGGCCGAGGTTGTTGTAGATGACGGTGCGGCCGGTGGCCTCCGACAGGCGCGCCATCAGCCCGTCGTTCAGCTCAGCGGCGCGGCCGCCGCCCGACTGGATGATGCCGGTGCCCATTTCGCGCAACACGTCGCCGAGCGCGAAGATTTCCTTTTCGTCGGCCCACAAGGCCGGGATGTGCACACCCTGCGGGTCGTAATGACCCTTGTTGCGCGACACCGACAGACCGAGCGCGCCGCCCTTGATGCCGTCGCGCACGACGTCCTGCATCTTCTTGATTTCGTCGTCCGACGCGGTGCGGCCCTGGGCCTCGTCGCCCATCACGTAATAGCGCACCGTCGAATGGCCGATCAGGTTGCCGACGTTGACGCCCAAATTCTGGTCGAGCCGGTCCATGTATTGCGGGATCGTCTCCCAGTCGACCTCGACGGTGTTCAGCACCTCCATCGGGATCGCTTCGACATAGGACAGGAACTCGGCGACCCGCTTGGCGGTGCCCGGGCGCACCGGCGCCAACGCCAACGAGCAATTGCCGAACACGACCGTGGTGCAGCCGTGGTCGGGCGAGAACGAGCACAGCGGGTCCCAGGTCACCTGCGCGTCGTAATGGCAGTGGTTGTCGACAAAGCCCGGCGCCACCACCCGGCCGGCGGCGTCGAGGGTTTTCGCCGCCGGGCCGCTCAATTTGCCGATTTCGACGATCTTGCCGTCCTTGACGCCGACATCGCCGCGAAACGCCGGCATGCCCGAGCCGTCGACGATGCGGCCGTTTTTGATCAACAGATCATACGCCATTTCCATCCCTTTCCGGTGGTTGCAACGCACGCACGCCCTTCTTCCTGCCGAAAAGTGTAGCACCCGGTCACCACGGCCTTATCAAAAAATCGAAGCGCCTCGGCGCGAAAAATCCGCGGGCGGCGTAATCGGGCACCCCATGACGAACGCATCAAGTGAGATTGCGCGGAGCCCGAGCGCGCAACTGCGTGGCCCCCCCAACCTAGGCGGTCGGCGACGAAAATGCGGTCGTCCGATAATGTGTGCATCGCTGAAAAATCGACGACCTCAGGCGGAAAGCCCGCGCCCTGCGCCGCGTTCGTCATTGCTGTCCTGACTTCTCTCGCCTGCTAAAGGCTCCGGCCATGGCGAGCGCAGCGAAGCAATCCCGTCGCCGCTGCCTGCTCCGCTTTTTCCTCCTCGTCCGCACCGGATTGCTTCGTCGCTGCGCTTCTCGCAACGGCTCATTGGGGCGGGACGGTGCTATTCGAATTCGAGGATCACCTCGTCGACGGCGAGGCTGTCGCCGGGCTTGGCGCGGATCGTGGCAATGCGGCCGTCGCGCTCCGCCCGCAACACGTTTTCCATCTTCATCGCCTCGACGATGGCGAGCGGCTCGCCGGCCTTGACCTCCTGTCCCTGGGCCACCGCCAGCGACGACAACAGACCCGGCATCGGCGACAACAGCAGCCGCGAGGTGTCCGGCGGCTTTTTCTGCGGCATCAACGCCAACAGCTCGGCGGCGCGCGGCCTCAGGACCTGCGCCCGGCGCACGACGCCGCCATGCACCAGGCGAAATTCCGCGACCGACAGACGCTCGATCTGCACAATTGCGGTCTCGGTACCCTCGCGGGCACGCGCAGCAGCACCTGGCCCGGCTGCCAGTCGGTCGACGCGTTCACGCGCTCTCCACCGATTTCGATCGCATAACCCGCAGCCTCGGCCTTGACCGAAACCGCGTGCGACGAGCCGTCGAGCAGGATCGTCAATTCTTCGGGGATCGCGCCGCGGACGCCGGGAAGCTGGCCGTCGATGGCGTGCTCGTGTTCGCGGATGCGGCAGCCGGCAAGCGCCGCCGCGAGCAGGATGACCCGGTCGGCCGCGACAAACCCGGCCGGAGGTGCGAACCCGCCCGGAAATTCCTCGGCGATGAAATCGGTCGACAGCGCGCCCTTGAGAAAACGGTCCTTGCCCGCGACCGCCGCCAGAAACGGCACGTTGTGCTGCAGGCCGGAGATGTAGAACCCGTCGAGCGCCCGGCGCAGCCGGTCGATGGCGGCATCGCGGTCGGCACCGTGGACGGCGAGCTTGGCGATCATCGGGTCGTAGTAGAGGCTGATCTCCGCACCCTCGTAGACCCCGTCGTCGAGCCGCACGCCCTCCCCGGCTGGCGGCAGATACCGCACGAGGCGGCCGGTCGACGGCAGAAAGCCGCGCGTCGGGTCCTCGGCATAGACGCGCGCCTCGATCGCCCAGCCGTCGAGCCGCACTTCGTCCTGCGAAAACGGCAGCTTTTCGCCGGCGGCGACGCGCAGCATCAGCTCGACAAGATCGAGGCCGGTGACCATCTCGGTGACCGGATGCTCGACCTGCAGCCGGGTGTTCATTTCGAGAAAATAGAAATTACGCCGGCGGTCGACGATGAACTCGACGGTGCCGGCCGAGCGGTAATCGACCGCGCGCGCCAATGCCACCGCCTGTCGGCCCATCGCCTCACGGGTCTTGGCGTCGAGAAACGGGCTCGGCGCCTCCTCGATCACTTTCTGATGGCGCCGCTGGATCGAGCATTCGCGCTCTCCGAGGTAGACGATGTTGCCGTGCGCGTCGCCCAACACCTGGATTTCGATATGGCGCGGCTCCTCGATGTATTTCTCGATAAAGATGCGGTCGTCGGCAAAGCTGGATTTCGCCTCGCTCGCCGCGCCGCGGAAGCCGTCGCGGGCTTCGCCGTCATTGGCGGCGACGCGCATGCCCTTGCCGCCGCCGCCGGCCGAGGCCTTGATCATGACCGGATAGCCGATGTCGCGGGCGATGCGGACCGCCGCTTCGGCGTCGGGCACGATGTCGAGATGGCCGGGCACAGTTGAGACGCCGGCGGCGCTGGCGAGCTTTTTCGACTCGATCTTGTCGCCCATCGCCGCGATCGCCTTTGGCCCCGGCCCGACAAAGACAATGCCGGCGTCGGCGAGCGCGTCAGCGAACGCGACATTCTCCGACAAAAACCCGTAGCCCGGATGCACCGCCTCCGCACCCGTCTTGCGGCACGCCGCGACGATCCGGTCGATGCTTGAGATAGCTGTCGGCCGAGGGCGCCGGCCCGATAGCGACCGCCTCGTCGGCGGCGCGCACATGCGCCGCCTCGGCATCTGCCTCGGAATAGACCGCCACCGTCGCGATCCCCATCCGCCGCGCCGTGCGCATGACGCGGCAGGCGATCTCGCCGCGATTGGCGATCAGGATTTTACGGAACATCGGCAGTGCCAACGGCCGCGACTGGCGCCGCAAGCATCAGCGGATACCGCCTTTTCGGCGTGGCCGGGCTCGTCCAGGCTTGTCCAGGCCATGACAATGCCGAATCCAGATTTTCTGCCGCTTTGACGGCT
The DNA here is from genome assembly GCA_963775525.1 of uncultured Alphaproteobacteria bacterium. GTDB lineage: Bacteria > Pseudomonadota > Alphaproteobacteria > ATCC43930 > CGMCC-115725 > AP-15. The sequence continues at coordinate 532,776 of CAVZJF010000005.1, read as the reverse complement.
TGCTTGCGAGGCATGCCTACCCCGCGGCCTCCCATTTCTCTCTCTCCCGGCAACGGCGATAAATCAGCCGAGGATTTTTTCCTGGATTTGATCGGCCGGCGATCCGGCCGCTTTGCGGGATTTCCCGCACCCCGAAACAGGATGGTTTCTGAATTAGGAATGTCACCCGCAGCGACCGTTGGCGGGCGCGACTTCCACAGAACCGCCCGCCAATGCGGATCAGCCCATTGCTGAGCACTATAGATAGGTAGTCGGGGTGCGCTGGCGGCGATTCCGCATACCGACATCCTTCTCGTCATCCGTCCACAGGATGTTATCGTGCAACGCATGCTCGATGATGTCCTGGCATTCACTTAGGTGGTTCCAGATAGCGGATATAGCTTCCCGACAGGCGGGGTCATGCTCGGCGATGTCCTCGGCGCTCATCAGAAGCAGCCCGTATAGGAACCAGTAGAACCGACGCCGTGTCGGTTCGTCTGAATTGGGCTTACAGCAAGAAATCTCGCCCAAGTCTCGATGGTATCCGGGCAGGGTTCATCCGTCGCCCCCGCTTCCATCTGTTTCGCGCGTAGCCGTTTGGATACGGGTAGATTGATGTGTTTCATGTTTTTATATGCGACCAGCGTCTGCACGCATCCGTTGCGATCGAGGCCACAGATGAGTTGCCGCGTGGTCTCGACAATCATGTCCGGCCGGCCGCTTTCCAGGATTGCCGCCAGAGCCGGAATCCCGTTGTCAGCGGGAGGTTCTGCGCGGAGCGAGGAGAAGATACCCATTGCTGCGGCACTAGCCTACGGAGGCTCGCCCGGTCTCGGCGACCTGTGTGGCGTATCGCTTGCGGATCTCCACCAGCGCCAGGATATCGCTCTTGAGGGCGCCTAGCATCGCCGCATCAAGCCGACAGTGATAGATAGGCGGTTTGACAGCCACGCGTCGATTTGCCCGCGCAAGCGTGTCGTCCTGCGGCATGTCGATCATCTGCGGATTAGTCGGCATGAGCTTATAGGCGCCGAAGGTGAGCGCGTCCGCTGCCTGTAGTCCAGGGTGCTTCTTCTTATCATCGAACTCGACCTCACCCAATGTGGCCCGCGTCTCCAGTACTTGTTTTTTCATGTCCCGTAGCAGCCGCTTGCAGTCTGCCGAGCCGGCGGCACCGTCCTCAAGCATAAAGTTGACGACAAAATCATCGCGGCCGATCAGCCCTGGTATCCTCGTAAAGAGGAAGGCAGCGAGGTATCGGAAGCACACGCCGTAGCGAGTATCCAATTGTGGCTTGTTCGGCCGGCCTCCAGCGAGGTAGGCGGTCTCGTAGCTTCGTTTGTCGAGTTCTATCACGTACCCGAAAAGGAAATGCTTTCTGACGAGTTTGTGAGCTAGCGGGGCAAATTTGGCACCGGCTTCCGTATCCCAATGCTCTGTGCCGTGCCAGTACGACAGGCCGGCCCGCCCTAACCCACGCTGCCAACTTGGATTGAACGCATGGACTTGCCCCAATAGTGCAACGTAGCCGCCCAGCATCATGGCCGGACTATCGTCGTGCGTTCCGCTTTCATCACCGAATGCCATGAGGATCATGGCCCCAATCATACATTGATCCCTGCCGCCCGACAATCGCATTTGAGAACGTAGTTAGAACATTGTGATGGCATGCACCCCTATACGCGGCTCGTGTCAGCGATCCTCGTCGTGCGTGGGAGAAGCGGGAAGGGATCGGATGGCCGGGACACGCCTGGACAAGCCCGGTCATGACGATGCTGAAGGGAGTCGCCCCGGCAGCCATACGTGCGGCCTCGCGTCAAATTCGATAAAATGGTCACAGCGGGATGTTGTCGTGTTTTTTGGCCGGGTTGCGTCAGCTGCTTGCCGCGCAGCATGGCGAGCGCGCGGGCGAGCCGGCGCCTGGTGTCGCGCGGCTGGATCACGTCGTCGACAAAGCCGCGGCTCGCGGCGACAAACGGGTTGGCGAATTTCTCGCGGTACTCTTGCGCGCGCGCCTCGATCGCCGCGGCGTCGCCGAGATCGCCGCGAAAGATGATCTCGACGGCACCCTTCGGCCCCATCACCGCGATCTCGGCCGAGGGCCACGCAAGGTTGAGGTCGCCGCGCAGATGCTTCGAGCTCATCACGTCATAGGCGCCGCCATAGGCCTTGCGCGTGATCAGCGTGACCTTGGGCACCGTCGCCTCGGCAAAGGCGAACAACAGCTTGGCGCCGTGCTTGATGATGCCGCCATATTCCTGTGCGGTCCCCGGCAGAAACCCGGGCACGTCGACAAACGTCACGATCGGGATGTTGAAGCAGTCGCAAAACCGCACAAACCGCGCCGCCTTGCGGGCGCTGTCGATGTCGAGGCAGCCGGCGAGCACCATCGGCTGGTTGGCGACGACGCCGATCGTCGAGCCCTCCATCCGCGCCAGGCCGATAACGATGTTGCGGGCGAAATCGGGCTGGATCTCGAAAAAGTCGCCCTCGTCGACGACCTTCAGGATCAATTCCTTGATGTCGTAAGGCTTGTTCGGGTTGGCCGGCACCAGGGTGTCGAGCGACGGCTCGGCCCGGTCGCGCGGGTCGCTGGTCGGCCGCAATGGCGGCGGCGCGCGGTTCGAGGCTGGCAGGAAATCGATGAACCGGCGCAATTCGAGCAACGCCTCGACGTCGTTCTCGAACGCCCGGTCGGCGACTCCCGAGCGGGCGGTATGGGTCAGCGCCCCGCCCAGCTCCTCCTGGGTCACGGTTTCATGGGTGACGGTGCGCACCACCTCGGGCCCGGTCACGAACATGTAGGAGGTGTCCTTGACCATAAAGATGAAATCGGTCATCGCCGGCGAGTAGACCGCACCCCCGGCGCACGGCCCCATGATCATCGACACCTGCGGCACCACACCCGAGGCCAGGACGTTGCGCTCGAACACCTCGGCATAGCCGGCGAGCGAGGCGACCCCGTCCTGGATGCGCGCGCCGCCGGAATCGTTGATGCCGATCACCGGGGCCCCGACATTCATCGCCTGGTCCATGATCTTGCAGATCTTTTCGGCGTGCGCCTCGCTGAGTGAGCCGCCGAACACGGTGAAATCCTGGCTGAACACAAAGACCAGCCGGCCGTTGACCGTGCCATAGCCGGTAACGACGCCGTCGCCCGGTATGCGGTGCTCGTCGATGCCGAAATCGTGGCTGCGGTGCTCGACGAACATGTCCCATTCCTCAAAGGAATCGGGGTCGAGCAGCAGATCGAGCCGCTCGCGCGCGGTCAATTTGCCGCGACGGTGCTGGGCTGCGACGCGGGCTGCGCCGCCGCCCGCCCGCGCCGCCTTTCGCTTTTCGTCCAGGCGGTCGAGAATGTTGTCCATTTCGCCTCGCGAGGTGAGCGCGCGAAATAGCATCGTTGCTCGACCTCGGCCAGACCTGCCCGCGAATCGCTTCGGCGCAACAGACAAAAAGCTGAGAGCCGGTGGCAAAGGTTCGCCTGGCGGACGAGTTTCTGACGTTTGAACTATATACTCCCGTCCATGAAAGACCACCTTCTCCAAGGTTTTCTGAGCGGAATCGGCTTCATTCTTGCCGGATTCGTTGTCGCTCACCTGCCGGGGCTGCTGCACTTCGCAGGAACCATTGTCTTGGGTTCCATATTGAGCGCATGGGTGTATCCACGATGGCAAAAGCATAAGTTGGCGATGAAGCCAGCTCCAAAAGAGATCAATCCGTCTTAGCAGAAAGCATCACGAAATGGGCGTACTGCTCTGTTCGACAATAGGATAAATATCAGGGGAGGATCTCGACGGCAGCACGGGCAGCTTGCCGCCACCGCCGCCCGGGCTCACGGCTGCGCCGGCAGGCGCGCGCCGCCAGGGCCGATCAGACCGGGATAGGGCGCCTTGAAGCGCCAGAAGGTCCCGCTCGTCGCCCCCTCGAAGTAGACATACTGGTTGTCGGGCCCGCCGAACGCGAAGTTGGTGGTCGCGGCGTCGCCGTTCGGGATCGGCACAAAGCCCAGGATCAGGCCGCGCGGGTTGATTTCGACGATGCCGCCGAGACCGGCCAAGCCCGCCCACACATTACCCTTCACATCGTAATGGACGCCGTCGGGGCCGCTGTTGCCGGGGACGTAGGTGCCCGCCTTGACCCCGGCAAAGGTCAGGTGCAGCGGGTCTTTCGGGCATTGCGGGCAGCCCATGTTGGGACCGATCGCAAACCCGGCATACCACATGCGGCCGGCCCTGAAGTCGCCGACCGCCAGAGTGTTGTCGTCCGGCGAAACGGCGATCCCGTTCGGGAACAGGCCGCTGTCCATCACCTTGCGCAACACGCCGTCGCGCGAATACTGGTAGACGGCCCCGGTGCGGTCGGTCTCGTTCGGCCCGGGTCCGGTCCCCCACGGGTCGGTAAAGAACAGATTGCCCTCGGCATCGAAATCGAGGTCGTTGGGGCCTTTGAACAGCTGGTTGCGGTAGGTGTAGACCAAGGTCGTCAGCTGTTTGGTCTGCGGGTCGTAGACCAGGATGCCGCGGTGCCGCGAGGTCAGATAGAGCTTGCCGTCGTGCCAGCGCGAGTCCCTTGCGGCTCGCAGGTCTGGCCGAGCTCGGGCGGCGGGTTGCAGTTGACCACCGGGACGAGCTTGCCGTCGGGCGTCAGGTAGGAAATCCACCCCGACCCGATCGCCACGAACCACAAATTGCCCTGGGTGTCGAACGAGCCGCCTTCGAGAAACTTGCCCTGCGGCGTGCCGCTGACATCGGCGAATTTTTCGACTGGTCCGACACCCGCCGGCAACGGCGGCAACCCCCAGGGCTGCACCGGCGCCGGCGGGGCGGCGGGCGCGGCAGCGGGAGCCGGCGCCTGCGCCTGCGCCGACCCTCCCAGCCCGGCGACGGCACAGACGATCCCCAATATCAAGGCCCCGAGGCCCATGATCGGCCGACCACGGACCCCCAAGACACGCACGTCCATGATGTTTCCTCCTTCGCGCACACGACTTCTTTGCGGGCCGCGCCGGTCACCGGGCGGCTTGTCGGTACAAACCCAATAGTAGAGGCGCGCGCAGCCGGCGGCTAGACCGGCGCTGCCGACGCGTGGCTGTAAGGGGGGAGCAGACAGGCGTCGACACCGACGGCCCGAAATCGGCGGGTCGTGGAGAACGCACCTAATATTTAGTCGAGCGCATAATCGTAGCGGATGAAGCCGTTGAAATGCGCGATGCGGTCGTAGAGCGAGCGGGCGGTGGCGTTGTCCTGCTTCGTCGTCCAATAGAGGCGCAGGCAATTGCGCTCGCGGGCGATCCCAGCGACGGCTTCGATCAATTTGCCGCCGATGCCGGCGCGGCGGATGGCGGGATCGACGAACAGATCCTGCAGATAGCATATTTCGCGCGGCGTCCAGGCATGGGCGTGGAACAGATAATGCACGATGCCGACAAGCGGGGCGGAGGGGCTGTCCGGCCGGGCGCCGAGGCCGCGGATCGGGCTGTCCGCCGCGATCAGCCGTCCCCAGGTGTGCTCGTAGATTTCAGGCGGCAATTGCGTCTCATAGAAATCGAGGTAGCCGCGCCACAATTCGGCCCACCGGTCGCGGTCGGCCGTGCGCAGCGGAGTGACGACGATCGCGGGCATGACGGGGCACTCCCTTTTTCGGCCGCATTGCGATAGCATGGCACCGTGCCATCGGGCGGATCATGGAGGTCGGCGATGCTGGTTTTTCGACAATTATTCGATCCGCCTTCCTCGACCTACACTTATCTGCTCGCCGACGGGCAAAGCGGGAAGGCGGTGATCATCGATCCCGTCTTCGAGCAGGTGCGGCGTGACGCGGCGCTGATCGACGAGCTGGGCCTCGACCTGGTCTATTCCCTCGAAACCCATGTCCATGCCGACCACGTCAGCGGCGGCTGGCTGTTGAAGCACCAGACCGGCTGCGCCATCGCATTGTCCGTCGACAGCGGCGCCGAGGGGGCGGACCGCTATCTTGTTCCCGACGACGTGGTCGCGTTTGGCGCGCGCAATCTGCAGGTCCGCAAGACGCCGGGGCATACCAGCGGCTGCCTGACCTACGCGCTCGACGACCGCAGCATGGCTTTTACCGGCGACTGCCTGATGGTGCGCGGCAGCGGCCGCACCGATTTCCAGCAGGGCGATCCGGGTGCGATGTACCGTTCGGTGCACCAGCAGATTTTCACCTTGCCCGACGGCTGCTTGTTGTACCCGGCGCACGACTACCGCGGGCTGACCGTGACCAGCGTGCGCGAGGAGCGGCGCTTCAACCCGCGCCTCGGCGGCGAGACCGGCGAGGCCGATTTCACCGGCTATATGAAGAATCTGCGCCTCGCGCACCCGAAAAAGCTCGATGTCGCGGTGCCGGCCAACCTCAAATGCGGCAAGCCCGAGGGCGAGATCGACATGACCGCGGCGCCGAACTGGGCGCCGTTGCACTACAGCTTTGCCGGGATCTGGGAAATTCATCCGCACGGGCTCGAAGAGCATGCGCGTGAGGTGCAGATTGTCGATGTGCGCGAGCCCGAGGAATTCACCGGCCCGCTCGGGCATATCCATGGTGCGGTCCCGATCCCGCTGGGGGCGTTGGCGGAGCGGGCCGCCGAGCTGGCGCGCGACCGGCCGATCGTCGCGGTGTGCCGCTCAGGCAGCCGCTCGGCCCAGGCGACCGCCATCTTGCGCGAGGCCGGATTTGGCGATGTCGCCAATCTAAAGGGCGGCATGCTGCGCTGGCGCGCCGAAAGCCACCCGGTCGAAGGCGGCAGCGCCTTGGAGCACGTCGCCGAATACTCGATCTGACAGGTGCTGAGGGCAGACCGCATCTTCTGGGAGTTGGACCCGCAGCGAGCCTCCCAAAACTCGATTGCACCTTCCCGGCACATCGAGCGTCAAAGCGCAGGGCCGACACTCGGCCTAGATTGGGGCCGGCGTTTACAGCATCGGCAGCCCGCGTCGGCGTGAGCCGAGCGGGAAGGCGGCGTCGATCCGCGCGATCTCCTCGGGAGAAAGCGTCAAATCGCCGGCGCCGGCGATCTCTTCAATGTGTTCCGGGCTGGACGCCTTGGGGATGGCGAACACCGAGCGCTCCCGTATCAGAAAGGCCAGCGCCACCTGGCGCGGCGTGGCGCGGTGCGCGGCGCCGACCTCATTCAACACCCGGCCGCCCGGCGTCTGGGGACCGGGAAAGCGGCTGTGGCCGAACGGGCTGTAGGCGACAACCGCCGCCTGATGCTGCTCGCACCGCGGGATGACCGAATGTTCGATCGAGCGCTCCTGCAGATGATAGAGCACCTGATCGCAGGCGAGCATGGCTTTGCCGGCGATGTCGACGACTTCGCCGAGGCCGTCGGCGTCAAAATTGCTGACGCCCCAGCTCAGGATCTTGCCCTCGCGGCGCAGTTCCTCGAACGCCGCGATCGTGTCGCGGAGCGGATGGGAGCCCGGCCAGTGCAGCAGATAGCAATCGAGCCGGTCGGTGCGCAGGCGCGCAAGCGAGCGCTCGCAAGCGCGCCGCGTCCCGGACCGCGAGGCATTTTGCGGCAACACCTTGGAGACCAGGAAGACGTCGTCGCGCCGGCCGGCAATCGCCTCGCCGACCAGCTCTTCCGCCGCCCCGGACCCGTACATTTCAGCGGTGTCGATATGGTTCATGCCGAGATCGAGACCGCGCCGCAGGGCGGCGACCGCGGTCGGGCGATGGGCCTCGTCAAGATACCAGGTCCCCATGCCGATGACCGACACATCGCGCCCGGTCGGGCCGAATATCCGATGTCGCATAGCCGTCCTCCGTGCTGTCGCCCGCATCTCGGCCGCGCCGGCGGGCGCTTTTGCCCCGGCAGACGGCGTGCGGCGCCGCCTTCCGATCGTCGTCAACTTCGCTCACCCGGACCGCGCATGTCCACGGGCCAAATGCGGGCTGGGTGCGCTGATACCGGCGCGCTATACCGACGACGATGAAGGCGGTTCGACTCCGCGTCGCCGGACGTGTCCAAGGGGTCGGCTACCGAGCCTGGGCGGCGAGGGTAGCCTCTGAACTTGGACTTCGCGGCTGGGTGCGCAACCGCGCCGACGGCACGGTCGAAGTGCTGGCAACCGGACCCGACGAGGCGGTCGCGGCGATGATCGGCGCCGCTCGCCGCGGCCCGCTCGCGGCGCAGGTCAATGAGGTTCGGGTCGCCGACGCCGAGGACGACGGCAGTTTCGGCTTTGCCGCCCGCCCGACCGAATAGGTCGCAGTGCCGTGACGTTACGGTGCAGCTCGTTGTGCTACAGGAGATGTCATGCCTGACGCTCATGCGGGATCGAGCCACGTCTCGCTGCGCATCCCGAACGAGCTGATTGCTGCGTTCGACAAGCTCGCACCGGTGCTCGACCGACCGCGGTCATGGGTCATGGTGCGGGCGCTTCGCTGTTATCTCGAAGAAGAGGGCACCGAGATCTTCGGGGACAGCGAGAGCCTGGCCGAGCTCGATCGAGGTGAGAGCGCGCCGTTTGAGGATACGCTGCGCAAAGTGCGGGAGATCGTCGCAAAGGCCGAGAACGAGCGCATTCGCGGGAAATGACAACCCGCGTCCTCCGTTCTCGTCGCGCAGATGCGCAGGTCGAAGAAATCGCGGCCTACCTTGCGGAGCATAACCCAGCGGCGGCGCGGGCTTTTTGGAGGCTCTAGAGCGAGCGCAACGCCAGCTGTCGGAATTCCCGAATTCCGCTCCGCCGGGCGTCCGTCCTGGCACTCGCCAGCTCATTGTCGGGAATTTCATCGTCTCGTATCGCCGGCGCGCCGCCGATGTCGAGATCTTCGCCGTCAGACATGCGCGCCGGCGCGATGCCCGATCTTAACCGGCGCCGATCGTCGAGGACGTAGAGACCCTATCGGCTGCCGTCAGGCGGCTTCGTCCTGGTCCTCGGTTCCGGTTGGCCCGGAATCCTTGCCCTTGGCCGACGGGTCGCGATCGACGAATTCGATGATCGCCATCGCCGCGTTGTCGCCATAACGGAAACCCGCCTTGATAATGCGGGTATAGCCGCCGGACCGGCCGGAATAGCGCTGGGCCAGGGTGGTCATCAGCTTGTTGGCGAGCCCCGTATCCTGCAGCCGGGCGATCGCACGGCGCCGGTTGGCGAGCCCGCCATGCTTGCCGAGGGTCACGAGACGCTCGACGATCGGCCGCAGATCCTTGGCCTTTGGCAGGGTCGTCGTGATCTGCTCGTGCTTGATCAGCGCGGCGGCGAGGTTCTCGAACATCGCCTTGCGATGCTCGGAGCGGCGACTGAAGCTGCGGCCTTTGAGGCGATGACGCATCGGATCCTCAGTAGGGTTCGTCGAGTTGCTTTGCCAGCTCCTCGATGTTCTCGGGTGGCCAGTTCGGGATTTCCATGCCGAGATGCAGTCCCATCTGGGCAAGCACTTCCTTGATCTCGTTCAAGGATTTGCGCCCGAAATTCGGGGTCCGCAGCATCTCGGCCTCGGATTTCTGCACCAGGTCGCCGATGTAGACGATGTTGTCGTTTTTCAGGCAGTTTGCCGATCGCACCGACAATTCGAGCTCGTCGACCTTGCGCAGCAGGTTTTTGTTGAACGGCAGCTCGCTCGGCCGAGTATCGTCCGAGGGGTGGCGCGGCTCCTCGAAATTGATAAACAGCTGCAGTTGGTCCTGAAGGATGCGCGCCGCCAGCGCCACCGCATCCTCGGGGGTCACAGCACCGTTGGTCTCGACGCGCATCGCCAACCGGTCGTAGTCGGTCACCTGACCGACGCGGGTGTTTTCCACCCGGTAGGAAATCTTGCGCACCGGGCTGAACAGCGCGTCCACCGGGATCAGGCCGATCGGCGCATCTTCCGCCCGGTTCTGCGTGCCAGGCAGATAGCCCTTGCCGTTCTCGACGGTCAGCTCCATCGTCATCCGAGCGCCGGCATCGAGGGTGCAGATCACCAGCTCGGGGTTCATGATGTCGATGTCGTGCCCGGTTTCGATCGCACTGGCGCGCACCTCGCCCGGCCCGTTGGCGCGTAGGCGCATCCGCTTGGGGCCCTCGCCATACATCCGCAAATCGATGCTCTTGACGTTGAGCACGATGTCGGTCACGTCCTCGAGCACACCCGGGCATCGACGAGAATTCGTGCAGCACGCCTTCGATCTGAATCGAGGTCACCGCCGCACCCTGCAGCGACGACAACAGCACGCGCCGCAAGGCGTTGCCGAGGGTCAGGCCAAAACCGCGCTCCAGCGGCTCGGCAACGACGGTGGCGACCCGCTTCGGGTCGTCGCCCGGTTCCACCGCGAGCTGCTTGGGCTTGATCAGGGTCTGCCAGTTCCTTTGAATCACCAATAGAACCTCGGTCGGTTGAGACGGGTGCGGCCTGCGGCAAACGCCGGCAGGCGCGTCAAACCCGCGATTTCTTCGGCAAGGCCCCGCCGCGGCGGGGCCGATATTGTCAGACGCGACGCCGCTTGGGCGGCCGACAGCCATTGTGCGGAATCGGCGTCACATCGCGGATCGAGGTGACGGCAAAGCCCACCGACTGCAGCGCGCGCAACGCCGATTCCCGCCCCGAGCCCGGCCCTTTGACCTCGATCTCCAGGGTGCGCATGCCATGCTCCATGGCCTTGCGCCCGGCGTCCTCGGCAGCGACCTGCGCCGCATACGGCGTCGACTTGCGCGAGCCCTTGAACCCCTGGCTGCCCGAAGACGACCAGGCGATCGTGTTGCCCTGCGCGTCGGTGATGGTGATCATCGTGTTGTTGAACGTCGCGTTCACATGCGCCGTGCCCGAGGTGATGTTCTTTCTTTCGCGCCGGCGTAGGCGCGGCGCCGGCGCCGCGGTTCTGGCCATCTATCCGTTCCGATGTCTTGGTGGGGGGTTCGGGCGCTATTTCTTCTTGCCGGCGATCGCGCGCGCCGGCCCTTTGCGCGTGCGCGCATTCGTATGCGTCCGCTGTCCGCGAACCGGAAGGCCCTTGCGATGGCGCAATCCCCGATAGCAGCCGAGATCCATCAGCCGTTTGATGTTCATCGCCACCAGCCGGCGCAGATCGCCCTCGACCGTATGCTCACGATCGATCACTTCGCGCACCCGCAGCACTTCGTCATCGGTCAGCTCGTGCACCCGCCGTTCCGGGGGAATGCCTATCCGGCTGCAGATTTGCGCGGCAGTCGTGCGGCCGATCCCGTGGATATAGGTCAGCCCGATCGGCACTCGCTTTTGGTTCGGTATGTTAACGCCAGCGATGCGCGCCACGTGCGCCCTCCTCAAAGAGAACAAAATAAGGGTGGGTCCCGCCCTTCGCAAGGGCAGGCAGTATAGCTAAACCGAAGCTGGCGTCAATCCCGGCTGCGGCATTATGCCCGCCGCGAACAGCTCTGCGGGCATCCGCGTCTTCTGCCGCACCCCGACAGTGGCCTCGCCGGCTTCCGTGGTCAAGCCGGCCGAGACGCGATGAGGCGTCCGTTCGCTTCACAGCGCTAGCCGCGGCGCCGGTCTGGGCCGATAACGTCTTCGATCTGGCGCGTCACCTCGTCAATGCCCGCCATGCCGTCGACGACGCGCAGAATTCCGCGCTCTCGGTAATAGGGTAGGATCGGCTCGGTTTGGCGACGGTAAACCTCGAACCGCGCCGTCACCGCTTCGGGGCGGTCATCCGGCCGGTGGATGAATTCGCGGCTGCCGCAGGCGTCGCACACGCCCTCGTTCCGGGGGCGGTTGTGGCGTTCGTGGTAGCTGGCGCCGCACCGCGCGCACGAGAAGCGGCCGGCCAGCCGGTCGATCAATGCGGCCTCGTCGACCTTGATCAAGATGACGTGGTCGAGGCCGAGGCGGCGCTGCGCCAGCATCTCGTCGAGCGCCTGCGCCTGCGGCACAGTCCGCGGAAAACCATCGAGGACAAAACCGTCGCGGCAGTCCGCCTCGGCGATGCGCGCGGCAATCATGTCGATGATGATTGCGTCCGGAACCAGTTGCCCGGAATCCATGATGCCTTTGACGCGCTGGCCGAGCTCGCTGCCGGAAGCGGTCGCGGCGCGCAACATGTCGCCGGTCGCAAGATGGCGGACTCCGCGGCTTTGTTCGATCCGCTTTGCCTGCGTTCCCTTTCCCGAGCCCGGCGGCCCGAGGAGGATCACATTCATCCGCGGCGGCCCCGAAGTTTCGATTTCCTGATCAGGCCCTCATATTGATGAGCCAGCAAGTGCGAGTGGATCTGCGCCACCGTGTCCATCGTCACGCTGACGACGATCAACAGACTGGTGCCGCCGAAATAGAACGGGACCGAATATTCCGACACCAAAAACTCGGGCAGGACGCAGACCGCCGCGAGATAAGCGGCGCCGACCACCGTCAGCCGGGTCAGCACATAGTCCAGGTAGTCGGCGGTGTTCTTGCCGGGCCTGATGCCGGGAACGAACCCGCCGTATTTGCGCAGATTGTCGGCAGTCTCGGTAGGGTTGAAGACAATCGCCGTGTAGAAGAAACAAAAGAAAACAATCAGCGCAACATAAAGCGCCATATAGAGCGGCTGTCCGTGGGCCAGGTAGGTGGTGATGTAGCCCAGCCAGCCAAACGTTTGTCCATTCGACTGAAAATTGGCGACCGTCGCCGGCAGCAGCAGCAATGACGAGGCGAAAATCGGCGGGATCACCCCTGACGTGTTGATTTTGAGCGGCAGGTGGGAAGCGTCGCCGCCGAACATCTTGTTGCCGACCTGGCGTTTTGGGTACTGAACCAGAATGCGGCGCTGAGCCCGCTCCATAAATACGATAAAGCCGACGACGAACACCGAAATCGCCAGGAGCGCGATGATAAAGAATGCAGAAATCGCCCCGGTGCGGCCGAGCTCGAGGGTCGAGGCGAGGGCATGCGGCAGGTTTGCGACGATGCCGGCAAAGATGATCAGCGAGATGCCGTTTCCGACGCCGCGCGCTGTGATCTGCTCGCCGAGCCACATCAGAAACACGGTGCCGCTGACCAAAGTCACGACCGTAACCAGCCGGAACCCGAGCCCCGGGCTGATCACCGCTATTTCGGCGCCGGAGCGCATTCCCTCGATCCCGACGGCAATGCCGTAAGCCTGGACCGCCGCCAGCAGCACCGTGCCGTAACGGGTATATTGGTTCAGCTTTTTGCGGCCGCTCTCGCCCTCCTTCTTCAGCGTTTCGAGGGTCGGAGAAACCGCCGTCAACAACTGGATGATGATCGAGGCCGAGATGTACGGCATGATGTTGAGCGCAAAGATCGTCATGCGCCCGAGCGCCCCGCCCGAGAACATGTCGAACATGCCGAGAATGCCGCCGGCGTTACGGGCGAAGATGTCGTGCAGGATCGCGGGGTCGATGCCCGGGATCGGGATGTAGGTGCCGAGCCGGTAAATCACCAGCGCGCCAAGGGTGAACCAGATGCGGCTCTTGAGTTCGGTCGCCTTGCTGAAGGCCGAGAAATTGATGCTGGAAGCAAGTTGTTCGGCGACTGACGCCATCTAGTTCATCCTCACCTGTGGCCCGCCTCAAAGCCGGTGGGGCTGACCGCGCACCGCCCCGAAGACGCCGTTGGCCGCGTTGCTTCTCAAGTCGGGCGCCGTCAGGCCGAAGCGGCCGCTTCCGGCTTCGGCTTGCGTACGCGCCCGGGCTGCAGGATGACCTTGCCGCCCGCACTCTCGACCGCGGCGATCGCCGCCTTGGAGGCGCCGGCGACTTCGATGGTGAGCGCGGCCCGCAATTCGCCTTTGGCGAGCAGCCGCACGCCGTCGCCCTTCCGACGCAAGATCCCGGACGCAACCAGGGTGGTCGCATCGACCGTTCCCTCGGCCTTCAGCTTACCCTCGTCGAGCGCCTTTTGCACCCGGCCGAGATTGACGACGTTAAAATCCGGCCGGAACATCCGGTTGTCAAAGCCGCGCTTTGGCAGGCGGCGATGAAGCGGCGTCTGGCCGCCCTCAAAGCCGTTGAGCGCCACGCCGCTTCGCGCGGTCTGGCCTTTGCCGCCGCGCGCCGAGGTCTTGCCCTTGCCTGATCCGATGCCGCGCCCGACGCGTTTCGCGCGGTAATGCGCGCCCGGATTATCCCTTATCTCATTGAGCTTCATTGTCCCGTCCTTCCGCGGCAGCACCGAAGCGCCGAATGCCGCCGCTCCACCTCACGCTTCGACACGGAACCGGCAACGGCCCCCCGTCCGCCCACCAAGCTAAAGCAATCAGGGCTCAGTCGTCTTCGACGACATCTACCAGATGCTGCACCTTGCGGATCATGCCGCGCACAGCCGGGGTGTCTTCGAGAACGCGACGACGGTGCCGCTTGTTCAGGCCCAGTCCTTTGAGGGTCTCTTCCTGATCGTGCCGGCGCCCGATCGGACTGCCCAGTTGCACGACCGTCACCGATTTCTTGCCTTCCATTACGCCGGCTCCCGTACGCGGTTCGGCGTCGCGGCGTCCGAGAATCTCGCCGACCTTCTTGCCGCGCCGGGCGGCGACGGCGCGCGGGCTGGTCGCCTGCCCGAGTGCCGCAAACGTCGCCTTGATCATGTTGTGCGGGTTGGCGCTGCCGACCGATTTGGCGACGACGTCGTGAACCCCCAACGCCTCGAAGATCGCGCGCATCGGGCCGCCGGCGATGATCCCGGTGCCGGCCTTGGCCGCGCGCACGATCACCCGCCCGGCGCCATAGCCGCTGGTGATGTCGTGATGCAGGGTGCGGCCTTCGCGCAACGGCACCCGGATCATGTTCCGGCGCGCCTGCTCGGTCGCCTTGCGGATCGCCTCCGGCACCTCGCGCGCCTTGCCGGCGCCGTAGCCGACCCGGCCCTTACGGTCGCCGACGACCACCAGCGCGGCAAAGCCGAAGCGCCGGCCGCCTTTGACCACCTTGGCCACACGGTTGATGTTGACGAGCTTTTCGGCAAATTCGTTTTCGTCGCGGTCGCGCGACTGGCGGTCGCCGCCGCCGCGCCGGTCGCCCTGATTGCGTCCTGAGGTGCGTGCCATTCCGGCCCCTTCAAAAATCCAGGCCGCCTTCCCGGGCGGCGTCGGCCAGGGCCTTTACCCGGCCATGAAACAGGTAGGCGCCGCGGTCGAACACGACCCGCCCGACCCCCGCCGCCTTTGCGCGCTCGGCGATCAGCTTGCCGACGGCGCCGGCAGCGGCGATGTCGGCGCCGGTCTTGAGGCTCGCTTTCAAGTCGCCGTCGAGGCTCGACGCCGCCGCGAGCGTACGCCCACCGGCGTCGTCGATGACCTGCGCATAGATGTGCTTTGACGAGCGGAACACCGACAGCCGCGCACGGCCATTGGCGGCGCGGCGCAGATTCCGGCGCACCCGCTGGCGCCGGCGCAGAAACAGGGCTTGGGAATTTTGCGCCATCTCGATTACTTCTTTTTGCCTTCCTTGCGGCGAACGGCTTCGCCGGAATACCTGATCCCCTTGCCTTTGTACGGCTCGGGTGGACGAAACGCGCGGATTTCGGCGGCGACCTGACCGACCCGCTGCCGATCGGCGCCGGTGACGGTGATCACCGTCGGCCGCTCGCAGGCGATCTTGACGTCGCCGGGGATCGGAAATGCGACGTCGTGGGAATAGCCGAGCTGCAGGTTCAGGTTATCTCCCTGAACCGCGGCGCGATAGCCGACGCCGTTGATCTCGAGCCCGACCGAAAACCCCTTCGACACGCCGGTGACCATATTGTTGACCAGAGCCCGCGTGGTGCCCCACATGGCGCGCGACTGCTTGGTCGCGCCGGCGGGCGCGATCGTTATCGCCCCGTCGGCGATCGACGCCGTTACCTCGTTGCTGACAACCAGGTTCAACGTCCCGAGCCCGCCTCTGGCGGTCAGGGTGCGGCCTTCGAGCTGCACTTCCACGCCGCTTGGGACGGGTACCGGATTTTTGCCGATGCGCGACATTTCAGCTCCCCAGAATTCCCGGCTCGGTTCCTCAAAATACCCGGCACAGCACTTCGCCGCCGACCTTGGCCGCACGCGCCTCATTGTCGGACAACACGCCGCGCGGTGTCGACAGGATCGAGATCCCGAGGCCGTTGTGGCTGCGCGGCAGATCGGCGATCCGCGAATAAATCCGCCGGCCGGGCTTTGACACGCGCGCGATCTCGCGGATGACCGGCTCGCCGTCGACATATTTCAGCTCGATCTTGAGCTCGGCGACCCCGGGGCGCAAATCCTCGCGGCTGAAGCCGCGGATATACCCTTCGCGTTGCAACACTTCGAGCACGTTGGCGCGCATCTTGGAGGCGGGCGAAGCAACAACCGCCTGCCGCGCGCGCTGCCCGTTGCGAATACGCGTCAACATATCGCCCAACGGGTCGCCCATCGTCATCGCCGCAACCCTCCTACCAGCTCGATTTCAGCATGCCCGGGATCTGCCCGGACGAGGCCAGCTCGCGCACCGCGATGCGCGACAATTTGAACCTCCGGTAAAACCCGCGCGGGCGTCCGGTCAGCGCGCAGCGGTTGCGTACACGCGTCTGCGAACCATTGCGCGGCAACATCGCCAGCTTCAGCTGAGCCGCGAACCGCTCCTCCGGAGGTGCGGTCCGATCGAGCGCGATCTCTTTCAGCCGCAGGCGGCGCGGGGCGCTCTGCTTGGCGAGCTTCGCGCGCCGGGCGTTCTTTTCGATCGAGCTCTTTTTTGCCATCGACTTCGACTCCCAAACCCTTCAGTTGACGAACGGCATCTCAAAACCTTTGAGAAGCGCCTTTGCTTCGGCATCGGTTTTGGCCGTGGTCGTGATTACCACATTCATCCCGCGCACCGCTTCGACCTGGTCGTAATCGATTTCGGGAAAGACGATCTGCTCCTTCAGGCCGAGCGCGAAATTGCCGCGCCCGTCGAAGCTCTTGCCGGGAATGCCGCGAAAATCGCGCACCCGGGGCAAGGCGACGTTGATCAGACGATCGAGAAATTCATACATCCGCTGCCGGCGCAGGGTGACCTTGCAGCCGATCGGCATGCCCTCGCGCAATTTGAAGGTCGCGATCGAACGCTTGGCGCGCGTGACGACCGGGCGCTGGCCGGCGATCGCGGTCAGCTCGGTGGCGGCGGCATCGACCTTTTTGGCGTCCTGCGTACCCTCGCCGACCCCCATATTGAGGACGATCTTGTCGAGGCGCGGCACCTGCATCGGGTTGGTATAGCCGAATTCCTGCATCAGCGCCGGACGCACCGTCGTCTCGTAATATTCCTGCAAGCGCGGCTTGCTCATGGCTTCACCTGTCGATGACTTCGCCCGAACGGCGGGCGACCCGCACCTTGCGGCCGTCGCCGAGCGTTTTATAGCCGATGCGGGTCGGCTTGCCCGATGCCGGATCGACGTGCGAGACGTTGGAAATATGCAAGGTCAATTCCTTTTCGACGATGCCGCCGGGGTCGCCCATCCGTGGCTTTGTGTGCCGTTTGGCGACGTTGACCCCTTGCACGATCACCCGCCTTTCGGTCGGGAAGACCCGCAGCACCTCACCGGTTCGACCCTTGTCGCGGCCGCTGATGACGACGACGTTGTCGCCCTTTTTGACCTTCAGCTTTGTCATCGCCTGGCTCCCGCCGATCGGCTCACAGCACTTCGGGTGCGAGCGACACGATCTTCATAAAGCGGCGCGCCCGCAATTCGCGGGTGACCGGGCCGAAGATCCGGGTCCCGATCGGCTCATTCGCCTGGTTGACGAGCACCGCCGCGTTGCGGTCGAAGCGGATCGCGCTGCCGTCGATGCGGCGGATCTCCTTGGCGGTGCGCACGATCACCGCACGATGGACGTCGCCCTTTTTGACGCGGCCGCGCGGGATCGCCTCCTTGACCGAAACGATAATCACATCCCCGACTGTCGCCGTCCGGCGCTTCGAACCGCCCAGCACCTTGATGCATTGGACCCGCCGCGCGCCGGAATTGTCGGCCACGTCGAGATTTGTCTGCATCTGGATCATGCCGCACCCCCTGCGGTCTCGACCGCCTCGCGCTGCGGCGCTTTGGGCGGCGGCGCGCCGGCCGCCTCCTTCCCCGGCGGCTGCCAACACGACCCAATGCTTGCGCTTGGAGATCGGCCGGCTTTCCTCGATGCGGACCATGTCGCCGATATGGCAGCGATTGTGCTCGTCATGCGCCGCGTATTTTTTCGAATGGGTGATGAATTTCTTGTAGACCCGGTGCATCACCCGGCGTTCGACCCGCACGATGACGGTCTTGTCGCAAGCGTCGCTGACCACCACCCCCTGGAGTATGCGTTTGGACATTCTAAAACTTTCCTAGGACGCCTTGCGGCGCCGCTCGCCGAGGATGGTTTTTATCCGGGCGATGTCGCGCCGCACCTGGCGAACCCGCGCCGTGTTCTCGAGCTGGCCGTTGGCGCGCTGAAAGCGCAGATTGAAAATCTCCTTGCCGAGCACGTCGACCTCGCCCGAAAGCTCGTCGTCGGTCTTGGCTCTCACGTCGGACGCCTTCATCAGACGGCTTCCTCGCCGGGACGCGCGATAAAGCGGGTGCCGAGCGGCAGTTTCGCCGCGGCCAGCGCAAACGCCTCGCGCGCGATGTCGGCCGGCACGCCGTCGAGTTCGAACATGATGCGGCCCGGCTTGACCCGGCAGATCCAGTATTCGGGCGAGCCCTTGCCGCTGCCCATCCGCACTTCTGCGGGTTTGTGCGACACCGGCACATCCGGGAACACGCGGATCCACACCCGGCCGGCGCGCCGGATGTGGCGGGTGATCGCGCGCCGCGCCGCCTCGATCTGGCGCGCCGTAACCCGGCCGGGATCGGAGGCCTTGAGCCCATAGGCGCCAAAATTCAACGTCGTCCCACCCTTGGCGAGGCCGTGGACCCGGCCCTTGTGCGCCTTGCGGTATTTGGTGCGTTTCGGACTGAGCATTTCGGCTTACCCCAGCGCGTCGCGGCGCGGACGCTCGTGGCTCGCCGGCGGCCCCTGACCCTCGGCCGCCCGCTTTTCTTGCGCCATCGGGTCATGGGTGAGGATTTCGCCCTTGAACACCCACACCTTGACGCCGCACACACCATAGGTGGTCTTGGCCGTGCCATAGCCGAAATCGACATCGGCGCGCAAGGTATGCAGCGGCACCCGTCCCTCGCGGTACCATTCCATGCGCGCGATTTCAGCGCCGCCGAGCCGGCCCGAGCAATTGATCCTGATCCCCAGCGCGCCCAGACGCATCGCCGACTGAACGGCGCGCTTCATCGCCCGGCGAAAGGCGACGCGCCGCTCGAGTTGCTGGGCGATGCTGTCGGCGACCAGCTTGGCGTCGATTTCCGGCTTGCGGATCTCGAGGATGTTGAGGCTGACCTCGCTCGGCGTGACCTTGGCGATGTCGCTGCGCAATTTCTCGATATCGGCGCCCTTCTTGCCGATGATCACGCCCGGCCGCGCCGAATGCAGCGTGATCCGGCTCTTTCGCGCGGCGCGCTCGATGACGACCCGCGACAACCCCGCCTGCGACAGGCGGCGCGTCAGAAAGCGCCGCAGCGCGAGATCGTCGAGCAGTTGGTTCGCATATTCCTTGCGGGCGAACCAGCGCGAGTCCCAGGTGCGGTTGATGCCGAGCCGCAGCCCGATCGGATTTACCTTTTGGCCCATCAGGCGGTCTCCTCGATGTCATCCTCGGGGCGCTCGCGGACGACCACCGTCAGATGCGCGAAATGCTTCTCGACCCGTGCCGAGCGGCCGCGGCCCCTGGTGTGAAAGCGTTTCAGAACGAACGCCCGGCCGACGCTCGCCTCTTTTACATAGAGGCGGTCGACATCGAGCTGGTGGTTGTTTTCAGCATTGGCGATCGCCGCCTGCAATACCTTTTTTACCTCGTTGGCGATCCGCCGCGGCGAAAAGGTCAATTCCGCCAATGCCGTGGCGGCCGGCTTGCCTTGGATCGCGCGGGCGACGAGGTTGAGCTTGCGCGCGCTCGTGCGCATGCCGCGCATGCTGGCCAGCGCTTCGCTGTCGTCGAGCCGGCGGTCGGCGGCGGGCTTGCTCATCTCAGGCCCTCCTCGCCTTTTTGTCGCCGGCATGGCCGTAAAAGGTGCGGGTCGGCGCGAACTCGCCGAGCTTGTGGCCGATCATGTTCTCGGTCACCAGCACCGGGATGAATTTGTGGCCGTTGTACACGCCAAAGGTCAGCCCGACAAATTGCGGGAAAATCGTCGAACGCCGCGACCAGGTGCGGATGACCTGGTTGCGGCCGGAGCGCCGCGCGTCATCCGCCTTTTTCAGCAGATAGCCGTCGACGAACGGGCCTTTCCAAACCGAGCGGGTCAAGCTCTCTCTCCCTGGTGCGACTGCTTGCTAGCGCTTATGACGGCGGCGCACGATCAGCCGGTCCGTCGCCTTGTTGTGCCGGGTCTTCTTGCCCTTGGTCGGCTTGCCCCACGGCGTCACCGGGTGCCGCCCGCCCGAGCTGCGGCCTTCGCCGCCGCCATGCGGGTGGTCGATCGGGTTCATCGCGACACCGCGCACCGAGGGGCGGCGCCCGAGCCAGCGGTTGCGCCCGGCCTTGCCGATGACGATGTTCTGCTGATCCGGGTTCGACACCGCGCCGATGGTCGCGCGGCATTCGCCTCGCACCATGCGCAATTCGCCCGACGACAGCCGCAACAGGGCATAGCCCTGGTCGCGCCCGACGAGCTGGGCATAGGTCCCGGCCGAACGCGCGATCTGCCCGCCCTTGCCGGGTTTCATCTCGATGTTGTGGATGATCGTGCCGACCGGCATGCTGCGCATCGGCATCGAGTTGCCGGGCTTCACGTCCACCCTCTCGCCCGAGACGACGGTGTCGCCGGCCTTCAGCCGCTGCGGCGCCAGGATATAGGCAAGCTCGCCGTCCTGGTACCGGATCAGCGCGATAAAGGCGGTGCGGTTCGGATCGTACTCGAGCCGCTCCACCGTCGCCGGAACATCCGCCTTGATGCGCTTGAAGTCGACGATGCGATAGCGGCGCTTGTTGCCGCCGCCGCGCCAGCGCACGGTGATGCGACCGGAATTGTTGCGTCCGCCCTTGCCGCGCAGCCCCTCGGTGAGCCCCTTTACCGGCTTGCCTTTCCACAGCTCGCTGCGGTCGACCGTGACCAGCTGGCGCTGCGACGGGGTGGTCGGATTGAATGTCTTGAGTGCCATTGTTCCGGCTTCTTTCGGCTCAAATACCCGTGGTCACGTCGATCCTCTGCCCCTCGGCGAGAGTGACGATCGCTTTCTTGACGTCGGACCGCTTGCCCGGTCGGCCGCGGAACCGCTTGACCTTGCCCATCACGCGGATCGTGTTGACCGCCGTCACGCTGACATTGAACAAACCCTCGACCGCCGCCTTGACCTCGCGTTTGGTCGCGGTCAGCGGCACCCGAAAGATAACCTGATTGTGCTCCGAGGCGTTGGTCGCCTTCTCGGTGATGACCGGGGTGCGGATGATGTCATACATCTGCTGCCGCGTCAGATGCGTCTCAGCCGGGGGGATGACGCGAAATCGGCTCATTTGAGGCGCGCCTCCAGATGCTGCACCGCTTCGCGCGTCAGGACCAGCGTGTCGCGCCGCAGGATGTCGTAGACATTGGCCCCTTGCTGCGGCAGCAAATCGACCCGCGGCAGGTTGCGCGCGGCGCGGGCGAAATTCTCGTCGACCGCCGGCCCGTCGATGATCAGCACCGATCCCCAGCCGAGCGCCTCCAGCCGGGCGCGCAATATTTTGGTCTTCGCCTCGTCGGCCCGCGCGGCGTCGATGACGACGAGCTTGCCTTCCTCGTGCTTTGCCGACAGCGCGGTCTTCAAGCCGAGCCTGCGCACCTTCTTCTGCAGGCCGAAGGCGTGGCTGCGCACGACCGGTCCGAATATCGTCGCCCCGCCGCGGAATTGCGGCGAGCGCAGGCTGCCCTGCCGGGCGCGACCGGTGCCCTTCTGCTTGTAGGGTTTTTTGGTCGTGCCCTGGATCTCGCTGATGCCCTTGGTCTTGTGGGTGCCGGCGCGGCGCTTGGCGAGCTGCCAGTTGACCACTCGCGCGAGGATGTCGCGGCGTATCGGGAGCCCGAAGACCGCGTCGTCGAGCTCGATGTCGCCGACCTCCTGGTTGTCGAGATTGCGAACGACGACTTTGCTCAACTCTGCTCTCCCTCGGGCATTTCCGGCGCCGCGGCCGCGGCCGCTTCCGGCGCCTGGCGCAACGCGGCGGGGAAGGGCAGCCCGTCCGGCGGCTTGCGCTTGGCCGCATCCTTGACCAGCACGTATCCGCCCTTGCTGCCGGGGACCGCACCCCTGAGCATCAGGACGCCGCGTTCGGCGTCGGCGGCGATCACGACGAGGCTCTGCACGGTCACCCGCTCGGCGCCGAGATGGCCAGCCATCTTCTTGTTCTTGAAGGTCTTGCCCGGCGACTGGCGCTGGCCGGTCGAGCCGTGGCTGCGATGCGAGACCGAGACCCCATGGGTCGCGCGCAGGCCGCTGAAATTGTGCCGCTTCATCGCCCCGGCAAAGCCTTTGCCGATACTGGTGCCGACCACGTCTACTCTCTGACCCGGCACGAAATGCGCCGCGGTGATTTCGGCGCCGACATCGACAACCGCGTCATCCGACACCCGGAATTCGGCGAGCCGCGCCTTGGGCTCGACCTTGGCGCGCGCGAAATGGCCGCGCTGCGGCTTCGACACATTCTTGACCTTGGCGGCGCCGACGCCGAGCTGCAACGCGCTGTAGCCGTCCTTCTCCGGCGTGCGCACGGCGACGACCTGGCAGTTGTCGACCGCCAGCACGGTCACCGGCACATGGTTGCCGTCCTCGGTAAAGATCGAGTCATGCCGAGCTTGCGCGCGAGAAGACCGGTACGCATCGGCTCTTCCTAAAGCTTGATTTCGACGTCGACGCCGGCCGCGAGGTCGAGCTTCATCAGCGCGTCCACGGTCTGCGGCGTCGGGTCGACGATGTCGAGCACCCGTTTGTGGGTGCGAATTTCGAACTGCTCGCGCGACTTCTTGTCGACGTGCGGCGAGCGCAGCACGGTGAATTTCTCGATTTTGGTCGGCAGCGGTATCGGCCCGCGAATCCGCGCCCCCGTCCGCTTTGCGGTATTGACGATCTCGCTGGTCGACTGGTCGAGCACGCGATGATCGTAGGCCCGCAAGCGGATGCGGATATTCTGGTTGTCCATCTGGTGTTTCCGTTCCCGGTCTCGTTTGTTTCGCTACGCTATTTGATGATTTTGGCGACGACGCCGGCGCCGACGGTGCGGCCGCCCTCGCGGATCGCAAAGCGCAGCCCCTCATCCATCGCGATCGGTGCGATCAATTCGATCTCCATCGAGATGTTGTCGCCCGGCATCACCATCTCGGTCCCCTCCGGCAGCCGCACCGTCCCGGTCACGTCGGTCGTGCGAAAGTAAAACTGCGGCCGGTAGTTGGCGAAAAACGGCGTGTGCCGGCCGCCCTCCTCCTTGGTCAGGATGTAGGCCTCGCACTGAAAATGGGTGTGCGGCGTGATCGAACCCGGCGCCGCCAGGACCTGGCCGCGCTCGACCTCCTCGCGCTTGGTGCCGCGCAGCAACGCCCCGATATTGTCCCCCGCCTCGCCCTGGTCGAGCAGTTTGCGAAACATCTCGACCCCGGTCACCACCGTCTTCGCGGTCGGCCGCAACCCCACGATCTCGACCTCGTCGCCGACCTTGACAATCCCGCGCTCGACCCGCCCGGTCACCACCGTGCCCCGCCCCGAGATCGTGAACACATCCTCGATCGGCATCAAAAACGGCCGGTCCTTGGCCCGCTCCGGCTGCGGGATGTAGCCATCGACCGCCGCCATCAATTCCATGATCGACGCGTTCCCCAGCTCCGGGTCGCGCCCCTCCAACGCCGCCAACGCCGAGCCCCGCACCACCGGGATGTCGTCCCCCGGAAACTGGTAGCTCGACAGCAATTCGCGCATCTCCAGCTCGACCAGGTCGAGCAATTCAGGGTCGTCGACCATGTCGACCTTGTTCATGTACACCACCAGCGCCGGAACCCCCACCTGGCGCGCCAACAGGATGTGCTCGCGGGTCTGCGGCATCGGGCCGTCCGCCGCCGACACCACCAGGATCGCGCCGTCCATCTGCGCCGCGCCGGTGATCATGTTCTTGATGTAGTCCGCGTGCCCCGGGCAGTCGACATGCGCGTAATGCCGGTTCGCCGTCTCGTACTCGACATGCGCCGTCGCGATCGTGATCCCCCGCGCCCTCTCCTCCGGCGCCTTGTCGATCTGGTCAAACGGCACAAACGTCGCACCCCCCGACGCCGCCAACACCTTCGTGATCGCCGCCGTCAACGTCGTCTTGCCGTGGTCAATGTGCCCAATCGTCCCAATGTTGCAGTGCGGCTTCGTCCGCTGAAACTTCGCCTTACCCATCGTCTTGTTCTCCGCTCAATCGCTTTGGCGCCGGGGATCAGGCCATCTTGGCGCGGACTTCATCCGCGACCGCCTGCGGCACCTGCTCGTAGTGATCGAAATGCATCGTGTACTGGGCCCGTCCCTGGCTCATCGAGCGCAAGGTGTTGACATAGCCGAACATGTTGGCGAGCGGCACCATCGCGTCGACGACCCGGGCGTTGCCGCGGCTGTCCATGCCGGTGACCTGTCCGCGCCGGCTGTTGAGGTCGCCGATCACGTCTCCGAGATAGTCGTCCGGCGTCACCACCTCGACCCGCATGATCGGTTCGAGCAATTTCGGCGCCGCCTTCATCACACCTTCCTTGAAGGCGGCGCGAGCCGCGATCTCGAAGGCGAGCACGCTGAAATCGACATCGTGGTAGGCGCCGTCGAACAACGTCGCCTTCAGGTCGATGACCGGGAAGCCGGCGAGCACCCCGGTCTCGGCCGAGGCGCGCAGCCCCTTTTCGACCCCCGGCACATATTCCTTGGGCACCGTGCCGCCGACGACTTCGTTCTCGAACTGGAACCCTTCGCCCGGCCCCAACGGCTCGAAGCGCAGCTTGATGCGGGCGAATTGGCCGGCGCCCCCGGTCTGCTTTTTGTGGATGTAGTCGACATTGGCCGCGCGGGTGACCGTCTCGCGATAGGCGACCTGCGGTGCCCCGACATTGGCGTCGACCTTAAACTCCCGCTTCATTCGGTCGACGATGATTTCGAGGTGCAATTCGCCCATGCCCTTGATCACGGTCTGACCGCTCTCGTTGTCGACCGTGACCCGGAACGAGGGATCCTCGGTCGCGAGCCGGGCCAACGCCTGGCCCATTTTTTCCTGGTCGCCCTTGGTCTTGGGCTCGACCGCGATCTCGATGACCGGTTCGGGGAATTCCATGCGCTCCAGCACGACCGGTGCTGACGGGTCGGACAAGGTGTCGCCGGTGGTCGTGCCCTTGAGCCCGGCCAAGGCCACGATGTCGCCGGCGCGCGCTTCCTTGATGTCCTCGCGGTGATTGGCGTGCATCTGCAACATGCGGCCGATCCGCTCGCGGCTGTTCTTGACGGTGTTGAGCGCCTGGCTGCCGCTCGTCGCCACCCCCGAGTAAATCCGAACGAAAGTCAGCGAGCCGACAAACGGGTCGGTCATGATCTTGAAGGCAAGCCCGGCAAAGGGTTCGTCGTCGGAGGAGTGGCGTTCGATCGGCTCGTTCGAGCCCATCTTGACGCCCTTGATCGCGGCGACATCGGTCGGCGCCGGCATGTAATCGACAACCGCATCGAGCAGCGGCTGCACGCCCTTGTTCTTAAAGGCCGAGCCGCACAGCACCGGGACGAAGACGCCGCCGATCGTGCCCTTGCGAATGCAGTGTTTCAGGGTCTCCTCGTCGGGCTGCTCGCCGCCGAGATAGGCTTCGAGCGCCGTGTCGTCCTGCTCGACCGCGGCCTCGACCAGGCGGACGCGGAAGGCCTGCGCCTCGTCGATCATTTCGGGCGGGATGTCGACGATGTCGAACTCGGCGCCGAGGGTTTCGTCGCGCCATTTGACCGCCCGCATCCCGACCAAATCGACGACGCCGACAAAGTCGTTCTCGACCCCGATCGGCAATTGCAGCACCAGCGGCAATGCGCCGAGCCGGTCGCTGATCATCGCGACGCAGCGCGCGAAATCGGCCCCGATCCGGTCCATCTTGTTGATAAAGCAGATCCGCGGCACGCCGTATTTGTCGGCTTGCCGCCACACCGTCTCGGATTGCGGTTCCACACCGGCGACCGAGTCGAACACCGCGACGGCGCCGTCGAGCACGCGCAGGCTGCGCTCGACCTCGATCGTGAAGTCGACGTGGCCGGGCGTGTCGATGATGTTGATCCGATAGTCGTCCCAAAAGCACGTCGTCGCGGCCGAGGTGATGGTGATGCCGCGCTCCTGCTCCTGCGCCATCCAATCCATCGTGGCGGTGCCCTCATGGACCTCGCCGAGCTTGTACGACCGCCCGGTGTAATAAAGGATGCGCTCGGTCGTGGTCGTCTTGCCGGCATCGATATGGGCCATGATGCCGATGTTGCGGTAGTGGTCGAGGGGCGTCTGGCGTGTCATCAAAAGGCTCCCAGGGCGCCGCCCTGAGCGGAGCCCTGATCAGAAAAGGCGTCGAGACCGTCTTGTGCGGTCCAATCAGCCAGCACTCCCGCTACCAGCGATAATGCGAGAAGGCCTTGTTCGCATCGGCCATCCGATGCGTGTCCTCCCGTCTCTTGACCGCGACACCGCGGTTGTTGGCGGCGTCGAGCAATTCACCCGACAGCCGCTCCTCCATCGTGTTCTCGCCGCGCCCGCGCGAGCTGGAGATCAGCCAGCGGATCGCCAATGCCTGGCTGCGATCGGGGCGCACCTCGATCGGCACCTGGTAGGTGGCGCCGCCGACCCGGCGCGAGCGCACCTCGACGGACGGCCGCACATTGGTCAGCGCCTCGTGAAAGACGCGCAACGGCTCCTGGCCGCTGCGCCGGGCAATACGGTCGAGCGCCCCGTAGACGATGTGCTCGGCGACCGACTTCTTGCCCTCGTACATCAGGCAATTCATGAACTTGGTCAGCACGGTGTCGCCGAATTTGGCGTCCGGCAGAACCTCGCGTTTGACCGCGGCGCGACGGCGCGACATGGCGCTCTCCTATTTCGGCCGCTTGGCGCCGTATTTGGAGCGCCGCTGGCGACGGTCCTTGACGCCTTGGGTGTCGAGCGTGCCGCGGATGATGTGATAGCGCACCCCGGGCAGATCCTTGACCCGGCCGCCGCGGATCAGCACGACCGAATGCTCCTGCAGATTGTGGCCTTCGCCCGGGATGTAGCTCGTGACCTCAAAGCCGTTGGTCAGCCGCACCCGCGCCACCTTGCGCAAAGCCGAATTCGGCTTTTTGGGGGTGGTGGTGTAGACGCGGGTGCACACCCCGCGCTTTTGCGGGCAGGCTTCCATTGCCGGAACCTTGTCGCGCGCGACCTGCGGCCGCCGCGGATTTCGGATCAGCTGGTTTATCGTCGGCATTCCAACACACCTTATCGAGCACGCTAACCGCCCGACGCGCCTGTCGCGCCAGGACGGTGAAGCACCACGACCACTGAAATTACCGCGCCCTCTCGCAAAGGCGCCGAGCCAAGGACGGATGGCTGAGCTGCGTCTAGGTGGCTTCCTACGGCCAGCCCGTTAAAGAACGTTCATATAATTGCCCGGGCGCCGGCGGGTCAAGACCTTTGGCGCGAAAATACCGGGCAATAAAGGAGACCCGGACGGAGGCGGGCATGCCCGCCTCCCGCCCGCCCGTTGATCTACGCGGTCTTCTGATCTATGCGGTCTTCTTGTCGGCTTCGAGGAGCTGCGCCGCCTCCTCCTCAGCGGCGTTCGCCGCGTTCGCCGCGATCGCCGCGAGCTCGCGGTCGCGCTCGGCCGCGACCTCACGCAGCCGGGCGACGACGCTGCCGGTCCCCGCCGGGATCAGCCGGCCGACAATCACATTCTCCTTGAGCCCGGTCAGCGTGTCGATCCGCCCGGAGACCGCGGCCTCGGTCAGCACCCGCGTCGTCTCCTGGAACGAGGCGGCCGAGATGAACGAGTTCGTCTGCAGGCTGGCCTTGGTGATGCCTTGCAGCACCGGGCGGGCCGTCGCCGGACGCAGACCCTCGCGCTCGACCTTCGCGTTCTCGTATTCGAACTCGATGCGGTCGACCTGCTCGCCGGCGAGCAGGGTGGTCTCGCCGCCCTCCTCGATCTCCACCTTCTGCAGCATCTGGCGCACGATCACCTCGATGTGCTTGTCGTTGATGCGCACGCCTTGCAGGCGGTAGACCTCCTGGATCTCGTTGACCAGATAGCTGGCCAGCGCCTCGACCCCGAGGATCCGCAGGATGTCGTGCGGAACCCGGTTGCCGTCCATCAGCAGATCGCCCTTCTCGACGTAATCGCCTTCCTGCACGCTGATGTGCTTGCCCTTCGGGATCAGGTACTCGACCGGCTCCCCGCCTTCCTCGGTCGGGACGACGATGATCCGCCGCTTGGTCTTGTAGTCCTTGCCGAACTCGACCCGCCCGTTGCTTTCGCTGATGATCGCGAAATCCTTGGGCTTGCGGGCTTCGAACAGCTCGGCGACGCGCGGCAGACCGCCGGTGATGTCGCGGGTCTTCGAGGATTCGCGCGGAATGCGCGCGAGCACGTCGCCGGCTTTGACCGGCGCCCCGTTCTCGACCGACAGGATCGCGTCGACCGACATGAAATAGCGCGCTTCGAGCCCGTTGCCGAGCAGCAGCACCTCGCCGTCTTCGTCCCGCAGGGTGATCCGCGGCCGCAGCTCGCTGCCGCGCGGCTGCTGCTTCCAGTCGATGACCACCTTCGACGAGATGCCGGTCGCCTCGTCGAGGATTTCGCGCATCGACAACCCCTCGATCAGGTCGACGTAGTGAGCGATGCCGTCCTTTTCGGTGACGATCGGGATCGTGTAGGGATCCCACTCGGCCAGACGGTCGCCGCGCTTGACCTCGGCGCCGTCGTCGACCAGCAGCCGGGCCCCGTAGGGCACCCGGTGCCGCGCCTTTTCCCGCCCGGCCTCGTCGAGCAGCACGATCTCGAGGTTGCGCGCCATCACCACCAGAACCGGGGTGGCTCCACTCGAGCTGGTGACGACGTTGCGGTTTTTGATCTCGACCGTCGCGTCGACGGCGGCCTCGACCGAGGATTGCTCGGCGCCGCGCTGGGCCGCCCCCCCGATATGGAAGGTGCGCATTGTCAGCTGGGTCCCGGGCTCGCCGATCGACTGCGCGGCGATGACCCCGACCGCCTCGCCGATATTGACCACCGTGCCGCGCGCGAGGTCGCGGCCATAGCATTTGCCGCACACCCCGACCCGCGATTCGCAAGTCAGCACCGAGCGGATCTGCACGGTGTCGATGCCGGCGCGCTCGATCTTGTCGACCGCGTCCTCGTCGATCAGCCCGGCCGCCGCCAGGATGACCTCACCGCTCAGCGGGTTGAGAACGTCGACCGACGCGGTGCGCCCGAGGATGCGGTCGGACAGCGGCGCGATGACTTCGCCGCCGTCGACAACGGCGCGGGTCATCAGGCCACGGGTGGTGCCGCAATCCACTTCGGTGATGATCGCATCCTGCGCGACATCGACGAGGCGGCGGGTCAGATACCCGGAATTCGCGGTCTTGAGCGCGGTGTCAGCCAGACCCTTGCGCGCCCCGTGCGTCGAATTGAAGTATTCGAGCACGGTCAGCCCTTCCTTGAAGTTCGAGATGATCGGGGTTTCGATGATCTCGCCCGACGGCTTGGCCATCAGCCCGCGCATCCCGGCCAGCTGCTTGATCTGCGCCGCCGAGCCGCGCGCCCCCGAATCCGACATCATCCACACCGAGTTGATCGGCTCGCCCGGCGGGGCCGAGCGGATCATCTTCATCATCTCTTCGGCGACCTTGTCGGTACAGCGCGACCAGACGTCGACGACCTTGTTGTACTTCTCGCCCTGGGTGATCAGGCCGTCCTGATATTGCTGCTCGTACTGCTTGACCTGGTCTTGCGCCTCGGCGACGAGATGCCGCTTGGCGTCGGGGATGATCAAATCGTCCTTGCCGAACGAGATCCCCGCCCGGCAGGCCTGCTGGAACCCGAGCGTCATCAGCCGGTCGCAAAAGATCACCGTCTCCTTTTGGCCGGCGTGGCGGTAGACCTGGTCGATGACGTTGCTGATCTCTTTCTTGGTCAGCAGGGTGTTGATCAGGTCGAAGCTGATCGCCGGGTTGCGCGGGAGGATTTCGGACAGCAGCATGCGGCCGGGCGTGGTTTCGACCCGCCGCACGATCGGCTGCCCGTCGGCGTCGACCGTGTGGTAGCGCGACTGGACGTGGGCGTGCAGCGACACCGACTTTGACTTCGAGCGCCTGCTCGATCTCGCCGATGCTGGAGAACGCCATGCCTTCGCCCGTTTCGCCCGCGCGCTCCATCGTGATGTGATAGAGGCCGAGGACGATGTCCTGCGAGGGCACGATGATCGGCTTGCCGTTGGCGGGGCTGAGGATGTTGTTGGTCGACATCATCAGCACCCGCGCCTCGAGCTGCGCTTCGAGCGAGAGCGGCACGTGCACCGCCATCTGGTCGCCGTCGAAATCGGCGTTAAAGGCGGTGCAGACCAGCGGATGCAGCTGGATCGCCTTGCCTTCGATCAGCACCGGCTCGAACGCCTGAATGCCGAGGCGGTGCAAGGTCGGGGCGCGGTTCAGCAACACCGGGTGCTCGCGGATCACCTCTTCGAGGATGTCCCAGACCTCCGGCCGCTCTTTCTCGACCATGCGCTTTGCCGCCTTGATCGTGCTGGCGAGGCCGTAAAGTTCGAGCTTGGAGTAGATGAACGGCTTGAACAGTTCGAGCGCCATCTTCTTCGGCAGCCCGCACTGGTGCAATTTCAGTTCCGGCCCGACGACGATGACCGAACGGCCCGAGTAGTCGACGCGCTTGCCCAACAGGTTCTGGCGGAACCGGCCCTGCTTGCCCTTCAGCATGTCGCTCAGTGATTTGAGCGGGCGCTTGTTCGCGCCGGTAATGATGCGGCCGCGCCGGCCGTTGTCGAACAGCGCGTCGACCGCCTCCTGCAGCATGCGCTTTTCGTTGCGCACGATGATGTCGGGCGCGCGCAGCTCGATCAGCCGCTTCAGCCGGTTGTTGCGGTTGATCACGCGGCGGTAAAGATCGTTGAGGTCCGAGGTTGCGAAGCGGCCGCCGTCGAGCGGCACCAGCGGGCGCAATTCCGGCGGGATCACCGGCACGACTTCGAGGATCATCCATTCCGGCCGGCTTTGCGACTCGATGAAAGCCTCGATGAGCTTCAGGCGCTTTACGAGCTTCTTGCGCCGCGCTTCCGAGCCGGTCTCGCGCAGCTCGACGCGCAGCTGCTCGCGCTCCTCGGTGAGCTCGATCGCCGACAGCATCGTGCGCAGCGCCTCGGCCCCGATCGACGCCGTGAACTGGTCGTCGCCGTAATCCTCCTGCGCCTGCAGATACTCCTCTTCGTTGAGCAGCTGGCGTTGCTTCAGCGGCGTCAGCCCAGGCTCGATGACGACGTAGTTCTCAAAATAGAGAACCCGCTCGAGATCCTTCAACGTCATGTCGAGCAGCAAGCCGATGCGGCTCGGCAACGACTTTAGAAACCAGATATGCGCCACCGGGGAGGCCAGCTCGATATGGCCCATCCGGTCGCGCCGCACCTTCGAGAGGGTCACCTCGACCCCGCATTTCTCGCAGATGATGCCGCGATACTTCATCCGCTTGTACTTGCCGCACAAGCATTCGTAATCCTTGATCGGCCCGAAGATCCGCGCGCAGAACAGGCCGTCGCGCTCGGGCTTGAAGGTCCGGTAATTGATCGTCTCGGGCTTTTTGATCTCACCATAGGACCAAGAGCGGATGCGCTCCGGGCTGGCGATCGAAATGCGGATCTGATCAAAGCTTTGAGTTCCGCTGACCTGCCCGAAGATGTTCATCAACTCGTTCATGAACGACCCCTTTTAGAAACTCTGTGATCGCGGCGGCCCGCGCCGGGGTGGGGCCGCCTCGCTGTGGTCTGCGACGCGCTGCTCAATAGTTGCGCTGCTCGAGTTCGACGTTGAGACCGAGCGAGCGCAGCTCCTTGACCAGCACGTTGAAGGATTTCAGGGATGCCGGCCTCGAAATTGTCGTCGCCGCGGACGATCGCCTCATAGACCTTGGTGCGGCCCGAAACGTCGTCCGACTTGACGGTCAGCATCTCTTGCAAGGTATATGCCGATCCGTAGGCTTCGAGCGCCCACACCTCCATCTCGCCAAAGCGCTGGCCGCCGAACTGGGCCTTGCCGCCCAGCGGCTGCTGGGTGACGAGACTGTAGGGTCCGATCGAGCGGGCGTGGATCTTGTCGTCGACCAGGTGGTGCAGCTTCATCATGTAGATGTAGCCGACCGTCACCTTGCGGTCGAACGCCTCGCCGGTGCGGCCGTCGACCAGGGTCACCTGACCCGACGAGGCCAACCCCGCCCGTTCCAGCATCGCCACGATATCGGCTTCGCTGGCGCCGTCGAACACCGGGCTCGCCATCGGCACGCCGTGTTCGAGATTGCCGGCGAGCTCGACCAGCTCGTCCGGCGCCAGGCGGGCGATTTCCGCACCCTCCGGGCCCTCGTACAGCTCGCCGAGAACGCGGCGCAACTCGCCGTCGCCGAGGCCGCGCCGGACCTGGGTCAGCACCTCCCCGATCCGCCGCCCGAGCCCAGCCGAAGCCCAGCCGAGATGGGTTTCGAGGATCTGCCCGACATTCATCCGGCTCGGCACGCCAAGCGGGTTGAGGACGATGTCGACCGGCGTGCCGTCGTCGAGATAAGGCATGTCCTCGCACGGCACGATGCGGGAAATGACCCCTTTGTTGCCGTGGCGGCCGGCCATCTTGTCGCCCGGCTGCAGCTTGCGTTTCACCGCGACAAAGACCTTGACCATCTTCATGACGCCCGGTGGCAGCTCGTCGCCGCGCTGCAGCTTTTCGACCTTGTTTTCAAAGCGCGAGGTGAGCTCGGCGACAGCGTCGTCCATTTGCTTCCTGAGCGCCTCGATATCGGCCATGCGGGCGTCGTCGCGGATCGATATCTGCTTCCACAGCGCCGGCACATGCTCCGCCAGCACCGCTTCGGTGATCTCGATTCCCGACTTCATCCCGCGCGGCCCGCCGACCGCGATCTGGCCGAGCAGCAATTCGCGCAACCGGGCGGCAAAGCTGCGTTCGAGGATCGTGCGCTCGTCGTCGCGGTCCTTGGCCAGCCGTTCGATCTCGGCGCGCTCGATTGCCAGGGCGCGCTCGTCCTTGTCGACGCCGCGGCGCGAGAAGACGCGCACCTCGACGATCGTGCCGGACACCCCGGGCGGCAGCCGCAGCGAGGTGTCGCGCACGTCGGAGGCCTTTTCGCCAAAGATCGCGCGCAGCAGCTTTTCCTCGGGCGTCATCGGCGACTCGCCCTTGGGGGTCACCTTGCCGACCAGGATGTCGCCCGGTTTGACTTCGGCGCCGATGTAGACGATGCCGGCCTCGTCAAGGTTTTTAAGCGCTTCCTCGCCGACATTGGGGATGTCGCGGGTGATCTCCTCCTGGCCGAGCTTGGTGTCGCGCGCCATCACCTCGAATTCCTCGATGTGGATCGAGGTGAACACGTCGTCGGATACGATGCGCTCGGAAATCAGGATCGAATCCTCGAAATTGTAGCCGTTCCACGGCATGAACGCGCACAGCACGTTGCGTCCGAGCGCCAGCTCGCCGAGCTGGGTCGAAGGCCCGTCGGCGATGATGTCGCCGGCGTTGACCTGGTCGCCGACCTTGACCAGCGGCCGCTGGGTGATGCAGGTGTTCTGGTTCGAGCGCTGGAACTTCAACAAATTGTAGATGTCGACCCCGGACGCCGCGGACGAGGTCTCGGCGGTCGCCCGCACGACGACCCGGGTCGCGTCGACCTGGTCGATGACGCCCGAACGCCGGGCGATGATCGTGACCCCGGAATCGCGGGCCACCGTCTCCTCCATGCCGGTTCCGACGAGCGGCGCTTCGGCGCGGATCAGCGGCACCGCCTGACGCTGCATGTTCGAGCCCATCAGCGCCCGGTTGGCGTCGTCGTTTTCGAGAAACGGGATCAGCGCCGCCGCGACCGACACAAGCTGCTTCGGCGAAACGTCGATCAGGTCGATCTCCTGCGGCCGCGTCATGACGAAATCGCCGCCTTTGCGGCAATTGGTCAGGTCGGCGACGACCCGGCCGTCGGCGTCGGTCTCGACATTCGCCTGGGCGATCGCGTACCGGCCTTCGTCCATCGCCGACAGGTAGACCACCTCGTCGGTGACACGGCCGTCCGCGACCCGGCGGTACGGGCTTTCGATAAAGCCGTACTGATTGACCCGGGCATAGGTCGCGAGGCTGTTGATCAGACCGATATTCGGGCCTTCCGGGGTCTCGATCGGGCATATCCGGCCGTAATGGGTCGGATGTACGTCGCGCACCTCAAACCCGGCCCGCTCGCGCGTCAGCCCGCCCGGACCGAGCGCCGACAGCCGCCGCTTGTGGGTGATTTCCGAGAGCGGGTTGGTCTGGTCCATGAACTGCGACAATTGCGACGAGCCGAAAAACTCGCGCACCGCCGCCGCCGCCGGCTTGGCGTTGATCAAATCGTGCGGCATCACGGTGTCGATCTCGACCGAGCTCATGCGC
Organism: uncultured Alphaproteobacteria bacterium; assembly: GCA_963775525.1. Taxonomy (GTDB): domain Bacteria; phylum Pseudomonadota; class Alphaproteobacteria; order ATCC43930; family CGMCC-115725; genus AP-15. Next base: position 498,178 of record CAVZJF010000005.1, on the reverse strand, counting down.
TCGCGGATCGCCCGCTCCATGCGCAAGAGGCCGATGCGGTACTGATTTTCCATCAGCTCGCCGACCGAGCGGACGCGCCGGTTGCCGAGGTGGTCGATGTCGTCGATTTCGCCGCGGCCGTCCTTTAATTCGACCAGCACCTTGAGGATCGCCAGGATGTCGGCCTTGCGCAAAGTCCGCACGCTGTCGTCGGTTTCGAGCACCAGCCGCGAGTTCATCTTGACCCGGCCGACCGCCGAGAGGTCGTAGCGCTCCGAATCGAAAAACAGGCTGTTGAACAGCGCCTCGGCGGTCTCCAAGGTCGGCGGCTCCCCCGGGCGCATGACCCGGTAGATGTCGATCAGCGCGTCCTCGCGGGTCGCGTTCTTGTCGATCGCGAGGGTGTTGCGGATATAGGGGCCGACCGTGACGTGGTCGATGTCGAGCACCGGCAATTCCTCGATCCCGGTCTCGACCAGCTGCGCCAACGCCGCGGCGGTAATTTCGTCGCCGGCCTCGAAATAAACCTCGCCGCTCTGCTCGTTGATCAGGTCCGAGGCGAAGTAGCGGCCGGTCAGCTCCTCGTCGCGCACCAGGATGTCCTCGAGCCCGGCTTCGCGCAGCCGGCGCGCGGCGCGCGGCGTCACCCGCTCGCCTGCCGCCAGCGCCACCTCGCCGGTGCGTGCGTCGCGCAGATCACTGGTCAGCTTGCCCTTGAAGTGATCGGGGTCGAACGCCGCCATCCAGCCTTGCGGGCCGTGGCGAAAGGCGATCGTCCGGTAGAACCACGACAAAATCTCTTCTTTGGTCATCCCGACGGCTTCGCCGGGCTGCAGCGTCTTGCTCTCCGCCTGGCGTTGCACCCGCAATTCGTGGGTGGCGGCGTCGTCGAGCGCCAGCAGCAGGGTGGTTGCCGGCAATTTGCGGCGTCGGTCGATACGTACGTAGACATGGTCCTTGGCGTCGAACTCGAAGTCGAGCCACGAGCCGCGATAAGGAATGACGCGCGCCGCAAACAGATATTTGCCCGAGGAATGCGTCTTGCCCTTGTCGTGGTCAAAGAACACGCCCGGGCTGCGGTGCATTTGCGAGACGATGACCCGCTCGGTGCCGTTGATGATGAACGTCCCGTTCTTTGTCATCAAGGGCATGTCGCCCATGTAGACGTCCTGCTCCTTGATGTCGCGGATCGACCGCGAACCGGTGTCCTCGTCGACGTCCCAGACGACGAGGCGCAATGTCACCTTCAACGGCGCAGCAAAGGTGATGCCGCGCTGCTGGCATTCGTCGACATCGTATTTCGGCGTCTCGAGCTCGTAGCGCACGAATTCGAGCTGGGCGCGCTCGGAAAAGTCCCGGATCGGAAACACCGATTTCAAGACTTCCTGCAGGCCGACGCTGGCGCGCTGCTCGGGCATCACGCCCATCTGCAGGAAATGATCGTACGAACTTTTCTGGACCTCGATCAGGTTCGGCATCGGCGCGACCTCGGGGACGCGTCCGAAGCTCTTGCGGATGCGTTTCTTGCCCGTAAAGGATATAGCCATCATGCTCCTCGCTGTGGGCCGCCACGGCGGACCCGATCTCGGTTTCGCAGGTGGTGATCCGCTCGCCGCCGACCCTGGCGCAACCGCCGCGCCGGGCGCTGATCGACCACAACCCTGTCGCCGTCGCCAGCCGGCCATCCGGTCGGACGGCCCGCATTCAGCCTTCAGACGCCGAAACCCGGCGTGCGCGACATGTCGCGCCCCGGTTTGCAGGTCTTTGTTGCCGGCGCGGCGGCCAGGTTCGCTGGGGCGCCGGCCGCCGTTCGAAGAAAGTTCGTGACAGACCTACTTTATTTCGACAGTCGCACCCGCATCTTCAAGTTGTTTCTTGATTTTTGCCGCCTCCTCCTTGTTCACTCCTTCCTTGACGGCTTTCGGCGCCGCCTCGACGAGGTCCTTGGCTTCTTTGAGCCCGAGGCTGGTGATCGCCCGGACTTCTTTGATGACATTGATCTTTTTCTCGCCGATCGCGGCCAGGATCACATCGAATTCGGTTTGCTCCACCGCTGCCTCCGCCGGGGCCGCGGCAGCGGCTGCCGCCACCGCGACCGGCGCCGCGGCCGAAACGCCCCACTTTTCTTCAAGCATTTTCGACAGCTGGGCGGCCTCGATAACGCTCAACGCCGACAGGTCATCGACTATTCTCGCCAAATCCGGCATTTTCTTCTCCTGACTCCAAGACTAATGTTGAATATCCGTGATGATCGCGGATCGGCTACTCTGCCGCCTCCGCGGCTTCGGCGTGCGCCGCCAACACCCGCGCGACTTGGCTCGCGGGCGCCTGCAACACGCTTGCAATGCGCGTCGCGGGAGCGACCAGCAGCCCGACCAGCTTGGCGCGCAGCTCGTCGAGCGAAGGCAGGCTGGCGAGTTCCCTGACCCCGACCGCGTCCATTACCTGGCCGGCCAACCCGCCGCCGATAACCGTCAGCTTGCCGTTGCGATTGGCGTACTCGACCGCGACCTTTGCCGCCGCAACCGGATCCCGCGAAAAGGCGATCGCGGTCGGACCGATAAACAACGACGACAGCGCCGCGAACGGCGTGCCGTCGAGCGCGCGCTTGGCGAGCCGGTTCTTGGTCACCCGAAAGCTCGCGCCGGCGGTGCGCATCTGCCGCCGCAATTGGGTTGCCTCGGCAACGGTCATCCCCGACTGATGAGTCACGACAACGCAGGCCGTGTCTGCGAGGTCCTGATGCAGCGTTTCGATCAGCCGCTGTTTTTGCACACGCTCCACTTCGCTCTCCGACCCCGCTTGCCGCATTCCTTCCAAAGGCGGTTGCCTGCTGCAGGGATGCAACCCGCCTACGCCCTGGCTTCCTCCGCCAGATCCGCCAGTTCGAGCTTGACGCCCGGACCCATTGTCGAGCTCAAGCTCACCTTTTTTATGTAAGTGCCTTTGACCCCGCTCGGCTTGTTGCGGGTAATGGCGCCGACAAAGGCGCGCACATTATCCGCAAGCGCCTCCTCGGTAAAGCTCGCTTTGCCGACCCCGGCATGCACCAGCCCGGCCTTTTCGGCGCGGAACTCGACCTGCCCGCCCTTGGCGGCGCTCACCGCTTCGCTGAGGTTCTGCGTCACCGTCCCGAGCCGCGGGTTCGGCATCAAGCCGCGCGGCCCGAGGATCTTGCCGAGCCGGCCGACCAGGGCCATCAGGTCGGGGGTGGCGATCGCGCGGTCGAAGTTGATCTCGCCGGCCTGGATCTTTTCCGCGAGGTCCTCGGCGCCGACCAAATCGGCGCCGGCCGCTTCGGCTTCCTTGGCCTTGTCGCCGCGGGCAAAGACCGCGACCCGCACCGTCTTGCCGGTGCCGTGCGGCAGCATCACGATCCCGCGCAAATTCTGATCCTGCTTGCGCGGGTCGATGTTCAGGTTCATCGCCACTTCAACGGTCTCGTCGAATTTCGCCGAAGCGCGCGACTTGATCATCGTGACCGCTTCGCCGAGCGCATGCGACTTCGCCGGATCGATTCCTTCATAAGCTTGCTTCAGCCGCTTACCGATCTTTGCCATTTCTTTTACTCCACCCGATCTTTACTCGGCGACTTCGAGACCCATCGAGCGCGCCGAGCCGACCAGCATGCGGCAGGCGCCCTCGATATCCTTGGCGTTCAGGTCCACCATCTTCTTTTCGGCGATTTCCCGGATCTGCGCCATCGTGACCCGCCCGACCGTGTTCCCCTTGCCGGTCGTCTGCGACCCCTTCTCGATACCCGCAGCTTTCTTCAGGAAATAGCTGTTGGGCGGGCTCTTGGTCACAAAGGCGAACGAGCGGTCGCCGTAGGCGGTTATGACCACCGGGATCGGCATGCCGGGTTCGAGGTTCTGCGTCGCGGCGTTGAACGCCTTGCAGAATTCCATGATGTTGAGCCCGCGCTGGCCGAGCGCCGGGCCGATCGGCGGCGACGGGTTCGCCTTGCCGGCGGGAACCTGCAGTTTGATCAGACCAACTACTTTTTTTGCCATTAGCTACCCTCGACACGCGCAATGCCGGCGTCACCCCGGCCGAAATCGACCGCTCGGACCGACCGCCGGGACCAACCGCCAGACCGACCGAACCGGTCTTTGCGGCCCCCCGCTTTCGGCTTCCGCGGGAATGACGACAAACATCGGATCACAAAACCGAACTCCAGCCGCCGCACGAGCTCACACCTTCTCGACCTGCGAATATTCGAGCTCGACCGGGGTCGCGCGGCCAAAGATCGACACTGCCACCTTGACCCGCGCCTTTTCCTCGTCCACCTCCTCGACGAGGCCGTTGAACGAGGTGAACGGCCCGTCGGAGACCCGGACCTGCTCGCCGACCTCGAAGGTGATCGACGGCTTGGGCCGCTCGATACCCTCCTGGACCTGGTGCATGATGCGGGCCGCCTCATTTTCGCTGATCGGGGACGGCCGGCCGCGGCCGCCGAGAAACCCCGTGACCTTGGCGGTGTTCTTGACCAGATGCCAGGTTTCGTCGCTGAGGTCCATCTTGATCAGCACATAGCCCGGGAAGAACTTGCGTTCCGCGCTGACCTTGGCGCCGCGCTTGATCTCGACCACCTCTTCGGTCGGCACCAGGATCTGCTCGAACTTGTCGGCGACGCCTTTCTGCTCGGATTGCTCGCGGATCGAGGCGGCGACCTTCTTCTCGAAGCCCGAATAGACATGGATCACGTACCAGCGGCTCGTCATCGCGCTTGCCCCGCCCGTTAGGTTCCCAGACCGAATATCAGACGCACCCCAGCCGAGCACATCTGGTCGACCAGAAAAAAGAACCCGGCGGCGACAAACACCATGACAAAGACCATCGCGGTCGTGGTGACGGTCTCCTTTCGGCTCGGCCAGGTGACGCGCGAGACTTCCTGCCGAACCTCCTCGAAAAATTTTACCGGGCTGGTTTTCGCCATGATCACAAACTATTCGCGCTCGCCGATGTGCACCGCTGCCGATATGGCGTTTCCCCGTCTGCATTCCAACGCGGACCGCCCAATATGGATCCCTCGATGTCGCAGCTATTGGTCGCAGCGCGGCCGGGCTGGCAGGAGTGGAGGGGCTCGAACCCCCAACCCCCGGTTTTGGAGACCGGTGCTCTACCAATTGAGCTACACTCCTAACTCGTATCCCGGGTCGACCGCGCGGCGGCGTTCCCGGTCTCCCCGCCTGGGGGAAGAGGGCTGACGCGGGCAAATCGACCTATTTGATGATTTTGGCGACGACGCCGGCGCCGACGGTGCGGCCGCCCTCGCGGATCGCAAAGCGCAGCCCCTCATCCATCGCGATCGGTGCGATCAATTCGATCTCCATCGAGATGTTGTCGCCCGGCATCACCATCTCGGTCCCCTCCGGCAGCCGCACCGTCCCGGTCACGTCGGTCGTGCGAAAGTAAAACTGCGGCCGGTAGTTGGCGAAAAACGGCGTGTGCCGGCCGCCCTCCTCCTTGGTCAGGATGTAGGCCTCGCACTGAAAATGGGTGTGCGGCGTGATCGAACCCGGCGCCGCCAGGACCTGGCCGCGCTCGACCTCCTCGCGCTTGGTGCCGCGCAGCAACGCCCCGATATTGTCCCCCGCCTCGCCCTGGTCGAGCAGTTTGCGAAACATCTCGACCCCGGTCACCACCGTCTTCGCGGTCGGCCGCAAACCCACGATCTCGACCTCGTCGCCGACCTTGACGATCCCGCGCTCGACCCGCCCGGTCACCACCGTGCCCCGACCCGAGATCGTGAACACATCCTCGATCGGCATCAAAAACGGCCGGTCCTTGGCCCGCTCCGGCTGCGGGATGTAGCCGTCCACCGCCGCCATCAATTCCATGATCGACTCGTTCCCCTGCTCCGGGTCGCGCCCCTCCAACGCCGCCAACGCCGAGCCCCGCACCACCGGGATGTCGTCCCCCGGAAACTGGTAGCTCGACAGCAATTCGCGCATCTCCAGCTCGACCAGGTCCAGCAGTTCCGGGTCGTCCACCATGTCGACCTTGTTCATGTACACCACCAAGCGCCGGCACCCCGACCTGGCGCGCCAACAGGATGTGCTCGCGCGTCTGCGGCATCGGCCCGTCCGCCGCCGACACCACCAGGATCGCGCCGTCCATCTGCGCCGCCCCGGTGATCATGTTCTTGATGTAGTCCGCATGCCCCGGGCAGTCGACATGCGCGTAATGCCGGTTCGCCGTCTCGTACTCGACATGCGCCGTCGCGATCGTGATCCCCCGCGCCCGCTCCTCCGGCGCCTTGTCGATCTGGTCGAACGGCACAAACGTCGCCCCGCCCGTCTCCGCCAACACCTTCGTGATCGCCGCCGTCAACGTCGTCTTGCCGTGGTCAATGTGACCAATCGTCCCAATGTTGCAGTGCGGCTTCGTCCGCTGAAACTTCGCCTTACCCATCGCTTCCGGCTTTCCGTCAGAGTAGAGAATCACAGTGCCTCGCGCGCGGGCTGGAGCGGGTGATGGGAATCGAACCCACGTAGCCAGCTTGGAAGGCTGGAGCTCTACCATTGAGCTACACCCGCGCTCCGCTCGGCGCCCGCCGGCTCGACCCTTGCCGCCGCCCGCTCCCGGCCGATCCGCCTCGGCCACCTGCTCGCTCGCCCCTCAGGCTCGAAGCGATGATGGTGGAGGGGGTTGGATTCGAACCAACGAAGACGTACGTCGGCAGATTTACAGTCTGCTGCCTTTAACCACTCGGCAACCCCTCCGCGACCGCATGCCGCCCGGCGCAGCGCAAACCCCGGCTCATAAGGTCTCGACCCGATCTTGTCAATCGGGCTTTGTCGTTCCGACGCGGTCCACGAGCCGCGCGCCGTCGATCTCCCACCGCCGCAGAGGTCCATATATGCACACGCCCCGTTCACCGCGCCAGGGACGAGCACTGCCCCGGCGGCTCTCGTCTTCAGCCGCTCCCGCCCGCATGCCGCGCGGCGGCGAGCGGTGGATCTACGGCCGTCACGCGGTTGCCGCGGCGTTGGCCAACCCCGAGCGGCGCTGGCGCCGGCTTGCCGCGCTCGCCGGCCAGGAGGTTGAAGCGCAGCAATTCCTCGCCGGCGCCGTCGCCGAGCGCCGCGGCGCCGAAGGCGCGTCGCTCACGGTGATCGAGCGCGACGCGTTGGCGGCGTTGTTGCCGCCGGGCGCGGTGCATCAAGGGCTGGCCTTGGACGTCGAGCCCTTGCCCGAGCCGGATCTCGGCGATCTCATTCGCGAGCTGGCGACGGCGTCCGGGCGATGCGCAATCGTCGCCCTCGATCAGGTCAGCGACCCGCAAAATGTCGGCGCGGTGCTGCGTTCGGCCGCGGCCTTTGGCGCCCGCGCCGTGCTTGTCACCGCCCACGGCGCGCCGCCTGCTACCGGGGCGCTCGCCAAGGCCGCCTCGGGTGCGGTCGACCGGGTGCCGCTGGTCCGCGTCGTCAACCTGGTCCGCGCCCTCGACCGGCTTAAGGAAGCCGGGTTTTGGACATGCGGGCTCGACGAGACCGCCGAAGAGCCGCTTGCCGCACTCGATCTCGGTCCGCGCGCGGTTCTGGTCCTCGGCTCCGAGGGCGGCGGCATGCGCCGTCTGGTGCGCGAGCGCTGCGACCATCTGGCCCGCCTGCCGACCTCGGCGGCGCAGCCCACCCTCAACGTTTCGAACGCCGCCGCCGTCGCGCTCTACGAGCTCGCCCGCGGCGCGGCGCCCCGATAAGCCGGCGACCGGGATCGCTGGACCTCGCCCGGCGCTTCCCCCACACTCGCGGCCCGGCGATTGCACGGACCAGACCCATGAACGACGTCGGATCCTCTTATGTCGGGCGTCCGCTGCGGCGCCGCGAGGACCGCCGGCTGCTGACCGGGCAGGGGCAGTTCATCGCCGATCTCGTCCTGCCGCGCATGCTGCATGCGGTCGTGGTCCGCGGCCAGGTGGCGCACGCCCGTATCCGCTCGGTCGACCTGACGCGGGCCGCGGCGATGCCCGGGGTCGCGTTGGCGCTGAACGGCGCCGACCTGCTGCAACTGCTGCCGCCGGTGCCCGAGGGGCAGATCTCGATGCCGGGCAAATGGACGACGGCGATCCAGCACAAATTCCTCAACCCGCAGGAGCCGCTGCTGGCGCACGACAAGGTCCGTCATGTCGGCGAGGCGATCGCGGTCGTCGTCGCCGAAACCCGCGACCAGGCCGAAGACGCCGCCGAACTCGTTGCCTGCGACCTCGACGAGCTGCCGGCGGTGGTCGACCCCGAGGCCGCCCTGCGCCCGGACAGCCCGATCGTCCACGAGCGCTACGGCACCAATTTGATCGGCGCCTTTTCGGTCGGGCGCGGCGATGTCGGCGCGGCTTTCGCCACCGCGCCGCACCGCTTGAAGCGCCGCTTTTACCACCATCGCTACGCCGCGGTGCCGATGGAGTGCCGCGGCGTCGTCGCCGCCTACGATCCGCGCACCCAATCGATGACGATCTGGTCCTCGACCCAGGTGGTGCATTGGGTGCGGCGCGAGGCCGCGGCCTTGCTCGGGCTGCCCGAGGCGCGGGTGCGCTGTCTGGCGCTCGATGTCGGCGGCGGCTTTGGCGGCAAGGGCCATGTCTACCCCGAGGACCTGCTGGTCGCCTTTGTCGCCCGCAAGCTCGGGAGGCCGGTGCGCTGGATCGAGGAGCGCCGCGAGCACATGATGAGCGCCACCCACTCGCGCGACCAGCTGCACGACCTCGAAGTCGCCTTTGACGACGACGGCCGCATCCTCGCCTTGCGCGACGACTACGTCGTCGACTGCGGCGCCTGGAACCCGATCGGCTCGGGGGTGGCCTACAACACCGCCGTCCACCTGACCGGCCCGTACAAGATCGAGAATTTGGCGGCGTCGGGAAAGATCGTCGTCACCAACAAGGTCCCGAACGCCCCCTATCGCGGCGCCGGCCGCCCCGAAGCCGCCTTCGCGATGGAGCGGACCGTCGATTTGGTGGCGCGCAGCTTGGGCCTGGAGCCGGCCGAGGTGCGCCGGCGCAACATGATCCGCGCCGAGGAGATGCCGTACCGGGTGGGCATCCCCTATCGCGACGGCGAGCCGATCGTCTACGACAGCGGCGACTATCCGGGCGCCCTTGAAAAGGCGCTCGCCGCGGTGGGCGGCGTTGCCGCCTTCCGCCAGCGCCAGCAGCAGGCGCGCGCCGAGGGCCGCCACCTCGGCCTCGGCATCGGCTGCTACATCGAGGGCACCGGTGTCGGCCCGTTCGAGAGCGCCTTTGTCCGGGTCGACCCGTCAGGCAAAATCTACGTCTCGTGCGGTGCGGCCCCGCAAGGCCAGGGCATGGAGACGATTTTTTCCCAAATCATGGCCGATCTGTGGAAGGTCGCCCCCGAGGACGTCGTCCTGACCTTTGCCGACACCACCGCGATCGCGATCGGCTTTGGCACGATGGCGAGCCGCAGCACCGTCACCGCCTCGGCGGCGATGCACGTCGCGAGCGGGCGGTTGCGCGACAGGGTCTTTGCGATCGCCGCCCACCTGCTCGAATGCGCGCCCGCCGATCTCGAATTGAGGTCGGGACCCGAGGGCGGCGGCGTCGGCGTGGTCGGCGTGCCGGGGGCGCAGGTCAGCCTCGCCCAGGTGGCGCAGGCGGCCCGCCCCGGCTGGGAGGTCACCCGTCCGCCGGGGGTCGAGGCCGGACTGGAGGAAATCTGCTACTGGCAGCCGCAAACCGTCACCTGGAGCTATGCCGTCCACGTCGCGATTGTCGAAATCGACCCCGAAACCGGCCGGGTGACGCTCGACAACTACGCGGTGGCGCATGATTGCGGCACCGTCGTCAACCCGATGCTGGTCGAGGGCCAGATCATGGGCGGTGCGGTGCAGGGGCTGGGCGGCATCCTGTGCGAGGCGATCGCCTACGACGCGAACGGGCAGCTGTTGAGCGGCTCGCTGATGGACTACGCGCTGCCCGGCGCCGGCGATGTCCCGCCGATGGTGATTGTCCACCAGCATTCGCCGTCGCCGCTCAACCCGCTCGGGGTCAAGGGCGTCGGCGAAGGCGGCGCCGTCGCCCCGCCCGCTGCCGTCGCCAATGCGGTCTGTGACGCGCTGTCCCCGTTCGGGGTCGAGGTCAACGCGACGCCGCTCAAACCGGAACACCTGCTTCGCGCCATCCGACCGGCCTGATCACCTCGAAAATCGGGCGTGAGTTCGGGCGCCTGGCCGCGCCGGCTTGAACGTCGATCGGGGCGGGTTCGCCGGCCGCGACCGCAAAGCGGTAGCGCCGGGCGGGGCCGGCCGATAGATTTCGCCGACCGTAATCAACCAAGGGGACGAGGAAATGGCCATCGGTGCAGAATTGTTGACCGGCGCGCTCGCCGGGATCGCCTTTGTCGGATGCAGCCTGGCACATGCCCGGCCGGCGCGCGCGGCGCAAGGCCAATCCCAAGGGACGGCGCAGCCGGGGCGGCGGCGCGAGGTCGTCGTCAACGGCAAGCGGGTCAAGACCGTCGACATCCACGCCCATACCGTGGTTCCGGAGGCGGCGGCGGTGATCAACCACCCGCTGGAGGCGCCGGGGCTGCTGTGGGCGAACCTCTCCGACCGCATCGCCGAAATGGACGCCGAAGGGGTCGATGTCGAGGCGCTGAGCATCAACCCCTTCTGGTATCGCGCCGAACGCGACGCGGCGGCCCAACTGATCAAGATCCAGAACGAAAAGCTCGCCGAATTCTGCGCCGCCACCCCCGACCGCTTTGTCGCCTTTGCGACGGTGGCGCTGCAGCACCCGCAACTTGCCGTCGAACAGCTCGACTACGCGGTCAAGACATTGGGGCTGCGCGGCCTGTCGGTCGGCGGCAGCGTCGCCGGCCAGGAATTGGCCGACCCGAAATTTCATCCCGTCTGGGCCAAATGCGAAGAGCTCGGCATCCTCGTTTTCATGCACCCGCTCGGCACCCGGGAATTGGAGCCAAGCGGCCGGCTCGGCGGCAGCGGCCTGTTGACGAACACGATCGGCAACCCGCTCGAAACCACGATCGCGCTGTCGCATCTGATCTTCGAGGGGACGCTCGACCGCTTCCCGGGGCTCAAGATCTGCGCCGCGCATGGCGGCGGCTTTCTGCCGTCCTACGCGGCGCGCTCGGACGCGGTCATCACGACCTTCCCGGACCGGGTCGGGCCGCTGCCCAAGAAAAAGCCGACCCAGTACCTGAAGGACGGTCAGCTTTTTTTCGACACGATCATGTTCACCGGCGAGGGGATGCGGCATCTGATCGCCGAATTGGGCGTCGGCCAGGTGATCCTCGGCACCGACTACCCGTTCCCGTGGAACCGCGTTCCGGTCGACCACATCCTGTCGACACCCGGCCTCAGCGACGACGACAAGATCGCGATCCTCGGCGGCACCGCGGCAAAGCTGCTCGGCATCAACTAGATTCCCAGCCTCTGGTCCCGGACGGCGCACAGCGCTGTTCCGGGACTGGCGCCGAGAGCATCACGCATTATCGCCAATTTCCGCCGGTCGTTTCGCAAGCTCGGCGCTGTCGCCATGTCGTGATCCTGTCTCGATCCCGCGATCGTCTTCGCGATCATGCGATTACCACAATCGCTGTGTACTGTGGTGCTGTCGGAAGCTGTCGAGCGGATGCGCCACTGTCATCGAGCGGGTTGGCGCTGCCTGATCTCGACCTGATAAAACAGGGGGAACAGGAGCGGGCGACGGGTGCTGGATCTCGTGGTGAGGGGTCGGCAAATCGCGGCGCCGGGTAAAATTGCCGGTGGAGAGCCAAGCCGGCAACCGGGCGCCGCCACGTGAGCGAAGCCGGGTTATTCAACGGCGCGATGAATTCTGCTGTAGACTCGCTCTATTTTGAGCAATCGGAAAAGCGGGCTAAAATCACCGGTTGAGACCGGTCGGTCCGCCGGCGCTGCGGCGCCTGCCCTATCGCCGAATGGGGCGGGCAGTCGGTATGATCGGGCGTTTGCCGGGCCAGAAGATCCGGCTCGACGCGCCCGGCGGCGGATGCGAGGTCGCGTCGAGCTGCGCGCCGCCGGCGGGGAATGTGGAGGAAAGAATGAAGGCGGATTACGTCATCGTCGGCGCCGGCTCGGCCGGGTGCGTGCTGGCCAACCGGCTCAGCGAGGACCCCGGCGACCCGCGTCGTGCTGATCGAGGCCGGCGGGCGCGACCGGAACCCGCTGATCCACATCCCGGCCGGCTACATGAAACTGCTCGACCACCCGACCCTGACCTGGGGCTACAACGCCGAGGCCGATCCCGGCATCAACGGCCGCGCCATCCTCTATCCGCGCGGCCGCGTGCTGGGCGGCTCGTAGCTCGATCAACGGCATGATCTATGTCCGCGGCCAGCCCGAGGATTTCGACCATTGGGGGCAGCTCGGCAATCGCGGCTGGTCGTGGGACGACGTGCTGCCCTATTTCAAAAAGGCCGAGAGCTGGGAGGGCGGCGAGGACGAGTTTCACGGGCATGGCGGGCCGCTGCTGACCTCGCACGCCGCCGACAAGCCGCCGCTGTGCCACAAGATCATCGAGGCCGGCAACCGAGATCGGGCTCGAATACCACGAGGACGTCAACCATCTGCCGCCGGGCGCCGGCGACAATATCGGCTGGGTGCAGCAGACCCGCCGCGGCCGGCGGCGGCAGAGCGCGGCGCGCACCTATCTGCGCGCCGGCGATGAAGCGGCCCAACCTGCAGATCGTCACCGGCGCGCTGGTCCACCGCGTACTGTTCGACGGCAAGCGCGCGGTCGGCGTCGAATTCTCCGCGGCGGCGCGGGGAACTCGATTGAGCGGGTCGACGCGGCGCGCGAGGTGATCCTGTCGGCCGGCGCGATCGGCTCGCCGCATGTGCTGCAATTGTCGGGGGTCGGCGACCCCGACCATCTCGGCCGCATCGGCGTGCCGGTGCGGCACGCGCTGCCCGGGGTCGGCAAGAATTTGCAGGACCATTTCCTCGCCCGCGTCACCTGCGCGGTCGCCGGCGCCACGACCTTGAACGAGAAAGTCGCGCGGCCTGCCGTTTGCCGGCGAAATCATGCGCTATCTGTTCGCCGGCACCGGCATGCTGACCTATGCCGCCTCGCTGGTCTGCGCCTCGGTCAAGGTGCTGGAGGAATCGGCGACGCCCGACGTGCAGATGCCTCTTTCGCCAACGGCAGCTTTGCCCCGGGACCGGTGCGCCGGCTCGACGACAAGCCCGGCATGACCGGCGGCATGTGGCAGATGCGGCCGCTGTCGCGCGGCTATGTCGAGGCGAAATCGTCCGACCCGCGGCCGGCGCCGGCGATCAACCCGCGCTATCTGTCGACGAGACCGACCGGCGCTGCCGCGGTCGGCGGCCTGCGAGCGGTGCGGCGGCTGTTCGCGGCGCCGGCGCTGAAGCCCTACGTCGTGGGCGAGATCCTGCCGGGCAGAGGATGTCGAAGCGACGACGAGCTGCTCGACTATCTGCGGCAGTACCGGCTCGACCGTGTTCCACGCCACCTGCACCTGCAAGATGGGCCGCGACCCGATGGCGGTCGTCGACGACCAGCTGCGCGTGCACGGGCTCGAGGGCTTGCGCGTCATCGACGCCTCGGTGATGCCGGCCGTCACCTCGACCAACACCAACGCGCCGACGATCATGATCGCCGAAAAGGGCGCGGCGATGATCCGGGCCGCCGCCCGGCAGCGGCTGGCGGCCTAACCTAATCCGTCGTCGCGAGAACAGCCGCATCCCGGCGAGCGACGCGGAGCGAACTGCCCCGTACGCCGCAGATGACGGAAGTAGGGAGATAACGCGATGCAAGCGGATTACGTGATCGTCGGCGCCGGCTCGGCCGGCTGCGTGCTCGCCAACCGGCTGACCGAGGACCCGGCGATCCGGGTCGTGCTGATCGAGGCGGGCGGGCGCGACTGGAACCCGCTGATCCACATCCCGGTCGGGTTCATGAAACTGCTCGACCACCCGACCCTGACCTGGGGCTTCAAGGCCGAGGCCGATCCCGGCACCGCCGGCCGCGCGATCCCCTACCCGCGCGGCCGGGTGCTGGGCGGCTCGTCGTCGATCAACGGGCTGATCTACATCCGCGGCCAGCCCGAGGATTTCGACCATTGGGCGCAGCTCGGCAATCGCGGCTGGGGCTGGGACGACGTGCTGCCCTATCTTCAAGCAGGCCGAGAACTGGCAGGGCGAGGCGAGCGAGATCGCACGGCACCGGGCGGCTTTCTGACCACCTCGCCGATGAGCGAGCGGCCGGCGGCGTGCCAGGCGATCATCGATGCCGGCGCAGGAACTCGGGCGTCGAATACCGCGCCGACGTCAACAATCTGCCGCCGGGCGCCGGCGACAGCATCGGCTGGTGCCAGCAGACCCGCGGCGGCCGGCGCCGCGCCAGCGCCGCGCGCACCTATCTGAGGCCGGCGTCAAAGCGGCCCAACCTGCAGATCGTCACCAACGCGCTGGTGCATCGCGTGCTGTTCGACGGCAAGCGCGCGATCGGCGTCGAGTATCTCGCGCAGCGGCAGGTCGACCCTGCGCGCCGACGCGGCGCGCGAGGTGATCCTCGCCGCCGGCGCTGTCGGCTCGCCGCATCTGCTGCAATTGTCGGGGGTCGGCGAGCCCGAGGCGCTGGCCAAGGCCGGCATCCCGGTGCATCACGCGCTTGCCGGGGTCGGGCGCAATTTCCAGGACCATTACATCGCCCGCATGTCGTGCGAGGTGACGGATCTCGAAACCTTGAACGAGCGCGGCCGCGGCCTCTCCTTTGCCAATGAGTTGCTGCCGCTACGTCACCGCCGGCACCGGGCATGCTGACCTACAGCGCCTCGCTGTGCGCCGCCTCGGTCAAGGTGCTGGAGGAATCGGCGACCCCCGACGTGCAATGCGTCTTCGCGCCGGCGAGCTACAAGCCGGGGCTGATCCGCAAGCTCGACGACAAGCCCGGCATCACCGGCGGCCCGTGGCAGATGCGGCCGTTGTCGCGCGGCTATGTGCTGGTGCGCTCGCCCGACCCGCGCGAGCAGCCGGCGATCAACCCGCGCTACCTCGCCGAAGACACCGACCGGCGCGCGATGGTCGGCGGGCTCAAATTCCTGCGCCGGCTGTTCGCCGCACCGTCATTGGCGAAATACGTCGTCGCCGAGACCATGCCGGGGCCGGGCGTGCAGACCGACGACGAGCTGTTGGATTACGCGCGGCAGAACGGCTCGACCGTTTACCACGCGAGCTGCAGCTGCATGATGGGCAACCACGCGATGAGCGTCGTCGACGACCAGCTCCGCGTGCACGGCCTCGACGCCCTGCGCGTCATCGACGCCTCGGTCATGCCGGCGGTCAGCTCGACCAACACCAACGCGCCGACGATCATGATCGCGGAAAAAGGCGCCGCCATGATCAAAGCCGCGGCGCGGCAACGGCTTGCCGCGTGATTTCATACGCGGCGCGCCGGGGCGCAACCTTCGAGGCGTGACTTCCGGTCAGTCCGCGGCGACGGTGACGATCTCGCCGTTCCTGGCGCATTCGGGTGACGCGAGGTCCACGAATGCATCGGTGACGCTGTCGGGGAGCGGCAGCGAATTCGGGTCCTCGCCGGGGAAGGCGCGGGCGCGCAGCCGCGTGCGCCGGGCGCCCGGGTCGATCAGGTTGGCCCGGACCTGCGTTTTGGCGATCTCGGCGGCGTAGATCCTGACCAGCATTTCGAGACCTGCCTTGCCGATGGCGTAGGGTCCCCAATAGGCGAGGCTGTCGCGTCCAATCCCGCTCGTCACAAAGATCGCCCGCCCCGCGGGCGCGGCGCGCAACAACGGGTCCATCGCCCGGATCAATCGCCAGTTGGCGGTCAGGTTGAGGTCGATGACCTCGGTCCAGGTCGATGGCGGGATATGGCCGAGCGGCGAGAAAATCCCGAACTCGCCGGCATTGCCGACCAAAATGTCGAGCCGGCCATAGCGGTCGAGGAGTGCGCCGGCCAACTCGTCGATTTTGACGAAGTCGCGCAGGTCGAAGGGGGCGAGCGTCGCCGCACCGCCCGAGGCGCGGACCGTGTCGTCGACCTCTTCAAGACCGCCGACCGTGCGCGCCGCCAGCACGACGTGCGCCCCTTCGCAGGCGAAGCGCACCGCCACCGCCGCGCCAATTCCGCGCGATGCCCCGGTAATCAACGCGACCTTGCCGGCGAGCCGCTTTCCCGGTTCGGTCCGGTCCGCGATCACGCCGGCGACTTCAGGCCGGTTCGGCGAGCAGCGACAACTGCACCGAGACCTTGCCGTCATCGGCGTCGGTGGGCGGGATCGGATATTCGCCGGTGAAGCAGGCGTCGCAAAAACGCGGGGTCGCCGGGTCGCGCCGCGGCTCGCCCATCGCCCGGTAGAGGCCGTTGATCGACAGAAAGGCGAGGCTGTCGACGCCGATATATTCAGTCATCTCTTCCAAATCGTAGCGCGCGGCGAGCAATTGGCCGCGCTCGGGCGTCGCAATCCCGTAATAGCAGGGATGGCTGGTCGGCGGGCTCGAGATCCGCATATGTACTTCGGTGGCGCCGGCGCGCCGCACCATCTCGACGATCTTGATCGAGGTCGTCCCGCGCACGATCGAATTGTCGACCAGGATGACCCGCTTGCCGTTGAGGTTCGCACGGCTGGCGTTGTGCTTCAGCCGCACGCCGAGATGGCGGATCTGGTCGGTCGGCTCGATAAAGGTTCGGCCGACGTAATGGTTGCGGATGATGCCGAGCTCGAACGGTATCCCCAATTCCTGCGAGTAGCCGAGTGCGGCCGGCACCCCCGAATCCGGCACCGGCACGACCATGTCGGCGTCGACATGGCTCTCGCGGGCGAGCTCGCGGCCGATACGCTTGCGCGCTTCGTAGACGCTGGTGCCCTCGACGACGCTGTCGGGCCGCGCGAAATAAATGTGCTCGAAGACGCAGAAGCGGCTGTCGTGGCGGCCGAACGGCATCAGGCTCCTGACCCCGCCCGCCCCGATGATGACAATTTCACCGGCCTCGACGTCGCGCACGAAATCGGCGCCGATAATGTCGAGGGCGCAGGTCTCCGACGCCAGGATCCAGGCGTCGCCGAGCTGGCCGAGCACCAATGGCCGCACCCCGAGCGGGTCGCGCACGCCGATGATTTCGTCCTGCGACAACGCCACCAGCGAATAGGCGCCCTGGATCTGGCGCAGCGCGTCGATCAGCCGGTCGACGACGGTTTCCTTGAGGCTGGTCGCGATCAGATGAACGATGACTTCGGTGTCGCTGGTGGACTGAAACAGGCTGCCGCGATGCACCAGCCGCCGCCGCAGCTTATAGGAGTTGGTCAAGTTGCCGTTGTGACAGATGGCAAGGCCGCCGAACGCGAAATCGGCGAACAGCGGCTGGACATTTCGCATCGCCACCTCGCCGGTCGTCGCATAGCGGACATGGCCGATGGCGGCGCGCCCGCGCAGCCTCCCGATAACCTCCTTCGAGCTGAAATTGTCGCTGACCTGGCCCATCCCGCGATGCGCGTTGAACTGCTCGCCGTCATAGGCGACTATTCCGGCGGCTTCCTGTCCGCGATGCTGCAAAGCATGCAGGCCGAGCGCGGCGAGTGCGGCCGCCTCGGGATGACCGTACACGCCAAAGACACCGCATTCTTCGTGCAGGTGATCTGCATCCAGAAATTCGGCGCTCGCGGGATCGATAACCACGGGATCGGTGTCGGGCATCGGCGATCCTCGTCTCGGTTCTGGTGAAATGGTTACTCCGGCGGCCGAGTGCGAGTGGGAAGCCATGCCGCAGCTTGGGTCGTTATTAATGCGCGTTGTCGATGAGCCGGTTCAGCTGCTGCTGGTCGGCCGGCTTGTAGGCCGGCGCCGGCGCGTCCTGAGCCTTTGGCGGGATCGCCGCGGCCGGGCTGGACAATGCCCCCATCGCGTCGCGGGCCGCTTTTGCCTGACCGAGCGTACGCTGGGCTTCGTCGATCGCCGCCGCGCTTTTCAGCTGCATCGATTCGGGCAGCACGCCGCGTACGATATCGGCACCCTGCGCGAGCAGCGGCTGGCTTTTGGCGTCGCGCAGCCAACCCGGCCGATCATTGGGGGGAAGGGTGATGTCGATCACAAGATAGGCGATCGAAACCAGCAAGGCGCCGCGCGCCACACCAAATATCAGCCCCAAAGTCCGGTCGATCGGGGTCAACGCACTCCATTGCACCAGGCGGGCGACAGAGCTGGTCAGGATCGTCAAGACGATCAGGGCGACAAAAAACAACCCGGCGCCGGCGATCAGGTCGGCCAGCAGCGGCGTGGTCACAAACCGCGTGGTCAACCCGTAGGCGTAGTTGAAACCGTAAAGCGTGATCAGCGCGGCCCCGAGCCAGGCCGCGATCGACAGCGCTTCCCGCGCAAAACCGCGAGCGAACGCGAAAATCGCGGACAATGCGATGACGACGAGGACGGCAAGATCGACAGGGTTCACGACGCGACCCCGATGCGCTCGCGGCGCGCCGGCGCGCGCTTTGGCGACAGCCGGGCGACGAGATCGCCCAGATGCGCAACCCCGACGATCGAGAGCCCGCCGTCGCGCCGCTTGCGGTGACCGCGGCTCGGCATCCAGGCCTCGGCAAAACCGAGCTTTGCGGCCTCCTTCAGCCGCGCGTCGCTGTGGCCGACGGGCCGGACCTCGCCCGACAGCGCAATTTCGCCAAAGACGACGGTGTCGGCCGGGACCGGGGTTTCGCGCAACGCCGACAGCAGCGCGGCAGCGACCGCCAGATCGGCTGCCGGCTCGGCGATCCGCAACCCGCCGGCAATATTCAGGTAGATGTCGTTGGCGCCGACCGACAGCCCGCAGCGGGCGTCGAGCACCGCGGTGATCATCGCCAGCCGCGTGCCGTCCCAACCGACCACCGCCCGCCGCGGCGTGCCGAGCAGTGCCGGCGCGACCAACGCCTGCACCTCGACCAGAACCGGTCGGGTGCCCTCCATTCCGGCAAACACGGCCGACCCGCTGACCGGCGTCGCCTCGGGCATGTCTTCGTCATCGGCGCCCGGCGCGCCGGAACCCTGGCGCCCGCCGAGAAACAAAGCCGACGGGTTCGGCACCTCGACCAATCCGCCGTCGCTCATCTCGAAGACGCCGATCTCGTCGGTGGCGCCAAAGCGGTTTTTGACCGCGCGCAGGATGCGAAAGCGATGGCCGCGCTCGCCCTCGAAATAGAGCACGGTGTCGACCATGTGCTCAAGGACCCGCGGGCCGGCGATCACACCTTCCTTGGTGACGTGGCCGACCAGCACCAGCACAAAGCCGCGCCGTTTGGCGAGCCGGATCAGCTCCTGGGCGGCGCCCCGCACTTGGCTGACGGTTCCGGGCGCGCTGTCCAAGGTGTCGAGGTACATCGTCTGGATCGAATCGATGACGGCGAGATCGGGCCCGTCATTGCGGTCGAGCGAGGCGAGAATATCGCGAACATTGCTCGCCGCCGCGAGCATCACCGGGCTTTGCGCAACGCCGAGCCGCGCGGCGCGCAGGCGCACCTGGTCGATCGCCTCCTCGCCGGTGATGTAGGCGGCGGTTGCCGGCTGGTCGGCGGACGAGGCAATCGCGGCGGCGGCTTGCAGCAGCAGGGTCGATTTGCCGATGCCCGGGTCGCCGCCGACCAGAATGGCCGAACCCGGCACGAACCCGCCGCCGCAGACGCGGTCGAGCTCGGCGATGCCGGTGCTCCGGCGCGGCGGCAGCATGGTCGGGCCGGTCAACCCGACAAAGCCCAGCGCGCGGCCGCCATCCTTTCCCAGGCCCTTCGGCACCGCCTCGCGCGGCGATTCCTCGATCAGGCTGTTCCACCCGCCGCACCCGTCGCAGCGCCCGGTCCACTTCGCGTGCACCGCGCCGCATTGCTGACAGGCATAGCGCGCCTGGGCCCGGGCCATGGCTTCAACCCCGCCGCAACCAGAAAAAGGCGGGCCGCGCGCTCACAGGGCGCGAATTTCCATATGGATCGGCCCCTCGGCGCGGCCGTTGATGAATTGCTCGACGAACGGATTGCCGGAGCGGTCGATTTCGGCCGCCGGCCCGTGCCAGATGATTTGCCCCTTATGGATCATCGCGATGCGGTCGCCGATCTTGCGGGCGCTGACCATGTCGTGGGTGATCGAGACCGCGGTGGCACCCAATTCGCGCACGCATTTGAGGATCAGGTCGTTGATCACGTCAGCCATGATCGGGTCGAGGCCGGTGGTGGGCTCGTCGAAAAAGATGATTTCGGGATCGGCGGCGATCGCGCGCGCCAGCGCGACGCGCTTTTGCATGCCCCCCGAGAGCTCCGCCGGCCGCAGATCGCCGACATCGCGGCCGAGGCCGACCGCGCCGAGCTTGCCGAATGCGATCTCTCTCGCCGCTTGCCGCTCCATTCCGCGACCGTGGATCAACCCGAACGCGACATTCTCCCACACAAGCAGCGAGTCGAACAGGGCGCTCCCCTGGAACAGCACGCCGCATTTCTGCAGTACCCGCTCGCGGGCTGTACGCCGCAGCCGCGCCGTCTCGACGCCGTCGATCCGTACCGAACCGTGGTCGGGCCGCAGCAGACCGAGGATGCATTTGACCAGGACCGATTTGCCGGTGCCCGACCCGCCGATTACGACGAGGCTTTCGCCTGCCCGGCACTCGATCTCGATGCCGTCGAGCACGCGGTTGCGGCCAAAGGATTTGCGCAGCCCGCTGACCGAGATTTTTGGTGGCGACCTGCCTTCCGTCCGGCTCATCGCGCGAACAACGCCTGGGTGATGCCGTAGTCGAAGACCAGGATCAGGATCGAGGCCGAAACCACGGCATGGGTGGTCGCCTGGCCGACCCCCTGCGCGCCGCCGCGTGAGTTATAGCCGTGATAGCAGCCCATCAGCGCGACGATAAAACCGAACACCGCCGCCTTGACGAGGCCGGAGACGACGTCGCTCGTTTCGAGATATTGCTCGGTGCGGGCGAGATACGCCTCCGGGTTGAAGCCAAATCTGTAGACTCCGACGAGATAGCCGCCGAAGACGCCGATGATGTCGGCGACAAAGACCAGCAACGGCAGGGTGACGAGCCCGGCCAAGAGCCGCGGCAGCACCAGGTAGCGCAACGGGTCGGTCGACAGGGTCGTCAACGCGTCGATCTGGTCGGTGACCCGCATCGTGCCGATCTCGGCCGCCATCGCCGCGCCGACCCGGCCGGCCACCATCAGCCCGGCGATGACCGGGCCGAGCTCGCGCGTCACCGACAGCACGACGACCGTCGCCACCGCGCTCTCGGCGGCGAAGCGGCTGAACCCGGTATAAGATTGCAGCGCCAGCACCATGCCGGTGAAGATCGCGGTCAACCCGACCACCGGCAGCGAGAAATAGCCGATGTCGAGCATCTGGCGCAGGATCACGCGGAAGTAAAAAGGCGGCGAAAAAGCCGTCGCCAGCGCCGTCACGGCGAAGATCACAATGCGCCCGGTCGCGGCGAGAAATCCGAGAAAGGCGGCGCCGATCGAAGCGAGGGCTTTCAGCATGTCGTCGGCGGACGCAATAGGCTGTGGTAGATCCGATGATAGCGTCGGCCAAGCGCGGTAAGGACCTCGTAGCCGATCGTCCCGGCGTCGGCCGCGGCGGCGTCGACGCCGTAGTCGTCGCCCAAAAGCTCGACAAAGCCGCCCGGCTGCGCGATCGAGGGGTCGACGGCGGAAACGTCAAAGACTGCGAGATCCATCGAAACCCGGCCAAGGAGCGGAACGCGGACGCCGCCGATCCGGCCCGATCCGCGCTGGCTCAGCGAACGCAGCCATCCGTCCGCGTACCCTACCGCGACGGTCGCCAAGCGCCCCGCCGAGGTCATCACATGGGTCGCACCGTAGCCAACCGGCTGGCCGGCGTCAACGTCGCGGATTTGCAGGATTCTCGCGTTCAGGTGGACAATTTGGCGCATCGGGTTGGGCAGGCCCGGCTGCGGGTTGACCCCGTAAAGTGCCGCACCCGGCCGGACGAAATCGAAATGGTAGTCGCCGCCGAGAAAGATCCCGGAGGATGCGGCAAGACTTGCGGCCACGCCGCCGAGGCGGCGTCGCGACGCGAGAAAGCGGGCGTGCTGGTCGCGGTTCAGCGGGTGGTTCGGCTCGTCGGCGCAGGCGAGATGGCTCAGCACCGCGCGCCAGCGGATCACTCCCGACCGGCACGGCTCGTCCGTTACGTGGTCGAATTCTCGCTCTGTCAAGCCGAGCCGCGCCATCCCGGTGTCGAGATGCAGCATCGCCGGGAGCGGCCCTCGCCGTTTGGCGGCGCGCTGCCATTCGGCGATCTGTCCTGGATCGTTGAGCACCGGGACCAGACGGGCTTCGACGAACTCGTCGGCCGACCCGGGCACCGGGCCGTTGAGAACGGCGATTTCGCCCGGCTCGGCCAGGGTCCTGCGCAAGCCCAGCGCCTCGTCCAGCGTGGCGACAAAAAAACGCCGGCAGCCGGCGGCGGCGAGCGCGCCGGCCACGACCGATGCTCCAAGCCCATAGCCGTCGGCCTTGACCACCGCCGCACAGCCTGCGGGGGCGACCCGACGCGCCAGGAACCGCCAATTCTCGGCGATACCCGCGACATCGATTTCAAGTACGGCAGAAGCACGGTCGGCTGGATTGTTGCCCATGTTCCGCCGCCTCACCTCTTCCCTCTGAGGGACGCAGATTTTTCAACCCGTCGCCTGTTCGAACCGCGATCCGTACGCCTGTTGAAAGGATCATGATTCGCGCTCGCCGGCCAGTTTCTTCGGATGACCCGCGCGACCGGAAACGGCGCCGGCGGACAATGCCGCTGGACCGGCGAGGCGATACCGGAGCACCTTCGGCAGTCCGAGCGAGTAAAGGGAAACAAGATGAGCGAGATGCGCTCCGGGATCGGCGACAGGCCCAAGCGCCGCGAGGATTTGCGCTTTCTTACCGGACGTGGCGCTTACCTCGACGATCTGGCTTTTGACAACCTGACTCACGCCGTCGTGTTGCGTTCGCTGCATGCCCATGCGCGAATCGCCGGCATCGACGCGAGTGCGGCGCGTGCGGCGCCGGGCGTGCTCGCTGTGCTGACCGCCGCGGATGCGCGCGCCGACGGCTTGCAGCCGCTGCTGCCGACGGCGGCGGCCAATGTCCAGACCGGCGAGCCGTTCGCGTTTGCGCCGCAGCCGGTGCTGGCTACGGACAAGGTCTGCTATGCCGGCGAGCCGGTGGCGGTGGTCGTCGCCGAGACCCGCGCTCAGGCCCTCGACGCCGCCGAGCTGGTCGAGGTCGATTATGCGCCGCTGCCCGCGGTGACGACGGTGGCGGCGGCTCGCGCCAAGGGCGCGCCGCGGATCGCCGAGGAGGCGGCGGGCAATCTGTGCTTCGACTGGCAGACCGGCGACGGCAAGGCGGTCGGCGAGGCATTTGGCTCGGCTGCCCATGTCGTCCGCCTGCGCCTCGACAATCATCGGATCGTCACCAACCCGATGGAGCCGCGTGGCGTCGTCGGTTGGTGGGATATGGAGCATGCCCGCTACACCGCCTATGTCTCGGCCCAAAGCATCCACAACACCCGCGACCAGGCGGCGCGCGCGCTCGGCGTGCCGCCGACCTCGGTGCGGTTCGTCGCCCCCGACGTCGGCGGCGGCTTTGGCGCCAAGAATTTCATCTACCCCGAGCATGTGCTGATCCCGTGGGCGGCGCAGCGCGTCGGCCGGCCGGTCAAGTGGATCGCGAGCCGCAGCGAGGTCTTTCTCGCCGACCATCAGGCGCGCGACCACGTCGCCGAGGCCGCATTGGCGCTCGACGCGCAAGGCCGCTTTCTGGCCCTCGAGGTCGAGAGCACCGCCAATGTCGGGGCCTATCTGGTCAGCGCCGGCGGGGTGCAGACGTTTCAATATGTCCACCTGCCAGGCACGGTTTACCGCATTCCGGCGATCGCTTTGCGGGTCGCCGCGGTGCTCACCAACACCGCACCGGTCGGCGTCACCCGCGGGCCCGGTTTTGCCGAGGCCGTCAACATCGTCGAGCGGCTGATCGACAAAGCTGCCCGGCAATGCGGCTTCGACCGCGCCGAGCTGAGGCGAATGAACCTGGTCCCGACGGCGGCGATGCCGATGACCAACGTCTTTGGGAACAAGGTCGACAGCGGCGCTTTTCCGGAAACCTTCGATCAGGCGCTGGCCCGCGCCGATGTCGCCGGCTTCGCCGCGCGCCGCCGCGACAGCGAGACGCGCGGGCTGCTGCGCGGTCTCGGCTTTGCCTACCACATCAAGGCGACGGGCGGCTCGCCGAGCGAGAATGTCGACATCCGCTTCGAGGCCGACGGCACGGTGGCGCTGATCACCGGCACCCAAACGATCGGCCAAGGCCACGAGACGACGTTTCCGCAGATCCTGGCCGACCGTCTCGGCGTGGCGAACGAACGCATTCGCCTGGTCCAGGGCGACACCGACCTGATCCCGTTGGGCGGCGGCCACGGCAGCTCGCGCGCGACCTATATGGGCGGCACCGCGATCTGGCGAGCCTCGGACGAGATCATCGCCAAGGGGACGCGCATCGCCGCCGAAGCGCTCGAAGCGGCCGAGGCCGACATCCATTTCGAGGGCGGCGATTTTGTCGTCGCCGGAACCGACCGGCGGATCGAACTGCTCGAGGTCGCCGCGGCCGCGCGCGACAAGGGGGCGCCGCTCGACACCTATTACGCCTGGACGCGGGAATGGATGACCTTCCCGAACGGCGCGCATGTCGCCGAGGTCGAGGTCGACCGCGACACCGGCCGGGTCACGCTTGCCCGCTACACCGCGGTCGACGATTACGGAGTGCTGGTCAACCCGATGATCGCCGCGGGCCAGGCGCATGGCGCGATCGCCCAAGGGGCCGGCCAGGCGCTGCTCGAACACGCCGCCTACGATCCCCGATCGGGCCAGCTCGTCGCCGGCTCGTTCGCGGATTACGCGCTGCCGCGCGCCGACGACCTGCCGTCTTATGATCTCGGCTTCAACAACACCCGCTGCACGACCAACCCGCTCGGCGTCAAAGGCTGCGGCGAAGCCGGCGCGGTCGCCGGCTTTCCGGCAATCGCCAACGCGATCCTCGACGCGCTGGCGCCGTTCGGCGTCACTGGCCTTACCGGACCCGCAACCCCATCAGCCATTTGGCGCGCGATTCCAAGATGAGCGCTCAACGCAGAATGCCTCCTACAATGGTGTCTGCCGGCGGCCCGAACGACCACTGAGCGGAGCCGCTTTCCATCGGCGGCGTCCGGTGCGATGGTCATTCGATGGTCCCGCTCTCCGTTCTCGATCTTTCCCCCATCGTTGAAGGCGGCGACGCCGGTCAGTCGCTGCGCAACTCGCTCGACCTGGCGCGGCATGTCGAGGCGCTCGGTTACCAGCGCTACTGGATGGCCGAGCATCACAATTTGCCCGGCATCGCGAGTGCGGCGACCGCGGTGGCGCTCGCCCATGTCGCGGCCGGCACCAGCAGCATCCGGATCGGCGCCGGCGGCATCATGCTGCCGAACCACGCCCCGCTGGTGATCGCCGAGCAGTTCGGGACACTCGCGGCGTTGCATCCCGGGCGGGTCGAGCTCGGTCTCGGCCGCGCGCCCGGGTCGGATCAGATCACCAACCGGGCGATCCGCCGCAACCTCGTCGGCGAAGTCGACCAGTTTCCTCAGGATGTCGTCGAGCTGATGGCGTATTTCCGGCCGGCCCAGCCGAACCAGGCGGTGCAGGCGGTCCCCGGCGCCGGCCTCGAAGTGCCGATCTGGATCCTCGGCTCCAGCCTCTATGGTGCGCAAGTCGCGGCGTATCTGGGCCTGCCTTTCGCCTTCGCCTCGCACTTCGCGCCGGCGATGATGACGGAGGCGATGGCGATCTACCGGGAACGGTTCCGGCCGTCGGCGCAGCTCGCCGCCGCCAATGTCATGCTCGGGCTCACGGTCGTCGCGGCGGAATCGGACGAGGAAGCGCGGTTCCTGTTTTCGTCACTGCAGCAGTCGACCTTGAACAACAGGACCGGGCGGCGCGGCCGAGTACCGCCGCCGGTCGAGGATTTCGAGGCGCGGCTCGATCCCTACGCCCGCGCGATCCTGGATGACGCGCAGTCCTGCGCCGTCGTCGGCGGACCAGACGCGATCCGCCGCGGTCTCGACGATTTCGCCGCCCGAACCGGCGCTGACGAGCTGATGGTGACCGCCAACATCTTCGACCACGCCAAACGCAAACGCTCGTTCGAAATCGTCGCCGAAGTTCACGGCGCGATGAAGGAAAACCCGCTCTCTCACTCGTAGACGAAAACAGCGTCGTCGAGGTCGGCGGCGGGAAATTGGTCCTTCTCGGTCCAGTAATCCTGGGTGTGCTGCCATTCGGGCTTGTCGCCGCGTTTCGGCAGCAGGTGCATGCCGCGCATCAGGTAGCCGGGGTTGAAGTTCTCCGGGTCGATCCAGGGCAACAACGGCATGTCCTTGTCTTCGGGCCGAAGCGTCGGGACGACCTTTCGCGCCCCCTTTTTCTTCATGTGATTGAGCAGCCGGCAGACAAAATCGGCGACGAGGTCGGCGCGCAATGTCCAGCTGGCGCGGAAATACCCGAATATCCACGCCATGTTCGGCACGCCGGTGAACATCATGCCGCGATAAGTGACCGTGTCGGAGAAGACGAGCGGCTTGCCGTCGACCGCGAAGTCGATGTCGCCGAGCACATTGAGATGAAAGCCGGTGGCGGTGACGATGATGTCGGCTTTGAGGGCCTCGCCTGATCGCAGCAGGATGCCGGTCTCGGTAAATCTTTCGATTTCGCCGGTGACGACCGCCGCCTTGCCGGCGCGGATGGCTTCGAGCAGGTCGCCGTCGGGAATAAAGGCGATGCGCTGCCGCCACGGCCGGTATTTCGGCGTGAAATGGGTTTCCATGTCGTAGTCGGGCCCGAGATGGGCGCGAACGCCGGCCAGCAGTTCGCGCCTGACGGCCTCGGGTTCGCTGAACGAGCGGCTGGTGAAGACGGCTTGGTCGTGCAAAATCTTCTTGCGCACGATCTCGTGGATCCACGCCTCGTCGATGTCGAGCTCGCGCAGCTCGTCGGCGATCTCGACCGCATTGCGGCCGGTGCGAAAAAAGGTCGGCGAGCGCTGCAGCATCGTGACCTCTGCGCATTCGCCGGCGATCGCCGGAATGAGCGTCGCCGCGGTGGCGCCCGACCCGACGACGACGACCTTTTTGCCGGCATAGCGCAGATCTTCCGGCCATTCCTGCGGGTGGACGATCCGGCCGCGGTAGTCCGCCATCCCGGCCCATTCGGGCGTGTAGCCCCCCGAATGCCGGTAATAGCCCTGGCACATCCACAGGAAGCTGGCGGTAAAGCGGAGAGTCTCGCCGGTGTCTGTTCGGACGGCGTCGAGGGTCCACAGATTGTCGCGGCTCGACCACCGTGCGCTGGAGATCTTATGCCGATAGCGGATATGGCGGCCGAGGTCGTTCTCGTCGATGACCTCGCCCATGTAGCTCAGGATCTCGGCAGCGGTCGCGATCGGGGCGCTGGTCCACGGCTTGAACCGGTAGCCAAAGGTGTAAAGGTCGCTGTCGGAGCGGATGCCGGGATAGCGGTGGGTCAGCCACGTCCCGCCGAAGCTGTCCTGAGCTTCGAGGACGACAAACCTCGTACCGGGGCATTGCTTGGTCAGGTGATAGGCGCGCGCCGACCCCGGAAATCCCGGCGCCGACGATCAAGACGTCGAAATGCTCGATCATCGTCTCGGTTGCCGTCGCTGTGCGCGTTGCGGTCTTGTTCATCGGGTTGCGACCTCCCTCGTCGGCCAGCCTTAGCATATTCCCGGCATCCAATTCCCGGTCCGCACCGCGGGACCCTCGAGAATCGACGCCGAAACCCGCACATCCGCCGACCCCGCCGAACCTTGCCGGCCGGGTGTGCGGACCGGCGGAAAATTGGTTCGCCGCGTCGAATTCGTGGCTTCCGACCCAAAGACTGATTCGCCGGGGCCGCCAAGGCACCCTAATCGGCGGCGATCGTCCGCGCTCGCGAGCCGCGGGTGCGGTTGCCCCCAAGACGATATTTTATCTTGAGAATCCAACCACACGGCGTGGCGCGAGCGAATTTGGTTGCGACAAGATTGAGGCAAATCGGATGATCGGCAGCGGCCGCGACCCGGCGGACTGGCAAGCCTGCCGGCGACACCCGGAACCGGAGTAAGCACGTTGAAGGTTGCAAAACTGGCGCCGGTTTTTACCGCGTTGATCTTGACGGCATGCCACAGCCCGCCGAGCCCGCCGCCGCCTCAGGCAATCGATTTGCCGAGCGTCGGGTCGGGACGGGGGATCGACCTGCCGACCGACGCGGGCGATGTCCTGATCGAGTTGCAGCAAAGCCGGCTGGAGTTTGTCGCCCGCTATTATCGCGAGCCGCAATCCCGCTGGCCGGCACTTTCGGCGAGCGAGGCCCAACGGCTGTCGTCGCTCGGCCTGAAGATTGTCGCCGTGTGGGAGTCGCACTCCCGCACCCCGGCGCATTTTTCCTACGCTTCGGGGTACAATGACGCGATGACGGCTTACGAACAGGCGAGAGCGATCGGTCAGCCTGCCGGGAGCGCCATCTACTTTGCGGTCGATTTCAATGCACGCGGGAACTTGCTCGATCGTGTCGACGAATACTTTCACGGCATCGCGGCGGGTTTGGCGGCGGCGGACGGCGGCGCCGCGACTTATGCGGTCGGCGTATATGGCTCCGGCGTCGTTTGCGACGCGATGAAGCGCTTGGGTCTTGCGCGCTACAGTTGGCTGTCGAACTCGTTCGCATGGGAGGGTTCGACCAGCTATGGCGACTGGGACATCATGCAGGGCGCCCGTTCTCCCGAACTGTCGTTCAACCAGGATTCCGACGAAGCCAGGAAAGATTACGGCGCGTTCCGGATTGCCGGCGGCATGCCCGCACCTACGCCGATCGCGCCGGGCTCGGCGTTGCCGCAGCGCCGCAATCCCCGCCGGGCGGGCAATCGCTGATCTCCTCGGTGGCGACGTCTCGCTGAGAGATTGGGGGCGGTCGCCCCCGGTCGCCGATCCGCCAAACTCCGAATTCGTAAACGTCACCCGGGCCGTCGCAGGCCGGGGCTGGAAACCGAGGCGTAGCCGGCCGGAGGTTGTCATTCCCCGACGCGCGTGGAACACTCGGGGCATCGGACGAAGAACCGGAGGAATGCCATGGATGTCGGCATGATGATGGTGTTCGCCAGCTATGGCTGGGACAACATCGGCGACGATCGAGTTTGGGACGAGGAAATTCGGCTGGCGCGCCTTGCCGCCAATTCCGGTTTCGACGTGCTGTGGTCGGCCGAGCATCATTTCTTCGATTATTCGTTCTGCCCCGACAATCTGCAATTGATGACCTATCTCGCCGCGCTGTGCCCGAATGTCGGGCTCGGCACCGCGGCGGTCATCGTGCCGTGGCACGACCCGTTGCGCGTCGCCGAGCAGGCGACGGTGCTCGATTTGTTGTGCAAGGGGCGGCTGCGGCTGGGGCTGGGGCGCGGCCTCGCGCGGCGCGAGTTCGCGGCGTTTCGCGGCACGATGGACGAAAGCCGCGAGCGCTTCGACGAGGCCGCCCCGATGATCGTCGAGGCGTTGCGCACCGGGTTTATCGAAGGCGACGGCAAATACTACAAGCAGCCGCGCATCGAATTGCGGCCGCGCCCCAAATACGATTTTTCGGGCCGCGTCTATGCCGTGGCCGCGAGCGAGGAGTTGGTCGAGGCCGCGGCCCGGCTTGGCGCGCATATGGTGATGTTTTCCGACCGGCCCGTGGCATATGCGGCTGCCCGCGATCGAGCGCAACCGCGAACTCCACCAGAAATTCCACGGGCGCGAGGCGCCGACGATGATGATCACCGATTTCTGCATTTGCGGCCCGAACCTGGCGGATGCCGAGGATCACGCGAAGAAATACATGGGCAAGTTCGTCGAGAGCAACTTTCACCATTACGAATTCCTCGGCGAGCACTTCAACACCGTAAAAGGCTACGACGCCTATGTGCAGAAGGCGGCGATCGCCCGCCAGGGCGGGCTCGAAGGTGCGGTGGCCGGGTTTATGCAGGCGGCGATGTGGGGCACGCCCGAGCGCATCCTGCGCGAGCTTGAAATCGCGGCGCGGGGCGATCGGCGATTTCGAGCTCAACGCGGCGTTCCGCTTTGGCGGCGTGCCTTACGAGATCGCCGAGCGCGGGCTTCAATTGTTCGCTCGGGAAATATTGCCTGTGTTGAAGACTTGGCGGGCAGAGACCGCCGCACTCGCGGCAGAATGAGGGACCCATGATCACGAAATTCGACAGCTCCTACTACGGCACCGCCGACATGCAGGACCTCGGCTACACCGGCACGCCGATCAACGAGCGCCGCTATTCGAAGGCGGAGCTGGCCAAGGCGCTGCACAAGGTCGTGGCCTACGCCAAATGCATGGACGAGCGCGGCTACAACACCTTTTGGATGGCCGAGCATCATTTCCAGCCCGAGGGGACGGAATTGATCCCGAACCTCTTGATGATGGCGATGCACCTCGTCAACGTCACCCGCAACCTGAAGATCGGCTGCGGCTTCAACGTCGTGCCGATGTGGCATCCGCTGCGCCTCGCGGAAGATTACGCGATGGCCGACGTGCTCAGCGGCGGGCGGGTGATCTTTGGCGTGGCGCGCGGCTATCACACCCGCGAGGTCGAGACCTTCGGCTCGCCGCTGACCGACCAGGACGCCAACCGCGAGATCTTCGAGGAGGGTGTCGACATCCTCTTTAAGGCTTTCGAGGGCAAGCCGTTCTCGCACCAGGGCAAGTACTACACGATCCCGCCAGAGGTGCCGTATCGCGGCTATACGCTGAAGGAGATTACCCTGGTGCCGGCGCCCGAGCGCCTGCCGGTCGAATGCTGGCAGCCGATCCAGAGCGGCTCCGACCGGGCCTTCGATTTCATGGCCAAGCACGGCATCTCGGGCGTGATCGGCGGCGGTTCGGCCGAGGGTGGTGCGGTCGAGCGGCACATGATCGGGTTCCAGGCGGCCTATGCCCGCCGCGGCGTCAAGCTCGAATTGGGCGAGCGCCTGGCGCTCGGCTTTCAGTTCCACATCGCCAAGAGCCGTGAGGACGGCATGCGCGAGGCGGCGAAACACTATGAAGAGAACATGAAGATGTTTGGCGAGCTGCGCCTCGTTCGCGCGCTCTCGGACGAGCAGATCGCGGCGATGCGCGACCCCAAATTGGCGGCCACCGCCAAATTGCCGCGCATTGAGGACGCGGTGAAGGCCGGCGGGTTCCTGACC
Source organism: uncultured Alphaproteobacteria bacterium (assembly GCA_963775525.1). GTDB lineage: Bacteria > Pseudomonadota > Alphaproteobacteria > ATCC43930 > CGMCC-115725 > AP-15. The sequence continues at coordinate 466,924 of CAVZJF010000005.1, read as the reverse complement.
GGCACGCCCGACGACATCATCGAGCAGCTGAAGGCGATCGAGAAGCGCTATCCCGGCGTCGACCGGGTGATTTGCGCCACGCCGCTCGGCACCCCGCTCGACATCCAGCTGGAAGACCTCGACCGGTTCGCCACGGAGGTAATCCCCGCCTTCCGCGACATCAGAACCGCCGCCGCGGCGCAGTAGGAGTCCCGGTCAGCCGCCGAGTCGTGTCGCCAACAACACAACCCGCCGATCATGCTCGCTGGGCCGAATGCCGGACTTGCGCGCCGATACCGGACCTTGCAACTGAAGCCGCGCAGCTTCCGGGTTCGACCTAAAGGAGTCCTTTGGCGACGAGAGAGATGATTGGGGATCAAAACGACCCAGAGCAATGCCGCAATCGCGGCGTCTGCTAGGGTCCGCTCGAAACGAGGCGCTTTACCCGCGCGTGGACGTCTGTACTTCCTGGCCGCGGGGCGGCCCAGGCAGGAGTGCAAACAACATGCGCAGCAAGGACAAGAGCGGCATTGTTGCCGCGCTGGTGGCCGTGGCATTGCTCGGCTGGGCATCTGGCCCGGCTGCAGCTGCCCTACGCATCGAGGGGCACGTCCAGGTAGGCGGCGGCGCCGTCGCTGGGTCGACCGTGAGTCTGTGGGCGGCGAGCGCGGATGCGCCCGCGCGGCTGGCGCAAGCCCAGACCGACGCGGACGGTCGGTTCGTCGTGTCGGTCGATGCGACGCCGAGCGGCGCGTCGAGCTTCTATCTCGTCGCCAGCGGCGGCACACCTGCCGTCAACAAAGCCGGCGGCAACAACCCGGCGCTTGACCTGCTGGCGGTGCTTGGCGGCAACCCGCCGGCCAAGGTGGTCGTGAACGAACTCACCACCGTCGCTTCGGCGTTTACTAACGCCAGATTCATCAACGGGGAATCAATCTCGGGCAATCCGCTGGGGCTGCGGATCGCAGCCGGGAATGTGCCGAACCTTGTTGATCCGGTGACCGGCCAATGGGGCAAGGTGTTGCTCGATCCGCTCAACAGCTCGATGACCACGACGATGGCGAACCTGGACACGCTCGGCTCGCTGATCACTGCCACCTTCACCGTGGCGAATGATGATTGGCGCGCCCGCTTCTGCAAGGCCTCCACGCCGACTGGCGGAACGACGCCAAAGAACACGCTTGAAGCGATGGCAGGCGTCGCCCGCAAACCTTGGGCTGCACCCAAGGAACTCTACGCATTGTTTGATGAAGCTTATCCGCTGCCGGCGCCCGACGGGCGGCGCAGTGCGCCCTTCGCGCCGTATCTCGTCTACGTCCCGGACGACTTCGCCCTCTCGCTGGCCTTCGCGGGCGGCGGCGTTTACTCCCTGGCCGCTTCATGTTCGATGCGAACGCCAACCTCTGGAGTGGCCAGAACTGGCTGCCCGGCTCACAGTCCGGCGTCAACAAGAGCACGGGCGGCGGCGTGATCAAATTCAGTCCAAACGGGACAGCGCTTTCGCCGCCGATCACCGGCTTCTCCGGCATGGGCACTGACGGTACCGGCTGGGGCACCGCGGTGACCAAAGACCGCGTCTGGATCGCCAGCTTCAATGGCAAGATCCTGGTCATGGACTTCAACGGCAAGCCGGTCGCCACGGAAGCCGATTTCCCGTTCAAGGAAAAACTACTTGGCCTGATGGGCATCGGTGTTGCCCCGAACGGCGACGTTTGGATTGCCGATGGCTCTGACAATCAATTGCTTTATTTCCCGGGCGGACAAATCAAAGAGGGCAAGATCGTAAAGCCTGCGGGCCTGCTGTCTCCCTTCGACATCGTCATCAACTCCCAGAATCGTGTCTGGGTCGCCAACTCCTCGTCGGACACGGTCGTACGGTTCCCCGCAAATGATCCGTCCAAGGTGGAGACCTTCCATGTCGGGATCGGCGTCCGCGCCCTGGCTCTGAACTCGAAGGAAAATGTCTGGGTGGCAAACAATATGGACTTGAAAATGCCGCTCCCGAAACTTCCCGCCAACGCGTCCATCATGGAGCAGTTCAAGCTCGTTACTGAGGCCATGGTGAAATACATCATGGGGCCGCCGGCGCGCATCACCGGTCAGGTCAACATGACGCGCCGCCGCCGACTAGCCCAGCCGCCGGGCTTGGCTGCGCCCGGCTATAGAACACCGCGCACGCGGCAGAAACGGAAGGGGAGCAAGCATGGCACAGGTTGCGGACGCGAAAGACGAATATCGCGGCATTGGACCGCGCGACGATGCCGAGCTGAAGGCATGGCTGGCGAAGCGGCCGCGCGAAGCGGCGCTCGAACCGGATCTGCCGATCGTCGACCCGCACCATCATTTCTGGGACACGCCGCAGCGCGGACGATACCTGCTGCCCGAGCTGTTGGCCGACATCGGCGCCGGTTCCGGCCCCGGCAAAGCCCACAACATCGTCTCGACGGTCTTTCTCGAATGCCGCTCGATGTACCGCAAGGCTGGCCCGGCGGAGATGGCGCCGGTCGGCGAGGTCGAGTTCGTCAACGGCATCGCCGCAATGAGCGCCTCGGGCGGCTACGGCCCCTGCCGCGTCGCCGAGGCGATCATCGGCCACGCCGACCTGACCCTTGGGGCGCGGGTGCGCGAGGTGCTGGAGGCCGAGATCAGGGTCGGCGGCGGGCGCTTTCGCGGCATTCGCCACGGCGTCTCATGGGACGCCAACGAGGCGATCCAGAAATTCGCCACGCGCGTGGTGCCGCCGCATCTCGTGCGAGAGACCAAATTTCGCGAGGGCTTCGCCCAGCTTGCTCCGCTCGGGCTCAGCTTTAAATCCTGGCAATATCATCCACAACTGCCGGACGCGATCGACCTCGCCCGCGCCTTCCCCGACACCGCGATCATCCTCAATCATGTCGGCGGCGTGCTCGGCGTCGGTCCCTATTCCGGGCATCGGCAGGAAATCCTCGCCGGGTGGAGGAAGGACATCGCCGAATTGGCCAAATGCCCGAACGTCACCGTCAAGCTCGGCGGCGTCGGCATGACGTCGTTCGGGTTCGACTTCCATGAGCGCGACGCGCCGCCGTCGTCCGAAGACCTCGCCGCCGCATGGCGCCAGTATATCGAGCCCTGCATCGAAGCGTTTGGCGTCGAGCGCTGCATGTTCGAAAGCAACTTCCCGCCGGACAAGCAGTCGGGCGGCTACACCGAGCTGTGGAACGCGTTCAAACGCATCAGCGCCGGCATGTCGGCCGCCGAGAAGACGGCGCTCTACAGCGGCACCGCGGCGCGGGTGTATCACCTCACGGCGCCCTGATCCCGTCCATCATCCGCAGTAATATCGGAGGGCCGCTCCAACCGGAGGAGCCGGCCCCCCCTCATCGGATTGCCGGCTTTAACGGCGCCTTTAGCCTGTCCGTCCGGCGGTCCTCATCGGATCGACCGACGAGGCCGCGTGGCGAATCGAGAGCTACTCCGCCTTGAAGCAATAGGCCGCGAGCTTGTTGCCGTCGGGGTCGCGGACATAGCCGGCATAGGCGTTCGGCTTCCAGCTGCGCGGTCCAACCGCACCCTCGTCCTTGCCGCCGGCCGCGAGAGCCGCCTTGTGAAACGCCTCTACAGCGGCCCGGCTCGGTGCGACAAAGCTGATCGTGCCGCCATTGGCGTGGCTTGCGGGTTGTCCGTTGGCCGGCTTCAGCACAAAAAATTCGGGGTCGCTTTGCCCCCAGATCGAGCCGTTTTCGCCGAGGTCATTGAGACGCTTCAAGCCGAGCGGCCCCAGCACGCTGTCATAAAAGGAACGTGCCTTCGCAAGGTCGTTCGTGCCAACCGTGACGTGCGTGTAAATAGCCATCCGATCCTCCCTCGACGATGTCGGTTTCGACGGGTTTGCGTTTCAGCCGCGATCGATCGCCGCAGGCGGAGCCCCGCCATCCGCCGAACCGTCGCGACTGCTTGGGCCGACACTCATATCAGGATCGGGTTGATGAACCAAGAGGGGCATCGGCATGGGCATCGCCGCCCGTCCCCGCCGCGACGCAAACACCGGACACCCCATTTCCAGGGCTGGTTGACAGTGGCGGGGGCTGAGCCTAGCGTGGTGCGGATAGTCAGAGAGTGGAGGGATGCCATGAAGTGGAAGACGCCGGTTATTGTCGAGATCGCGGTCGGCTTGGAGATCAACGCCTACGCCTGCGCCGAGATCTAATCGCGGCTTTGCCGCTGACGCCGGCCCGGCCCGCCGCGACGAACCGATGCTGCATGCGGTCGTCCTCGGCGCCGCGGCCGGCGGCGGGTTTCCCCAATGGAATTCGAACGCCCCTGCGTGCCGCGCGGCGCGCGCCGGTGACGGTCGGGCGCGGCCGCGATCGCAGGCCTCGCTCGCGGTTTCGGCTAATGGGCGCGACTGGTTTGTCCTGAATGCGTCGCCGGATCTGCGATTGCAGATCGAGGCAACCTCTGCACTGCATCCGCGCGAAGGATTGCGCTCGTCGCCGATAGCGGGCGTGGTGGTGACCGGCGGCGATGTCGACGCGATTGCCGGCCTGCTGCATCTGCGCGAGCGTCATCGGTTCACGCTTTACGCGCCGCTGCAGGTGCTCGATGTGGTCGCGGCAAACCCAATCTTTGGCGTTCTCGCACCCGACTGCGTCAGCCGCGTCGCGCTGCCGCTCGACATGATGATTAGCCTCGCCGGTCCGTCTGGCGGTTCGGGATTGTCGGTGCGCGCCTTTGCCGTGCCGGGAAAGGTGCCGCTCTATCTCGAAGAGGGCGGGCGGGACCCGGGGTTGAGCGAGGCCGGCGACGCGGTCGGGCTCGAGCTGACCGACACCGCGAGCGGACGCAGCTTTTTCTTCATCCCCGGCTGCGCGGTGGTGACGGGAGCGCTGCGCGCTCGCCTCGCCGGCAGCGCGCTCGTATTATTCGACGGCACCTTGTGGCGGGACGACGAGATGATCCGGCTCGGCGTCGGCGACAAGACCGGCCGGCGCATGGGCCATATCAGCATGTCGGGAGCGCAAGGGGCGATCGCCGCGTTGTCCGCGCTCGACATCGGCCGGCGGATCTTCATCCACATCAACAACTCGAACCCGGTGCTGCTCGAAGGCTCGCCGGAGCGCCGCGAGGCCGAGGCGGCCGGCTGGGAGATCGCCTATGACGGGATGGAGGTGAGGCTGTGAGCCAAACCCTGCTGACCCCCGACCAGATCGAAACCGAACTGCGCGCGATCGGCGCCGAGCGCTATCACGACCGCCACCCGTTCCACCATCTGATGCGCGACGGCAAGCTCGACCGCGGCCAGATCCAGGCCTGGGCCCTAAATCGCTATTACTACCAGGCGCGAATCCCAGCCAAGGACGCCTATCTCGTCGCCCGGTTGCCGACCGCCGCGCTGAGGCGCGAATGGCGCCGCCGCATCCTCGATCATGACGGCGACGACGAGAACACCGGCGGCATCGCCCGCTGGTTGAAGCTGACCGATGGGCTCGGCCTCGACCGCGACTACGTGATTTCGACCGCCGGTTTGCTGCCGGCGACGCGGTTCGCGGTCGACGCCTATGTCAATTTCGTGCGCGACCGCTCGTTGCTGGAGGCGGTCGCCTCGTGCCTGACCGAGATGTTCTCCCCGCAGATCATCGCCGAGCGGGTCTCGGGCATGCTGGCGAATTACGATTTTGTCAGCCGCGACACCCTGGCCTATTTCACCCCACGGCTGACCCAGGCGCCGACCGATGTCGCCTTTGCCCTCGGCTATGTCAAACAGCACGCCGACACCCCCGAAAAGCAGGCGCAGGTGCTCGACACCCTGCGGTTCAAATGCGACGTGCTGTGGGTTCAGCTCGACGCGCTTTATGCCGCCTATGTGGCACCCGGCATGATCCCGCCCGGCGCCTTTGTCCCGGACCGGAACCGGTCATGAGCGGCGCCAAGGCCGTCGCCGGCGCCACCGTGCTGCGGCTCGCGGCCCATGCGAAATTTCGTTTCGACGAGGTGCGGCAGGCCTGGGTGGTGCTCGCCCCCGAGCGGCTGCTGCTGCCCGACGAGCAGGCGGTGGCGGTGCTGAGGCTCGTCGACGGCGCCCGTGACGCCGACGCCGTCATCGACGCGCTGAGCAAGGAATACGAGGCGCCGCGCGAGGTGGTCGCCGCCGACGTCCTGGCGATGCTGCAGGACCTCGTCGACAAAAAGGTCCTGCGCGAATGACGCCGCACACCATCGCGGTCGAGCCGCCGTTGGCGATGCTGGCCGAGTTGACCCATCGCTGCCCGTTGCGCTGCCCGTATTGCTCGAACCCGCTGGCGCTGGAGCGCGCCGGCGCCGAGCTCGACACCGCCGCCTGGCAGCGGGTGCTGAGCGAGGCGGCGGCCCTCGGCGTGCTGCAGGTGCATTTTTCCGGCGGCGAGCCGCTCGCCCGCCGCGATCTGGTGACGCTCGTCGGCCATGCGGCCAAGGCCGGGCTCTACGGCAATCTGATCACCTCGGGGATCGGGCTCGACGCCGCGCGGATGACGGCGCTGGCCGGGGCCGGGCTCGAGCATGTCCAGCTCAGCCTGCAGGATTCCGACCCGGACCAGGGCGACCGGGTTGCCGGCCTCGCCGGGGCGCAGGCGCACAAGCATCGCGCGGCGCAGCTGGTGCGCGAGGCGGGGCTGCCGCTGACGATCAACGCCGTCGTTCACCGCCACAATCTGGAGCGCCTCGGCGACATCGTCGAATTGGCCGTGGCGCTCGGCGCCGACCGGCTCGAAATCGCCCATGCGCAATATTACGGGTGGGCGTTGCGCAACCGCGCCGCGCTGCTGCCGAGCCGTGACCAGCTCGACCAGGCGACGGTGCTGGTCGAGGCCGCCCGCGCCCGTCTCAAGGGCGTGCTCGCGATCGACTATGTCGTCCCCGACTATTACGCGCGCCGCCCGAAGGCGTGCATGGGCGGCTGGGCGCGGCGGTTTCTAAACGTGACCCCGGCGGGCAAAGTATTGCCGTGCCACGCCGCCGAGACCCTGCCGGGGCTGCGTTTCCCCAATGTCGCCGAGGCGAGCCTCAGCGACATCTGGGCATGCGACCCGGCTTTCGCGCGCTTTCGCGGCACCAGCTGGATGCCCGAGCCTTGCCGGTCGTGCGAGCGGCGCGAGATCGACTGGGGCGGCTGCCGCTGCCAGGCCTTCGCCCTGACCGGCGACGCCCTGCGCACCGACCCCGCCTGCGCCCTCGCCCCCGACCATGCGCTGTTGGCGACGGCGCGCGACGAAGCCGACGGCCCCGCTCCCGACTTTCGCTACCGCCAATATTCGGCGACCCCGCAGCGATCCGCTGCCGACGTCGCCTAGTCTTCGTGCACTCTTTCGTCGCCGTGATCCTGATCTGCCTTAACACGGTCGCGCCCGAGGCCTGCAACGAGACGACCGCGGCCGACGTGCTGTCCAATGATGTCGAAAACGAGTTGTCTTGCGTCATGGGTTGGCAGGATGTCGTCGCCCGCTCGGCGCTGGCGCACGACATCGGCAAGACCGCCTATGTCAAGACGCTGTGCCGGCGCGCGGGAATGCACACGGGCGGGCCAGCCGCACCGCGCTGAGCTTTGTTCCTCAGGCCTTGTGGGGAGGCGGGTCTGCCGAGGTTTGTCTCGAAGCTGCTGCAAGCCGCCACCTTGACGGTCGCATTGGCCGTGTCGGGATCGGCCGACGGCGCAAAGCGCGGCTGGCGGTGAGCCGAAATCGCGCCCGGGATCTTTGTCCATAACGGGGTCCAGGAGGACGCATCGCCGGCCAACGACGACGAGATCGCCAATATCGGGTTCATCGTCGGCGACCGAGCGGTCGCGGTCATCGACCCCGGCGGCAGCTATCGCGAAGGCAGCGAGCTGCGGGCGGCGATCCGGGCGCGCACCAGCCTGCCGATCCGCTATGTGATCATGACCCATGTCCATCCCGACCACATCTTTGGCGCCGCCGCGTTTCGCGACGACCATCCCGATTTCGTCGGTCATGCCAAGCTCCCCGGCGCCCTCGCCCAGCGCGGCGCCTATTACCTGCGCCGGCTGCACGAAGCCCTCGGCGACGGAGCAAACGGCAGCGAGATCGTGGCGCCGAATGTCCTGGTCTCGACCCGGCTCGATCTCGACTCTCGGCGGAAGGCGGCTCGTCGTGCGGGCGCACGGCCCGGCCCATACCGACACCGATCTGACGATCTTCGACGAGAAGACCCGCACCTTCTGGCTCGCCGACCTGCTGTTTGTCGACCGCATCCCGGTGATCGACGGCAGCCTCCTCGGCTGGCTCGACGAATTGCGCCAGGTGACGGCGATCCCGGCGGCCAGGGCGGTTCCGGGCCACGGTCCGGTCTCGGCGCCGTGGCCGCAAGCCGCCGCACCCGAGCGGCGCTATCTCGAAGCCGTCGCGCGCGACACCCGTGCGGCGATCAAGGCCGGGATCGATATTGCCGACGCCTACCACCATGTCGCACAGTCGGAGCGCGGCCGTTGGCTGCTGTTCGACGATTACAACCCGCGCAACGTGACGGCGAGCTACAAGGAGCTCGAATGGGAATGACCCCAACCATGCTCGGCCGAGCCGGCTTCGTTGTTTCTGCTGCGCGGTTCTGCTGCTGTCGGCGCTCGGGGGCAGCGCGCTCGCCGCGCCGACCGAGGCCGAGCGCGCCGCGCGCTGGGCCGATCTGCGCCACGCGATCTTTGGCGAGCACAAGGTCGAGGATGCCGGCGGCCTCGTCGCGATCGAGGCGCCCGCTCGCGCCGAGGATGCCGCGATCGTGCCGGTGACGATCAAGGTCGCCGACAAGCTCGCGCCCGAGGTGCGCGGACTTTATCTGGTCATCGACTACAACCCCTCGCCGCTCGCCGCGCATTTTGTGCTCGGGCCGCTGGCCGATGCGCGGCGGATCGAGACCCGGGTGCGGATCGACGACTACACTTACCTGCATGCCGTCGCCGAAACCGCGGATGGCCGGCTTTACGCGACGGCGCGCTTCATCAAGGCGGCGGGCGGCTGCTCGGCGCCGGCCGGGAAGGACCAGGCGCTTGCCCTAAAGCGGCTCGGCAAGATGAAGCTGACGCTCGGCGAACGCCAGAAGCCCGACCTGCCGGTGCAGGCGAAGCTCTTGATCAGCCATCCCAACAATTCCGGGCTGCAGGTCGACCAGCTGACGCATTATTACATCCCGGCCGACTTTATGCAGACGCTCGAAGTCACCTATAACGGGAAATTGGTATTCAAGCTCGAATCGGATATCGCGATCAGCGAAGACCCGGCCTTTAATTTCGCCTTCCGTGCGGCGAATTCGGGAAGTCCCGGCGTGCTGACGGCGGAAATCCTCGACAGCAGCCAGCGCCGCTTTTCCCAGAGCTGGCCGGTTCCCGGCGCCGCCGCAGATGTGAGCCCGGCACGCGGCGCGCCTCATCGCCGATCACCGGCACTGCAAGTTCGCCTCGGCCTGGGCTTGCCGCAGCTCCTTGATGACCGCTTTGATCTGCGGCGGATCGCGGAACAGGCCGACCCGGCCTCCGACCCCGCCGCCGAGCTGCAGGCTGAGCGCCGTTTCCGCCTCCTCGTAGTGCGAATAGGGCATCAGCCCGGCGATGGTGTCGATCGCGCACGAGCATTTCAGCAACGCCTCGCGGGTGTTGCCGTTCGCCGCCATGCAGCCGATCACGTAATCCGCCCGGGTCGCGGTCGGGTAGTCATTGTCATGGGCGTGAGCCGTGTCGGCGGCAGCGGGCGTGGACAAAGCGGCGAGCAAGATCGCGACGGCGCCGATCGCCGGCAACCACGAACCCCTCATTTCCTCCCCCCGCCGGTGGATCGACGCGCACGATCGCCAACGCTGCCGCTTATTGTATAGCGCCGCGGTGCGACTTTTGCTTCGGCGCGGCGTGAAAGGAACCATGATGACCGCTCTCGTGCTCATCTTTTGCCTTCAGTCCTCACCCGGCTCGTGCGTCGAGCAGCGGCCGATAGAGGACCTGGCCCCGCTCGCCTGCGTCGTCCGCGCCCAGCAATATGCGGCGAACTGGCTGTCCGAGCATCCGAAATGGATGCTCTCGCGGTGGCGATGCGAGCACAATGTTCCACGCCAGCGGCCGGCTTGAGGACCGCCGCCGTATGATGCGAGCGGGCCGGGGCAGTTGCCGATCACGCAGCTTGCCGAGCACCGGAAGTAACATAGCATCCCGTCAACCAAGATTCGGGTCCGGCTCGATTGCCGGATCAACGGTGCCCGCGCGTTCCCCGGCTGGGAGGTGCGGGGTCCAGATCCAATAGGTAGGGAGGGATGCAGGCGATGAAATTAATCTCGTTTGTGGATGCCGGCACTGGCCTTCGCCCTCGGGTCGAGTGCGGCGAGCGCCAACGACCAGCTGATCCAGCTGTCGAAAGATGCCAACCAGTGGGTGATGCCGGCGGGCGACTATGCCAACACCCGCTACAGCACGCTCGATCAGATCAACAAGGACAACGTCAAGAATTTGCGTCCGATCTGGACGTTTTCGACCGGCGTGCTCCGCGGTCACGAAGGCGGCCCGCTGGTTATCGGCGACGTGATGTATTTAAGCACGCCGTACCCGAACAATGTCTTTGCCCTCGACCTGAATAATAACGGGCGAATATTGTGGAAGTACGAGCCGAAGCAGGATCCGACCGTGATCCCGGTGATGTGCTGCGACACGGTCAACCGCGGCGTTGCTTATGGTGACGGCAAGATCTACCTGCATCAGGCCGACACCACGCTGGTCGCACTCGACGCCAAGACCGGCAAGGTCGTGTGGAGCGTCAAGGACGGCGACCCGAAAAAGGGCGAAACCGGGACCAGCGCCCCGCTGGTGGTCAAGGACAAGGTGCTCGTCGGCATCAGCGGCGGCGAGTTCGGCGTCCAGGCGCGGATGACCGCGTACAACACCAAGGACGGCTCGCTCGCCTGGAAGGCCTATTCGGAAGGCCCCGACAGCGAAATCCTGTTCGACCCCAACACCACCGCGCTCGGCAAGCCCGTCGGCACAGAACTCGTCGCTGAAGACCTGGCAGGGCGACCAGTGGAAGATCGGCGGCGGCGGCACCTGGGGCTGGATCTCCTATGACCCGCAGCTGAACCTGGTCTATTACGGCTCGGGCAATCCCAGCACCTGGAACCCGGTGCAGCGTCCCGGCGACAACAAATGGTCGATGACCATTTTCGCCCGCAACCCCGACACCGGTGTCGCCAAATGGGTCTATCAGATGACCCCGCACGACCAGTGGGATTATGACGGCGTCAACGAGATGATCCTGGCCGACATCAACGTCAAAGGCCAGCCGACCAAAGCGCTGGTGCATTTCGACCGCAACGGTTTCGGCTACACCCTCGATCGCGAGACCGGGGCATTGCTGGTCGCCCAAAAATACGACCCCAAGGTCAACTGGGCGACCAAGGTCGACATGCAGACCGGCCGGCCGCAGGTCGTCGCCCAGTTCGCCCCGGGCTCCAAGGGCGAGGACGTGAACTACAAGAACGTCTGCCCGGCGGCGCTCGGGCTCAAAAGACCAGCAGCCGGCGGCGTTCTCGCCGAAGACCGGGATCTTCTACGTCCCGACCAACCACGTCTGCATGGATTACGAGCCGTTCAAGGTGTCCTACACCGCCGGGCAGCCTTATGTCGGCGCGACATTGTCGATGTATCCGCCGCAAGGCGACAACAACCTCGGCAACTTCATCGCCTGGGATGCGGGCGCCGGCAAAGTCGTGTGGTCGGATCCCGAGCCGTTCTCGGTGTGGTCGGGCGCGCTCGCCACGGCGGGTGACGTGGTCTTCTACGGCACGCTCGAGGGCTACCTGAAGGCGGTCGACATGCAGACCGGCAAGGAGCTCTACCGGTTCAAGACCCCGTCCGGGATCATCGGCAACGTCAACACCTTCACCCATGGCGGCAAGCAATACGTCGCCGTGCTTTCGGGTGTCGGCGGCTGGGCCGGCATCGGCATGGCGGCGGGTCTGACCAAGGACACCGATGGGCTCGGCGCAGTCGGAGCCTACAAGGCTCTGGCGGACTACACCCAGCTCGGCGGCGTGCTGACGGTGTTCGCCCTTCCCGACTGATCCCGCCGAGCATTACCGACGATTGAGGACAGGCCGGCGCCCATCGCGGGGCGCCGGCCTTCCTTCTCCAGCATCGCCTGTTGTATCGCCTGTCATAATGAATTCTAAAATTGCCATGGTCGGGCTGCTGCCGATGGTCGCCGGCGTCGTCGCGATACCGCTGTGGACGAGCCTCGCGTCGCCGGCGGAACCCGGGCAAGCCGCGCCAAAGCCCTACACGATCGAAAACGGCAAGGTCGACAAGAAGACCTATAATGGTTGGCGCCGCTACACCGAATCGTGCATGCGCTGCCACGGACCGGACGGGGCCGGCAGCTCCTACGCCCCGGATCTTGTCGATTCGGCCAAGCACATGACGCAGGACCAATTTAACGAAGTCGTCGTCAACGGCCGCATCAACGTCAATGCCGCCAGCGACAACGTCATGCCGCCTTTTGGCACGGTCGAGGACGTCATGACCTATCTCGACGACATCTGGGCCTATCTGAAGGCTCGCGCCGATGGCGCGCTGGGCCGCGGCCGGCCGCCGCGGATCGGTGATTGAATGCGCGGGCCGGCGCGCTGGCTCGCGGCATTGCTGGGGGTTGGGCTTGTCTGCGGCGGGCGGGCGGCGGCGCCGCACAAACCGCCGACATCGTCGATCGCAGCGCGCTCAAGATCTGTGCCGACCCGAGCAACCTGCCGTTCTCCAACGAACAGAAACAGGGGTTCGAGAACAAGATTGCTGAAATCATGGGGACGGCACTCGGCCTGAAGGTCGATTATACGTGGTTTCCGCAAGTCATCGGGTTCGCACGCAATACATTGCAGGCGCATCGCTGCGATCTGGTAATGGGAACGGTCGCCGGCGACGACATCATGCAGACGACGAACCCGTATTACTTCACCACCTATGTGATGATCTACCGCTCGGACAAAGGGTTTCCTTCACGGGTCTGCAGGACCCGCGGTTGGCGAGCCTGCGCCTCGGCGTGGTCAGCGCCACACCCCCTTCGGACCTGCTGGTGCGCCACGATTTGATGGCGCACGCCAAACCCTATCAGCTGACCGTCGACACCCGCGCCGAATCCCCGACCCACCAGATGATCCAGGATGTCGTCGACGGGACGATCGATGTCGGCTTTCTGTGGGGGCCGATCGCCGGCTATTAGCGCAAGCACGACGAGCTGCCGCTGACTCTGGTCCCGCTCAAGGACGAGCCGGGCGCGGCGCGGATGAAATACCACATCGCGATGGGAGTTCGCGCGAACGAGCCCGAATGGCGTCGCCGCGTCAACGCCGCTGATCGTAAAGCAGCAACCGGAGATCACCGCCATCCTGCGCGACTACGGCGTTCCGCTGCTCAACGAGCAGGGCGAACTGATCAACCCGTGAAGGCGCGGCAGCGCGACGCGGCATTCGCCGGCTTTGTGCTGATGCTCGGCGTCCTGCTCGCCGGCAGCCTTGGCGCCCGCGCCCAGCCGGCGGAGCCCCAGGGTTATCGGATGGACGATTACCGGGCGCCGACGCCGGCGGCTGTGGCGGGCGGCGCCGCGCTCGATACCGCCGCGGCGCAGCAGCTGTGGAAGACCGGCGGTGCGGCATGGATCGACGTGCTCGCCGCACCCCATCGGCCGGCGAATTTGCCCGCCGCGGCGGTATGGCTGCCGGTGCCGCGGCGCGATATCCCCGGCAGTCTGTGGTTGCCCGATGTCGGCCATGGTCGAGCTCAACCCCGAGCTCGAGGCCTATTTCCGCACCAACCTCGATCAGGCCACCAACACCGGCGCGACACGCCTGTTGTCTTCTATTGCCTGGCGAATTGTTGGATGAGTTGGAACGCGGCAAAGCGGGCGGCAAGCTGGGGGTACACACAGATCTATTGGTATCGCGACGGCACCGATGGCTGGGAGGCGGCCAAGCTGCCGCTGGCGGTTGCCGAACCGGTCCCGGGATACCGATGAGCCGAGCGCGCCGAGCCCTGGGCCTGGTGTGGGCATTGGCGGTGGCCGCAGCGCTGGCGTCGGCTGGCCGCGGCGCCGGCGGCCCTCGCCGCCGATCTCAGCGCCGAGCGGGTTCACGCGATCCTGGCCGCGGCTTCGCCCGGTCGACCGGCCGACCTTTCGGGGAAATCGCTCGAGAACCTCGATCTGAGCAATTTCGACTTCAGAGGGGCAAATCTCTCCCGCGCGAACCTGTTTGGCGCGAAATTGGTCGGCGCCAATTTTACCGGCGCCGATCTGTCCGGTGCGACGCTCAATCTCGCCTGGATCATGCGGGCGAATTTCACGGATGCGAACCTGTCGAATGCGAGCCTTCTCGGCCTCGTCGTCGCGTCCGGGTTGGACTATTCCGCGGCCGAGGCGCCGACCTTCAAAGGCGCCGATTTTTCGGGCGCGCACATCCTCGCCCGCCTCGCCCGCTTCGACTTGCGCGGAGCCAATTTCGCCGGCGCCAAGATGGGCGCGGATATGAAGAACCAGTCCATGGGGCTGATGCGAAGCGACCTTTCGGGCGCCAACCTGGCCGGTGCAAATTTCTCCAGGGCCGATCTCGGCCGCGCGTTGCTGCGCTTTGCCAATTTGACCGGCGCCAATCTGGGCGGCGCCAATCTGTCCGGGGCCGATCTTTCGGGCGCCGACCTGACCGACGCCAATCTGACCCGCGCCGACGCGACCGAGGCTGATTTCGGCGGCGCGGTGCTGACCGACGCGCACGGTCTCGACACGATCAAGGGTTGGCGGCCTGCGCCACGGCGACAGTAGCCTTCACCGCGAGGCGGCATCCTGCAATGCCCGCGCCCAGGCGCCGAGCCGCGCGTCGAGCGCCACCGGAGTGTCGCAGGCATAGCGGATCGTGCGCTGGATCTCTTCGAAATTGCGCGCCGTAAAATCGTGCCGCTGCTGCAGGTCGAGCCGTCTCGCGGCCGCCTCCCCAACGGCGTCGACCGGGATGGCATTGAGCTCGGTTGTGAGGCGGGCGACGAGGTCGGACAACTCGCGCTGGCGCCGGCCGATCTGCTTCAGCTCCTCGATCAGACCGGCGCGCTCGCGATCGGTTTCGCCGAGGAGCCCGCTAAAGGCGAGCGCGACGCGGCGCTGACGATCGCCCGACAGGGCCCGGGTGAAGGCAGCGATCTCGGCCAGCCCTGCTTCGGTCGAGACCCGCCGGGGTGCGAGACGCCGAACCATGTCGGCGATCTGGGGATCGGCCCGCCAATCGCCCAGATTGTCCGGATCGTCCCGTTCCAGTACGCCGCGGCTGCGAGCTTTGGGACCAGGCGCTGCTGACAAGGCCAGTCGGGATCATCGGTCCGCGGCGGAGCCGAGCGCGCCACAGCGGCGCCAACGAGCATCGCCGCCGACAATGTCGCCGACGCAGCGGGGTATCTGACCGAGCACGCGTTACTCGGCGGCGCGGCGGGCCATCAGCCCCTTCGCCGGATCGTAGCCGTAGACCGCCAACGCCAGGAACACGATTGTCGAGACCACGAGCACCGCCGCCGACACCGGTTCGAGCCGGCCGTAGAGCGCAAAGCGGATCAGCTCGACGGCATGAGTGAACGGGTTGACTCAGGCAGATCCGGTAGAGCACCAGGCTCGCTTCCTTGACGTGCCACAGCGGATAGAGCGCCGAGGACGCGAAGAACATCGGAAAGATCACGAAATTCATGACGCTGGCAAAGTTCTCGAGCTGCCGGATCGCCGAGGACAGCAGCAGAGCCGAGCGCCCCCAGCATCAACCCGGCGAGGACCAGCGCCGGCAGCACCGCGATGTAGCCGTACCACGGCGGCGTCGATCTCCCAGATCAACGCGATCGCCAGAAAGGCGTAAGCCTGCAACACCGAGACGATGACCCCGGCGAACAGCTTTCGCGGTCAGCAGAAACCAGCGCGGCAGCGGGCTGACCATCAGCACCCGCATGCTGCCCATCTCGCGGTCGTAGACCATCGACAGCGAGCTCAGCATGCCGTTGAACATCAGGATCATCGCGATCAGGCCGGGCGCGATGTAGATCGAATAAGGGATGTAGGTGTCGTAGGGCGGGATGATCGACACGCCGAGCACGAACTGGAAGCCGGTGGCGAAGATCGCGAGCCACACCAGCGGCCGCACCAGCGCCGAAAAGAACCGGCCGCGCTGGTTCAGAAAGCGCAGCCACTCGCGGATCGAGATGCCGACCAGGCAGCGCAGGTAATGGATCGGCCTCATGCCGCGACCGCGCTCCTGCACCAGGGTTTCGAACGCCGCGCGAAGCGACGGCGCCCGGGTCTCGCCGAGCAGCTGAGCGGCGCCGCCATCGGCCCGCACCTCGCCTTTGTGCAACACGATGACCCGCGCGCCCTCGCCGACCTCGTCGATCAGATGCGTGGCCCACAGCGCGGCGAGCCCTCTTCGCGGCAAAGACGGCGGACGTGGTCGAGCATGAATTGCCGGCTCGAAATGTCGAGCCCGACGGTCGGCTCGTCGAGCAGCAGCAGGCGCGGGCGATGCAGCAAGGCGCGCGCGGTCTCGACGCGCCGGCGCTGGCCGCCGCTCAATCGGCGAACCTTGTCGCGGCGGCGCTCGTCGAGCCCGACGCGCTCTATCTCCGGCCGCGATCCGCTCGGCCGCCTCGCGACGCGACAGGCCGTGCAGCGCGCAGTGGTAAAACAGGTTCTGCTCGACCGTAAGATCGAGGTCGAGCGTCGGCTGCTGGAACACGACCCCCATCAGCCCCAGGCACTCCAGCAGCCGCTGGCGCAAATCCATGCCAAAGACGCGGATCATCCCCTCGCCCTGGGCGTAAAGCCGGGTCGCGAGCGAAAACAACGTCGTCTTCCCGGCGCCGTTCAGCCCGAGCAGCACGGTGAACTCGCCGGGCTCGATCGAGAACGAAACGTCGTTCAATGCCCGCCGCTGGCCAAAGCGGTGTCCGAGCCCCTCGACGGCAAATGCGGGAACGGTCACAAAAGCCTCACGGGCGGGACACGACACCCCAGGGCGACTGGCCGACGGGCACGGATTTAATCACCTTTTGCGCGGCCACGTCGATCACCGAAATATCGTTGCTGACCCCGTTGGTCGTGTAGAGCCGGCTCTGGTCCGGGTTGAAAGCGAGGCTCCATACCCGCTGCCCGACCAGAAGATATTTCAGCACGTCATATGTTTGCGCATCGACCACGGCGACCCGGTTGGCGGGCCCGAGCGCGACGAAAGCGAGCTTGCGGTCCGTGGTGATCGCGATGCCGACCGGCTGGATCGCCTCGTTCGGCACGCCCGGAACGGCAAAGGTGATCTTGTTGACGATCTTGCGCGTGGCGGCATCGATGACGCTGACCGTCCCGCCGACCTCGGCCGACACCCAGAACTGCGCGCCGTCGGCGGTCCAAACGGCGCGGCGCGGGCGGCTGTCGACGAGGATGTTGGCGACGACCTGCGCGCTTCGCGGTGTCGATCACATGCGCCATGTTGGTGGTTTCGGAGGTGTTGACGAGATATTTCCCGTCCGGGCTGATGCCCATGCCTTCCGGCTCGACGCCGACCGGGATCTCGGTGACGACCGCGCCCTGCGTCGATGTCGACGATGGTGACGAGGTTGTCGTCCTCGTTGGCGACGTAGAGCAGCTTGCCGGTCGGGATCGAGCGCGAAAAATTCGGGATCGGTGCCGCTCGGCAAGGTACGCACGATCTTGTCGGCGGCGAGGTCGAGCACCTCGATGTGGTCGCTGTCGCTGGCGCAGATATAGAGCGACTTCGCGTCTTTCGACAAAAGGATGCCGCGCGGGCGCTGGCCGACCGCGATGGTCTTGACCGGTTCGAGGGTGGCGCCGTCGACGACGGTGATCGTGTTGTCCTTTTCGTTCGAGACGTAGATCGTGTCCGCCGCCGCGATCGGCGCCGTCCCGAGCAGCGCCGCCACCAGCGCCGCTCCCGCCAGCGCCTTCCCCCGGCGAGCGGTCATTGCATTCGGCATTTGGTCTCGGGCTTGTCGACCCCGAGGGTGTCGAGTTCGGAAAACTGGTGCAGAAAGCCGGGCTGCGGCGAGACCGAGACCAGCGAGCGCGCGTCGGCGAGCAATACCGGCTGGCGCAGCTGGCCGTCCCAGGAGCGGAAGCTGAGCCGCGCGCCCTTGTAGGCCGCAAGCTCGAAACGGTTGCTGCGCATAAAGGCGGAAATGACGGCGGGGTCGGTCGACTGCGTCCGCGTCGCCGCCTCTCCGATCGCGCGCACCGCCATCCAGGCGGCGTAATCGCGGTCGGTCATCCACCGCTTCGCCTGGCGCAGAAAGCGATCCTGAAGCTGGGTGGCGCCCCATTGCTCGTGCGGCCGGGCCCAGGCGCTCGGCACCAGGCCTTGGGTTCCGGCGACCGGGCGCGGATCGAAGGTGCGGTAGGAGAGGTCGTCGCCGAATTCGTCCTCCTCGTCGGCGACCACCAGCACGTCATAGCTGATCCCCTGGGTAAAGCGCGCGACCTCGGCCTGGATCGCAAAATGGCCGGTATCGGTCCGCCGCGCCCCCGGGATGAAGGTCCAGGGTTTCTCCTCGACGATATGGGCCTGGAATTTCAATGCGGCGTGGCGGATGTCGGCGGCGATATTCCTTGTCGCCGTCGCTGTGGCCGACGACAAGCAGCAGATTGGGCCACCGCTTGACCACGAGATATTGGACGAGGGCGTCGGCCAGCATCGCCCGGCTCGGCAGCAAATGCAGGATGTCGGCGCGGCAATCGGCGCCGCGCAGCCGGTCGTCGGCAGCACCGGTGTTGAAGATCGTGACGTGGGCGGCGTCCGGCAGGCCGGCGATCGTCAGCAGTTGCGGCGCATCGAGGTCGGTCACGACCAGACGCACGCCCTTGGCCGCGAGGTCGCGGAAGGCGGCGGTCGACGTCGCCGCCTTCGGGTGCGATGCTCTCGACGAGATCGAAGGACTGGCCGGTGAAATGGCCGGTCGTGTTGTTGTCGGCGATACCGAGCCGCGCGCCCTGGATGCCTTCGTCCTCCGGCGGCTGGTCGAGATAGGTGAGCGGCAGTGTCCGCTTCACCGTCCGCGACAACCAGCCGATCTGCACGGTCGCGCCAGCGGCGCGGAGATCGGCCGACGGCGCGGCGGTGACGATCGCCAGCACACCCAGCAACAGCACAAACCGCCAGCAATTGCCGGTCATCGCCGCGGCCCGACCGCTATTTCAGGGTCTCGAGATAGGCGATCAAATTGTCACGCTCGGTTTTGTCCTTGATCCCGGGAAATATCATCTTGGTTCCCGGCACCATCGCGTGCGGGTCGGTCAAATAGGTGTCGAGAGTTTGCGGGTCCCAGGTGTGGTTGAAGTTCTTCATCGCATCGGAATAATTATAGCTGTCGAGGCTCGCCGATTTGCGGCCGACGATCCCGAACAGGCTCGGCCCGACCTTGTTCTTTCCGGCCTCGTTGGTATGGCACAACGCACATTTTTTGAAAGTCGTCTTGCCGGCCTCGATATCGGCGGCGGCGGCCGGACCGGCGGCGGCCGACCGGCAACAAAACAGCCAAGACGAACGGCGTAATCAGAGCCCGCATTCTTCCTCCCCACCACCCTTGATCGTTCTGGCCGAAGACCGAACCGCCCCGAGACCAAGAGTCTTGCCGATCGCGCCGCCGGGTGCGACGATCGCCTCTCGAAATCCGCGCGGCGCGGCGCCTATCAACCAGAATAAGCGGGAGTGCGCAAATGACGGCTTGCCGCGGCGTTGCGAAAGTGGGAAGGCCCGTCCGAGCCGCCTGGTCGCGCTCGGGTGACCTGAGGGAGGGGACGAGTGGAGGCTCGCGCAGCTGTCGCACACAAGGCCGGAGATCCGCTGACGATCGAGACGGTCCAGCTCGACGGCCCAAAGGACGGCGAGGTTCTGGTCGAGATCAAGGCGACCGGGATCTGCCACACCGACGCGTTTACGCTGTCGGGGGCCGACCCCGAGGGCCTTTTTCCGGCGATCCTCGGCCATGAGGGCGCCGGCATCGTGGTCGATGTCGGGCGTGGCGTGACCAGCCTTCAGAAGGGCGATCACGTGATCCCGCTCTACACCCCCGAATGCCGCCAATGCGAGTACTGCCTGTCGGGCAAGACCAACCTTTGCGTGGCGATCCGCGCGACGCAGGGCCAGGGGGTGATGCCCGACGGCACCAGCCGCTTCTCGCTCGGCGGCAGCAAGCTCTTCCACTACATGGGCACGTCGACCTTCTCGAACTTCACCGTCCTGCCCGAGATCGCGGTCGCGAAAATCCGCGAGGACGCGCCCTTCGACAAGGTCTGCTACATCGGCTGCGGGGTCACCACCGGCATCGGCGCGGTGATCAACACGGCCAAGGTCGAGCCCGGCGCCAACGTCGTGATCTTCGGCCTCGGCGGGATCGGGCTCAACGTCATCCAGGGCTGCCGCATCGCCGGGCGCCGACATGATCGTCGGCGTCGACCTCAATCCGCGCCGCCGCGAGCTCGCCGAGAAATTCGGGATGACGCATTTCGTCAACCCGAAGGAGGTCGCGGGCGACCTCGTCCCCTATCTGGTCAACCTGACCAAGGGCGGCGCCGATTACAGCTTCGAATGCATCGGCAATGTCCAGACCATGCGCCAGGCGCTCGAATGCTGCCATCGCGGCTGGGGAGTCAGCGTCATCATCGGCGTCGCCGGCGCCGGCCAGGAAATCGCCACCCGCCCGTTCCAGCTGGTCACCGGCCGGGTCTGGAAGGGCACCGCCTTTGGCGGCGCCAAGGGCCGCACCGACGTGCCGAAGATCGTCGACTGGTACATGGACGGCAAGATCAACATCGACGATTTGATCACCCACAAGCTCGCCCTCGCCGACATCAACAAGGGCTTCGAGCTGATGCATGCCGGCGAATTCGATCCGCAGCGTCGTGGTCTATTGAATGGGTTGCGCCTGAGGGCAGCCCTCGGCGGCGGCGCGCGCGCGAAGCCGGGTCGGCGGCGTCCCGTTTACGCGAGAAACCGCCGCCGATCCCTCTGCCCTATGCCGTCTTGATCCAAACCGCCTTGACGTTGAGGTACTCTTCCATCTGCTGGATGCCGGATTCGCGGCCGTAGCCGCTCATCTTGTAGCCGCCGAACGGCACCGCCGGATCCATCGCCTGGTAGCAGTTGATCCACACCGAGCCGGCGCGCAGCCCCTTGGCCAGCCGATGGGCCTTGCCCACGTCGCGGGTCCACACCCCGCTGCCGAGGCCAAAGGTCGTGGCGTTGCCGCGGCGGATGACCTCGTCGACATCGGTAAACGGGATCGCCGAGATGACCGGGCCGAAGATCTCCTCCTGGGCGATCCGCATATTGTCGTTGACGTCGGCGAAGACCGTCGGCGGCACGAAAAAGCCTTTGGCATAGGCGCCTTCGGTCAGCGGCTGACCCCCGGTCAGCGGGCGCGCGCCTTCCTGACGGCCGGTCGACAGGTAGCCGGTGACCCGCTCCATTTGCTGCTGGGACACCAGCGGGCCGATCTGGGTGTCGGGGTCGATCCCGTTGCCGACCTTGAGACCCTTGCCGAAATCGGCGACACGGCCGACGAACTCGTCATACACCTTGCGCTCGACGAAGAGCCGCGTGCCGGCGCTGCAGATCTGGCCGGAATTGGCGAACACCGCCATGCCGGCGCCGGGCACCGCGGTTTCGAGGTCGGCGTCGGCAAAGACGATGTCGGGCGACTTGCCGCCGAGCTCGAGCGAGACGCGCTTCAGGTTGCCCGCCGAGGCCTGGACGATCAATTGCCCGGTCAGATGCGAGCCGGTAAACGCGACCTTGTCGACGCCGGGATGAGCGGCGAGTGCGGCGCCGGCGGTTTCGCCGTAGCCGGGGACGATATTGACGACACCCGGCGGCACGCCGGCTTCCATCAACAGCTCGCCAAGGCGCAGCGGGGTCAGCGGCGCTTCCTCGGCCGGCTTCAATATCACCGTGCAGCCGGTGGCGAGCGCCGGGCCGATCTTCCAGATCGACGCGCCGAGCGGCCCGTTCCACGGGATGATCGCGCCGACGACGCCGATCGGCTCCTTCAAGGTGTACGAGAAGATCTCGCCGGGCAGCGAATTGTTGATCGTCTCGCCGTGGATCGAGGTCGCCATGCCGGCGTACCAGCGCAGCATCCCGAGCACCCGCTGCTTGGTGCCGCGGGTGCGGGCGACAGGGGCGCCCATGTCGAGCGTGTCGAGGATGCTGAGCTCGTCGTAATGCTTTTCGACGAGTTCTGCGATCTTCAACAGCAATGCCTGCCGCTCATAGGGTTTGAATTTGCTCCACGGTCCCTCGAAAGCGGCGCGAGCCGCGGCGACGGCGCGGTCGATGTCCTCCTTGTCGCCCTCGGCGACGGTCGCCAACAGATCGCCGGTCGCCGGGTTGCGGCTCTCGAAGGTCTTGCCGGAAGCGGCGCGGACCCACTCGCCGTTGACCAGCATGCGTTTGACGTCGCTGCCCGTGGTGAACGGATGGCGGACGGCTTCGATCGTTTGTGGCATGGCCATGCTTCAGCTCCTTTCGATTATGTTTGCGACGGCGAAGGGTCTCAGAGCGCTGCCGCGACCGCCTTGACTTCGGTGTAGAGCTCGATCGCCTCGAACCCCATCTCGCGGCCCCAGCCCGACTGCTTGAAGCCGCCGAAGGGCAGCGCCGGGTCGCCGAAATTGTGGGTGTTGATCCACACCGTGCCGGCCTTGATGCGGCGCGCGAGCTTGTGGGCGGTGCCGAGATCGCGCGTCCAGATGCTCGCCGCCAGACCGTATGGGGTGTCGTTGGCGGTGCGCGCGATGCGGTCGAGGTCGTCGTCGTCGAACGGGATCGCGCACACGACCGGACCGAAGATCTCCTCCCGGACCACCGACATCTCGGGATTGGTGTTGGTCAGCACCGTCGGCTGGACGAAGTATCCGGCGTCGCCGACCCGGCCGCCGCCGGTGACGAATTCGGCGCCCTGCTCTGCGGCCGGCGGCGAGATAGCCGGTCACCCGCCTGAACTGCTCGTCGGAAACGAGCGGGCCCAGCTGGGTGTCGGGATCGAGCCCGTGGCCGACCTTGATCTTGCCGGCGTTGTCGGCGACGCCCTGCATCAGCTTGTCGAACACGTTTTTGTGCGCGTAGAGCCGCGAGCCGGCGGTGCAGCACTGCCCCATGTTGAAAAAGATGGCGCTCGACGTGCCGTTGATCGCGACATCCATGTCGGCGTCGGGGAAAACGATGGCCGGCGACTTGCCGCCGAGCTCGAGCGAGACCTTTTTCAGATTGCCGGCGGCGGCCTGGACGATCAGCCTGCCGACCTCGGTCGAGCCGGTGAACGCGACCTTGTCGACATCGGGATGGGCGGCGAGCGCTGCCCCGGCGGTCTCGCCAAACCCGGTCAGGATGTTGACGACGCCGTCGGGGAAACCGGCCTCCTGGATCAGCTGGCCGAGGCGGAGCGCGCTCAGCGGCGTCTGCTCGGCCGGCTTCAGCACGATCGTGCAGCCGGCGGCCAATGCCGGGGCGATCTTCCACGCCGCCATCATCAGCGGGAAGTTCCACGGGATGATCTGGCCGACGACCCCGACCGGCTCGCGCAAGGTGTAGGCATGCCAGCTTCCCGGTGCGGAGACCGTGATCGTCTGGCCGTTGATCTTGGTCGCCCAGCCGGCCATGTAGCGCAGGATCTCGTAGGATCCCGGCAGGTCGACGCCGCGCGCGTCGCGGATCGGCTTGCCGTTGTCGAGCGCTTCGATCTCGGCGATCTCGTCGGCATGGGTTTCGAGCAGGTCGGCGAGCTTCCAGATCAGCTTGCAGCGGTCCTGCGGCGAGGCGCTCGCCCACGCGCCGGTCTCAAAGGCGCGCCGCGCCGCCTTGACCGCCTCGTCGACATCGGCGGCATCCGCCTCGGCGACGGCGGCGATCGCCTGCCCCGTCGCCGGATCGAAGACATCGAATTTTTTGCCGGATTTGGCGTCGACCCATTTGCCGTCGATCAGCAATTGGTGCTTGCCCGCAAGGAAGGCGGACGCCGCGTTGCCGAGCCGCGCGTGTTGGGTAGCGATATCCATGGCTTCCTCCATCGGTATAGTAACTTGGATATAACGATATTCGCGCCGAACGCTTGGGGACCAAGGTTCAGCCTCAGCCGGCGTCGCGTGCCTGTCGGATCGCCTGCCAGATTTTGAAGGGCGTCGCCGGCATGTCGATGTGGCGGATGCCGTATTCCGACAGCGCGTCGACGACGGCGTTCATGACCGCCGGCAATGATCCGGCGCACCCGGCCTCGCCGCAGCCTTTGGCGCCGAGCGGGTTGGTTTTGGCCGGGACCGGATGGCTGTCGATCGCGAACAGCACCGCGTCCGTCGCGCGCGGCAATGCGTAGTCGGTAAACGACCCGGTCAGGAACTGGCCGTCCTCGTCAAAGACGGTGCGCTCCATCAGCGCCTGGCCGATCCCCTGGACGACGCCGCCATGCGCCTGGCCGGCGACCAGCAGCGGGTTCACGATGACCCCGAAATCATTGACCATCGTGTATTTGACGACGGCGACGACGCCGGTTTCGGGATCGATCTCGATTTCGGCGATGTGGCAACCGTTCGGAAAGGCCGACGGCGAGCTTTCGTGAATGTGCTGCACGTCGAGCGAGTCCGGCAGGTCTTCCGGCAACTCCAACCCGCGCCTGACCATGCCGGCGAGCTCGACGATGTCGATAAACCGGTCGGTGCCGGCGATCACAAAGCGGCCGTTCGAGAATTCAATGTCGGCGACGGCGGCTTCGAGGACGTGCGCGGCGATCTGGCGGCCCTTTTCGATGACCTTTTCGCTGGCGGATACGATCGCGGTGCCGCTCGCCATCAGCGATTTCGAGCCGCCGGTGCCGCCGCCAGCGATCAGCTCGTCGCTGTCGCCCTGCAACAGCCGGATGCGGTCGAACGGGATGCCGAGCTGCTGGTGCAGGATCTGGGCGAAGGGCGTCCAATGGCCCTGGCCGTAATCGAGGGTGCCGGTGATGATCGTGACATTGCCGTCCGGCTCGAAGCGGATGCCGCCCATCTCGTTCGCCGGCGGTCCGGTTACTTCGAGATAGTCGCCGATGCCGCGGCCGCGCAGCAGGCCGCGTGAGCGGCTTTCCTGCTTGCGCGCCTCGAACCCGTCCCAATCGGCCTGCGCCAATGCCTGATCGAGCACGGCGGTGAACTCGCCGCTGTCGTAAGTCGTGCCATTGGGCGCCTTATGCGGCATCGCTCCTTCGGGGATGTGGTTGCGGCGGCGCAATTCGATCTTGTCGATGCCGATCTCGGCGGCGGCGGTGTCGACCAGCCGCTCCATGTAGTAATTGCCTTCGGGACGGCCGGCGCCGCGATAGGCCCCGACCGGCGGCGTGTTGGTGACGACGATCCGGGTCGAGACTTCGATCAGCGGCGTCTTGTAGACCCCGATCGTGTTTTTGACCGCATTGGCGGTCGGCGGGCCGCCTGAGCCGCGCCCGACATAGGCGCCGAGATTGCCGAAGCCGCTGACCCGCACGGCGAGAAAGTTGCCGGCCTTGTCGAGCGCCAATTCGGCGGTCATCTCGTGATCGCGGCCATGGCTGTCGGAGACAAAGCTTTCGGACCGCTCGTCGGTCCATTTTACCGGCCTGCCCAGCACCCGGGCGGCATGAAACAAAGCGAGGTATTCCGGGTAGATCGCCGACTTCATGCCGAACGACCCGCCGACATTGCCGGTCAACACCCGCACCTTGTCGCGCTCGACGCCGAGCACATTGGCGAGCCCGTTCCTGAGCCCGAACACGCCCTGGCAGCCGACGCGCAACGTCCAGCGCCCGCTCGCCGGCTCGTATTCGGCAATGGCCGCGCGCGGCTCCATCGGACAGACGACGATGCGGTTGCTGGGGATCTCGAGCCGGGTGACATGCGCGGCGGCGGCGAAGGCCGCTGCGACCTTGTCGGCGTCGCCATAGTGGAATTCGGCGGCGACATTGCCCGGCACCCCGTCGTGCAATTGCGGCGCGCCTGGTGCTGTCGCCTCGCTGGCCCGGCTGACCGCCGGCAGCGCCTCGATATCGAGAAATACGGTCTCCGCCGCATCCTTCGCCTGCGCCGCGGTCTCGGCGACGACGATGGCGACCGGGTCGCCGACATAGCGCACCTTGTCGCTGGTCAATACCGGGCAGGCCGGCCGGTGCATCGGGCTGCCGTCGCGGGTCGGGACGGCCTGGCCCAGCGGCATCGGCTTGATCCCGGCCGCGGTCAGGTCCGGCCCGGTAAAGACGCCGGCGACACCCGGCATCGAAAGGGCCTCGGCGATGTCGACGGCATTGATGACGCCATGCGCGTAATGGCTGCGGACGATTACGGCATAGAGCTGACCGGAGAGGTTCAGATCGTCGGTATAGCGGCCGGCGCCGCGCAACAACGTCGGGTCTTCGTTGCGCGGGACCGGCTGGCCGATGGCGAATTTGCTGAACGCCAGGGCATCGATGTTGACGTCACCATCCATTGCGAAACCTCGATCGGATAAGCCGGCGGGCTCAGCGCGCGGGCGCCGGCAATCCCACCGGCGCAAAGCCGTATTGGGCGAAAATCTGCTGTCCGGCGGGCGACAGCATGAAAAGGGCGAAGTCCGCCGTCCGCGGATCGGACCCTTTCAGGACCGCAAGCCCGTATTCCGGGCCGGCCGCGATCTCGCGCGGCGCCTCGGCGACCTGCAGTTCCGGCATCTGCGACAGCCGCAATTTAGCGCTGGTGCAATAGCCGATGACGATGTCGACCTTGCCCGACGCCAGTGCCGCCACCGCCGGGTCCTTGCCGCCGACATCGGCGTTATTGGCCGGGCCGCCGACGATCTGCTGCGCCTTTTTGTCGAGGACGGCGTAGCTGCCCGGGTGCCGCGCGTCGATATGGCGGAACATCACCCAGGTGTAGTCGCCGGCCGGATCGGCCTTTGGCGTCGAGGTGCCGAGCTTGACGGTGGGATCGAGCAGCCGGTCGACAAAGTTCGCCGTCGTCAGGCCGATCCGCGGCGCGGCGATCCCACAGAGCTTGTTGCGGGTGAACATCGCGACCCGTGTCGCGCGGCCCTCGGCCAACAACTCCAGCGGGTGGCCGACATCGGCCGAGGCAAACAAATCGGCGCGCTCGCCTTTCTCGATGCGCTCGCGCAACACCCCGGACGGGCCGAAATCGGCAACAATTTCGACCCCCGTCGCCTTGCGATACTGGTTGCCGAGCTCGGCCATGACCTCGCGCAAGCTGCCGGCAGCGAGGACGTGCAATTCTTCCGCTCGCGGCGAATTCGCCATCGTGACGAAACCAAAGGCGACGAGCAGCAACGCACCGATGGGCATCCGACGATCACTCCTTGGCGGTGCAGAGCGCGGGATTTTTCAATGCGGCGCAGAACGGCGCCAGGCCGGCGCTGCGCAATGGCACAAACGGCTTGCCCGCCTGCTGGCACAGCCGCTTCACCAGCGACATCGCCGCATGGCTGATGCAGTCGACCGGGAACAATACTGCGTCACAGCGACTGACCAGACCCGGCAGCAGCCCGCCACGCTCTTCAATTCCACCGTCATGGTGGAGGAACATTGCGCCGAGACCCTCGGCCAAGGCGCGCAAGTGGCCGATCTGCGCCGGTCGCCCGCCAACGTAAAGCAGCGTCAGAGCGAGCCGCCGATCGGCGCCGCCGGGCGCTTGCCCAGCCGTGTCGGGAACCCCAAGGCTGGCCTCGAACGCCTCGACCTCATGGTGCAGCGCGGCTTCACGCCGCTCGGCCGCAATCCGCGCGTCCCGTTCGGCGCTCAGCGCGATGCGAGCTTCCGCAAGTTGCCGTTCGATCCGCCCGCGGCGGCTTTCAGACCTGGTGAGACGGCATTTGAGGTCGGCGGCGAGCGCCGTCCATGCCGCGTCGTTCTCGGCTGGGGAATCGGCGGCGGCTTCGGCGCGACGGCTCTGCCCGACACTGTCTTCCAATGCGCGGCTCAGCTCGCGAATGGTTTTTTCACGCGCCACGAGCGCGTCGCGCAGCTGGCGCTGCTGGCGGAGGACTTTGTCCTGCAGATCGGCGTTTTCGGCCTCGAGCTGGCGCAACCGGCGGATGTCGGCGCGGTTCGCGGCGCCGACGAGATGCGACAGCATGTGCACCTCGGAGAAGATCTCGCGCACCAGCGCGTCGTTTGTCGCCGCGTGGGTCAGCGCCGCCCAGTAGGCGCCGGGGATCTCGCCGCGCTGCACCGCCTCCTGCCACAGCGCGCGCACCTCGTTCGCATTCTTGGCGCGGGCGAACTGGTTGATCGCGACCCGGTGGCGCCGGTCGAGCGCCTTGTGCAGCAGCTTGGCCCCCTCATGATGCTTGCCGGCGAGCATGACGCCGCTTGCATGCAGATCGTGCTCGGTAGCGGCGGCGGCTTCCTTCAGGCCAAGCTTGACGATGACCTGTCGCAGCTCCGCATTTGTCAGGCAGGTGCCGATGACCGAGCAGTGCAGATTGCTGTCGAAATCCCAGATCTTGCGCCGGCTGCGCGAGGGCGGCGCGAGCATCTGCTGCACCCGCAGGGTCACTTCCCGTTCGGCCAGTTGAGCCGACGGCTTGCGCCTGAACGAAAGCGGCGCAAACCCGGTGTCTTCCGACACGAACAGGATCGAGGCCATGTCGTCGACGGCGAGGTCCGATGTGATCTGTTTAGGCATATCGCGGCTGCCAGGTCTTACGTAATTTCCCTATGGATATAACGATGCTCGCAGAGATCGGCGCAATCGGCAAGACGCCGGTATGCCGGATGGGGTGCGAAGCCGGGCGGCTCCGCACCCCGATCGTCTCAGAGCCCGGCTTGGCTGACGAATTTCGTGTTTAGATAGGCTTCGATCGCTTCCGAGCCGCCTTCGGAGCCGTAGCCCGAATCCTTGACCCCGCCAAACGGGACCTCGGGCAGGGCGAGACCGTGGTGATTGATCGAAATCATGCCGGTCTCGACCGCGGCGGCGACCGCCTGCGCGGTCTTGGCCGAGCGGGTGTAGGCATAAGCCGCCAGGCCGTAGGGCAGCCGATTGGCCTCGGCGACGACATCGTCGAAGCTCGCGAACGGCGCGATCACGGCGACCGGGCCGAACGGCTCCTCGTTCATGATGCGCGAATCCATCGGCACGTCGGTCAACACCGTCGGCTCGAAGAAATTGCCCTTGTTGCCGATGCGATGGCCGCCGGTCTTGAGGCTGGCGCCTTTTTGCACCGCGTCGCCGATAAACGCTTCCATCGCGGCGATGCGGCGCGGGTTCGCCATCGGGCCCATCTGGGTCCCGCTTTCCATGCCGTCGCCGATGCGGGCGGCCTTGACCGCTTCGGTAAACTTGCCGACGAACGCGTCGTAGACCTTCTCCTGCACCAAGAGCCGCGTCGGCGAGACGCAGACCTGGCCGGCATTGCGCAATTTGTTGGTCGACAGCAGCCGGCTCGCGAGGTCGACATCGGCGTCGTCGAACACGATCGACGGGGCGTGGCCGCCCAGCTCCATCGTCACCCGCTTCATGTGCGCGCCGGCGATCGCCGCCAATTGCTTGCCGACCGCGGTCGAGCCGGTGAACGATATTTTGCGGATGACCGGGTGCGGGATCAGATACTCGGAAATCTCCGAGGGCACGCCGTAAACCAGGTTGACCACCCCGGCCGGGACCCCGGCATCGGCGAAGCAGCGGATCAACTCGGCGGGCGAGGCTGGGGTTTCCTCCGGCGCCTTGACGATGATCGAGCAGCCGGCGGCGAGCGCGCAGGACAATTTGCGCACGACCTGGTTGATCGGAAAGTTCCACGGCGTGAACGCCGCGACCGGCCCGACCGGCTCCTTGACGACAAGCTGGTAGACGCCCTCGGCGCGGGCGGGGATCACCCGGCCATAGGCGCGCCGCGCCTCCTCGGCGAACCAGTCGATGACATCGGCGCCGGCCAGGGTTTCGCCCTTGGCCTCCGGCAGCGTCTTGCCCTGCTCGAGGGTCAGCAAGGGCGCGATCGCATCGGCCCGGTCGCGCAGCAGATTGGCGGCCTTGCGCATGATCTTCGAACGGTCGAAGGCCGAGACCTTGCGCCAGGCGCGAAAGCCCTTGTCGGCGGCTTCGAGCGCGCGGTCGAGGTCGGCCCTGTCGGCATGCGCGACAGTGCCGATGTGCTCGCCGCTGGCCGGGTTGACGACCGCGATCGTGCGCCCGCCCGCGGCTTTGGTCCAGGTGCCGTCGATAAACAGGGATACGTCGGAATACATGGCGCAACTCCTACGAGCGGGTTACAGCATCAAATGGGAAACGTTTTTGGCGACGGTGTAGCATTCGAGCCCTTCGGTGCCGCCCTCGCGGCCGTAGCCGCTGTCCTTGACCCCGCCGAACGGGGTTTCGGCGAACGACGCGGTCAGGTGGTTGATCGACAAATTGCCGACCTCGACACCCTCGGCCAGCCGGTCGGCGTTGCGCGCCGAATTGGTAAAGGCGTAGGCGGCGAGCCCATAGGGCAGCGCATTGGCCTTTTCGATCGCCTCGTCGAGGGTCTTGACCGGGCTCAACAGCGCCAGCGGGCCAAACGGCTCCTCGCGCATTGCGCGGGCGTCGTCGGGGACATCTGCCAGCACCGTCACAGGATAGAAATAGCCGCGGTTGCCGATGCGGTTACCCCCCGCGACGATCCGCGCGCCCTTGGCGGCGGCGTCGGCGACCAGCGTCTCCATCGCCGCAAG
This sequence comes from uncultured Alphaproteobacteria bacterium, assembly GCA_963775525.1. GTDB lineage: Bacteria > Pseudomonadota > Alphaproteobacteria > ATCC43930 > CGMCC-115725 > AP-15. The sequence goes on along the minus strand of CAVZJF010000005.1, from coordinate 436,227 downwards.
CCTGCGGTCGTTGGCGAGCGGCCCCATCTGGTTCGCCGGGTCGAGCCCGTCGCCGATCTTGATCGCCGCCGCCCGCTCCCCGAACACCGTCGTAAAGCGGTCGTAAATCGCCTCCTGCACAAAAAAGCGGGTCGGCGAGATGCAGACTTGCCCGGAATTGCGCGACTTGCCGGTCGCCGAAGTCGCGGCAGCGCTCTCCGCGTCGGCGTCGTCGCAAACGATGACCGGCGCGTGGCCGCCCAATTCCATGATCGCGGGCTTCATGTGCTGGCCGGCCATCGCCGCCAGATGCTTGCCGACCGGGATCGAGCCGGTGAACGTCACGAGCCGCACCGAGGGCTGCGGGATCAGGTACTCGGAAATCTCCGAAGGCACGCCGAACACCAGGTTCAAGACGCCCGGCGGCAGCCCGGCATCGGCAAAGGCGCGCACCAGCTGCACCGCGCCCGCCGGGGTCTCCTCCGACGCCTTCAGGATGATCGTGCAGCCGGACGACAAGGCCCCGGCCACCTTGCGCGCCGGCGAGCTCATCGGAAAGTTCCACGGCGAGAACGCGGCGACGACGCCGATCGGCTGGCGCAGGACGGTGTTGCGCATGCCCGGCTCGCTCGGGATCACCCGCCCATAGACGCGGCGGCCTTCTGTGGCGTCCCATTCGATGATGTCGCAGCCGCGCAGGATTTCGAGGCGCGACTGGGCGATCGGCTTGCCCTGCTCCAGGGTCATCGCCACCGCCATCTCTTCGACCCGCTCGCGGCACAACCGGGCCGCCTGCAGGATGATCTCGGCGCGCTTGGCGGGTGCGGTGCGGCGCCAGACGCGGAAGCCTGCTTCGGCCGTGGTCAATGCGTCGTCGAGGTCGGCCCGGGTCGCATGCGGCACGGCGCCGATGACGCTTTCGTCGGCCGGGTTGATCACCGGCGCGCCGTCGCGGCTGCGCCACTCGCCGGCGACGTAGAGTTGTAGCTTGGGGTATTTCGGCACGTCTGGCCTCCACAAAAGCTGCACGCCGCCGTCGCGGCGCGGATCTGGGGACCGAGCTAGCACGGCCGGGCGTGCATCGCAATATTTCAGTGGATATAGCGCTCATTCTCGCCGGCGGCGTCGCGCCGTTGCAGGCGTCCTCCCGGCCCGATCTCACCGCGCCGTCGTCGAGTCCGCCCGCCGATGCCGGTCTCCTATGCCTAACCGGTAGGCACAAACTGCTCGGTCGGGCGGGGTGGATCGGGCAAAGTGGTCAGGAAACGCGTCGATCGCACGGGATCGCTTCGAGCATGTCAGCAGCAACCGGCACTGTCCGCTACCCGACCCGGCAGATCCTGATCGGAGCGGCAATTCTGCTCAGCCTCGGCATGGGCTTGCGGCAGAGCCTCGGCCTCTTTTTGACCCCGGTGACGCGCGACCTGGCGTTGACGGCGTCGAGCTTCACCCTCGCCATCGCAATACAAAACATCGTCTGGGGCCTGTCGCAGGCGCCGATCGGCGCGCTCGCCGACCGCTTTGGATTGCGCGTCACGATGATGGCCGGCGCGGTGATCTACGTCGTCGGCCTTGTGGTCATGGCGACGGCCGGCGGAGCGGCGGCGCTGATCGTGTCGGGGGCGCTGGTCGGCGTGGCCTTGTCATGCACCGCATCCTCGCTGGTGATGACCGCCTGCGCGCGTGCGGTTTCCGAACAGAACCGCAGCAAGGTGTTGGGGATCGTCTCCGCGGCGGGGTCGCTCGGCACCCTGATGATCCCGATCACGACACAGTCGATCCTCGCACGCCAGGCGTGGCAGATCGGCGCCCTGTTCTTTGTGGTCCTCGCGATCGCGATGCTGCCCGCCGGCTGGCTCGCCGGCGGCGCCGACCGCATGCCGAGCCGCGCCGCGGCCAAGACGACAATGCGCGCGGTTCTCGGCCAGGCCGTGCGGCACCGCCCGTTCCTGGTGATGTCGGGCGCCTATTTCGTGTGCGGGCTCAACCTGGTGTTCCTGACCACCCATCTGCCGACCTACCTCGCGATCTGCGGACAAGACCCGCTGTTGAGCGCCGAGGCGATCGCGGTGATCGGCGGGATGAACTCGGTCGGCTCGATTACCGCGGGCTGGCTCGGCGGCAAATACCCAAAGCATATTCTGTTGGGCCTCCTCTACATCCTGCGGGCTTTTGTCTTCACCGCCTATTTCGTCATGCCGCCGACGCCGGCGAGCACGCTCGTCTTCGCCGCCGCGATGGGGATGTTGTGGCTGAGCGTGGCGCCGCTGGTCAGCGGCCTCGTCGCCGAGATGTTCGGCACCCGCTACATGGCGACCCTGCTCGGCATCGCCTTTGTCATGCACCAGGTCGGGTCGTCGCTGGGCGCCTGGGGCGGCGGCATGATTTACGACAAGTTCGGCTCCTACGACCATGCCTGGCAGATCGGCGTGCTGGTCGGCTTTGGCGCCGGGGTCGTCCAGATCCTGGCGGGTGGGCCGACCCGCGGGCGCGACCGCGTCGCCGCGCCGCGGCTCGCAACCACCTGACCAAACGGGTAGCGGGGCTTCCGACATAGAGTTTGACACGCGCAGACCGCTGACTTAGCGCTGGGCGAAATACGGGTCCCGGGCTTGGTCGGAGGACGAATTGGCGGAGTGGAGACTTCCGGCGCCGGCGGCATGCCGCGCGCTGGTGACGGCGGTGCTGACAGTCGTCGGCTTGGCATGGGCGTCGCCGTCACAAGCACTCGACAGGGTAAAGATCTCGGCGTTTCAGGGCGCCTTCGTCAATTTGCCGGTCTATGTCGCCCAGACTTATAAATTGTTCGAAAAGCATGGCGTCGAAGCCGAGCTGATCTACGGCACCGGCATCCAGGTCACCAACATCATGGTCGGCGGCTCGTCCGATTTCGGCGCCTTCGCGGTCGAGCACGGCATCACGATCATCGGCAAGGGCCAGGACGTCCGGCTCCTGGTCGTCGACCAGTCCCTGCCGCCTTACGGCCTGATCGTGCGCAATCAGGTGCCGACCCCGAACGCCGGCAAGCCCTATCCCGAAATGCTGAAGGATCTGAAGGGTCTGAAGCTTGGCATCACGACGATTGGAGCGGCCACCGACATCACCTTGCGCTTTCTGCTCCAGCAAGTCGGGATCAAGCCCTCCGACGTGAGCATCGTGCCGGTCGGCGCCGCGGGCCCGCAGGTGGCGGGGCTCAAGAACGGGCTGATCGACGGGGCATTGTCGGCCGAGCCGGCCCAGTCCGAGGCGGTCGACGGGCTGAAGATCGCCAAGATGGTGCTCGACATCCAAGGCGGCCACGGACCCGAGATCTTCCGCGACTACGCCTATAACGGGGTGTGGACGACCGGCGCCTATTTGAAAAAGTATCCCGAGCGCGCCCACGCGGTCGTCGCCGCGATCGTCGACGCCGAGACGATGATCAACGATCCCGCCCATACCGACGAGGTGGCCAAGGTCGCGGCCGACAACATGCGCGGGTTCGACCCGGCATTATTGCGCGCGTTCATCGTCAAATATCGCGGGATTTTCCGTCCGATAGCGACGCCGAAGCAGATCGAGAATGTCGAAACCTATCTCAAAGGCGCGGAAATGCTGAACGAGACGGTCCCGTACGACAAGGTCGTCGCGGCCGAGTTCATGCCCCGCGAATTCTCGCCGCCGGTCGCCCATTGAGCCGCCGCCGATGAGCGAAGCCAATCCCCCGGCGACAGTGCCCGGGGCCGGCGCCGCGATCGCGGCCGAGGCCGCCGACCGGTGCGCGCCAGGCGTCGACCCGTTTCGCCGGCGGGTCGTCATTGCGCGCACCGCGCTGTGCTGCGGCAGCTTGGCGTTATGGCAGATTGCCGTCTCGATCGGGCTGATCGACCCGTTCTGGGTCAGCAGCCCGTGGCTGGTCGCGGCCGAGATGTGGCGCCTCACCGCCAGCGGCGAGCTGTTGACCGACGTTTGGATGACGGTGTCGGAGGCGCTGATCGCCTTTGTCGTGTCCTCGATCCTGGGCGTCGTCAGCGGCTTGCTGCTCGCCCGCTCGCCGTTCTGGGACGAGGTCTTTGCGCCGATCATCGTGGCGCTCAACAGCCTGCCGCGCATCGCGCTCGCCCCGCTGATCATCCTGTGGTTCGGCGTCGGCGTGGTCGCCAAGGTCGTGACCGCCTTTACGCTGGTCTACTTCATCCTGCTGGTGAACACCTTGGGCGGCGCCAAAAACGTCGACAACGACATCATGACGATCGCGCAGCTGATGGGCGCCTCAAAGCACGATCTCTTATGGAAGGTGACGTTGCCGTCGGCATTGCCGTGGATCTTCGCGGCGCTCAGCATCGCGCTGACCTATTCGCTGCTCGGGGTCATCGTCGCCGAGATCCTGGCCTCGAACCAGGGGCTCGGCTACCTGATCGCCAGCAGCGCCGGCAATTTCAACACTGCCGGAGTGTTCGCCGCACTGGTGGTGCTCGCCGCCATCGCCTGGCTGTTCAGCACCGCGATGCGCAAGATCGAGGGCTGGCTGCTGCGTTGGAAACCGTCGCAGACCAGCGCCTGAGCCGTGCCCGATCCCAAGATCCGCCTCGCCAATGTCGGCATCACCTTCCGCCCGCGCGAGCGCGAGCCGGTGGTCGCCGTGCACAACGTCTCGCTCTCGGTCGAGGAAGGCACGATCGTCACCGTCGTCGGACCGTCGGGTTGCGGCAAGTCGACGATCCTCAACGCGGTCTCGGGGCTGTTGACGCCGAGTTCGGGCCATGCCGAGATCGGCGGCGAGCGCGTCGTCGGCATCCGCCACGACGTCGGCTACATGTTCGCGCGCGACGGCATGATGCCGTGGCGCACCGCGATCCGGAATGTCGAATTCGGGCTCGAGGTGCGCGGCGTCGCCAACCGGCGCGAAATCGCCCATGCCTGGCTGCGCAAGGTCGGGTTGGAGAAATTCGAAGGCCATTACCGTCACGAGCTGTCGCAAGGCATGCGCCAGCGGGTGGCGGTCGCGCGCACCTTTGCGATCGACCCCGACGTGCTGCTGATGGACGAGCCGTTCGGCGCGCTCGACAGCCAGACCCGGCTGCTGCTGCAGGAGCTGTTCCTGTCGGTGTGGGAAAGCACCCGCAAGACCGTGCTGTTCGTGACCCACGACCTGCACGAGGCGATCTTTCTGTCCGATGTCGTCGTGGTCTTCACCAACCGCCCGGGGCGGGTCAAGTCGGTGATCCCGATCGAGCTGCCGCGCCCCCGCCTGCCGCCCGCCGAGCTCGCTACCGCGAGTGAGTTTCGCGACATCTACGCGCGAATTTGGGGCGAGTTGCGCGACGAGGTGCGCGTCTTCGAATAGCCGCCTTGCCGCCAAAGAGCGTCAGGAGTGCGGTGGCGGCGATGCCGTCAGGGATCGGTGTTCCGGCTTGAGGTCGAGCAGCGGCGTGCCGTCGAGGCAATCCAGTCCCCGCACCTGCAATGTCGTGCCGTCGACCGCCACCAGCTCGACGACCGAGGACGCGATCGGGTTTGGCCGCACCGGCGAGCGCAACGCAAACGTCCCGGTGGTCGCTTTGCCAAAGGGCGTCTGCAATACCAGGTCGCGGCGCGCGTGATGCATCCAATAAAGCACCTGAATGCGCCGGTAGCCGGCGAGATCGGTGAGCCCCGTCCGCCAGCGTTCGTCGACGACAATCGAACAGACCGGGCCGTCGGGGTCGCCGCGCTTGGGACACTCGCGGCGCGTGCGCCACGGCGTGCGAATCGTGCCGATAAAGAAGACTCCGGCATCGACCTGCGACGGGATCTCGACGGCGGCCTCGCCGGGGCGAAGCTCGCTGTCGTAATCGGACGCCTTTTCGCTCTCGCTCATCGGCGCAGAATGACAGGCCGAGCCGCGTCCCGTCCAGAGGGGACGGGCGGGCCGAGGGAACGGGCGCGCCGGAAACCCGCCCGCCGCGCATTGCGCCAATCTCTCTATATTAATTAATATATAGCGAGCTTCCGCGCCATAGCCCGCCGAATGCCGTGCTGCGCCATCGAGGCGCCGTTTCGGCGTTGAGGCGGCCATATCACTCAGGAGTCTCGATGGAATATGTAAAGCTCGGCCGCACCGGCCTCGACGTGTCGCGCATCTGCCTCGGCTGCATGAGCTATGGCGGCGGGAACCTCGGAAACCACGCCTGGAGCCTCGGCGAGGAGGAAAGCCGCCCGTTCATCAAACGCGCGCTCGAAGCCGGCATCAATTTCTTCGACACGGCCAACCGCTATTCGCTCGGCAACAGCGAGGAGATCCTCGGCCGCGCGATCCAGGATTTCGCCCGCCGCGACGAGGTCGTGATCGCCACCAAGGTCTATGGCCGGATGCGGCAGGGCCCGAACGGTTCCGGCCTGTCGCGCAAGACGATCATGGCCGAGATCGACGCCAGCCTGCGCCGCCTCGGCACCGACTACGTCGACCTCTACCAGATACACCGCTGGGATTACGACACCCCGATCGAAGAGACGCTCGAGGCGCTGCACGACGTCGTCAAAGCCGGCAAAGCCCGCTACATCGGCGCGTCCTCGATGCATGCGTGGCAGTTCGCCCGCGCCTTGGGGATCGCCGAACGCCATGGCTGGACCCGCTTTGTCAGCATGCAGAACCTGGTGAACCTGCTCTATCGCGAGGAGGAGCGCGAGATGCTCCCGCTGTGCGCGGCGGAAGGCATCGGCGTCATTCCGTGGAGCCCGCAGGCCCGCGGCCGGCTGACCCGGAACGCGGACTACACCAGTATTCGAACCGAGACCGACGACGCCCACCAGCGGCTGTTCGCGAAATCCGCCGACGCGGACCGGCTGGTCGTCGACCGCGTGGCCGAAGTAGCCGCGGCGCGCGGCGTCTCGCGCGCGCAAGTGGCGCTTGCCTGGCTGCTGGCGAAGCCGGTCGTCACCGCGCCGATCGTCGGCGCCACCAAGCTTCACCATCTCGACGACGCTCTCGCATCCGTGAACGTGAAATTGTCGGCTGAAGAAATTACCTCACTGGAGGAGCCGTACGTGCCGCATGCGGTGGTCGGTTTCGTCTGATCCGGTTCCGGGAGGCAATCTGTGCCGCAAGCATCCGTGTTTTTCCGCCTGGCGCCGATCGTGGCGGCGCTGCTGTTGGGCGCCGGCATCGCGTTGCGCGGGTTGCCGTCGGCGGCCGAGGCCGCGCGCGTCATCCCGGCGCCCGCGCTCGACGAACCGGCAGCAGCGGCCACCTCGGAGGTGGCGGTCCTCGCCGGCGGCTGCTTCTGGGGTGTCCAGGGCGTCTTTCAGCATGTCGACGGCGTCACCGGTGCGGTCTCCGGCTATGCCGGCGGCGCCAAGGACACGGCTCAATACGAGACCGTCAGCAGCGGCACGACCGGCCATGCCGAATCGGTGCAGATCACCTTCGATCCCCACCGGGTCAGCTACGGCCGGATTCTGCAGATCTATTTTTCGGTCGCCCACGACCCGACCGAGCTCGACCGGCAGGGGCCGGACAGCGGCACCCAGTACCGCTCGGCGATCTTTCCGCAAAATCCGCAGCAGGCCCGCATCGCCGCCGCCTATATCGCCCAGCTCGACCGGGCCCACGCCTTCCCGGCCGCGATCGTCACCAAGATCGAGCCCGGCCGGCAATTCTTCCCGGCCGAGGCTTATCACCAGAACTATCTGACGTTGCACCCGGCCGAGCCCTATATCGCGATCAACGACATGCCCAAGCTCACCGAGCTGAAGCGCCTGTTCCCGGACGTCTACCGCGCCTCCCCCGTCCTCGTCGCGGCGGTTGGGCCGGGCAACTAGCCGCGCGCGGCAATCCGCCATCTGGCCAGCGAGCCGCAGCCGTCGTCACTCTCGTTTTCGGCATAGGGATGGGGAGCCGTGAAAGGTCGGGTCGCGCTGTTTTTCGCCGTCTTTGCAGCATTTTTGCCCGGCGCCGAGGCTGCGTCGGCCGACGCGGTTGAAACCAAGATGCAGCTGTGCGCTTCATGCCATGGCCGCGATGGCCTGCCATCCGACCACACTGTGCCGATCATCTGGGGGCAGCAGGCTGCCTACATGCGCAAGCAGCTGAACGACTACCGCAACGGCGACCGCGACAGCCAGATCATGTCGTCGATCGCCGAAAGCTTGAGCGACGACGAGGTGTCGAAAGTCGCGGCGCATTTCGGCGCCGACAAGTGGCCGGCGCAACCAAAGGCCTCGGCGCCTGCCGCACCCGGCGCGGTCGCGACATGCCAGGCCTGCCACAACCCGAATTTGACCGGCGGCGCCAGTCCGGCGGGCGTGGCGCCGCGCCTCGCGGGCCAGTCTTCGCCTTATCTGGTCGACACGATGACGGCGTATGCAAATGGTGAGCGTGCCAACAGCGCCACGATGTCGGCGCTGATGCAAAGCTTGGCGCCGGCCGATCGCAAGGCGATCGCCGATTATCTGGCGGCGATGCACTGACTCAACGCCGCTTGGGGTCGAAACTCGAGGGATAACCTGGGAGGAGTTCGCAATGATGGCACGAACGGCGATCGGAAAGGCGTCGACGACCGGCAGGCTCGCGGCCGCGGCGTGCTCCATGCTCGCGGCGCTTGCCGCCTCGACGTTTGCGTCGGCGCAGAGCGTTCGCGGCGGCGCCGACGCCTTTGGCGACTGGCGCACCGACGCGCCGGGGGTCATCCGCCAGATCAAGCCCGCGGACCTGCCGGCGCCGTTGGCGTCGCCGTCGACCGCCAACCGCTCAAAAGTCGTCCCCAAACCAGCGGGCGCCGAGCTCAAGACCATGCCCGGCTTTACGGTTGCCCCCTTTGTCACCGGGATGACCGGCGCGCGGGTTTTGCGGCTGGCGCCCAACGGCGACATTTTCCTCGCCCTCAGTCGGCCCGAGGGGAAAATCATGGTCATCCGGACCGGGGCCGACATGAGCAACCCCAAGGTTGAAACCTTCGCTTCCGGATTGCGGGATGCGTACGGGATCGCGTTTTATCCCCCGGGTCCCGAGCCGAAATGGGTCTATGTCGGCGAATTAGGCAAGGTTGTGCGCTTTCCCTACCAAAACGGCGACCTCACCGCCTCCGGCGCACCGGAGACGGTCGTCTCCGACCTCGCCACCGGCGGCAACCACTGGACCCGCGACGTCGCCTTTTCGCCCGACGGCAAAACCATGTACGTCGCGGTCGGCTCGGCGAGCAACGTGGCCGAACAAATGGGTCCGCGCCCGGCCGATCTCGCAGCCTTCCAGAAGAGCCATTCCCCTGGTTCGGCATGGGACCGCGAGGAATGGCGCGCCAACGTCCTCGCCTACGACCCCGATGGGAAAAACAAGCGGGTCTATGCCTCGGGCGTGCGCAACTGCTCCGGGCTGGCGGTGCAGCCCGGCACCGGTGTCGTCTACTGCGCCACCAACGAGCGCGACCTGTTGGGCGACAACCTGCCGCCCGACTACGTCACCAGCGTCAAGCAAGGGGCGTTCTACGGGTGGCCTTGGTACTTTATCGGCAACCACGAGGACACCCGGCCCGGCGGCGGCCCGCGGCCGGATCTCGCCGGCAAGGTCACCGTGCCCGACGTCTCTGATCCAGCCCCATTCCGCGCCTCTCGGCTTGGCGTTCGACCCCGGCGGCCAATTCCCGGCGGACTGGAAGGGCGACGCTTTTGTCGCCCTGCACGGCTCGTGGAACCGGGCGTTGCGGACCGGCTACAAGATCGTCCGGCTGCCGTTCAAGGATGGCAAGCCGACCGGAGCCTACCAGGACCTCGTTGTCGGATTTGTCGCCGACGACCAGGACGTGTGGGGCCGCCCGGTCGACGTGGCCTTTGCCAAGGACGGGTCGCTGTTGTTCAGCGACGACGGCAACGGCGTCGTCTACCGCGTCGCCTACAAGGGCGAGTGATCGACGGCGACTGACCGAGGCGGCGGGAACCGAGGCGGCGAGCGGCTCGAGGCGGCTGGGGATCGAGGCTTACACACTATGGACGCTTGGTTTCATTGCGAAAATCCGTACCCGTTCGTGCCCGGCGAGGTGCTGGACGCGGCCGATTTGGTGCGGGCCAGCCTGCCCAACCGGTATTGCGACCCCGCGGTCGCGGCCCGGCTCTTCGAGGAGACGCTCGACGAATACCTGCTGTGCGACGAGTTGGGGCTCAACATCACGTCGAGCGAGCACCACGCCGGGATCAACTGTCTCTATGGCGCGAGCCCGGTCGTGCTCGGCATCGTCGCCCGCCAGACAAGGAACATTCGCCTCCTCAGCATGGGGACCCTGGTGACGGTGCGGCAGGACCCGGTGCGGGTCGCCGAGGAGTACGCCACCGCCGACGTGATCTCGCGCGGGCGGCTCGAAATCGGCTTTGTCAAATCGGGCGGGACCGAGATGGCCTCGGGCAACGCCAACCCGATCGGCGTGCGCGAGCGCTTCTGGGAGGCGATCGACCTGATCGGCAAGACCCTCACCCATCGCGACGGCCCGTTCAGCTGGGAGGGCAAGCATTTCACCCATCGCCATGTCAACATCTGGCCGCGGCCCTACCAGGACCCGCACCCGCCGATGTGGGCGGCGACTTCCGACCCGGTCGACACCGCCGAGCTCGGGCGGCGCGGCATGGTCAACATCATGGTCATGCGCGGGGTCGAGGTCACCCGGCGCGCCTGGGGCTCCTATCGCCAGGCGCGGGCCGAAGCGGGTCTCGCAAAACCCGCGACCGACCGTTTCGGTTATTCGGCCTTTGTCTATGTCGGCGACACCGACGAGGAGGGTGTGCGGGTCGGCTCGAAGCTGTTGTGGTTTGTCAACACCAGCATGAAGTCGGCGCCGCAATACTCGAAATTCCTGCCGGGCCAGACGCCGGCGGAATTTGCGCCGCAGCTCTACCGCAACCCGGCGACCGCCTCGGGTTTGGGGCGGCCGGGGCGCGATTCGGCGCTGAACCGGCCGGGTGTGACCGCCGAGATGGCGATCGCCGGAGGCCGCATGTATGCCGGCAACCCCGACACGGTCTACCGGCAGATCATGGAGTTCTACGACAAGGTCGGCGGCTTTGGGCAACTGATCATGGTCGGCAAGACCGGCTTTATCACCCATGACGAAGCGGTCAAGAACATCACCCTGTTTTCAAAGGAAGTCCTGCCGCGCTTGCGCGAGATCAAACCCGTCGTCACCGAGTAACCGCGCGGACGACCCCGCGCCGGCGACCACGCCGCCGGCGACCGCACGGGCCTCGCCACGGCCGATGCCCGATGCCGCAAAATTCCCGGTTGCGACGGGAAAACCGGCCATCTTCCCGTGAGGCGCCCGATTTCCCACGAAAAGCGCCAAGCAGCACAGATACTTGCGGGATAATTCCCGTAGCGGCGTCAATCGGGAATTAAATCCGCCAAACCGGGAAACAGATGCGGGCGAACCGGGAATTCATCGGGAATGCACGCCGTCCCCAAATCCGGCCCATATAAAACCGAGCGCGAGACAAAGAGACGCATCCCTTGAGCCCTGTTCAACTGCCGAAGGGCTAAATCTTTACTCGATGAAATGGTCTTTTATGAGGCGGCAAGGACGCCTGAGTGTCCGACCCGAAATGAAACGCGGTATCTCAGTGGGTTATCGTCGCCCCCGCGAAAGCGGGGTCCAGGGAACCGTTCGAGCTCTTGGAGCGCTGGGTTCCCGCTTTCGCGGGAACGACGAATAACTGATTGATACATAGCGAGCCATTTCAAGTCGTACTCTGACCGCGCGGAGGCGGCCTAGCGGCACGCCGCCTCGCCCAGCGCGAACAGATCCCGGGCCGTCGCCGCCACGGTCATCTCGGCTCCAGTCTAGCAGGGTCCTCAAAAACGACGCATGGTCGCCGCGATCCTTCGAGACGGCCGCTTATCGGCGACCTCCTCGGAGCCTGTGAAGGTTTCGGCATCATTCATGGATTTTGCTTCTCGCGGCGCGCCCGCTCGGCATCGAGCTCGCTCATCCGGTTGAGCGCCGCCCGGACCCGTTCCTGTTGTTCGCGCGCGGCACGCTCGGGCGCCGCGCGCTGGCGCCGATCGCCCGCCGCCGGATCGGCTTCGAGCTCGGCGCGCAGCCGCTCGACCCGCGCCTTGGCTGCCGCCGCCAGCTTGCCCAGCCGCTCGCGCCGGCGAAACGAGCTCGCACCCGCCGCCGCGCGCACCTTGAGCCCGTCCTGCGCCAGCACCTCCAGCGTCACCAGACCCTCCGCAACCAGCGCCGCCACACCGCCGGCCAGCAAACGGTCGAGCACCGCGGCATGCGCCACCCGGAAATCCGACAGTGTGTGGTCGTTCATCGACACCCCGCCGCACAGCCAGCGATAGGCCAGATGCTGCTCGCACAACCGGTCGAGCTAGCGCGCGCTGCCGACCCCGTCGACCGTCGCCCACAGCCACAACGCCATCATCAGCTCGGGCGCCGGCGGCGCTTGCCCCGGCACCCCCTCGCGCGCCTTCACCGCCTCGTGCAGCGCCGCCAAATCGAGCGCTTGGACAAACCCCCACACCGCCCGCACCGGGTGATCCAGCGCCACCAGATCGTCGATCGTCGCTGCGTGCCAGCCCAATTGATGCCGCTCCGGCTGCCGCAACCGCGGCATGCCCCGACCCGGCGCTTCCGGCACAGGCTGCTCCGGAAGATCGGCAAAAAGCTCCGTCCCGCTCGACACCAACCGGCGCCCCCACAAAGCCCAGCCCGATGCGACGCAATAACACCATTCCCACTCGCCGCAACCCCTCCAACCCGCCAAAACGCGCAAAAGATTCACACGCTCTGAGGGTGATCGAGGTGACGCCGCCATTCCGGCCACGACGAGAAATTCCCGGATTTCCTTTGCGGCCTCCTCGACCCGCGCCTTGCGCTTGCGGCAGATGCCCAAGGCCGCCTCAAAGATCGCGATCGGCGAGGTGATCGGCGCCGGTGCGACATCGAGCAGGTCGGCCAACTCATCGGCCTCCGGTTCGCGGGTCAGGATGGCGACGATGGCCGAGGCGTCGACGAACATCATGGATCTCCGCTGAGCTCGTCATAAAACGCTTTTTCGGCCTCCAAGCCGGTCGACGGCCAGCTCAGCACCCGTTCCTGCAGCGGACGCACCCGCTCGCGCAGCGGCGTTGTCCGGTCGAGGCGGCGCAGCTCGTTTTCCAATGCCACTCGAACGGCTTCGGTCTTGCTGACGCGCCGGCGCGCCGCCACCCGACCGGCAAGCTGGTTGACCATCTCGTTTCCTTCTGCCCGACGCCAACCCCGCTCCTGTTCCACCTGTTTTATCAGGTCGAGATCAGGCGACGGCGACCGGCTCGGCGCGATCGGTCGCCAGCGGGAATATGTCGTCCTGGCGACTTTATACTGCGAATATGGCAATTATGAGGATGCGCCCATAGCAATTGGCCGAGGTCGACGCCCTGCTTGCGACTACCGGGAACCCGCAGCTCCGGCCCCCGGCTTGAGAGCGTGTGAAGAATTGGCTCAGCTGAGGAACTCGTCATTCCGGGACGCCGCTTGGCGGGACCGGAACCTATGAAAACGGCGCCTTGCCGGTACCTCAAAATGCCATGTGCTTGGGTTCCGGGCTCGCGGGCAAGGCCCGCGCCCCGGAATGACGTCCCCTTGAATTTCTTCACACGCTCCTTGCCTGCGGCCGGCTCACGCTGGAACTAGGCCGCGTGTTGCCGGGACGGGCGCGCCGGCGCAGCCGCCATCGACGCCGCAACCTTGGCGGGGTTGGTGAAGGCGAGGTATTCGGCCGCGTATTCCGGCGGCAGGACCTCGACCATCGATCTCGTTCTCGACCCACACCTCGATCACGTGAAAGGGGCCGCGGTTGCAGCGGAAGCACTGCCAGCCTTCACGCTGGGCGATCGCTTCGACGGCGTCGGCTTGGGTGGTGACGCTGAGCGCGAAATGGGTCGGGCCGTAGCCGCGCGCGTCGGGCTTTTTGACAAAGCTCCCGCCATTGGCGCCGCCCGGCTGCAATTCGGTCCCGGCGGGATAGACCTCGACACCCGATCCGTGGTCGTCGAGCTGGAGCGCGAAAAAGCTTCCCGGATTGGGCGGAAACGGCACCGCGACCCCGCCCATAAATTCGGCCAGCACGCCGGCGACGCGTTTCGGGTCGCGGGCGGCGATGGATAGATGATGGATCATGGCTTCCTCTCGAAATTCCCCGAGCAACCACCGAGCAACCAACAGCATCAAGGGACTCTGGCGCGATCGAGACCCGGGTTCACCGCGATAACTGCGACGGGTCGAAGCCGGGTTCAAGGGTGAAAAGCTCCTGCGGCTGGGCGACCCCGCGCAAGGCATAGCGGCCGACCGAAACCAGCCGGCGCCGGATGTCCGCCCCGAGCGCATCGGCAAAGCTCGCCGACAACAGCAGGTCCTGCTCGACCGAGCGGCTCATCGCCAGCATCCGGCTGACCTCGTTGACGGCCGGTCCGATGACCGTGAAATCGAGCCGATCCTTGCTGCCGACATTGCCGTAGAAGACCTCGCCGACGTGGAGCGCGAGGTAGATTTCGGTCGTCGGCAAATTCGTTTCGGCGCGGCGCCGGTTCAGCTCGGCGGCGTCGTTGCGGACCTGCGCGGCCGCGGCGAGTGCCGCGATACCCGCCTGCTCGCGATCCTCGCCGGCAAAGATCGCCAAAATCCCGTCGCCGACCAGTTTGAGCACGTCGCCGCCATGGCCGTGCACCGCCGAGACGACGACATCGGCGTAGTCGTTGAGCAGCGGGATGATCTGCTCCGGCGGGACGCTGTCGCTGATCTGGGTATAGCCGTGCAGGTCGCTCATCCACAGCACCGCACCGATCTTCTCGGCGACGCCGCGCGCGATGCGGCCGCTCATCACCCGCCGGCCGGGGTCGCGGCCGAGATAGGTTTCGGCCAGGGTCCCGGCCATGCGCGCCAGCGCCGCCGATTTGAGCGCGAGGTTGAGAAACGGGGCAATCTGCTCAAGGGCGGCGACGGCGCCGTCGTCAAAGCCTGCCCCGGCATCGGTCGCCCAGGACGAATAGACGCAGTCCATTTCGCCGATGACGCCTTCGGCGGCAAAGCGCTGAACCAGCGCCAGATAATCGGTCATCCCCTCATCGCGCAACTGCTCGACGGCCAGAAAGTCCGTTGGCCCGCCAGCGACCAAGCGGCGCCGCAGCGCCTCCCCGCCGGATTGCAGCAGGTGGAAGAACGGGCTGCGGCGCCAGTTCTCGGCTGCTTCGCCCTCGTTGGTGCGCCCATAATCAACCGCCTCGGCGTCATCCGGCAGGTCGATGCGCCAGCGAAAGACGCGACCCTCATAGATCGGGTGCAATGTGTCGAGAACGACCGTGGCGCGCGCCAGCGGGATCCCGGCATCGACGACGCGGCGGCAAAAGCCGGCCATCAGCTCGCTGTCGCCGCGGCCGATCAGCCCGGCCTTGGTGACCCAGCCGGCGAGCGCCTCGAAGGCCAACGCGTCCATGCCGCAGCTCCGCGCCTAGCGACTATTCTCGGTCGGGCTATTCTCGAACGGGCTACTCTCGAACGGGTCGGAATGAGCGGCGCGTTCCGCGGCGAGCGCGGCGAGCGCGGCGACGGCTTCGACATCGGCCGGGCTCGCCGGCTCGACGCCAAAGCTGTCGGCGAGAATTTCGGCGAACTCGGCAACGCCGTCGAGGGTGCGACGCTCCACCTTCCCGTCACGGTGGCGAATGGTGAATTTGTTGTTGAAGAGGGTACAGCGGCGATCCCGAGCGGGGCGGCTGGCGATCAGGTTGCGCACGAACAGCGATTCCGGATAGGTCGAGGTGAACCAATTCGCGACCTCGAAATCGGCCATCGCCTGCTCCTGCAGCGAGATGCGGTAGAGGCTGCTCCACCCGGCGCCGATCCTGGTCTCGAGGTCGAATTCGCTGCCGGCCGGGACGAGGCGAAAACCCTCGTGCGGCGTGCCCGGCCCGCTTTGGGGTCGCAACGGCACGGGCGCGGCCGGGGCCGGGCCGCCGAAGCCGACATCGGCAAAGTAGGACTCCCCCGCCAGGTCGACGCGCAGCAGCATGTGGGTTCGCGGCCCGATCGCGCCGGCCGGACGACCCCATTGCACCCGCGCCGCCAGCCCGACGGCGCGAAAGCCGAGGCGGCGCAGAACATCGCACAGCAGCAAATTGTGCTCAAAGCAATAGCCGCCGCGCCGCCCGCGCGCGAGCTTCTCGTACAGCGCCGGCAGGTCGAGGCGGATCGGTCGCTTCAGCAGCACGTCGATGTTTTCGAACGGGATCGTCGTCGCATGCGCCAACAGGATCGCCTGAAGCACCGCCATCGTCGGTTCGCGCGGGCCGGCATAGCCGATCCGCCGGCAATACGCGTCGATGTCGGCTGCGGCGTCGGTCATCGCAACCGTTTGGTAAACTTCGCGGGGTCAAGCTGAATTGGTTTCACCGCAGATCTGCAGATCTATTGTAGAGGCAGCTGTCGCCCAACATTACACCTTCGGTCTATTGAGCCAGCGAATTATCGAGGCGTTGCGCCGAGCGGTAAAGATCCCGACCGGCTCGTAAACCGCGACCGCCGCCGGGTGATTGGGCTACCCGACGATCTCGAAATGAGCGTGGGTCGGCTGCATCGCGAGCCCGTTGACCGGCAGCATGTCCTGCGGACAGGCGGAGAAGGCGACGACGCAATCGATCTCGGCGCGCAACGCGACGTAACTCCCCGGAGTGCTGACCGGCGGCCGGACCTCGACCCGATTGCCGTCGACGACCGGGATGTTCATGAACAAATTCAGCGGTGCCGGCGTCTCCGGCGGCGCCAGCCCCAGCTCGGCCAGTCCGGCGGCGAGGTTGTCGGTACAGTTGTCGTGATAGCCCCGGCAACCGAGCAATTCGTAGCGCCAGCGGTCGCAGGCGGCGAACAAGGTGTCGTGGATGCCGCCGGAGGTGTCCTCGACCACGGTCAGGATCGGCCGCCGCCGGTTGGTGACGAGCGCGTCGCCGACCGCCGGGATGATGTGTCCGATCGCAACGCGGCTGTGCTCCATCGACATGAACTCGCGCAAATCGGCGGCATCGAAGGCCCAGGTGTCGACGACCTGCTGGCCGGTGGTGTTGACGATTTTTACCGTCTGGCCTTGGCGCAGCCGCGCCGCCTTGCCGTGGCGCGCCGGGATCTCGATCATCGCGACCCTCATTCCGCTCGAACCGAGGGCGAGTGTAGCAGAGACGGCGCCGGCAGCCGGCTACCTGTTTCCCGACGGAGCCTCGATCGGCGCGCAATTGGAGCGTCCCGACATCAGGCAGTCCTCAAGCTGCGATTCCCGGCGCAACGCATTGAGAAGATAAACCGCGGCCACCACCAGCACGGCCACGACCGCCAGCCCGATCAGCGCCCGCGATCGCGATTGGCCGTGGTCATGCTCGTCGGGCGGCTGGGTCAAGAATTTCCTCCGGGAACTCGCAAAGACCCGGCCGCAACCCTTGCCCGGGACCGGCTATTATAGGCATCCGACCGGATTTCCGTCTCCCCGGAACTCGGCTTGTCAACCGGCGCCGCCTGAGCAAGAGTGGCCCGGCGCGCTTGCGAAAGCCGCAAACTGGGCGCTGAAGCCGGCCCGCTTGGCGCACGCTGCGCGAACACGACATGAGGAGGTCCGATGACCGACCTGCGCTCGCTGACCGTCCGCGAGGCCGCCCGGCAGATCGCCGAGCGCCGATTGACCGCCGAGGCGCTGGCCGCGGCGTATCTCGACCGGATCGAGGCGCGCGAGGGCATCGTCGGCGCGTGGCAACATCTCGATCGCGACCAGGCACTGGCGGAAGCGCGGCAGCGCGACGGCGAAGCCCCGCGCGGTCCGTTGCACGGCATCCCGATCGCGGTCAAAGACCTGATCGACACCGTCGACATGCCGACCGCCTACGGCTCGCCGATCTACCGCGGCCACCGCCCCGCCGCCGACGCCGCCTGTGTGGCGCTGGCGCGAGCCGCCGGCGCCGTCGTGCTCGGCAAGACCGTCACCACCGAATTCGCCACCTTCACCCCGGGCAAGACCGCAAACCCGCACAACCCGGCCCACACTCCCGGGCGGCTCGTCGAGCGGCTCGGCCGCGGCGGTCGCCGACGGCATGGCGCCGCTCGGCTTTGGCACGCAAACCGCGGGGTCGGTGATCCGCCCGGCCTCGTTCTGCGGCGTTGTCGGCTACAAGCCGAGTTTCGGCCTGATCAGCCGCGCCGGGGTCAAGCCGCTCTGCGACAGCCTCGACACGGTCGGCGTCTTCGCGCGCACCATCGAGGACGCTGCGTATTTCGTCGGTGTCGTTACCGAGCGGCCGACATTGCGCCATCTGGCGCTCCCCGGTCGGCCGCCGCGTTTCGGCGTCTACCGCACGCCGATGTGGCCGCAGGCGGAGCCGGCCAGCGCCGCCGCGCTCGATGTCGCGCGCGCGGCGCTCGAACGCGCCGGTGCTGTCGTCGAGGAGGTGGCGATCGCACCGGAGCACGAGGGCCTGACCGCGGCGCAGGACAAGATCATGGGGTTCGAGACCTGCCGCGCGCTCGCCGACGAGCGCATCCGGCACAGCGCCGAATTGTCGCCGCGGCTCGCCCAATTGCTCGACGCCGGGATGGCGGTCGGGGCCGGCGAGTACGACGCGGCGCGCGCCCTGGCCGAGGCTGCGCGCGCCGCGCTCGCCCGGTTCTTTGGGGCATGCGACGCCATCCTGACGCCGGCCGCACCCGGCGAAGCGCCGGCCGGGCTCGGCTATACCGGCGACCCGGTCTTCAACCGCATGTGGACATTGCTCGGGACACCTTGCGCCACCCTGCCGGCGCAGTGGGGCGAGAGCGGCCTGCCGACCGGCGTGCAATTGGTCGGCCGCGTCGGCGACGACGCGCGGCTGATGTCGTGCGCGGCCTTCCTCGAACACGCGCTCGGCGCGTGAAGCTCCCGCCCGCGCTGGCGGTGCTTCTCGCCGGCGCCGGCGGGCTCGCCGGCTGCTCGGCGCTCGATCCCTACCCGACCTACCCGCAGCCGGCTGAGGCCGCCGCGAAGGACGCGAGGGCGCGGGTGGCGATCTGCTACGACCTCTTCGCCAGCTCCAGCGACGCCATACAAAAAGCGGCGCAGGGCGAATGCGCGGCGAACACGGTCGCGACGCGGGTCGACACCGACTGGAAGCTCGACTATTGCCCGCTGCTGCTGCCGGCGCGCGCCACCTTCGCGTGCACGCCAAAGAAATAACAGCGGGCTAAAAAGGGGCGCGACACGTCGCCCCGCAGCGACGGGCGGAACATTTGCTATATACGGGCGGTCTTTACGGTGATGACGGCGATGGACTACGAAGCTTTTTTTAGCGAGCGTCTGGACGCGCTCCACCGCGAGGGGCGCTATCGCGTCTTCGCCGACCTCGAACGGCGCTGCGGCGGCTTTCCGCGCGCCTATGATCATCGGATCGGCGCCGAGGTCACGGTGTGGTGCTCGAACGACTATCTCGGCATGGGCCAGCACCCGAAGGTGCTCGCCGCGATGACCGAGGCCTTGCAAGCGCTCGGCGCCGGCGCCGGCGGCACCCGCAACATCTCCGGCAACAGCCACCTGCATGTGCTGCTGGAGCGCGAGCTCGCCGATCTGCACGGGCGCGCGGCGGCGCTGGTGTTCACCTCGGGATACGTCGCCAACGAAGCGGTTCTGTCGACCCTGGCGCGCGACATGCCGGGCACGGTGGTGCTGTCGGATGCGCAGAACCATGCCTCGATGATCGCCGGGATCCGGCACAGCCGCGCCGAAAAGCACATCTTTCGCCATAACGACGCGGACGACCTCGCCCGCCTGCTGGCCGCCGTCGCCCCCGGCCGCCCCAAGCTCGTGTGTTTCGAGTTGGTGTATTCGATGGACGGCGACATCGCCCCGATCGGCGCCCTGTGCGACGTCGCCGAGCGGTTTGGCGCCATGACCTATCTCGACGAGGTGCACGCCGTCGGGCTTTACGGCGCCCGCGGCGGCGGGATTGCCGAGCAACAAGGCGTCATGCATCGCCCGACGGTGATCCAGGGGACGCTCGGCAAGGCGTTCGGGGTGATGGGCGGCTATATCGCGGGCTCGGCCGCACTCGTCGATTTCGTGCGCAGCCACGCGCCGGGGTTCATCTTCACGACGTCATTGCCGCCGGCATTGGCCGCCGGCGCGCTCGCCAGCATCCGCCACCTGAAGGACAGCCAGGTCGAACGTGACCGCCACCAGGAGCGCGCGGCATGCCTGAAACACCATCTCGCCGAGGCCGGCTTGCCGGTGATGCCGTCGCCGAGCCACATCGTCCCGGTCATGGTCGGCGACGCCGAATTGTGCAAGGCCGCCTGCGACGCGCTGCTCCGGCGCCACCGGATCTACGTGCAGCCGATCAACTACCCGACCGTGCCGAAGGGCGGCGAGCGCCTGCGGCTGACGCCGACGCCATTGCACAGCGACGCCGACATCGAGGCGCTGGTCGCGGGGCTCGCCGACGTATGGGACCAGCTGACCCTGCGCCGCGCCGCCTGACCCGCGGCGGGAAGGTGAACCATTGTAGTGGGTAGGAAAGGAGCCAGACTGAAATGCCAGCTGGCGCGCCAAGATGTCCGGATCTGACGCCTCGCCCTCGGCGAGGAGGTCTCTAGGGCGAATTACTCGAGATGCGGATCGATCATGGACCGGGCTATCGCGTCTATTTTACGCGGCGAGGTCCGATCGCTGTCATCCTCCTCTGTGGCGGCGACAAGAGCACCCAGCGGCGGGACATCGCGCGTGCGACGACGATTGCGGCTGGATTAGAGGCGTAAGTTGACAACGAAAACCACGGAGTTCGATGCGGCGGCCTACCTCGAAACCGAGGATGACATCGTCGCCTATATGACCGAAGCGCTGGCGAGCGGCGACGCCGCGATCGTCGCGCACGCGCTCGGTGTCATTGCCCGCGCTCGCGGGATGAGCGGCATTGCCCGCGAAACGGGGTTGTCGCGCGAGAGCCTCTATCGCGCGCTGAGCGCTGACGGCAACCCGGAATTGGCGACGGTGCTTCGGATCATGGAAGCCATCGGGCTGCGCCTGACCGCGGAATTTGTCGGCAAGGCGGCGTAGCGCACAACCCGGTGAAATTCGGTACCGCACAGCACTGGAGCTGCACCTGCTGGCACTCCCTGGCTCGCGGGCGCGTCGTCAGAACCGAGCCAGGCATGTCAAGCTTGCTTCGGTAGCCCGGCTGCGTCAGCGGGTCCATTTCACGGCAAGATTGAAGGAAAACTGGTCGCTCTGGCGGGCGTCGACGACACCGGTATTGACCGAGCCGATCAGGTGCCAGGAATCGTTGAAATCATAGAGCGCCGCCAGCCCGAGCGCGGTGCGGGCGCGGGCGCCGGCCGCATCGGGCGTCTGGCCGAACACTTCGCCGCCGAGCGCCAGATGGTCGGTGACCTGGCGCTGCAACGCCCAACCGTAGGTCATGAAATTCCGGTTGCCGGGTCCGGGGTTGTTGACGTAGCCGCCGCCGCCGAAGGTCGTCCAGGCGCCAAACGATTTTTGCATCCAGATCGGCACCAGCTCGGTCGTCGGCATGCCGCGCGACGCCGGACCGACGGGAATGAAGATCTGCGGAAAAATCGCCACTTGCGGCCGCCAGCCGTCGCGATCTTCCTGGACGAAACGGTATTTGACCCCGCCTCCGAGAGGCGCCCATGAAAGCCCCATCCCGCCCGGCCCAGGATTGGGGTTGAGGGGTAGGGTCCAGGTCAGCTGGGTATTCGCGAACGCGCCGTAATCGATCTCGATGCCGACACCGGGATCGAAAGCCTGCCCGGAAACACGCGTGCCTTGCGTGTAGAGGTAGTTTTCGAAATGCCCGGTTGCGGTCGGTTCGGGATCATCGGTCACGTAGGGCGGCCCGGCGACCGCCGGCCTCGGGATCGCCAGCGCCGCCGCAAGCATGGCAAAGGCCGGGAGGGCGGACCGCACCCCTCCGGCGCGGGCCGCGAGCGCTCTTCGCCGAGAAACCGGGTTCAATAAACGTGCTGGCCGCCATTGACCGAAATTTCGGTGCCGGTGACATAGGCGGCGTCGTCGCTGCACAGGAAAAAGATCGTGCCGGCGACGTCGGCGGGCATGCCGAGCCGGTTGAGCGGGATGCGCGGCAGCAGCACCGCGGTCTCCGGCGACAGCATCGCGGTCTCGATCTCGCCCGGCGCCACCGCGTTGACGCGCACCCCGAGCCGGGCGAAATCGACCGCCATCTCGCGGGTCAGCGCCGACAGCGCGGCCTTTGAGGTCGAATAGGCCGAACCGGCGAACGGATGGACCTGATGGCCGGCGATCGAGGTGACGTTGACGATCGCACCCTTGCCGCGGGCCAGTGCCGCGGCAAACGCGCGCGACAAGGTCAGCGGCACGAAAAAATTCAGGTGAAACACCCGATGCCAGTCGTCGAGGTCGCCGTTGAGGCTGCCGAGCCGCTCGTGGGTCGGCGACTTGGGCGACACGCCGGCGTTGTTGACGAGCGCATGCAGCGGGCCGTCGAGATAATCCTTGGCCTCGGCGACAAAGTGCTCGAGATCGCCGGGCTCGCCGAGATCGGCGGTGATGTGATGGGTCCAGTTCGGGTCGCGCTTGCATTCCGCCGGCACCGCGTCGCGCGAGCAGGTGACGATCCGCCAGCCGGCGTCGCTGAAGCGCTTGACCGTGGCGTGGCCGATGCCGCGGCTGGCGCCGGTCAGCAGCAGGACCTTGCGCTCGCCGCTCATTGCGCGCCGACCCGCCGCGGAAAGTTCGAGCGCGGCTCCTCGACCCCTTCCGGGTCCTGGTGAATGATGATCTCGGCGTTGGGATAGGCCGCGCGCAGCTTCGCCTCGACCTCGTCCGAGATCTCGTGCGCCCGGGTCAGGCTCATCGCGCCGTCCATTTCGAGGTGGATCTGGATAAAGGCGGTCGGCCCCGCAACCCGGGTGCGCAGATCATGCGCCGCGGCCACATCGGGGTGCGACTGCGCGATCCCGCGGATCTTCTCGCGCTCGTCGTCGGGCAGCTCCTGGTCCATCAGCTGGATCAGCGACAGGCGCGCCAGCCGCACGGCCGAATAGATGATCCACACGCCGATCGCGGCGCCGAACAGCGGGTCGAGGATCGGCAAGCCCAACAGACTGCCGAGGATCAGCGCCGCGATGACGCTGCCGTTCAGGATCAGGTCGCTGCGATAGTGCAGCTCGTCGGCGGTGATCGCGATCGACCCGGTGCGGCGCACGACATGGCGCTGGTAGCAGCACCAGCGCCACCGTCACCGCGATCGAGAACACCATGACCGCGATGCCCGACCGGCGGGTTCTCGACCGCGGCCGGCTGCGATCATGCCGGCGCACCGCCTCGGCGAGCAGCAGCAGCGCGCTGCCGGTGATGAACGCCGACTGCCCGAGCACCGCCAGCGGCTCGGCCTTGCCGTGGCCAAAGCGGTGCTCGCGGTCGGCCGGGGTCATCGCATGGCGCACCGCGACCAGATTGACGATCGACGCGGCGGCGTCGAGCAGCGAGTCGATCAGGCTCGACAGCAGCGCGACCGAGCCGGTTTCGAGCCACGCCGCGAACTTGACCGCGATCAGCACCAGGGCGACCGCGACCGAGGCATAGGTCGCCCGCCGCCGCAGCCGGTCGCGCCGCCGGCCCGTGGATCAGGGAAAGAGCCGCTCCCGCCGCCATCCGTCGCCCTCGCGGACAAACAACCAACGGTCATGCAGGCGGGAGGGCCGCTCCTGCCAGAATTCGATCCGCCGCGGCGCGACGCGAAAGCCCGACCAGTAAGGCGGGCCGCGGCACCTCGCCGTCGCCGAAATCGCCGCGTGAACTCCTCGACCCGGCGCTTCGAGCACGGCGCGGCTTGCGAGCGGCCGCGACTGGTCCGAAGCCCAGGCGCCGATCCGGCTGTCGCGCGCGCGGCTCGCGAAATAGGCGTCGGCCTCGTCGCCGACAACCGGCTCGACCGTGCCCTCGATCCGCACCTGCCGGCGCAGCGATTTCCACAGAAAGCACAGCGCAGCCCGCGGGTTGCCGGCCAGCTCCGCGGATTTGCGGCTTTCGAGATTGGTGTAGAAGACAAAGCCGCGCGCATCGAAGCCCTTCAGCAGCACCGCGCGCGCCGAGGGCGCGGCCTCTCGCGTCGCGGTCGCGAGGATCATCGCGTTGGCGTCGCGGCTCGCTCGCCAAGGCGTCGGCGAACCAGCGCGCGAACGGCGCCAGCGGTTCGGTTTCGATGATCTCGTCCATAAATTCCCGTTCCCTACTCAGTCCCTATTCTCGCAGCGACCTTTTCGGCCGAGCGCCGCCGCCAGCCACGGTCGCGACTGGGCCGGCGTCCTCGGCGTCGCTTCGATCAGCGAGCGCGATCGTCATCTGCATCGCCCCGGCCTCGGCCGGACGATCCGCTCCATCGCCGGCGCGACGCGCCGCTGCCACGGCGCAGCACCGCATGTCCGAGCCAGCTGCCGGCAAACGGCAGGTGCAGCGCCTCATAGAGGTCGCGCAAGGTCGCGGTTTCGGGGTTCCACGCCAGCACCCAGCTGCCCTCCTGCGTATGCGCGACGAAACCGGCGGCGGCGAGCGGCCTCATATGCTCGTCGACCACCGTCGTCGCGACCCCGAGCTCGGCGGCGAGCGCCCGCGTCGTCGGCACCGCACCCGAGCCGCTGCGCCCGCGCCAGCGCCGCGATCAGCGCCAGGCTCAGGCCGAGCTGCACCCCGCCCGCCGGAGCGCGTGCCGATGCGCTCGTCGATCCGCCAGTGCGGCAAGGCCGCGGCCGCCTCCGCCCCGAGCAGCACCGCCATCCACGAAATGTACATCCACAACAGAAAGATCGGGATCGCCGCGAGCGCGCCGTAGACGGTCTGGTAATAGGACATGGCGCCGATGTAGATCGTAAACCCGATCTTCAGCATCTCGATCGCCACGGTCGCGATCAGCGCGCCGAGCGCGCGCGTCCCGCCAGCGCACCGCGCAATTCGGGATCAGCCAGTAGAGCAAGGTCAGCGCGACGAATTCGAGCACCGCCGGCACCGCGCGCGCGAGCCCGTGCAGCCAGCCGCTCTCGAGCCATTGAAACGCCTGCTGGCCGAACCCGACCTGCCGCGCCGCGATCTCGAAATAGGTCGACAGCGACAGGCTGAGCCCGACCAGCAGCGGGCCGAGGGTGATCAGCGTCCAGTAGGCGAGAACCCGCTGCCCCCACGGCCGCGGCGAGGTCACCCGCCAGATCAGGTTGAGCTGGTCTTCGACCGTGACCAGCAGCAGAACCCCGGTGGCGGCGATGCCGATGACACCGATCGCCGTCGTCTGCGCCGCGGAATTGGCGAAGGCGCGGAACCACCAGCCCGCCTGCTCGCCGATCGACGGCACAAAATACTTGAACACCAGGTCGAGGATCTGGTCGTGCAGCGGCCCGAAGATCGGAAACACCGACAGCGAGCCGAGCGCGATCGCCGCCAGCGGCACCAAGGAAACAAGCGCCGTGTAGCTCAACGCGCCGGAGGCGGCAAAACAGCCGTCGGCGTTGAACCGGCGCAGCAAATAGAGCGCGAAGGCGCCGGCCTGGCGGCGCTGTTCCGCAGCCCGCCGCCGCGACCGCGCTCCTGGTGCTCCCCCGCTTTAGCCAACATCCCAGGCACCTCGCAGCGTCTGACGCAGCGTCCGATCTGGTTAAAACACGCCGGCGCCGCGCAATTATCCGCCGCTCGGGCCGGCGACGCCAGCATGCCGCGCGCCGACGGCGACGCACGGAAGTCTCCATAGCTTGCCCAGGGGGCTCGGACCGTCCCCCACCAGCGCCGAGCGGGTGCTCGGGCCGACGCAACGAGGCGACGCGCGCCGGGCGGCGGCCGCGTTGCCTGTCGCGGGTGACATCGACTATCCTGGGCGCGGCGGTTCAGGGAACCTTCAGGGAGTATTGACTTATGGCGGCCTCGCACAAAGGCGAATGTTTCTGTGGCGCGGTTCAGGTGGAAGTTTCGGGCGAGCCCGAGGCCATGGGGTATTGTCATTGCCGGTCATGCCGGTCCTGGTCGGGTGGCCCGGTCAACGCCTTCACCTTGTGGAAGCCCGATGCGGTGAAGGTCACGTCGGGCGCCGAGCATGTCGCGACGTTCCAGAAAACCGAAGTCAGCCAGCGTCAATACTGCACGAAATGCGGCGGTCACCTGATGGCCAAACACCCGACACTCGGGCTGGTCGACGTATTTTCCGCGACCCTGCCGACGCTGAAGTTCAGCCCGGGGGTGCACGTCAACTATGCCGAGACGGTTCTGCCGATGCGCGACGGGCTCCCCAAGCTGAAGGATTTCCCCAAGGAATTCGGCGGGTCGGGCGAGGTCGTCCCGGAATAGGATATCCCGGCAGGGGCGGGCGCGCCGCCGTTTGGCGACGCCACGCGGTCGCTCCGGGTCCCGCGTATCCACGGTCTTCTTTTCGGACACCCGAAGACGTGGGTGGCCGGGACAAGCCCGGCCAAGACGAGAAGGGAGCCGGTGATGCCTCTTTTGCAGCCGCGCAGATCGCAGCAACCGGGGTTGCCGGCTTCCCCGCACGGGTTTAGAGGCTGCGTCGCCGCGCCGGTCGAGGATTGCGCCTGATGCCGCCCAACAAGCCCCATCTCGAATTTCATCGCGTCGACATGAGCTCGGGTTGGGAGACGCCGCCCGGCTATCCCGCCGGGATCGAGCAAAAGATCCTCGCCGGCACGCTCGACGAAGGGCGCAAAATCGGCAGCCGGACGCGCCTGTTGCGCTTTGCGCCCGGCGTGTTCACGACGGCACCCTTTGTTCACGACCATTGGGAGGAGGTTTATCTCGTGTCCGGCGATTTGACCGTCGGCAACGACGCCGCCGGCCGCGGCGGCGAAAGCTTTCCAGCCGGCACCTATGCCTGCCGCCCGCCCGGTGCTGTGCACGGCCCGTTCAAGTCGGAGGGCGGCTGCCTGCTCTACGAGATCCATTATTACGCCGACTGACCGCGGCGACCGACTTCCGGCGCCGGCGGACGGCGCACGGATATCCGCGCCAGCCCGACCACGAGCATATCCGCGCGGCGCGGCCGCGTGGCGCCGGCGACGCGGCGGCCTGTCCGCCGGTCGGCCCGAGCCGGAGCCCGGCTTGGCGAGATAGCGGTCGAGCAAACCGGGCGTCGGCGCATCGCCGACGACCGCCTCCGCCATCGGCGCTTGGGCCGATTGACATTGACAATATCGCATTATGATGATATCAATTGTGGTAATGATCACGACGCTCGCGCCGAGCGGCTTTGGCGTCGAGAATCATATTTTCCTGATGGGACAACTTTTCGGGATCGCCACCAACGATGAGATTGATCCACTGGTCCGTTGCCGCGATCTGTCTGGCGCCGGCGCTGGCGTTCGCACAAATCGGCGCCGCGTCCTATGATTTGTCGACGACAGTGACGACCACGGCGTCGGCATGCGCGCCGCAAGCAAATTTCCGCAAGGCGATGTCGCTCCATAACCCCGGTTCGCAAGACGATTTGGTATTGCATCGCCCAGGCTGGGCAAAGCTGCACCCCCGCGCCCAACGCTTCAGGGTCATACGGCTCGCACCGGGGGCATTCTTGTTTTGGCCGGCCGGGTCGGCGCCTGTCAACATGCTCTACTGCATCTCCCCCAACGGGCCGACGCCGCTGAGCGGGTATTACACGCAATAACCTTCTCTGAACTGCGGAGTTTCATGCCAATGCTGCGCGGTATTGCCGCCCTGGCGGCATTCGGAACATTCCTGCTGGCCGGGTTTCGGCGCCACCGTTTCGCTGGCGCAGCAGGCGGGTGGGGACAGCGCCTCCGGCATCCCGTCGCCGGTGCGCAACAACGGCTGCGTCACCGGCGCCGGCAACCTCGCCCAGTGGGGCGTGTGCGACTCAAAAGTGTTCAGTCCGGCCGATTACGGCGCGGTTGGCGACGGCAACCCGCACGCGATCGGCGCCACTTACGGAAGCACGCTTGCGGCCATCGCCCTCTATACGGCGCCCGCCGGTGGAAAACCTTTTTCCTTTGTCACGACCCCGACCTACGGCCTGACGTTTCCACTGACAACCAGCGCCGACCAGGGCGGCGCCGGCACGGTGCTGACGTTTCTGACGACCCTGACCGGCATCGGCGGATGGAGCGCGCCAGGTTCCTCAGTTTAACGGTCTGCCCGCCGCCGCCGGAAATTTCGTCCAGCCCGGCATGATTGTCACCGGATCATGCATCGCCGCCAACACCACGGTCGCCTATGCCGCCGAGACGTTGCCGCTCTATTCGAACCAGAGCAGCGCCGGAACCGTATTGAATTTCGTCTCGACGGCGGGTCTCGCGGTCGGCGAGCCGGTATCGGGGACAAGCATTCCCGGCGGCGACACGATCGCCGCGCTGACGCCGACCACGGTCACCCTCGCCGCCGCGACGACGGCGCCGGTCGGCATCGTCGGCGCCAACCAGATCACCCCGGTCCACTTTGGCGGGCCCCCCGGCGCCGTGACATTGTCGCAGCCGAGCTCGTCCGATTGCGCCGGCGGCTCGGTCATCACCTTCGCGCTCAGCCCAGCCCAGGTGCAGGGGTTGACCGCCGACTGGCTCGGCTCGCAGGCAGCGATCGCCGCCGCCTACTCCGGATTGCAAGGCGGCAAGGTGTCGTTCCCGGCCGGGAAATTCATCATGGGAAACCGGCCGCTGCTCGACCCGGGCATCACCAATGTCAGTACCTTTACGCCGTCGGTCGAGATCGCGGGCGCGGCCAATTACAGTACCGAGCTGGTCTGGACCGCGGACACCGCCCCCGGGGTGTGCGCGATGGGCGAGGCCAATCGCGGCATCGGCAGCGTCTCCCGCGTGCGGGTCAGCGGCTTGCGGCTGTTGGGGCCCGGCACGGCCAATACCGCCGGTCTGCCGGTGGCGAACATGGACGGCCTGTGCGTCGGCGCCAAGGAGCGCGTCGACCACGTCTACGCGTCGCCGTTTCACAGCGGGGTCAACATCCTCGAAGACCACGGCGCGCTCGACACCGTGCACGTAAGCAATAATTTCTACGGGTATTACTTCACCGCCAATGGCGACACCTTGGGCAACTGGAGCATCACCAACTCCGAGCGGTGGGCGAAGCCTGGGCAGCACTCGCCGTGGCGTGGAACAGCGGGCTCGAATCCTCGACCCTGCTCAATCTCGACCTCGGCGGCAACAGCCCCTACTCGTTCTATCGCGAAGCATTGCCGGCGGGACAAGCGACGGTTCCCAACGTGTTTCTCGCCAACAACACGATCATGAACGTCAACGGCGAGCAGGTCGGTGAAGGATACATATTCGGTGAGAATCCCGGCGACGTCGTCACCGCGAAACACATTCATCAACGACACGCCCACCCTCAGCAGCAGCTTCCAGATCGCGGGGCGTTCGGCGCCGGCGGTGATCGATGTCGGTCAGTTCACGATCAACGTTTCGTACAATACCGACTTCTCCGACGCTGCCGGCAATTTCGGTTTTGTCAGGGACGCGATCGTCGAAGCCTCCAACAACGTGCAGTCGAACGATTTCGGCTTTGTCCCGGTCGAGATCCTGAATGCGCCGCCCAACAAGCCGATCCTTAAGGCCGGCACGGTGCTGTTCAATAAATTCGCGACCGATCGGGCAAATGGCGAGTTCAGGACAGCCGAGGCTCCGGTTGCCGCCGGCGAGGTCCTGGCGTTCGGCGTCAACGGCTACAATGGCGGCGCGCGCCCGATGGCCGCGGGGTACGTGCCGCTGGGCGTCGCCGCGCAAACCATGACCACCGGCGCGGTGACCCCGGTGATCACGCGGGGCCTCGCCCCAACCAGCAAGGACACGACAGCCGGAATTGCTCAAGGCATGCCGGTTTGCGTCAGCGCCGCCGCCGCGACCGGCGTCACCGCCTGTGCGAACACGACGGCGTCTCCATTGGTGGGAACCTTGGCCGACGCCGGCAATGTGAATGCCGCCGCCACCTCCGCCTACATCAATGTCAGCCCAAGCGCTGTCGCCGGGTCCGGCGGCGCGGTCCTCGGCTCGGTCTCCTACGATCCCGCCGCCAACGTCGCCTATACCAACTCCGGGTTTAACACCACCGCGACCGCGGATGTCGACCCGGCCAATCTGCAGGTGTCGTTTGTGGCGCCAGCCAGCGGCGCGGCGCTGATCTGCCAGACCGCGGTGGTAAAATCAGCGCCCTCTCTAAATGTCTTCTGGAGCGTCGGCCAAGCGTCGAGCGCCGGCGGCGCGTCGAGCAGCGACGTTCCCGGATCCCTCGGCTTTGTCACGGCGGCGACCAGCTATGGGCCGGCGACCCACGTGATGAAGATCACCGGCCTGGCCGCCGGACAAACCTATTACATGAACTGGCGCTGGTCGTCGAACAGCGCGTCGCAGAGCCCGGCGCCCCAGATTGTCGCCGGTCAGCAGAGCGGAAGCTTGTGGGGAGCCGCGACCATGGTCGTGCTAGCCGACTGACGATCGGGGCTTTTGCCGGGCTCGTCAAAACTGCGTGCTCACGCGCAGCATCACAATGCTCTGTGAGTAGGGCAGCCCCGCCGCGTTCCCGCTGGAGGTACGATTTTGGTAGGTGAAAAAGGGGCCGACGTAAAGATGCCGATTCAACAGGTATTTCACGTTGAAGCCGACACTGAGAATATTGTCGGTTCGGGAAATTCCCTGGTAAGAGTCGTTTTCGTAACCGGCATTGGCGTTCAGCAGCAAATTGTACCGCAGTTCGTGGTCGATGTTTACCGTGGCCACCGAGTTGAGGTAGCCAGGCCCGATCACCCCGATCGTGGGGTTGGTGGTCTGGAAGCTGCGGATGCCGTTGAAGGTCAGCGTGGTGAGCCTCGTGACATTCCAGGTGAGGCGGCCGCCGGCATCGGGGCTCGACGCGGAGCCGAGGCTCGACACGTCAAAAACTTCGCGCAGATAACCAATATAGACTTCACCATAGATCAGGTGCCGGGGAAGGATCCTCAACCCGGTATCTACCCGGTACACGACTGAGTTGAAACGTACCTCGCTCGGTCCGGTGCGCGGATAATCGAAAATGGTTCCGGATGCACGGACGTAGCCCTCGTAATCGGGCACCAGCTCGTAACTGACGGTCGCCGCCGCCTGCGGAGTAACCACGTCCGCAGCACTCTGCGGCAAAACGCCTCCGCCGATCGCCGGCACGGCGTTGTATTCGGTCGCCTGCAAGCCGAGATCGGCTCGGTAGCCAAGGCGATACCCGGTCTGCGCGTAGCTCATTCTGGCCGAGTAGTTGTTGTAGGTCACCGGCTCCGCGGCGTTGCCTGGTGAATTGGGCGAGGTGCGGGGCAGATACAGGTGCTGGGCTTCTACATTGCCCGAGAGCGAACTCATCCCGTCGATGTCGAGCCGGCCGTCAACCGAGCCAAAGCCGCTGGCGGTGTTCTGCGTGGGATGAATGGCATAGTATTGGACTGCCGCCCCGGCATGCACATTGAGCGCATTGCGCAGGGAGCCCGACAGCAGGTCGAAGCTCGGCTGAAGCGTGGTGATCCAGTCGCCGGTCGGGTTAGGAAGAGCGAAGATGTTGCTGTTGTAGGCCTCGTCGACCTCGCCCCGCGGGAACCAGTAGAAACCGCCGGTGTGCAGCCCGATCGGGTCGAGGCCGGGGCGCAGCCGGTCGGTCACGGTTTCTCCCGGATTGATCGTTTGCCCCGGCGAGGCTGCCGGCACTTGCGGGCCGACCGGCGCCGCCGGCAACGGCAGCAGCGGCTCGCTCGTCTGGGCGGCGGCGGCAAACGGCAACAACCCGAGGATCAGAGCGCTAGATGTCGCAAGCCGCATACGGGTCTTCGCTCGAAGCTTCGCCGCCGTTCGCAGCGCGCCAAAATGTCTCCGGTGGGCGCCGGCGCATTTTGGTGCGAGGAGAGTTGCCCGCATCGGAGGTCGGGATGACGCCCAGGTCAAGCGACAGGCTCAAGGAACGGGGAACGGGTCGGTGCGGGCGGTTCGCCGGCGAGCCGCCCGGTTGCCGGTCGCCGATTTGTGTTGGAACCCGACCGGGTCCAGCCGGCGTTCGTGTTGCAGGGCGCTGTGTCATGCACAAACAGGATGCTTGATGGTTTTGATTGACGGCACGTCTCCTACGTTCGGGACAAACCGCGGGGTCGTCGCCGGCGGCACGCTTTGCCGGATGACGGCGGCAGGGTAGACGATCACCCGGTTACAACACTTCCTGCCCCCGGCTGGCCCGCATCGCCGACTTGGCACATTTCATGCCTCGAAAGTCCAAGGGACCGGTTGACCCGTCGATCATTGTAGAAGCCTCCCGCGGTAGCCGCCAGGGATGAAACCGACGAATCATAACCTTGCGAGCAACCAAGAGGGTCGATCAAAATTGGATAAATCGCTTTTGGTGCGGGTATTCGGGCCTCCGGCGATGCTCGTTCACGGTGACCCGTTAGTTCTGGATCGCTGGCGCTATTTGCGCAAACGGTTGCCGATGACGGTAAACGGCGAGACGTTGCTGGACATCGGATGCGGCGGCGGCGCTTTTACGATCGGCGCCGCCCGCCGCGGCTACCGAGCCACCGGCCTCAGCTGGGATCAGCGCAATCAAGAGACAGCCCGCCACCGCGCCGAACTATGCGGCGTCCCCGAGACCCGGTTCCCCATTCAGGACGTGCGCTACCTGGAACGATGTCCTGAATTTATCGGGGAATTCGACGTGGTGATCTGTTTCGAGAACATCGAGCACATCCTTGACGACCGAAAATTGATGCAAAATATAGCTCGTAGCCTTCGTCCCGGCGGAATGTTGCTGCTTACGACACCTAATTTCTTTTACCGCGCGATCTCGCCCCCGGATAACGGGCCGTTTTCACGCACGGAAGACGGCTGGCATGTGCGGCGCGGCTACCGCAAGGCGATGCTTGGCGAATTATGTGCCGACGCCGGGCTGATGGTCGATGAAATCACCTATTGCAGCGGTTTCTTCAGCCAAAAGATCACCGCGCTGATGCGGATGCTGGGAGACGGATTTTTTGGTTGGGCCGCGACTTTTTGGCTGCGAATTTTTCCGATAATTTGCGATCGGCTGATCGCAAAAGTAACCGGCTGGCCGGATTTCTCGATCTGTCTGATGGCCTACAAGCCGCGCTTTCCGGGCGAGGCGGCGGTTGCCGAACATATCGCGGATTAACGGGAAGTGGGAAGGGGAGCCTCGGCGTCGCGCATGACGCAATTCTCGCTGGTCGCGGCAGACCCGGCTCCGCATGACCCGGGGCGCGCGGCCAGCGGTCGGCCGACAGCCGCCGCCGGCTTGACGCCGTCCCTCCTCCAGGCGCTGCTGGTCGCCGCCATCTGCGCCGTCACCGGCGGGCTTGCCTGGATCGGACTCGGCGCCCCGGCGCGGCTGTTGTTCATGGCTTGCGGGGTGATCGCGGCGGCCTGTTATCTTCGCCGTTCGCCCTGGCTCTACCTGACGCTGACGTTCTGGTTCTGGACGCTGACCCCGTTCATTCGTCGCCTGATCGACTACCGGGCCGGCTTCGATGCGATGAACATCATCCTCGGCACGCCCAATGTGATGACCTTGCTGATGCTGCCGGACCTGCTGCGCAGCCGCGACCTGCTGCGGCGTCGCGAAGCCCTTCTCGGCCTGCTGCTGTTTGTCCCGGTGGCTTACGGCCTGATGGTAAACCTGGTGCAGGGCCAGATCCTCGCCGGGGCGGTCGGCGCCGCGGATTGGCTGACCCCGCTGCTTTACTACTTTTTCCTGATCGAGAAGGCGCCTCTGGTTGACGACGCCGAGCCGCACCTGCGCGGCTTTATCACCCTGAACGCGCTCGTCGTCGTCGGCTACGGGCTCAACCAGTTCTGGAACCCGACGGTATGGGATCTGCGGTGGGCTCTCTCCTCCGGAATGCTCGGGGCGAAGGAGGCGACCGCGGAGGGGGCTCGCGTCTTCAGCACCCTGAATTCGCAGGGACCCTTGGCCGAATGGCTCGGCGCCTTGATCCTGCTGTCGCTTTATTTCCGCACCCGGCTGACCCTGGTCGTCCTGCCCGCCGCGGGCGTGCTGCTGCTGTTGACCTATGTCCGCTCGGTCGCGGTCGGGGTGCTGCTCGGCCTGGCTGCCGTCGCCCTTCTCGGCAGCCAGCGGATGGTCAGCGGGCTCGTCCGCGTGGCCGTCGCGATAGCCGTCGTCGGCGTCGTCGTCGCCAGCCTCGATCAAAGCGTCGCCGACGCCCTCCTCGCCCAAATCAGCAGTTTGGGCGCACTCCAGTATGACACCAGCGCCTTGGTGAGACTTCTCGATCTGGTCGGCCACACCGGCGCTGATCGACGCTCATCCGGTCGGGATGGGCATCGGCGCCTTGGGCCGCGGCGCCGTGCTGTCCGGGAATAACGACCTGGTCGACATCGATTCCGGCCCGCTCGCCATCTATCTCAGCCTCGGCTGGCTTGCCGGAACGGTCTATCTGCTCGGCATGTTCGCGGTCGTGGGTCGGGCCGTGGTCACCGCGACGCGCCTCAAATCACCCGCGATGCTGGCTTTCACCGCGGCCGCGATCTGCAGCTTTGCCGAACTGCCGTTTGTCAACATCGACGGTTTCGCGGGCTCGCTGCTGTGGCTGTGCGTGGGCTTTGCCGCCGCCTATGGCATTCGCGCCCAGGACGAGGTCGATCGAGTTCGGCGCGCCGGCGGCATGGCTGCCCGTCGTGACCCGCCTTCGGCTATCGCCGCGCCGCGCTGAGCCGCGCTGAGCCAGGCGTGCTGAGCCAGGGTTGGGTCGCCTGCCCGGTCACCGCGGCGCGCACGGGCGCTCAAAGCGCAGCGCGGCCCCGCCCCACGCATCGTACTTGGCGCCGCCGCCCGCGTCCGCCGCGCAGGCGGCGGCCGGCGGCGCAAGCCCGGCATCGACCGCCGCGATCGCGCCCGGCGACCGCGCCGGGGCGCCTCGGGTAGCCGCCCACGCCGCCGCCATTACCTCCAGGATTTCGACGCGCCGCTGCGTCACCGCCGTGGTGAACTCCGCCTCGACGGCGTGGCGATACGGGTTTGCCAGCATCGGCGTGCGCGAGTGGTACCACCCGACCGCGGTGCTCCAGCTTCCGGTCTCATGAAACAGCCGCAGCAAAAAGCGCGCCGCGTAATCGGCGTTTCGCGCCGGATTGAACGCCTCCTCGACCGATGCAAACGCGTCGGGATGCTGTTGCAGGTTCACCTGCAGGCAGCCGGAGTTGATCGAACCCACACCCCGCAGCAGCGCCTCCTTGGTCCAGGCCACGGCCTCGGCCTGCGTCGGGAAAAACAACGCCCGGTTCTCGGCATTCGCCGACCACGGCCACGGCTCCGCCGTCCCGCGGCCCGCGACGCGGCGACCGGTCTCGACCTGTGCTATCGCGAGCAGCAATCCGCGCGGGATCCCCAACGCTCCCCGGCCGCCCGAGCCGCAATGCGACACACCTCGCGCGCCGGGGCGGCATCGACGGCCGCCGCGTTCAGGGCTCTCGATGCCCGCGACACGGCTTCGCCGTACGCCGCGGCGGCAGTCTGGGTGATCGCGAGAGCCGCCCCGCAGAGCATAAATTTGAGATTTCGCGCAGCCGCGTCCCCGAACATCGCGGCTGCTTACCCGAAGTCGCGGCCCGATGAAACCCGCTAGCCGCCCACACGCCGTCGCCGCGTCCTCCGTCAGCCCCGGAATGGCCGACGCTGTCAGCCCCGCGGTGGCGCTCGACGTATCTCGGGCCGTATCTGCTGGCCGATCGATGTCGAGGTGCGGTAGCGTTCGTGGTCATTAATGCAGGCAAACTTTGCGACGGGAGCGGATTTGGTGCCTGATCGACACGGCGCGGCCACCCGTCGTCATCGCCAGGCGCAATACGAAGGAAGCGCGGGATGAATACTCCGGGTCCCGTCCTCGGTTTGACGCCGCATTCGCGCGGCGGGCGGCGAAGAACCCCGGCGGCGGTTGCCCCGGCCGGGGTTCGCCCGCCCTCGCGGCGCCGCGCGCTGCGTTATTTAGCCGCGGCAAGCGCCGTGCTGGTCGCATCCTGCACGCCCGGCAGCGATCTTCACTCGCTCCCCGACACCCGCCCCGGCTCTTATAAGCTCGGCGTCGGCGACGAGATCCGCATCATCACCGTCGGCGGCGAGCAACTCACCGGAGATTTTCGCGTTAACGACTTCGGGCGACATCGCCGTCCCGCTGCTCGGCGCCGTGCACGCCTCCGGCCTCACCACGAGCCAATTGGAGCAACGCATCGAGCAGGAGCTGAAAAACAGGAACCTGTTCAAAGGCCCGAGCGTCTCGATCGAGGTTCTGGCCTATCGCCCGATCTTCATCCTCGGCGAGGTCAGCAAGCCCGGGCAATATCCGTTCCAGCCCGGCATGACCCTGTTGACCGCGGTCGCGGTCGGCGGCGGCTTCACCTATCGGGCGGTTACCGACTACGCCTCGGTCGTACGCTCCGGCGGAGACCGTGTCGTCGAGGGGCGCGTGAACCGCCAAAGTTTCATTTATCCCGGCGACGTCATCACAATATACGAACGTTGGTTCTGACGCCGTCCCGACAACATCGCCGACGCCGGATGCGCGCTAACGGATTGCAGCCTGCATGCGCGGCGCCGCCGCGCGGCCGCCGCCGCTAAGGAATGCTGCCGGTGGCGGATCGACGGCACTCCTCCAATTCCTCGGTCACAACCCGCGGCGGCCTATGAAGCGCGTCGCGATGTTCCTCAGCTGCGACTCGTTCGAGGGCTTCTACGGCGGCACGTTCGGGCTCGACCGCGAGACTTTTCTGGCCTCCTACCGCAACGATTTCGTCTGGGAGTATGCGCAAGGCCTGCGCGAGCTCGGTCACGCCGTCTTCATTTACGTTTTGTCGTACGGCAAGCCCGAGCTGCGACCCGTTTCCGAGCGGTTGAGCGTGCGCTTCCTGCCGCTGCCGCGCTGGCTGCGCGCGGTCGATCCGCTGCTCTATCGCCTGCGCAACGTCGAGCACGGCAGCCAGCTGCGCGACAACGTCGCCCATCTGGGCTATGGCGGCGCGTTGCAGGACGCTTTGCGCGAGGACGGCATCGACGTGCTGTACCATCAGGAAATCTGGACGCCGCGTTTCGACATCGTCGTCCGCGCTGTCGAGCTTCCGGTCGTGGGCGCGGATCACGGGGCGGTCTATGCCGACTGGATGGCCCCGGCGAAGCGTCGGTCGCTGAACCGCGCCGCGCGTGTGGTGTGCCAGTCTGCCGTCGACGTCGAGCGCATACGCAATCTCGGAAGCGATGCCCTGTTGATGCAGAACGGCGTCGACACCAGTTTTTTTACCCCTTCCACTCCCGGCCCGCCCCGGCCCCGCACGGTGCTCACCGTCGGCCGCCTCGTCGAGGAGCAAAAGCGGTTCTCCGACCTGTTGCGCGCGATGCAGTCCCTTCCGGATTTCACCCTTGTCCTGGTTGGCAGCGGACCCGACGAGACCATGCTGAAGCGTCTGGCCGCGCAATTGGGCGTGGCGGACCGTGTGCGCTTTGCCGGCTTTGTCTCCGACCGCCAGGAATTGCGCCGGCTTTACCGCGAATGCGGCGTCTTCGTCTCGACCTCGGGTTGGGAAGCGGTGGCGCTCGTCATGCTCGAGGCGATGAGCTGTGCGGCACCCGTGGTCGGCACCCGCATTCCCTCGTTTCAGGACCTGCTGAGCGAAGGCCGGGACGGCTTCGTCGTCCCGGTCGGTTCGCCCGACGCGGTCGCGCGCGCCGTCCGCGCCGCCCACGGCCGGCAACAGGAGCTCGGCGTCAACGCCCGCGAGACGGTCGTGCGCCGCTTTTCCTCGCACGCACTCTACGCCCGCTTGTCGGCGGAGATCGAAGCGATCTGAGCGCCGCGCCCGCTATTTTGCTGCACCGCAAAAAATAGCGTTTTCATGAGACGATTCGTCTCGGTATAACGTTATGAGGACTTGCAGGGCCGCAAACCTTTTGGCCGTTCCAAGTCGGGCAAGCGAAAAAAGGGAAGAATTTGCGCGTAGCGGTTATTCATGATTGGCTTTACACGCTCGGCGGGGCGGAAAAGGTTCTAGCCGGCATTCTGCGTTGCTTCCCCGGGAGCGATGTCCACTGCCTGTTCGATCTTCTTTCGACGAGGGAGCGCGAGCAGATCGGATATCACCGCAGCCGCACCAGCTTTCTCCAAAGGATGCCGCGCCTCGACCGGTGGCATCGCCTCTATCTGCCGCTGATGCCGCTGGCCGTCGAACAGTTCGACCTCTCGGGTTACGACCTCGTTATTTCCAGCAGCTACGCCGTCGCCAAGGGCGTGCTCACCGGGCCCGATCAGCTTCACATCGCCTATGTCCATTCGCCGATGCGCTACGCCTGGGACCTGCAGCATCAATACCTGCGCGAAACCGGGATGGAATCCGGCCCCAAGAGCTGGCTCGCGCGGATGCTGCTGCACCGGATGCGCCTGTGGGACGTGCGCAGCTCCCATGGCGTCGACGCCTATGTCGCCAATTCGCATTTTGTCGCGCGCCGTATTCGAAAGCTCTACGGCCGCCACGCCGAGGTGATCCACCCGCCGGTCGACGTCCCGCCGACGCTCGCACGGCTTGCCAGGCGTGACCACTTCCTGACCGCCTCGCGCCTCGTCCCCTACAAGAACGTGCGCGCGATCGTCGAAGCTTTCCGGCATTTGCCCGAGCTTTGCCTGATCGTCGCCGGAGACGGCCCCGAGCGCGCCAAGCTGCAGGATTTGGGAATACCGAACGTCACCTTCACCGGTTTCGCGCCGGATCAGGAACTGCGCCGGCTGATGGCCGAAGCCCGCGGGTTTATCTTTGCCGCCGAGGAAGATTTCGGCATCGTCCCGCTGGAGGCCCAGGCCGCCGGCACTCCGGTGCTGGCGCTTGGCCGCGGTGGCGCTCGCGAAACCATCGCGACCGGCGGATCGGCGCCGACCGGCATGTTCTTCGATCGGCCGGAGCCGCTCGTCATCGCCGCGGCGGTGCGCCGCTTCCTGGAAGAGGCCCATCGCTTCGACCCGGCGGCGTGCCACGCCAACGCACTGCGCTTTTCGCGGCTGCGCTTCGAACGGCAGTTCAAGCAGTTCGTCTTGCAGCAGCAGGCGGCCTTCGAGGTGCGCTGCCGTGCCGGCGAGAGCGACATGCTCCAACCCACGGCCGGCGAGGCTGTGGAATACAGCTATGCCGGCGGCGAGTGGCCGGGGACGCAAGCCTCGCAGACCCACCCATAACGGCTCGCGGCGATCGCGCTACACCGCCAGCGTCAACTGGCGCTCCAGCTCGGTCATCATCCGGCCGGCCGAGAACAGCATCCGCGCCCGCCGGTCGTTCTCGACGACGCGCGCCTCGCGCACCGCGGCGGGCGACGCCAGTATCCGGGCGATCGCCTCGGCCAGCGCCGCGGCGTCTCCCGGGGTCAGCAGCTCCGGGCTCTCCGCGCCCAAGAGCTCGATCACACCGCCGTCGCGGGCCGCCAGCAGCGGCCGCCGCGCCAGCATCGCCTCGACGATTACCCGGCCGAACGGCTCGGGCGAGGTCGAGGCATGCAGCACCACGTCGACCGCACGCATCAGCGTCGGCACGTCGTCGCGAAAGCCCAGCCAGTGAATTCTGTCGGCGACGCCGTTGGCCGCGGCGCGCTGCAGCAAGCCTGCCTTGTAGTCCTGCTCGCCGAACAGCGCGTCACCCACCATCAGCGCGTGCACCCCGGGAAGGTGCTGCAATGCGTCAACCAGGGTGTGCTGACCCTTCCACGGGGACAGCCGCCCGAACAACCCGACCAGGCTTACGTCGCGCAGCCCCAGCCCGTCGCGCACGCGCTGCGCCTCGGCATCCGAAACGCTGTCGAAAATCGCCGGGTTGATGCCGTAGAGCACGACGGCGACCTTGCGTCCGTCGCCGCCGGAGCGAATGAACGCCTCCCGCGAGGCCTGCGAATTGGTGATCACTCGCCGCGCCAGCCGGTTCGCCAGCGCCACCACGATACGGCGCAGCGGGCCGGCAAAATGATCTTGGGACAGGATGTCGTGCAGGTACCAGACGACCGGCCGCCGCGCCAAGGCCCCGGCGAGCATCGTCGCCACCGCGGCCTTCTGCGAATTGGGACAGAGTATGTCATAGCCGCGCCCGAGCGCCGCCAGCCGCCACACCAACCACAGCAGCGCGGGGATCGCCGCCAGAGCCTGCGCCAGCCCGCTGTGGCGCCGCACCCCCATCAGACCCGCGCCGCCGCCGATGACCGTCACCGCCACGCCCGCCTCGGCCAGCCGGCTGCGCAACGGGCCGTCAGCCAGCAGCACGACGCCGCAGCGGTCGCGAAAATGCTGGGCCACATCCAGCAGCACCAGCTCGGCTCCCCCGAGCTCCCCGGTTTGCCCGACGAACAAGATCCGCGGCATGGTCAGCACACCTCGCGATATACCGCGGCAACCCCGGCCGCCATCTGCTGGGCGCTGAAATGGCGCGCCGCATAGGCGGCGCATTCTGCGGCATCGGGCAATTCCACTGCGCGGCTCAGCACGCCGAGGAGGCCCGCCGCCAAGTCTGCCGCCGAGCTCGATTGGAACATCAACGCCGGAGACAGCTTCGCCACAACCTCGGGCAGGCCGCCGACCGGGGTGACCATCGAAGGCGTTCCGGCGGCCAACGCCTCCGCCGCGGTCAGCCCGAAGCCTTCGAGCGCGGTCGTCGGCACCAGGTTCACGTCAGCCGCCCGATACGCCAATGGCAGGTCCGCATCGGGCAGAAACCCCAAAAATCGCACATGACCCGACAACCCGAGCTGCTCGGCCTGCAGCCGCAGGGCTGCTTCCTGCGGGCCGCGCCCGGCGATGTGCAGCAACACCGTCGGCTCGGCATGCACCACGCGAACCATCGCCTCGAGCAGATGGTCGAGCCCCATCCGCGCGCTCAGCCGCCGCACCGTCAGCAGCAGTTTGCGGTCCGCCGGCCAGCCCAGGCGGATCCGCGCCTCGGCCCGCGTTTCGCGCACCGCGAAGCGCGCAAGATCGACGCTGCCGGGGACCACCCGCACTCGCTGGGCGGCGATCCCGTAGTCGCGCTCGGCGATCAGCGCGAACGCTTCGGAGAGCACGATCACCCGCGCGGCGCGCCGATAGACCAGCCGCTCCAGCGCATATTTGGCCGCCGCCGCGGCGCGCCCGGTGCCCTCGCGCCGCGATTCCGCCGCCCACGGCCCGTGGAAATGCATGATCAGCGGCACCGACCCGAGCCGGTCGAGGCAGGGTGCGGCATACAAGGCGAAGTGCGCCGCGACGACATCGACCTCGCGGCAGCGCAACAGCCGGTCGACCACCTGCCGCGCGCCCAGCAGCCGGCGTCCGATCGATGCCCCGTGCGCGCTAAAGCTTTCGACGCACCCGCCGGTCAGCGCCTTGACATCGGGCGGGCCGGCGACGGTGCCGCACACCGCCACTCCCGCCGCGGGCAGGCTGCGGACAAGGTCCGCCATGACCCGCGACGCGCCGCCGCCAGCACCGTGGGTGAACCATTCGAGGCCGAGCTGCAGGGCGTGCAATTTGCGCTCCGGCGCCAGCCGGTGCTCAGGCATGGCCCGAGCGCCGGCGCGTCTCGGCCGCCTCGCGCAGCAGGTCGACGTAGCGCGCCGCCATCGCCCGCCAGGAATGACCAGAGGCACGCCGGCGCGCCGTCGTCGACATCGCCTGCCGGCGGCCCGGATCCGCCGCCAGCGCGCGCAGCGCCGCGGCAAGCGCCGGGCAATCCTCACTGTCCTCCAGCACTATTCCGACATCGGGCGTGATCAGCTCCGCCGCACCGGCGCTGCGCGCGGTGATCACCGGCAGGGCGCTCGCCATCGCCTCGAGCAGCACCAGCCCGCAAGGCTCGTAGCGCGACGGAAATACAAAGAGGTCGACCGAGCGCATCAGCCTCGGCATGTCGGTCTGGAAGCCGAGGAAATGCACGCGGCCGTCGAGCCCCATCGACCGGCTGAGCGCCGGATAGGGCGAGCCGTCGGTGCGGCCGGCGACCGCGAGATGGAGTGCGGGGACATCGAGGAGCGCGCGCAGCACGGTCTCCAGGTTCTTGCGCGGCGACTTCAGGTCGCCGGCAAAGAGCGCCATCGGCGCCGCGGCCGGAAGCCCGAAATGGGCTCGCTCGGACGACCCGGGATGAAACTCCTCGGTGTCGACGCCGTTGGCGATCACCTCGATGCACTCCGCCGACACCCCGATCCGCAGCAGCTCCTCCCGGACATTCTGCGACACCGCGACGACGCGGCGGCAGCGGCGCAGCGCCCCCTGCTCCAGCAGCGCATTTGCCCCGCTGTACGTCCGGGCGTAAAGCGTGCGCAGGTTGCGCCGCAACCGCCACGGGTGGACCGGCGAGCGCAGCCACGAGGCGTGCACGAAATGCACCGCGTTGACATCGCTCGACGCCCACGAAACGAACCCGTTCGCCAGCACCGCGTCGCAGCGGTTGCGCGCGTCGCGCAGCTGGACGCTGGTGCGCCACGCAAACACCTGGTCGCGCAAGAGCCGTGACGGCATCCACGGCGGCGGCGGCGCCAGAACCGTGCAGGATTGCGCGCCGGGCAGCGCCGCCTCGTCCACCCGTTCGGAGAACAGCACCACCTGATCTCCCTGGCGCACGATCTCGGCGGCTATTTCGAGGTTCACACGCCCCTGGCCGTCGGCGAAGCCGACACAGGGCGTGACGATGCCGAACCTCACCGCAGGTCTCCGCGCGCGGCCGTGCTCACCGCCTCGGACCGCGACGAGGCGCTGGTTCGCGGGGTGGCGCTGCGCCTTGCGGCGCGCGCGCCGCGCAGCAAGCTGCGATAGGCCGCCGCCTTGCCCTGTTGCGCCACCCAGAAGCGCTGCCAGGACGCGGCTCCGAGGCGGGGAGTGTAGCGCAGGGCCTGCGCCAAGCCCGGAGAGGGACCGGTACCGATCAGCAGCGACCACAGCAGGAAGGCGGCATGGCGCGGCGGCGACAACTCGTCCCACAGCGCCACCACGCCGTTGAACGCGTGGGTGCGGAAACCCTCGACGTCAGCCAGCGCGGAAACCGACACGTAATGCCGGGGCTCGTCGCGTCTCCCGGTAAAATGGTCGACG
Source organism: uncultured Alphaproteobacteria bacterium (assembly GCA_963775525.1). Taxonomy (GTDB): domain Bacteria; phylum Pseudomonadota; class Alphaproteobacteria; order ATCC43930; family CGMCC-115725; genus AP-15. Next base: position 393,194 of record CAVZJF010000005.1, on the reverse strand, counting down.
ACGATCCGGGGGTCGTAAACCAGCCGCCACCCGGAACGCGCCACCGCCAACGAGAAGGCGATGTCCTCATAAGGCTGGGCGCCGGTTCCGCGCAGTCGCGCATCGAAGCGGATGCCGGCGACGGCGCGGCGGCGGTAGCTCATATTCGCGCCCTTCAGCATTGCTGCGGGCCGCGCCGCGCCAAACCCGAGATGATGATTGCCGATCATCCGGCCGAACCATTGCAGCCGGCCTACCGGCGCGCGTTGCCGGTCGTCGAACCGTGCGCCGTCATGGCAGCGGTCGCGCCCGCCCAGGCCGCCGAGCCGCGGGTCGGCTGTGAAATGCTCCAGGATGCGGGCGAGCCAGTCCGGCCTCGGCGCGGTGTCGTCGTCGGTGATCGCCAGGATGTCCGTCCGGCACGAATTCGAGCCCGGTGTTCAGCGCCGCCACCGTCCCCGGCAGGGTCACGCCGACGACGCGCAGCCTCAGCCCATCCGGCTTACAGCTCGCCAGCCAGTCATGGGTCGCCGCGTCGCTGTCGCGCACCACCACGATGACCTCGTCCGGCCGCCGCTCTTGGGCCGCCAGGGCCGCCAGGCAGCGCCCGAGGCTCTCCGGCCGACGATAGGTGCAGATCAGCACCCCGATGCTGCGCGGCGCGGCACTCATCGTCCGACGATCCCCAACACGTCGGCCGGCGTCAGGAACAGGCGCGGCATCCGCACCCGCAGGATCGTGGTCAGCCCGACCAGGACGCAGATTAGCCGCAGGCTCGACGCCAGCAGCACGCAGGCTGCCGCACCCTCGATCCCAAAGCGCGGCACCACCAGCAGCATCGCACCGAGCGAGGCGGTGACGCTGATCGCCTCGATCGCGGTGACCACCTGCGGCCGGCCGGTGCCGCTGAAGACCTGGTAAAGAATGCGCACCGCGTTGGAGACCACCGTCTCGACCAGCAGGATGCGGAACGGCCCGACCGCGCCCATAAACCGGTCGCCATAGAGCAGATGCAGCGCCGGCGGTCCGATCGCCGCCAGGCCGGCCGCCGCGGCGGCGTTGATCACCGTCGTAAAGCGCACGGTCAGCGCCACCAGCTCGATCACGCTCGCTTCCGCGCGCGCCGCGATCGCCGGAAAGAGGACGGTCGTCACCGCGGTCTGCAGCACCGTCGGCATCCGCGACAGGCTCAACGCGACGACATAGATGCCGACCGAGGCTTGCGGCAGCAGCGCCACGATGACGATCTGGTCGAGATAGCCGGAGATGCTGCCGAGCAGATCGACGCCGTAAAAGCGCAGCCCGTAATGCAAGAGCCGCCGCACGATCGGCCGCTCCATCGTCACCACCGGCCGCGCCGCGCGCACGGCATGCCGGCCGAGATAGGCGAAAGCGGGGATCGACGGGAACAGATACGCCATCGCGGCGGTGGCAGGCGTCAGCCATCCGTTCGACCACAGCAGCCCCAATGCCGCCAGCGTCGTCAGGCTTTGCGCGTAGAGCGAAAAGTTGGCGACGCCGAACCGGCCATGCGCCTCCAATGTCCCGGTCAGGAGCGGCGCCATTACGCATAGCGGGGTGATCAGCAGCAGCAGCTGGGCGGTACGCACCACCGCTGCCCCGTTTTCGCCCAGCCAATGCGGCAGCAGCACCCAGCCGATGGCGGTCGCCGCCAGCCCGGCCAGCAGCGCCAGCAACAGCGCACAGCCGAAATAGCGCCGTTCCTGTGCCGGGTCGGCCTTGATGTTGTAGATCAGCGAGGCATGCAGCCCCAAGGTCGCGACCGCGGCGAGAAATTGCGGCGCCACGATCAGCGCCGCCTGCTGGCCGCGCCCGGCCGGTCCCAAGGCCGCCGCGGTGAGGAGCCCGGTGCCGAGATTTACCGCCAGGGTCAGCACTCGCAGCCCCGCCACATGCGTCATCGCCGCGGCGGCGGGGAACCGGCGCAGCCGCAATGTCAGCCGCCGCCTCACCTGGTCCGCGACCGGCTCACGCCGCGGCATCCGTCAGTCCGGAAGCGTCGGCATGACCGCGATACTGCGTGGCATAATAGCCGTGCCCGCCGCCGGCGCGCTTGAACGTGCGCAGATCGACCTTGGTCAGCACGATCCCCGATATGTCGATGGCGTTGCGGCGCATCCGCTCCACCGCCGCGCCGACAACGCTGCGCGGCGTCTCCTGCCAGCTCGCCAGCAGCAGCACGTCGTCCGCCAGCGGGCCCAGAGTGAGCGCGTCGGGCACGGCGAGCACCGGCGGCGTATCGAGGATGATCAGGTCGTATTGCGCGCGCAGCCGGTCCACGACCACTCCCAGCCCTTGCGCCAGCAAATGATGCGGATTGCGCACCGCGGACGCGATCCTGATGACGTGCAGACCCGAGCGGGCGTCGACGGTTTTCACGTCGCCGCTTTCCGGCTCCGAACCGCAGACCAGCCGCCGCAACGACGGCAGACGCAGGTCGCAATCCAGCAGCGCGACCGACAGCGAAGCGCTGGCGGCCGATCGGCCCAACGCCAGCGCGAACGAGCTTTTGCCCTCGCCCGGCAGTGCGGAGACCACCATTATGGTATGCCCCCGCGGCGACGCTTCGTCGGCGTTTCGACGCGACAACCCGATCAGGATCGCGTGCAGCGCCTCCGCCTCCAGCGACATCGGCCGGTCCACAACCATGTCGTGCGCGACGCTGCGCCGGTCCGGGCGCGGGAACAGCCCAAGCACGGGCAGCCCGGTCTCCAGCTCGACCTGGTCGACATCGCGGAAGCGCCGCGACAGCAGGCTGCCGCCGACCGCGATACCTGAGCCGATGCCGAGCGCGGCGAGAAAGGCGCCCGCCAACATCATCTTGACGCGCGGGAACGACGCGAGATCGGGCGGTCTCGCCTCGACCACCACATGCGCGTCCGCCCGTTGCATTCCCTGCTCGGCGTCGATCTCCTTCAGCCGAATGAGCATCGTCTGATAGAGCTGCCGGTCGGCGTCGGCGTCGCGCTTGAGCTTTTGCAGCTGAACGTCTTCATGGTTCTGCTGAGCCGCATGCTCCTGCAAATACTGCACATTGGCCGCCAGAGCCGCCTTGCGCGCGGTCAACGCCGCGACCTCGCCGGTCAGCCCGGACACCGCCTTGGTCACTTCCGCGTGGATCTGCTGGCGGCAGTCTCGCGATCTGCGCCGCCCCGGCCTTCACCTGGGGATAGGCGGCGCCATAGCGCGATTCGAGATCGGCCTGCGACGCCCCCAGGGTCGCCTCTTTCTCCAGCAGGTTCTGGATCACCGGCGAGGCGAGGGCGGGCGCGCTCGCATCGAGCCCTGCGCCGCCATGGGCCAGTCCCTGAACTTGGCGCAGCAGGCTCTGCTTGTCGGCGAGCGCGCTGGTCGCCAAAGTGAGCTGGGTGTTCAGCTCCGCCAGGCTCTGCGTCACCACGGTCTCGCCGCGCAGAGGGGTGAGGTGATGTTGCTCGCGATAGCGCGCCACGGCGGCATCCGCACCCTGCGTCTGCTCGCGCAGCTTCGCGAGGTAAGCGCCGAGCCAGTCGTCCGCCAGCTGCATGTCGGCGCTGTTGGTGTTGCGCTGCTCGGTCACGTAGGCGCGCGCATAAGCGTTGGCGATCGTGGCGGCGAGCTGCGGATCTCCGGCTTCGGCCTGCACCCAAACGATATAGGACCGGCCGTCATTGGTGACCGACACCATGGCGGCAAGCTGCTTGGCCGCTTTCTCCGGGCTGATATTGCACGCCGCCGGAACCGCGCTGGGCTCGGCTCGCCGCGACAGCCAGCCTGTCCAATCCGGAGCCGGCGGCGGGCAGAAGCTCGGGTTCCGGGTCAGGTCGAGCTGCTGGACGACCGCTTCGGCAATTCTCGGCGAATGGAACCCTTCCATCTGGGTCCGCAGGCGGTCGAGGTCGAGCTGCGGAACGCTCATCACCTGGGCCGAGGCCAGCACCTGCAACTGCCGCGCATCGAGCGCGACCGCGGCCGTCGCCGTGTAGCGCACCGGAAGCACGCGGATGACCAGCAGCGCCAAGCCGCACATCGCAACCGCAAAAGCCAGGATCTTCCACTTCTGGCGCAGCACGATCCGCAGCAAGGTCGGCTCGCCGGCGCTCGCGGCAGCCGCTCCGATCGGCCGCGCCAGATCGCGCGCGTCGATCATTGCGCCCGCCATGCCGCGCTCAAAACGCCTGCGGCCCGCCGAAACCGCGCAACGCGGTCATCAGCAGGATGCGCAAGTCGAGCGTCAGCGACCAGTTCTGGATGTAATGCAGATCGTGCCGCACGCGCTGCTCGATCTGCTCCACCGTCGTCGTCTCGCCCCGCCAGCCATTGACTTGCGCCCAGCCGGTGATGCCCGGCTTGACGCGGTGGCGCAGCGCGTATTCGTGCACCGCATTGGCGAAAAACTGCCCGCCCGCACGCGTGTTGGGGGCATGAGGCCGAGGGCCGACCAGAGACATCTCGCCGCGCAAGACGTTCACCAGCTGCGGCAGCTCGTCCAGGCTCAACCGCCGCATCCATCGCCCGGCAGTCGTCACCCGCGGGTCGTCGCGCGTGGTTTGCCGGTCCGCCAGCGCGTCCGCGGCATGGTGATGCATCGTGCGGAATTTGAGGCAGATGAACGGCAGATTGTTGAAACCGATCCGCATTTGCCGGAACAGCACCGGCCCGCCGCTGTCCAGCTTTACAATCAATGCCAGCAGCAGCAGCAGTGGCGACAACCCGAGGATCAGGACAGCGCTGCCCAACAGATCGAACAACCGCTTTTGCACCACCTGCCATTCCGACAGGGGCCGGCGCGACAGCACCGCTACTGGAACCCCACCGAGCTGGGCCACCGGCCGGGGTGGTGCTTTCAGGTGATGGCAGACGTACAAATCGACGGTCATGCTCGCCAACACCGCAGAGGCCTGTTCGATCCTCACCGGCTCGTCGGCCGGCAGCGTTATGACGACGGCGTCGACCTCGCCGCGCTGACCCTGCGCGATCAGCTCCCGGACGGAGCCGAGATAGGGCAGGTCGGGATGCCGCAAGCGCTCGCCCGAGGCTCGACGCTGACCAGGATTTCCGTGGGCCTTATCCTCATTTCTGGGGGCCTCATCCTCATTTCCGGGGGCCTCATCCTCGTAGCAGCCGAGGATCTGCAGCTCGTCGGCCGGTCCCGGCCGCAGGTGAGCCATAAAGTCGACCGCACCCTCGGTGGTTCCGAGCAGCGCCACGCGGCGGCCCAAACGACCGTTCCTGCGCCAATTGGCCGCGACCCTCGTCACCGCGAGCCGCATTGCGCCCATCATCAAGCCGCTGGCTGCCAGCCAGGCGATCGCCAGCAAGGCAGTGGCGCCGGAAAACATGGGACGCACGCCGTATTGCAGAACCGAGACACTGCAGAAGAGCGCCACCGCGCCAGTCGGAAGCACGACAGCGAGCAGCCGAACCTGGTCGCTGAAGGAACACAGGCGCGGGAGAGACCGGCCTTCCAGGCGGCTCAGGCACGCCGCCGAGGCGCACGCCGCGATTGCGATGCATAATAGGTAGCCGGGGCGGACCACGTCCCAGCGGAACTGGTGCACGCTCCACAGCGCCACGACGCCCGCCGCGAGCAGCATGCCCAGGTCGAAGGCGCGAACCACGGCCGCGAAGACCGAAGGCGGCACCGCGCTGGAACGGAGGCCTGCAAGCGGCAACCGTTGCAATTCAAAGGCGGAAGAATCCGCAAATGACGTATGCACGCGCGTCAGAATAGACTCCCGAGATAGGATTTCGCACTCGACAACGCATGTCTAGGCGCTTATCCGAACTCTCAGCAGAGCCCGCCTCCCAGAGGCAACGAATGACGGGACACTGACTTTCCGTCAACCCTTTTTTGACGTTTCCCTTGTTTTCTGTTGCACCGGCTGCGACATTCTGTCGTTATCATTTATGGAACCTTTTCGGGTCCAAGCGAAACTGCCGGTTCGCTAGGGGCAAGCCAAGACCCCGACCGGGTGAGCGAGCGCAGAACATTGGAGTCTCGGGAACAATCGTCGCGATGCCCAACCATCAGACCGTCGGAATGAGGCTCGCCTCGGTGCAGGCTGCTTCAACGCGGGGCGATGCGCTCCCACGCTCATGGTGGCGCCGCGCCGTGGTCGCGCTGTGGTTTATCTTGCTGGCGCCGGTTCTGGTCGGACTGGCGCTCGCATGGGTGGTTGCCGCCGTGCTCGCGGCAATCTGGGTCGGGATTGGCCGTCTCGTCCGTGCAGTGCTCGCGCGCGCCGAGTAGGAGGTCGATCGACCGCGGACCACGTCTGCGTGTTCATCAATCCGGCCCCGGCTGGCGATCGTTGTCGCGGCGGCCGAGGGTGCGGCGCCGCAAACGACTGCGCTTTCAGCCGAGCGCGACGGCGGCGGCCAGCTCCGGGCGCGACCGATGCACCGCAAGAAAGTTCGGTGGACCCTGGAAGTCCTCGTCGCGGGGGTCATAAGGCCTGAACGCGACGCCTTTCGGCATGATCGGGCCGATTTGGAAGCCATAGCCGGTCAGCAGTGACCAGAAATCGTGCAGCAGAAACTTCGAATATATGTTCGCCATGCCATACTCAAATTGAATTGACGATATCGCCCCGCGGCGAAGGGTATCCTCGAAACCCGCCAAAACCAGGTGTTCGGCGCCCTCGACGTCGATTTTCAGAAGGTCGACCGCCGCGATGTCATTCTGACGCAGGTAGGAATCCCCGGTCGTCAGGCGAACGACGCGCTTGCTCCAAGACAGGTGTGGGTGGATCGAGTCGACATTCGCGATCAGCGACGAGGCCCCGTCGTGCTCCGGGTTGTAGTTGATTTCGGTGGTCCGGTCCGAGTCGGAAAGCCCCACATTGTTGATCCGGACATTTGGAATATGGCCGACGGAGGCCTGCAGCTTGGCGAAGGTGTCGGGGACCACCTCGAAGGCGTGAATCGTGGCGCCGCCAAACCTCGGCATGCAATGCATGACGTATTCGCCAAGATTGGCCCCAACGTCGAAAATCGTGCGAATATTCTGTTTCGAAAAGCAATCGAGCACAAACAGCTCGCCGTTTGTCGCCATGTCGTAGTTCAGGTTGCGATAGGCCCGCACGTAGATCGTCGACAGCCCGTAAGCGGCGCGCGAGAACCGCCCGCCGCGATGGGCGGCATGGCGACAGAGGTTCCAGGCGATGCTGCTGAATGTCACGGCTGTCTCCGACGCGATTGCGGCGATGTCCCGGGGCGGCGGCGCACCGAGGCCGGCATCTCGTGGCGCCAAATCAGGCGATTGGCGCAGCGCTCGAATTTGCGGCCATTGCCGCGGTTCGACTGTGCCCGTCTTTGAGGCGGATGATGGCGAAATGATCGTTGCAATAGGTCGGGACCTCGATTTCAAAGCGGTCCGCCTGCTCCGAGATAAAGGCGTCGACCGCAGTCTGGGCGCCTTCCGAAAAGAAGCCGTAATCGTCGACGACGATAACGCCGCCTGGTGCCAGCCTCGCTGAAATGACCTCGATGCGCCAGTTTTATCGGCGCGTAAAAGTCGAAGTCCACATAGGCGAAACAGACCTGATCCGGTAGGGCGCCGGCCGCCACCGAATGCTCGAACAGTCCAGGCACGATCCGGTAGGCGTCGTCGGGAACCCCGAGCCCGCGCAGCCGCGATGTGACCTCGACCTGCGGATGGTTCATCCGGCCTTCATAGGCCCCGATCGTGCCCAACTGGTCGATGTCGTCGATCAGCTTGTCTTCGGCGCCGGGCTTGGGCAGACCCGCAAAGGTGTCATAGAGCCACAGCCGCTTCCCGGTCGCCCGCAACTCGTTGGCAAAGAGCGCCGAGGTGGCGCCGGTCCCGACGCCGCACTCGCATACGTCGCCCGGCAGATCGAGAACCTGGTTCAGAAGCGCGATCAGGTGCACCCCTTCGCCGGTCCCGGTGCCGACCAGCCGGGCGAGCAGCGGGACGCGTCGGGGGTTATCCGGCATCCCGACGTTCCGGGTCCAGGCCAGCAGCTTCAGATACTCCTCGATCGCATCCAACCGCCCCCGCTCGAGGTCGCCTCGTCCGTTTCGGGTCATGATTTCAAGACCGAACGCCGCGGCGGAGCGTTTGACCACCGATCGGATCGACTGCATTGGCATCGAGGCCTCTTTCTTCAGGGTGTCGAGAGTACCCGGTGACTGAAGCAACAAGCGCGACGCGTTTCGCCGCAGCGCAACACAAGAAAGGATTCTGATTACCCGTCGTCCTTTCAAGATGGCGACGACAGAGGCCCGGATTGCACAATTGTTTCAGTTGCCCAAGGCATGCACAGCCCGTGCCGTATTGTCGACGAGAGAGTTGAACGCATTTCCGGCAACTCCGAGGTACGGGAACCTAGCTTCGATCGGACCACAAGCGGCCTGCGATGAGCCGTAGATCGTAGCCGCGTACGATTACCGTCAACCGCCGGCATGTCGGTCGATCCGCCGCCGGCGGTGACGGGGCCGTTTGTCGGAAATGCACTTGCGCCTTCGCTACGAATGTTATGATATAACATTATTATCTGATCCCTCCCTCGAGCTGGCGAACCCCCGTCCGGCGCGATCCGAAGCGAGGAGCCCGACAATGAGCCGCATTTTTGCGGACGCTCGGCGTGCGTCCGCGCTGGCCTCGTTCGTCCTCACCGCGGCAGCGGCTTCGGGCGCCGCGTCGGCGGAAGACCGACGGGCGTTGCCGACCGGATTGCCGCTGGCCGGATTGCCGCTGGCCGGATTGCCGCTGGCCGGATTGCCGCTGGCCGGATTACCGCTGGCCGGATTACCGCTGGCCGGATTACCGCTGCGGATCGCCGATCGACGACGCCATGCCGAGCAGGCAAGTTCTGCTGGCGGCAAACCCTTCCGGCGATGCGACAGACCCGCCGGCGGCCCCGACATCAGGCGGCGGCGGGCTGTCGCTCGATCTCGACGTCATCGCCAAAGAGCTCGACATCGCCCGGCAGGACATCCAGCCCAACCTCGGCGCCAGCGTTTATGATTTCGGCCGCCAGGCGATCGCCACCCAGCCGCAAGGCGACAACCAGCCGCTGAACCGGCTGCTGTTGCAGGCGCCCGGGCGTCACTCAGGATTTGTTCGGCCAGCTGCACGTCCGCGGCGACCATGCCAACCTGCAATACCGCCTGAACGGGGTCATTCTGCCCGAGGGCATCAACGTCTTCGGCCAGGCATTGCAGACCCGGCTCGCCCAATCCGTGTCGCTGATTACCGGCGCGCTCCCCGCGCAATACGGGCTGCGCACCGCCGGGATCATCGACATCCAGACCAAGACCGGCACGCTCGATCCCGGCGGCAATTTCACGCTCTACGGCGGGCAGCAATCGACGTTTCAGCCGAGTGCCGAATGGGGCGGCCGGGTTGGCCAGGTCGACTATTACGCGACCGGCGAGATTTTGCACAACGCGGAGGGGATCGAGAACCCGGCCGGCGCCTTTAACGCCATCCACGACATCTCGACGCAGCCGCGCGGGTTTGGCTATGTCTCCGGGATCATCGACCCGACGACCCGCGTGACCTCGATCTTCGGCGTCTCGCGCAGCGACTTTCAGATCCCCAACAATCCCGGCCAAACCCCGAGCCTCGGGTTGACGGTCGACGGGGTCGGCGGCTTCAATTCCTCGCTGCTCAACGAAAACCAGCGCCAAATCACCGATTACGGGATCGTCGCGCTGCAAAAGCGGGTTGACGCCGTCGACTTCCAGGTTTCGGCGGTGACCCGCTACAGCAGCGTCTATTTCTCGCCCGACCCGCTCGGCGACCTGCTGTTCAACGGCATCGCCCAGACCGCCTCGCGGCAAAGCGTCGCAACCGGCCTGCAGGGCGACGGCAGCTACCGGATCTCGGACATCAACACCGTGCGCAGCGGATTTTACGTCCAGCGCGAGCGCACATCCTCCTCCACCAATTCGCGGCGTGCTGCCGGTCGATGCGAGCGGCATGCAGACCAGCGACGAGCCGTTCGCGATCGTTCGATTCGAGCGCCGCGGTCGGCTGGCTCTACAGCTATTACCTGCAGGACGAATGGCGGCCCGTGCCCAAAGCTCACCGTCAATTTCGGCGCCCGCTTCGACCAGATGGCGGAATACGTCAACGGGCGGCAATTGAGCCCGCGCGTCAACATTGTCTGGCAGCCGACCGATGCGACGACGTTCACGGCCGGCTATGCGCGCTATTTCGTGCCGCCGCCCTACGAGCTGATCGCACCGACGACGATCTCCCTCTTCGCCGACACGACCGCAGCACCTGCCGTCACGCAAGACGACCGGGCCAAGCCCGAACGCGACCATTACTTCGACGTCAGCGCCACCCAGGTGATCCTGCCCGGGCTCAAGGCCGGGCTCGACGGCTACTACAAGATCGCCAGCGATCTGCTCGACGAGGGCCAGTTCGGCGCGCCGATCATCCTGACCCCGTTCAATTACCGGAAGGGGCTCGTCGACGGCGTCGAAGCTGACCCTCAGCTACGACATCGGCAACTGGTCGTTCTACGGCAACCTGGCGGCGTCAAAGGCGCTCGGCAAGGACATCGTCTCGGCGCAATTCAATTTCGCGCCCGGACGAGCTGGCCTATATCGCCGGCCATTACATCCATCTCGACCACGACCAGACCTACACCCAGTCGGCCGGCGTCAAATACCGGCTCGCGAAGACCAACACCTTGATTTCGGCGGATTTGACTGCCGGCAGCGGTCTCAGGGCCACGACTCCCGGGCGGCATCCCGAACGGCACCAGCCTCCCGGGCTACCAACAGGTGAATTTCAGCATCGTGCAGCCGGTCACCACCGGCATCTACAGGGGTCTCGAACTACGTTTGGACATAATCAACCTGTTTGATCAGGTATACCTGATCCGCAACGGCACCGGCGTCGGCGTCGGCGCCCCGCAATTCGGGCCGCGCCGCACCATCCTCGCCGGGATCACCCAGCGGTTCTGAGGCGTATCATTCGCGGCTGCGTCCCATCGCCGACCGAGCTACTCGCAGAGGCCCGTCCGTGCCCGATCCCGCCGCATCCCTTTCGGTCGTCAGCCTGTTCCTGCACGCCGACATTGTCGTCAAGGGGGTGCTGCTGCTGCTGCTCGCCGCCTCGGTGTGGAGCTGGGCGGTGATCATCGACAAGCTGTGGCGCCTCGCCGCGGCGAGCCGGTCGGCGCAGGCGCACGAGGCGCGCGTTGCCGCCGCGCATTCCGCGCCCGGAGCTGATGGCGCCGTCGGGCCGGCCCGACGGCGGCGACCCGGCCGGCGTCGTGCTTGTCGGCGGGCTGGACCGAGAGCGCGCAAGCGGCGTGGCCCGCGCCCGAGACGCTGGGCGAGCGCCGCGAGCGGATCGAGCGGGCGATGCGGCTGGCGCTCAACGCCGAGCTGCGCCGGCTCGAAGCACGCCTGCCGTTTCTCGCGACCTTGGGCTCGGCGGCGCCGTTTATCGGGCTGTTCGGCACGGTCTGGGGGATCATGCGCAGCTTTACCGGCATCGCCGCCGCCAACAACACCAGCCTCGCGGTGGTGGCGCCGGGCATCGCCGAGGCGCTGTTCGCGACGGCGATGGGCCTCGCCGCGGCGATCCCCGCAGTCGTCGCCTACAACAAGATCACCGTCGACCTCGGGCGCTTTGCCGGGCGCATGAACAGCCTGATCGCGCGCTCGGGCGGCATCCTGTCGCGCATCCCGTCGGAAAGCTGAGCCATGGCGATGTCGTTGCCGCCGTCCGGCGAGACCGGCGACGAGCGCTACCGGCCGATGGCCGAGATCAACGTGACGCCGATGGTCGACGTCATGCTGGTGCTGCTGGTGATCTTTATGGTGACGGCGCCGCTGTTGATGGTCGGGGTGCCGCTCGACCTGCCGAAGACCAAGGCGGAGGCGATCACCGCGCCCAGAGAACCGGTCATCCTGAGCCTCAACCGCGGCGGCGAGGTCTTCATCGGCGACGACAAGGTGGCGCCGGGCGATCTGCCGACCCGCCTCGCGGCGCTCGCCGCGGAGGACCCCAACAAGGGTCGTCTACGTCCGTGGCGACCGCTCGATCACCTACGAACAACTGATGGACATGTTGAGCCAGGTCAATCGGGCCGGTTTTGCAAAAGTGTCGCTGGTCGCCGAGGCCGCCGGGTCGAAGTGAACGGGTTCAAGCTGCCGCTGGCCCTGTCGCTGGCGGCGCACGCGATCATCCTGGCGGTGCTGTTGCTGCTGCCGAGCCCGGCGCCTCCGGTCGAGCCGCCGCTCGCCAGCAAGGGGATCGAGGTCGCGTTCGCGCCGTCGCTGCCGAAGCCCGCCGCCCCCGCCGCAACCGGTCAAGTCCGAGCCGCCGCCGCCCCAGCCGCCGCCTCGGGTCGAGCCGCCCCCGCCGCCGGCCGCGCCGACAGCCACCGCCGCCGCCGGCGATCGAGCCGCCGCCGCCCGCACCCGAGGCATCGGTCGTCGTCCCCGAACCGTTGCCGCTCCCGCCGCCGCCCAAGCCGCCGATCCCGCCGTGCGCCGGCCTCCGATCCGAGCGCGTCGAGCGACCCCGGCCGCGCCCGGCTTTCAACCCCGCTCCACCCGTCGCCGCCACCCCCGCGGCACCGGCAGCGCCGCCCCGGCAGGCGACCTTGGCGCCGGCGCGGGTTCCCGCCCCCGCCCCGTCAGCCGCGATCAGCGCCAACTACCAGACACTCCTCGGGGCGTGGCTCAACAGTCACAAGCACTACCCCGAAAGCGCCCGCGAGCGCGGCGAGCAAGGTCGCGCGGTGCTGCATTTCGCGGTCGAGCGCAGCGGCCGGGTCACCGAGTTTTCCGTTACCCAAAGCTCCGGCTACCCCGATCTGGACGCGGCCCTGACAGAGATGATGCGCGGCGCGACCTTGCCGCCTTTCCCCGCCGACATGCCGCAACCGAGCGTCAGCGTCTCGGTGACGATCCGTTTCAGCCTGGAACGCTGAGCCGGGCCGCCCGTCCTCGGGCCGAGCCCGTCAAAGATTGGAGTCGATCGTCGCGCCCGGCTCGACATAGGCCCGGTCCCAATCCGACCATTGCCCGGCGACCGGCTGCGTCGGGTCGCGGTCGCGCCGCCAGCAGATTTCGGCGCCGGGCGGCACGTCGATGATCTTGGTGGCGTTTCTCGGCAGCATGAATTCGAGGGTCGAGAGGTAGCCGGGGCCGCGCGCGTTGCAATCGGGGTTCGACGTGATCACCGCCTCGACATTGGTCGGACCGAAATCCGGGTTGCTCAGCAGCAGGCTTCCGGGTTGCGGCGGCTGCTGCGACGCGCACGCGGCAACACAAAAAAGCACGATAGGCAACAGGATCGATCGCACGGACATTGCTCTTTCGGTCGGCGGGAACCGCGGCGCGGCGTCCGCGCGGGGCGAACGTGCGCAGCCGAGCCCTCACCCGCTTGCGCGCCGGGTTTGATCAGATGGCGAGAAGCTTCTACCGGAACGCGGGCGGGGGCACAATTCGCCCGGATCCCGGACCGGCGGCGCCCGAAGGCGCTCTAAGCGCCGCCGAGATAGTCCCGGGTCCAGCGCTGATAATCGGCGGCGCGGGTCACCCGCTGCATCATTTCGGGCGAGGCGATGTTTTTGAGGTCGCGCGGTGCGACACCGTCACGCAGCGCCTTCAGCGTGTCGTAAACCGCCTGCACCGCCGCGGAAAACGGCGCGTGGGTCTGCAGCGCCACCCGCACCCGATGCGCCCCGAGCCAGCCGAGGTCGCCGAGCTGACCGCTGCCGCCGCCGAGGATCAGCGGGATCTTGATGGCCGACGACACGACCTCGACCGCCTCGACCGTCACCCCGCCGGCGAGGAACACCGCGTCGACCCCGGCCGCCTCGTAGGCCTTGGCCCGCTTGACGGCCTCGTCGACATTGGCGATCGCCAGCGCGCTGGTGCGGCCGGCGATGACGAGGTTCTTGTCCTGGCGCGCCGACAGCGCCGCCTTCATCTTGCCGACGCCCTCCTCGACCGCGCTCAAGCTCGGCTTGCCGTCAGGCCCGTAAGGGCGCGGCAGCACCGTGTCCTCGATCGACATCGCGCAGATGCCGGCGGTTTCCAATTCCTCGACCGTGCGGCGCACGTTGAGCGCGTTGCCGTAGCCATGGTCGGCGTCGACCAGCAGCGCCAGATTTCCGGCGCGGCAGATGCGGTTGGCCTGGGCGGCAAATTCGGTCAAGGTCAGGACCACGAGATCGGGCGCGCCGAGCACCGACATCGACCCGATCGAACCCGAAAACATCCCGACTTCGAAGCCGAGGTCCTCGGCAATGCGCGCCGATATCGCGTCATACACAGACCCCGGATGCACGCAGCGATTTCCGGAAAGGATCGCGCGAAATCGCTCGCGCCGCTCGGTCCAATTCATGATGGTTACGTCCTCGGAAGATTTGGCGATGGCTGGGCGTTGGGCTTTGATCTTTTTGCGTTGCCCGGCGTCAGCTTATCATGGCGAGACCGGGGTCATAGAGGGATCAGATCATGGACAAGCGTATCGCGGTGATCGGCGCCGGGGCGATCGGCGGCTATACCGGCGGTCAGCTCGCGCATAACGGGTTCGACGTGACCCTGATCGACCCGTGGCCCGAGCATATCGAGGCGATACGCAAGGACGGCCTGGCGATCGAGGGCGTCACCGAGGAAGAATTTGTCCTCGCCCGGCCGAAAACGATGCATCTGACCGAGATGCAGCGGCTCGCCAAAGAGCAGCCGATCGACATCGCGATGGTCGCTGTCAAATCCTACGACACCGAATGGGCGACCCGGCTGATCAGCCAATATCTGGCGCCCGATGGCTACGTCGTCTCGCTGCAGAACTGCATGAACGAGGAGCGCATCGCCGGGATCGTCGGCTGGGACAAGACCGTGGGCGCCATCCCGGCCCTGCTCGCCGCCGAGCTCTACGCGCCGGGGCGGGTGCGCCGGACCGTGGCAAAGGGCGCCTCGGCCGACGAGGTCTACCGGATCGGCGAGGTCCATGGCCGCATCACACCGCGGCTCGAAGAACTGGCGGCGATGATCGCCACGGTCGACACGGTCAAGCCGACGACAAATCTGTGGGGCGAGCGCTGGTCGAAACTCTGCGTCAACGGCATGCGCAACGGGATCGGGGCGTCAACCGGCCTCTCCGGCAACGGCATGGACCGCCACGACCGGATTTGCCGGGTCAGCATCCGGCTCGGCGGCGAGGCGGTGCGGGTCGGCCAGGCGTTGGGCTACCAGCTCGAACACATCCGCATGCACGATCCCGAAACCCTGGCGCGCGCCGCCGAGGGCGATCGCGAGGCCCTCGACGAGGTCGAATTCGGCGATCCTTGCCGAGGCCGGGTCGAACACGCGCAGCGATCTGCAGCGCCCGTCGATGGGCCAGGACATGCTGAAGGGAAGGCGCACCGAGATCGACTTCATCAACGGGCTGATCGCCGCCAAGGGCGCCGAGGTCGGGGTACCGGCGCCGACCCACCTGAAGCTGATCGCCGCGGTCAAGGAGGTCGAGCACGGCAGGCGGCCGGCGGCCCCGGAGAACCTCTACGGGATCTGAGGACCACGCGGAGCAGCACCGCCGGCCGGACAAACGCCGCCGACGCCTACCAGGCGATGGTCAGCCGGCCGTCGCGCATTTCATAGCTGTGCAACCGGCTGAGAAAGCTCATCCCGAGCAGCGACACGTTCAGGTTCTCGATGACGGCGGCGGGAATGTCGCCGATCGACAGCTGGCCGAGGCGGATTTCGCGCAAGCTCACCGCGGCCATGCGGACAAATCCGTTGGCGGTGCTGGCGCGCTCGTCGAAGGCAAGCTGACGCGGGCTGAGACCGGCGGCGCGCGCGTCCGCCGGGGTCAAGGTGACGAGGCTGGCGCCGGTGTCGACGAGAAACCGCACCGGCGCGCCATTGACCACGGCATCGAGGAAGACATGGCCGCGAGCGTCGACCGGGTAGACCAAGGTGTTGACGGCAGCGGCGGGCGCCGCCTCCAGCCGGGCCGCCTCGCTCGCGACGAGTTCGGGCTTCGCCGCTTCCCGCCGAGGCAGCCACCGGGCGCTGTCGACAACGGCGACGCAGACCATCGCCAGGCCGCAGCACAGCATCATCCAGCGCAATGCCCAACCGATCATGCGACCGCCCCGACAAAGTCCCGGTCGGAAATGTGCGGCCGAAGCCTTAAGCCTTCATCAACGCTGGTTACGAACGGCCATCGCCCCCCTGTTGTTGCGACACCGGCGCCGGCGAGCGGCGCGTTCGCGCAGGCGGGCGCGCCGGTCTCTAATCCGCCGGCGCCGGAGCGTCGGGATAGCTGTCGGCACGCCAGCGCCGCGCTCCGATCTGGCGCAGGTCGGACTCGGCGCCCCAGCGGTCCCAGCCCGGCCGCGACGAGCGCGCGAACATTTCGAGATAAGGCCCGTCGCACAGCGCCTCGATGCGTTCGTAGGCCTCGTCGGGCTTGCGGCTGTGCTCGCGCCGCGGCGAGACGATCAGCTTGCGCACATCGGCGCGCCGGCGTTTGGGATGGCCGCGCGTCGCGAGCAGGCAAAGCTCGGGGTTCGATCGTGTCCAGAACCCGAGCCCGGTAAAAAAGCTGGCGTCGCGGTAAATCGTCGGATCGGCGAATTTGTTCAGCTTCGCCCAATAAAACCCGACGGTTTTGTAGGTAAATCCCCAGGCGCGAATTACGTCGAAGGCGGTCGGCAATAGCGGGTCGGTCGTCCACAGCAGCAGCACGCAGTCGTCCGCCGCCCAGTCGGCCACCGGCAATCCCTTGATGTCGGCGAGCGACATGCACTCGTAATAGGCCTCGGCGCTGCGCCCCTTGCCCTTGCGCGAATAGGTCGCGAAGGTCCAGGGCGGGTCGGCGTAGATGACCGCGTAATGGTTCAGCCGAGGCGACGCGCTCATCTGGTCCCCTCTTGCGCGTTGGCGTCACCTATGCTCGCGGTCGACATCAACGGGGTCAACCGCGATTTGTCCGCCGCTCAGCGCTCCTCGCCGTTGTCGTCAGCGCCTTCGTCGGTCTCGATGCGGTAATTGCCTTTAAGCCAGCGGCCGAGATCGATCTGTGAGCAGCGCGCCGAGCAGAACGGATGGCGCTGCCGGGTCGCGGGCTTGCCGCAGATCGGGCAGAGCCGCGACGGGAGAATCGGCGAATTGTCCATGTCGTTGACGATATAGATTACGCGGGCATGATTTGAAACCGGTCGCGGCTGAGGCTGCCGTCGGCGGCGATCGCGACGGCGCGGCCGAGGCGCTGTTCGACCGCACGAACCGTGTCGACGACTTCGCCGGCGAGTGCTGCTGCGACATCCGGGGCGACGGTCAGCCGCCAGGCATGCCCGGGTTGCGCCCGCGCCTCGCGCCGCAGCGCGCGCAAGGCTTCGTGCGCGACGGTGACCGCGGTTTTGACAAAGGCGCCGCCGGGGGCCGGTTCGAGCAGCGAATTGGCAAGCGGGCGAGTGCGCCGCCGCCGCACCAGTTCGAGATGGCCGAGCCGGGTCCAGCCGAGGAGCTGCGGCTGCATCGGGTCGGCAGCGAGCGCTGCGGCGAGGGCGACACGCACCTTCTCGCGCGCGGCGCGATCGTCGAGGCCGACAAAATCGACGACGATGCCGCCGGCGAGATTGCGCAGCCGGATTTGGCGCGCGATCGCCCCCGCCGCGGCGAGATTGGCGGCGAGTGCCGTCCGCGCCGGCGCGCCGGTTTCGGGCGTGCCGCTGTCGACATCGACCAGCACCGCGGCGCGCGCCGGCTCGATGTGGAGCGAGGCGCCGGCGGGCAGAGCGACCGTCGGCGACAGCGCCCCGTCGAACAGCGTGTCGAGGTCGAAGGGCGATTGGGTTTGCGGCATGTGCGCGACCGTGGCGTGCGCAAAGGCGGCGCGGATTTCCGGGATCGCGCCGGGATCGTCGACGAGGACGCGGTCGATGGCACGGAACACACCCGCCAGAGCGGCGGCCACGGTAGCGGCAGGATAGAGCCGCGCCGGCGGATCGAGGCCGGCGGCGCGCGCGGCGATCTCGTCCCAGCGACGACGCAGCGCCGCGGCCTCGGCGATCAGCGCCTCAGCCGGTGCGGATTGCAGCACCCGAAGCCCGAGCAGCGTTTCGAATAGCGTTTCTCCGGGAAGCCCCTCGCCCCGGCCCGCTCCCGGCGCGCGGGGAGAGGGTGTGACCCGCGCCGCGCGAGGGTGAGCGGCAAAGGCAGCGACAGCGAGCAGCTGCTCCCGATCCTCGGGCGACAATGTCTCGGCCCCGCCGAGCCCCGGCCGGCCGTGGATCAGCTCGACGAGGCTGCCGCGCAGTGCCACGGCGGTGGTCAGCTGCGCCGCCTTGCCGCCTTGCGCCTCGCGGCGGATTTGCACGACGACGCGCTCGCCTTCGTCGAGCCGCCGGCGGCGCGGAAAAATCTCGCTCTGCGGCAGAAAAGCGGGGCGCTCGCCGCCGATGTCCACCAGGGCGGCGCCGAGCGCCGGCAACAGGCGCCGCACGCGGCCGAGATGGATGCTGCCGGCCTCGGCGCCGTCGCCGCGTTCGACCCGCAGCTCCACCGGCGCGCCATTCTCGACGAGCGCCGCGCGCCATTCCCCGGGCCCGGCCGAGATCAGCAGCTCGCGGCGCATGGCGGGTGATAACCGCGGCCGGCAAGCAACTGCGCGGTCTCGAACAACGGCAAGCCGACGACATTCGAATAGGAGCCGGAAATAAACCGGATCAGCGCCGCGGCGTGTCCCTGGATCGCATAGCCGCCGGCTTTTTCGCGCCATTCGCCGCTCGCCAGGTAGGCGCCGATCTCCGCCGCGCTGAGGCGCTTGAAGCCAACCTGGCTGTCGACCCGGCGCAGCGCCATCTGCCCGTCGGGGCTGACCAAGGCGAGCGCGGAATGCACGCGGTGGCGACGCCCCGACAACAATTCGAGGCAGCGACGCGCGGTCTTCTCGTCCGCCGGCTTCGGCAGAATGCGCCGGCCGCAGGCGACCACCGTGTCGGCCGCCAGCACAAAAGCGCCGGGATGCCGCGGCGTCACGCGCTGAACCTTTTCGCGGGCGAGGCGCAGCGCGTGCGCCGGCGGCAACTCGTCGCGCAACGGCGTCTCGTCGATTTCCGCCGGGTCGACCAGATCGGGGACGACGCCGATCTGCCGCAACAGTTCGAGCCGTCGCGGTGAGGCCGAAGCCAGCACCAAAATCGGCGCTGTCACGGCATCTCACCCGCGCAGATGCAGGACGCAGATCAAGGTAAAGAGGCGCCGGGCGGTTTCGTGGTCGATGTCGACCTTGTCGGCGAGCCGCTCCGTCAGCAATGCCGAGCCCTCGTCGTGCAGCCCGCGCCGCCCCATGTCGATCGCCTCGACCTGGCCGAGCCGGCCGCCGCGAACCGCCTCGTAATAGCTCTCGCAGATCATGAAGTAGTCTTTGACGATGCCGCGAAACGGGCCGACCGGCAGCACGATCGTTTCGCTCGATCCGTCCGTGGTCGAACGAATGTCGAGGTTCAGCCGGTTCTCTTTGATCGCCAGATGCAAATCGAAGGGGCCGCGCCGCCCGGAAACCGGGGCGAAGGAATTGTCCTCCAGCAGATCGGCGATCGCGGTCGCCCGCTCATGCTCGATATCGGCATTGCGGCGGACGACGGTGTGCTCGTCGAGGGTGACGGCGGCGATGCGCCGGTCGTCCGCGAGAGTGCCGTGGCGGGCGGCCGTCCCGGTCGGCTCAGGCATCGTTTCGCCGGTCGAGCCGGATCGACAATGACAGCGCATGCGCGTCGAGCCCTTCGGCCTTGGCAAGGCGAATTGCGGCCGGGGCGAGGGCGGCGAGGCTTGCCTCGTCGCAGCGCACCAGCGAGGTCCGCTTCATAAAGTCGAGAACCCCGAGGCCGGAGGCGAACCGGGCGCTGCGCGCGGTCGGCAGCACGTGATTGGGTCCGGCGATGTAGTCGCCGATCGCCTCGGGCGCCCAACGGCCGAGAAAGATCGCCCCGGCATGGCGGACCTTGGCGGCAAGCGCGTCGGCCTCGTCGAGCGCCAATTCGAGATGCTCGGGAGCGATATGGTCGATCAGCGCCGGCGCCTCGCTCCAGTCGGCGACGACGAGAATGGCGCCGTTTGCCTGCCAACTTGCCCGCGCGATGTCGGCGCGCGGCAGGCACGTCAGCTGACGCTCGACCGCCGCCGCGACCGCCGCGGCGAAATCGTCGTCGTCGGTGATCAGGATCGCCTGCGCGGCGGTGTCGTGCTCGGCCTGCGCCAGCAAATCGGCGGCGATCCACTCCGGGTCGCTGGCAGCGTCGGAGACGACGAGGATTTCGGACGGCCCGGCGATCAGGTCGATGCCGACACGGCCGAAGACGCGCCGCTTTGCCGCCGCGACATAGGCGTTGCCCGGCCCGACGATCTTGTCGACCGGCGCGATCGTCCGGGTGCCGTAAGCGAGTGCGGCGACCGCCTGCGCGCCGCCGAGGCGGTAGATTTCGTCGACGCCGAGCAGTTGGGCGGCGGCGAGAACCAGCGGGCTCACGACGCCGCCGGGCGCCGGCACCGTCATGACCAGCCGCCCGACACCGGCCACCTTGGCCGGGATCGCGTTCATCAGCACCGAAGAGGGATAGGCGGCGGTCCCGCCCGGCACGTAGAGCCCGACAGCGTCGATCGGGCGCCAGCGAGAGGCGAGCCGCACCCCCAACGCATCGACATAATCGACCGCCGCCGGCACTTGGCGGCGGTGAAAGCTCTCGATGCGTTCGGCAGCGAGCCGCAACGCCGCGACTGTCTCGGGCGGGGCCGCCGCCGCACCCTCGGCGATTTCCCGGCGCGACACCCGAAATCCGATTTTGGCGAGATCGACCCCGTCGAAACGCCGGGTGTAGTCGACGAGCGCCTCGTCACCGCGGCGGGCGACGTCGTCGACGATCGCCGCGACGGCGGCGTCGACATCGGCCGCGGTTTCGCGCTTTGCCTCGACGAGCCGGGCAAAAGCCGCGGCGAAACCGGGGTCGCGGGTCGACAGGGTCAGCGGCATCAGACGGTCCCGTCGACCGCGGCGCGGAAGCGCTCGATCCAGCCGCCGACTTCCTCCGGCCGCGTCTTCAGCGCCGGCCGGTTGACGATAAGCCGCGAGCTGACCTCGGCGATACGCTCGACCTCGACCAGCCCGTTCGCCTTCAAGGTGGCCCCGGTCTGGACGAGATCGACGATGTGCCGGCACAGGCCGAGCCGCGGCGCCAGCTCGATCGCGCCGTTGAGCTTGATGCACTCCGCCTGGATGCCGCGCGCGGCGAAATGGCGGCGGGTGATTTCGGGATATTTGGTGGCGACCCGGATATGGCTCGGGCGCGTCTCGTCCCGGCGCGCCACCCAGTCGGCGGTCGCCGCGACGGCAATGCGGCAATGACCGACACCGAGATCGAGCGGCGCGTAGATCTCGGAATAGTCAAACTCCATCAGCACGTCATTGCCGGCGACGCCGAGCTGGGCGGCGCCAAATGCGACAAAAGTCGCGGCGTCGAAGCTGCGCACCCTGATGATGTCGAGACCGGGCGCGCTGGTGGCAAAACGCAGCCGGCGCGAGCCGGGGTCCTCAAAGGCCGGTTCGGGCTCGACCCCCATGCGCCGCAACAGCGGCATGACCTCGGTCAGGATGCGCCCATTGGGCAACGCCAGGATCAGGCGACCCGCGCTCGCGCCCGTCATTTGGTCCCGTCCTCGTCGTGACGCGGGCGCCACGGGGTGGGCCAAGGCTCGCCCAGATCCTTGGCGCGGCCGAGGATGCGGGCGGTGTCGAGCCGGATCGCGGCGGCGCCGGCGAATTCGAGGAGGATGGCCTCGCCGCCGGTCCCGCCGGGTTCGCCGCGGATCGCCAGCAGGCAAAGGATCCGGTCCTCCTCGCTGCGGCGAAAGCCGCGATAGGAAACCCCGGCGACCGCGCCAAAGGTCACCGCGCACAAGACGCGCTGATGCGCTTCCTCGCCCGGCAACGGGGCAGGCCCGCCCTCCCAGCGAAAGCGATTGGCGATGAACACGAAACTCTCTTCCTCGGCGAGATAGGCGAGATCGCGAACCGCGACCAGCGCGTCCTGCAGACAGGCCGACAACACCGCAAGGTCGTCGGCGTCCTCGGCGCGCAGCTTGAGCGCCGGGCTGTCGTCAGGCGCCATCGCGCAGCCTTTCGATCCGAGCGCCGCACGCCGAAAGCTTGTCTTCGATCCGCTCGTAGCCGCGGTCGAGATGATAGACGCGGTTGATCACCGTCTCGCCCTCGGCGACAAGGCCGGCGATGACCAGCGAAACCGAAGCGCGCAGATCGGTCGCCATCACCGGCGCCCCGGTCAGCCGCGGCACGCCGCGCACCATCGCCGAGGCGCCGTGCACATTGATGTTGGCGCCCATGCGGGCGAGCTCCGGAACATGCATGAAGCGGTTTTCAAAAATGGTTTCGGTAATCATCGAGGCGCCGCGCGCGGTCGCCATCAACGCCATGAATTGCGCCTGCAAATCGGTCGGGTAGCCGGGATAGGGCTCGGTCATCACGTCGACGCCGTCGAGCCCGTCGCCGCGCCGACGCACCATGATCCCGTCTTCGGTTGCGGTGATCGCGACCCCGGCATTGTCGAGCACGCGCGCCATCGCCGCCACCAAATCGAGACGGGTGCGCGTCAGCCGCAGCTCGCCGCCGGTCGCGGCCGCAGCCATCATGTAGGTCCCGGTCTCGATCCGGTCGGGAATGATCCGATGGACGGCGCCGTGCAGCCGCCCGACGCCGGCGACATGCAGGCGGTCGCTGCCGATCCCGTCGATTGCCGCGCCCATCGCAACGAGGCATTCGGCAAGATCGGTGATCTCGGGCTCGCGGGCGGCGTTGACCAGCATCGTCTCGCCCTCGGCCAGGCTCGCCGCCATCAGCAGATGCTCGGTGGCGCCGACCGAGACCGACGGAAACACGATCTCGGCGCCGCGCAACCCTTTCGGCGCGCGGGCGTCGACATAGCCCTCGTGCAATTCGATCTGGGCGCCAAGCTGGCGCAGGCCGTTGATGTGCAGGTCGATCGGCCGGGTGCCGATGGCGCAGCCGCCGGGCAGCGACACGCGAGCCCGCCCGCAACGCGCCAGCAGCGGCCCCAACACCAGCACCGAGGCCCGCATCTTGCGCACCAGGTCGTAAGGGGCGGTGGTCGAGGTGATGTGGGCCGCCGACAGGTCGAGTCTTCGCCCCGCGCCGATGCCCGCCTCGCCAATCCCGATCGCGGCGCCATGCTGGACCAGCAGGTTCGACATCGTGGCGATGTCGGCAAGATCGGGGACGTTGTCGAGGGTCAGGGTGTCGGCGGTCAGCAGGCTCGCCGCCATCAGCGGCAATGCGGCGTTTTTGGCGCCGCCGATCGCGATCACCCCGTCGAGCGGCACGCCGCCTCTGATCCGGATCCTGTCCATCGCCTCGGCTCCCCGTCCCGCCCGGCTTGCGGCGGCAGCGGGCCATCGATCAGTGGTCGTCCCACCGGGGCGGCGGTCGTCCCACCGGGGCGGTTGCTTTTACTGGAGAGCGGCCCGCGGCTCAAGGCTCGCCAGCGTCGGTCTTGGCGACCGCGCGTTCGGCTTGGGCGCGCGCCTGCCCCTTGCGGCGCTGCAGGTTGTCGCGCAGCGCCCGGGCGAGACGCTCGTCGCGAGCCGCACGCTCCGCTTGCTTGCGTGGGGACAGATCGGGGGCATCCTTCATATGGCGATGCAACAAAAGCTCGGCGCCGCTGTCAAGTGTCGGCTCGAGCGGTTCGACTGTTCCGGCATTCACCCGGCAACCACGGCTGCAGTCTCGATCAATTCGAGGCCCCGATGAGAACGCTTGTCCGGGTCGGCATGGTTCCGGCAATTTCTGCCTCGAAACCGACACATGGGTCCGCAAAGCCTTCGCGCCGGTTTCAGGAGCTTGGCAAATGTTAAGAAGACTGCCCTCTCTATCTTTGCTGGCCCCGCTATCTTTGCTGACGCTGTTGGCTTTGCCGACGCTGCTGGCGATTGCGCCGGCCCAGGCGCAACATCGCACGCCGGCTCGGATGCCTGCAAAGCAGGCTTCCTCCGGCGCCGGAGGAAGCAATCGAGGGTCCGTCGCCTTGACCCGGACGGTCAACCAGCCGGCCGGCACGACGACGCCGGCAAAGGCTTTCTGGCAGCTTGGCCAGCCGTTCAAGCCGGGCGAGGTCCCGGGCGGCGACATCGTCACCGCGACGCTCTCCGGCAGCCCGGTGCGGGTGCGGGCGTGCAACGAGGCCGGCGGGGTCTTGCGTCACGCCGACGGCTCGTGGCGCTGGGCGCGGCTGCTGGTCGACTACAGCGGCCAAACCATAGCGCCGGGGTCGGGCGCCACCCTCGCCTTTACCGCGGCATCGGGGTCGTGGGGCGCGACCTCGACCCGCACCAACGCCGACTGGGAGGCGCTGGGCGACAGGGTGACCTTGACCAACCTGGTGACCAGCGCGCCATCCCGAACCGGGTATGACCAGCCCGCCGGGACGTGGACCGCGACCTTCGATGGCGGGTCGACCAACACGGTCGTCCCGATTTGCGCCAACGACCTCGGCATCCAGGTCGAGGTCAAGGCGAACTTTGTCAACGGCTCGACAACCCAGGCAGCACTGCGGGCGGTGATGGACTATTGGGTGACGGAGAACGCCGACGGGAGCCTCGGCCCAGTCGCCAGCAAGGGCCCGTTCGTCGAGGACATGCAGGCGTTCAAGCCGAATTTCGCGAATTACAGCTACGACCTCGCCTATCTGCGCCGCGGGACGCCGGTGCGCTCGATGCCGGGGGTCCAGCAAGCCGGCATGACCAGCATGGTGATGCCGCGGCTCGACGGCCAGTGGGACTGGACCGCGAACGACCCGAACGCGGTGGTGACCCAGGACTACACCCTGGTGCGAGCGACGAAGACCATCCCGCCCTTCACCAGCGGCATCGCCTTTACCGGCGGCGACACCGCGCTCAACATCTACGCCAACGCACCGATCACCGCTGAGGGCGGCGGCACTTTTTCCACCGGGTACCCGACCAGCAATGCCGCGAGCTCGATCATCTACGGGTTGCTGCCGACGGCGGTCGATTTCATCGGCAATTTAGGCGGCCTGTCAGGCATCGCCCTGAACACGACGTATTGGACCTGTGGAAAGGGGGCGGGCCAGTTCGCCATCTATGACACATGGGCCCATGCCGCGGCTGCCCTCGTCTTCAAGCCGGCAACCCGCCGCTATGAATGCTCGGGAACTCCAGGCCAGATTGTTCCTGCCGGCGCGTATTCCAGGGGCGGGCTGACTGCCGAGCTAGTTGTCGCGCCGACCCAAGGCGGCGTTTTTGATTGGGGCATGTCGTCGCCGGGCAGTCGGCCGGACATCTCCTGGCCTTCGGAATGGGGTGCGGATTATCTGGTCGGAAACACTCGGGCGTGGCAGCATGTCGCTCGCGTTCAGGCGTACACGATGTGGGGCATCCCGCAATACGTGATCAACGACGCGACCGGGTGCGTCCCATCGCTGATGGACACCGCGGGAACGCCCACGACCGGGACCAACTGCGCCGGCGGCACCGGGCTCGGCGTCGCGAAACCGAACGCCACATGGGCGAATGCCCAATCGTATTCCGGCGACATCAACGGGGCGAATGGCCCGATCGCAGCCGGTCTCTCCTGCGCCAACGGCGTCTGCACGACGAAGGGGGCGGGTCCGACCGTGAACGGGCCGGCTTGGGGCGCGCGCTTTCCCGACGGTTCCACCGCCGACGTCAATGGCCAGCACTGGCCTGGGGCAGTGTCGTATATCGTCTGGCTGCTGGAGGGTGACCATTACCTCCAAGATCAGATCATTCAAAGCGGCAACCGCGGCATCGCCAACAGCTACAACCCGGACCTGCGGAACCTGACGATCGGCGGCAAAACCTATTACGGCACGATCCTCACTTTCTATTACAGCGGCACCAACCGCGGCGCCGGGTGGTCGGAGCGCGATGCAGCCAATGCGATGTTCGCGGCCCCCGAAGGGAGTGCCGAGCAGACTTATTTCCGCAACGAGCAGGCCAGCAACGTCGCGGCCTACCAAGCATACAGCGCGCATGAGGGGGTCAATTTCACCAGCCTCGGCCTGGTTACCGATGACGACACCGGGGGAAAAGCCTCTTACGGAGACTCTCACGCATCATTCTACCATCACTTCTTCTATGACTATGTCATGCAGTCGCTCGGTATGGCGGCAGTAATGGACGGGGAATTCTTGCCCGGCATCGACGCCATCGCGGATGGCTCGATGGCGATCGAGAACTCGCTCTATAACAACGGTTGCGGATTCTTCGGCGATGTCTACAATATCGGGGTTCAGATAAATGATGCTGGGTCATTTCCACTAAAATATAGCACTCTTGATGATATAGGCCTCGACTTTAATCTTGGGTCCTTCAAGTACTCCGGGAACACCATCACGTCGTCCAGGCCATTCCGGGCTCCGTATGACAGCAGGACAATGTTTGTGTTTGCGCCGGGATGGAAATTCCGCCCGCTGAATTTTGATGCGAACGGCGACGCGCCGTTGAAGTCCGCCCCCAGCCCTCTTGTGGACGGAACCGATTATTACATTGTCGGAGCGCCAACCAGCACGACGTTTCAGGTCTCGGCGTCGCCCGCAGGACCGCCCATCACGTTTACCGGCAACGTCACAAACGGCGGCGGCATTGTCATCCCAACGTCCGCCGGGAACTGTCCACCGACAGGGAGCTATTGGTCGAACGCCGGCATTCCCGACAGCTACCTGATGCAGGGCGTCGCGGCCCTCGGTATCGCGGCCGCCCGCGGCGTCAGCGGAGCTTCCTCGGCCTACCGGGCCGCCACCGGCCGCGCCCGTCCGGCACTGCCCGCCATCTGCGCCACGGAGGCGATGTGGTGCATGGGAAGCTCATTCTGATTCCGATTGATTCCGGCCAATTCCAGCACTCCGACGGTGGGACATCGCCGACCGCTTCCTTGAAGTCGATGAAATGGCGCGCGCCGGCTTGCGCTTCGCTCGCGGCGCGGCCATCATATGCCCCGGCATCGCGGGCACGCTGCCGTAGCTCAGTGGTAGAGCACCCCCTTGGTAAGGGGGAGGTCGTAAGTTCAATCCTTACCGGCAGCACCACATGCTCGCGTCCTTAAACTTTTCGTGCCGGGCGTCTGCCGAGGATGATTTCTGACGGGGACGGAGGGGTGCGATGACGGATCGCATTTTGGTGGTCAACCCGAACTCGTCCGAAGCGGTCACCGCAACGATCGACGAGGCGATGGCGCCGTTGCGGCTGCCCGGCGGTCCCGAAATCGCCTGCCTGACGCTCGCGGAAGGACCGCCCGGGATCGAGAGCCAAGTTGACGCCGACGGCGTCATCGCGCCGCTGTGCCGGCTGATCCGCGCGCACGAGCGCGACGTCGGCGCCTTTGTCATCGCCTGCTTCAGCGATCCCGGCCTCCACTCGGCGCGCGAAGTCACGGCGAGGCCGGTGCTCGGCATCGCCGAGTGCGGGATCCTGACGGCGCTGACCCTGGGCCAGCGCTTTGGCATCGTCTCGATCCTCGCCGGCTCGATCCCGCGCCAGCTTCGCTATGTCGGGGCGATGGGGGTGACGCAGCGGCTCGCCGGCGACCTGCCGATCGGGCTCGGCGTCGCGGAACTGGCTGATGCGCGGACCGCGCTGTCACGCATGATCGATGTCGGCCGGACCTTGCGCGACACTCACGGCGCCGACGTGCTGGTATTGGCCTGTGCCGGCATGGCGCGCTACCGCGCCGATCTCGAAGAGGCGCTTGGGATCGCGGTGGTCGAGCCGACCCAGGCGGCGGTCACAATGGCGATCGGACGCGTCCGGCTCGGCTGGGGGCAGGCGGTCCGAAGCTCTCCCCATTAAGGCCCGCACGGCTGTCGGCACGAGCCAGGGCGCGAGTTGACCCGTTCTGCGGCGACGCTCTAAGATCGGCTTTTGGGCAAAGGACCGCGGCAATGGCTGACATCCCCCGCCTCAACGGCGTGATCCGGGCCCTGGAGCAGGGCAAGCCTGCTTTCACCACCTTCGCCGCGGCCGAGGTCAGCGTCGCGCAGGCGGTCGGCGCCGCACCTTACGACGGCGTCGTCTTCGAGATGGAGCATCGCGCCTACGACATCCGGGCATTGCGCGACAGCCTGCAATACATGCTCGACCGCCGCCAGATCGCGCAGAGCGGCAGCCTGGCGCCGCCGGTGACGCCGTTTGTGCGGATTCCGCCCAATGGCGGCGAGGCCAGCCAGTGGGTGGCGAAGCAGGTGCTCGACCACGGCGTCTACGGCATCGTGTGGCCGCATGTCAGCACCGTCGACGAGGCGTTGAACGCAGTCACCGCCTGCCGCTATCCGCGGCCGCGTTCGGCCCCCTATTACGAGCCGGCCGGCCAGCGCGGCGACGCGCCCGCCGCCGCGGCGCGTTATTGGGGGCTGTCGCAGCAGGAATACTACACCCGCGCCGATGTCTGGCCGCTCAACCCGCAAGGCGAGATCCTGGTCGCGATCATGTGCGAGGAGGTGCGGGCGATCCGCAACCTGCCGAAGATGCTCGAAGAGGTGCCCGGCATCGGCGTCGTCATCGTCGGCGAAGGCGACCTGTCGCAGGATCTGGGGTTCCCGCGGCAATACGAGCATCCGACCGTCGCCGCCGCGATCGACGACATCCTGGCGATCTGCAAGGCGCACAACGTCGCGTGCGGCCACCCGCATGTCGACGGCAAGAACGTCGAGGGGCTGCTCGAAAAAGGCTTCCGCTACCTGATGCCGGCTCCCGCCTATTCCTTCGCCGCCCTCGACCTCGGCCGCAAAGCCTCGGGCCGCGCCTAGAGTTGGGGCGTGCTGTTCGTTCCGGTAAGGGCGCTGAAGCTCAGAGCCGTGAATGAGTCGAAGGGCAAATCAACACCGGCGGCCCTGGTCGCGGAGAGCGACGGATACGAGATGCTGCCGGGCCGGGGTCGTCGCGCCCAGCGCGAAGATGTTCTCGATAATTGAGGCCTGGGCGCCTGGCGCCACCGCCACTATACGGCGCTGAGGCAAGCAAGCGCAGCGCCGGCACTCCGCAAAAGCTTTATCCGCATGAGCGAATTCTCGCTGATCACCAACTCGCGGCCGCGCGCGAACTCGGTGTGTGCGAGTGCGCCGGCGCCCAAACCGACGCGACGCCGCGCGTCTCCAGCGCCCGGGCAAGACCAGCCGGGCTCATCGAATAATCGGCAAAGAACTCGCCGCGCCGAAATCCACGGCTTGCCCAAACCAGCGCCGGCGGCGGCGCGCCCCGTGTTCGCTAGGCGAGGCGCACTCTGACGGCTTCGGGCCCTTTGCGGCCTTCGGCGATGTCGATCAGCACCCGCTGGCCTTCGTTCAAGGTCTGGATGCCCGAGCGTTCGAGCACCGAGGCGTGGACAAAAGCGTCCTTGCCCCCGCCCTCGCGGACGATGAAGCCAAAGCCCTTCTGGGCATTGAACCACTTCACCGTTCCGGTCTCTTCGACCGAGGCCTCGAACGATGGTTGCGGCCCTCCGGGATACGCGGACCGCCGCGCCGCGGGCGGCGTCGCCGTGCTGCTGTCGACGCTGATGACCTCGGTGACTTGCGGTCCCTTCTGGCCGGGCGAAACCCGGATCTCGAGGGTTTCGCCGGGCTGCACCACGGTCATGCCGTTGCGCTCCAGAACGCTGGCGTGCAGAAACGCGTCGCCCGAGCCGTCGGACAGTTCGACAAACCCGAACCCTCTTTCGGGCTTGAACCACTTGACGACGGCCCGGACCGCCGGACCCGTGGGTGCGTCGAACCGCGGCGGGGTAAAACGCGGCGCGCCGCCGAATTCACGCAGATGCGGATCGTAGCCATCATCGTCAAAGTCGCGGCGGCGCGGCTGACGGAAGTTCCTGTCTCTGATCAAGTCGGTTTCCTGTCGAATCGGTGCGCGGCCCGATCGAGACCGCGGAGCCTGATTGTTCCAAAAAATCGCGGCGGACGCGAGTGCTTAATTTGCGTCGCGGCGTCGGTTTGGAGAGGGCGGAGCGCGACGCCGACCGAAGCCGGTTTCGCGCCTAAAAACCAGCCGATTGGAATGTTGTTTTTGCCGCAAAAACAGCGTCTCGCCGTCACTGCCGGCGTCCCGATTTTGGCGGCCGTCGCGAGCGGGGGATTGATGATCGCGGCTCTAAACGCGGATCCCGCCCAGGTTCACATCGCCCCGCGGCGCTATTGTCAGCCAAACGCGGCGGCGACAAAACTACCGGCCGAGCCGCGGCGGCGGCGTGAACGAGACGAGCTGACGTCGCCGGGCAAGATCCGGGAACGAAATTATCTCGTCGGTGTTGAGGCTTCGCGCTTACGCTGGCGCCGGTTCGGCAAGCAGGAGGGATCGGAATGTTCAGACGGATAGCAATTGCGATCGGCGCGCTGACCATGATGACCGGCGCCCTTGTCACGGCGGCCCCGGCGCAGGCGCAAGGGGTCAGGGCCGGCGTGCTCAGCTGCAACGTGTCGAGCGGTTTCGGCTTTATCTTCGGGTCGTCGCGGTCGATGAACTGCGCTTTTACCTCGGCGGGAGGCGCCCACCCCGAACACTATGCCGGCACGATCAGCCGGTTCGGGGTCGACATCGGCTACATCCAGGGAGGGGTGATCGTGTGGACGGTGTTCGCCCCGGTCGTCAACCCCGGCCCGTGCGTGCTCGCGGGCAATTTTGGCGGGGCTTCGGCGAACGCGACGGTCGGCGTCGGGCTCGGGGCAAATGTCCTGGTCGGGGGGTCCACGAACTCGATCGCGCTGCAGCCGCTCAGCATCGAGGGCAACACCGGCCTCAACGTCGCCGCCGGCATCGCGGCGATGACCTTGTCCTGCCAGCCGTGACGCCGCGGCCGTAGAATTAACCGGCCGTCGAATTAAAACCGGCGGTCCGATTAAAACGGGCCGTCCAATGAGAGCGGGACGACCGAATAAAACGGGGACGGCCGGTCAAGGATACTACCCGGCGCGCGGGCCTGGGCCTGGCGGCAGGTCAGCGGCAGCCGCCGACCGGCGGATTGACGTCGCAGTGCAATTCGCACGTCGCCGCCGGTGCGCACCGCCACGCGGCCGGCTGACTGCTGCTCGGGAAATAACAGATGCCGTAGCACTCGGTCTCGGCTCCGAGCGGACGGCTCAGCCGGCTGACGACGCCGAGCGCCTGGTCGTATTTCTGAATGTGGGTTTCGACCCGGCCGATACCGCTCTGCTCGGCGCTGAGCCGGCCGCCTGATTGCTGGGCATGGCCCGATTGCGGGGCAGGGCCTGATTGCTGGGCAGGGCCAGATTGCTGGGCATGGGCGGCGAACGCCGCGGCGACGACGCAGCCGATCACCAGAAAATGCCCGAAGCGAAATCGCATGCCCTTGTCCTCGACCGGGTCCGCTGCCCGGCGCGCCGAGCAGGATATCGGCGGCGCCGTTCAGCGGCAACCGGCGGCGGCAGCGCTTGATTGCACGGCCGGTCCCAGCCTCGAAATTGGGCGATGCCGGTTGCCAGTCCCGCCCCACGGCGTACAATCCGGGCTCGATCGGTCGGCGGTCGCCCCTGGAGGTCCTCAAATGATCACAAAATTCGACAGCCTGTTTGCCGGGCATGTCGACATCGACGATGTCGGCTATGGCGGCGTTCCGGTGAACGACCGTCGCTATCCGAACGAGCATCTGGCCACCGTCTTCGACAAGGCCCAGGGGATGGCCCAGCTGATGGACCGGCTCGGCTACCACACCTTCTGGATGGCCGAGCACCATTTCCAGCACGAGGGCTACGAGTGCATTCCCAACGTGCTGATGATGGCGGTGCATCTGGCGCAGGTGACAAAGCGGATCAGGATCGGCTGCGGTTTCAACATCGCCCCGATGTGGCACCCGCTGCGGCTGGCCGAGGATTACGCCACCGCCGACATCCTGAGCGGCGGGCGCGTCACCTTTGGCGTCGGCCGCGGCTACCACACCCGCGAGGTCGAGACTTTCGGCTCGCCGCTGCTCGACCAGCCGGCCAACCGGGAATTGTTCGAAGAGCAGGTCGACATCATCTTCAAGGCGTTCAACAACGAATCCTTTGCCCATAAGGGCAAGCACTACACCCTGCCGCCGCAGGTGCCGTATCGCGGCTACACCCTCGAAGAGCTGACGGTCGTGCCGCGGCCGTTGCGATTGCCGGTCGAATGCTGGCAGCCGATCCAGGGCGGCAGCGAACGGGCGCTCGACTTTATGGCCAAGCACGGCATCCAGGGGCTGATCGGCGGCGGCTCGGCCGAGGGCGGGGCGATGCACAAGGTGGTGCTCGACTGGCAGCAGGCGCATGCCCGCATCGGCCAGCACCTCGAACTCGGCGAGCGGCTGTGCTTTGGCTTCCACTTCTACATCGCCGACAGCCGCGAGCAGGGGATTCGCGAAGCCGGCAAGTATTACGAAGAAAACATGAAGATGTTTGGCGAGTTGCGGCTGGTGCGCGCGCTCTCGGACGAGCAGATCGAGATCATGCGCGACCGCAAGCGCGCGCCCGCCGCCAAATTGCCGCGGATCGAGGACGCGATCGCCGCCGGCGGGGTCTTGTGCGGCTCGCCCGAGCAGATCGTCGAGCATTTGAAGGCGCTCGAAAAACGCTATCCGGCGCTCGACCGGGTGTCGGTCAGCCTCAGCGTCGGCGTGCCAAAGGCGGTGGCGCTCGAACAGCTCGAACGCTTTGGCAAGGAGGTCATGCCGGCCTTCGCCAGGGCCAGGACGCCGGAGCTGGTGCCCGCCCAGTAATCGCACCGGGACCACGCCGCCCGGCGCGGCGCTGCCGAGCGGCGCGCCGGTGGTTTGTCACGGACAGGGCTCGGGCGGCAGGTCGCGACGGCGGAAGCTTTCATACCCGCCGTTGGGGACGTGACCGGGATCGCCCCAATGATAAACGATATGGATCGGGCCGACGGCGGTCACCGGCCGCGCCATCTCCGGCTTGCAGCCGAAATCGAGCTGCAGGTCGAGGGTGTCGTCGTCCCGCCATTCGAGGCCGACCAGAACCTCCCAGGTGCGGGCCTCGACCAGCGTTGTCGAGAACCAATGGCCCGCGCGGTGCAGGCGGATCACGGTCCTCACCCGGTGCTCGGGAGCGCCGAAGAAATTGGTTTCAGCGGTCACGATATCACCGCGTGCATTCGTCGCCGACGCATCCATCAGATCGCGCTCGTGAAGTAAGTTTGCCACGAACAAAATGAATAGTGCAAACCGGAGAGTATAAAAACTGACGACTACCAGAGATAAAAAAATTATCCACTTTGCAATTTGAGCTTTGATCGGCCATTTCTGCATTCTAGTCACAAATCGTCAGCGGTAGCGCCTTGCCAATCGCTCCATCCATTGCATTGTTTTTAATGATCCTATGATTTCTTAGATAGAACATACGAATTTTGCGAAAGCTTCGGTGCCGTTAAGCGAATAGCCGGCGCCAGCATGGTCCATAGCCAATCGGACCACCGGTATCTGCGATAGCTCGTCGGTTACGGGCAGCACCCGCTTAAACCGGTCGACTCGATGAAGTCGTCTCACCTGAAATTTTATTCGGATCTTATCCTTTCGAGGACGATTTGATCATGATGAAGAAAAATGCGACGTTCCGTTTCACCGTTACTTACGTATACACTTCCTTTTACGGTGATCTGTGGTATACCGGGTACGCTGTCTTCGATTTCGAATAGACACTTCAGGTCTTTGGCTCGTAGTTCCGCGACGCCGCCGGTTGCTCCGCCAAAAATGCTGGTGGGCGTATTGTCGACGTAGTTCTGAATTTTGATCCCCCATCCCGCTGGAAATCTTGGAATGCTTACAACGGATGCATTCTTGATAACGAGGTCGATTACACTCACTTCTTCACGCAGATCAGTTCGAAGGTCGACGGAGATAGTCAAGCAAAAACGAGGTAATTTGGCGTCGCTCGCCTGCGTGCTCCTGCAAGCGGAAGCGGCGAGGACCGCCGCTAACAAGATCGTCGTACCATGGATCATTACGGTGGGTCCGATTTCAGGGTTACAGTCACCATAACCTTTCCCGAAGCCGTCCCGGTTAGTGCTTTGAACGCGGCGCTGGAAAGATCGATCACCCTTCCCGGTAATGGACGGTTTGCAACAGTGCCGTCTGGATTCCGTATCCGCTGGTACAGCCCGTGGTCATTCACACGGACATCGACCGAGCGGGTCTGATCGCTGTCGAGAGTTACCGTGACTACGGATTTCAACGGTATGGTCTCGGGGAGAACCGCCGCCGTCATCTTGTTTGGGTCGTATATTTCGCCGGTAGCCGTCGGATGTCCCTTGAGACGTTCGGTGTACACTGTTGCATAGCCATGAAGTGTCGTGCGGGGTTGTGCCGCGGCCCCGCCGGCTACGCTCGACGGCTGGCCTGCGGGGGGTGTTGACGAGCCTGCACCTTCGCCGTCGGCGACGGGCAAAGTGTCGCCGCCCTCGGAGGTCCATTGGCCGCCATCAGGATTGCCGGCGGGGACGCGCGGCTGGTCCGGGTTGTAGCCGGCCTTTGAGATAATCGAGCGAGGCGGGATCGAGGCCGCAGGTCTTGATCAACTCGCGCGGGCTGAGGCCCTCGGCCAGGAGCTGCTCACCCAGCAACAGGCGGGCGGAAGCCGCTTTTTCGTCCGCCAAGCGAGGCAGGCCGCTGAGCGCGATCTCGATTGCGGCGAGGTCGTTCTCGCCACGACGCCAATATCGTGCGGCCCGCCGGATGTTGCCGAGAACGCCGGGTCCGGTAGTCTTCCTGTAGGCAACCGCGAGAAGCGCCAGGATGCGCTCCTCGCCGCCGTCGATGGCAATTTCCGGAGCCCCGCCGCAATCAGGGTGCGGCGGCGCGAGGATGGCGCCGCCGAGCACCAATCCTTCGCCGGTAAAGGTCATCACCGGTGCGAACGAGCACCGATCCGAGCGATCGGCAACCTCCTTGCGCGCCGCCAACGGCAAAGTCATCGGGTCCCCTGTGATCGAGAGAGCGATCGCGTCTTGTACACGCAAATGGCGAAATGGTCAAGAACGAACCATGAATACGACTTTGATGCGAGAGCCGTCGTTCCCCGCCTCGCAGTCCTCAGCGGGCGTGGAACAGCCGGCCGCCCGGCATCGGCCGCGGCGCGCCGGTGGTCGAGGGCAGGCTTAGCGGCAATCCGGCGGCCGAGCGGACCGCGAGATAGGCAAACGCCTGGGCTTCGAGCGCGTCGCCGTCCCAGCCGACCGCCTCGACCGGGCGCACCGGCACCTCGAGACGCCGCGCGAGCGCGGCCATCAGCGCCGGGTTGTGCCTGCCGCCGCCCGTTACCAGCCACTCGCGCACGGGTGCCGGGAAATGCCGGCGCGCGGCGGCGACCGCGGCGGCGGTCATTTCGGTCAGGGTCGCGGCGCCGTCCGGCAACGACAAGCCGTCGGGCAGGGTGTGGCTGAAATCGTCGCGGTCGAGCGATTTGGGCGGCAACCGCGCAAAATACGGATATGCCAGGAACCGCGCGACATGCGCTTGCGAGGCGCGGCCGGCGCCGGCGAGCGCGCCGCCGAAATCGGCCGCGGCCCCGGTGTGCCGGCGCACCCAGTCGTCGATCGGCGCGTTGCCGGGGCCGGTGTCGAAGGCGAGGATGCCGCCCGCCTTGCCGGTCCCGTCGTCCCGATCCCGTCATTCCCGATCCCGTCATTCCCGATCCACGTCACGTTGCCGACGCCGCCGAGGTTGAGGACGGCGAGCGGCTTGGGCAATGGCGTGGCGAGGGCTGCGTGGAACAGCGGCGCCAACGGCGCGCCCTCGCCGCCGGCGGCAACGTCGGCCGCGCGAAAATCGGCGACCACGTCGATCCCGAGGCGGCGCGCCAGGGCGGCGCCGTCGCCCAGTTGCCGGGTGCGCCGTTCGGCCGGGCGATGGAGGATCGTGTGGCCGTGCATGCCGACGATGTCCGGCGCGAGCCCGGGGTGGCGAGCGAGGAATTCCTCGACCGCATCGCCGTGCAGCCGGGTCAATTCGGCTTCGACCGCGGCCACCGGCCCGGTCGCGCCGAGCACGCCGCGCAGCCGCTCGCGGAAATCGGCGGGATAGGCGATCGTCAGCGACGGACCGCGGACGACATGCGCCTCGCCGTCGGTTTCGATCACCGCGACATCGATGCCGTCGAGCGAGGTGCCGCTCATCAGCCCGATCGCGCGCCGCACCCGCTGCCTTCCCTTCCCCGCCGGCGGGGAAGGGTCAGGGTGGGGGCGGGATGTTGTGGCCCCGCGGTCGCGGCTATGTTAGATGACGGCGTCATGTCGACACCTCGCTCATCGTTTCTCACGGCCGCGACCGAACGCGGTTTTGTCCACCAATGCACCGATCCCGACGCGCTCGACGCCCGGCTCGGCGCGGCCCGCGTCACCGCCTATGTCGGCTACGACTGCACCGCGGACAGTCTGCATGTCGGCAGCCTCGTGTCGATCATGCTGTTGCGGTTGTGGCAGCGCTGCGGCCACAAGCCGATCGTGCTGATGGGCGGCGGCACGACGCGGATCGGCGACCCCTCCGGCAAGGACACCGCGCGCCCGTTGCTCGACGACGCCCAGATCGCCCGCAACATGGCGGGGATCGGCAAGATCTTCGCCAAATTCATCGATTTCGGCGACGGCCCGACCGATGCGGTGATGGTCAACAACGCCGACTGGCTCGACGAATTGCGCTACATCCCGCTGCTGCGCGATGTCGGCCGCCATTTCTCGGTCAACCGCATGCTGAGCCAGGACAGTGTGCGGCTGCGCCTCGACCGCGACCAGCCGCTCTCCTTTCTCGAATTCAACTACATGATCTTGCAGGCGTATGATTTTGTCGAATTGGCGCAGGCGCTTTGGCTGCGAAGTGCAGATCGGCGGGTCCGACCAGTGGGGCAACATCGTCGGCGGCGTCGAGCTCGGCCGACGGATGGACGGGCGCGGCCTCTACGGGCTGACGACGCCGCTGTTGACGACCGCGTCCGGCGACAAGATGGGCAAGACCGCGCAAGGGGCGGTGTGGCTCAACGCCGAGCGGCTGTCGCCCTACGAATACTGGCAGTTCTGGCGCAATGCCGAAGACGCCGATGTCGGCCGGTTTCTGCGCCTCTTCACCGAATTGCCGATCGCCGAGATCGCCCGGCTCGAGGCGCTGGGCGGCGGTGAAATCAACGAGGCGAAAAAGACCCTGGCGACCGAGGCGACGGCGCTCGCCCACGGCCGCGACGCCGCGAGGGCAGCGGCGGAAACCGCGCGCACGGTCTTTGAAGAAGGCGGCAGCGGCGAGGAACTGCCGCTGACGCAATTGCCGCGCGCTCTGTTCGAGCGTGGGATTACGGTGTTCGAGTTGTTGAACCGCGCCGGGCTTGCGGCTTCGAATGGCGAGGCGCGGCGGCTGATCCGCGGCGGCGGCGCCCGCCTCAACGACGCGGTGGTCGCGGACGAAACCCGAATTGTCCGGCTCGACGATCTCGGCTCCGACGGGTCAGCTAAAGCTCAGCGCCGGGCGCAAGCGCCACGTTCTCGTCCGCCCGGTGTAGCTCGCATTTCCCGCGCCACCGCGGAACACCCCCTTCTGTAATCGGAGTGCCGCCGTCAAGCTCCCATTTCAGCTTTCGACCCGTCGCGGTCATTCGGCATCCAGCGTCTCCAGTAATTTTAACGCGCGCCCCAAAGAACATTGGCATTATTTGTAGTAACGGCACAGAGCCTTAAGCGACTCGCGCGTTATTTGGATACCTTTTGCCAGATCAAATCGTACCCACAATTATTACCAACCTGGCGTACACGTACTATTCCCTTACCGTCAATCCGTCCGTCCATGATTACCTCAATACCAGGAAAAGCTCCGGCTGCTCTACCTAACGGCTCTGGGTCGCGCCGCATCTCCAACTCCCCCATGGCCCAACCGTTCCTCCGAAGGCTAGCAACCGCGCTTGACCGTTGAAGATGATGAGCGAACTTGGTACTTGCCGGTTCGGGCATGGTAGTAAGTGTTCCGTACGCATCGTCATATAAGCTTCATTCATTTTCATCGATGAGACGAACGCATATGTGCCGTCAAATTGCGAAGTTTGCGCCTTTTGAGGGTCGCGGCGGGGACGGGTCTCATTGAAGCTTTTTGCAGTTGACAATATATCTAGAAGGACATTGAACATCTGTACCTTGCAATATTGAGCATGCTTAAGAGCCGTCACCAGTTGTTGTTGTGTGTTAGATATTAGGTTATCAGCTCCCGATATTTTCACATCATAAAGTCGGTTTAGAAGACTATTTATCGAGACTGTCAGGTCATCCTTGACGGTGCCACAGAGCGTGTCGACTGTGTCAGTTATGGCTTTAAGATCGGGCGTGGGGTCGTCCGCATGCGCAGCTACAGAACCGAGGACGATAAACGCGGTGAAAAGCGCAAAAAGTGGTAAAAAGCGGTGATGACTGGCATGTTGCATCATCGTTTTCCTAGGTGGGCCAGAACTTGCGGCAGTTGCCGTTTTAACCGATCGGGAACGCCGGTTTTTCACCCATAGCGGCAGTGAATTGCGCCGCCGTGTTTCTCTGACACCCGACAGCGCCAGAGGGTAGCATCGGAGCGCCTCAACAACTTCAACAACCTTACCGGATCCTGCTTCTGTCCGGGGTCAACCTACAGAGGCCGCCCCATGATGGGGTCCGAGGGATCGGTTGTCCACGCTCACAGCACGTGATCGCCAATAGTCGTTGACTCGGCACCACAGGGGGCGTGACGGACTTCACCGCTCCCGACGTCCGGCTCGGGCGGTCTTGCGCTGCCGTCGTCGGTTCTTCGCTCGGCGGGATTACGCTCCGCTGTTTGCAGCTGGCGCACAGCCGAAGTCGAATTCGCCGCCTGTGACCCACATCCGATGCATAATCACCCCCAGTTTCCGAGCGACCGCGACGGTGGCGCGCTTCACCCCCCGTCGCTTCGCGACGCTAATCCCCCAGGCCCGCAGCCGCGACCACTTGCGGGTCCGCGTCATCAGCACGGCGGCTGCCTCGTAAAGGAGATGGCGCATCATTCGATCGCCGCATTTGCTTATATGCCCCGACCGATCAATTTCACCCGATTGATAAACGCGCGGAGTCAGCCCGAGATGCGCGCCTAACGCTTTCGAGGTGGCAAAGCGGTCAACATCATCGATCATGGCCTTGAACGCCAGCGCGGTCACCGGTCCGACGCCCGGGACTGTCATTAAGCGCCGGGTGACCTGATCGCGTCGCGACAGGGCGGCAAGGCTCCGATCCTGCGCCTTGCGTTCCGTCCGCATTCCTTCGCGCACGCGCAGTAGCGCCTCGATCGCAGATGCCAATTCCGGCATAGCGGCGATATCGAGCAATTCGGCAACCGGCGCCGCAAACCGGTTGCGATGTATCGCACCGATCTTGAGGCCATAGAGCCGCAATAGCCCGCGAATTGTGTTCTCGATTTGCAGCTGGGCCGAGACGAGCTGCATCCGCGCCACAAGCGTTGTGCGCATCGACTGCGCCGCCGGCGATTTCACATGTACCGGTCGATAGTGCCAAAGGCGCATCATCTCGGCGATGCCGCGCGCGTCGTTTCGGTCGGTCTTGACCGGCCGCGACGACAGAAAGCGCTGGGCATGGCGGGTCTCGATGCAAACCACGGGGATGCCGGCCTCACGAAGCTTGCGATGTAGCCATTCCGAAAGGGGGACAGGGTTCGATCCCGGTGAGATCGATCTTGCCGCTCATTCTGCCAAGCGCGCAATCAGCGGGCCCGGTTCGCTCGGTACCTTGCCTTACCAGAATACCGCGCCGTCGCGGTCGACGACGCACACCGCCGTTTTGCTGAGCGACACGTCAAGCCCGATGAATACGCCCATGATGCCCTCCTGATGAAACCGGTTCCGCCGGCTCGACCGTAAGGGTGTCGCGCCCGGCTCCGATTACCCCAGCTCACCCTTCCCTCTCCCCTCGAGGGGAGAGGGTTGCGGAGGGTTGGCGAGGCATGGCCGAGCCTTACCCCGGAGCTGGGTGAGGGGGTAATTGCAATCCGAGCTTGTCTTCGCGACGCGTCTTACGACGGCATCGCGCCCATGAAATCGCGCTTGCCAAGCTCGATCCCTTGTGCGCGCAGGATGTTGTACGCGGTCGTCGTGTGAAAGTAAAAATTCGGCATCGCCAAATGATACAGGTAGACCTGGGCGCGGAAGTGGCGCGGCTGGCCGCCCTGGGTGATCGTGACCTGGGAGTCTTCCTTGCCGTCGAGCTGGTCGGGGCGCAGGCCTTTCAGGAAGTCGATGGTCTTGTCGAGCCGCGACTGCATCTCGGCGAAGCTGTTGTCGATCGCCGGCAGTTGCGGCGGCTCGACGCCGGCGGCGCGGCCGGCGCCAAAGGCATGCTCACTCGCCTGCCGGACCTGGCGGGCGAGGGTGAACATGTCCGGGTAAAGCCGCAGGTTGAGAACCGTGGCCTCGTCCCATTTCTTTTCGGTGGCGTGCTTCTGGGCCT
Source organism: uncultured Alphaproteobacteria bacterium (assembly GCA_963775525.1). Taxonomy (GTDB): domain Bacteria; phylum Pseudomonadota; class Alphaproteobacteria; order ATCC43930; family CGMCC-115725; genus AP-15. Next base: position 352,718 of record CAVZJF010000005.1, on the reverse strand, counting down.
TGTCGAGCGTTCCCTTGAGGCCGCCGAGCAATTGCAGAAACACCGGCACCGAGGCGTGGTACATGCTGATGGCCATGAAGTGGTCCTCCTCGTGTTGGTAAAGGTGAAGCCGGCCGCATCTTAGCCGCGCCAGCGGCGCGCGGGAAGGCGCGATCAGAGGGGGGTCGGCGCCAGGGGGACCGGCGGCGCGGCGCTCGACGATCGCGGCGACACGCCCTAATCTGACCGGAGCAGGTCAACAGGAGGCGCGGGCATGGCCAAAGAACGGCGTCTCGAGGCGCGTCAGGTCGAGGAGATTTTTCTCGCCTTTGCCGAGGCCATGCGCGAACTGCCGCCCGACATCGAGGCCGGCTGGCTCGACGCGCAAGGCGATCTGCGGCTGGCGCCCGACATCGCCCGCAAACTGCGCACCGCCCGCCGGGTGCGGCAGCTGCTGGTGGACTTGCGGCAGAGCGAGAACGAGGGCTGACCGGGCGGAGGCTGACCGGGCGGCCGCAGCGACCCTACCGCCCGTCAGGGCCGGCGACGATTCGGCTGTCGTGCAGATGGCCGATCTCGGCCGCGGACAGGCCCAGCACTTCAGCCAGCACAGTGTCGGTGTGTTCGCCGAGACGCGGCGCCGGGCGCGGCGGCAGGCGCGGCGACGCCCCAAAATCGAGCGGCAGGCCCGGCGTCAGATAGCGGCCGATCCCCGGCTGGTCGACCATCGCGAACAGCGGGTTCGCCTCGGAGCAGCGCGGGTCGCCCTCCACCAGCTGGCGAAAATCCTGGAAATGACCCCACAGCACGCCGGTCCCGGCGAAGGCCTGGCGAATGTCGTCGAGGCCGCGCGCCGCGCACCAGCGGGCGAGCAGTGCGGCGATCGCGTCGCGCGCCTCGTAGCGGCCGGCTTCGGTGTCGAGGTCGACCCCCATCATCGGCCCGATCATCGCCAGCCGGTCGGCGAGGCCGGTCGCCTGGCCCAGCGCGCGCCATTGCCGAGGGGTCAGCGCGATGATCATGACGCGGCGCCCGTCCGACGTGGCAAAATCGCGGCCAAAGCTGCCGTAGAGATCGTTGCCGATCGCCGGCCGGGCATGGCCGTTGACCTGGACGTCGCCGACATAGCCGAGGTTGCCGACCGTCGCGAGCATGATGTCGGCCAACGCCGCCGTGACCTCCTGACCCTCGCCGGTGCGGGTGCGGTGGCGCTCGGCCGCCAACAGCCCGGTCGCGAGATAGAGCCCGGCGGCGACGTCCCAGGCCGGCAGCACGTGGTTGACCGGCAAACCACCCGACCCGGCCGCCGATTGCCCGGTCACCAGCGGAAAGCCGCTCGCGGCGTTGACGGTGTAGTCGACCGCCGCCGAACCGTCGCGGTTGCCGAGGAGGCGCAGCACGATCGCGTCGGCCCGCGCCGCCTCGAGGCTGGCGAAATCGAGGCCGCGCAACGGCGGCAGGTTGGTCAGCAGGATGCCGCCGCCGGCGCCCGGAGCGGCGACCAGCGCGCGGGCGATCTCGCGGCCCTCGGGCTGGTCGAGCGCCAATGCCAGCGAGCGCTTGCCCTTGTTGAGCCCGGCCCAATAAAGGCTGACGCCCTCGCTGGTCACCGGCCAGCGGGCAAAGTCGATGCCGCCGCCGATCGGGTCGATGCGGATCACCTCGGCGCCCATCTGCGCCATCGTCATGCCGCCGAGCGGGGCCGCGACAAACGCCGAGATCTCGACGATCCGCAGATCCTGAAGCATCCGGTTCATCGCCCCATCCTGTCCACCCGAGGCCGGCGCGGCAAGACCGTGGCTGTCGGCGCGCTGATAGGCGTGCCGGCGGGGGTGTCGCTCGGCATGCCGCACCGTGGCGCCGAACGGGCGCTGATCCCACCGGCCGGCGTCGGCGCGGCCGAGGTCAGCCCCCGGCGACGCTGATCCGATAATCGAGAGCGGCGCGAATATGGTGGGCCAGCTCCTCGCGGCGGCAAGGCTTGCGCAAAAGCGGGTATTTGGCCGCTTCGTCGACGCCGGCCGCCGGATATCCCGACACCAGCAGGATCGGCAACTCGGGACGGAGTGCCCGCACCCGCTGCGCCAGCTCCAGCCCGTTGATCCCGCCCGCCATCACGATATCGCTGACCAGTATGTCGATTGGGGCGTCGCCGTCGATGAGCTGAAGCGCCTCTGCCGCGCCGCCCGAGGTCAGCACGCGATAGCCGAGGCTTTCGGCCATCATCTGCATGGTGTCGCGCACGAGCTCGTTGTCCTCGACGATCAACACCGTCTCGCTGCCGCCCGCCACGTCCTCGACCGGCGCCTCCGGCGGTGCGGACGGTTCGAACGACGCGCCGACGCGCGGCAGATAAAGGCTGACCGAGGTCCCCTCGCCGGGTGCTGTGTCGAGCAGAACATGCCCGTTTGACTGTTTGACAAAGCCATAGACCTGGCTCAGCCCGAGACCGCTGCCTTTGCCCGCCTCCTTGGTCGTGAAAAACGGCTCGAAGGCGCGTTCGACCACCTCCGGCATCATGCCATGCCCGGTATCCGACACCACGATCCTTACATAATCCCCAGCGCCGACCCCGCGGCCAGCCTCCGGGCTGGCAGGCCCGACCGCGACATTCGCCGCTTCGATCAGAAGGCTGCCGGCATCGAGCATGGCGTCGCGCGCGTTCACGACCAGGTTCAGGATCGCGGCCTCGAGCAGCATCCGGTCGGTCTGGCAATACCAAACGCCCGGCGCGCAGACAAAGTCGAGGGTGACCGCCTCGCCGGCAGCCCGCCGCAGAAAATTCTCCTCGGCGTCGAGAAAATCGCCGATGTGCACGGGTTCCAGGATCAGCGTGCCGCGCCGCGCAAAGGCGAGGAGCTGCTGGGTAATCCTGGCGGCGTGCCGGGTCGCGTCCTCAGCACTCCCGAGCCGCCGCAACAGCTTGGCCCGCGCCGCCGGGTAGAGATCGTCGATGTCTCTTACCGTGTTGTGGATCAGCTCCAGGTTGCCGGAGATGACAGTCAGCAGATTGTTGAAATCGTGCGCAATGCCGCCGGTCAGCTGGCCGATCAGATCGAGCTTTTGCGCGTGCCACAGCGCCATCTCGGCCTTGCGGCGATCGGCCGCCTCCTTGGCCAGCCCCCGGTTGGCCTCGACCAGCTCCCGGGTTCGCTCCGTGACCAGCTGCTCGAGGTTCTGGTTCATGCGCCGGACGTCCTGCTCCGCCTTGCGCATGCGCAGCAGCGCGTTGACGGTCGCAATCAGCTCGTCCGGCTCGATCGGCTCGACCAGGTAGGAATCGGCGCCGCCGTCGAGCGCCCGGGTACGGTCGGCGACGCCGGTAAAGGCGGCCGATGTCTGCATTATGATGATCTGCGGAAAGCGCGATTTGATCTCGCGACAAATCTCGATGCCGCTCGCGTCCGGCAGCTTCACGTCGAGCAGGATCAAATCGGGGCGCCGCGCCTCAGCCAAGGCGACCGCGTCGCGGCCGCGGCCCGCCTCGTCGATGTCATACCCTTGGCGCCGGAGAAGGTGGCTCTTGACGTAGCGCGTCGCCTCGTCGTCGTCGACGATCAGGATCCGGCTGGCCTCCGGCGTCATGGCGCGGTTCCCGCCGAACCGGACCCGACGGCGCCCAGCACCTCCGCGATGGCGGCGGTGAGCCCGACCGCGGAGAGGTCGGATTTCGACATGACCCGCGACGCCCGCCCCAGCCGCTGCTGTTCGCGCGGACTGAGGATCGCCGAGGTCAGGACAACCGCCGGAACGTCGTCCAGGCCGGGTTCTCCGTCCATCTGCTCGAGCAGCTCGAAACCGGTCATTTCGGGCATCTTCAAATCCAACAACAAAATATCGGGGCGGCTGTTGCGCAGTTGAGCCAATCCCTCGGTTCCGGTCGTAGCCTCTCGCAAGTCGTAAACACCGCGCGGCAGCAATTGGCGCACGAGATATCGCGTAACCTCGTCGTCGTCGACGATCAGCACCTTGGTAATCGGCTGGTTGCCGGTGAGCCGGTCGAGAATGTCGAACAGCGCGTCGGGCTCGATCGGCTTGCCGAGGTAGGCGTCGGCGCCGAGATGCAGCGCCTTGCGCTTCTCCCCGGTCGAGGAGGTGACCACGATCGGGATGTCGGCCGTCGCCTCGCCCTGCCGCAGCCCCAGGATCATCCGCCAGAACTCGTCGCCAAACAGCACCACGTCCAGCAGGACCGCGGCGGGCGCAACCCGGTCAAGCGCGCGCTTTGCGGCGGCGACGGTCCGCACGACGATCGGCTGGTAGCGGCTGTTGGCGAGAAGGCGCTGCACGACAAAGGCGTCGGCGCGGTCGTCGTCGACGACCAGAACCTGGGCCCGGGCAGGGTCGACCGTCCACTCTTCCTCTTCCTCGGCCGCGTCTGCCTCCTCCGCAGCCCGGTAGATGCGCGGCACGGTCACCGAGAACACCGAGCCTTGCCCCGGCGCGCTTTCGACGGCGACCTCGCCGCCCAGCAGCTCCGCCAGCTTTCTCGACAGCGGCAAGCCGAGACCGGTGCCCTTGACACCCGACTGCATCGGATGCGCGACTTGCCCGAACTCCTCGAAAATGATCCCCAAATCCGCCTCGGCGATGCCGATGCCGGTATCGCGAACATAAAACGTCACGGTGCCGCCATCGGCAGCCGCATCGGCCCACACTCGCACTTCGCCGCGTTCGGTGAACTTGATCGCGTTCGAAAGAAAATTACGAAGAATTTGAGAAATCTTCCCCTCGTCAGTGTACAGCGTCGGGAGCTCGTCGGCGTCCTCGAAGACCAGCGCCACCGCGTCGCCGACCAGAAGCGGCCGCAGCATGCCGCGAAGCGCGCCGAACAAGCTCTCGGCGGTAAACTCGACCGCCGTGATCGTAATCTTGCCGGCTTCTACTTTTGCAAGGTCGAGCAGGTCGTTGACAAGATCCGTCAGGCTTTCGGCAGCTTTGCGAATAAACTGCACCTGCTTTTCTTGCTCCGGCGCCAACTCGCCGTCGGTGCGGGCCAGCAACAGGCGCGAGAGCGAAAGGATCGAGTTCAGCGGGGTGCGAAACTCGTGACTCATATTTGACAGAAATTTCGACTTCAGCTCGTCGGCGCGGCGCAGGTGGTCGGCGCGCTCGTCAAGCTCGGCATAGAGCGCGACAACGCCTCGGTTGGTGTCTTGCAGCTCCTGGTTGAGCTGAACCATGGCTCGCTGCTTGTCGTGCAACTCCTCGAGCTGCAGAAGGCTCTCCTGGTTCTGCCGCCTGATCTCGTCGACCGGGTCGGCGGGGTCGTCGGCGGCGAGCATGCGGCCGATGCGCTTGAGCAGTTCTGCGGTGACCGGCGGGGCGCTCGCGGGGAGGAATTTCGCGACCCGCACGATGGTGCCCCCGCGCGCCGGCGACTGGATGTCGAATTGGTCCATCAGTCGTCGGGCGCCGCGCAGTCCCACACCCATGCCCCTCGCCGAGCGGACGTTGCCGGAGAGCACGGCCTGCAGATCGCGCACCCCCGGCCCGTTGTCGCCGATGACGATTTCGAAAGCGTTTCTCGGCGGGGCGTCTTTAATCCGGAATTCGGCGCGCCCGCCGCCGGCATATTCGAAGGCGTTGCGCGCCAGCTCCGAGACGGCGGTGGTAATTCGCGTCTGGTCCTGCCGGTCAAAACCAAGAAGCTCGGCGAGGAGCCTGGTCCGTTTGCGGACGAGCACGATGTCCGGCTCGCGGTCGAGCGCGACCAGCAGCAGCCTTGCATTCATGTCGCAGCCCGCATCGCGACCACTGCCGCATCGTCGCGGCCGCGCCGGTGGTCGCGGAAGATCACACCCGCCACCAGCGCCGGATGGCTCGCCGCGAGGCCAGGATAGCTGTCCAGCTCCCAGCGCGCCGAAAGACCGTCGGAGTGGAGGATCACCAGCGGCTTGCCGCTGAACGGATAGGTGAACTCGCGGATGCGCGGCGTGGCGTGCCCGGCGGTGCCGTTGTAGGACGCCATTCTGCGGGACTGCCCGTCGCTGGCGAGCATCGCGGCGATGTTGCCGACCCCGACGAAACGCACCACGCGCGCGTCCGCGTCGATGCGCGCGACGGCAAGCGCCGCGCCTCTTGTCGGTGCGAGAGCGCGATGCATCGCCTCGACCAGCGCGACGCAGTCCTTGTCGGCGCTGTCGGCGAAGATGCGGGTCGCGATATTGGCGGCTTGCGCCGCGAGCGGCCCGTGGCCCGAACCGTCGACGACAAGCAGGGTGGCGCTCGACCGGTCATGCGCGGTCGCCCAGCTGTCGCCGCAAACGGTCTCGTGGGGGTAGGGATCGATTACGACGCCGATCTCCGGGCCCGGAAGCGAGCCCGCGCCGGCAGAAAAAAACATGCCATCACCGCGGTGCCCCGGCCGGGCCGCGAGTAGACCGAATAGCGGTCGGCGTTGCGCGCGATGGCGCCGAGCCCGGTTCCGGGGCTGCCTACGGTCGAGAAGCCGTCGGCGAGGCAGCGTCCGACATCCGCCATGCCCGACCCGGTGTCGAGCCCCAGCAGCTCGATCCCGGAGCCGCCGGCCGCCTCCAGGGGGCGCGCGGCCACGATCCCGCCGCCGCCGTGCTTCAAGAGATTGGTGGCGATCTCGGTGGCGACGAGGGCGATGCGTGCGACGACATCCTCGGCGAGGCCGCACCGGCGCGCGGCTCCAGTCACGGCTCGCCGCATTTCGGCGACCTGGCTGGGGTCGGCAACCGAACTGATCACGCTCATGCTAAAGCTTCCAACGCGCGAGCGTGACGGTCGTCCCTTGGCCTGGTGCGGATTTGATCGAGAATTCGTTCGACAGCCGCTTCGCGCCGCTCAGCCCGAGCCCGAGCCCGCCGCCGGTGGTGTAGCCGTCGGTCATCGCCATCTTGAGGTCGGCGATGCCCGGACCGCGGTCGGAAAAAGTCAGCTGGACGCCGCGGCGCAGGCCGTCGCGCAGAACCTCGATCAGCATGGTCCCGCCGCCGCCGTAATCGAGGGTGTTGCGCGCAACCTCGCTCGCCGCGGTGACGAGCTTGGTCTGGTCGACGATCCCAAACCCGACCCCGATCGCGTTCGCGCGCACGGTTTGCCGCGCTCGTACGACGTCCTCCGAGGTGCGCAGCGCCAGGGTGTCAGCTTTCTCGACGACCAAGCCCGCCCCCTTGCTGATCGATGGCCTGGCGGATCAGCTCGAGACCTTTGTCGACGTTGAGCGCGGTGCGCACCCCGGGTAGGGAAAGCCCCAGCTCGACCAAGGTGATCGCCACCGCCGGCCGCATCCCGACGACCACCGTTACCGCGTCGAGCACCCGCGACATCGCGGCGATGTTGTTGAGCATGCGGCCGATAAAGGAATCGACGATCTCGAGCGCCGAGATGTCGATCATCACACCCCGCGCCCGGTCGGCGACAATGCGGTTGGTCAGATCATCCTGCAGCGCCATCGCCAGGCGGTCGTGCATGTCGACCTGAATCGAGACCAGCAGGCAGTCGCCGATCTTCAGTACCGGAATTTCCGCCATGACGGGTCAGAACTCGGGGCGCTGCCGCGGCGTACCGTCAGCCACCGTTTTGCCGAGGCGGCGGAGCGCCAGCGCGAATGCGTCGGCCATCGTCGCCTTGGACACGACGCCAAGCTCGAGCCCGAGATGAACAATGGTTTGCGCGATCTGCGGCCGAATGCCGCTGATGATGCAGTCCGCCCCCATCAGGCGCGCCGCCGCAACGGTCTTGATCAGGTGCTGCGCCACCAGCGTGTCGACCGTCGGCACGCCGGTGATGTCGATAATGGCGATCTCCGCGCCAGAGGTGACGATCTCCTCGAGCAGGCTCTCCATGACGGTTTGCGTACGGGCGCTGTCGAGCGTTCCGATCAGCGGCAGGGCGAGGACCCCGTCCCACAGCCGTACGACCGGCGTCGACAATTCGAGCAGCTCCTGCTGCTGGCGCAGAATGACGTCTTCGCGGCTTTTGAGCGCCGCCTCGACGGTGTAGAGCCCGAGCTTGTCGATCAGCAGGGTCGCCGTCCACATCTCGTGCGCCAGCCGCTCCGGATCGGTCCCGACTTTTCGGCGCAGCTCCTCGAACAGCGACTCCTTGATCGAAAATACGAAAGTGGCGGTCTCCGACGGCGAGATACCGAGCGCCGCGCGCGAGCGCGACACCTCTTCGAGCACCCTGCGGGCATGATCCCATTCGCTCGCATTGATGTCGTCGAACTGCTCGGCGGCGGCGCCTTCGCGCAAGGCCGCGAGCAGCTGCCGGGAGATTTCGCCAAGCTCGGCCTCGCCGATCTGCCCGCCACGCAACGCGCCAGATTTTTTTTGTGACTCCAACCAGCCATTTAGAAGGGCCGGTTCGTTTTCGGCCAGCAGTTGCAGGATGGCGCTCCTGTTTCTCGCTTCCATCGTTTCCTCTGGGATTGCCTCAAAGAACAGTTTTGCGCGCCGCGAGCAGCGAGAGCGGACACGTGGTTGCGCCCCTGCGGGAGGCCGGCTAACTTACGCCCGGTAACTTACATTGATCATCGATGTTGCACCGCCGGAAATTTTACGGATGAACTGCCAGCGTCCCCGACTGCCCGATGCCGAGAATCCTCCTGGTCGACGATGATTCGACGTTTGCCGCGGCGACCGCGAATTTGTTGCGCGCGCGGGGCTTCGACGTGTTTGTCGCGCCCGACTACCGGCTGGCATTGGAGGAGCTCGAAAGCGCGCGGCCGATCGACTTGCTGATCTCCGACATCGTGATGCCGCAGCGCGTCAACGGCGTGGCATTGTCGCGAATGGCCCGGATGCGCCGTCCGGGGCTCAAGGTCATCCACATGACCGGCTACGACATTCCGGGAGTGGCCGAGGAGGCGTTGGGCCCGGTGCTGCGCAAGCCGGTCGAGGAGGAGCAGCTTGTCGCCGAAATCCGGCGGGTGCTGGATGTCGACGGGCGGCGTTCGCCGACCGGCGGGTGCTGACAAGTCCAGAAATGCAGCGACGCGGTTCAGCAGTCGCAATCATTTGCCGTCGTGACCGCAACCCGGCCGCCGGCAGACGCAAGAGTACTTGAACGTCACGGCGGTTTGGAGCAAGACGGCACAAGACAAGAGTGCTGCGGCGGTTCCACCACGGACAGCCGCTGACCAAACCTGGGCGCAAGGCGATGCCGAGGCTGACGCTGCGTATCGATTTCGACGCGGACCGCGCCATCGGCCCGGGCAAGATCAAGCTTCTGGAGCTGATCGACAGGCACGGCTCGATTTCCGCGGCCGGCCGCCAGATGGGGATGTCGTATCGGCGCGCCTGGCTCCTCGTCGACAGCTTGAACAGGAGCTTCCGCGGCCCCGTGGTCGCCTCGCAGGCGGGTGGCCAGCATGGCGGCGGGGCGTCCCTGACCGAGCTCGGCTACGCGGTTGTCCAGCACTACCGCGCGGTCGAGAGCGCCGCGCACTCGGCCGCCGCGGCCGATATCGACGCGTTGGCGGCAGCACTCGCCGAGCGGGTTGCGCCGGCGCCGGAACGGGGCGGCAAAAAAATCCGCCGGCTGGCGCAGAGCGGGCCCTGACGGCCGCGTCAGGCGAGCCCTCGCCCGGCCTCAGGCGGCCCCCGCCCTGCCTCAGGCAGCCCTTGGCCTCAGGCAGCCCTTGCGGCGAGCCCCGGCGCCCGCCGGGCGAGCACGATCTTTTGCGCCGACCGGCCGAAGAAATGATAGCCGGAGCCGCCCTCGGCGAGCAGGTCAAGAAAGGCATCGGGCTCGGTGATCCGCACGCAGCCCAAAACGTCGGCGCCGCGGGCGAGGAAAGCGTCGGGCAGCATGCCGACGGTCGGCCCGACGATCGTGACGCGGGCTTCGGGCCGCGCCAGCGCCATTAAATCCTCGAGCGTCGCATTGACCAGGGTCGAGCCGGTGACCAGCACGACATCGGCCCGCGGCACGATTGCGGCGGCCTGAGCCGCCGGGCGAAAGAACGGCAGCTCGTCCGGCTTGAGTGTCGCGGGGTCCTGCTCCAGCACCAGAAAGGACTGCCCGCGCCGCTTCAATTCCTTGAGGAACGGGACGAACGCGCCGACCACGACCACCTGGTCGCCGGGACGGATTTCGGTCGCGTCGAACGCGTCGACGCTCGGGCGCAGCTCGATTTCGGGGTGGGGCCGGCGCTGCCAGCAGCACTCGGCGAGCGCGTTTATCGTGGCGATCCCGACGGCGCGGCGGATCCCGTGGCCGGACAGCGCCTCGCGCGCGAGGTCGCCGGCCAGGCGGCCCCGTACTTTGCCCGGAAACGGCATCGCCATCGCCGAGCTCGGGCAGCACACCGCCTCGGGGATCGTCTTGATCGGCGTGGCACAGGCGCCGGCAGCGCCGTTGCCGAGCTTGACCCCGGTAAAGAACAGCCCGACCACGACCCGCTCGACCGTGATGTCGGCGAGCTCGGGGCCGAGGATGGTGTTGATCGCTGCAATCGTCTCGCCGAGGATCTGGCTGCTGTTGGTCTCTGTCATCTCATCCTCGCTGATCCAGGTCTAACCGCGCTTCGCCCGACCGTCGCGGGCTTTCGGCCTCGATCATGACACAGCTCGGCTGGGGCAACGACCGTTGTCGCGCGGGGAGGCGAACGGCGCCGGCGTTTATGCTCGGCGACGCATCATTTAGGGGACGCTGCTGAAGGATGGAACAATTGCTGACCGCCCATCCGATATGCGCCGATTGCCGACTGCCCCTCGGGCGACACCAGCCATTGCGCAAAGCGCCTGGCAGAGGCTTGTTTCGGCACGGGATGCTTTGCCGGGTTCAGCAAGATCACGTCGTAGCGGTTCACGAGCCGCGGGTCGCCTTCGACCAGGACGGCCAGATCGCTCTTGTTGCCGAAGCTCAGCCAAGTGCCGCGATCGCTGATCGTGTAAGCGCCCATGGCTTGGGCGGCGTTGAGCGCCGCCCCCATGCCGCCGCCAATATCGCGGTACCACGATCCGCCGCGCTTTGCCGGGATCAATTCCCGCCATGCGCCACAGACGATGCTCAAGCGCGTCGGTGCCGCTGTTGTCACCGCGCGAGACAAAGGGCGCTTGGGCGGCGGCGACCGCCTTCAACGCCGCGACAGCATCTCGCGTTCCGGCGATATGCGCCGGGTCCGAGCGCGGCCCGACCACGATGAAATCGTTCCAGGCGATCTGCCTGCGATCGATGCCGTCGCCCATCGCGACGAATTTCTGCTCGGCTTCCGGGTCGTGCACCAGAACCAGATCGGCGTCGTTGCGTGCCGCCGTTGCAAGCGCCTGTCCCGTTCCTTGCGCCAGGACGTGGACGGTTATGCCGGTCGACTTGGTGAAGGTCGGAAGGATATTTGCGAGCAGGCCCGAATTTTCGACCGAAGTGGTTGAAGCGAGAATGATCGATACGGGAGAGGTCTGTGAGACCGCGATAGCGACGTGCGCCAGTAGGGCGACCACCGCGGTCGCGAAAAATTGCTGCAGTTTCATCGTCTCCCCCAAGGACAAAGGCGCCGGCGCTCACGGCGATACTAATGCCGATCAAGAAGAAACCAAGGCCCAGCGCCAGCCCAAAATCGCCCTCGCTTGTCTTCAATACGATCGCCGTTGTCATCGTGCGGGTGTACCCGGCGATGTTGCCGCCGACGATCAAAACCGCGCCGACCTCGGAGATCGTGCGGCCGAAGCCGGCCAACACCGCCGTCGTGACCGGCCGCCTCGCGATGGCGAGGAGCATCCGAATTGACCGCAGCCGGGTCGCTCCGTCGGCGCGCAGGGCGCCGCCGTATTCCTGCCAAGGCTCCTCGACCGCGCGGTGCGCCAATGCGGTGATGATCGGCGCTGCCAACATCGCCTGCGCCAAGACCATAGCGCTTGGCGTGAACAGCAGCGCCAGCGCCCCGAGAGGCCCCGAACGCGAAAGGGCGAGATAAAGTCCGAGGCCGACCACGACAGGCGGTAAACCCAGAAAAGCGTTGGCGAGCAGCACCAGCGTCCGGCGCCCCGGAAAGCGGCATATGGCGAACGCAGCACCGAGCGGCAGCCCGATGACGGCCGCAAGAGCCGTTGCGGAAAAGCTGACCGCCAACGAAATCGCGACGATGTGCGCGAATTCCGCCGATCGGAAGGCATCCCAAATATCGACCACCGGGACATCATCATCGCCGCATCGGCGTCATGACAGCACCACGTTGCCCCGCCCGGCGGCGTCTGCTCCGCGGTCGATCTGGTTTACGAGCGCCGACCGACCCGCTCTTTAAGGATCGATCCGCTTGCGCCCCGCAGAGGGTGCGTGTTTCCTGCTCGTTACGTCATATCGGGCCGGATCGATCGGCGGCTGGCGCCCAGCGGCCGTCTTTGGCCGCGCCCGATGAAGGCCGTTCCAATACGAGGAGATCATGATGAAACTCAGCGCGCGCAATCAGCTAAAGGGCAAGATCATCGCGGTGACTAAGGGGCAGACGACGGCGCATGTCCGCATCGACATCGGCGGCGGGGTGGTCGTGACCTCGTCGATCACCAACGAGGCGGTCGACGATCTCGGCCTCAAGGCCGGCGACGAAGCCTCCGCAGTGATCAAGGCGTCGGACGTGATGGTCGCCAAGTGAGGCGACGCGAACTCTTTGGTTTAGGTGCGGGGGCAATCGCCGGGCTCGCCTTAGCACCGCGTCCGGCACAGGCGAGGCCGTTCACCAATTCCGGCGGTCGCCAGGTCGAGGTCCCCGACAAGGTCGAGCGGGTGTTTCCCGCCGGGCCGCCGGCGTCGCTGACCCTGTTTACGGTTGCCCCGGAGAAGATGCTCGGCTGGACCCGGATGCCCGGCCCGCAGGCGCGCCCGTTTCTGCCGGCGCGCTCGGCGGAGCTCCCCGAGATCGGCCGGCTGACCGGTCGCGGCAACACGGTCAACCTCGAAAACGTGGTGCGGCTGAAGCCCGACCTGGTGCTCGATGTCGGCGACACCAACCCGACCTACGTGTCGCTCGCCGACCGGGTCCAGCAGCAGACCCGGATCCCCTACGTGCTGATCGGCGGCCGGCTCGCCGAGACCCCGACGACATTGCGCACCATCGGTTCGCTGCTCGGCGTCGAAAAGCGCGCCGAGACGCTCGCGAGCTATGCCGAAACGGCCCTGACCCGGACCCGCCAGCGCGTCGCCAAGACAGCGCCCGGCGACCGGCCGAGCATTTACGTGGCGCGCGGCCCGCGCGGCCTGGAGACCGCGGTCGCCGGTTCGATCGGCAGCGAAGTCGTCGACCTGCTGGGCGGGCGCAACGTCGCCGGTGCCAGCACGGCCGCGCGCGCGATCGCCGACGTGTCCCCCGAGCAGGTCCTCGCCTGGCGACCCGATGTGATCCTGGCGGCGGACCGCCGCTTTTTCGCCGCGGTCGGCAGCGACCCGGTGTGGCGCGACGTCGAGGCGGTGCGGGCAAAACGGGTTTATTTTGTGCCCGACTTGCCGTTCTCATGGCTCGACGAGCCACCGGCCCCCAATCGCCTGATCGGGCTCACCTGGCTCGGCAAGCTGCTTTATCCGTCAGCCTTTCCGGAGGACCTCCGCGCCGAGGCCCGCCGCTTTTACACGCTGTTCTACCAGCAGGAACCATCCGACGCGCAACTCGACGGCCTTCTCGCCACCCCGCCGGCGTGAGAGCGTCGGCCGTCCATGTCCAAATCGATATCGGCCTCGGGGTAAGGGTCGCCCTCCGACCGGGGTGAAGGCCGGTTGTTTGTCGCGGAACGAGGGTCATGTATTGAGGCGGCCAACGCGGGACGTCCCGCGCGATTATTTACAACCGGTCCGGTTCGACAGGAGGGCAGCATGAAGCTCAGCGCGCGCAATCAGCTTAAGGGCAAGGTCGTTTCGGTGACCAAGGGTCAGACGACGGCGCATGTCCGCATCGACATCGGCGGCGGGGTCGTCGTCACGTCATCGATCACCAACGAGGCGGTCGACGATCTCGGTCTCAAGGCCGGCGACGAAGCCTCCGCGGTTATCAAGGCGTCGGACGTGATGGTCGCCAAGTGAGTTGACCCGGCCGCCTGGATCGGAATCTTCCACCGGCGGACGCCGAGCCAAGCACCGCTCGCCGGCGTTCGCCGTAGCCGGCCGGCGTGAGCCTTCTGCAGCTTTTGGCTATCCGGCGATTGTCGTCGGCGCGGCGCTTTTATTGCTGCTGCTGGCCGCGGTTGCGATCGTCCTTGGACCCTACCGGCTGGCGCCGGGCGAGGTCATCGCGTTTCTCGCCGCCAAGGCCACCGGCGCCGCGTCGCCATTGCCGGCGCCGGCGGCGGCGGTCATCCTGCAGATCCGCCTGCCCCGGGTCGTCGCGGCAACCGCCATCGGCGCAGCGCTCGCCGCCTCGGGAGCCGCCTACCAGTCGCTGTTCCGCAACCCGCTGGTGTCGCCCGACATCCTCGGCGTGTCGGCGGGCGCGGCCTTTGGCGCGGTCGTCGGTATTTTCCTGTCACTGCCCGTGCTCGGGATCGAGGCGGCGTCGTTTGCCGGCGGGCTGGCGGCGGTGGCCGTCGTCTATGCGATAGCCGCGGCGATCCGCGACCGCGACGCGGTTCTGGTGCTGGTGCTCGCCGGGGTCGTGATCGGCGCGCTGTTCGGCGCCGGCGTCGGGCTGTTGAAATACCTCGCCGATCCCTACAACCAACTGCCCGCCATCACCTTTTGGCTGCTCGGCAGCCTCGCCGCGGTCAACCCCGGCGATCTCGTCAGCCTGGTGCCGGCGGTGGCGGTCGGATTGGTCCCGCTGGCGCTGCTGCGCTGGCGTATCGACGTGATGACCTTGGGCGAGGAGGAGGCGACGGCGCTCGGCCTCGACACCCGCATGCTGCGCATTGTCGTGATCGCGGCGGCGACGTTGATGACCTCGGCGGCGGTCGCGGCGAGCGGCATCATCGGCTGGGTCGGGCTCGTCATCCCGCATCTGGCGCGGCTGACGGTGGGGCCGGCATTCAACCGGCTGTTGCCGGTCAGCGTGTTGTTCGGCGCCGGCTATCTGTTGGCCGTCGACACCGCGGCGCGAACCTTGGGCCATGTGGAATTACCGCTCGGCGTTCTGACCGCGGCGCTGGGCACGCCGGTGTTCCTGTGGCTGCTGGCCTTCGGGCGCCGCCGCTCGGTGTGGTCGTGAGCGTCCCGCGGCTCGCGGTCGACGAGCTGAGCTACGGCTATCGCGGGCATGCCGTCGGGCGTCACATCAGCTTTGCCGTCCGCGCCGGCGAGGTGCTGTGCGTTCTCGGACGCAACGGCGAGGGCAAGTCGACCCTGTTCAAAACTATTCTCGGCCTGCTGCCGCCGCATGGCGGCACCGTGCGGGTCGACGGCGAGCCAATTTCCGGCTGGCCTGCGCGCCGGCGGGCATTGAGCTTTGGCTACGTGCCGCAAAACGGCGGCGGGACCTTCCCGTTTACCGTGGCCGAGCTGGTGCTGATGGGGCGCACCGCGCATCGC
This sequence comes from uncultured Alphaproteobacteria bacterium, assembly GCA_963775525.1. Taxonomy (GTDB): domain Bacteria; phylum Pseudomonadota; class Alphaproteobacteria; order ATCC43930; family CGMCC-115725; genus AP-15. The sequence goes on along the minus strand of CAVZJF010000005.1, from coordinate 337,319 downwards.
GGGCCGTTTCGCGCGCCGTCCGCGGCCGATCGCGCGGCTGCGGAGAAAGCGATCGCGAGCCTCGGCATCGGCCATCTGGCGGCGCGCGAGTGGCAGCGCGTCAGCGGCGGCGAGCGCCAGCTGGCGCTCGTCGCCCGCGCGCTTGCCCAGGACCCGCGGATTCTGGTCCTCGACGAGCCGACCGCGAGCCTCGATTTCGGCAACCAGGTGCGGGTCCTCGACGCCGTCCGCGGCCTGGCCGAAACCCGCGGGCTCAGCGTGCTGCTGTCGACCCACCACCCGGAGCACGCCTTTGCCTGCGCCGACCGGGTCGCAGTATTGGCCGATGGCCAGTTGCTGCGGATCGGGCCGCCGGCGGAGGTCGTCACCGCCGAGACGCTTCGCGCCTGCTACGCGGTCGAGGTCTCGGTCCTGCCGATCGCCGACGGCCGCTACCGCGTCTGCGTGCCGCGATCCTATCTCGGCTGATCGCCGTCGCCGCCCCGGCCCGGCCGACAAGATACGTTGTTTCAACGATATTCGAAATTTCGGTTGACGGGCGCACATCCGGCCGTATAATTCGAAGCTCGTTGAATGATAGGAATGCCTCGCGTGGATCAGAAGCGTGCGATCGCCGCCCTCGGGGCGCTGGCTCAGGAAACCCGGCTGGCGCTGTTCCGGCTGCTGGTCGCTTGCGGGCCGGCGGGGCTGCCCGCCGGGGTGATCGCCGAGCGGCTCGGCGTTCAGCCTTCGTCGCTGTCCTTCCACCTGGCGCAGCTCGTCCATGCCGGGCTGATCACCCAGCGCCGCCTGAGCCGGCAGCTGATCTATTCGGCCGAGTACGGCGCGATGAACGCCCTCCTGGCCTACCTCACCGAGAATTGCTGCGGGCAGGGAGCGGTGTGCGTGCCTGCCTGCAACCCAGGCGTTGGCTGCGCGGACGCGACCGCGAAGACCTCCGCCGCCTGAAGGAAGAGACCGGTCGATGGATGAAGCTCAGGTCAAGGAATTGGTGCGCGCCCGCTATAGCGGCATCGCGATGGCAGAGAACGCAAGTTGCTGCGCGCCGGCCACGTTGTGTTGCGGCGACGCGGCACCCGGCGCGCCAGCCGACAAGTCTCGGCTGATGGGCTATTCCGCTGCCGAGATCGCCGCTGTGCCGGAGGGCGCCAATCTCGGGCTGGGTTGCGGCAACCCGCAGGCAATCGCGGCATTAAAGCCCGGCGAGGTGGTGGTCGATCTCGGCAGCGGCGCCGGCTTCGACTGTTTTCTCGCGGCGGCGCAGGTGGGCGCGGACGGCCGCGTCATCGGCGTCGACATGACCCACGAGATGCTGAAAAAGGCGCGCGACAACGCCGCCAGAATTGGCGCCGGCAATGTCGAGTTTCGCCTTGGCGAGCTCGAGCACCTGCCGGTCGCCGACAACACCGCTGACGCCGTCCTCTCCAATTGCGTGGTCAACCTGGTGCCGGACAAGGCGCAAGTGTTCCGCGAGGCATTGCGCGTGCTGAAGCCGGGCGGCCGGCTCGCAATCTCCGATGTCGTCAGCACCGCGCCGCTGTCGCCTGAGCTGCAAGCCGATCCGGCCCTGCTGTGCGGCTGCGTTGCCGGCGCCGCGCCGGTCGACCGGATCGAGGCCTGGCTCGGGGAGGCGGGCTTTGTCGACGTGCGGGTGACGCCAAAAGCAGAGAGCCGCGAGCTGATCCAAACCTGGGCGCCGGGCACCGGCATCGAGAATTTCGTGACCTCCGCCAGCATCGAAGCGCACAAGCCCGCAGGGGGCAAATCCGGCCGTGGCTGAGCGGCCCTCGGATCGAGTTCGTCGTCGCACTGCCGGTCGACAAGCTCGACCGCATGGCGATCAAGCGCAACGTCGATGACATCGGTCGTACAGCCGCGCGGCCTTTCGGGTGGAGTTGCCATGACGTCGGTCACCGAAAGCAGCCGGCGTCGCGCGGCGCCGGGGCTCGGAACCTTTGAGCGTTATCTGACGGTTTGGGTGGCGCTTTGCATTCTCACCGGCATCGTTCTCGGCCGGCTGACGCCCGAACCGTTTCAGGCGCTCGGCCGCATGACTGTCGCCGAGGTCAACATCCCGGTCGCGGTGCTGATCTGGCTGATGATCGTGCCGATGCTGCTCAAGGTCGATTTCGGCGCGTTGCACCGCGTCGCCGAGCAATGGCGCGGCATCGCCGTCACCGTTGGCGTCAACTGGCTGGTCAAGCCGTTCAGCATGGCGTTGCTCGGCTGGCTGTTTATCGGCTGGATTTTCCGCCCCTGGCTGCCGGCGGGCCAAATCGACAGCTACATCGCCGGTCTGATCCTGCTGGCCGCCGCGCCCTGCACGGCGATGGTGTTCGTCTGGTCGAACCTGACCGACGGCGAGCCGAACTTCACCCTGACCCAGGTCGCGCTCAACGACACGATCATGGTGTTCGCCTTCGCGCCGATCGTCGGGTTGCTGCTCGGCCTGTCCTCGATCACCGTGCCGTGGACGACCTTGTTCCTGTCCGTCGTCCTCTACATCGTCGTGCCGGTGGTCGCCGCACAGCTGTGGCGGCGCTCGCTGCTGGCGCGCGGCGGCGACGCGGCGCTTGCCCAAACCCTGCGCAAGCTTCAGCCGGTCTCGCTCCTCGCATTGCTGGCGACCCTCGTGCTGCTGTTTGGCTTCCAGGGCGAGCAGATCGTCAGGCAGCCGCTGATTATCGCGCTGCTGGCGGTGCCGATCGTGATCCAGGTCTACCTCAACGCCGGCATTGCCTATGGGCTCAACCGCGCGCTCGGCGTCCCGCATAATGTCGCTTGCCCGTCGGCGCTGATCGGCGCGTCGAATTTCTTCGAGCTCGCGGTGGCGGCGGCGATTGCACTTTTCGGCTTCCAGTCGGGTGCGGCCCTCGCGACCGTCGTCGGCGTCCTCGTCGAGGTGCCGGTCATGCTCTCGGTCGTCCGCATCGTGCTGCGCACCCGCCGGTGGTACGAGCATCGGCACACCCTGCCCGTCGCATAAGCCCGTGTTTGAGCCGAGAGGTGCGTGGTAGCGCTGGCGTTACGGCGCCAACGGCCGAATGTCGCGATCGAACTGCATGCCGCCTGCGCGACGGCGACGGATTGCGGCCGCTCTACGTCGCCAAATGCACAGATGACGGGCCCTGCGGCGCGAAGAGCGCGTCGCCGACGGCGATCCCGCCACCTGCCGACACCTCGGCGTAGACGCCCATGTCGATGTGGCCGAAAGCGCGCCCGAGCGCGGCGACGATGTCGAGGTCGCGCGTGGCGGTGACCAGGTTGACCTGGGTTGCCGCGCATCGGGTGATCGGCGAGACCACCCGCAACCGCGCCGCTCCGAGGGCGATCTCGGAGCCGATCCAGTCGCGCTCGCTCCACGCCGAAGCCCCGTCGAAATAGACGTTCGCGCGAAATCGGATGGGATCGACCGCCGTGCCCATCACCGCTTCGAGCGCCGCGATGCTCGCGCGGTTGATCAGCGAGACGTATTTGTCGCTCGTCGCATTCGGCTTGCGCCGCGCATCGGCAAAGGCATGCCCGGCGCCTCGACGACGCGCAGCGGTCCCTTCACCGTGTCGCCGAGGAAATTCGTGAAGAATTCCGCGACCAGCCGACAGCCCTCCGGCTCGCCCATCGGCGCGCGCAACAACACCTCGGCATTCTCGGCGATCGCCAGGACGCCGCTTTCCGTGTCGAAACGGGTGTGCAGCCGCGCCAGCTTTTCGTCGCGCATCAGCATGATGAAACGGGTCTTGGGCAGCCATTGCGGGCGCTGCGGATCGAACAGGGTCGAGCCGAGCGCAATCGCAAAGCGCCGATCGTGCGGCAGGCATTCGCCGGGCGTGAGCGCCACGCGGTCCATTTTTTCGGCGCTGAGGCCCTTGACCGGGTAGCGGTAGATCGCGGTAACGGTCGCGGCCATATGGCGAGCCTCTCTGCGCAGCGGCCAGGGCGCCGCGTGACCGTTACTAACGCAGATTTCGACCACCTTGCCACGCTTGTCATCGCAAGAGGCGGCAGGCTCCGGGTTCCCGCCTTCGCGGGACTTACGGTTTAACGCGATCGGAAACCGGGGCGTACGAACGAGATCGGCCGCGGTTCGCGGAGCGACCGCGGTCGCCCGTTGCCGCGGCTACTCGGCGGCGAGGCGCTGCGGCTCATCGAGGTCGAGTGCCGCGAGGATCTTTGGCGGCGCCATCGGCAAGTCGCGCAGCCGCACGCCGGTGGCGGCATGGATCGCGTTGGCGACGGCGGCCATCGGCGGCACGATCGGCACCTCGCCGACGCCGCGCACGCCGAACGGATGGCGCGGGTTCGGCACCTCGACGATGACCGCGTCGATCATCGGCATGTCCGAGGCGACCGGCACGCGGTAGTCGAGAAAGCCCGGATTGTCCATCCGCCCGTCCTTGTCGTAGATGTACTCCTCGCTCAGCGCCCAGCCGATGCCTTGCGCGACGCCGCCTTGGATTTGGCCTTCGACATAGCTCGGGTGGATGGCGCGGCCGACATCCTGGGTCGCGGTGTAGCGCAGCACGGTGACATGGCCGGTCTCGGGATCGACCTCGACATCGCAGACATGGGTGGCGAAGGCCGGGCCCGCCCCCTGCGCGTTGAGCTGCACCTCGGCGCCGATCGGGCCGCCGGTGCGCGCCGCCTTGATCGCGATGTCGGCCAATGGCAGCGGGTCGAAGCTGCCGGCGTTGGCGCCAGCCGGCACCGCGCAGCCGTCCCGCCAGTCGACCGCCTCCGGGCTGATGTCCCAGATCATCGCGGCGCGGCGCTTGAGCTGGTCGATGACCTTCTCCGCCGCCTGGACGGTCGCCATGCCGGTGGCGAACGTCACCCGGCTGCCGCCGGTCACATGGGTAAAGCCGATCGAGGCGGTGTCGGCGACGATCGGTTTGACCCGCACGAGCGGGATGCCGAGGGTTTCCGCCGCCATCATCGCCATCGAGGCGCGCGAGCCGCCGATATCGGGGCTGCCCGAGGCGACGCTGACCGAGCCGTCCTCGTTGACGTGCACCGCGGCACTCGATTCGCCGCCGACGTTGAACCAGAAGCCGCAGGCGATGCCGCGACCCTGATTAGGGCCGAGCGGGATTTGGTAGTTCGGGTGGTTCTTGGCCGCCGCCAAGGTGTCGAGATAGCCGATATTGGTCCAGGTCGGGCCATGCACCGCCTTGGTGCCTTCCTTTGCCGCGTTCTGTTCGCGCAACACCAGCGGGTCGACGCGAAGCTCGCGGGCGAGCTCGTCGATGCAGCTCTCGACCCCAAAGGACGAGATCGGCGCCCCCGGCGCGCGGTAGGCCGCGACCTTGGGCCGGTTCGAGACGACGTTGTAGCCGACGATGTTGACGTTGGGCAAATCGTACATCGCGAAGGCGCACATGCAGCCCGGCTGAACCGGCGAGCCGGGAAACGCGCCGGCCTGGTATTTGAGCACGAGGTCGGCGGCGACGATCGTGCCGTCGCGCTTGGCCCCGAGCTTGACCTCGATGACCCCGCCCGAGGTCGGCCCGGTGGCGCGGAACACCTCTTCGCGGGTCATCACGATCTTGACCGGCCGCCCCGATTTCCGCGACAACGCCGCCGCCACCGGTTCGAGGTAAATCAGCGTCTTGCCGCCGAACCCGCCGCCGATCTCGGCCGGCGTGACGCGGATGTTGGCGATGTCGACGCCGAGCAGCTTCGCGCAATAGGCGCGGATCATGAACTGGCCCTGGCTCGACGCCCAGATCTGAACCTGCCCGTCGGCCGCGACCGAGACGACGCAGGCATGCGGCTCGATATAGGCCTGGTGCACCGGCTGCGTCGTATAGCGCCGCGACACGACGACATCCGCCTGGCGGAACCCGGCCTCGGCATCGCCCTTGGAAAAGGCGACGCGCTTGGAAATGTTGGACGGCCGTTCGGGCTTGGGCTCGACGCCCTGGGTGTAAAGGTCGTCATGCAGCACCGGCGCGCCCGGCGCCATCGCCGCCTCGACATCGATGACATGCGGCAACACTTCGTACTCGACGTCGATCAAATCGAGCGCCTCGGCCGCGACGATCGGCGAGATCGCCGCGACTGCGGCAACGGCGTGCCCCTCATAGAGCACCTTGTCGCGCGCCATGACATTGCGCGACAGATCGCGGAAGTTCATCGGCCCTTCGCCGACAAACGCCTCCTCCGCGCGGATCTCGGGGAAGTCGGCGGCGGTCACGACCGCGCGCACGCCGGCTAACGCCAGCGCCTTGCCGCAGTCGATGCGAACGACGCGGGCGTGGGCATGGGGGCTGCGCTTGATCTTGGCCCAGAGCATGCCCGGCATTGCCATGTCGGCGCCGAAATTGGCGCGTCCGGTCACCTTGTCCACCCCGTCGGGCCGGATTGGCCGAGTGCCGACAACCTTCAACTCGTCCTTGCTGGCAGTGGATGTCATGCACTCCTCCGGTCCGATCGACTTCCAACCAATCACGATCGAACCTAGCATCGCAATATCTTATTGGATACAGCGATTTTCGGCTGGCGGCGCCCCCGCGCTTCGCCTGGGGACCGACCCACAGCAACACAGTTATTTCAGCGGTTTGTAGTCTGCAGGATCGGGGTGGGACCGATCCGACAAAATTCCCCGGCGCCGGCTTATGCCAAAGACTCTACCATCGCGGGCGTGAGGTGACGAACGCGTCAAGATAGTTTTGCGTCAGATTGCGAAGCTCCTGAACCTTCTTTTGCAGGACCAGGCTGGAATCGACCGCAGCCGCTGCAATGGTCGCCTGACGCGACGCGGGCGCCGGCTCCGGGGCCTTGACCGGCCAGACCGCCGCCGCCGGCTCGGAAGGCTTGGCGGCAAGGCTCAGCCGCACCAGCAATTCCTTCGCCTCCTGGTTCTCCGGCTGAAGCTTGAGGACCTCGCGGCACGCCGCGAGCGCCGCCTCGTCCTCACCGAGGAATTGCAGCGACTGCGCCAGCCAGAACCAGGCGTTGTCGCCCTCGGGCTCCACCTCCACCGAGCGGGACAACAGCTTTTTTGCTTCGGCATGAGCGCCGTTCTCGGCCTTGAACCGCCCGAACCGGTAGAGCGCCAGCGCATTGTCGGGCTCGATCTCCAGGATCTGGCGATAGCCAAGCTCGGTGTCCGCGGTTTCGCCCCGCTTTTCGAATTCCAGGGTCATATCGAGCATCGCCGGAAGCCCCCTCGGGTCCAGCTTGCCGCCGAGATTGCGGTTGGTCTTGGTGACCACGCAGACTGGTTTTTGGCGGCGTTCGACCTGCGGCGCGAACAAGTACTTGTACGGCTCGTTTCCTTTCAAAAAGTCGTAGGTAGTGAAACCGTGCGAGATGGCATGCCGGATGCTGTAGGCATGCAGCAGATACCCGGCGGGCATCTCGCGATATGTTTCATCCCGTCCGGCGACGAAGAACAGCAGCGACTTTTTGCAGAAATCAATCAGGATCGCGAGCGCCGCCACCGGCCGGTCGCGATGCCAGAATACCGGCAGAAAGAACGCGCCGTTCTGGGCGCAACGCGACAACATTGTGTAGTTGCGCTGAGCGATCTCTTCGGCTCTTTCTCCCTTGCTCGGGGTCCATTTAATTTTCCAGAAATCCAACAGCATCGTAAGGTTCGCGCCGACGCTCTCGGTATCCGACAACGTGATCCGGCATTCCTCCGATGCATCGACCTTTTTCAGCAGGCGGCGAATCTTTTGCCGGTTGTTGCCGCTCAAGGTTTTAAGATAATCGTCCCAACTGCCAGGCAAATTTATGGACGGGCAGATGGCGTGATTTGTCGGGTCGCTGCCATATTGATACTCGATCGGGGTATGGACAAACCGTACCTTGTCGAATGCCCGCAAGAACAGCCGACGCCGCTGGTCGGACATCGTCAGGTTTTCCATCGTAAAGCGCGTCCAATTGAGCTTGCGCTTTAGATGCTCGGCGAACGCGGAAACAGCCTCGGCCTCGAATTCGGGTCGCGTCAGGATACCGGCGTAATCCGAAAAGCCGTCGCCGGCGAAACAGAGGTCATTGTGAAAGCCGTGCTTTTTATCGAAATCGGTCCGCATCCGCATCGGCAGAAAAGCGACATATTCGGGGTCGGCCTCGTGACGCTTGGCGGCGAGGACGAACCAGACCGTCCGGTGGGTGGCGAGCCAATCTGACAACCATTGCCACGACAGGAAGAACTGCGCCTCCGGATCGGCGTCGTAGACGCTGTCCCAGTCGCGACGAAGAACGTCGAAATCGCTCTCCCCCTCGATCACGTCAATGTGCATCCGATGGCCTCCACGGTCTCCCGATACGGAGAGATCGACCGAACCGACGCCGGCCGACCGGGATTCTCGCTGAACCGCAGCGCGCCCGGTCGGCCGGATATTGGGCAATCTTATCGCAGTACAGACGCGATCCGTCGAAAAACTTTAGTTAACAAAGAAATTTCCCTGCTGCGGCGCGCCTGGTTGCGGGCTCACGACTCCAGCGCTTTGTCGACCATCGCCTGGGCTTCGGCGACGATGCGGTCGAGGTGAGCCTTGTCTGTGAAGCTCTCCGCGTAAATCTTGTAGACAGCCTCGGTGCCCGAGGGCCGAGCCGCGAACCAGCCATTGGCGGCGACCACCTTCAACCCTCCGATCGGGCAGTCGTTTCCCGGGGCGCGGGTCAGCCTCCGGGCGATCGGTTCGCCGGCGAGGCTCGCTTCCTTGACGGAGGCGGGCGAGAGTTTCGCCAGCCTGGCCTTCTGTTCCGGCGTCGCCGGCGCGTCGATCCGGGTGTAGTGGGCGGTTCCGAACTCGTTCGTCAGAGCAGCGTAATGCTCGCCGGGGTCCTTGCCGGTGCGGGCTGTGATTTCGGCCGCCAACAGGTTCATGATCAGGCCGTCCTTGTCGGTCGTCCACACGCTGCCGTCATGCCGCAGAAAGCTCGCGCCGGCGCTCTCCTCGCCGCCAAAGCAACAGGAGCCGTCGAACAGGCCCGGCGCGAACCATTTGAACCCGACCGGCATTTCGGCGAGCCGCCGCCCGGCCTTATGGACGACGCGGTCGATCATGCCGCTGCTGACCAGGGTCTTGCCGATAGCGGCGCCGGCCGGCCAATGCGGCCGGTGACCGAGCAGATAACCGATTGCCGCCGCCAGATAATGGTTGGGGTTCATCAGCCCCGCGCCCGGCGTGACGATGCCGTGGCGGTCGGCATCGGGGTCGTTGGCGAAAGCGGCCCGGTAGCGGTCCTTCAGCCCGACCAGCCGCGCCATGGCGTAGGGGCTCGAACAGTCCATGCGGATCCGGCCGTCATGGTCGAGGGTCATGAATGAAAAGGTTGGGTCGACCTGCCGGTTGACGATGTCGATGTCGAGCTTGTAGACGGCGTTGACCGGCTCCCAATAGTCGACGGCGGCGCCGCCCAGAGGGTCGACGGCGAGCTTGAGCCCGGCGACGCGGATGGCCTCCATGTCGACGACGTTGCGCAGGTCGCGGACATAAGGCAGGACCAGATCCTCCTCGTGCGTCGTGTCGGCGGCGAGGGCGGCGGCAAACCCGACCCGCTTCACCTCGGCATTGCGGTTTCGCAGCAGGTCGTTCGCCCGGTTCTGAACCCACTCGGTCACCTCGGTGTCGGCCGGCCCGCCATTGGTCGGGTTGTACTTGAACCCCCCGTCTTCCGGCGGGTTGTGCGACGGGGTGACGACAATGCCGTCGGCGAGATGCCCGGTACGGCCGCGGTTGTAGACCAGGATCGCGCGCGAAACGACCGGGGTCGGCGTCATCCCGTCGCCGCGTTGGATGACCGTTCGCACTCCGTTGGCCGCCAGGACTTCGAGTGCGGCGCGCTGTGCCGGCCCCGAGAGCGCGTGGGTGTCCTTGCCCATATAGAGTGGGCCGTCGACGCCCTGGGCATGCCGGTAGTCGCAGATCGCCTGGGTGATGGCGACGATGTGGGCCTCGGTGAACGACCCCCGAAACGGCGAGCCGCGGTGCCCGCTGGTGCCAAAGCCGACCCGCTGCTCGGGGTCGTCGAGATCCGGCCGGCACTCGTAAAATTCGCGTTCGAGACGGGAGAGGTCGACCAGCATCTCGCGGGGCGCCGGCTTGCCGGCCAGGGGCGAAACAGTCATCGACGGATCATCCTCCTATGGCTCCAGGCCCCAGGCTTCGCGTGCCGGACCTCGCCGGTGTATCAACGCCTGACGCATCGCGTCGACACATCGGACAGCATGCCTTGCGCAGCACCATTGCCGAAGAGGCTTCTGGAGGCTACTTAACATTCATGCATACGGTCGGCCTTAAAACCCTGAAAAACAAGCTCAGCAAGTATGTCCGCCTCGCGGCGGCGGGCGAAACCGTCGTCGTCACCGACCGCGGCCGCCCCGTCGCCGAAATCGTGCCGCCGCGACGAGAGCCGGAGTTGGTGATCGAGCGCGGCATCCGCGAGGGCTGGATCAGGCCCGCGGTGCGGGGCCCGGACTGGCCACCGCGGGGCAAGCCAGTGCCCGGGCTCACATTCGAGCAACTGATGGCCGATCTGGATAAGGATCGGGAAGACCGCTGGTGATCTACATCGACAGCTCGGTCGCGCTCGCCCGATTGCTGTTCGAGCCTCGTTCCCCGCCCACGCAGTTTTGGCAAGGGGAGCTGGTTTCCAGCCGATTGCTGGAATACGAGATCTGGAACCGGGTGCACGCGTACGATCCGACCGGCGCCAATATCGGTCCGGCGCGAACGCTGCTGACTGGCATCGAGCTGTTGCAGCTGGACAGGACGGTGCTGGCGCGCGCCATGGAGCCCTGGCCTACCGCGATCCGCACGCTCGACGCACTGCATCTGGCTACTGCCGATTATCTGCGTCGGCAAGGCGAGCCGGTCGAGCTCGCGAGCTATGACAACCGCCTTTTGGCCGCGGCCGAAGCGCTGGGCATCCCGCTCGCGGCGTTGTGATCGCGGTGCGCAAGTGCTGCCCGCGTTGATCCGGCGGCGGCGCCGCCCTATGTTCGGCCTCGCATGACGCCGCTCCCGCACATCCGCAACTTTGCGATCATCGCCCATATCGACCACGGCAAGTCGACGCTCGCCGATCGGCTGATCCAGGCTTGCGGCGGGCTCGAAGCCCGCGAGATGCGCGAGCAGGTGCTCGACCAGATGGAATTGGAGCGCGAGCGCGGCATCACCATCAAGGCGCAGACGGTGCGGCTGAACTACCGCGCCAGGGACGGCGAGGATTACGTCCTGAACCTGATGGACACGCCGGGCCACGTCGATTTCTCGTACGAGGTCAGCCGCTCGCTCGCCGCCTGCGAGGGCTCCTTGCTGGTCGTCGACGCGAGCCAAGGGGTCGAGGCCCAGACCCTCGCCAATGTCTACCAGGCGATCGACGCCGGGCACGAGATCGTCCCGGTGTTGAACAAGATCGACCTGCCGGCGGCCGAGCCCGACCGGGTCAAGGAGCAGATCGAGGACGTGATCGGCCTCAGCGCTGCCGACGCGGTGCTGATCTCGGCCAAGACCGGGCTCAACATCGACCAGGTGCTCGAGGCGCTGGTCACCCGCCTGCCGCCGCCGAAGGGCGACGCGGCCGCGCCGCTGAAGGCGCTCTTGGTCGACAGCTGGTACGATTCTGTATCTCGGCGTCGTCATCCTGGTGCGGATCAAGGACGGCGAATTGCGCCCCGGGCAGAAAATCCGGCTGATGGCGACCGGCGTCGTCCACCCGGTCGAGCGGGTCGGCGTCTTCACCCCGAAAGGGGTCGCGGTCGAGGCCTTGGGGCCGGGCGAGATCGGCTTTATCACCGCCGGCATCAAGACCGTCGCCGATTGCCGGGTCGGCGACACGATCACCGAGGACCGCCGCCCGGCGGCCGCACCCCTGCCCGGCTTCAAACCGGTGCAGCCGGTCGTGTTCTGCGGCCTGTTCCCGACCGATGCCGCCGATTACGAGCGGCTGCGCGACAGCCTCGCCAAATTGCGCCTCAACGACGCCAGCTTCGAGTACGAGCCCGAGACCTCCGCCGCGCTGGGCTTCGGCTTTCGTTGCGGGTTTCTCGGCCTCCTGCATCTCGAAATCATCCAGGAGCGGCTGGCGCGCGAATTCGACCTCGACCTGATCGCGACCGCCCCCTCGGTCGTCTACCGCGTGCATATGACCAACGCCGCGGTGCGCACCCTGCACAACCCCGCCGACATGCCCGACCCGGTGCGCATCGACCACATCGAGGAGCCGTGGATCAAGGCGACGATCCTGGTCCCCGACGCCTATCTCGGCCCGATCCTGGCATTGTGCGAGGAGCGCCGCGGCGAGCAGGTCGACCTGACCTATGCCGGCAACCGGGCGATGCTGGTCTACCGCCTGCCGCTGAACGAGGTCGTGTTCGATTTTTACGACCGGCTCAAATCGGTCAGCCGCGGCTACGCCAGCTTCGACTACCAGATCGACGAATATCGCGAGGGCGACCTCGTCCTGATGAACATCCTGGTCAACGGCGAGCCGGTCGACGCGTTGTCGATCATCGTCCACCGCCACGACGCCGAGCGCCGCGGCCGCGCCCTGTGCGAGCGGCTGAAGGACCTGATCCCGCGGCAATTGTTCCAGGTCGCGATCCAGGCGGCGATCGGCGGCCGGGTCATCGCCCGCGAGACGGTCAAGGCGTTGCGCAAGGACGTGCTCGCCAAATGCTATGGCGGCGACGTGACCCGCAAGCGCAAGCTGCTCGAAAAGCAGAAGGAAGGCAAAAAGCGGATGCGCCAGTTCGGCAAGGTCGAAATCCCGCAATCCGCCTTTATCGCCGCCCTAAAAATGGGCGACGCGTAAGCCGACCGCCGAGCCACGGACACGCGCCGTACGGTAAAGCGAGAGAATCAGAGAAATCGAGGCTCTCAACCTTTAAGAACTCGAGGCATAGAGGATGATGTCAGTGACGATTTTCGAGGGCGATGAGGTTTAGCAATCGCTCGGCAACCCAGCTCAGGGCTACCAAACGTTCGATTTGGTGCGGATGAAAACCAAGTGTATCACACGTTTCGGCACACGGATCAGCTGGGGCTTGATCGCGATGCGGTTTCGCACGCTATTCAAGAAGATCTCGCGCGACAGAAACCAGTTTCGCATGGATCAATCGTCACTGGGACTGTCAATGTCGCGGGAGTTACCCTTGAATACAAGGCATTTGGCCTACCTGAGGGTATCGTCAACGTCGGTCGAATAACGAGTCTCTGACATGAACGCTTGGAGAAGATTGCGGGAGCGGGAGGTGGACCTGATCACCGTAATGATCCGAAACAGCCCCAACGCTGATGCAATGCTGGGGTCGTTACCGGGTCGCCTCGTCGAAGACATGAAAGACGGCGAGATGGGCAGCTTGCGATTTGTATATGCCGATCATCGGGTGCGGCGGTTTGGAAAAAAGATTGCCGAGGCGCAGTTCACAGATGAAGACGGCGTCCCGGTCAGCGCGGCTCTGAACCTCGACGATGCCGGCGAGCTGTTGGAACTGGACATCTGGAAAGCGGATTTTTCGCCTCTCAAACGATATCCGCGTCCCGAGGAAGTTTGTCTGACAAGTCCGTAAAAGCAAAAAGAAGGTAGAAAGCGGATGCGCCAGTTCGGCAAGGTCGAAATTCCGCAATCCGCTTTTATCGCCGCCCTAAAAATGTGCGGGATAGGATATGTTGCACCGCAACATCCCCGGAGAGATCGAACGCCTCGGCCCACCGTTCAACGGCGCTGCGCGAAGACGCCGCAGTGCGACGGGGCGCGGAGGGTTGCATGGCGCCGCTATTGACAGCCGCTATTGACAAGGGTCCGCGCCGCCGGCTAGGCGTGCGGGCACGCGCCGGTTTTCGCGCGGCGTCGGCCGGCTTGCGCGATGCGGCCCGGCGCCGCGGCCGGATTTCGGCGACACTCCTGCGTCGGGGGAGCCATGCAAGTTTCATATTTTGAAACCGCGCGCTACCAGCTGCCGCCGACGACGCCGGCCGAATGGCCGGTTCCGCCCGGCGCCTACGACCCCGACGCCGGCGCGCAGGCCTATCAGGGCATGGTCGACCGGGTGCAGTATGTCGAGGAGCTCGGCTTCGACTGGGTCAGCCTCTCCGAGCACCATTATTCGCCGCGCATCCTGACCCCCAATACCGCGGTCTCGGCCGCCTACATCGCCGCGCGGTCGAAAACGATAAAGATCGCGGTGCTCGGTCCGATCGTCTCGCAGAGCAACCCGGTCCAGGTGGCCGAGGAATTGGCGATGCTCGACACCTTGTCGCAAGGGCGGCTGGTGGTCGGGATGCTGCGCGGGACGACCAACGAATATCTGACCTTCGACCTCAACCCGGCGGAGGCGCGCGAGCGCACCACCGAGGGGATGGAGCTGATCCTCAAGGCGTGGACCGAGCCGCAGCCCTTCGGTTGGCAGGGCCGCCATTACCAGTTTCGCACGGTGTCGGTCTGGCCGCGGCCGTTGCAGCAGCCCATGCCGCCGACCTATTCGCTCGGCACCAGCCGCGAATCCTGCGAGTTCGCGGCGCGCCACCGGATCGGTCTCGGCGTCTCGTTCGCGCCGTTCGAGGTCGTCGCCAAGTCGACGCGGTACTACCGCGAGGAGTGCGCGCGCTGGGGCTGGGAGCCGGCGCCGCAGCAGATGCTGTACCGCGCGAACATCCTCCTCGCCGAGACCGACGAGGAAGCCCGCGAACTGCTCGAAAAGCAGCGCCACGGCACCGCACCCTTCCCGATGCGGGCAGGCGTGCGCGACGCCCTCTTAAAGCTCGACCAGCGCAATGTCGCGGGCGAGGCGCGCGCACCCAATGTCGGCGGCGTGTTGCCGACGTCGTTCTACGGCAGCCCCGACACGGTCGTCGAGCAGGTCAGGCGCTGCCGCGAGGAAGTCGGCGTCGGCGTGCTCGATCTGGCGTTCCAGAACCCCGGCGCGCCGGATACCGGGCGCCTGATGCGCTCGCTGGAGCTCTTTGCCGAAAAGGTGCTGCCCCGCATCCGCGAGATGTGAGACGAGCGAGATCCGGCCATGAAAGTCTCGTATTTCGAGACCGCGCATTACGTTCCGCCTCGGCAATTGCCGGCGCAATGGCCGGTGCCGCCCGATGCCTATGACCGCGAGGCCGGGGCCGCATCCTACCGCGGAATGGTCGAACGCCTGCAATTCGTCGAGGAGCTGGGCTTCGACTGGGTCAGCGTGGCCGAGCACCATTATTCTCCGCAGCGCCTGACCCCCGCCCCGATCGTCTCGGCCGCGCATCTGGCGGCGTGCTCGCAGAAAATAAAGATCGCGGTGCTCGGCCCGATCGTGTCGCAGAGCAATCCGGTGCAGGTCGCCGAAGGACTGGCGACCCTCGACAACCTGATGCCGGGCCGTTTGGTGGTCGGGCTGCTGCGCGGGATCACTGGAGAGTATCTGACCTACGGCCTCAACCCGGCCGAAGCGCGCGAGCGCACCACCGAGGCGACGGAGCTGATCCTCAAGGCCTGGACCGAGCCGCAGCCCTTCGGCTGGCAGGGCCGTCACTTCCGGTTTCGCACCGTCGCGGTGTGGCCGCGCCCGCTCCAGCAGCCCCATCCGCCGACCTATGCGCTTGGCGCCAGCCGCGAATCGTGCGAGTTGGCGGCGCGTCACCATCTCGGCCTCGGCGTCGCCTATGGCCCGTTCGAGGCGATGGGCAAGGCGACGCGCTACTATCGCGATGCGTGCGCGCAATATGGCTGGCAGCCGGCGCCGGAGCAGATCATCTACCGGGCGAACATCCTGCTCGCGGAATCCGACGCAAAAGCCCAGGACCTGCTGGAAGCGGCGCGATCGGCGAGAAACCCCTTTCCGCTGAGCGCTGGCGTCCGTGACGCCCTGATGCAGATCGATTCCCGCAACATCGCCGGCGACCCGCGGACTCCGATCACGGGCGGCGTGCTGCCGACGAATTTCCTCGGCGGCCCGGACACGGTCGTCGAGCAGATCAGGCGCTGCCGCGACGAGGTCGGGGCCGGCGTCATCGACCTGATGTTCCAGAAACCCGGGTCCGGTGACCTCAAATTCCTGATGCGTTCGCTCGAGCTGTTCGGCAAAGAGGTGTTGCCGCGCATTCACGAGCTTTGAGCGCGGGTTGTCGTTGGGGGATGCAATCGTGACACAGGCGGGAGCGGCGTTCAGCGAAGGTCATGTCGAAGCGGACGGCTTTCGCATCCGCTACCTGGCCGCGGGGGACGGGCCGGCCCTGGTGCATTTGCACGGCGCCGGCGGGTTGCGGCTGACGCCGGGCCACGATCTGCTCGCCCGCCAGTTTCGCGTCGTCGCCTTCGAAATGCCGGGCTTTGGCGGCTCGCCCGAGAACGACCGGACGCGCGACATGCCGGAACTGGCGGCGACGATGGGCAAGGCGGCGGCCGCGCTCGGCCTCGACGAGTTCAACCTGATGGGGACCTCGTTCGGCGGCAAGACCGCGTTGTGGCTGGCCGCGCAACAGCCGCAGCGGGTGCGGGCGCTGGTCCTGGAAGCGCCGGCGGCGATCCGTCCCGAGGGCGTCGGCCCGCCCTGCCGGGTCGCCCGAGGAGATGGCGCGCCGGCTCTTCGCCCATCCCGAGAAGGTGGCGCCCCTCCCGCCGGTCGACCCGGCGGTGCGGGCAAAGACGGCGCGGCTGGTGGCGCGTCTGCGCGGGCCCGGCCGCGACGCCGAGCTCGAAGCGCGTCTGCCCGCCGTGGCGACCCCGACCTTGGTCCTGTTCGGCACGGTCGACCAGGTGATCCCGCCGGGCATGGGACATTTCTACAAGGAGCTGATGCCCAACTGCCATCTGGTGTTTGTCTACGACGCCGGGCACGCGATCAGCACCGACCGTCCCGAAGCTTTTGCCGAGGTCGTCGGCGATTTTATCGAACGCCGCGAGGCGTTCGTCATCAGCCGCAACGAAACCGTCATTCACCCGTAGCAGTCGCCGGCCGGGGAGCCCGGTCCGGATGCGGCGGTCATAATTTCTTCCAATTTAGGGTGAATATTTACGGTTTGTTGTTGCCGCCGCCGCATAATTCGATGAGGACTTTTCAGCTGCTGCCGATTTGGGGCAGCGGACGGGCGGGTAGGCGCCGGCGCCGCGGTGGCCGGTCGAGTGACGGTGCGGAGCCGACCCTGCCCGCGGGATGGTGCAGCCGCTGCTCGGGATTTTTCCGCCGAACTTAGGATTTGCAATGCGACCCTGGATTGTCGTGGTGTCGAGCGCGGTTGCCGCTGTCGCCGCCGCCGCCCTGCTGATGCGGCCCGAACTGGCGTCGGCGCCGCATGCGGCGATGTTGCCGAGCCTGGCGCCGATGCTGCCCACGCTGTTGGTGGCGGCTCTTTCGGTTTACGCGCTGTGCGCGATCCTGCTGACATCAGCCGGTCTGATCGCCGAGGCTTTGCGCCTGCGCCGGCATCTCGACCGCAACCCGGCGCATCACGGGCCGGCGCGGCCGGCCTGGACGGCAGGCTTCGAGGAGAGCGGGTTGCGGCGGGTGATCCCGCCGCCGGCCGCGGTCCAGCCGAGGCCGGCCCCCGCGGACGGCACCGTCGTGCTGTTGGGCCGGTTTGACCCGCGCGAGGCACGGCGGGAGGTTGCCCGGCTGTTTTACATCGCCGCCGCGCGCACGCATTTCTTCAGCGCGCTGATCGTGCTGGCCGCCGGCGGCGTCCTCGGCGCCGCGCAGCAGCTTGGCCCGCTGCCGCTAATCCCCGGGCCGATCCCGACGGTCTCCGCCGCCTTGGCGGTCGCCGGGCTGGCGTTGCTCGCCATCCTCGCCCGGATCGCCGTCGACGTCACCGCCGAGCCGCTGATCGAGATGATTTCCCGGCTGCCGGCCGAGGTGGCCGAGGCCGGTCTCTTGCGCCGCGCCGCGGAGCTGCTCGAAACCGCGAGAGCCGCCGACCCGGCGCGCGCCGCGGCGGCGCCCGCCGCCGCCATGCAGATCCCTGACCGGCTCGTCACCGTGATCGAGCAGGGCCACCGCGCGCTCGTCGATGCGATCGAACGGCTGTCGACGACGACCGACGGGCTCGCGACGACGACGACCTCGTCGATCGAAGCCCTCGAATTGGCTTTTCGCGCGACCGAGTCGCGCCAGCACATGGCGACGCAAAACGCCGCCGTGGACACCACGGCGATGGTGCAGCTGCGCGACGCCGTCTCGGCCTTGACCGCGGTCCTGGAGCGCGTCCGCAGCGCGCCGGCCAGCCCCGGCGACACCACCGGCGGCGACACCGCCCTCGGCGAGGCAGCCGGCGGCGGCCGCGGCCTGGCACCGAGGGACCGCGAGCCCGACCTGGCGCAAGAGTTGCGCAAGCTGCTGCAGGAAATCGAAACCACGTCCTAGCGCTCGGACGCAGACAAAAGACTCACTCAACTGTCATGGCCGGGCTTGTCCCGGCTACCCACGGCTCACGGCACAAACCCTGCCGGCTTGCGTGGATGCCCGGCACAAGGCCGGGCATGACGAGTGCTGGTGAGGACGCACCATCTGAATGCGTCTGAGCAGTAGCGCGTGATCTGATAAATCGCATCATGGGGCGGCATGTAAGCGAGGCCTCGCCCCGCTCAGTTTGCTGGCGGGTTGGCTGTGCTCGAGGCCGCCAACTCCATCTGCTGAAAGCCGCCGCTGCCCCGCTGTCGACCGACGCATTGCCGGCGCCACGGCCGGCATACAAGAACGTCTCCCTGGACATGATCGCGCAGCCACAAATTTGACATTTTTTGATTGCGTTGGCGAAAATTAACCCTAACAATCAACCAAAAATAAAGGGGCTTCACGGCGTCACCCAATAAGCGCGCAGCGCAATGCCGCGCGCCAAAACCCAAAGGGGAAAGCTGGTGAAGACCCTTGCATTTGCCCTGACGCTGATGGTTGCAGCGCTGTTTGGTCCCGCTGGGGCCAACGCCGCCGACACCGTCTGTTCCGGCGTCATCAAGGCAACAACCGTAAACGGCAACCTTGTCGTGCCCGAGAACGCGTCCTGTATTCTCGACACGGTGAACGTCTCAGGAAATGTTCAAGTCGGGAAGAACGCAAGCCTCTCTGTGCAGGCGTATGTCGAGCCGTCGACCATTGGTGGTGGCGTCTTGGCTCAGAACTGCTCCTCGACCGTGCTGACCGGGACGGTGAGCGTCGGCGGCAACTATCAGATCCTAAACTGCTCGGGAAAGAGCGGGTTTGTCGGTCCCGGCATCAAAATTCGCGGTAATTTCTTGTGCCAGAATAATTCCGGACCGTGCGAGGCCTGGCTCGGCGAGATCGACGGGAACGCCCTCGTCGACGCCAACCGCTCGGCCGGCGCTTCGGAGATCAGCCTGAACACCATCGCGGGCAGCCTTATATGCCAGCGCAACACCCCGGCGCCCAGTCACAATGCCGGGCCGAACTGGGTGACCCAAAGCCTGCAAGACCAATGCTCGCCGACCCAAGGGTTCGCGGCGGTCGGCACCTCCATCGTGGCCCCCGGCACCCCGGCAGGCACGCCCGTGGCATGCGGGGACCTGGCAAACCTCACCGGATTTCCGGTTCCGAACACGCAAATCACCTCGGTAAAGTTCAACATGGCGACCGCGACCTTGCCGGCGCATTGTCAGGTTGACGGCATCGTCAATGCGCGGGTCGGCAGTGACGGCTGCAGCTATGGCGACCGGTTCGAGGTCCGCCTGCCGATGCCCAGCGCCTGGAACGGCCGTTTTATGTTCGAGGGCGGCGGCGGGACCGACGGCTCGGTTCCAGCGGCCACCGGAAGTGCCGGAACGCTCACGCCGACGCTTGCTCACGGCTACGCCGTGGGGAGCCAGGACGGCGGACATGAAAACAGCCAGTTGGCGCAATGCGCGTCAGGAAGCGCAAATCAGTTTTACCTCGATCCGCAAGGCCTGATCGATTTCGCCTATCAGTCGATGCAGGTGGCCACCTTGACCGACAAGTATCTGGTCGCCGCCTACTATGGCGAGGGGCCGGATCATTCTTACTGGGTCGGCTGCTCGACCGGCGGTCGGGAGGCGATGGCGATGTCGCAGACCTTCCCGCAATACTACGACGGCATCGTCGCCGGCGATCCCGTCTATGACCTCGAAGCGATTTCCTTCAGCGAGCTTTGGGGCCTGGAAAAAATCGACGCGATCACTCCGACGCCCATACAATTTACCCAAACGACACCGCCCCAACCGCTGTTTTTCCCGGGGTTTCCAACATCGGACCAACAGCTGTTCACGAGCGCCATTCTTCAAGCCTGCGACGCCCTTGACGGCACCGTGGACGGCGTCATCGACAACCTGCCGGCATGCCAGGCCAAGTTCGACCCGGCGACCTACGTCTTTACCGACACCGGGCAGCCCCTCCAGTGCAGTGGGCCAAAGCTTTCCACCTGCCTGACCGCGGCGCAAATAAGCGCCGTCAAACAGATCAACCAGGGGCCGAGGACCACCTTAGGAGACACCATTAAGGTGCCGGCGGGTGCGGTAGCCCACGACCATCCCGACAATACGGTTCTCGGCTACGCTTACGATGGTGGCTACATGTCTTCCGCCGGCATTCCGGCGCGCAAGATCGGTACGTCTCCGACAACGCCTCCCGGAGACTTTGGTCAGGGGGCCAGTCAAGTTGGATACGCATGGCTGTCGCCGCCCAATCCTGCCTTTGACATTCTAGGGTTCAACTTCGACACCGACCTCGGCGAGCTGCTCGCTTCGTCGCCGGTCGCCACCAACTCGGACTCGCTCGACATCGCGAAGTTCGTCAAGCACAACGGCAAAATCATCTGGTATCACGGGTTGAGCGATCCCGGGCCGCCGGTGCTGGGCACGATCAACTACTACAACGAGCTGGCGGCCCAAAACGGCGGCCTGCAGGGGGCTGCGGCGTTCTCCCGGTTCTACCCGGTGCCGAACATGGGCCACTGCAGCGGCGGACCGGCGACAGACCAGTTCGACATGCTCACCCCCCTCGTCCAATGGGTCGAGAACGGGATTGCGCCGGGTCCCGTGGTTGCGAGCGGCACCCATTTCACCAGCGCGCCGACCACGCGCAGCCGGCCGCTGTGCCCCTATCCGCAGCAAGCCCGCTTTATCGGCGGCGCCGGAGGAGACCTCAGCATCGCCGCCAACTACACCTGCGTCATGCCCGCCGGCCAATAGGCCGGATCGACAACCGGCGACCGGCGCGAACGCGCCGGACGCGTACGACCCCAGTCTGATCAGGCGGCGGGAAGGCCGGGCATAACCCCGCCCTTCCCGTTGCTGCGCAAGCCGACGAGGCCCTCAGCCGCGTTCGATGACCTGGGCGAGCAGAGCAGCGGCCCGCTCGCATTCCCCGCGGTCGACATCGAGATGGGTGACCGCGCGAACCGTGCGCTCGGCAAAGGCCGAGACCAGGACGCCGGCCGCCGCCGCGCGCGCGACGATCGCCGCGGCGTCGGGCGCCCCTTCGGCCATGTGGAAGATCACGATGTTGCTTTGCACGGTGGCGAGGTCGAGCACGACGCCCGGCAATCCCGCCAGCCGTTCCGCCAGCAGCCGGGCATTGGCGTGATCCTCGGCGAGCCGGTCGAGATTGTGGTCGAGCGCCCACAGCCCGGCGGCGGCGAGGATGCCGGCCTGGCGCATCGCCCCGCCGAACATCCGCCGGGCGCGATGGGCGCGGGCGATGTCGGTCTGGGTTCCGGCCAGCACGCTGCCGACGGGACAGCCGAGCCCTTTTGACAACGCGACCGAAACGAGGTCGAAGGGAGCGGCCAGCTCGGCGAGGCTCCGGCCGGACGCCGCGGCGGCGTTGAACAGCCGGGCGCCGTCGAGATAGCTCGCCATCCCCAGTTGACGCGCCGCATCGCCGACCGCGACCGCGTCCGCTTGCGGAAAAACCACGCCGCCGCCGCGATTGTGGGTGTTCTCGACCGCAACCAGGGTGGTCGGCGGAAAGACGACATGCCCCGGCGGCTTGTAGGCGGACCGCAGGTCGGCCGCGGTGAACAGCCCGCCACGGCCGACCGGGGTGAACTGCACGCCCGAATTGGCCGCTCCCGCACCCAATTCGTGCCAGACGACATGCGCCTCGTGGCCGACCACGACCTCGTCGCCCGGCCGGGTCAAGACCTTGAGGCCGATCTGGTTCGCCATCGTCCCGCTGGGGACGAAGAGCGCCGCTTCCTTACCGAGCAGCGCGGCGACCCGGTCCTGCAATCTGTTGACCGACGGGTCTTCGCCATACTGGTCGTCGCCGACGGGTGCGGCCGCCATCGCGTGGCGCATGTCGAGCGACGGCCGGGTCACCGTGTCCGAACGCAGGTCGATCGCCTTCATTGCGTCAGCCCCATCAGTGCGAGTGCCGCCCGGCCCAGCAGGCCGTAGGGATTGCCAAGGGTCTCGGGCAATTCGAAATGATTGTAGTGCTCGCCGACCAGCACCCGCACCGGCTTGCCGGCAGCCGCGACCGCGGCGGCGAACTCGCGGCTCTGGCGCTGGAACTCGGGGGTTTCGCAGGTGCCGTAAGCGACAACCAGGGGCGCGCGCAACCGGTCGAGGTGGCGCAGCGGGCTCAGCCTTGCGACCGTCGGTTCGTCGAAGGCAACGTAGGCGCTGCGCTTTGACAGTCGCACCGGCGCCAGATCGTACATGCCGCTGATGCACATCCCGCCCTTGATCACGTCCGGCGGCAGGTCGAACTCATGTTGCCAGTCGGTCGTCAGCGCGACCGCCGCAAGATGACCGCCCGAAGAATGGCCGCCGAGATAGAGGCGGTTCGGGTCGCCGCCAAATCGGGCGGCGTTGCGGTAAACCCAGACGACGGCTCGGCGAACCTGGTCGGCGAGCACCGTCAGGCTGCCGCCCGCATCCTGCACCCAAGAGAAATCGGGCACCACGTAATCGGCCCCGGCAGCGCCAAACATCTCGGCGGGCGCCGCGAATTCCGCGGCAAGACCGCTGCGCCACGCCCCGCCGTGGATGAAAACAAAGACCGGGCGGTGACCGAGGCCGCGATCGTGGGGGGTGCAATAGATGTCGAGCTTCTCGATCTCGGCCGCGCCATAGGCGACGCGCTCGGGCGCCCCGAGGCGGGCGCGCGCCGCGGCGCTGTCGCTGACCCGCCGTCGGATCAGCTGCTCGCGGTTTGGCGCGTAGGCAGCCTGGTCGTAGGCCGCGTCGAGCGCCGCCTGATCGTAGTCGAGGAACACCGGCGGCCCGTTATCAGCCATCGAACCTCCGTGGCGTGCGGAGCATGCTCGGTTCAGCAGCGGCGCGGCGGCCGACGCCGGATCACTTCAGCTTGTCGGCAACCTGGGCGATGCCGGCATTGGCGCAGGCTTCGTCCTTGTCGCCGCCGGGCGAGCCGCTGACCCCGATCGCACCGATCACGTCAGTGCCGGCCTTGATCGGCACGCCGCCGCCGAGAGCGATCGTGCCTGCCGTGTCCTTGAGCCCGGCGACGGCGGGGTCGGTCAGAACCCGGTGCGCCCATTGCCCGGAGGGCTGCTTGAAAGTCACCGAGGTGAACGCCTTGCGGCGGCTGGTGACGATCGTGTGCGGCCCCGCCACGTCGTCGCGAAAGGCGATCTTGACCAGTCCGTCGCGGTCGACGACGGTCACGCTGACATGGTTGCCGTCGGTCCGGCATTTGGCGAGCGCTCCTTGCGCGATCGCCTGCGCCAGGTCGAGCGACAGCGCTTTTTGGCTGATGACGTTACAGGTGTCGCAACCCCCGCCGCCGGGATCGGCGGCCATGGCCGGCGCCGCGAAACCTGCGAATGACAGGACCAAAGCAAGCAGCCGAGGGGCCGGTATTAAAGGAGACATGTGGTTTCCTCGCGGAATGGCGCCGCCTGGCGCTGGCGGCCGGCCGCCACCCAGTCAACGCAACACTGAGAAGTTCGAAAAGTAGCTCTACGCCCTTCACGCGCCGGAGCCAATCCAGTCTGCTCAGACGCGCGCCCGGCTTCGCGCAATCGGGCAATGTCCTCGGCCGAATAGCCCAGCTCGCGCAGCACCTCGTCGGTGTCGGCGCCGAGATCGGGGGCGGGGCGGCGCAGGCGGCACGGCGCCTCGGCGAATTTGATCGGGAAGCCCAGCATCCTGACCTCGCCGTGGCCGGGATGCTCGGCGCTGACCACCATCTGCTGCTCGATCGTCTGCGGGTCGGCGAAGACCTCCGGCAAGGTCTTGACCCGGTCGCACGGCACGCCGGCGGCGTTGAGCTTGTCGATCCAATAATCGCTGGTCCCGCCGGCGAGCCGCTCCTCGATCGCGGCGTTCATCGCCGGCCGGTTTTGGACACGCAGAGTCGTTGGTGCGGAAATCGGGGTGGTCGCGCAATTCGGGCATGTCGAGCGCATCGACCAGCCGCTGATAAGACTGCTCCTGCGACGGGGCGATCGCGATCTCGCCGTCCTTGGTGCGGAACATGCCGTAGGGCGAGACGATCGCATGGTCGTTGCCGCTGCGCGCCGGCGGCTCGCCGGTCGCGAAATAATTCGCCGCGAGAAAGCCGAGCATGCTGATCATGCCGTTGTTGAGGCTGGCGCCGACCGTGTCGCCCTCGCCGGTGCGGCCGCGGCGCACCAATGCCGCGCATATCCCAAGCGCGCCGTAAAGCCCGGCGACGAGGTCGGCGATCGGCGGACCGGCGCGCGTCGGCGCGCCGCCGGGCTCGCCGGTGACGCTCATAAACCCGCTCATCGCCTGGGCGATGAAATCGAAGGACGGCCGGTCGCGATAGGGCCCGCTCGCGCCGAAGCCGGTGAGGCTGCAGCAGACAAGCGCCGGGTTCAGCGCGTCGAGCCGCGCCTTGTCGAACCCCATCGCCGCCAAGCACCCCGGGCCGGAAATTTTCGACCAGCACGTCGCCTTGCGCGATCAGCTTTTCGAGCACGGCGCGGCCCTCGGGATGGCGCAGGTTCAGGGTCAGCGAGCGCTTGTTGCGGTTGAACGCGGCGAAATACCAGCTGAGCCCGTCGCGGATCGCACCCTGCCGGCGCACCGGGTCGCCCGAGCCCGGTGTTTCGATCTTGACGATTTCGGCCCCCATGTCGGCCAGCATCATCGAGCAGAACGGCCCGGCAAGAATGCGGGTCAGGTCGACCACGCGGATACCCGTCAACGGCAAGGTGGCATCTCCTCGGCAAGCAGCAGGTTGATCAGATAATATTCTCACCCAAGCGAAAACCGGCCAAGTCAGAAGCCGCCACCGTGCCAGCTCTCCGGCCCTGGAGCGTCGCATTGGTAGCCTGGCGGCCCGGAGAGACGCTCGGCAGTGCCGCTCGACCATGCATTGACCGAACGCGGCATCGGCCGGCATCCCTCTCTGGGCGGCGGCATATTGGCGGCAGAGCGCCTCTATCGTTGCGGTGTAAGAGGCGCCGGAGCCGGTTTGGCCGATTGCCACGCCGCCCACGGACAACCACATCGCCGCCGCCACGCTCGCGAGCCGAACGCCACTCTTCACGGCCGGGGCAATCCGGATTGCGCCTTCATCTGCACGGGTTCCGCCGGGCTAAACGGCGATCAGAATGCCACGGCCGCGATCGGCAGCCAAATCGGGCGGCGCGCTACAACCCAAGATAGAATTTGCGGACGAGCTCGTTGTTGTTGAGCTCGTCGGCGGAGGCGCCTTCGAAGGCGATCTTGCCGTGGACGATGACATAGCCGCGGTCGGCGATGCGCACCGCCTGGTTGAAGTTCTGCTCGGCCATCAGCACGGTCAGCTGGTAGCGCTCCTTCAATTCCTGGATCTTTTCGATGGTGCGCTTGACGAGGACCGGGGCGAGGCCGACCGATGGCTCGTCGATCAGCAGGATCTTGGGCGCCGACATCAGCGCGCGGGCCAAGGCCAGCATCTGCTGCTCGCCGCCGCTCATGCTGCCGGCGAGCTGGCGGCGCCGCTCGCGCAACACCGGAAATGTGGCATAGCACGAATCGAGGTTATGCCCGATCTCGGCCCGCGCGGTCGGGCGGAAAGCGCCGAGCAGCAGGTTTTCCTCGACCGTCAGTTTCGGGAACAGCCGCCGCCCCTCGGGCACCAGGCTGATGCCGAGATCGACGATCTCCTCGGTCGTGCGCCCGACGAGGTCGTGATGCCGGCCGTCGATCTCGGCGGTGATCGAGCCCGCCATCGGCGGCACGATCCCCATCACGCTTTTCATGACCGTGCTCTTGCCGTTGCCGTTAGTGCCGAGCAGCACCACGGTCTCGCCCGCCGCCACCTCGATCGACACGCCTTCCAGCACCCGCACCGCACCATAGCCGGCGTCGACGCCTGAAATGCTGAGGCTACTCGCCAAGATAGGCCCTCTCGACCTCGGGGTTGCGGATCGCCTCCTGCGGCGGCCCGTCGGCGATCTTGTGCCCGGCGACCAGCACGACGAGCCGGGTCGAAAAGCTCATGACCGCGCGCATGATGTGCTCGATCAGGACGATCGTGATGCCGCCCTCGTTGAGGCGGAACAGGACGGCCAGGATCTCTTCGACCTCGGACGGCGACAGGCCGGCCATCGACTCGTCGGCGAACAGGAGCCGCGGCGCGCTGGCGACGGCGCGGGCGAGCTCGAGCTTGCGCATCTCGACCTGGGTCAGGTCGCGCGGCAGCCGGCGGGCCTTGTCGGCGAGCCCGACCTCGCCGAGCAGGTCGAGGCAGCGCTCCTCGATCGCGGCGGCGGCGAGGTGCGGGCCATCGGGCCGAGCGTTGACCGCGTAGAGCAGCGGGATGCGCAAATTGTCGACGAGGCTCATCGTGCGGAACGGCTTGGGCAATTGAAAGCTGCGAGCCAGCCCGAGCCGGGTGCGCCGGTAGGCCGGAGCGCCGTCGAGCCGGCGGCCGTCGAAGGCGATCGTCCCGCTGTCGTGGCGCAACGTGCCGCAGAGGCAGTTGACCAAGGTGCTCTTGCCCGAGCCGTTGGGGCCGATCAGGCCCAGCCGCTCGCCCGGCATCACCGCGAGGTCGATGTTTTCGAGCGCCACAAACCCGCCGAAATGCTTGCCGAGCCCGGCGGCTGCGAGGAGCGGCGTTTGCGCAGAGGCCGTCACCGTTCCTCGCGCGCGCGGCGGCGGGCCCTGACCAGACCGACGACCCCGTTGGGGGCGACGATGACAAACGCGATCAGCAGCAACCCGACGATCAACAGGTTGAGCGCCGAGGAGATCGTCACCGTCGCGACCTGCTGGATCGTGCCGAGCACTACCGCGCCGATGATCGGGCCGACCCAGCTCGTCATGCCGCCGATCAGCGGCATCGCCACGCTGTTGACGGCATAGGACAAGTTGAAGGTCGAGGTCGGGTCGAGATAGGTGACGTAATAGGGCAACGGCGCGCCCGCCATGCCCATCAGGGCGCCGCTGAGGGTGGTGGCGACCAGCTTTAGGCGCAGGGTCGGCACCCCCGCCGCCTCGGCCGCCTCTTCGTCGTCGCGGATCGCGGCGAGGCCGAGGCCGAGCCGCGAGCGCTCGACCGTGCGGGCGACCGCGACCGCCAGCCAGCTCAAGATCAGCATCAGCGAATAGAGGTACTGAATGTAGCTGCCGAACAGCGGCGCCTGGCGCGGGCGGATGATGTAGATGCCGCGCGAGCCGCCGACAAAGTCCCAGTTGACGATCAGGGTTTGGGCGACGATCGCCAGGGCCAAGGTGGCGATGGCGAAAAACACGCCCTTCAGCCGCAGGGTCAGATAGCCCATGCCAAAACCGACGATGCCCGCGACAATGCCGGCAACCGCGATCATGACCGGCACCGGCGCCGAGCTCAGCTTGTGCAAGACGACCGAGGTATAGGCGCCGCCGGCGAAAAAAGCGCCGACCCCGAAATTGGTGTAGCCGGTGTAGCCGCCGAGGATGTTCCACGCGGTCGCCAGCACGATGTACTGCAGCACGACGTAGCCGGCGAAAAAGAAATACTCGTTGTGGATTTGCCAGCGGGTCAGCACCAACAGCGCCATCGCGACCAGAAACGAGACGCCCCAGAACTTGCCGGTGGCCATCTGAGGTTCACCACCGCCAGATCGCCCCCTCCCGCACTGCGGGAGAGGGACGATATAATTTACAGTTGCCGATCATCAGCGGCCGAGGATGCCGGCGGGACGGACCGCCAAGGTCAGCAGCAGAAAGCCGAACGCCACCGCCGGCGCCCAAGACGGCCCGTAAAAGGTCGAGGTGATGCTCTCGGCAATGCCGATCAGCATGGCGCCCGCCACCATGCCGGGAAAGCTCGTCATCCCGCCCAGCACGCAGATCGCAAAGATGCGGCCGATGTAGTCGCGCCCGATCGACGGCTCGACCGGCTGGATGATGATCAACAGCGCCCCGGCGACCGAGGCGGTGGCAATCGAGACGCCAAAGGCGATGCGCTTGATGCGGCGCGGATTGGCCGCCATCAGCTGCAACGCGAGCCGGTCCTGCGAGACCGCGAGGATCGCTCGCCCGATAAAGCTGCGGCCGAGAAAGAACTGCAGCAGCGCCACCATCAGCAGCGCCACGGCAAACGGGACCAGCATCCGCAGCGGCAGGTCGACAAAGCCGAAATGCAGGCTCGGCCCGATATAGGGCGCCTCGACAAAGCGGTAGTCGACGCCAAAGACCAGGATCAGCGCCACCTCGCCGACGAACAGCAGGCCAAAGAAAAAGGCGAGGCCCTGGATCGATTCCTCGCCGCGCTGCTCAAAGGCATAGTAATAGATTTGATAAACTGCCATCCCGATCAGGAAAAACACCGGCGTCATCGCGACGCCGACCAGCACCGGGTCGAGGTGCCAGGTCGAATTGACCGCGTAGGCGACAAACGAGCCGAGCATGATAAAGGCCGGGTGGGCGATGTTGACGATGTCGAGCATGCCGAACGAGATCGTCACCCCGACCGTGACCGCGGCATACAACCCGCCGAGCAACAGCCCGGCGATGATCGCGTTGAGCAGGAGGTCGAGTGAAATTTCCACTCGCTCAACGCTCTCGTGACGGCGCGCGCCGCGCCGGTGCGGGCGATTGCGGCATCTCAACCTCTCGCTGCGTTTCCCAACCCCTCTGGCGCATTAGAGCGGTTTCCGATCATGTTGCATAGCCGGCCTGGTTAAGGAAGTTGCGGCAGCGTGGCGCAGCGCCGCCTTTAATTTGGCGAAGGCCTGCTCGATCGGGTCGAGGTCGGGGCTGTAGGGCGGTAGACGAGCCGGGCGCCTTGCGCGGCATCGCCGCGGCAATCCCGGCGATCTTGCGGCTGCTCGGATTGTCGAGGAGGACGATGTCGTCCGGCCGCGAACGATGGTCGCCGCTCACACCGCTGCGCAAACCCTATGAGGGCAAAAAAAATCGGCGGATGCGTGGGTTCGCACCCGCCGATGCCATGATCGATGAAGATTCTTTGGTCGGAAACCCGAAGCTTACTTGGCGTTGTAGTAGCCGGTGTTGCCAAAGATGGCGCCGCAGGCGGTCGGGGTGGCTGTCGGATTCCTATAGACACCGACACACCCGTTCGTGCTGCCGCAGATACCTTGGCCAACGGTCGTCGTGTCGCCACCCGACCCGACCACCGAGGCCGGCGCCACCTGTGGGACAAAGATGCTGTTGCGGATGCAGTCGGCCGCAACCGAATGGGAGCCGGTACTCTGCGGTATCGTCTCGATCAGCACGCTGGTGCCGTCGATCACGCCGAGCACCGGCGTCACGACCCCATTTACCCTGTTGGCGCTGGAGCCGGTGTAGTAGCGCTGGTCGCCAGTATTGAACCAGACCTCGTCCGAACCGGTGATCCCAGAGATGTGCGAGTAGTTTTTGTTGATCGCGTTAATGACCAACGTTGTCGTGTCGCTCGGGTTGTTGCCCGGTGTGCAGCCGAGCAGCAGGTTGGAGCCCGGTCCGACAACGGAGCCGTTCGGGCCGCACGCGTTCAACGACACGACCCCGGTATTGGTGGTCGGGTCAAAGGCGCCGAGCACGGCAGTCGGTTTCGAAAGCGTCGTCGGGTCGATCACCGCCATCCCGCCATCGCATGTGATCGGGCTGCCAGAAACCTGACCGTAGTTACAGCCGGCCGGATTGTTGGCGATGATCGGGATCGATACATAAAACCGCTTGGTGACCGGTTCCCAGGTCGGTTGCTCCAATGACAGCCCGGAGCCGGTCGGTATGATCGTGGGGTCCACAGTGACTTTGGTAATGATGCTCACATTGCTGACCCCGGAATCGCCGTTCGCGGCGAACAGAGTAGCAAAGGGCGGGTCATCGGCGTTGTTGGCGGCAAGCAGCAATTTGCCGTCGGGGGTCAGCGCCATTTCGTCAACGCGGAACTGGCCGCCGGTCGGAACGCTCTGCCGCGGCGCAATGCCGGGTACGCCGTTCGTGGCGGTGGGCACCGAACCGAGGTTGAACACCTTGAGTGTGCTGTTGCCGTCACCGCCGTAAACCCATTGGCCGTGCGACGTCACACCGTCCGGTCCTGACTTGGCGTTGTTTACCGTCCCATTCGCATTGAGGACGATGCCGACAAAACCGGTGAGCCTAAGCGTGAACTTGTTGGACGCGGTGCTGATAACCTCTATTCCCGCGTTCGAGCGATCGCCGAAATAGTACTGGTTCAGAAAGGGGTTGGACCAGCTGATGTCGAACGACCGCAGCGGGTTGCCGGGGATCTGCACCGCCGTCACGCATTGGGTTTCGGTGGTCGAGGGCGCCCCGGGCCCGGTGCAAGGCTGGGCGAGAGCCGGTGCGGCGAGCGACGACATGCCCGCGAGCAAAGCCGCCGCCGAAAGGTATCGCGCTGCCGGCAGACTGTCACTATAATATTTTTGAAACACTTGTCCCTCCCGTTGCGAATTATTCTCAGTGCCACAGCCAATTTGACTGTGTACGGGCGGACCATACTCTGACAAAACGCAGAGTCAACATGGCTTGGACCGAATTTTGACGTATTCGGCTCCGTATACTGGTGTAAGATTTTATTGTCGCTTTTCAGACCGGCCGCAGCCACGGGTCGATATCCGCCGCGGCCGTCACGGATCCGGTGGCAACGCTGTTGCCCAGCGATTTAGTGTCCGACCGAATTGAAACGCGGTATCTCAGTGGGTTATCGTCGCCCCCGCGAAAGCGGGGGTCCAGGGAACTGTTCGAGTTCTTGGAGCCCTGGGTTCCCGCTTTCGCGGGAACGACGAATAACTGATTTATGCATAGTGAGTCATTTCAAGTGGTCTCCGAGATTAGGGAGTGTGCGGAAACATAGTGTGGTGTGAAAAAATCCCTTGCGAGGCCGACACCGAAAGCAATGCCTCGTTGGAGCGTGTTCGGCCCCCTCCTCCGATCCAGGGGCCGCGCCGACGGTTTCCTGTTGCTGCACAAGCTCGATTACCCGGACTTCGCCGGGAGATCGGGCGAGGGCGTTGTGCCCCGCCCGTGGGAGCTCAGCCCGGCAGCAGCGGCTCGCCACGCATGTATTTGCCGCGGCAGAACAGCAAGGTCGGCTTGTTGGTGTAAGCGTAGCGCTCGACGTGGCCGATAAAGATGATGTGGTCGCCGCCGTAATGGCGGTACTCGTTGCGGCACTCGAAATGCGCGGCGGCGCCGATCAGCACCGGGGCGCCGCATTCGGGGATCATGTGGTCGATCTCGGCGAATTTGTTGTCGTGGGTGCGGGCGAATTTGTTCGACAGGTCGATCTGGTCGTAAGCGAGGATGTTGACGACAAAATGCGAGCCCTCCTGGAACGCCGGCAGGCTCTGCGCAAACAGCGACGCGCTCCACAACACCAGGGGCGGCGCCAGCGAGACCGAAGTGAACGAGTTCGCGGTCATCCCATAGAGCCCGCCGTCCTTGCCGCGCGCGGTGATGATCGTCACCCCGGTGGCAAAGCTGCCGAGCGCGCCGCGGAAATCGCGCGAATCAAAATCCTCGCCCGAGGTCGCCTTGACCGGCGCCGCGTGGCTGCCGGGATGCTCTTCCTCCGCGGGCCCGGCAGCGAGGGCTGCGGATTGCGGCTTTTTGTTCTCCACGGATTGCACCCCTCGCTATCGCATCACAACGGCGCGTCGGGCGGCAGGCCGAGAGCGACCCGGCCATAGACCGCCCCGTTCACGTCCCAGGCCAGCATATAATGGGCGTTGGCGGCGTGGGCGTCGCGGAAGGCGCGCTGGATCGGATTTCGCGCATAGATCGCGGCGCCGCCGGTCGCGGTAAACAGCAGGTCGACCGCGCGGGTGCACAAGGTCGCGGCAAAGGCCCCGTCGCGGCGGTAGCGCGCACGCTGATCGAGGCTCGGCACGATCCCGGCCTCGGTGATCCGGGTCGCCTCGCCGCAATCGCGCAGCGCGACCGCCTCGGCGGCGTCGGCCAACGCCGCCGCCTCCGCGAGATGAACCTGGATGTTGGTGAAATCGGCGATGTTTCTGCCGGTGTAGGCGCTTAGCCGCGTGCGGGTGGTTTCGGCGAAATGGCGGATCGCACCGCGCGCGATCCCGAGCGAAACGCCGGCGATGGCAAAGCCGAACAGGCTGACGGCCGGCAGCTTGTAGAGGCTGCCGGGGTTCAGCTCGCTGCCGCGATTGGGGCCGCCCTTGATCCGCTCGGTCGCGAGCGTGCGGTAGGCCGGGACGAAGACGTCGGAGACTTCGACATCCTTGCTGCCGGTGCCGGCGAGGCCGATCACATGCCAGGTGTCGATAATCTTGTAGTCGGCGGCCGGCAGCAGGAACATGCGGGGCTCGTTTTGCCCGGTCTCCTCGTCGCTGACGATGGCGCCGAACATGTTCCAGGTCGACGGGTCGATCCCGCTCGAAAACGGCCAGCGCCCGCTGAGGCGATAGCCGCCCGGCACGCGCCGCGCACGGCCGCGCGCGAAGATCAAGGCCGAGCTGATCAGGCTGTCGGCCGATTTGCCCCAGATTTCCTCCTGCGCCTCGGGATGCCACATGCCCAAGAGCCAATGATGGGCGGCGAGGTTGGCCAGCACCCAGGCGGTCGAGCCGCACCCTTGGCCGATCACCGAAGTCAGCTCGAACAACGCGCGATACGGCAATTCGCTGCCGCCGACGCGGGCCGGCTGCAACATGCGGAACAACCCGCTCGAATGCAGGTCGGCGATCGTCTCGTCGGGCAGGCGGCGCAGTTCCTCGGCCCGCTCGGCGCGCTCGCGCAGCGCCGGGACCAATGCCTCGGCCCGCGCCATCAGCTCCTCGAAGCGGGGCGCCGCATCATGTCCGGTTCTTGCCTGGGGCATTCCGATCCTCCCTGGAATGAGCCACCCTTCACTACTTTACCCACCACGCCGCAGCCGGGCGAGATCAATCCAAAATATGGGGAGGCAAGCCCGCCATGCAGCAAACAAAACGCCGGTGAACCCGAGGACAGCCGGCGCATGACCGAACGCCCGGCCCGCCGCCTCAAGGCGCAGTACTCACGCGGTCTCCCGCCTCCCGACCGCACCTTTTGAGACCCCCCGCTGAGAACGGCCGCTCAGAACGGCCGCTGAGAACGCCCGCGGGAACGGCCGCCGCCCGGCCCGGTCCCGGTGCGAAGAGAAAGCTGATCCGCCGCCAAAGATCGTGTAGTTTCGCGGTCTCGCCGTCGCGCCGTGTTCGGCACGACAATTGCTGACACCGTACCAGAAGCTTCGATACGGGGAGGTTGGAAATGCTGTCACGTCGTTCTGTGCTCGTGAGCCTGTCGACTACGGCGCTCGTCGGGGTAATGGCCGGGCATGCCGGACACGTTCTCGCCGCCGACAAATCGGTGAAGGTCGGCATCAACCTGCCGTTTACCGGCGCCGACGCGCACGACGCCGAGCTGATCAAGGACGGCGCGATGCTGGCGATCGACGAAGCCAACGCCGCCGGCGGCGTCGGCGGCTACAAGATCGAGGTTCTGCAGCTCGACGACGGCACCGCTACCGCCGGCCAATACGACCCGGCCCAGGCGGCGACCAATGCGCGCAAAATGGTCTCCGACGATATGGTCGTGGCCGCGATCGGCCCGCAGATGAGCGGCTCCGGCAAGGCGATGTCGCCGATCCTGAGCCAGGGCGGGCTCGCGACGATCACGCCGAGCTCGACCAATCCCGACATCACCAGCCCGAAATTCGCCGCCCAATATCGGCCTGGCGGCAAGGCGGTCTACTTCCGCACGGTTACCACCGACGCCTTCCAAGGCCCGAACATGGCCAATTATTTCGCCGACACGCTAAAGGTGAAATCGGTCTATGTGCTCGACGACAGCGGCGCCTATGGCGTCGGGCTCGCCGACGCGTTCGAGGCGCAAGCCAAAAAGCGCGGCATCAACGTGCTCGGCCGCGACCAGCTGAACCCGAAAGAGGCCGATTACGCGACGACCCTGACCAAGATCAAGTCGTTGAACCCCGAG
The DNA here is from genome assembly GCA_963775525.1 of uncultured Alphaproteobacteria bacterium. Classification (GTDB taxonomy): domain Bacteria; phylum Pseudomonadota; class Alphaproteobacteria; order ATCC43930; family CGMCC-115725; genus AP-15. The sequence goes on along the minus strand of CAVZJF010000005.1, from coordinate 303,050 downwards.
GCGATCTATTACGGCGGCGTGGCCCAGGCCGGCGTCAAGCTGGTCAAGCAATCCTACGACATCGTCCCCAACGCGATCAAAGCCGGCGGCGACGGGGTTTACGGCGCCGAGATCCTGAAGGGCGCTGGTTTCCCGGCGGCCCAGGGGTGGTACGCCACGATCGCCGCGCCAAACGTGCTCGAAAACCCGGACGCCGCGCCGACGATCGAACGCTTTGTCAAGAAATACGGCCAGCAGCCCGACAATTACTCGATCACCGCCTATGATGCGGCGCTGATCATCCTCGACGCCGTCAAACGCGTCGCCGCTTCGGGCAAGGAGGTGACGCGCGATGCGGTGCGCGACGCGATCCAGCAGTCGCATGTCAACACGCTGCAGGGCACGATCAGCTTTGACGCCAATGGCGACGTCGAGAACCGGGTGATCAGCGTCTTCCAGATCAGCCGCAGCGACAAGCATCCGCTCGACGACGTCCTTCACCAATACAAGTATCTCGGCGTGGCGCCGGCGAGCTCGTGAGCATCCGGCTCCTGAAAAATCGGGTGGGACCGTCGCTCATACCATGACCGAATACGGAGTGCTGCTGCAGCAGGTGGTCAACGGGCTGAGCCTCGGTGCGATGTACGCCCTGCTGGCGCTCGGCTTTACCTTGGTCTACGGCATCCTGGAGCTGATTAATTTCGCCCACTTCAACGTGTTCATGGTCGCCTCGTTTATCGGCATGTGGGCGTTGCAGCTGCTCGGCATTTCCGGCCAAACCCAGGTTTTGACCGGGGCGGCATTGGCCGGAGCACTCGCCTTTGCCTTTTTTGTCACGATGGTCGGGGCGGGCGTCATCGGCGTCGTCATCGAGCGCCTGTCGCTGCGGCCATTGCGCGGGGTGCGCGGTCCCGCGGCGATGATCACGACGATCGGCGTCTCCTACATCCTGTTCAACGTCATCCTGTTGACCGTCGGCGCCGGCTCCGAGAACTACCCCAACCCGCTTCCGGTCGTGCGCTGGCAGGTTGGCGAGGTGACGCTGGAGCTGAAGGAGGTGCTGATCTGGGGCGTCTCCCTGGCGCTGATGACCGGGCTGCATTTCTTTGTCAGCCGCACCCGCCTCGGCAAGGCGATGCGGGCGACGGCGCAGGATGCCGAAGCGGCCCGAATGATGGGCGTTAACGTAGACCGGGTCATCGTCACCGCCTTTTTCCTGGGATCGGCGCTGGCCGGCGCGGCGGCGCTGATCTTCGGCCTCTATTATAACTACACGAGCTTTATCATCGGCTACACCGCTGGCTTGCGCGCGTTTACCGCCGCGGTTCTGGGCGGCATCGGCAGCATTCCCGGAGCGATGGTGGGCGGTCTGTTGATCGGTCTGATCGAGACCTTGGGCGGGCAGCTGATCGCGGTGCGCTGGACCGACGTCATCATCTTCTCGATCCTGGTGCTGGTCCTGGTCTTCGCGCCCGCCGGCCTGATGGGTCGGGCGACGCCGACGAAATCGTAAGATGGCCGAGATCGGCAAGCCGCCGCCGATCCGCACGGAAGCGGTGCGCCGGAAGGCGCCGCCGGGGGCGCTGTCGACCAAGCGGACATGGCCGCGCAATCGCGCGCCGGCTCGCGGTCGTTCTGGTGACCATGGCGGCGCTGTCGTTTCCGCTGATCCACCATAACGACGCCGACATCAACTCGGCGGCGAACGCGCTCGCTTTCGCGGCATTGGCGCTCGGCCTCAACATCGTCGTCGGCTTTGCCGGGCTGCTCGACCTCGGCTACGCCGCGTTTTTCGCGATCGGCGCCTATGCCTACGGCGTCGCCAGCTCGTTTCAGCTGCAGCCGGAGTGGACGAGCTTTTGGGAGCCGTTCCGCTGGCTCGATCTCGTGGCGCGGATGCCCGGCTCGGGCGTCGACGTCGTCCATTTCCAGGTGTCGTTCTGGCTGATGCTGCCCATAGCCGCGGCCATCGCCGCCTCGTTCGGCGTATTGTTCGGCGCCCCGACCTTGCGGCTCAAGGGCGATTACCTGGCGATCGTGACCCTGGGCTTTGGCGAGATCGTGCCGATCGTCGCGCGCAACATACCGAGCGTGACCAACGGTGCTATGGGGCTGAACGGCGTCGCCGCCCCCCGGCTGTTCGGCCACAGTTTCGGGATCAACGCGACGCCCTATTACTATGTCGGCGTAGCGCTCGTCGCATTGCTGATCGCGACCAGCCTGCGGCTCAAGGACTCGCGTATCGGCCGCGCCTGGATGGCGATCCGCGAGGACGAGATCGCGGCGGCGGCGATGGGCGTCGACCGGGTCCGCTTCAAGCTCCTCGCCTTTGCGATCGGCGCCGCCTTTGCCGGGGCCACCGGCACCTTTTACGTCGCCAAATTGCAGACCGCGACCCCTGAGATGTTCATGTTTCCGGTCTCGGTCATGATCCTGGTCATGGTCGTTTTCGGCGGCATCGGCAGTGTGTGGGGGGTCGTCGTCGGGGCGCTTTTGCTGCAGATGCTGCAATCGTGGTTTCTTGAGGATTTGTCGCAGTGGCTGCACGCGCTCGGCCGCCTGGTCAATGTCGAGTGGCTGCAGCACGTCGAGCTCGCCTCGTCGATCGAGCTGATTTTTGGCGTGATCCTGGTGTTGATGATGCTGTATCGCCGCGACGGGCTGATCCCCGCGTCGCGGCGGGTGCCGGCGCTGAGCCTCGACCAGCAGTCGGCGCAGGTCGGGCGCGGCGGGTTCGGCGCGCTGCGCGCTCTCGGCGCCGGCGACGAGAGCGCGGCCGGGCCGCTGCTCGACGTTGCCGAGCTGACCGTGAGCTTTGGCGGGCTGGTCGCGCTGCGCTCGGTCTCGCTGAGCGTGCCGGCGCGTTCGGTCGTCGCCGTCATCGGCCCCAACGGCTCGGGCAAGTCGACCTTGTTCAACGCGGTCACCGGTCTGGTGACGCCCGACAGCGGCTCGGTCCGGTTCGCCGGCGCCGAGATCGGGCGGCTGGCGTCGCACCGGGTGCTCGAACGCGGCATCGCCCGCACCTTTCAGAACATTCGCCTGTTCCCGAACCTGACGGTGCTTGAAAACATCATGATCGGCATGCACGCGCGGCTCGACACCGGTGCGGCCGGGGCGCTGTTGCGGCTGCCGAAGATGCGGCGTGAGGAGGAAGCGGCGCGCGAGCGGGCGCTCGAAATCCTGGGGTTGTTCGGCAACCGGCTCCTGCCGCGCGCCGACCACCTCGCGTCGAGCCTGTCCTACGCCAACCGGCGGCGCACCGAGATCGCCCGCGCCCTCGCCTCGCGGCCGAAGCTGCTGTTGCTCGACGAGCCGACCGCCGGAATGAACCCGGCCGAAACCCTCGAGCTCGCCGAGCAGATCAAAAGCCTGCACGAATACGGGCTGGCGATCGTGCTGATCGAGCACAAGCTCGACGTCGTCGTCAGCCTGGCGGACCAGGTCGTCGTGCTCGACCACGGTGAGAAGATCGCCGAAGGGCCGCCCGAGGCGGTGCGCCGCGACGAGGAGGTGATCCGCGCCTATCTCGGCCGCAGCGCGGCATTCGCGTGACCTCGGCATTGCTCGAATTCCAGGCGGTCGACACCCATTACGGCGACCTCCATGTGCTGAAAGCGGTCGACTACCGGATCGAGGCGGGCGAGATCGTCTGCCTGCTGGGCGGCAACGCGTCGGGCAAGTCGACGACGATGAAGGCGATCATGGGGATCGTGCGGCCGAGCCGCGGCGAGATCGTCTACGACGGCCAACCCCTGACCGGCGTCAGCACCGCCGAGCGGGTGCGGCGCGGCATCGCCCCGGTGCTCGAGGCGCGGCGGCTTTTTCCGCGCATGACGGTATACGAGAACCTCGAAATGGGCGCCTACACGCGCCGCCGCGGCCCCGAATTCGGCGAGGACCTCGAACGCGTCTTCGCGCTGTTTCCGCGGGTCGAGGAACGGCTGCGCCAGCTTGCCGGCACCTTGTCGGGCGGCGAGCAGCAGATGGTCGCGATCGGCCGGGCGTTGATGGCGCGCCCCCGGCTGTTGTGCATGGACGAGCCGTCGATGGGCCTCTCGCCCGCCTATGTCGAGCAGGTCTTCGACATCATCCGCGAGATCAACCGCCAGGGCACGACGATCTTCATGGTCGAGCAGAACGCCAATATGGCGCTGCAGGTCGCCGACCGCGCTTACGTCCTGCAGACCGGAGAGGTCGTGCTGAGCGGTCCGTCCGCCGAGCTGCGCCAAAACGAGCAGATCCGCCGCGCCTATCTCGGCGAGATGACGGTCGGCTAAAGGCTCCGACTGGCCGTTCGCGTCAGCGGGCCGCGCCGCCCGAATTATTCGGCGGCGGTCAGTCCGCGATGCTTCAGCAGCGGGCCGATTTCGGGGTCGCGGCCGCGGAAGGCGCGGTAGAGCTCCATCGGGTCGCGCGTGTCGCCGGCGCTGTAGATGTCCTTGAGCCGCGCCGCCAAGGCCGGGTCGAAGGCGTCCCCGGTTTCGGTAAAGGCGGCAAAGCCGTCGGCGTCCAGCACCTCGGCCCAGAGATAGGCATAGTACCCGGCCGCGTAGCCGCCACCGGCGAAGAGGTGCTGGAAATGCGCCGGGCGGTGACGCAAGCCAATCTCATGCGGCACGTCGTAGCGTTTGAGAAATTCGCGCTCGAATTTGTTCGGGTCGATTTTCTCGGGCGCCCGGTCGCGGTGCAGGTCGAGATCGATCAAAGCCGAGGCGGTGTATTCGACCGTCGCGAAACCCTGGTTGAAATTGCGCGCGGCCAAGAGGCGCTGCAGCAACGCCTCGGGTATCGCCTCGCCGGTCTGATAGTGGCGGGCATATCGCCGCAAATTCTCCGGCGCCGACATCCAATGCTCGAAGATCTGGGACGGAAACTCGACGAAGTCGCGGCGCACCGCGGTGCCGGATTGCGATGGATAGCGCACCCGGCTCAACAGCGCGTGCAGGCCATGGCCGAATTCGTGAAACAAGGTCTCGGCGTCGTCAAAGCTCAACAGGGTCGGCTCGCCTTTGGCAAAATTGTTGTTGTTGACGACGATCGGCGCGACCCAGCCGTCGAGGTTTTGCTGGTCGCGGTAGCGGCTCGACCATGCTCCCGAATGCTTGCCGGGACGGGCGAAATTGTCATGCAGGAACAGCCCGACATGGGCGCCGGCCTGGTCTTGAACTTCCCAGACGCGGACATCGGGATGGTAGACCGGCAGATCCGGGCGGGCGGCAAAGCTCAGGCCGAACAGACGCCCGGCGGTGGCAAATGCCGCCTGCACCATGTTGTCGAGGACGAAGTAAGGCTTTACCTCGGCCTCGTCGAGATCGTATCGGGCGTGGCGGACCTTCTCCGCGTAATAGCGCCAGTCCCACGGCTCGATCGGCTCGTTCAGGCCGTCGGCGCGGGCCGCCTCCTCCAAAGCGGCACGCTCCTCGCGCGCCTTCTCCTTGGCCGGATTCCATACCTGCAGCAGCAGATGCTCGACCGCGTCGTCGGTTTTGGCCATCGAATCGGCGAGCCGATACGCGGCGAAATCGTCGTAGCCGAGGAGCCGCGCCTGCTCGGCGCGCAACGCCATGATCTCGCCGATCAACGGCGTGTTGTCGGCGGCGCCCGGATGCGTGCCGCGCGCGGTCCACGCCTCGTGTGCCGTGCGGCGCAGGTCGCGGCGCGCCGAGAAGGTCAGGAACGGCTCGATCGACGAGCGCGCGAGGGTGACCGCGTAACGCCCGCCGAGCCCGCGTTCCTCGGCCGCCTGCGCCGCCGCGGCGCGGACAAAACCGGGCAGGCCGTCGAGGTCGGCCGCGTCGAGCGCCAATTGCCATTCGCGCTCGTCGTGCAGCACGTTCTGGCCGAATGCGGTGTGCAGGCTCGCGAGCCGCCCGGTGATCGCGGCCATGCGCGCCTTCTGCTCCGGCCCGAGCAGCGCGCCGTTGCGGACCAGGCGCAGATGATGGCGCTCGAGCAGGCGCAATTGGTCCGCGGCGAGCCCGAGCTCGGCGCGCCGCGCGTAGAGTTCGGCGACCCGGGCGAACAACTCGGGGTCGAGCGCGATCCGCATCTGGTGCTGCGCCAGCTTTGGCGCGTAGTCGCGGGCGATCGCTTGAAGCGCCGGATTGGTGTCGCTCGCGTCGAGGTTCGAGAACACCCGGCTCACCCGGTCGAGCAGTCGCCCGCTGCGTTCGAGAGCCTCGATCGTGTCGGCAAAGCCCGGCGGCCGCGGTGCGCCGGCGATGGCCGCGATTTCGGCCAGCTGCTCCGCCATGCCGCGGTCGAAAGCCGGGGGAAAATGATCCGGCCGAATGCGGTCGAAAGGCGGGATGCCGAACGGCGTCTCCCAGGTCTCGAAAAACGGGTTTTCAGTCATCTCTGTCTCGGGGCCATCTCTGTCTCGGGGCGATCTCTGTCGCGGGGCGCATCTGACGGACGCCCGTCAAATGTCGGTCTTGTCGCCGCGCAGGTCCAGTACCGGCGACACCGCGGGCGACGCGAAGATCGTGCTACAGCCCCGCTTCCCCCGGCAATGGCGCGCTGCTCAAAATCGCCCGGATCTGAGTCTCCTGGACCTGTCCCGCCATTTTTTGATGAAATTGCTCGTAGGCGTGCTGACCGCCGACGTAGATGCAGTCGCAATCGATCGGGTCGGCGTACAGATACTTCACGCTGCCGTTTGAATTGCGCATGACAAACTGGTGCGGCGGCAATGACTTCAACGCCGCGACGCGGTCGGGCGTGTCGGCTTTTCTGACGACAAAGCCGGCCTCGACGAGAAGGTCGTCCTTTGACGGCCCTCCGGCATCGGAATTCACGCATGCCGCCATCAGCAGCGCCGTGCCGGCCGCCGCGACCGCCCACAGGGAACATCGGTTCATTGGTCAACCTCCCGCTCGCCAACGCGTGTAGGCGAGACACACGTAGAATTGATGAAGCACGATAGCGGCGGCGACGATCCTGATGAAGCCGTCGCGCGAGCCGAATGCGGTTCCGGGTCGGCTGTTGCGCGGTTCTCCCATGCACCGCCAGTGCGGCTGGGCGCAACGGTTCGGGCCTCCGGCGTCGAACCCGCTGCGCACAGGTCAACCCTGTGTTGCATCGCCCCATGGCGTCGCGACCTGGACGACGAGCGAAGCCGTGCTCATATCGGCGCTGCCTCGCCATGGTTGCGGCTGCCGCGGAGAAGGCGCAAGCTCGCGGCGTAATGGGCTCAGACGGGTAGAGATGCCGGATTCGGGCGACGGAAAAGATGACGGCGCCAATCGCCGCGAATATAAAGTCGCCTCGATGTCGCCGCGGCCGTCGCTCGCTTCGCGCGGCACGCCTCGGCGGCTGGGCGCGCCTGGGTAGGCGATCGCAGCGGGCATAACGACGGCCCCGGGAAAGCCCCCCCGGTCCGCCAGGAGGACCCTAGTGCAGCCGACCGATGTCAGTAATCCCGACTATTTTCATAAAGTCGTCGATTGCCAATGGGCGTGCCCCGCCCACACGCCGGTGCCGGAATACATCCGCATGATCGCCGACCGGCGCTACACCGACGCCTTCATGGTCAACTGGTACTCGAACGTTTTTCCCGGCATCCTCGGCCGCACCTGCGACCGGCCGTGCGAGCCCGCCTGCCGCCGCGGCCGCGTCGAGAACGAGCCGGTGGCGATCTGCCGGCTGAAGCGTGTCGCCGCCGACAACAAGGGCGACATCAGCCCCTTTCTGCCGCAGATCCCGCGCGAGAAAAACGGCAAGCGCATAGCACTGATCGGCGCCGGGCCGGCTTCCCTGACCGTCGCCCGCGATCTGATGCCGCTCGGCTATCACTGCGTGATGTTCGACGGGGACGCCAAGGGCGGGGGCATGATGCGCAGCCAGATCCCGCGCTTCCGCCTGCCCGACACGGTGACCGACGAAGAAGTCGACCTGATCCTCGACATGGGGGTCGAGACCCGGTTCGGCGCGCCGGTGCACAGCCTGAAGGCATTGCTGGCCGAGAGCTGGGACGCCGTCTTTGTCGGCTGCGGCGCGCCGCGCGGGCGCGATCTCGACATCCCCGGCCGCAACGAGGCGGCGGCCAACATCCACATCGGCATCGACTGGCTGTCGAGCGTCTCGTTCGGGCACGTCGACAAGATCGGCCGCCGGGTTGTGGTGCTCGGCGGCGGCAACACGGCAATGGATTGCTGCCGTTCCTCACGCCGTCTCGGCGGCGAGGAGGTCACCGTCGTGGTGCGCAGCGGCTTCGACGAGATGAAGGCCTCGTCCTGGGAAAAAGAGGACGCAACCCACGAAGGCATCCCGATCCTCAACTGGCTGGTGCCGAGGGAGTTTACCCACGACCGCGGCGACTTGACCGGGGTGGTGTTCGAAAAGGTCAAGGCGGAATACGACGCAGGCGGCCGCCGCAACCTCGTTCCGACCGGCGAGCCCGATGTCCACATCGCGTGCGACGACGTGCTGATCGCGGTCGGCCAGGAAAACGCCTTTCCGTGGATCGAGCGCGATGTCGGCATCGAGTTCGACCGCTGGGACATGCCAAAGGTCGACCAGAAGACGATGCAGTCGACCCTGCCGAAAGTCTTTTTCGGCGGCGACGCCGCGTTTGGGCCGAAAAACATCATCTGGGCCGTCGCCCACGGGCACGACGCCGCGATCTCGATCGACAAGCTGTGCAACGGCGAGGACGTCCGCGACCGGCCGCCGCCCGGCGTGACCTTGGTCAGCCAGAAGATGGGCATCCACGAATGGAGCTACGACAACGACATCTCAAACGATTTGCGCTATCGGGTGCCGTTGCGCGACACCGCCGTGGCGCTCGCCGACATCCGGGTCGAAGTCGAGCTCGGCTATGACGAAAAGCTCGGCTACCTCGAAGCCGAGCGGTGCCTCAATTGCGACGTGCAGACCGTGTTTACCGGCCAGCTCTGCATCGAATGCGACGCCTGCGTCGACATCTGCCCGATGGACTGCATCACCTTCACCGACGACGGCGCCGAAGACGAATTGCGCGAGCGCCTGACGGCGCCGGCTGTGAACCACGAGCAGGACCTCTATATCGGCGATTCGCTGAAGACCGGGCGGATCATGGTCAAGGACGAGGATGTCTGCCTGCATTGCGGGTTGTGCGCCGAACGCTGCCCGACCGGCGCCTGGGACATGCGCAAATTCCTGCTCGACATGGCCCAGGCCGGCCCCGCCTGCCGCGCCCACTGAGCTGCGCCCTCGAGGCGGTCAGAAAACCGATGAGTCCTCGCCGCGTTTTATCGCTCCCTTGCCCGGGCATGATCCGGGCATCGACGATGTGGCGCTCGCGCCGTCGGCAGCCGCGTGGCGACGCGGATGACCGGGTCGAGCCCGGTCACGGGGAAACCGTAGATTATCTAGCGGGATCAGCCCGCACAGAAATCCCAGAGGAATGAACGTGGACGGATCGAGCCGACAAAGCATCGAAAGCGTCAACGACTTCGTCGTCAAATTCGCCAATGTCAACGGATCGGGTTCGGCCAGCGCCAACGCGCTGTTCGCCAAATCGGTCCTGCGCATGGGCATTCCGGCGAGCTCGCGCAACATCTTCCCGTCGAACATCCAGGGCCTGCCGACCTGGTACGAGGTGCGGATCAGCGAGAAGGGTCATCTCGGCCGGCGCGGCGGCGTCGACATGATGGTCGCGATGAACCCGCAGACCTGGGACGAGGACCTGGCCGAGATCGAAGCGGGCGGATACCTGTTCTACGATTTCGACAAAGCCGATGCCGCCGTCGAAATTCCGCGACGACATCACCGTGATCGGCGCGCCGCTGACCTCGATCTGCAATCGTGAATACAACGACGCCCGGCAGCGCCAATTATTCAAGAACATCATCTATCTCGGCGCCCTGTCGGCGCTGCTGAACATGGACGTGGCGGCGATCGAGGAGCTGATCTCCGAGCAGTTCCGCGGCCGGGACACCCTGATCAGGCCCAATCTGCGCGCGCTCGATCTCGGCCGGGAATGGGCCCTGAGCGAGCATGAATGCCCGCTGCGGCTGCGGCTCGAACGCGTCGACAAGGTCGCCGACCGCATCTTTATCACCGGCAACGACGCGGCGGCGCTGGGCGCCGTGTACGGCGGCGCGACGGTCGCCGCGTGGTACCCGATCACCCCCTCCTCCTCGCTCGCCGAGGCGTTTGCGAACCATTGCCGCCGCCATCGCATCGATCCCGAGACCAAGAAAAAGCGTTACGCGATCATCCAGGCCGAAGACGAGCTGGCGTCGATCGGCATGGTCATCGGCGCCGCCTGGAACGGCGCGCGCGCCTTTACCGCGACCTCGGGGCCGGGCATTTCGCTGATGCAGGAATTCATCGGCCTCGCCTATTTCGCCGAGATCCCGGCGGTGATCTTCGACGTGCAGCGCGGCAGCCCGTCGACCGGCATGCCGACGCGCACCCAGCAGGCCGACATCCTGTCCTGCGCCCACGCCTCGCACGGCGACACCAAGCACGTGCTGCTGTTCCCGGAAGACCCGCGCGAAAGCTTTGCCTTTGCCGCCGAGGCGTTCGACCTCGCCGACCGGCTGCAGACCCCGGTGTTCGTCATGCTCGACCTCGACATCGGCATGAACGACTGGCTCGTCGAGCCATTGGCCTGGGACGAGAGCCGTCGTTTCGACCGCGGCAAGGTGATGACCGCCGAACAGCTCGACGCCGGGCTCGAATTCGGCCGCTACCTCGATGTCGACGGCGACGGCATCCCGTATCGCACCCTGCCCGGGACCCATCCGACGCGCGGCGCCTTTTTCACCCGCGGCACCACCAAGGACCGCTTTGCGCGCTATTCCGAGGAGGGGTCGGACTACGTCGACAACATGCAGCGCCTCTTACACAAATTCGACACCGCGAAGCAGCTGGTGCCGCGCCCGGTCAAGCGCGCCGCCGGCGAGCCGACCCGCTACGGCGCGATCTATTTCGGCTCGACCTCGGCGGCGATGACCGAAGCGCTCGAGACGCTCGACGAGCGCGGCGTCCACCTCGACACGTTGCGGGTGCGCGCCTACCCGTTTCATGACGACGTGTTCGACTTTGTCGCCGCCCATGACCGCGTCTTCGTCATCGAGCAGAACCGCGATGCGCAATTGCGCACCCTGCTGACGATTGACGGCGAGATCGACCCGGCCCGGCTCGTCCCGATCCTGCATTACGACGGCACGCCGATCACCGCGCGCTTTATCGTCAAGGCGATCGGCGACATGCTCGACGTCGTAACCCTCGCCCCGCTGCGCCGGGCGCTGCCGTGACGCTTTTCCCCGTCATTCCCGCGAAAGCGGGGGGCGACGAAATTCTTATCCCGAGGTCCGCATGACCTACATCGTCAAACCGCGTCTGCACCACCCGAAACTGCCGACCAACGCGCTCGGCTTCACCCATCGCGACTACGAGGGGGCGATCTCGACCTTGTGCGCCGGCTGCGGCCACGATTCGATCAGCTCGGCCATCATCCAGGCCTGCTTTGAGCTGAGCCTGCCGCCGCATCGGATCGCCAAGCTCTCCGGCATCGGCTGCTCGTCGAAGACGCCGACCTATTTCCTCGGCAAGTCGCACGGCTTCAACAGCGTGCACGGGCGCATGCCGTCGGTGCTGACCGGCGCCAACCTCGCCAATCGCGACCTCGTCTATCTCGGCATCTCGGGCGACGGCAACTCGGCCTCGATCGGGCTCGGCCAGTTCGCGCATTGCATTCGCCGCGCCGTCAACATGGTCTACATCGTCGAGAACAACGGCGTTTACGGCCTGACCAAGGGCCAGTTCTCGGCCACCGCCGACAAAGGGTCGAAGGCGCGCCGCGGCGCCGTCAACAGCAATTCGCCGATCGACCTCGTCGCGCTGGCGCTGCAGCTCGGCGCGTCATTCGTCGGCCGCAGCTTTTCGGGCGACAAAATTCAGCTGGTGCCGCTGATCAAAGCCGCGATCGAGCATCGGGGGGCGGCCTTTATCGACGTGGTCTCGCCCTGCGTCGCGTTTAACAACAACCCCGAATCGACCAAGAGCTTCGACTACGTCCGCGCTCACAACGAAGCGGTGAACCGGCTCGACGTGATCCTCGAACGCGACGAGATCACCGCCGACTACGCGCCGGGAACGGTCGAGACCGTGGTCCAGCACGACGGCTCGATCCTGCGACTGCGCAAGCTCTCCGTCGATTACGATCCCTATGACCGGATCTCGGCGTTGACCTACCTCCAGCAGCGTCACGCCGCAGGCGAAGTCGTGACCGGCCTGCTCTTTGTGGAGCCCGAATTCGCCGGATCTGCACGAGCTGCTCGACACCGTCGAAGCACCGCTCAACGGCCTCGGCGACGCGGAACTGTGCCCCGGCTCCACCGCACTCGCCCAGTTCAACGCCGCCCACCGCTAGCCGAGCTGCCGATAGACCGGACCCGCAGCGCGGCGGGGCTCCCGCGCGACGACAGCGCTGCGGCTCATTTCGCGAGACGCTGCACGATGTCGACCAACTGGTGGTGAGCGGTGCTGCTCGGGTCGCCGAATTTCGGCGAGCGAGTGCGCGTCGGCGAGCCGGCTCAGGCGGACGAGCTCTCGGATGCGTTGCCGCCGGTTCAGCTGTAGCTCGGAGCGCCGGTGGGTGAACAGGATGCGCCGCAGCTCGCCGTGGCCGAACAGGTGGTTGAGCTCGGATCCCGTCACATAGACCGGGAACACGACCAATGTCCAAATCTGGACCGCAGCGAAGCGATCCCAGGGAAAGGTCGTGACCATGTGCGGCAAGAAGGCTTTCACCGGGTTGTGCTCGATCAGGCAGAACCGGATAAGATGCTCGATCATGCGGGCGATGAACACGGCGACCCAGTAAACAGCCGTCTTGAACAGGATCGGCTGGATCAGCGGGGCCCGGTCGTAGCGGCGGATGAAGGACATCGCGTTGGCGACCGGCACCGCCTTGCCGACGGCGAGCGCCGCGGCGGTAGCGAGCATGAAGCTGGCGAGGGCGACGGAGTAGTCGGCCGAGAATCAAATTTGTCGTCAGCACGATCAGGTTGAAGCCGACAAAGAAAAAGATCGTCGGCGGCAGGATCTCGCCGAGCTCGTTCAAAAACCAAGCCCCGGCGCGGCGGCCAAGCCCGGCGGGTGGGTCGGCCAGGGCGGCGGAAATGGCCGGCTCCGCGCTCTTCGCATCACGCTGAACAGGCGTGCCGCTCATAAATCTGCCGCCGCACAATCCGCTCCTAACAGCACAACGGGTAATTGCACACGGTTACGCCTTTGCTGGTGCAACCGGCCAGGCAAAGCCGTCAGGAAGGTTGCCCGTGTCAACAAGGCGACTGGTCAAAATGTGGTGCAACCGTGACCACTCCTTTCTGATCCCGGGAGCCGGCGCTCCGTAGAGCAGGTTGTCCATCTGGCCGGGGTCGCTCTTGAGATTGTAGAGCTCGTATTCGAGCCCGCTGCCGTCCAGGCCGAAATACACCGCGTAGGTCCAATCGCCCTCGCGGATCGCGCGGATGTGGCCACCGGGAATGCCGGCGGGCACGAAAAAGACGTCGTCGAAAGAGAAGGTTGTAAAGTCCTGTACAGCCTTGGACGGATCTTGCATTACCGGCACGATGCTCCTGCCCGGCGCGTAGGATTCTGGATTGGCAACGCCGGCAAGTTGCAAAATCGTCGGCAGCAGGCTCAGGTGGTCGTAAAACGCGTCGGTTTGCATCGGCTCCGGATAAATCTTCGGGTTGTGAACAATCAGCGGGACATGGATCATTTCCTCGTAGACCGTGTACGCTTTCTCGCGCATGCCGTGCGACAGACCACCCTCGCCGTGATCGGCCAGCCGCAGGATGATCGTCTTGTCGATCAGTCCGGTCTCCTCCAGCGTGTCGAGCACGGTCGTCACGTGCTTATCGGCTAGTGTGTTCAGATGTGCGTAGAAATTGACATATTCCCGCTGCATTTGTGCGCTTGTGAGCGGAGAGGCCTTGTCGAAAGCGGCCCGCGCCTCCCGTTGGACGCCGGGTTTCTTCGATAAATCGTCGGCGAAGTTGGGTGGCAGCTCGATGCCGAGATTGGCGAACGACCCGCGACGGTAGCCCGCCTTCTCCCAACTTGTCGGATACACGTAAACGTCGTGCGGATTAACCAGGGATATGAACAGGCAAAACGGCTTGTCCAGCCTGGGTGCCCGGTTTTTCAAAAACTCGACGACGCTTTCACCAAAACCCGGGGTCTGACCGCTGGCCCCGGGCCGCACCCCGTTCACATAGCGGCCGTCATTGTCGGGATCGGCGCCCCCCAAAGTCGCCAGTCCGTTGAATTTCCCGAACTCGGTCGGCTGCCACGCCTCGATCGCGTTGCCGGCGTCGGGTGGGTTCCACCCCGACCAGCCAAAATTATCCTCCATCGCGGCGATGTCGGCTTCCGTCCAATCCTCTCCGCCGTTTCCGGGCGCAGCGTTGGAGGCCCAACTCAGATGCCATTTGCCCTTCCAGACCACCTCGTAGCCGGCTTTCTCCTTGAGCAGCGAGGCGATGTTCGGCTGGCGGTTCCGATGCGCCATGCCCGGCCACAAAAAGGTCCGGGTTACTCGGTTCACGGGGGCGAACCGGCCGGTCATCATCAACGCGCGTGAGGGCGAGCACTGGGTCACCGCCGTGTAGGCGCGGTTGAAGTAGAGACCGTTGCGCTTGAGCCGCTGCAGCCCGGGCAGATTTTTTTCCGCCCACCCCGCAGGCCAATGCATGTGATGGCGTTCCTGGTCGGTCATCAGCACGACGATATTGGGCGCTTTCGGAATGCGGATCGCTTCGGCGGCCACGGCCGGGGCGGCGATCCCCCGCGACCCACCGGCAATCGCAGCGGCAAGTCCGGCCCCGGCCTGCAATACGCTGCGGCGGGTGGCCGAATTGACCAAGCCGGAAACCCTCCCGCGGCCAGCCCGCAAATTGTCCGAGGCGCCGGTCTCGGTCCGGTTGTCGACAGGCGCGCCGCTCGGCGAAGTCTTGGCCATTTGCTCCCAGCCGCTTGTTCAGGTGCCGGGGCCGGCAAGCGTGAGCTCGACGCGGCGATTCTGCGCCCGCCCCTGTGGGGTGTCGTTGGGGGCGACCGGGTCGGCCTCGCCCAGGCCCTGGGTCGAGACCAGGTTCGGGTTGACCCCTTGGGCTATGAGGAAATTGGCGACGGTCTGGGCCCGCCTCAGCGACAGCTCCTGGTTGCTGGCGACCCCTTGCTGGCGCAGCTCGGGGCCGATCGGAACATTGTCGGTATAGCCGCTGACGATGATCTTGGTCTGCTGGAACGGCGCCAGGATCGGGGCCATTTTGGCGATCGTCTGCGCCGCCTGGGGAGGCATTTGCCAGCCGCCCGACGGGAACAGCAGCTCGCTGTTGACCGCGACCTTGATCGCCCCTTGCAGGCGGGTGATGTGGACCTGCTGCGCACCGATCTCGCTCGAGAGCTGCTGGTTGAGCTGGTTGTAGTCGTTATCGAGTGCGTCGTATTGCTGTTGCGGCACGCAGGCCGACAGCAGCAGCACGCCGAGGGAGGCGATAGCAGCTACAGCAGAGAGCCTGATTCTCATGGTTCTGTCTCCGAATGATGAATGCCGAGCGGGCAACGCGTGCCCGGGTCGCGAGCCTAGAGCGGGGGTTGCGCGGCCGACTATACGGATTCGGCGAATCTGAGGCCGAAAACTCCCGTCCCGGGCGCCGGTCATTGTCTCTTCCATGTCGCCCCCCCAGGGCCGGGTTTATTCGTGATGAAAGGCCCTGCCGCTTTCCAGATAGCTGTGGGCGTCGAGACGCCCGAAGAGCTCGATCAGCGGCGCCACCAGCCCGGTCCACCCGGTCTGATGACTGGCGCCGATGCCGGCGCCGTTGTCGCCGTGGAAATATTCGTAGAACAGCAAGTGATCCCGCCAGTGGGGATCGCTTTGGAATTTCTCGGCGCCGCCGAACACCGGCCGCCGGCCGACAGGGTCGCGCAGGAAGATCCGGGTCAGCCGATTGGCGATTTCACGGGCGACTTCGAACAGGTTCATCGAGTTGCCCGAGCCGGTCGGACACTCGATCTTAAAATTGTCGCCGTAATACAAGTAATAATGCATCAAGGCCCGAATGATCAGCGCATTCACCGGCATCCAAATCGGCCCGCGCCAATTTGAATTGCCGCCAAACATGCCTGTGTCCGACTCCGCCGGCAGATAGTTCACCCGATATTCCTGCCCCTGCACCGAGAATACATAGGGGTGGTCGGCGTGGAAGCGCGACAATGCCCAAATCCCATAGGGGCTCAAGAACTCGTTCTCGTCGAGCATTCGAGAAAGGATCCGGCGCAGCCTGCTCTCGTTCACCAGTGCTATGATCCCGCGTTCGCCCACGCCGAGGTGCCCTGGCCCGGTCGCATGGATAGAGTGACGGAGCTCCGGCATGCGCCGCAGACGCTCCAATAATTCCGCCGTCAATCTCGGCACCCGCTCGCGTTGCCAGCGCTCGATGATCGTGGCGGCGCACAGCGGCAGCAAACCGACCATCGAGCGGACCTTGAGCCGGGTTGCATTGCCGTCGGGAAAGCGAAGGACATCGTAATAAAAGCCGTCCTCCTCGTCCCACATGCCGTCTGGACCCGTCGCGTTCATGGAATGGGCGATCAACAGCAGCTGGATGGCGTAATTCGACGCCAAATCCTCATAAGCCGGCTCGCGCGCCGCCAGCTCGACGGCGATCTCGAGCATGTTCTGGGAATAGAGCGCCATCCACGCCGTGCCGTCGGCCTGCTCCAGATAGCCCCCGGTGGGGAGTGGCGCGCTGCGATCGAAGACGCCGATGTTGTCGAGCCCGAGAAACCCGCCTTCGTAGAGGTTCTTGCCGGAGCGGTCCTTGCGGTTGACCCACCAGCCGAAATTTGAGGTGAGCTTGCCAAAGACCCGCTTCAGAAACTCGACGTCGGAGCGGCCGTGCAATGCCTGCTCCATCCGGTAGAGAAAGATCGTGGCCCAGGCGTGCACCGGCGGATTGACGTCGCTGAAGTTCCACTCATAGGCCGGGATTTGCCCGGTCGGGTGCAGGTAGACCGCACCGAGCAGCAGGTTGAGCTGCTGCTTGGCGAAATCGATGTCGACGCTCGAGAGCGCAATCGTGTGAAAGGCCAAATCCCAGGCGGCGAACCAAGGGTATTCCCACTTGTCCGGCATCGACATGACATGATCGCTGATCATGTGGAACCACTCGCGGTTGCGGATCTGACGGGCCGATGGGCGCATCGCGTCAACGCCATGCTCTTCGAGCCACATGTCGACGTCGAAAAAGAAGTACTGCTTGCTCCACAACATGCCGGCGAGCGCCTGCCGCATCACATTGGCGGCATCCTCGCCGGCGCCGGGGGGTGTGATCGCCCGATAGAATTCGTCGGATTCGCGCCGGCGCGCCTCGATGATCTGATCGAACCGGGCATCGAACGGGTCCCCGGCGGCGGGTGCGCCGTTGCCGAGCCGCAGCCGGATGACCGCGGTCGCCCCGGCGTCGACGCTCAACTGATAGTGTGCCGCGGCTTTGGTCCCGGTGCGGTTCGGGTTGACCGCGTCCTCTTTGCCCGCCACCACATGGTCGTTGATCCCATCCTTGACATAGGGCGTCGGGTTCGGCGTGCCGAAAAGCCGTTCGTTGTTCGTCTCGTTGTCGGTGAACAGCAGGCGCGAATCGCCCTCGCATTGCAGCAAATAGTCGCCGAGCACCGCATCCGTCGCCGAGACGGCGCCGCCGCCGTTCTTGTCCGACGCGTCCTTCAGCGAGGGCTTCGGCTCGTTCGGCCACCAATTCCAGGTGTTGCGGAACCACAGCGTCGGCAGCACGTGCAGCGCAGCCGCCTCCGGCCCACGATTGCACAGGCTGATTTGGACCAAGATTTCCGTGGGCGACGCTTTCGCGTATTCCACGAAAACGTCGAAATACCGGTCCTCGTTGAATATGCCGGTGTCGAGCAGCTCGTATTCGGCATCGGTGCGACTGCGGTGTTTGTTTGTATTTATAAGGTCGACATAGGGGTATTCGGCGTGTGGATACTTGTAAAGGTATTTCATGTATGAGTGAGTGGGAGTGCTGTCCAGGTAGAAATAGTATTCCTTGGCGTCTTCCCCGTGATTGGCTTCGCTGTTGGTCAGACCGTATATCCGTTCCTTGAGGATCGGGTCCTTGCCGTTCCATAAGGCAACGGCAAAGCACAACCGCTGGCGGTCGTCGCTGAGCCCGGCGAGGCCGTCCTCGCCCCAGTGATAGGCGCGCGAGCGGGCCTGGTCGTGAGTGAAATAATCCCAGGCGTCCCCATTCTCGCTGTAGTCCTCGCGGACGGTGCCCCATTGGCGTTCGCTGAGATAGGGGCCCCATTGCCGCCACGGCGCCTGTCGCTCGCGCGCCTCTCCCAGACGCTGCGCTTCGGCCGTCCTGGCCGTTTCGGTCGTCTCGCTCTCAGCCATCATTTGCTCCGGGTTCACGCCTATACGCCAGCTGTCGCTGTTCGAGGCCGGTCGCCAAGTACTCAACCATTTGGAATAACGCCACTGACGTTCGGCGGGCGCGCGGCGGCGCCCGTCGATGGTCAAAACGAGGCAATATTACCTATCGTCCAATTGCTCCTTGGTCTTGCAGGCGCTGCATGCAGATTGCGTAGCATGGAGAAATATCCCCGGGATTTTCTGCTCTACACACGGTGCATTTCTGGCCCGCGATCTCCGCTGCTCCCGCCGCGGTATTCGGGTCGGGGGTGCTGCACCCGGCGAGAAATGCCACCGCTGTCACCAGGACAACGCAGGCCACCGCCTTGCTCCGGCTGGCGACCGATGACCGGCGTATCATGTTCATGCTGTGTCCCTCCATCGCTGATTGCGTGTTTCCGGGTTGTCCCGGTCCGAGAATAACCCGATGCCTCGCCTTCCGGTTGGTTCATCCCAACCGGATCGCATAAATTTCACACAGGAATGCGCGGTCGGCGACGCGCGAAATCGGCCAAGCCGACACACGAGCCCAGCCGGGGGTTACCGACTCCGGCTGCTCGAACAAGATGCCAAGCCGCCGACTATTCAATTTCGGCAGAAAGGCAGTGGTTCGTCAATTAGCGGTCGGGTGGAGCTCGGGCGGCAATGCCAATTTCGACTCTGCCAGCCAACGATTTCGCCTACTCCGCCGCCACCGGCTTGGCCAGCTGCAGCGCTTGCTGGGCGATAGCGGCGGTCGCGGGTGTGGAAGGTTCGCCCTCGCCGGCGAGCTGCACGGTCGGGAAGGCGAATTTGATGCCGTTGGCGTCGAACGCCTGTTTGATCCGGAAAAGAGCTTGTCGGCGAACCACGAAATTCTCGCCCGGCAACGTCATCATCTTCATCCGGATCTGGACCGCGTAATCGCCGAACGCGTCGACCCCCTGCATCTTTAGCGGCTCGAGGATCACCGGCTTGAATTCGGGCTCTTCGGCCAGATCCAGCCCGATCTGTTTGATCAGTTTACGGGCGAGGTTGATATCGCTGTCATAGGTGATGCCGACCGTCAGCTTGTCGATGACCCAGTCGCGGCTCATGTTTTGGACGGCGCCCAACAGGCTGAACGGCACCGTGTAGACGGGGCCGCGTTGATGCCGGAGCCGGACCGAGCGGATGCTGAAGCCCTCGACGGTGCCCTTGTAATTGCCGCTCTGGATGTATTCGCCGATCCGGAAGGCATCGTCGAGTAGATAGAACATCCCCGCGATGATGTCGCGGACAAAGGTCTGCGCACCAAAGCCGATCGCGACGCCAAGGACGCTGAGAGCGGCGATCAGCGGGCCGATCTCAACGCCCATTGCCGCCAGCGCCATCAGTGCGGCGGCGGCAACGACGACGACGAACAGGATGTTGCGGAAAACCGGCAGCAAGGTTCGCAATCGCGCCCGCCGTCTCGCCTCGTCGCTGTTCGGAAGCCCGAGATCCGCGCTTTCGGCGAGCTTGCTGTCGATCGCGGCTTTTGCGACATGCCACACGAAATCGGCGATCAGCGCGATGGCGACAGCGCTCAGAGCGCCGTGCGCCATGCGGGTCATCATCGTCTCCTGCCCCGCCAAGCTCTCGAGATCGATCCCCCAGCCCCAGGCAAGCACCGCCACCGCGCCGATGATCAACGCCGCCCGCAGCCCGCGCTCGAGAAAAACCGTGGTCAGGGTCGGCAAGCCGGCAATTTCGCTCGCACCCGGGGGCCGCAGCAGATGCTCGACGGCGCGGCGGGTCAGGCGGTCGGCGAGAGGCCAGACGATCACGACCGCGAGCAGCCAAAAGGCCGGCATCATTCCGGCTACGCGGAGCCCCCACAGCAATACAAGGCCGACCGTCAGCAGCACATTTATCTTGATGTGACTTAACCGCCGGGTTTCATGGACGGTTTCCGCCCCGGCTTCGGTGCTGCTCGCGAGCGGGCGACGCCACAAGGCGTCCGTCACGATCGCTATCCAGCTGAGGCCGAAGAAGGCCCCTATGACGTTGATCGCCGCCGGCGCAATGCCGAAAGCGTCCTCCAGGCCGCGGGCTACCAAGCCGAGCACCAACCAGCCGACGATTATGCGCAGCCGCAAATACCAGTACCGCGCCGCCGCCGTATCCATCGGGATGACGCGAAACCGCTCGTTGTGCGGCGCCAACAGAAATCGGCCGAGCACCGCGGTGATGCGGATCGCCAGAAAGACGATCAGAAAACCTAAAACGATCTGGCGCAGCAGCCCCGGCCAGTGAAATACGAGGAATGCGCCGATGCTGCCGACGGCAAAAGCCGCGACCGACCCCAAGGCAAAAGCCGCCCGCTCGGCGACGAGACGCACGCGATCGCCAACCGTGTCCACGGGATGCCGGTCCAGATTATCGCGTATGCGCCGTGTAGCGCGCCTGAACAGCGCATCGACGCCAAAGCCGAGACCCACAAAGGCGGCGAGCAGGGTCAGGATGCGCCCCGGCCTCCGGCCTCCGAGGCGTTCTTGGAATACGTCGGCCGCACGCGCGAACTCCGCCGGCACGCCCGGCAGCACTTCGATCATGTCGGCTAAGCGTGCGCGTACCGCATCGACGCGGGAAGACATCATCTCCGCGGGAGAAGCATCCTCGGGCTTAGCCGGCGCCGGGGCAGCAGCCTCATTTGCGTGCTGCTCCTTTAGCCAGGCCTGCACCTTGACATCAGCCAGCAGGTTCAGCAGCGCATCGATTTCTGCGGGACTTGCCGTCTCGGCCGAGGACTTCACCGATTTGGTGGCGGACGCTGTCCCGCTGGCGGCGTAGGCGGCCGGCAGCATCGCCGCGGCGATCAGCAGCGCCGCGAGCCAGATGGAGGCGGCGCGCAGTGCAGGCCCGATGGCAGCTCTCCCCTTCGGTCGGCGGGTCAGTCGGCCGGCGCCCCGCGGGCGACTTCGCGGCCGACGATCCAGTCCTTATAGGTGGCGCCCGGCATCGGCCCTTTCGAGTGCGCGTCGAGCGCCGCCTGGTCGCGCCATTTCTCGATCAGGAAGACGTGCTTGTCGTCGTCTTTCGGCAGCATCAAGTCGAATTGCAGGCAGCCGTCGTCGCGGCGCGAGCGCTGCGCGTGCCCGCGCATCAGCTCGAGGAACTGGCTGCGGTGCTCGGGCTTGACCTCGAAATTGACGACGATCATGACCTGGCTCATCGGCGCTCCCTTTCTACGGCGTTTCGGGGCATCATCCGCCTCGTCCGGCGCTGAAGCAAGCGCCGCCTGATTTTATGGGAGATCCGAGGATGGCCTACGACGCGCTGCGCACGATCCTGCCGATCGCCGGCTGGCCGGAGGAACGGGTTCGCCAGGTCGAAATCACCGGCGGCGCCGATCCCGTGTTGCCGACGCCGTTCCGCATCGGCGCCGCCGGAGCGGCGGCGCTGGCCGCGACCGGGCTCGCCGCCGCCGATTTGTGGGAGTTGCGCACCGGCCGGCGCCAGGAGGTTTCGGTCGACCTGCGCCAGGCCGTAGCCTCGCTGCGCAGCGGCCACTACCTACAGGTCAACAGCGCGCCGGTGTCGACCGAGCGCAACCCGGTGATGGGCGTCTACCCAGCCAAGAATGGGCGGTGGAGCTACATCCACGCCAATTTCCCCAACCATCGCGCCGCCGCGATGAGTGTGCTCGGCGTCCCCGAGGAGCGCGAGGCGGTGCGCCAGGCCGTCGCGAAATGGGACGCGCTGGAGCTCGAGGAGGCGATCCTCGCCGCCAAGGGCGCGGGCGGCATGGTGCGCAGCATGGAGGAATGGGCGAAGCATCCGCAGGCCGCCGCGATCGCCGCACTGCCGCTGATGGAGATCACCAGGATCGGCGACAGCCCGCCGGAACCGCTGCCCGAGGGCGAGCGGCCATTGTCGGGCATCCGGGTGCTCGACCTGACCCGGGTGCTGGCGGGGCCGACTTCAGCCCGCACCCTGGCCGAGCACGGCGCCGACGTGATGAAGATCACCGCGCCGCATCTGCCGAATATCGGCTATCAGGAATACGACACCGGCCATGGCAAATTGCAGGCCCATCTCGATTTGCGCCAGCCGCGCGACGTCGACACCCTGCTGGGGTTGGTTCGCGACGCCGATGTCTTTACCCAGGGCTATCGTCCGGGCACGCTCGGCAACCGAGGCCTGTCGCCGGAAGAGCTGTCGAAACTGCGGCCCGGCCTCGTCTACGTGTCGATGTGCGCGTTCAGCCACGCCGGTCCGTGGGCGTCGCGCCGCGGCTTCGACACCGTGGTGCAGACGGTCAGCGGGATCACGACGCGCCAAGGCGAGCTGTTCCCCGGCATCAGCCCTGGTCCGCAATTCTACCCGGTTTCCGCTATCGATTACTTAACCGGATATCTGATGGCGTTCGGCGCGATGGCGGCATTGGCGCGGCGGGCGCGCGAGGGCGGCAGCTGGCTGGTGCGCATCTCGTTGGCGCAAACCGGCAAGTGGCTCGTCGACCGCGGCCAAGTGCCGCAAGCCGCGCTGAAGGATGTCGACAAGGAGCTGTACCCGGCCGAGATCACGCGCTGGTCGATCGAGAGCGACACCCCGGTCGGACGGCTGCGCCATCTGGGGCCGACGGTGCGGCTCTCCGAGACGGCGCCCTATTGGGCCCGCCCCTCAGCACCGCTCGGCTACCACGACCCGGTCTGGCCCGCTCGCGCCGCGTAACCGGCAGCGGCGACCGTCCGCAACGTCGCGAGCGCCGCGCGAGGCTGCCGTCGCCGTCAGGCTGTCGCCTCGTCCGGGCCTGCACGGGCGGACGCGGACCCGGCCCGCGCCGGGTCTAGCGCTTAGATGCGCCATCGCATGATTCAGCCGCAAGTAGCCGTAGGATGGGCTAAGCCTTGCGAAGCCCATCGGGTCCAGGGATCGACCCCTGCCACCGACGCAGCTCTGTCCAGGCATCCGCGCTGTGTTGTCCAGGAACGGAGGCTTTGCGTCGGATGAAAACCGCCGGCGGTGTCGACGACCCTAAATCGTCGACACCGATACCGGCGAAGGCCATTTCTCGTTGCGTCGACGCGATCGGTTTTTCCGGTGTCGAACCCGGTGAGGCGGTTCGCGCGCCAATGGAAAAGGTGCTTGTCGCAGGGTTGAATGTGCTATTCGCTTAGAGCCCCGACAGCCAGGTCGAATACGCCGTCAGCGGCGCGCAAATGTTGGCGGCAAAGGTTCAGGCTGGACCCGCCGACACCGAGCCGTAATCAGTGGCGGCGCTGTTCACCGTGATTGCATTTCACTCGATTACTGCGGGTTTGCCGCAGAGGCTGACCGAATTGGTCTTGACGTAGGAGCAATAGCCGTGCCAATCTCCTCGGAGACAGCAATACCCCGTCATCCGTATGAATTAATGCAATAATTTTTATGCTCTTTTGGACGGGCCGGATGACGCTTGGTAAATTGAGACACCTGCCTCGTCTGATACAACCGGCCAGGAAACAAAAGAGACACCTATGCCAACCGGGCCTAGCCCGCCGTCCGCACTCTTCAGGTCCGAGCGGCTTCAGGTCCGAGCGGCTTCAGGTATCGGCGTGACTCCTGAAAAACGCCTCGATCGCCTGGGCGAGACCGCGGGCAAGGCGTTGCTGATATGCGGATTGCTGCAGCAGCCGCTCCTCGACCGGGTTCGACAGGCAGCCCAGCTCGACCAGGACCGACGGGATGTCGGGCGCCGTCAGCACGACAAAGCCGGCCGAACGCTGCGGATTTTCAAGCAATTTGATCTCTTGGCCGAGCGAGACGACCATCTCGTGGGCCAGTTCCAGCGACAGATTGTCGGTCTGGCGCCGAGCCAGGGCGATCAGGATGTTCCCGATCTCACGCGGCTGACGCGACAGCCGCACGCCCGCCACCACGTCGCGGTTCTCGCTGTCGGCGAGAGCCGCCGCCTCCCGGTCCGAGGCCATGGCCGACAAGGTGAATACCGAGAGCCCGCGCATCGCGGTATTGGGCAGCGCATCGGCATGTATCGACAAAAACAGATCGCCGCGCAGCGCCCGGGCGCGCGCCACGCGCTCGTGCAGCGGCACATATTCGTCGGCGCCTCGGGTCAATGCCACGCGAAAGCGCCGCGTCGCGCCCAGCACCCGGGCGAGGTCTCTCGCAGTCGCAAAGGTGATGTGTTTTTCATAGACGCTGCCGGGGCCGATAGCACCGGGGTCGACCCCGCCATGACCCGGGTCGATCACGACCATCGGCAGGTATCGAGGCCGCGGCTTGCCGCGTCCCGGCGGCTGCGCCAAAGCGGCGCCGACGGCCAGTTGCGCTATGGCGCAGCCCGCCAGCAGGCGCAGCACAGCGCGCCGCGCGCAACCGATGTTCCGCATCCCCCACCCCAAGCACCGCGGCGCGCGCCCGCCCCATCGAGCCCAGCCGCCGGTTCAATTTAGCTTGGAATGCTGAACGAAATTACAACCGGCTGTTCGCTCCCCGGCGCAGGCAGCTCGCGGGATTGCCGCGATGTCGCATTGACCGGCGTTACATTACGAATGCCAACAAGGGTGCCGCCGAGCACGATCGGGCGCCGCCGATGCCCCCCGAGCAGGAATTGCAGTTATGATCCGCCGCGGCGATCGTCCTGCGAGCGGCGGATCGGCGATGGCGGCGCCGGCCGACGCTCCCGGGCGAACAGCCAGCTTATCGCGGCCGCCCCCCCGCGGAACACCAGCCGCGCGGGCAGCAACAGGCGCAGCTTGACAATTTCGGCGGCAACGGTTTTCCCCGGCCGGTGGCGCAGGCTGGCCATGCCGCGGCGGCGATAATCAGCCACCCACGCGGCGACGAGGCGCGCCGGCACATGGGCGGCGGCGGCGGCATCGGCGATGCTCCAGCCGTCGACGATGACGCGTTGCACGATGTGGCCGCGCTGCGCCGCGGTCAGGGCGTGAGACGGGGACGAACGGCCCTTCATACTGCGCCAACGCCCGGCCATGGTTACAATTCCCTGCTTCAGGATTTTACGTCGGCGACGATGCGGCCGCGCACCTCGCCTTTCAGAATTCTTGGCGCCAGCCCCGGCAACGCCGAGAGCGGCACGATTTCCGTCATCCGGTCTAGGCGGTCGAGCGGCAGGTCATGCGCCAGCCGCCGCCACGCCTCGATGCGCTCCGCGCGCGGGCACATGACCGAATCGATCCCGAGCAAATTGATGCCGCGCAGCAGAAACGGGATCACCGTCGCCGGCAGGTCGCTGCCGCCGGCGAGCCCGCAGGCGGCGACGCCGGCGCGGTATTTGAGCTGGGTCAGCACCGTCGCTAAGGTGGCGCCGCCGACGGCATCCACCGCACCCGCCCAGCGCTCGCGGTCGAGCGGCCGCGACGGCGGAGTGGCAAGTGCGGCACGCTCGACCAGGTCGGCCGCGCCCAGCCCGGTCAGATAGTCGCGCAGCTCGGGGCGGCCGGTCGCCGCCACCACGCGGTGACCAAGGCCTGACAACAGCGCCGTCGCGACCCCGCCGACGCCGCCCGCGGCCCCGGTAACCAGAACGTCGCCGGCCCCAGGCTCCAGCCCATGCCGCTCCAGCGCGATGACCGCCAGCATCGCGGTGAGGCCGGCGGTGCCGACCGCCATCGCCTGCACCGCGGTTATCCCGTCGGGCCGGCGGACGAGCCACCCGGCGTCGACCCGCGCCTTTTCGGCATAGCCGCCCCAGTGAACCTCGCCGACCCGCCATCCCGTCAGGATTACCGGGTCGCCCGCCTTGAACTCGGGTGAATCCGAATGCTCGACCGTCCCGGCAAAATCGACGCCGGGGATATGCGGGTAGTTGCGGACCAGGCGCCCGATCCCTTGCAGGATCATGCCGTCCTTGTAATTGAGCGTCGAATATTCGACGGCGACGGTGACCTCGCCCGCCGGCAACCGCGCTTCGTCCACCGCCTCGATGCGAGACGCGGTCTTCCCGCCTTCCTCGTGCAGCACCAGAGCCCGGATATTCGCCATGATGCCTCCTTGGACCACGATATGACTGCGTCGCCGTTAACGGCGGTCGTTTTTTGTTGCCTCCGATTGTTCCGCGCTCGCCGGCAATCCGGCGTCAGCCGCGCAGCGGTTCGAGAATGCTGACAAAGTTCGCGACCGCGGCACCACCCATGTTCATCACCCCCGCGAGGGCGGCACCCGGCACCTGGATGCCGCCGGCCCGACCGGTCACCTGCATCGCCGCCAGCACGTGCATCGACACCCCGGTGGCGCCGATCGGATGGCCTTTCGACTTGAGCCCGCCCGACGGGTTGACCGGCAGCCGCCCGTCCTTTTCGGTCCAGCCCTCGAGGATGGCGCGCGCGCCCTCGCCCTTGGCGGTCAGGCCCATGGCTTCGTATTCGATCAGTTCGGCGATCGTGAAGCAGTCATGGGTTTCGACCAGGTCGAGGTCGTCGAGCTCGAGGCGCGCGTTGGCCAATGCCCGGCGCCAGGCGAGCGCCGGCCCCTCGAACGCGATCACGTCGCGCCGGCTCATCGGCAGAAAATCGTTGACCTGTTCGGCGGCGCGGAAGACCACCGCCTTTTTCAGGCTCAGCGCCGTCGCCGTGTCGGCGAGCACCACCGCCGCCGCCCCGTCCGAAACCAGCGAGCAATCGGTGCGCTTCAGCGGCCCCGCAACGATCGGGTTCTTGTCCGAAACCGTGCGGCAGAATTCGTAGCCGAGATCCCGCTGCATCTGCGCCAGCGGGTTCGCGACCCCATTTTTGTGGTTCTTGGCGGCGATCCGCGCCAGCGCGTCGGACTGGTCGCCGTAGCGCTGGAAATAACTCTGCGCGATCTGCCCGAAGATGCCGGCAAAGCCGCCCTCGATGGCGTCCTCTTCTTTGCGGTAGCTGGCGCCCAGCAGAATGTCGCCGACTTGTGCGCCGCCGATTTCGGTCATCTTCTCGACGCCGACGACCAGCGCCAGACGCGCCTTGCCGGCGGCGATTGCGTTCAGCCCCTGATGGATCGCGGCGGAGCCGGTGGCGCAGGCGTCCTCGACCCGCGTCGCCGGCTTGAAGCGAAAACCGGGATCGGCTTGAAGCACCAGCGAGGCCGGGAATTCCTGGCGGACAAACCCGCCGTTCATCGTGCCGAGATAGATCGCGTCGATATCCGCCGCCGCGACCCCGGCATCGGCGAGTGCGGCCTGCGTCACCTCGACGATCAACGACTTCGACGTCCCTGCCCTCGTGCCTGCCGAATTTGCTGTGCGCCCAGCCGACGATGCACCCCGTCATCTCCGCCCTCCGATGCGCGCGCCGCGGACCGGCCTCGCCGACCACCCGCGCCGCCCAATCCTGATCCTGGTATGGATATGGGTATGGCTGTGGATGCCGTTGCCCGATTTCGACCGGATGCGCTTCAGGCCTTCAGATGCTTGTCGAAGAAGGCGACGGCGTCGGCCACAATTCGGCCGCGGGGCCTTCGCGATAGCTCGGCCGGTAATCGGCGAGAAAGGCGTGGCCGGCGTTCTTGTACACCTTGGTCGTGACGTCCTTGCCGGCAGCCTGGGCGCGCTTTTGCAACTTCCTCGGACTGCGCGACGCGGGGTTCTGGTCTTCCTCGCCGAACACCGCGAAGAGCGGGCAGCGCAGCTTGCCGACCAGGTCGAGGATCGGGGTCGGCCGCGCCGGCGTCGTCTCGGCGTCGGGGGTGGCGCGGTGGATGAACCCGCCCCAGCAATCGACCGCGGCATCGACCTTGCTGCTGCTGCACGCGAACAGCAGGGTCTGGCGCCCGCCCGAGCAGAAGCCGATCGCGCCGATCTTGCCGGTGGCGCCGGGGAGGGCGCGCAGATGCGCGGCGGCGGCTTCGAGGTCCTGCACCGCTTCGGCGTCGCGCTTGCCGAACATGACCGGCATGACCGTGGTCATGTCGCCCGGGTCGGACGGCCCGCCGGCGCGGGCATAGAGATCGGGCGCCAGCGCGTTGTAGCCGATATTGGCAAAGCGCCGGGCGACATCGCGGATGTGCTCGACGAGGCCGAAGGCTTCGTGGATCACGACGATGCCGGGATTGCTGCCGGACTGGCTCGGGCGCGCGAGATAGCCGGTGATCGTGTCGCCGCCGCTCTTGAGCTCGATGTTTTCGCCGCGCACACGGCTGGGGTCGGTTACCGCACCGGGTATGTTCGCCATTCCGATCCTCCTCTAAAACCGACGGCAGGATAGCACCGCTCGGCGAAGCGCTGCTATGATGACAGCGATTCGAGCGGGAGGAGAACCATGGCAGTGCAGCGGCGACATTGAGAAACCGGCGGCTGAGAACCGGCGAGCCCAAGCCGGCCGACCCAAGATGAAGGCCGCGGTGACGAGCGCAAAGCACCCCGACTACGTCGAGGGCCGGCGCGGCTTTTTCAAATACCGCGACCTCGGCGTCACCGGCGCCGAGCGAGGGCTGGATGCGGGCGCAGGTGATGTCGGCGGTCACCGGCATGACCCAGCCGACCGGCTGGCACTACCATGTCTGCGAGGGCCAGTTCGTCTATGCGCTCAAAGGCTTTGTCGAGCTCGAATTCGAGGACGGCACGCAATGCCGGCTCGAAGCCGGCAATTCCTGCTTCATCCCCGGCGGCATGAAGCACAACGAGATCCGCACCTCGGACGATGTCGAGATCCTGGAAGTCTGCCTGCCGGCGAATATGGGCACGGTGCCGTGCGACCGCCGGCGAAGCGCGCCTGAACGCGAAGGCGCCTGAGCGCGAAAGGCGCTTGAAGGCGAGCCGCCGATCGCTTATCATCGCCTGGCGAGCGCGGGTGTAGCTCAATGGCAGAGCAGAAGCTTCCCAAGCTTACGACGAGGGTTCGATTCCCTTCACCCGCTCCAACTGAATTCAATAGCTTGGAGAGCGCTCGGCGCGTTTTGGTCCAATTTTGGTCCTTCCCGCCCGACCTGATTGAGTTGTGCGTCCTCGCAAGTTGTCCACAAGGCGGCACTGTCCTCGATCCTTTCGGCGGGGCGGGAACGACCGAACTTGTCGCCGAGCGGCACGGTCGGGATTTAATCCTGATCGAACTGAATGAGGAATATTGCCAGATGGCGCGTGACCGAATTAGAGTGCACGGTGCCGGAGGCCAAGCGCGATTTCGGGGCCGTTGTTCGAGGAGGCGGCGGCGTGATCCAGTCTCGATCATGACGTGATCCTCCTACCAATCCCTAAACGGGATGGATGACGAATAAACGGAAGGTGTGATGTTATTTAGGGCTAATAGCCTTTCGACAGAGCTTTTGGAAAGATCCTTATGTGGGCAGGGGCCGACGATCACATGCTTGATGCAGTTATTTAGTGCTGTACCGATATCCAGAGATGTATAGGGTATTATCATTGATTTGCCTTTTCGAAAATGTATTTTAGCAGGAAGAGCGGATACTAAACGCCATTCCTGCTCCTGTACAAATGAAACGTTCTTGAAAAACGCTCCGTATTTAAGGAGGGCTGAGAAATCTTTTACTCCCGGTGCTTTTCCGGGCGCCGGGTCGGCGAGGAGGTATTCTATCAACTCACCGATAATTCTGTTTTGCAGATCTGGATCATAGATGCATTTCCCTTAATATGAAGCCGGAATCTGAGGTAATCTCCTTCAACTTTGATGTCCGAACGTAAGAGAATAACCGTAACCACCACCGGTATATCCACGCCACTACTCAAAAGATCACCGTGCTCACAGAAACAGGTGATGCAGATACTGGAGCCGCTTATTTTATTTGTGATTTGCCAGAGTATGTGAGCCCGTTCTTTCATGTGATTGGCTCGGAGGGATCGAGTAGGGTTGCTCTCAGCAAAATGAAGAGCTTCCATCTCCCTATTCTGAAGCTCGTCGAACAAGCGATCTCTGATCAACCCAAGGAATAGATCGAATTCCGTCGCATCATTCATATAGCTGATGTTGGTTGCCCATAGCGAAGACGAGGAAATGATCCCGAGCAGACCCTCCTGGCTGGTGTAATGGTAGAGGAGTTCAGGCGGAGATTGCTGGAGGTGGTCGGCGAAGGCGGCGGAGAAAAACGAGCCGTCAGGCGTGTCGGTCATCAGGCAGGCTCCGGAGAATTCCTAGGCCATATAGCACATTTGAGGAACGTCCACCGTTGCGCGACGCGGTGTGCTCCTCTCATTCGGACACAGGGAATGGTCCAAAATGGTCCTGCAAACGCGAATGCGGGAGCACCTTCCCGAAACGCCTCGAACAACAAAAACACTGATATCTAGGGCGCTATTTCGTAACTTGTTGTAATCGCTGGCGTTCAAATCGGCTTCCCAAGCGAGCCACCAGCGCTGAGCGAACGGCTTCGGCTTGATGGGCCAAATTGGTGCTGGGCCACTGTGGCGATCGGATAGTTTAGGTTTCCTCGCGGGGCGGGCGGCCTGCGGCGGATGGGCTGCGGAAGGTGATCGACCAGCGGGTCGCGTCCAGCGCAGCTATGCCGTGCTCCCATTTGTGGCGCGCCTTGCCGGTCAGGTCGTAGATCGGCCGCGGCATTAGCAACCCCCCGGGGGCCGGCCCTATAAAGTCCGACCCTACCGCCCCGCCTCTCGCGACCGACAGCGCTAGCAGGGTGCGGAAATAAGGCTGTTTATCGGGCTTTCCCGGCTCGATTTGCTCGAAGGCGAGGGTTTTGGCGGGGTCCGGTTGATCGCATTTGCAGCCATCTTGTCCGATCCGAGGCTCGGCCGCGGCAGCGAGGATAGGCTCATGCAGCCGCCAGCAGCTTGGGCAACCGGATCAGGTTGCAGGCGGCGGCGGTCAGGGTGAAGGTCCAGCCGACACGGGGGTTGCCGCGGTGCCGCGTTTTGCGCAGTCCGCCGCTGGTTTTGATCCAGCCGAACGCCTCCTCGATGCGCTTGCGGATACGCTGGCTGACGGCGTAGCCGGGGTGTCGGGTGGTGCGCCGGTCGATCGCCGAGCGGCGGTTGGTGAGGTTTTGCGCCACATGCGGGGTCACCCTGATCGCGCGCAGGCGATCGACGAAGTCGGCCACGTCGTACGCCTTGTCGGCGCCGAGGGTAATGCGGTGGCGGCCGTCGAGGCGGCCCAGCATGGTTATCGCGGCCTCGCGCTCGGCGGTGCCGGTGGCGTGGGTCAGCGTGGCATCGACGATCAGGCCGTGCCGGTTCTCCATCAGCAAATGGCCCATGTGGCACAGCCGGGCTTCCTTGCCGCGCCCCTTTCGAAACAGCCGGGCATCGGGGTCGGTGGTCGAGGCGTGGGTGTCGTTGCTGCGCTTCTCGGCGTGAAAGTCGCGCTCGGCATTGCGACCCTTGGGTGCGCCATCCTCGGCCGCGCCATCGCCGCGCTCGCCGCCGCCCCGCGGTGTGAAGCTCTTGATGCTGGCCCAGGCTTCGATCAGCGTGCCGTCCACCGAAAAATGCTCGTCCGACAGCAACGTCTTGACCACCGGCTGGTTCAGCACCCGCGCCAGGAACTTGGCGGCGACATCGCCCGCCAGCAGACGTTCGCGGTTCTTGGTGAAGACGGTCACGTCCCAGATCGGCGCGTCCATCCCCAGCCCGACAAACCAGCGGAACAGCAGATTGTAGTCCAGCTGCTCCATCAATTGACGCTCCGAGCGCACCGAATAGAATGCTTGCAGCAGCAACGCCCGCAGCAATTTCTCCGGCGCGATCGACGGCCGGCCGATCGGCGAATAGAGCGTTTCGAACTCGCTCGACAGCCCTTCCAACGCCGCGTCCACGATGACTCGGATCGCCCGCAGCGGATGATCCGCCGGGACCCGCGCCGCGCAACTCAGATAGCTGAACAACGCCGCTGTGTTCAAATCCCCACCGCGCATCGGATATCCCCATATCTCGTCACGCAGCCCAAATTCTACACCATATCCGCCCTTGATCTCGACCTATTTCCGCACCCTGCTAGGGCGATCTCAGGGCCGCGGCATCCACGGTTGCAGCTCACGCTCGCCCGGCGGCGGCTAGGCGAACAACTCGGTCATCGCCGAGTAGACCAGGGTGCGCAAGTCCCGGCGCAGGGTCAGGCGCGCCCCGCTGCCGATCACCTGGGTCATAAACACCACCGTCAGCTCTTCCTTCGGGTCGATCCAGAAGGCGGTCGCGGCCGCACCGCCCCAGAAATATTCGCCGAGCGAACCCGGCAGGCGGGTTTTGGCGACGTCGACATTGACCCCGCAGCCGAGCGAAAAGCCGACCCCGGCATAGCCGCTTTCGCTGAACATCCCGGGCAATGCCATGTCGGCGACCTCCCGGCCTTCGGGCAGGTAGTTCAGGCTGAACAGCGCCACCGTCTTGGGGCTGAGGATCTGCACGCCGTCGAGCGTGCCGCCGTTCAGCATCATGCGGCAAAAACGCAGGTAATCGTGCGCGGTCGACACCAGGCCGCCGCCGCCCAATTCGAGCTTCGGCGCCTCGGCATAGGTGCTCTCGCGGGCGTCGTCCTGCAATCTCAGCCCGCTTCCCCCGGTCTCAGGCTGATAGCAGGAGGTAAAGCGTTCGGTCTTGTCCGGCGGCACCCAGAACGCGGTATCGCTCATCCCCAGCGGCGCGAACAGCCGGGTGCGCAGGAACTCGCCAAAGCCGATGCCGGACAGCTTTTCGACGAGGTAGCCCAGCACGTCGATCGAGACCGAATAGTTCCAGGCGGTTCCCGGAGAGAAGTCGAGCGGGATTTGCGCCAGCTGGTCGATCATCCCTTGCAGCCCACCGGCGGTCTGACGGTCGGTCACCTTTGCCCTGCGGTAGGCGGCGTCGACGGCGGTGCGCATCATAAAGCCGTAGGTGAGACCGGAGGTGTGGGTCGCGAGGTCGACGATTTTCATCGGCCGCAAGGCGGGCGTCGTCATAAAGCCGGGTGGCGCGTCGGCCAGCAGCGACGGCATGCCGCTGGCATAGACGCGCGAGGTTCTTCCACGCCGGGATGTGGGTGTGGACGGCGTCGTCGAGGCCGATCAGGCCCTCTTCGACCAGCATCATCAGCGCGACCGCGGTAATCGGCTTCGACATCGAGTAGATGCGGAAGATCGCGTCCTCGCGCATCGGCTTGCCGCGTTCGATGTCCATCTGGCCGCAGATGCCGGTGTGGACGAGCTGGCCCCGGCGATAGATTTGGGTCAGCAGGCCCGGCAGCCAGCCGCCGTCGACGTAACGGCGCTTCATCACTTCGTCCAGCCGCGCCAGCCGCGCCGACGACATGCCCACCGTTTCGGGCTTCATCCGTGTTCTCCTCCGAAAGCCAACCGCCGGGACGTTTCCAAAACCGGCGCCCGCCGAAACCGGTCCCCAGGACGACGCGATCGACGGGTGGATAGCCGAACGGTCATCCCCATCGGCGCCGTCGGTGTCTCAGATTATACCCCCAGCCGGTAAAATCGCGACGCGACGCCAGCGAAGAGATCGGCCTTTTCTGCTGCCGAGCCGCCAAAAGCGGCGCGCCATCGGCATTCCCCGGCCCGAAATCCGCCATTCCGGCGCCAATAGGCATCGAACATCAGATGACGCCCTCCTCGGCAAGCCGCTCGACTTCGCTCGGGGTGCGGCCGAGGAGCTCGGTCAATACCCACATATTGTCCTCGCCATAGCACGGCGCGCCGCGATTGGTCGGGCCGCCGATATAGGCCGGGGTCCGGCTCAACTTCATCGGCAATTCGTAGATCGGCCAGGTGCCGATCTTGGTGCCGGTGACCTCGGTCAGCCATTTGAGGTGGCGCAGCTGCGGGTCGCCGTCGACGCGGTCCTGCGAATTCTGGCAGACCCCGGCCGGCACCCCGGCCTTCTGCAACTTCATCATGCAGTCGAAGCGGTCCTGCGTGCGCGTCCACGCCGCGACCGCGGCGTCGAGCGAATCCTGATGATGCAGGCGTTGCTCCAACGTGTCGAAGCGGCGATCGTCGAGCCAGTCGCCATGCTCGGCGACCTTTGCCAAGGCATGCCATTCCGCGTCGGTGAAGCAGGCGATGGCGACCCAGCGATCCTTGCCGGCGCAGGGATAGGCGCCGTGGGGGGCGGCCGGCTTGTACGGCGAGCGGTTGCCGTAGCGGCGGAACTCGCGCTCGTTGGCCGACCAGTCGAGGATCGTCGCACCGGTCAGGAAAATGCCCGACTCGCATTGCGAGGCGTCGATCCACTGGCCCTCGCCGGTGCGCTCGCGGTGATAGATCGCGCCCAGCAAGGCCAGCGCGTAGCCGTAGGCGCCCATCCAGTCGAGGTAGGAATAGCCCCAGCCGACCGGCATCGCCGGCTCCGGCAGGCCCGACATCTCGCCCTGGCCGCCAAACGCCGCCGCCACCGGGCCGACCGTGCGCATCCGCCCGTAAGTGCCGTTGCGCGCCCATGCCCGATTGCTGGATGTAGATGATGTCGGGCCGGATCGACTTCATCACGTCGTAGCCGAGCCCCAGGCGCTGCAGCACGCCGGGCGAGAACCCCTCCGCCACGACATCGCAGATGCGCACCATGTCCTTGGCGATCTGGAGCCCCTTCGGATGGCGGATGTTCAACGAGATGCCGCGCTTGCCGGCGTTCTTGTTGTTGAACTGCCCGCCCATGTCGGAGTCGCGCACACCGGGGCAGCGGGCCGGTCGCGACATCGCGCGCGGCGCGGCCGCCGACCGGCGCCATCGCCGCCAGCCGCGTGTCGGGATTGTCCTTCCATTCGACCTTGTAGCTTTCCGCACCCATCGCGGCGAGGAACCGGGTGCCGCCGGCCGACGCGAGAAACCAGGCGAAGTCGAAGATCTTGATCCCTTGCAGCGGGAACGGCTTGTTGTGCATCGCCGAGAGGCGCGGATTCGGCGGCGCTTGCGCGGCTCGGCCGGGACGCGGGGCCGCCGTGCCGCCTCGCCGAGCACCGCCGTGGTGTCCTCGCCGAGCAGCGGCGCGCGGCGGCCGACCTGCCAGCTCGTCCTGGTGGCGAGCCATTTGCTGGTCGGGTAGCGAAAGCTGCGGCCGAGCTCGGGGTGCTCGACATCGGCGAAGGTCTTGCGGATCGAGCCAATGCTCGTCGAGCGCATTCTCGTGCGGCTTGCGCAATGGCGCCCACAGGAGCCCGGCATCCTGCGCCTCGCGCCACGGCATGTCGTGATAGGCCCAGGCGCGGACAAAGCGCTGCACGACGTCGAGCATGTGCGCCCGCGTCTCGTCGCTGCCCGCGGTGCCGGGCACCTGGCGCCCCCGCAGATCGGCTTCGGGCGGCGGCGGCTGCAAATCGGCCTGCGCGCCGTATTTTGTCAGCAGCGGCACCAGATTCTTCAGGTCGCGCGCGCCCATCCCGTGGGTGATGTACCAGCGCCCGTCCTTGGTGTGGCAGATGCCCGGGCGAGTGGTTGGGAAATTCGGCGGCGTGGCGGTTGGTCAGCCGCCACAGCGGCACCCGCCGCATCACCCAGTACATGATGTCCTGCTCGGGGTTCTTCGACACCGCCTCGTGGATCGCGACCGAGACGTCCTGCCCCTCGCCGCTCTTGCTCGCGGTGGATCAGCGCGGCGATGATCCCGGTCGCCAACTGCTCGCCGGCGATGTGGTAGGCGTGCCAGATCTGCGGTGCGATCGGCGGCGTGTCGTATTCGAGGTTGGGGTCGGGATCGTAGCCGCAATTCATCATTATCCCGCCGAGCGCCAGATGGATCAGGTCGGAGCTCTTGAAGTCCTTCCACGGCCCGTCATCGCCGAACGGGCGTCATCCGCGCGGTGACCAAGCTCGGGAACCTTGTGTTGAGCGCGGCATGATCGAGACCCAGCGCCTCGTTGAGCGCGCCGCAGCTCGCATCGAGCAGGATGTCGGCGCCGCCGAGCAGGCGCAGCATGTGCTCGCGCCCCGCGGCGTCCTGCAGATCGAGCACCACCGATTTCTTGTTGCGGTTGTAGTTCCAGAAAAACAGCGAGCGTTCGAGACCCGGCTGGTCTTCGAGAAACGGCCCGATCCGCCTGGTGGCGTTGCCTTCGGGCGGCTCGATCTTGACCACCTCGGCGCCGAGCCCGGCCAGCAGCAGCCCGGTATATTCGGCGCGCTCGTCGGCGATCTCGATGACCCTGAGGCCGGCCAGCATGCCCGGCCCGGCATTGCCCATCATCTCGCCCGGTCCGGCGGACAAAGCGCCGGGTGAGGTTTCTCCGTGATTTGCCAAGGCGTTCCCTCTCGGCTGAATATTGCGGGCTTCCCCGAATGAGCGGAAAGGATAACCTCGGGTAAGCTCACGCGGTCAAGCCGGGGGATTCTGGCGGCCGCTTGGCTTGCGGTCTCTGACGGAGCAAGGCGCAGGTGACGCGATGCAGGTAAGACAGGACGACCGTGTGATCTTTGACGCGCGCGCAAAGGCCGAGCCTGCCGACAATGTCCTGACGGCGGATTTTTATACGCAATTGCCGCAATTGCGCCTGAGCGCCGACCCCAACAGCCGCCAGCGCCACCCCGCCAGACCGACGGACATAACGCTCGACGATACCGATGTCGCGAGACTCGTCGAGGCCGCAGTCAGGCATCCCGCGGTCAACATGAGGCAGGTCGTGTTGTCGGCGATCTGGAACCATCCTGATTCGTTTCGGCAGATTTTTCGCTTCGGCCTGACCGCGCCCGCCGCGCTCGACGAAATCCGCGACATTGTCGCCGAGGAGCTTGCCAATCGCCCGCCAGCCCTGGCATCTCCGGCGTCGAACCCGGCAGCAGCCGGTCGCGAAACCTTATTGCCGCGGATGCCGCCGCCGGCGCATTTGAGGGCAACCCGAGGAAACGTCACAGGACGAACGGAATGAGCGACTGGAGCAAGGCGACCCGGCCGATCCCGGTTCCGAACGAGTGGACAAAGCCGTTCTGGGATGCGGCGAGGCGCGGCGTCCTGGAATTGCAGCGCTGCCAGAGCTGCGGGCATTTCCAGCACCCGCCCTATGCGACCTGCACCCGATGCGTCTCGACCGACCTCAAATTCGAAGCCGTGCGCGGGCAGGCCCGGCGCGATCTACGCCTACACGATCATGTATCACACCGGCGACAAGCGCTTTGCCTCGGCCGTGCCCTACGCCAGCATCATCGTCGAGCTCGACGATGCGCCCGGCGCGCTGATGGCCGGCAATCTGCTCGACGCCGAATACACCGAGGCGAAGGTCGGGCGCCGCGTCGAGATCGTCTTCGAGAAGTTGAACGACGACATCACCCTGCCGCAATTCCGCCTCGCCGGAGTCGGTGCCGCATCACCCCCACCTAACCCTCCCCCATCGAGGGGGAGGGAGTGGGCGGTTGAGCTTCTCCGAGCCCTCCCCCTTGATGGGGGAGGGTTGGGAGGGGGTGAGCTGCTCCGCCGGCAATTCGCCATGTCTATCCTTGTCAAAGCCGAGCGAAGGGGAGAAAGCCGTATGTGGGAGAACCGGTGCAAGATCGCGGTCAGCGGCGTGGGCTTTTCCCAAGTCACGCGCTCGGCCGACATCCCGCTCGCCGCGCATGCGCTGACGGCGGTCAAGGAGGCGGTCGCCGATTCGGGGCTCGAGATGTCCGACATCGACGGCCTGGCGACCTATCCCGAATTGCCGGCCACCGGCCATGCGGAGGTCGACGGCATCTCGATCGTGTCGGTCAACTGCATGATGGCGATGCTGAAATTGCCCAATCTCAGCTGGCACATCCAGGTCGGCACGACCAATATCGGCGGTGCGGTGCAGCAGGCGGTCAACGCGCTCCTCGCCGGGGTGTGCAAATACGCGGTGGTGTGGCGGGCGATGCACAACCCGCGCGGCACCTACCAGAACCTGCCCGAGCGGCATGGCGGCCGGCGCCACTCAGTTCACCGCACCCTACGGCTTTGGCGGTCCGGGGCAGGGCATGGCGGTCGCCTATACGCGCTGGCTCGAGCGCAACCACCAGAACCGCGAGAAGATGGCGACCCTGGCCGTGACCCAGCGCCGCCACACCCAGCACAACCCGCACGCCTATTTCTACGGCACGCCGACTCTGACGCGCGAGGACTACCTGAACTCGCGGATGGTGGCCTATCCGTTCTGCCTCTTCGATTGCGACATCCCGGTGCAGGGCGCGGTCGCGATCGTCTTGACGAATGCCGACCGGGCGCGCGACCTGAAGCCGCAGCCGGCCTACCTCGCCGGCTACGGCCAGCGGCTCCATTTCGAGGTGGCGGGCCGCATCGGCAGCCTTTCGAGCTATATGGAGGGCGGCAGCAGCTCGGCGAAACTGACCTGGGAGCGCTCCGGCTTCAGCCCGCAAGGACGTCGACGTCGCCCAGATCTATGACGGCTTCTCGGCCTCGGTGATCTACGGTCTCGAAATCTACGGTTTCTGCGGGGAGGGCGAGGCCCTCGATTTCATCCAGGACGGGCGCATCGAATTGGACGGCGACTTGCCGCTCAACACCTTTGGCGGCAGCCTCGGCACCGGCCGCATCCACGGCCTGTGGCACATCATCGAAGGCGCGTTGCAAGCCTCCGGCCGCGCCGGCTCGCGCCAGGTCAAGGACGCCAACGTGTCCTTCGTCGGCGCCAGCGCCCCGATCGTGACCGGCACCACCTTCATCTTCGTGCGCGAGCCGTACTGAGGCCCGGCAGCCGACGCATCCGCGCGCGCCCCGGTCTCTGTCCTTCGAAGGGAGTGTGGGCGATATCGCGACGGGGCGCAGCAAAAGCGCCGGGATGCCGCGCCCCTCCGCGAGGATCAACACCGGCCCCGCCAGTCCGCGCGATGCGCTGCAAAAGGACGCGTTCCGAGCCCCTGTCATCGCGCCTGCCGTTCGCCCAGCCCTTCGGCCAGCAGCGTAACGGCGAGCGTATTGAGGCTGACCCCTTCGTGCTTGGCGCGCAGGGCCAACTTCTTGTGCAGCGATTTGGGCGCGCGCAATTGCCACTTGCCGCTGTAGTCGTCGGAATCGTCGAGCGTGAGAAAGCCGGAGGCGGGATTCGGCCGGTCAGCCGATGGGATCGAGCACGACGACCGGGATCTCGCGTTCGGTTTTCTTCTGGTAGTCGGCGTAGGGCGGCCAGAACTTCAACGCCTCTTGCCACAGCCGCGCGCGTTCCGAGCCGGCGGCGGTGCGCGCCCGCGCATTGATCTTCGCGGTCCCGACCTGCACCTCGACCTCCGGGTTGGCGAGGAGGTTGCGGTACCAGCCGGGGTGTTGCGGCGCGCCGCCTTTCGAGGCGACGACGATATAGCTGTCGCCGGTTTTCCCGTAATAGAGCGGGAAGATGAATTTCTCCCCCGACTTGCGGCCGGTCGTCGTCAGCAGCAGCGACGGCACGGTCATGTCCGGCCGGCCCGGCTGGGTCGGCTTGTGCATATGCCCGTCGGCGCCGCCGCTGGAGATATAGCGGTTGGCATGCTCCACCATCCAGCCCGGAAGGTTTGGAGCGAGCTTGGCTTCGGTCATCCTTCGAACTCCCTCTGAGCGCGTAGAGCATAGCATCGCCACGGCGCAAATGCCCGCTCTGGGTCGGCATCGATGAGAAAAGCCGGTCTGATGGCGGCGATCGCAGCGAGCGCCCAAGGTGCCGGACGTTGAACTCGAACGGGACAAAGCCGACGCCGTCATCATGCCTGCGACCGACCCGACCAGAAAAGCTTTGCGATTGCCGTCGCGCTTTCCCGCTCAAGCCAACGTAAGTGATACCGATCCGCTATGACCCGTCTCCTACGCATGCTCGGCACCGCTAGCCCGTTTCCTGCATAGTGTGAGACGGGCCGCCCCGTCCCCAGGTGGACACGTGGTCTCGGAGCCAGGTTCAGGCGCCGATCGGGTCCATGCAGAAGGGACGGTGACCGCCCGCCGTTCGGGTCGCGCTGGAGGAGCAGGTGATGTATCGGATCGGCGTCGATGTCGGGGGCACCTTTACCGATCTCGTCGCGGTCGACGATAGCGGCGGGACGGTCTTGGAAAAGGTGCCGTCGACGCCCGACGACCCGGCGGTCGGAGTGCTCGACGGGATTGCCCGGCTCGCCCAAACGCTCGGCCTCGATCCCGCTGCCCTGCTGGCCGAGACCGAGCGCATCGTCCACGGCACGACGGTCGCGACCAACGCGCTGCTGGAGCGCAAGGGGGCGCGCGTCGGGTTGCTGACGACCGAAGGCCACCGCGACGTCATCGAGATGCGCGAGGGGCTGAAGGACGACCGCTACAATCTGCGCATGCCGCCGCCCGAGCAATTGGCGCCGCGCCGGTTGCGGCTCGGCGTGCGCGAACGGATGCGCGCCGACGGCCGGGTCGAAACCCCGCTCGACCGGGCCTCGCTCGATGCCGCGATCGCCACGCTCAAACGCGAGCGGGTCGAGGCGGTGGCGGTGTGCTATCTGCACGCTTGGCGCGACCCCAGCCACGAGCAGGCGACCCGCGCCGCGGTAGAGCGCGAGTTGCCCGAGGTCTTTGTGTCCTCGTCGGCCGAGGTGCTGGCCCAGATCAAGGAGTTCGAACGGGTCTCGACGACACTCGTCAACGCCTATGTCGGGCCGGTGCTGTCGCGTTATCTGGCGCGGCTCAGCCAGCGCCTCGCCGAGGCCGGTTATCGGGGGCCGACGCTGATCATGCAGTCGCATGGCGGCGTGTCGCCGATCGGCGAGGCCGGGCGGCTCGCCGCCGGCGCCGTGCTGTCGGGGCCGGCAGGCGGCGTCGCCGGCAGCACCCATGCCGCCCGGCTGGTCGAGGCGGGCAATCTGATCCCGTTCGACATGGGCGGGACCAGCACCGACATCTCGCTGGTCGTCGCCGGCAGGCCGAGCCTGGCGAGCAACCGCCGGGTCGCCGGCCACACGATCGCGCTGAACAGCCTCGACATCGCCAGCATCGGCGCCGGCGGGGGATCGATCGCTCGCGTCGATGCCGGCGGCATCCTCCATGTCGGACCGCAGAGCGCCGGCGCCACTCCAGGCCCCGCCTGCTATGGCGGCGGCGGGCTCGAGGCGACGGTCACCGACGCCAATCTGGTGCTCGGCTATCTCGACCCGGCGAGCTTTCTGGGCGGACGGCGCAGGCTCGACCGCGCCGCTGCCGAAATGGCGGTCGACCGCATTGCCGCCGCACTCGGCGCCGGGCGGCTCGCTGCGGCGCAGGGCATCCACCGCGTCGTCAACACGACCATGGCCGAGGGCGTGCGCCTTGTCTCGGTGCGGCGCGGCGTCGATCCCCGGCGGTTCGCGCTATTGGCTTTCGGCGGGGCGGCCGGGCTGCATGCGACCGACATCGCGCGCCAGCTCGATTTGACGCGGGTGATCGTGCCGCGCGTTGCGGCGGTGTTGTCGGCATGGGGGATGCTGGCGACCGATCTGCGCTTCGAGATTTCGCGGACCCATATCGGAGACACGCGCTCGCTCGACGGCGCCGCGGTGCGCCGGCTGTTCGACGCGATGGAGGCCGAGGGCCTCGCACGGCTGCGCGGCTCGTTCGACGGACCGGCGCGCGCCTCGCGCTCGGTCGACATGCGCTATGGCGAGCAGGTTTTCGAGATCACGGTGGCGCTCGACGCAGTGGACTGGAGCGCCGGCGACCCGCTGCCGCAGATAATCGAGCGGTTTCATCGCCGCCACGAGGAGCTTTACACCTATTCGATGCGCGACCAGGAGACGGTCCTCGTCAACGCCCGAGTGGCGGTTTCCGGCATCCTCTCGGCGTTGCCGCAAGAACCGGACCTGCCGGCGTCGCGGCCGGCGGCGCCGCGCGGCGAGCGGAAGATCTGGCTCGACGAGTGGGTCGCGGCGCCGGTCTGGGATTTCGACGCACTGGCCCCGGAACAGACGGTCGCCGGCCCCGCGATCATCGAATCGGCGATGACGACGGTTCTGCTGCACCCGGGCGACCGGTGCGTCGTGACGCGATCGGGGTGGCTCGATATTTCCGTGCCGCAGCGCGGATAAGGGGTCGTCCTCGCGCCAACAGTCGGGATTAGGCTCGGAGCATCGCCGCACCCCGAACGGGGGGCGCCGTTACGCCGCTCGGCCCGGCTCGACATCACGACATCGTCGCGACAATCGTAGGAATCTTAACACTGCGCGCAGATTTGCGAACGTTTAGAACTTAAAATTTCCTGAAAACGCCATAAAGCGAGTGACCCAGCTCACATTGGTGAAGCCGGGCGGCGCCTAAATTTGGCACATGCGTGGACGGGTTTTTGACGCTCCACCAAGCAACCGCCGGAGATCAAGATGCTTAATACTTTAACCACCGCGGTAGCGGCGACCTCGCTGCTGCTGCTGTTCCAGGGCGCCACCGGGCCTCCCGCGCAGGGCGGCGAGCGGCATGTCCTTCTGACCAATGACACGCGTGAGCCTATCGTCGAAATCTACATTTCGGACCCCGGCGCCGGCAATTGGCAGTCCGACCTGCTCGGCTCGGAGTTCCTGGCTCCCGGCGGCTCCGTGCTGGTCGACGTCGACGATGGCGACGGCCGCTGCCGGGTCGACGTAAAGACGGTTCTCGACGACGGGGAGAACCTCGTCAACCGCGGCGTCAATGTCTGCCATGACGAAGGCTACGCGGTTTCGCTGCGGTGACCGTCAGCGAAACCGCGCAGCGGACCGCGCGCCGGGTCAGCAAAGCCCCGTGTACACGCTACAGGATCGCAAGGTCGGATGCATTCCGAGCCCCGAAGCACGGTTCCGGCGGCCCGTCTTTAAGCCAGCGAGGCTAACGAGGCTGCGCGTTCACCACCGGCGCGACAGGATGGCCGATGACCAGTGGCGGCCTGAGCAATGCATAGGCGACGACGCCGACAACCAAAAGCACCGGGATCACGATGGGCGGCACCAAGTATTTCACGGGTTTTCCTTTTTAACAAACGAGCCGCCGCGCTTCCTGGGTTCGATCGGTCACGCACAGGCGGGCCATGGCGGATCACAAAATCGCCGTCAGCACCGCCGCCCCGAGCGCAAGACCGGCGAGAAGCAGCACGGCATGGAAATATCTTTTATCCTTGTCGGCGGTCTGCTCCCGACCGGACGAGACTGCTTTCAGATGCAGTGGCAGCAGCGCTACCAGGCCTTGGCTGAGGGCCAGATTGTCGGAAAGCCGCGGCCGGCCGACCGGCATCCGGGCGATCACCGGGGCGAGCGACTCTGCCGCGGCGGCCTTCGGCAGCGCTGCAAGCCGTGACGCCTCCTCCCACGGGTCGATGCCGAGCCGCGTCAACGCCGACATGACATTGAGCGGCATGCCGTTTTGCTCGTCGCCAACCGAAGCGAAGAGAAATTCGTTCAGATCGGAATGAAGCAGCGAAAATCGGGCTGCCAACGTCATGGTCGACCCTTTGCCGGTGGCTCGGCGGGAATCACGGCCGATGGTGTGATTTCGATCGCTACAGAGGACTGCCGAGCCGTTCGGCGCAAGCCCGGGCGACGGCGGAATTCGGAGTGTCGCTTCCTGGCACCGTCGCCCAGCCGCCCTTTTCGATCAGCGACTCGCGATCCCAGGACGAGACCTTGTTCAACTCCGCCAATTTCGCGGACGCATTGGCCTGATGCTGAAACTTCTCGACGCAAATCGGCGTCAGTACGCCAACAACCGCGGTCTCCGCGCGATCAGCCGCCATCTGCTCGGCGGTGCTGTCGAGTTTCCAGCCGAGCGACGAAAAGCCGACCACGGTAATGGCGGCGGCGCCGACCAGCGCCCCCCAGATTCCCGGCTTTAAATTCTGTGATATTTTCATGGGCATGCCCCTAAGTCAGGAAGAAACTTATCCTCCCGATCTTGTCGCCGGCAATCGCTGCTTCGAGCAAGAATTCGTCTGCTATCCGACAGGGTGCCTAGGACTTCGCCGGATAAACCACACGACGTTCCGTGGTCTGGAATTATGCGCAGCCGACTAATTCTCGCTCCTTAATATGATCACGGTTGTTATGATTTACAAGTAGACACGGAAAATATTCGAAAACGGATGTCACGTCGTTGACGTTAAATCCCTGATCGCTTTTATCTTTAAGCGCGACGCCGTCCGCGGGCGGGTCAGACGTGGGCCGCGTCGGCGGCGGGTCGGTGGCTTGCCGCCGCCAATTCAGCCCGAGCACGGCGAACCAGGATCTTGCCCAGATCGCCTGCCCGGTGCGGAAAGATCGCGCGGGCATCGTCACCTCGGCTTTAACAAGCAAAGGTGACGGCCCTTTACGGTGCGCGTGCGGCCGGAAAACTCAGTATAATCCATTCCGCCCATGCCGCCCATTCCACCCATGCCGCCCGGCGGCATGCCGCCGCC
Organism: uncultured Alphaproteobacteria bacterium; assembly: GCA_963775525.1. Lineage (GTDB taxonomy): Bacteria > Pseudomonadota > Alphaproteobacteria > ATCC43930 > CGMCC-115725 > AP-15. The sequence goes on along the minus strand of CAVZJF010000005.1, from coordinate 258,515 downwards.
GGCGCCCTTGGGCTCCGGCCTGTCGCCGATCATCGCCTCGGTGGTGATCAACAGCCCGGCCACCGATGCGGCATCCTGCAACGCCACCCGCACCACCTTGGTCGGGTCGATGATCCCGGCCGCCACCATGTCCTTGTATTCGCCCAGCTGAGCGTCAAAGCCGAAATTCGGGTCGCCCTTGTCGGTCAGTCGGCCGACCACGATCGAGCCCTCGACACCGGAATTTTCCGCGATCTGGCGGACCGGCGACTGGATCGCCTTGCGGACGATGTCGATGCCGACCCTTTGGTCGTTGTTGGCCGGGTTGAGGCCGGCGAGGGCCTTGCCGGCGAACAGCAGCGCGACGCCGCCGCCCGGCACCACACCTTCTTCGACCGCAGCCCGGGTTGCGTGCATGGCGTCGTCGACCCGGTCCTTGCGCTCCTTGACCTCGACTTCGCTGCCGCCGCCGACGCGGATCACCGCGACGCCGCCGGCGAGCTTCGCCAGCCGCTCCTGCAACTTCTCGCGGTCGTAATCGGAGGTCGTCTCTTCGATCTGCGCCTTGAGCTGCCCGGTGCGGGCGAGGATTTCATCCTTGCCGCCGGCGCCGTCGATGATCGTCGTGTTTTCCTTTTCGATCAGCAGCCGCTTCGCCCGGCCGAGCATGTCGAGCGTCACGTTTTCGAGCTTGATGCCGAGGTCTTCCGAGATCACCTGGCCGCCGGTCAGGGTCGCGATGTCCTCGAGCATCGCCTTGCGCCGGTCACCGAACCCCGGCGCCTTGACCGCAGCCACCTTGAGCCCGCCGCGCAATTTGTTGACCACCAGGGTGGCCAGCGCCTCGCCTTCGATGTCCTCGGCGACGATCAGCAAGGGCCGCGCGCTTTGCACGACGGCTTCGAGCACGGGCAGCAGCGACTGCAGACCCGAGAGCTTCTTCTCGTGCAGCAGGATGTAGGCGTCTTCGAGCTCGACCACCATCTTTTCGGCATTGGTGATGAAATACGGGCTCAGATAGCCGCGATCGAACTGCATCCCTTCGACGACGTCGAGCTCGGTTTCGAGCGACTTTGCCTCCTCGACGGTAATGACGCCTTCGTTGCCGACCTTTTTCATCGCCTCGGCCAGCATCCGCCCGATCTCGGCGTCGCCATTGGCCGAGATCGTGCCGACCTGAGCTATCTCGTCATTGGTCGAGACCTTTTTCGAGCGCGCCTGGACGTCCTTGACGACGGCGTCGACGGCCAGGTCGATGCCGCGCTTCAAATCCATCGGGTTCATGCCCGCGGCCACCGCCTTGACCCCTTCGCGCACCATCGCATGGGCGAGTATGGTCGCGGTCGTCGTGCCGTCGCCGGCGGCGGTGCTGGTTTTGCTCGCCACCTCGCGCACCATCTGCGCGCCCATGTTCTCGAATTTGTCGGAAAGCTCGATCTCCTTGGCGACGGTGACGCCGTCCTTGGTGATCCGCGGTGCGCCCCAGCTCTTGTCGAGGACGACGTTGCGGCCCTTCGGCCCCAAGGTCACCCTGACCGCATTCGCCAATGTGTCGATACCGTGCAGCATGCGCTCGCGGGCATCGGTGCCGAGACGAATATCTTTAGCAGCCATGATTGTTTTCCTTTCAACGCGTCTTTGCGGCGGCAGCGCCGGAGACGATGCCCATGACGTCGGATTCCTTCATGATGATCAGGTCCTCGCCGTCGAGCTTGATCTCGGTGCCCGACCATTTGCCGAACAGCACCCGGTCGCCGGCCTTGACGTCGAGCGGATGGACCTTGCCGTCATCGCCGCGCGCACCCGGCCCGACCGCGATGATCTCGCCTTCCATCGGCTTTTCCTGGGCGGTGTCGGGGATCAGGATCCCACCCGCCGTCTTCGCCTCCGCCTCCACTCGCCGGAGTAGAACGCGATCGTGCAATGGTCTGAATTGCATGGATATTTTCCTCGAATTGCGATTTTGGTCGGATCGCCTTTAAAACGGACGCAGCCCAATTTCGCGGGATAGCGTGAGCGAAGATTAGCACTCCTTATGGCGGAGTGCTACCAAATAGCAAACCCAAACCTCGCGTTTGGGCCAACTTCGCACTTGGGTAGTCGTTGTTTGGGTGGGGACCGGGACCTACGCGGTCTCTAGCTGCGCCGGCCGCGCGAACTGCGAAACCAGCCGCCCGAGAGGGTTTGCGTCTGCACCCGGCGCTGATGGTCGGCGATCCACGCCTCGGCGTCCGCTTCGGTGGAGAAGCTGCTGACGACGGTCGGATGGCTGTCGGCGATGCTGACCTCGACGCCGAAGGACCCGTCCTGCAACGGGATGACGCGATACGTCGCGGTAGCGTGGGGATGCGTCCTCAGCATTGTCTCCGTTTACTCGATCGGGTTGCAATCCGGTGTGCAACGACGAGCCCTTCCCGAGGGCCATGGCAGCGCGGGCTATGGCAGCGCGGGTTATGGGCAGCGCGGGCTTGGAAGCGAGGGCTATGGAAGCAGGTTGGTCGGGAACTCGTTTTGCGCCCCGCACGCGGAACAGGTGGCGACATCGACGTTGACGCGCTGCCTCGGCCCCATGCTCGAGGCGATCACAGCGCCGCAATTGCCGCATAAATAATCCGTATCGCCGTTGCCGTGAAACAGCGGCTTGACGATTTCGGGCGAGCGGTGTTCACCCGCGCCGGGCGGAGGCTGGGTGATCTTCAGGGACACAGTCGGCATAGCTCGGCTCCTTTCAAGATCGGGCAAGCTGGTCTTCCCGCACCACCCGCTCATGGCCATCGAGCTGACTTTTCACGCGATATTGGAGCATCGTACCCAATTCGGGCAGCAGGCGAACGATCTCGAACCAGCCCTGTCCCGAACGGATTTGTTGCCGATCAGGTGAGAAGTGGACGGTCTGGCCAACCGTAAACTTGTGCATTGTCATGTTCGGCCTCTCCCCACTTCAGAGCGCGGGCCCCCGGGGGCGCCCGGTCGTGCCGTCAACCCCGCTCGCGGCTGACTGGCAAAGGTGGGCAGCCGTCAAGATTTGGTCGTGGCGTTTCGTTATGCAGCCGACCCGTCAATAGCCTTCACGTTCAAGGCGCTTGCGCAGCATCTTGCGATGGCGGCGGACGGCTTCGGCCTGCTCGCGCACCCGGCGCTCGGACGGCTTTTCGTAGGCCCGGCGGCGCTTCATCTCGCGGAACGTACCCTCGCGCTGCATTTTCTTCTTCAGCACGCGCAGCGCGGCGTTGATGTCGTTGTTGCGTACGAAGACCTGCATAACCGGGCCGCCTTGTTGTTTTTGTCAGCGCTCACCGTGACGGAAAAGGAGAGCCACGCCGACGGGCTCTCCTCATTACCGAGCTAGACTTCGCGCAAATTGACCGCGGAAGTCTTGCCCTGATTGCCGCGTTCCAGCTCAAAGCTGAGCCGCTGGCCCTCGTTCAGGTTACCCATCCCGGCGCGTTCGACCGCCGAGATGTGTACAAACACATCCTTTGACCCGTCTTCCGGCTGAATGAAGCCATAGCCCTTTTGGGAGTTGAACCACTTCACGGTTCCGATCGCCATTGTCGTCCTTCGATAAGCAAGAGGTCGCCGCCGCTCGCAGCGAGCGGCGGGGTCAAACGACAACACTGAACGGTAAGCAAGTCCGGCGCCCGTGCGCTTGGAAGAGCAAGCCGAACGATGAAGAAGTCGACGCGGTTAATGTGGGCGTCCGCGCCCCGCTTTACAACCGCCGGGCAACGTTGCGCGGCGGGCGGCGTCTGCCCTGGCCGCGGCTGAGCGACGCTTATCTCTGCCGAACGGGCGTGCGGACCATGCCCGGACATGACGTGACCGACGCGGCCAAGCCACGGCCGGCTCGACACGGTCATCCTCCGATGCACGGCCCTCCCTTGGTTATTCCTTGACCAGAGGATCGACATCGCGGGCGCCGACGGTGCGAAAGCGGTACTCGTCGGGGACCGGGCGGCCGGTGTCGGTGTAGGCGCGGCGCACCGCTTCGACATTGGCTCCCAGGACCTTCTTGCGGTTGGTGCGCACCCATTCGTTGGAGGCCGCGAGCGGCGCCGCCGCAGCCTGGAAATGCGGCATCACATAGCGCGCGAACAGCTCGTAGCTCTTCCAGGTCTTCTCGCGGTCGGCCCACTCATGGGCGCGGAACATCACGCCGCCAAAGCCGCCCTCGCTCAGTTCAACGAGCCGCTCGATGCCCTTGATGACGGTGTCGGGCGAGCCCACGAGAGTGGTGCCGGCGCGCACCCCGTCGCGCAGCGGGTCTTTCGACAGGCCGGGCTCGCGGCCGAGCGTGTCTTCGAAATAGGTGGTGGTCTCGACCCGCTCGCCGGCGCCGACATCGCGCAGCGCCTCTTCGTCATCCTCGGCGACATGGGCGCTGACGACGACGCGCCAATCCTTGCGGTTCATGCGGGCGCCGTGCTGCTCGGCGGTCTCTTCGGCGATCCGCCATTGTTTGGCGAGCGCCTCGGGCCCGCCGGGAATGCCGGCGCCGATCGACAGCACGCCGAGCCCGTGCCGGCCGGCGGCCATCATGCCGAACGGCGTGATCGTGCTGGCCACCGCGATCGGAAAGCACGGATCGGAGTAGGGGGCGAGGTGGAGGCGCGCCTCGCGCAGCTCGAACCAGTCGGTCTTGACCGTGACCGGCTCGTCGCCGCGCAGCAGCTGGATGATCGCGTCGAGCGATTCGACCATCCGCCGCCGCAATGCGACCGGGTCGATGCCGAGCATGTAGGCGTCCGACGGCAACGCGCCGGGGCCGCAGCCGAGCATGACCCGGCCGCGCGTCATGTGGTCGAGCTGCACAAAACGCTGCGCCACCAGAAACGGGTGGTGGTAGGGCAGGCTGGTGACGCCGGTGCCGAGCTTGATGTTCCGGGTGCGCTCGGCCGCGGCGGCGATGACCAATTCGGGGAGTGCGATGATCTCCCAGCCGGCCGAATGATGCTCGCCGATCCAGGCCTCGTCATAGCCGAGGTAATCGAGCCATTCGATCAGCTCGAGGTCGCGCGCCATCGCCAGGGTCGGGTTGTCGCCGAGCCGGTGAAACGGTGCGAGAAAAATACCGAATTTGAGGCCGCGCTGGGCCATGTCCCTCTCCCTCGAGCCGCAAAGCCGTGCAACAGACGGCCGGGCTGGCCGCATTACTCGATAATGCCGTTATCGTCGACGGCGCGCACGCCATCGACTTGAGACGGCCGCGAGCCATTGGCCGGAGCGACCATGTTTACCGCGGCGGCGCATCTATTTCGGCGATGCCCCGGCGTCTGTGTCTATCGCATCCCGCCCGCAAATCACCCTCGCGTTTTTTGCAAGGAAGTCGTAAATTTGCCACCCTCGTCAGTTTCAGGCGGCAAAAAACAACAGCCGCAATCCTCGGCAGGAATCCGGGGCGAACCGGGTGAGGATCGGCAGGCTGAACGAAAAATGAGCGGGATCAACCCGCATCACGTCGGGGAGGTGTTGATGCAATATCGCAATCGCTCGATTGGCGCCGTCAGCGCCGCGCTGTGCACGGTTCTGCTGTGGGGCTGCTCTCCAACGAACTCTGACGCACCGCAACAGATGGCGGCCGCGGTTGCGCCGTTCCCGCCGCCGCCAAGGCGCGCGGAAATCCCGCCAGCCGTGCCCGCGACCGATTTGCTGTGGCTGGAGGGCCACTGGAACTGGGACGGCGCGAAGTACGTCTGGACGCCGGGCCGCTATTCCCCGCGTCCGGCGCCGACCGCGAACTGGCTGCCCGGCTATTGGGAAGAACAATCCGGCGGGTGGACGTGGACCGACGGGCGCTGGGATTCTTAAAGGGGTCCGATCCGAATTCGCCGGCGCTGCGGGGACCGCGACCCGTCGCCCATCCGCGTGGGAATGATCGGCAACTCGTGATGTTTCTACCTCCGGGAGCAGCAATCGGAACCCCCGCGCTGCCGAAAACCTGGAGGATCGGATGCAATATTTCGGTCGCGTCGCCGGCGTAGCGGCGCTCGCGTTGGCCACCACCACCCTGTCAGGCTGCTATGTGCCGCCCCCGCCGCCGCCGGTGGCTGCTGTCGTGCCGGATCAGGCCCCGCCATATCCGCCCGCGGGTTACCCGCCGGTGGCAAACGCGGCGCCGACGCCGCTGATGCCGTCCAACCCCAACTACGCGACGCCGCAATACGGATCGACCGGGCCGGTCGCCGAAGCGCCCAGCAATGCCGGGACGACGGTCATGGTCGCACCGTATGCTCCGCCGCCGGCGCGTGTCGAGGCGCCGCCGCCGGCGCCTTCGGCATTGGCGATGTGGCAGCCCGGCCATTGGGCCTGGAACGGGTCGCAATATGCCTGGACACCCGGTCACTATGTCGCGCGGCCGTCGCCGGCGGCGAACTGGTCGCCCGGTTATTGGCAGCAAGGCCCGGCCGGCTGGACTTGGGTCAACGGCTACTGGAGCTGAGCCGAGGCTGATCTTCGGCAGCAACAGCCACCCGGTGCCTGGCGCGCGCGGTCACGCGATTGACGGCTGACACTTTGGTCATGTCCGGCCGACGGCCCACGGTTCGCGCCCGGCGCGGCCCGAGGACAAGCCGCGCGCCGGGCATGCACCGAAGCCCGTGCCGGTACCGGAATCAACCGGAATCAAAGAGCAAGAAGCGGATATCTAGGACTCCGACCCGCGAGGTAGAGACGCCTCGTCAGAAGGTGGACACGCCTTCTCCACAGCACCAAGAGGGTCGAAGATGTCGCGCGAACAAGACAACAAGGCGGTCGTGGGTCGTTGGTTTGACGGCTTTTGGGGTAATCCCTGGAACCCCGAGATCATCGACGAGCTCGCAGCAGCGGATATTCTTCTTCAATATTCCCTGCATGCGCCGCGTCGGGGTAGCAACGACGTAAGGAACTTCATGATCGGGTTCCGCACGGCGTTCCCTGACCTCAACTTCTGGGGTGCCGCCGACCTCATCGCCGAGGGCGAATACGTCGTCGGCCGGTGGGAGGGTGGCGGAACCCATACCGGCCCCGCCTTCGGCGACTTTCTCATCGGCTCGTTGCCGGCGGCCTCCGGCCGGAAGATGCGGTTCACCGGAACGACGGTGCTGCGTGTCCGCGACGGCAGGATCGCCGAGGAAATCGGCCTCGACGACGGGGCAACCGCGCTCCAACAGCTTGGCATCCTGAAAGCCGCCTAACCGGCCGAGAGACGGCTTTCATCTTGCGTCGAGCGCGAGGTCGATCAGCGGCAATAGCGCGGGGGCGGTCGGCAGGCCGCCCTCGACGATTTCGGCGCGGCTGAGCCAGGCGACCTCCTCGGCGTCGTCGCCGGCGACGCCTTCACCCGATCGCCATGCCCCGCGCACCGCCACGAGGGTGTAGTGAAAGCGGACCCGGTCCTCGCCGTCGCGGTCGATCGTGTCGATGACGGTCAGCGGCCCGATCGGCTCGGCGACGACGCCGGTCTCCTCGAGGAGCTCGCGCATCGCACCCGCGGCGACAGTCTCGCCCAATTCGAGCACGCCACCCGGAAAACCCCAGCGCCCGGCCATCGGCGGGTTTGAGCGCCGCACGACGAGCGCCCGCTCGCCGCGCAACACGACCGCCAGCACCCCGACGATCGGCCGGTCGGGATAGCGGCGGGCGCGGCGACAATCAGTGACTGTTTCATCCGGCGGAGCGATCATTGCGAGGAGCTGCGAGGTTTGGGAGTTACCTCGGCGAGATTGCTTCCGCGTACTCGCAATCACAAGAAGCTCCCGCCTGATGCGATCATCTTCTCCCCGGCCTCGCTCGATCTCGTCGAGCAACGGAGCGGGTGGGGCCGGCACGGTGGGTTTCCGTACGATCAGCCGCGTGCCATCCGCCTTGTCGATTTGCCGATCGAGCGCAAGTAGCCGCTGATCAAAGTGTGGAACTCGTCGACGTTCGCGACGCATGCGGTCGCGAGGTGAACCGCGTCGGGCGGTTTGAGGCCGGCATGTCCGGCGAGCATCAGCCCCCTGGCGAGATCGCCGACCTGCTTATCCAAGTTGACAAGCAGGATGTAGTCGTTGTCGAAGAAGTCCCGAACCTTCTGGTCGTCCATGCCGCTTGTCCGATTTCGCGCCAAGACCTCGACCAGACAGAGTGCCGACACAACAATTTCGATGACGCCCTTCTCTGCGGCTTGGAGCACGGGACGACACATCGCCCCACGATCCTCGATCACCGCTTGAAGGTTTGGGTCACGGATCTTTTCCTGCTGGATGTAGGCGATCCAGGTGCAGGAATCCCAACCGACGCGGCTAGGAGAGCTCGCCATTGCGCAGCCGCTCTAAATATTCCTCCGATTTCAGGCCACCGGTAAAGTTCACATCTACTATGTCGCCAGGCCGCGGTAATTCCTCTTTAGCTCTTAGAAAATGAACCGCGTCGGCATCGAGCTGTGTGATCTGGCCGAGCGCTCGATAGTAAATTAATCCGAACACGCGGACCCGCCTGTTTTTCCAGACGTCCGATATTTCGTGGCGTTCTACTTCGCTGCGTGCACCGTCGCGAGCCACACATTTGACGGGCTCGCCGTCTAGCCTGGGTTTAACGTAGAGAAGCGCGCGGCCGTGACCGTCGCGCTCAACTCGTTGCAAGGTTCCCTCGATCGAACCGATCTCCCGATATGGCTTTTCTTTGGGCTTGCGGACAGAAGTAATGTTCCTAGCGGCAGTCCGTGCGTTCGCCGGCGTAATCTCGATTTCCGGCAGGTGGTCGCCGAACTCGATCTTGGTCAGGTTCAGCCCGTTTGTGACGCGCTCAAAGAGCTTTCCCGCCTTCTCAAGGACGGATTCTGTGAAATAGCTTGGCCGCTCGGCCTTCGACCGGAGCAGGGATAAGCCGGCCGCTACGTGCTCTTTGACCTCCCGCGCGCGGTGCTCGATGTTCATGCCGTGGCGACGCGGGAATGCGGTCAGCTCGAATGCGAGCGGGCTGCTTTTGCTCGCCCCGGTCACCCGCCACTCGATCTCACGGGCGCTGTCCTCTGCAACTGCTTCTTCGACGCCCCGCAATATGGAGAACCAATCCCCGATTTGAGCGACGAGATCCTCGACCGTAGGGGCGTCGGTCTCCGCGCTGTGTCCGCTGATCGTGAATCGAATGGGATCGGTCATTGGATTGCACCAGCCGGCTCGTCCGCGGCTCGGACCTGCGGGTCAATCCGCGGCCGCCCGCGCTTGGCCGTGCTCGTCGGTGTAGATCTCGGCGCCCTGTTCCAGGAACGCCTTCGACTTTTCCTCCATCCCGGCGCGGGCGTAGTCGCGGATCTCCTGGGTGATCTGCATCGAGCAGAATTTGGGGCCGCACATCGAGCAGAAATGTGCGAGCTTGGCGCCGTCGGCCGGCAAGGTCTGGTCGTGGAACTTCTCGGCCGTCTCGGGGTCGAGCGACAGGTTGAACTGGTCGCGCCAGCGGAACTCGAACCGTGCCCGCGACAAGGCGTCGTCGCGCTCGCGCGCCGCCGGGTGGCCCTTGGCGAGATCGGCAGCGTGCGCCGCGATCTTGTAGGTGATCACGCCCACCTTGACGTCGTCGCGGTCGGGCAGCCCCAGATGCTCCTTCGGGGTCACATAGCAGAGCAAGTGCCGTGCCGAACCAGCCGATCATCGCCGCACCGATGCCGCTGGTGATGTGGTCGTAGCCGGGGGCGATGTCGGTGACGAGCGGCCCGAGCGTATAGAACGGCGCTTCGCCGCATTCCTCGAGCTGCTTTTCCATGTTGATCTTGATCTTGTGCATCGGCACATGGCCGGGGCCCTCGATCATGACCTGGACATCGTCTTCCCAGGCGATCTTGGTCAACTCGCCGAGGGTTTCGAGCTCGGCGAACTGGGCGCGGTCGTTGGCGTCGGCGTTCGAGCCGGGGCGCAGCCCGTCGCCCAAGGAATAGCTCACGTCATAGGCCCGCATGATCTCGTTGATCTCGCGGAAATGCGTGTAGAGAAAGCTCTCCTGGTGGTGTGCCAGGCACCATTTGGCCATGATCGAGCCGCCGCGCGAGACGATGCCGGTGACGCGCGACGCGGTCAGGTGGATATAGGCGAGCCGCACCCCGGCGTGGATCGTGAAATAGTCCACACCCTGCTCGGCCTGCTCGATCAAGGTGTCGCGGAATAATTCCCAAGTCAGCTCCTCGGCCGCGCCGCCGACTTTTTCCAAGGCTTGGTAGATCGGCACCGTGCCGATCGGCACCGGCGAGTTGCGCACGATCCATTCGCGGATCGTGTGGATGTTGCGGCCGGTCGACAAATCCATGACCGTGTCCGCACCCCAGCGCGTCGCCCACACCATCTTCTCGACCTCCTCGGCGACCGAGGAGGTGACGATCGAATTGCCGATATTGGCGTTGACCTTGACCAGGAAATTGCGGCCGATGATCATCGGCTCGGTTTCCGGGTGGTTGAGGTTGTTGGGGATGATCGCCCGGCCGCGCGCGATCTCGTCACGAACAAATTCCGGCGTCACATATTCCGGGATCGACGCGCCGAACGATTCGCCGTCGACCGCACCCTCGCGTCGCAGCCTGTCGCGGCCGAGATTTTCGCGGATCGCGACGTATTCCATCTCGGGCGTGACGATGCCGCGCCGGGCATAGGCCATCTGGGTCACGGCGGCGCCGCTCTTGGCCCGCAAGACCTGGCGCCCCCCGCGGTCGAACAGTGAAACGCCGCTCTCCTCGCCGCGCCGCAGGCCGTTATCCTCGGGTTTGACCTCGCGGCCCTGGTAAAACTCGACGTCGCCGCGCGCCGTGATCCAGGGCTTGCGCAGCTCGGGCAGGCCCTTGTTGATGTCGATCTCGGCGCGCGGGTCGGAATAGAGACCCGAGGTGTCGTAGGCGCGGAGCGGCGGCTCGCCGGAGGAAGCCTCGAGGTCGATTTCGCGCATCGCGACCGAGACGCCGGGATGGAGCCGGCCCGTCACCTGGACCTTGCGCGACGACGGGAAGGACCCGGTCGTCACCCGAAGCTCCTCGATCTTCGGCATCGGTCTTGCGGAGGAGAGTGGAGCGGAATCGGGCATGGTATCTCCGTTGTGCAACGAAGACCCGGGAGATCTCGCGAAGAGAAGGGGCGGCTTTTGCCGCTGCGTTTCCTGTCCCTACGCCGGTACGACCCGGATCAGGTTCGAAGGGTTCCCGCGCCCCGCTGAAACTCGGGCCGGCGGCATCTCAGCCCCCTGACGGGGCACCCCTTGGACAACGCGATTATCCGCAGACTGCCGGCTCGCCGTCAAGGTTACGGTTTGACGACGCAGCAGGACGCAGACGGCAAAGCCGTTGCAAGCGCCGCCCGCGGGACTACTCTGTCCGGCAAAACAATCGAAAAACGAACCAGAACTTTGGGAGTGCGGCAATGATTGTCTGGCGCGCTGTCGGGTTGATCGTGTTTCTCGCCGGCCTGTCGGTGCTGATAAGGGACGTGATCGCCTGGTTCGACACCAAAATCTGGGCGCCGTTAGCGCTCGGGCAATTGTGGTACGAGCTCGACCGGTCGAGCCTCAATCTCGTCCAGGCGATGATTCAGCGCTACGTCTCGCCGCTGTTGTGGGACCGCATCATCGTCCACATCCTGTTGTGCTGGGCGTTTGCGGTGTTGATTGGGCTGGGGGCGGTTATCCTGCTGGTCTCGCGCAAGCGCGTTTCGCGGCCCGCATGATTTGGAACCCGCTGCATGACAAGTGACCCCCACCGCGCCGCGCCGGCGCCGCTCGGTGCGGCCGCAACCTTGGCCCGGCTGGCGGCGATCGGCGTCGTCATTCTCGCCGTCATTGCCGGTTTCGCCTATGTCGGCGGCTGGTTGTCGCCGAGCCGGCTTACGCCGATCCGCTTTGTCGACCGCTTCCAGCAGGTGTTCGGGGTTCATCCCGGGTTCCGCCGCAACCATGCCAAGGGGCTCTGCATCGCCGGTTATTTCGAGTCGACCGGAGCCGCCGCGGCGCTCTCGCAAGCGGTTGTGTTCGGCCCCGGACGAACCCCGGTCACCGGCCGCTTGTCGCTGGCGGGCGGCGAGCCCTTTGCCGCCGACGGGCCGGCGGCGATCCGCGGCATGGGGTTGAGCTTCGACCTTGCGGACGGCGAGGTATGGCGGACGGCGATGGTCGACCTGCCGGTTTTTGTCGCCAGGACGGCCGACGACTTCTACGCGCAGCTCGGCGCGTCGGCGGCTGACCCGGCGACCGGAAAGCCCGATCCGGCAAAGATGAACGCCTATGCCGCCGCGCATCCCGAGTTTGTCCGGGCGCTGGACGTCATCAAGAGCCAGCCGTTCGCGTCGGGCTTTGCCAACGCCACCTTCAACAGCCTGAACGCGTTCCGGCTGGTCAACGCCGCCGGCGTATCGGCGCCGGTGCGCTGGTCGATGACGGCGGTCGACCAGTTCCAACCCGAGCCGGCCGCCACTTCCGCGCCGCAGGACAAGAACTACCTGTTCGACGCGGTCGTCCGGCGCATCGAGAGCGGTCCGGTGCAATGGCATCTGATCGTCACCGTCGGCCAGCCCGGCGACCCGACCGACGACGCGACGATCCCGTGGCCCAAGGATCGGCGGCACGTCGACGCCGGGACGTTGACGATCGACCATGTCGAGGGCGAAATGCCGGGTAATTGCCGCGACGTCAATTTCGACCCGCTGGTTCTTCCTTCCGGAATTGCGCCGTCGGACGACCCGCTGCTCAGCCCGAGATCGGCGGTCTATTCGCGCTCGTTCACGCGGCGAGCCGCCGAGCCGAAACAACCGAGCGCAGTAATGTCCCGCCCACATCGGCAAGGGACCCTGAAGCATGGCGGATCAGCGACAATTTTCGCGCTGCTCTCGCGGATCCTGCACTGGGCGATGGCGATGTTGGTCCTCGCCATGCTGCTGATCGGCGTCGGCATGGTTGCCTCGCTGGGCGACTATCATCTGCTGGTCTCGATCCACAAGCCGCTGGCGCACCGATCCTGATCCTGGTCGCGATCCGGCTGGTCAACCGGCTGCTCAACCCCCCGCCGCCTTTGCCGGATCACATGCCGGCCTGGCAGCGCGTTGCGGCGAAAGGGTCGCATTGTCGTGCTGTATCCGCTGATGTTCGCGCTTGCCGCTGGTCGGCTGGGCGATGTTGTCGGCGGCGGACTATCCGATCGTGCTGTACGGCTCGCTACAGTCTGCCGCCGATCCTGCCGCACGACGCCGCCCTCTATGGCGTGCTGCGACGAGCGCACACCGTACCTCGCCTTTCTGCTGTTCGCGACCTTCCTCGCGCATCTCGGCGCGGCGTTGTTGCATGCGCTGATCTATCGCGACGGCGTCTTCGACAGCATGGCGTCGTGGCGCGCCGGCCGCGACTAGGGCGGCTCGCGTGCCGCGCTGGCCAGGGCGGTCCAATCCGCGGGGTCAGCCCTGTCAGCCCGGTCAGCCGCGAACCGTGATCGTGCTGCCGGGGCCGAGCAGCGGCATCAGCCGGACGAGAATCTGCTCTTCAACCGCGATGCAACCCGCGGTCGCGGAGAAATCGGGATGGGCGACGTGCAGGAATATCGCACTGCCGGCGCCGGGGACGACCGGGTTCAGGTTGTAGCCGATGACGACCAGCAGGTCGTAGACCGCGTCGTCGAGCCACATCGGCTCGGCATGGCCGGCATAGGGCAGGGAAACGAGGCGGTTGTAATCGCGGTCGGCAGGGTCGTCGCCCCAGGCGCTGCTCGGCGACAAGCGCGCGCATCGACAAGCGCGAGCGCGGCGGCGCCATCCGGTCCGCGCGATAGAAGGCCGAGACCAGCGGAAAGACGCCGGCCGGGCGTGGCGCCGTCACCCTCCTTTTTGAGCGCGGTGACGCCGGCGCGGCCGACTGCGGCGCGCGCCGACCCTCGGCCAAAGAGGACGCCGTCCGGTACTCGAGGTTCGCGCGCCATTGCCGCTCTTGCCATGCCCGCCGCCGCCAGTTGCGCCGGCAACGCCAGAAATGCCCGCCGCGCCAGCGGCATCCTCAATACATGTGCTGGCCGCCGTTGATCGAGAGGGTCGAGCCGGTGATGAAGTCGGCGTCGTCGGCGACCAGGAACAGCACCGTGCGGGCGATGTCCTCGGCCTGGCCGAGCCGGCCGACCGGGATGCGGGCGATGATCTTTTCCAGCACGTCGGCCGGCACCGCGCGCACCATCTCGGTGTCGACATAGCCGGGCGCCACCGCGTTGACGGTGATGCCGCGCGCCGCACCTTCCTGCGCCAACGCCTTGGTGAAGCCGTGAATGCCCGATTTGGCGGCGGCGTAATTGACCTGGCCGTATTGCCCGGCCTGGCCGTTGATCGAGCCGATATTGACGATGCGGCCAAAGCCGCGCGCGCGCATGCCCTTCGATGACCGCCTCGACATGTTGAAGCACGAGGAGAGGTTGGTCTGGATCACCGCGTTCCACTGCTCGAAGCTCATGCGGTGCATGGTCGCGTCGCGGGTGATGCCGGCGTTGTTGACCAGATACTTCGACCGGGCCGAGCGCCGCCTCGATCGCCTTGATGCCGCCGGCGCAGGCCTGAAAGTCGGCGACGTCGAACTTGAAGACGGGAATGCCGGTCTCGGCGGTGAATTGCTGCGCCGCCGCGTCGTTGCCGGCATAAGTCGCCGCGACCTTGTAGCCGGCGCCCTTGAGCGCGACCGAGATCGCGCGGCCGATGCCGCGGGTTCCGCCCGTGACCACCGCCACCCTCGCCATGCGTCCCTCCCTGGTGACCTCAATCGAGCGTGATTTAGCCTCGACGGCGCTAATCGCGCTCGACGCACATCGCAATTCCCATGCCGCCGCCGATGCACAGCGTCGCCAGACCCTTCTTCACGTCGCGCCGCTGCATCTCGTAGAGCAAGGTCACCAGCACCCGCGCGCCCGACGCGCCGATCGGATGGCCGAGCGCGATCGCGCCGCCGTTGACGTTGACCTTGTCGGTATCCCAGCCGAGATCCTTGTTGACCGCGCAGGCCTGGGCGGCAAACGCCTCGTTGGCCTCGATCGAGATCGAGGTCGTCGGCGCGTCCAGCCGGCCTTTTTGAGCGCCATGCGGCTCGCCGGGATCGGGCCCGAGCCCATGATCGCCGGATCGACCCCGGCGGTCGCCCAGGAGACGATGCGCGCCAGCGGGCGCACGCCGCGCTTGGCCGCCGCCTCCGCCGTCATCAGCACCACCGCCGCGGCGCCGTCATTGATGCCCGAGGCGTTGCCGGCGGTGACCGTGCCGTTCTTGTCGAAGGCCGGGCGCAGTTTCGCCAACACCTCGAAGGTGGTGCCGTGCTTGGGATGCTCGTCGGTGTCGACGATGGTCTCGCCGCGCCGGCGTCGCGATCTTGACCGGGACGATCTCGTCCTTGAAGCGGCCGGCCTTTTGCGCCGCCTCGGCCTTGGCCTGCGAGCGCGGCGGCGAAACTGTCCTGCTGCTCGCGGGTGATCTGCCAGCGCTGGGCGACGTTCTCGGCGGTGTTGCCCATGTGATAGCCGTTGAAGGCGTCCCACAGCCCGTCCTTGATCATCGTGTCGACCAGCTCGGCGTCGCCCATCTTGACGCCGTTGCGCAGATGGATGCAGTGCGGCGCCTGGCTCATGCTCTCCTGGCCGCCGGCGACGACGATCTCGCTGTCGCCGTTGCGGATCGCCTGCCAGCCGAGCGCCACGGTGCGCAGCCCCGAGCCGCACAGCTGGTTGACGCCGTAGGCGGTGACCTCGAACGGGATGCCGGCGCCGATCGCCGCCTGGCGCGCCGGGTTCTGGCCTTCGCCGGCGGCGAGGATCTGGCCCATGATGACCTCGGAGACCTCCTTCGGGTCGACCTCGGCGCGGCGCAACGCCTCGACGATCGCGACCTCGCCGAGCTTGTGCGCCGGCAGGCTGGCGAGCCCGCCGTTGAACGCGCCGACCGGGGTGCGCGCGGCGCCGGCAATGACGATGTCGGTCATCAAGAAATCTCCCTACAGGGTTTGCACCCGATCCAGGCAATGTGGCCAATGTAGAAGCGAGCCGTGTCCTGTCCAGCCGGCGACGGCTTATTGCGGCGGGGGCGCGGCCGAGCTGCGCCCGCAGCCGGTCGCGTTCGGCCGCGCCCCCCGCCACGATAGCGGGCCGGGCCCCCGCGCGGGTTTGATGAGGCGATCGCACCGAATCGCTGTATTGTGGCGGCGGGAGACCGATCCCGAGGGGAGACGGCGCGCGCATGAACACCCCGAACAGCGAAAAGCCCGGCGGCAGCAAGCCGGTCGTCGTCAAGAAATACGCCAACCGGCGGCTCTACAACACGGCGACCAGCAGCTACGTCACCCTCGACGATCTCGCCAAGCTGATCAAGGAAGGCGGCGATTTTGTCGCCCACGACGCCAAGATCCGGCGAGGACATCACCCGCTCGGTACTGACCCAGATCATCGTCGAGCAGGAGCAGAAGGGCCAGAACCTGCTGCCGATCAGCTTTCTGCGCCAGCTGATCGGGTTTTACGGCGACAGCGTGCAATTCCTGGTGCCGGGCTATCTCGAACAGGCGATGGTCGCCTTCGACCGCAACCAGGAGCAGATGCGCAAGAACCTGCAGGCGACTTTCGGCATCTTCCCGTTCGGCCAGTTCGAGGAGATGGGCAAGCAGAACATGGCGCTGTTCGAGCGCGCGCTCAAAATGCTGGCCCCCTATGGCGGCGACGAGAAACTGGACCCTGCCGACGGGGCGCGCGACGCCAGCGGCGGGCGAGGACCCGCGGCTGAAGCGGCTCGAAGCGCAGATCGACGCGCTGACCCAGCAGCTCGAAGCGCTGGGGCGCGAGCGCACGCGACCACCAATCGTGGTGCTGGGCGGTGATGGCTCGCCGCGAAAATTTGCGGGCTGTCGAGCGAGCCGAGGCGGTGGCGGCCGCCGTCGAGGGCGGTGCCGCCTATCTCGGCTTTGTGTTCTATCCGCCGAGCCCGCGCGCGGTGACGCCGGCGCGAGCCGCTGCGGCTGTGCGCTGCGGTCCCGCACGGGATTGCCCGGGTCGGGCTGTTTGTCGATGCCGATGACGCGGCGATCGCCGCCGTTCTCGACCTGGCGCCGCTCGACATCCTGCAATTCCACGGAGCCGAAAGCCCGCAGCGGGTCGCCGAGGCGCGGGCGCGGTTTGGGCGCCGCGTGATGAAGGCGGTTGCGATCGCCGGCCCGCAGGATGTTCGCGGCGCCGCGCGCTACGAGGACGTTGCCGACCTGCTGCTGTTCGACGCCAAGCCGCCGCGCCGGCCCGACGCGTTGCCGGGCGGCAATGGGCTGGTCTTTGACTGGCGGCTGATCGCCGGCCATTCGTGGCGGCGGCCGTGGATGCTGTCGGGCGGGCTGACGGCGGAACTGCTGCCGGAGGCGGTGGGCATCTCCGGGCGCCGCCTGCGTCGACGTTTCCTCGGGCGTCGAAAGCCGGCCGGGGCGAAAAGGACGCCGCCAGGATCCGCGCCTTCCTCGCCGCCGCCCGCGCCCTTTAGGTGTCCGCGCGCGATTTGCGCGGTCAGTCGGCCGCGGCAGCATTCTCCTGACCGCGGTCGTAGCGGCGGGCGGGGGTGTTGACGGGCTCGGTCAGGGGCGCGGCGGCGAAGGCCGCGGCGCGGCGCGCGGCCGGCGCGTCGGCGTAGAGGGTGGTGCGCTGGCGCGGCGTGCGGCCGATGCCGCGGATCAGGTCTTCCATCGCCTCGGGCGGCATTTCCTGGCCGTGCACCGCGCCGGCGGCGCGGGTGATGCTCTCGTTCATCAAGGTGCCGCCCATGTCGTTGGCGCCCGCGTTCAGGCAAAACGCGGCGCCGCCGCTGCCCATCTTGACCCATGAGGTCTGGATGTTGGTGATGAGCGGGTGCAAGGCGAGCCGCGCCACCGCGTGCATCAGCACCGCCTCGCGCCAGGTGGCGCCGCGGCGGGCGCCCCCCTTCAGGTAGATCGGGGTCTCCATCGGCACGAACGGCAATGGCACGAATTCGGTAAAGCCGCCGGTCCTGGCCTGCAGCGCGCGGATGCGTAAGAGGTGCCGCGCCCAATGCTCGTAGCGCTCGACATGGCCGTACATGACCGTGACCGTGCTGCGCAGACCGACGCCGTGCGCCGCCTCCATGACCTCGAGCCATTGCGCGGTCTTGATCTTGTCGGGACAGATCACGGCGCGGATCTCGTCGTCGAGGATTTCGGCGGCGGTGCCGGGCAGCGAGCTCAGCCCGGCCTCTTTCAGCTCGCGCAGAAAGTCGGGGAGAGTGCGGCCGAGGGTCTTGGCGCCCTGCCAGATTTCGAGCGGCGAGAAAGCGTGCACATGGACGCCGGGCACCGCCTCTTTGATGGCGCGGCAGACCCCGAGATAGGTCGCGCCGGTGTATTCGGGGTGGATGCCGCCCTGCAGGCAGACCTCGGTCGCGCCGCGCTCCCAGGCTTCCTCGACCCGGCGCCGGATCTCGGCGAGATCGAGATTGTAGGGCCGGCCGCGCAGGTTTTCGCTGAGCTTGCCCTTGGAGAAGGCGCAGAACTGGCAGCGGAAATAGCAGACGTTCGTATAGTTGATGTTACGGGTCACGACATAGCTGACGATGTCGCCGTTGACCTGTCGGCGCAACCGGTCGGCCGCCTCGCAGACCTGGGCGAAGGCGTCGCCGCGCGCCTGGAACAGCCTGATAATCTCGGCTTCGGCCAAGGCCTCGCCGGCTGCCGCGCGGTCGAGAATAGGCGCAAGCGTCCCCTCACCCCCTTCGCCGCGCTCGGGACCCTCTCCCGCACTGCGGGAAGGGGGGACCCGACCCGGACGGTCGGGTGGGTGAGGGCCGGCGGCGGCTCGCTGCCCGAGCCGGCGATCCACTGATCGGGGCGCGCAAAGCCTTCGGCGTCCATCGCCCGCAATACCGGCGTGCGCAAGGCGGGGTCGAGCCAGCGTTCGGGCTCGTGGGCATAGGCGGGGTAGACGGCGAGGCGCGGCAGCAGGTGCTTACCCGCGGCGGCCGTCTCGCGAGCAAGGCGGTCGAGCGCCGGCCACGGGGCCTCCGGGTTGACGTGGTCGCGGGTCACCGGCGAGACGCCGCCCCAGTCGTTGATCCCGGCCATGACCATTTCGCCGAGCGCGTCGGGGTTCAAATTGGGCGGCGCTTGCAGGTTCATCCGCGGGCCGAAGATCAGCCGGGCGATGGCGATCGTCCACAGATGGTCGGCGAGAGCGGGCTCGGGCGACTGCGCCATTTGCGTGCCCGGCTTGGCGCGGAAATTCTGAATGATGATTTCCTGGATGTGGCCGTAGCGGTCGTGCAGGTCGCGCAGCGCCAGCAACGACTCGATGCGCTCGCGCCGGGTCTCGCCGATGCCGATCAGGATGCCCGAGGTAAACGGCACCGCGGCCTCGCCAGCGGCACGGATCGTGTCGAGGCGCACCGCCGGGTCTTTGTCGGGCGAGCCGAAATGCGGGCCGCCGCGGCCGCGCAGCCGCTCGGAGGCGCTTTCGAGCATGATCCCCTGCGAGGCCGAGACCTGGCGCAGCGCGTCGATGTCCGCCCGGGTCATGATGCCGGGGTTCAGGTGCGGCAACAGCCCGGTCTCGCGCAGGACCAGGCCGGCCATCTCGGCGAGATACGACAACGTGGTTTCATGGCCGAGCCGGCCCAATGCCTCGCGCGCCGCGGCATAGCGCAGCTCGGGCTTGTCGCCCAACGTGAACAGCGCCTCGTGGCAGCCGGCCTCGGCCCCGGCGCGGGCGATCGCCAGCACCTCCTCGGCGTCGAGGTAGACCGCGCTCGCCCGGCCGCGGCGGATGGGCGAAGGTGCAGTAATGGCATACGTCGCGGCACAGCTGGGTCAGCGGAATGAACACTTTCGGCGAATAGGTGACGAGATCGCCGTGACCCTGGTCGCGCAATGCCGCGGCGGCTTCCATCAGCGGGCGCAGTTCGGCGGGCGCGCCATCGGCGAGCGCCATCGCCGCGTCGGCGGCGAGCCGGTCCCCCTCCAATGCCTGCGCCAAAATCGCGTCGCTGGTCATCTCGCAAGATCCTCTTACGCTTGTTCGTCGTGCCCGGACTTGATCGGGGCATCCACGCGATCGGAATTCCGACTGCCGTCGGTAGACGTGGATGGGCGGGTCCAGCCCGGCCAAGACGGCAAGAAGGCCGTCGGCAGGCCCCTTTCGTCAAGCAATCCCCGAGTTCGCGTCTGCGACGGTATCCGCATAAAGGCGGCCAGATCCTCGGGGTTGTCGATGTCGAGCCCGATCCCCGGCAGGCGCAGCACGGTCGGGCGGATGCCCGCCGCTTCAGCGGCGCGCAAATGCGGAAAGAAGCTGTCGGCGCCAAAGCGCAGCGGCACCGCGTCGGGCGGCGACAGCACAATCGCGTTCGAGCCGCCCTCGTCATGCGACGGGACGATCGTGAACGACGGTCCGGGGCGGTGCGCCGCGAGAACGCGGGCGATCTCGTCGGCGGTGACGAGCGGGATGTCGCCCGGCACGGTCAGCATGCCGGCACACCCCTCGGCCGCCAGCAATCGCGCCGCCGCGGTGACCGCACCGGTATGGCCGTCACGCGCGCCCTCCTCGACGACGCGGGCGCGGTAATGCCGCGCCAGCCGCTGCGCCCGTTCGTCGACAGTGACAACGACCACGCCGGCGATGCCCGGTGCGGCGACGATCGCCGACAACACGTCTTCGAGCATCGCCGCGGCCAGCGCCTGGCGCAGCTCGGGCGGCAGCAGCGGGGCGAGCCGCTCCTTGGCCTGGTCGCGCTCCTTGACCGGGACGACCGCCCACAAATCCATCGTCAAGCACCCCGGCCCGCCGCCAGCACCGCCCGCGCCAGCGCCTCGCGGTCGGCCATGCTTTCCATCAAAGTGCGGGTCGCGGTTACCGGCAGACCGAGACCGCCGGCCGCATCGGCATCGGCTTCGTCGACCACGTAATGATCGAGGATGTCGCCGTAATGACGGGCGACCGAGGCGGCGTCGACCGGCAGGCCGAGTTCGGCCATCATCTTGGCGGTGGGGCCCTTGACGGCGTTGCCGCCGATGATCGGCGACACCGCGACGACCGGCGCACGGCAGCAGCGCAGCGCGTCGCGCAGGCCGGGCAGGCTGAGGATCGGGTCGATGCTGATCAAGGGGTTCGACGGGCAGATCACGACCATCCGCAAGGCGTCGTCGGCAAGCGCCGCGAGGAAATTCCGGGTGCGGCCGCGCCGTCGCAGCGCCGGCAAAGGCGATCTCGCGCACGGCGGGGGCGCAATGCCGCCGCACGAAATAGTCCTGAAAGTCGAGCCAGCCTTCGTCGGTCAGCAAGCGCGTGCGCACCGGGTCGTCGCTCATCGGCAAGAGCCGCGCCGAAATCCCGAGACGGCGACGAAAATCGTCGGTGACCGCGGCGAGGCTCTCGCCGGCGGCGAGGCGGCGGGTGCGCTCAATATGGGTGGCGAGATCGCCGTCACCTAATTTGAACCAGGTCTCGCCGCCCAGGGCTTCGAGTGCCGCCATAAACGTCCAGGTCTCGCCGCGCCGGCCCCAACCGGTCTCGGAATTGTCGAGACCGGCAAGAGTGTAGAGCAGGGTGTCGAGGTCGGGTGAGACCGCGAGCCCGAGATGCTCGAAATCGTCACCGGTATTGGCGACGATTGTCAGCGCGCCAGGCGGCAGCACGCGGTCGAGGCCGAGCGCCAATTTGGCGCCGCCGATCCCGCCCGACAGCGCAAGCACAGCACCCCCGTCGCGCATCATCGGAACAGGTCGTGCTCCGCCGGACGGACGAGGGCGGCGGCCGGCGCTTCCGGAGCAGACCAGCGCAGCCCGCGCACCAGGACCATCGGCATCGCCTCGTCGGCCTGCCCCATCACCAGCCCCGCCGCCGCGGCGATCTCGTCGGCAAAACCGGTTTCGGTCACCAGCAGTTCGCGCCCGAAGAGGTCGGGCTGGCCGCGCATGTCGATCACCGCCGGCAGGCCCGCCGCGCCGAGGGCGATGCCGACGGTGCCCTTTCTCCACGGCCGGCCAAAGCTGTCGCTGATCACGACGGCGACCGGCATGCCGAACGCCTCGGCGAGGCGATGCCGCAGACGGGCGGCCGAGCCGTCGGGGTCCTGCGGCAGCAGCAGCACCCGCTCGACCCCGTCACCGGTCGGGATGTTCGAGTGGTCGATGCCGGCATTGGCCATGACATAGCCGAGGCGGTGCTCGACGATCAGCAAGCCCGGGCGATGGCGCACCACCCGTTTGGATTCGCCGAGCACCACCTCGACAAAACGCGGGTCCTTGTCGGTTTCGGCGGCGAGCGCTGTCGCGCGCTGCGAGGGCTGCACGCTCGCCACGTCGACGTAGCGGCCCTCGGCCTTGGAGACGATCTTTTGCGCCACGACCAAGACGTCGCCTGCTTCCGGCATCAACCCGTTGGCGGCGAACGCCGCGACGGCGATGGCACCGAGATCGTCCCCAGGTTCGACGAGCTTGATGCCGGCCAGCGGGACGAGCGTTATCGAGAACGGCATATTCGACCTCTCCCGCCGCAATCTTCGCCCTCTCCGCCCGCTCGTGGGGGGAGAGGGAGGGGACCCGTTGCCTTGGCGACGGGGAGGGTGAGGTGGGCCGGGCCGTAGTCCGGGGCTCCCCCCGCCTCACCCCAACCCTCTCCGCCCCCAGGGGTGGAGAGGGGGAATTTGGGCGACTGATCCGACCGCCGACCGGAACGCAAATTCATCAGCCGAACTTGGCCCGCAACAGCGGCAGGACCTGTTCCGCATAGAGCTTCAAGAACCGCGGCTGGTCGGGGCCGGGGGCGTGGAAGACGAGATGGGTGAAGCCGAGCTCGACATAGGGGCGGATCTTCTCGACCTGCTCTTGCGGGTCGGCGGAGACGATCCAGCGGCTGGCCGCGCGCTCGAGCGGCAGGGCGGCGGCAAGCCGCTCCATTTCGATCGGGTCCTCGACGCTGACCTTTTCTTCCGGCGTCAAGGCCAGTGCCGCCCAATGCCGGGTGTCTTGCTTGGCGCGCGCCGCGTCGGTATCGAACGACACCTTGACCTCGATCATCTTTTCGAGGCTCGCATGCTCGCGCCGGGCTCTGGCGAGGCCCTCGCCGACCTTGCCGGTCAGTTCGGTATAGAGCTGCGGGTTCTTGCCGCTGGTGCAGATGAACCCCTCGGCGACCTGGCCCGCCATCGCCGCCGCGAGGGGGCCTGAGGCGGCGACCCAGACCGGCACCTTCTCGTTGGGCTTGTCGTATATCGTGGCGCTTTCGGTGCGATAGAATTGGCCCTCGAAGGTGACCCGGTCCTCGGTCCACAATTTGTTGATCAGTGCTATCGCCTCGCGCAGCCGGTCGCGACGCTCCTTGGCGCCCGGCCATTTGACGCCGATCGCCGGCACCTCGTTCAGCGACTCGCCGGTGCCGACGCCGAGCACGACGCGTCCGGGAAACATGGTCCCGAGCGTGCCAAAGACCTGGGCGACGACCGAGGGGTGATAGCGGAAGGTCGGGGTCAAGACACTCGTGCCGATCACCACCCGCTGCGTGCGCGCCCCGAGCGCGCCGAGCCAGGCGAGCGCCGACGGCGCGTGGCCATCGGTGTGCTTCCACGGCTGGAAGTGGTCGCTGACAAAAACCGAGTCGAACCCGGCCGCCTCGGCCAGGCACGAAAAGTCGAGCAGTTCGCGCGGCCCGAACTGTTCGGCCGACGCCTTGTATCCGAGCTTGAGCAACGGCAGCTCCTTTTATCGAGGCTTCGCAAAGTTGCACCGAGAGCTGTCATTGCGAGCGCAGCGAAGCAATCTCACGCGGGGGTCGCATCTGCGCCGAGATTGCCGCGTCGGCCTCTGGCCTCCTCGCAACGACAAGCGAAATATCCTCCCTGCCCTCGGTGTAGCAGGGAAATAATCAAACCTTCGCCAGCACGTCCTCGCGAAAGCGGCGCATGTTGGCGATCATCGCGTCCGGGGTGTCGCCGTCGAAGCTGAAATCGACGTGGCCGACGCCAAAGTCACGGAATGCCCTGAGATCGGCGACGACCTCGGCAAGCTCCCCGGAGAACAGCCGGCGCTCGCCGTCATCGGCGCGGGCCGGCAGCGCTTTGCCCCAGCTCGTCACACGATAAGCCAGGGTGATCTTTGACGGGTCGCGCCCGGCCTCGCGGGTGAGCCGGCGCAGCCTTTCGACGCCGGCCTGAAACCGCTTCATCGAATTGAGCCGGTGCTGCGGGTTGGTGCCGATCGGGTACCAGCCGTCGCCGAGCCGGGCGGTGCGACGCAATGCCGGCCCGCTCTCGCCGCCGACCCAGATCGGCGGGTGCGGCTTCTGCACCGGCTTCGGCTCGAACAGGACGCCGGCGAATTTGACGTGCTTGCCGTCAAAGCGCGGGTCGTCTTTGGTCCACAGCTCGCGGCACGCCATGATGTACTCGTCGGTGACCGCACCGCGCTCGGGAAAGGGCGGCGCCCCCAGCGCCGCGAATTCTTCCTTCATCCACCCGGCGCCGATGCCAAAGGTCAGCCGGCCTTTCGAGAGCACGTCGATCGTCGCCAGCATCTTGGCCTGCAATACGGCCGGACGGTGCGGCACGACGGTTACCGAGGTGACGAGCCGCAGGCGCGAGGTCTTGCCGGCGACAAAGGCGACCGCGGTCAGCTGCTCGTGACGGTCGCCGCGCGAGCGTCCGGGAAACTCCCCGGTGTCGCTGTAGGGGTAGCGCGCCTCGATGTCGTGCGGGATCACGACGTGATCGCTGATCGTCGCGTAATCGTAGCCCATCGCCTCGCCCTCGACGGCGATGCGGGCCAGATTGTCCGGTGCTGCAAGGGCGCCGCTGACCGGTGCGCCGAAACCATATTGCATCTCTGCTCTCCGGCAAGGACTGCGATCCCCCTACGGTAGCAGGCCGCAACCCATTTGGCTTGGGGGGAATGAGGCCGACGAAACCCGCAAACCGGGAGACGGCGGCGTGCCATTTTTCCGATTGCTTTGCTGCGTGCCCCGGCGATTGGTGTGGGCTGTGACAAAATAAGGGCATAGATCGACTAGCCGGCGGTTTAGCTGTACAGTTTGGCCGTCTTCATCCTATTGGCGTAAAGAGTAACGGAGGCGTTTTCACGATTTGTTACATCGGTTTACAAAACTTTACCGAGTTCCTTTTCGGGATAGCGCAAGCTTCCTGCCTACAACCTAAAGCGTAAGGGGGCCGCTTTGGACACGTACGAATTTGTTAGCGCGATTGGCGCAGCGGTCGCCGATCGGCCGTTGGCCGGGCCTCTGAGATCGATCGAGCCGGTTCGGCGGCATCTGGCGATCGTGGACCGCAGCGCATTGCGGCGGGACTGCCTCAAGCTCGCGCTTGGCCAGCAGCCGCGGCGCTGGCGGGTCACCGATGTCGAGGGAGCCGCCGATCTGGTGCGCCTGCTGCAACAAGGGGCTGAGTTTTCCGTAATTCTCCTGGGGGGTGCGACCTGCCGGCAGATCGACCTGATCGATCTCGCGCTCTTGGGGGAGGCGGCGCCACACACACCCATCCTGGCCGTTGCCGACTGCGACGACGCGGAGCGCGCGCGGACCATTCTTCGATCGGGAGCGAGAGGCTTTCTGCCGATGAGTCTCGGGCTCAGGATCCTGGTCGCGGCGCTCGAGCGGGTGCGCGCCGGCGGGACCTTTGTGCCGCTGGTATTGAGCGAGACGGCCGACGACGGAGCGACGCGGGAGACCTCGCGTCAGCCTTGGCAAACGCTGACGAGGCGCCAACGCGATGTCCTGGCGCTGATCTCGGAGGGCCGGTCGAACAAGCTGATTGCCGACGCCCTGGGGATGTCCGAGAGCACGGTAAAGGCGCACGTGAAGCAGATTATCCGCCGCTTGCATGTCGCAAACCGCACCCAGGCGGCGCTGCTCGCGACTCGCGGTGAGCGTCAAATCGGCTCCGCCGCCCGTGCAGCGACGGTGGAAGGAGTATTGTAACCGTTCGGCATGGCGGAATAGTCTTCGGCAACAGCGCGGGGCGCTCCGACGGGCGCCTCCAGCCGAAGAGGAGACCGCCCCATGTCGAGCCGGACCGTGATCCCGATCTCGGCCCACCCGCAAACCGGGAAGATCAGCGAAGCCGATTATTTTAAACTCTACCGGCACTCGCTCGATGATCCCGATGGGTTTTGGCGCGAGCACGGCCAGAGGCTCGACTGGATAAAGCCGTATACCCGGGTGAGCGACGCTTCGTTCGACGGCGACGTTCACGTCGCCTGGTACGAAGACGGAACTTTAAACGCCTGTTACAACTGCGTTGACCGCCATCTGGCGCGGCGCGGCCAACAGACCGCGATCCTCTGGGAAGGCGACGATCCCGGCGAGGACCGCCGTCTTACCTATCGCGAATTGCACGAGGCGGTATGCCGCTTCGCCAATGTCTTGAAAGCCCGGGGCGTAAAAAAGGGCGAACGGGTCACGATCTACCTGCCGATGATCCCCGAGATCGCAATCGCGGTTTTGGCGTGCGCGCGGATCGGCGCGGTCCACTCCGTCGTGTTCGGCGGTTTTTCGCCGGACAGCCTTGCCGGACGCATCCGCGACTGTCGTTCGACCTTTCTCGTGACCGCCGACGAGGGATTGCGCGGCGGCCGCACCGTGCCGCTGAAGCGCAACGCCGACGCCGCCCTTGAAAGCTGCCCCGATGTCCGCGACGTGGTCGTGGTTCGGCGCACCGGCGGCGCCGTCAACTGGGTCGAGGGCCGCGACATCTGGTATCACGAGGCGTGCGCCGCGGCCTCGCCCGACTGCCCGCCGGCCGAGATGGCGGCCGAGGACCCGCTCTTCATCCTCTACACTTCGGGCTCGACCGGGCAGCCGAAGGGCGTATTGCACACGACGGGCGGTTATCTCGTCTACACCTCGATGACGCATGAGCAGGTTTTCGACTACCGCGACGGCGAGGTTTACTGGTGCACCGCCGATGTCGGCTGGGTGACCGGACACAGCTATATCCTCTACGGGCCGCTCGCCAACGGCGCCACCACCCTGATGTTCGAGGGGGTGCCCAACTATCCGGACCCGTCGCGCTTTTGGCAGGTCGTCGACAAGCACCAGGTGTCGATCTTCTACACCGCGCCGACCGCGATCCGAGCCCTGATGCGCGAGGGCGAAGATTATGTCCGCCGCACCAGCCGGCGCTCGCTGCGCATCCTCGGCACGGTCGGCGAGCCGATCAACCCGGAAGCGTGGCTGTGGTACTACGACCATGTCGGCGAACGGCGCTGTCCGATCGTCGACACCTGGTGGCAGACCGAGACCGGCGGCATCCTGATCACCCCGATCGCCGGCGCGACGCCGTTAAAGCCCGGCTCGGCGACGCGCCCGTTTTTCGGGATCGAGCCGATCTTGGTCGACGGCGACGGCAAACGGATCGAAGGACCCGGAGAAGGAAATCTGTGTCTGGCGCGCTCCTGGCCCGGTCAGATGCGCACGGTCTACGGCGACCATCGGCGTTTTGTCGACACTTACTTCTCGACCTTCCCCGGCCTTTACTTTACCGGCGACGGCGCGCGCCGCGACGAGGACGGTTATTACTGGATCACCGGGCGGGTCGATGACGTGATCAACGTCGCCGGCCACCGCCTCGGGACCGCCGAGATCGAGAGTGCCCTCGTCGCCCATCCGAAAGTCGCCGAAGCCGCGGTCGTCGGCTACCCGCACGACATCAAGGGCCAAGGCATCTACGCCTACGTCACCCTGCGGGCCGACGAGACGCCGAGCGAGGATTTGCGGGGCGAGCTTGTCAGCTGGGTGCGCCGCGAGATCGGACCGATCGCGGCACCCGATTTGGTGCAATGGGCGCCGGGACTGCCGAAGACCCGCTCCGGCAAGATCATGCGCCGCATCCTGCGCAAGATCGCCGCCAACGAGCACAACGCCCTTGGCGACATCTCGACCCTGGCGGATCCGGCGGTCGTCGACGACCTCGTCGGCAACCGCCTGAACCGCGGGCCCTAACCGAATTCCGTCCTCACCCGAGCGCCTGGCGCAGCTGCCGCGCGGCGACGACGAGCAGCGCGAGATCGCTGCCGGCGCTCGCGCGTAATTCGCGGGCGAGGGCGTCGGCGGCGGCGACCCCCGCAGCGTGGGCCGCCGCCCAGGCGGCGAGCGGGTCGGCCGTCGTCGCATGGTCGCTCGTCAACGCCCGCTCGGCCAGATCGGCTTGCAATGCGTAAAAATCGTCGACCAGCGTCTCGGCTGCGGCCTTCTGCCACCTGGTTTCGGTTGGCAGCCGGCGCGCTGCGTCGCGCAACTCATCGAGCGCGCACCGGGCGCCGACACCGTAGAACATCCGTGCGGTGTGCTCGATCGGCTGGGAGACGCGCAGGGCGAGGTCGCCGACCTCGAGCGCGGTGGTAAGGAAAATGATCCGACCGACCCGCTCGGCGACGGGTGCCGGTACGCCGGCGGCGGCAAAACGCGCCACGCGCTCGTCGAAGAGCGCCCGCTCGCCGGCTGGCAAAAGCTCCGCCACGATTGCGGCGAGATGCGAAACCGCGGGCGCGAACCGAGCGGTCTCGGTCGCCAGATCGACCCGGTTGCCGCGCAGCAGCCAAGCCGCCGTGTGCTCGACGAGCCCGACAATGTCGATCAGCATCTCCGTCTGGACCGCCGCCGGGACGCGGTTGTCGAGGGCTTCGATCTCGGCCCACAGCCGCGGCAGCTCAAAGATTTCGCGCACGATCAGATAGGCGCGGGCGATGTCGGCCGCCGGCCGTCCGGTGCGCGCCCGCATGTCGCACACAAAGGTGATGCCGGCGCGGTTCACGAGATCGTTGGTGACGATCGTCGCGACAATCTCGCGACGCAGCGGATGGCTCGGGATCAGCGGGCCGAGCCGCTCGCGCACCGGCTCCGGAAAATAGCCGCGCAGCTCGGCCGACAGCCGAGGAGTGTCGGGCAGGTCGGAGGCGAGCAGTTCGGCGTCGAGCGCCATCTTGGCGTAGGCCAGCAGCACCGCCAATTCGGGCCGGGTCAGGCCCGCCCGGTGCGACGCCCGGTTCGCCAAGGTCTCGTCGTCGGGCAGGAATTCGAGCGTGCGATCGAGCCGGCCCGATTTCTCCAGCTCGCGAATCAGCCGCGCCTGGCGGTCGAGTGCTGCCGCGCCGCGTGCTTCAGCCACCGACAGCGCCTCGCCCTGCAAATAATTGTCGCGCAGAACCAGGGCCGCCACGTCCTGGGTCATGCCGTGCAGCAGCGGTTCGCGCTCTTCGGTCGGCAGCGCGCCGGCGGCGACGGCGCGGTCGATCAGGATCTTGAGGTTGACCTCGTGGTCGGAGGTGTCGACACCGGCGGAATTGTCGATCGCATCGGTGTCGATCCGCCCGCCGGCAAGCGCGTAGGCGATGCGGCCGCGCTGGGTGACGCCGAGATTGGCGCCTTCGCCGACGACCTTCGCCCGGATCTCGGTGCCGTCGACGCGCAGCGCGTCGTTGGCGCGGTCGCCGACTTCGGCATGGCTCTCGTCCGGCGCCTTGACGTAGGTGCCGATGCCGCCGAACCATAACAAATCGACCGGGGCCGCCAGCACTTTGCGGATCAGCTCGGCCGGCGTCAGCCGATCCGCCTCGATGCCAAAGACGCGCTTTATCTGCGGGCTGAGCGGGACCGACTTGGCGCCGCGATCGAAAACGCCGCCGCCCTCGGAGATCAGCGCCGGGTCGTAATCGGCCCAGCTCGACCGCGGCAGGCGGAAGAGCCGCTGGCGCTCGGCAAAGCTCGCCGCCGGATCGGGGTCGGGATCGACAAAGACATGGCGGTGGTCGAAGGCGCCGAGGAGCCGCAGATGACGCGACCTCAGCACGCCGTTGCCGAACACGTCGCCCGACATGTCGCCGACGCCGACCGCGGTCAGATCGCTCGTCTCGACGTTGCGGCCGAGTTCGCGGAAATGGCGTTTCACCAGTTCCCACGCCCCGCGGGCGGTGATCCCCATCTCCTTGTGGTCGTAGCCGGCCGACCCGCCCGACGCAAAGGCGTCGCCGAGCCAGAATCCATATTCTTCGGAGATCGCGTTCGCATAATCGGAGAAGGTCGCCGTCCCCTTGTCCGCGGCGACGACGAGATAAGGGTCGTCGCCGTCGTGCCGGACGAGGTTCGGCGGCGGCACGACAAGGTGCCCGTCCGCGCCCTCGGCGACGATGTTGTCGGTCAGGTCGAGAAGACCGCGGATCAAAATCTTGTAGCATTCGACCGCTTCGGCGCCGAGCTGGTCGCGCGCGGCGGGAGGCTGTTTGACGACGAACCCGCCTTTCGACCCGACCGGGACAATGACCGCGTTCTTGACCGTCTGCGCCTTCATCAGCCCGAGGACCTCGGTGCGAAAATCCTCCTTGCGGTCCGACCAGCGGATACCGCCGCGCGCCACCTTGCCGGCCCGCATGTGAACGCCCTCGGTTCGCGGGCTGTAGACGTAGATCTCGAACAGCGGACGCGGCAGCGGCAACAGGTCGACCTCGCTGCTGGCGAGCTTGACCGCGATATAGGGCTTGGGCTCGCCCGAGGGCAGCCGCTGAAAGTAATTCGTGCGCACGGTGTTGAGGACGAGAGTCAAAAAGCTGCGCAGGATGCGGTCCTCGTCAAGGCTCGCGACCCCGTCGAGCGCACGGTCGATCGCCTGCGCCTCGCCCGTGACCGACAGCCCACGATCCGTCGGATGCGCCGGATCGAAGCGCAGTTCGAACAGCTTTATCAGACCCGCTGCGATGTCGGGGTGGGCCCCGAGGCTGTCCTCCATGTAGGCTTGGCTGAAGGCGCTGCCGGCTTGGCGCAGCAGCTTGGCGTAGAGCCGAAGAACGCTGACCTGTCGGGCCGAAAGCCCGGCGGTGAGGATCAGCCGGTTGAAGCGGTCGTTTTCGACGCGGCCGGCCCACAATGCGACCAGCGCATCCTCGAACCGCCGTTGGACGCGGCCGGTCGCGGCCGCGACGGTTTCGCCGGCGAGTTCGAATTCATGCACCCAGACCGCGTCGCCGTCGACGCTGTCGATGCGGAACGGCTCCTCGGCGACGACCCGCAACCCGAGGTTTTCGAGCATCGGCAGGATGTCGGAAAGTGCGACCGGGTCGTTGGCGCGATAGACGCGCAGCCCGCTTCGCCCGCTCGGCGCGAGCGTGTGCAGCGACACTTCGAGCGGCGAGCCCGCCCGCACCTTTTCGATCCGCGGCAGGTCGGCGATCGCCTGCGTGGGCTGGGTCAATGACTGGTAGGCGACCGGGAAGGGTTTCAGCCGGCGCAGACGCGCGCGCGCTTCGGCCTCGCCAAACGCCGCCGCCGCTTCTTGCTCGAGATGGTCGGACCAGCTGCGGCCGGCCTCGGCGAGCAGCCCCTCGAGTGCCGCCGTGTCGACCGCCGGCACCGCGCCGCGGGTGGTGCGGATGATGAATTGGACGCGCGCCAGCACCGCCTCGTCGAGCTGGGCATAGGAGGTCGAAAGCTCGCCGGCGAACGCCTGTTCGAGGATCGCCGAGAAACGCTGGCGCAGGTCGTTGTCGTAACGGTCGCGCGGCACGAAGACGATGCAGGAGACGAACCGCTCCAGCGGATCGCGGCGCACGAACAATGCGATGCGCTGGCGCTCCTGCAGATTGAGGATGCCGCTGACCGTGTCGAACAGCTCGTCCTCGCTGCCCTGAAACAGCTCGTCGCGCGGCAGGGTGTCGAGGATATGCGCCAGCGCCTTGCCGTCGTGGCTGGTCGGCGACAGGCCCGAGCGTTCGACGATATGGCGGACCTTGAGCCGCAACAGCGGGATCGTGCGCGGGTTGCGACTGTAGGCAAGCGAGGTGAAGAGGCCGAGAAACAGGTGGAGCCCGATGACCTCGCCATTCGCGCCGAAGCGGCGCACGCCGATTGCGTCCATATGCGCGGTGCGGTGAACGGTGGCGCGGCGGTTTGATTTGGTGACGACGAGGAGCTCACGCCGGCGGAGGAAATTCTGCACGTCCGGCGGCAGTGACGACAAATCCCGCAACCCGTCGAAAATCCGGTAATCGGGATCGGCGAGGATGCCCAAAGGCGGCCGAACCGGATCGGCGGCGGGATCGGCGGCAGTGTCGGCGGCGGCGTCGAACAGGTATTGGCGGTAGCCGAGAAAAGTGAAATTGTCGTCGTCGAGCCAGCGCAGGAAATCCTGCGCTTCGGCCAGCTCGCGCGGCATCGCCGGCAGCGCCCCCGGCAGCTCGTCGAGCACCCTGCGCAGGGTCTCGCGCATCGGCTGCCAGTCGGCGACCGCGGCCCGCACGTCGACGAGAACCCGCGACAACTGTTCGGCCAGCCGCACCAATCCTGCGGGGTCGGGCTCGTGGGCGATCTCGATCTGCATCCACGATTTGCGCAGGCCGGCGGCGGCGCTGTCGCGAACCTCGCGCAGCCGCCCGCCGCCGTCGCGGTCGACCGTCAGGACCGGGTGAATGACAAGATGGACGACACGATCGCCGGCGTTGATCGCCGCCGTCACCGAATCGACGAGAAAGGGCATGTCGTCGTTGACGATCTCGACGACCGTGGACGCCGCCGCCCAACCGTCGACGTCGGGCTCGGGGTTGTAGACCCTGATCTTGGCGTGGCCGGGTCGCCGGCGCCCGGCAAAGCGCCACAACGAGATTGCGGCGCCGCCGAGGTCGCGCGGACCGCGCGCGGCGACGTCGCCGGGCGGTACGTGCTCATAGAATTTGGCGATTACCGTCGCCGCGAGCTCTCGTTCGGCGAGGTCGAGACCCTCCTCCGCGAGGAGCGCGGCCTTGCGGATCAGCTTGGCCTTTTTCGCTTCGCCGGCCGGCTCCGCTTGATCCGGTCGCTTGCCGTCGGCGGTGTGACCGGTTTTCGCCGGCAGCGTGAGGTCGATCGTGTCGGTCATAGCACTTTAAACACTGGTTACGGGGTGGTGTCCGGACAAGTTGTCTAACCCGTCGGCGATTGTGGCAAGCGCGAGCGACAGTGGAAAACTTGTGGAAAGTCGGCGATGATGGGGGTCGCTGTCTTTTGGCGTCCCTGGATCACCGTTTGAAATTCGGCGCGCGGCACCGATGCGTATTTTGGCCCAGTTTCGCCACGGTGTCATTTACCTGCTGCCGCTGGCCGTGCTGCTGGTGGCGATCGGCGCCCGCGTCGTTGCCCCGGACATGCTCGATCGGCTGTCGCTGATCGCCTTTGACCTGTACCAGCGCACCTCGCCGCGTCAGCCGGGAAACGCGCCGATCCGCATCGTCGACATCGACGACAAGAGCCTCGCCAAGATGGGCCAGTGGCCGTGGCCGCGCACGATTGTGGCAAAATTGGTCGATCGTCTCGCCGCTGCCGGCGCCGCGGTCGTCGCCTTCGACATCGATTTTGCCGAGCCCGACCGCACCTCGCCGAAACAGCTGCTGCCGCTCGTCGCGCAGAACGGGGTCAGCGCGTCCGACGCCGAGAAGCTGTTGTCGAGCTTGCCGGATCCCGATCAGACCCTGGCCGCCGCCATGCGCAAAATCCCGGTGGTGGCCGGTTTCATCCTGACCGACCGCGGCGCCGCCACGCCGCCGGCCGAGAAGGCGGGGTTCGCCTTCGCCGGCACCGACCCGCTCGGTCATGTCGAGGACTTCACCAAGGCGGTGCCCAACCTGCCGGTGGTCGAAGCCGCGGCGGCCGGCGACGGGTTTCTGAACCAACACCTCGACTGGGATCACGTCGTCCGCCGCGTGCCGCTGATCCTGACGTTGAACGGCAAGCCCTATCCGTCGCTCGCCGCCGAAGCTCTGCGGCTCGCCCTCGGCGCTACGACCTATGTCGGACGCGCCGCGGGCGCCAATGACGAGAACAGTTTTGGCCAGGACACCGGCCTGACGGCGCTGCGCATCGGCCCGTTGACGATCCCGACCGATGCCGCCGGCCGGGTCTGGCTGCACTATGCCCGGCGCGAGCCGGACCGCACGATCTCCGTCACCGATGTCCTGGCGGGCAAATTCGATCCGGCGTTGGTGGCTGGGCACATTATCTTGGTCGGGACTTCAGCTGCCGGGGTGATCAACGACCTGCAAGCGACCCCGGTGGCGCGCGCCGTGCCCGGGGTCGAAATTCACGCCCAGCTGATCGACGAGATCCTGCAGGGCGATTTTCTTGCCCGGCCCGATTGGGCGGTCGGAGCCGAGATCTTGTTTACGCTGGTGGTCGGCGCCGTGCTGATCTTCGTATTGCCACGGATCGGCGCGCTGCCGAGTGCTGTGGTCGGCGGCGCCTCGGTCGCGGTGGCGCTCGGCGGTTCCTGGGCTGCCTTCAAATACGCGCACCTGCTGCTCGACCCGGTCTACCCGTGGGCGGTCATGACCCTCGTCTACCTGGTGGCGAGCCTGCTCGGCTACCTGCGCACCGAGGCGCGGCAGCGCGAAGTCCGCAGCGCCTTCTCGCGCTACATGTCGCCGCATTACGTCGAAGAGCTCGCAGCGCATCCCGAAAAACTCCAGCTCGGTGGCGAAATGCGGGTGATGACGATCATGTTTTGCGACATCCGCGGGTTTACCAGCCTCGCGGAGGGGATGGACGCGCAGACCCTGACGCATTTCATGAATACTTTTCTGTCGCCGATGACCGAAATCATCACCGAGACGAAGGGGACGATCGACAAATATATCGGCGACTGCATCATGGCGTTCTGGAACGCCCCGCTCGACGATCCCGACCATGCCAAGAACGCCGCGCGCGCGGCGCAGATGATGCGCCGCAAGCTGGTCGAGCTGAACCACATGTGGGCGCACGAGGCGGACGCCGCCGGCAAGCCGTTTCGGCCGGTGCAAATGGGGATCGGCATCAATACCGGCGAATGCTGCGTCGGCAATTTCGGGTCGCAGCAGCATTTCGATTATTCGCTGCTCGGCGATCCGGTGAACCTGGCGTCGCGCCTCGAAGGCCTCGGCAAGGTCTACGGCATCGATTTGGTGATCGGCGAGGAAACCGCGGTCCGTCTCGACGAGCCGGCGTTGATCGAGGTCGACCTCGTCGCGGT
This sequence comes from uncultured Alphaproteobacteria bacterium, assembly GCA_963775525.1. Taxonomy (GTDB): domain Bacteria; phylum Pseudomonadota; class Alphaproteobacteria; order ATCC43930; family CGMCC-115725; genus AP-15. Next base: position 223,596 of record CAVZJF010000005.1, on the reverse strand, counting down.
CAAGGGCAAATCCCAAGCGGGCCGGGTCTACACGTTGCCGCCCGAACAATTGCAGGAGGACGAGTTCGCGAACGGCCATTCGGCGCTGCTGCACGCCTACCGCCGGCAGGATTGGGCCGCCGCTTTGCGGTTGCTGGACGACGGACGGCTCGCCGCGGCGCGCCACCTGGCGCCGGTCTACGACCTCTACCGCCGCCGAATCGCCCACTTCCAAATTGAAGGGCCGCCCGCCGACTGGGACGGCGTGTTCACCGCCGAGGAGAAGTAAGCATGCCACAGGCCCGGCGGCGATTCGCCGCCAGGCCCGGTTTAACTACGAAAATTAGTCGGTTTGTGTCAGTTCGTAACAAAATAGACTTTATTCGAGCGGCATTGTGCACGATAATCCGGCATATGGGGAAAACGCCGGGCTTCGGGGATGACACCCGCCATGGCGACCGTTGTCGCCGAAGGAGAGCATTTGATGGTCATGGAATTTCGAGTCTGCCGAAGCAGTCGCGGGGCGCGGTGGGTGGTCACGCTTGGTAATGGCGTCTACGGCGCCTATCTCGACAAGGAACAGGCGCTGCTCGACGCGGTCGACGCCGCTCGCGACGCGCTGGCGGCGGGTCATGAGGCGCAGGTATGGGTCAAAGAGCGAGCCAGTGCGGCGCGCGTCTTCTGACCGCGACCCGCCGGGCTCGGTTCTTTCGACACGTCCGTTCAGCTACCAGCCGGTGGACCTCCTGCGGCGCGGCTCGCCTCGGGCGCGGCGTAAACCAGCAGATGGGATGAACGAGACTGGGCCGACGCCGGCTTTGATCCATTCCCGCTCGACGCGGTCGAGCACTGCCTGGCAGCCCCCGCCGGGCGCCCACAGCCGCTGGTAAATTAGAGCAGATTTCGACCAGGTTGCCGCCCTGTCATGTGCGGACGGCGCCTTGGTGCCAAGCGTCACATTCGTACCATCAGGTTGGTGCAGGAGGCGGACGCGGCGCACCCGCCCCGCTGAGCGGGCTGCCTTTCCACTGTCCGATCCCCGAGCTTATTCTGGATTTGCAAAGGTCGACGTATGGGGAGTTGGGACCATGGAAGCCGCAGCCGCTGTTTTTCGCAAGGTGCGCGAACCGTTGACGATCGAAGAGGTCGAGATCGACAAGCCGTGGGGGCGCGAGGTGCTGGTGCGCACTGCGGCGACCGGCGTGTGCCACAGCGACCTGCACGTCGTCGACGGGGTCGGGCGGTTTCCGCTCGACCGTCCGATCGTGCTCGGCCATGAGGGCGCGGGCGTGGTCGAGATGGTCGGCGCCGAGGTCACGGCGGTCAAGCCCGGCGACCATGTCGTCGCCTGTCTTTCGGGGTTTTGCGGCAATTGCCCGCAATGCCTGTCGGGCCACCCCAATCTGTGCACCGGCGGCATCGTCACCCGACCCGACAGCGCCGCGCCCCGCCTGTCGCAAAACGGCCAGCCGCTGCGCCAGTTCATCGGCATTTCGAGCTATGCCGAAAAGATGCTGTTGCACGAGAACTCGATCGTGCGGATCGACCCCGAATTGCCGCTCGACAAGGCGGCATTGGTCGGCTGCGGGGTGTTGACCGGGGTCGGCGCGGCACTGCGCAGCTCCGGGCTCGAAGCCGGGCAGACGGTCGCGGTGTTCGGCTGCGGCGGGGTCGGGTTGTCGATCATCCAGGGCGCGCGCATCGGCGGCGCCCGCCGGATCATCGCCGTCGACCAGTTCGAGGCAAAGCGCGAGATGGCGGCCCGCGCCGGCGCCACCGATTTTGTCAACAGCGCCGAGGACGACCCGGTGAAACGGGTGCGCGCCTTGACCGGCGGGCTCGGCGTCGACCACGCCTTCGAGGCGGTCGGCGTCGCGACCCTGGTGCGGCAGGCGATCGAGAGCCTGGCGATCCGCGGCACCGCGACGATCGTCGGCGTATTGCCGCCCGACGCGACGATCGAGTTTCCGTGGATGGCGATCCGCCCCGAATGCAAGGTGCAGACCTCGCGCATGGGCTCGAACCGGTTTCGCACCGACATCCCGCTCTATCTCGATTTCTACCGCCAGGGCCGCCTCGACCTCGACGCGATGGTCACCAAAACAGGCCGCCTTTCCGACATCAACGAAGCCTTCCGCGCCATGAAAGCCGGCGAAGTCGCCAGGACCGTGCTGACGTTCGATTAGGTCGTGAACAGCCCGGGGATAAGCGGCGATGCTTTGCCGGCACGTGGACGTAACCTACCGCGTGGCGGGAGGGAAGTATGTTTTCGTTTCCTCTGACTATAAGATTCTCATTGCGCACACTGACGTTGCCGAAGCGGCGGCACGCTTCATTAAGCTTGTTCAGGCGCTCACACCTGAGGGTGTTGCCTTTCGCGTCGAAGCCTATGCCCCGCTAGGACCGGCCCTCAAAGTGTTGCGGGATGCGGGGGTGATCTGTCGTGTGGGCCTAGACCACCCGCCGCCTTTGCAACCTCCGCCGTATCAGATGCCCGGCATGGCGACTGCTCCGCCGCCACCACCCGTCTACGCTTCATGGGGAGATTACCTCGGCCGCACGTCCGTAGGTGAACGAATGGGCCGGTGTGCGGGTGCTGCCAGACGGGCAAACCGGAAGCGCCTCCTATCGGAAATGCCGGAGGCTCGACTGGCTGGACGAGATGTATGGACTGTTCTGGAAGCTGCTCGGGGGCGCTGCGCTCATTGCGGTTCTCTGGCGGTTGAGGGCCGACCGTCCGATCGCACCACGGGTGCCCCGATTGCCTGGGCGCAGATCGGCCGACGCATCGGCAGCCTCGAACACGTAAGATGGCGGTATGGTGGCGGCGACAATGACTTTTCGAACCTCGCTTGGGCATGCCTCTGGTGCAATACGTGGCCCTCGGAGCGTCGGCGGTTCGCCTTAGACCATGGCGGCTACTACCCGGCCGATTGAAAAACACAGTGAACTCAGGGAACTTCAATCCGCCCTACGCGAGAAGCGCGGCTTCAACCCGCTGGCGGGTCAGTTTCTGACGCTTAGCACCCACCCGCTTACCTCTTCGTCATTCCCGCGAAAGCGAGACGAAGGTCGGGACCCACCGCGGCCGTAGGTACCGGCCTTCGCCGGTATGACGAGAAGATATTGCAAGAACCAGTCAGACAAACTTCCGAACCCGAATTATATGGCCCGGCGCCGTCACGTCGGGAGGCGCCAGCCGGCTTTGGCGGCGAAGTCGTCGAAAAAGCCGGTGTCGTAGGCCTGCTCGGGTGAGGCGCGCACCATTTCGTCGATGATCTGTGCGTCGGGGCCGACGAGGATGCGCCAGCGCTCGGCCTTGACCCCGTCGAGGATGATCTTCGCCGCTTCGGCGGCACTCGTCGGCGCGTCCTCGGTAAACCGCCGTTCGCGCTCGGCGATGATCCTCCGAATGTCGTCGTCGGACATGTTCGCGACGTCCCGGCCCATCGAGGCGATGCGCGCCCGGGCAAAGGCGATCTGCCTCGCGGTGATCGCGTCCGTGTCGCTGCCGCTGTGGATCTTGCGCGAGTTGGAGGCGATCCCGGTGCCGATATGGCCGGGCATCACGACCGAGCATTTGATGTGCGGCGCGTTGATCCTGAGATCGGTGATCAATGCCTCGGTAAAGCCCTTTACCGCGAATTTCGCGGCGCGAATAGGCGGTGTGCGGAACGCGCGGGCCGACCGACGCCCAGAAGCCGTTGACGCTGCTGGTGTTGACGATGTGGCCTTCGTCGGCCTGTTGCAGCATCGGCAGAAAAGCGCGGGTGCAGTTGTAGACCCCGCCCCAGCAGACGTTGAACGTCCTTTCCCATTCGTCGGTGCTGTGGGCGATCATGCTGCCGCCGCCGCCGATCCCGGCGTTGTTGAACAGCAGATGGATTTTGTCGGTCTGGTGACGGTCGGCGACCTCGCCGCGAAACCGCTCGACCTGTGCGGCGTCGGACACGTCGGCGACATGGGTGGTGAGGCGCAGGCCCTGCGGCAGCCCCGCCGTTTCGCACAGACGCCGGGTTTCCGCGATCCCCGCCGCCGAGAGATCGCACATCGCGACGTGGCAGCCCTCGGCGGCGAGCTGGCGCACCAACTCGCGTCCCATGCCGGAGCCGCCGCCGGTGACGGCCGCGATCCTGCCGGAAAAATCCTTCATTTGTCAGCCTCCTCCGGGTTGCTTGTCCCCGAGCAAAAGCTACCGGCGCCGGTATTTAGATAAAAGGCGGGCCTCAGCGGATCAGGACGATTTCGACTCCAATCTCGACCCTCGCCCAGGCTCGGTCGGCGGTGACCACCGGGCGGCCCAGGCTCTGCCCCAAGAGCCAGGCAAGCCCGATCGCCGAGCGACAGGCCGGCGTGGCGCGTCAGCGGGCGCAATCGTGCGGCGCCGCGGGCCTGCGGCTCGTCAAAAGCAACAGCGCGCAGCTCCATTATCGATGCCGCAGCATCCGCCTGCGCTTCGTCCAGCCCATCGTCGTGCAACTTCGACAGAACCTCGGACAGATTGACGGCACTGATCGTCGCACCGACGAGCTCGCGCGGCTCGAAATGGCTGAATGGTTCGTTCTTAAGCGCCGCGAGCACCGCCGACGCGTCAGCGACGATTTCGCCGCTATTCACGCTCCGCCTCTTCGCGCCGCTCGGCAATCAGCTCCGCCACCAAGTCACGACCCGCACTGTAACGGGCGACGACCCGCTGCGCCTCGCGCAACGCCTGCTCCTTGGTCCGCAGCCGTATCTCCCCCTCGCCGATCGCCTCGACGATCAGCTCGTCGCCGGGCTTCAACCCCGCGGCGGCGCGGCATTCGGCCGGGATCACGATGCGGCCCTGGTGATTGATCTTGGCGCGAGCGGCCATGACGTTTCTCAAATTTCGTGACAACATGGATCTATGTGACACGCTTCGCGTAAAGTGTCAATTGATCGGGTTGTCAAAAGCCTGATAACCTGCCGTGGTTTCGTCTGATGGGGTGTCCGATGCTGACGACGACGCGCGACATGGTCATGCCGACCGCGATCACCGGGTCCTATCCGCGGCCGTTGTGGTTCGACGCCAGCCTGCAGGGCCGGTCGTTCAAGGCCGCACTCGGCAACTCGCTGTTTCGCGAGCAATATCTCGACGCGGTGGCGGCGGTGATCAACGCGCAGGAGGCGGCCGGGCTCGACATCGTCACCGACGGCGACAGCCGCTTCGACCTCGCGGTCGGCGGCAAGTCGTGGTTCTTCTACCCGATCGAGCGGTTGGGCGGCATCCACGGCCACCGCGACACCTCGCAGGGCTGGATGGGCCGGCACGGGCTCCAGCCCGGCCACATCCTGTGGGAGGTGCAGGAGGCCTATCAGCCGTCGATCGTCACCGAAAAATTGAGCCGCGGGCCGCTCGAATACGCCGCGTTGTGGCAGATCGCCCAGCGTCTCAGCGACCGCCCGGTCAAGTTCGGCACGATCTGCGCGCCGGGCTTGGCGAGCATGCTGTGGAACGAGCATTACCCCGACGACCGGGCGATGGTGCTCGATTTGTGCGACATCATGAACGCCGAATTGCGCGAGCTCGCCGCCGCCGGCTGCCCGGTGATCCAGGTCGAGGAGCCGCGCCATCACGGGCTGACGACGCGCCCCGACTGCACCGACGCCGACCTCGAATTCCAGACCGAGGTTTTCAACCGCCAGCTGGTCGGGGTCGACGCCGAGATCTGGGCGCATACCTGCTGGGGCAATCCCAACCAGCAGCGGGTTTACTGGGAGGTGCCGAGCTACGAGCGCGCCCTGCCCCACCTGCTGCAACTGAACGCCGACGTGATCACCTTCGAATGCGCCAGCAACAACGGCAAGGATTTGCCGCTCTTCGCCAATTTCAAGACCGACAAGAAGATCGGCATCGGCGTGGTCAACCACTGCAACACGATCGTCGAGCCGCCCGAGCATGTGGCCTCGCTGATCCGCAAGGCGCTCGAATACATCCCGCCGGAAAGGCTGGTCATCACCACCGATTGCGGCTTTGGCCGCGAGGGGCTGTCGCGCCGCATCGCCTATTACAAATGCGTCTCCTTGGTCGCCGGCACCAACATCGTGCGCCGCGAATTGGGCCTCCCCGAAGCCCATATCCGCGCCGCCGACCCGAAGCTCTATTTCGCCGGCGCGGGCGAGGGCTGAGCGATCTTGTCTTGCGGATGTTATCTGACTAAAGTCAGGTATGGAGACAGATCACATCCGCTGCGTGCGCAGCTTCAATCGCACGGTCACGCAGCGGATCGGCGCGCTGAATAGCAGTTTTCTCGATCTCGGCCGTCCGCTAGGCGAGGCGCGGCTACTTTACGAAATCGGTCCGGCCGGCCGCGACGTCAGTGTGCTTCGCGGAACGCTGGCGCTCGATTCCGGCTATCTGAGCCGCCTGCTGCGATCGCTTGAGCGACAGGGGCTGGTTCGCACGCGACGGGGGGCCGGCGACGGCCGCGGTCGGTATGTCGAGCCCACGCGAAAGGGCGTCGATGAATTGGAAGAGTACCAGCGCCGCTCTGATGGTTTTGCGCAGTCCTTGCTGCTGCCGCTGAGCAGCAATCAGCGCGATCGTCTGGTCGCCGCAATGGCCGAAGTCGAACGGTTGATGCGCGCGGCCGCGGTCGAAATACGAGTGGAGAAACCAGACAGCGCCGCGGCGCTCTGGTGTTTGGAGACCTATTACCAGGAACTCGCGGAGCGCTTTGAGGGAGGGTACGATCCAGCGATGGCCCGTCCGCTCGGTCCGGAGGGACTGATCCCGCCGACGGGCTGCTTTATCGTCGCCTACCTCGACGGGGCGCCGATCGGCTGCGGCGCGCTGAAGGTAAAGAATGCCAAGATCGGAGAAATAAAGCGCATATGGGTCGCCGCTTCCGCCCGAGGTCTCGGCGTTGGCCGCCGCATACTCATGTCGCTGGAGGAACATGCGCGGCAATTCGGACTTCGCATACTCAGGCTCGACACGAACAAGGCGCTGAAGGAAGCGCAGAATCTGTACCGGACCAGCGGCTACCAAGAAGTCGCCCGGTTCAACGACGAACCCTATGCCCACCACTGGTTTGAAAAGGCAGGATTGGACGGTTCCTATCGGGACGAAAAATTGGATTGATCGGCCGGGTCCGTCCATGATGCCGATAACGTGCTGATCACGCCGGTCGAGCGCGAGGCGGGTTCGGAGGGCGAAAAAGCGGGAGCGTTAACCGCGAACCACAATCCGGTCACGGCGCCCGAACCACATCATCACGGTTTTCCAGTATTCGGTGATCCAGGCCCTGCAGGTCGGGCTCGGCATTCTCCTCGGCGTTTTCCTGATGAGTTGGGTCGCCGACCGTCACGGGCGCCGTCCGGCGATTCTGCTGGCGACGTTGCTGGGCGGCATCTGTGTCTGGCCGTTCGTCTACGTCACTAATTTCTGGGGAATCCTGATCGGCATTTTCCTGTCGCTGCTGCTTTGGCTATTGCCCATCTCGGCGCCTGGGCCGGGGTCACATTGCTCGGACCGCTTTATTTGCTGGGGCCAAACCATCTCGGCTGGATATATTGTCGATCCTGATCCCCGGCGCATTGCTGCCGGCGATATTGATTCGCACCTTCGGGATCAAGCAGGCCGGCGTGGTATTGGAGCAGGTTTCAACCTAGCCGCGAACGCCCGCCACACACGGAGGACGCCGATGATCGCGATCAAATCCGTTGCCCATTTCAGCATTCCGGTCAGCGATGTCGCCGCCAGCACGCGATTTTACACCGAGATCGTGGGCTGCCGGCATTTGTCGACGGTGCCGGGCGGGCATATGGCCTTCCTCGACGCGGCCGGGACCTGTCTGATCCTGGTCCGGCGCGAGCCGCCGATCAACCCGATACCAGACGACCACGGCGGGGTGCACCATTCCTTTGCCGTCGCGCATGACGACTACCCGGCGGCGCTCGACCATTTGCGCGCTCACGGCGTCGAGATCACCTTTGAAGAAGACCGCCAAGGCGGCGTGCTCAACGGCCCGCGCGCCTATTTCCACGATCCCGACGGCACCGTGCTGGAATTCATCGACCTGACGAGCTACGCCGGCGGCAAATCCTGAGCCTCCGCGCGACTGCCGCCGCACGGCACCAGCGCCCGCGTTGACCGGCGCCGCGCGGCGCGTGCTAGGATATTGCCGACGAACGGGTAACTGGAGGAAGACGATGGACCGGGCGGCGTTTGAGGCGGAATTGCATCAAGAGGGGTATTTGGAGGTGGTCGACCGCCGCATGACGGCGAACGAGACCAACCCCGAGCATGCCCACGAATTCGACGCGCGCCTGATCGTCCTCGAAGGCGATATGACGATCACTTGTGGCGGTGACGAGCGGACCTACCGCGCCGGCGACACATTTGCCATGACCGCCGGGCGCCGCCATGTCGAACGCTCGGGCGCGGACGGCGCCCGCTACCTCGCCGGCCGCCGCTACCGGCAGCAGGCGACGGTTTAGCCGATTTATTAGGCGATCTCGCTCGACCCAGCGTCGCTGCCGTCGTAGCGGATCGCCAGCACCTCGATCTGCTCGATGCCGGCGGGCGCGCGCAACTCGACGATGTCGCCCTGATGCGCCTTGATCAGGGCGCGGGCGATCGGCGACACCCAGCTGACCTGGCCACGCGCGAAATCGGCTTCGTCCACACCGACGATCGTGATCGTGGTTTCGCTCCCGTCCTCGGCGGCGTAGGTGACGGTCGCGCCGAAAAACACCTGGTCGAGCCGCGTTTGCCGTCTGGGGTCGACCACCTCGGCGCTTTCCAGCCGCTTTGTCAGAAAGCGGATGCGGCGGTCGATCTCGCGCAGGCGGCGCTTGCCGTAGATGTAGTCGCCGTTCTCCGAGCGGTCGCCGTTGCCGGCCGCCCAGGCCACGGTCTCGACGACCTTCGGGCGCTCCGCCCGCAACAGCTGGCGCAATTCGTCCTGCATGCCGCGGTGGCCGCGCGGGGTCATGTAGTTCCTGTAGCCGGCCGGAACGGCAGCCGGCTCGTCGGGCAGGTCGGCCTCGTCATCCGTTTCCTTGACAAAGGCTTTGCTCATCGGATCCGGTTCTCCTTCCGCGACGCCGCGAGAGCCGCATGCTACCCGGGCTCATCGACATCGTGTCCATTTTTAGCCCGAAGCTCGAAGACCGGGTAACCCGGCGCCAAATCGTTGAATGCTTCCACCGCCGATCCCTTTGGCACCGGGAAGAAGCGCTGCACCTCGCGTGCGAAGCGGTCGAGATAGGCTTTGAGAACCGGGGGGCGCTCGTCGCGCGGAAGCTCGCGGACGGCATAGCGACGGCGGCGCAGCGCGCGGACGAGGACGATTTCACCCGCCGCGCGGACATTGCGCACCCAGTTGGAATTGCCGCGGGCGCAAACCAGATAGCGCCCCCCATCGAAATCGAGCGTGTCCACCGGCAGCGAGATCGTCCTGCCGCTCGTTCGCCCGCGCACTTCGAGAACGTAGAAGTGACCGCGGACCAAGCCGATCCAAACGAGAAAAGCGAGGATGCGGCCAAAGCTGCGTTCGACGGCACCCGGCCGAAGATAGCGTTGCCCATTTTCGGGCATCGGTCTTTCCCCCTATGGCCGGGCTCCGACACATCACGCGGTCGTTAGGAGCGAGCCTCGCGGATGGCGCGCCAGACGCGCTCGGGGGTGGCCGGCATCTGAATGTCGGTGACGCCGAGCGGGGCGAGCGCGTCGAGGATCGCGTTCATTACGGTCGGCGTGCTGGCGACGGTGCCGCCTTCGCCGACACCCTTAACGCCGAGCGGGTTCGTCGTGCTCGGGACCGGGCTGAAATCGATCGCGATCGCCGGCGCCGTATCGGCGCGCGGGATCCCGTAATCCATCAAGGTGCCGGTCAACAGCTGGCCGCTGTCGCGCTCATAGACCACGTCTTCGAACAATGCCTGGCCTGCCCCTTGCGCCACGCCGCCCTGGATTTGCCCTTTCGCGAGCAACGGGTTGATGACGTTTCCGACGTCGTCGACGACGGCATAACGGTCGATCGCCACAGCACCGGTATCGGGGTCGATCTCGATCTCGCAAATATGGCAGCCATTGGGGAAACTCGGCGTGTCCGACGAAAAGGCGCCGGCGCCCTGCAGCCCGACGCCGAGCTCCGAAGGCAGGCCGACCGGGATGAACGACATCTGCGCCACCTGCCCGATCGGCATCGACCGGTCGGTGCCCGCGATCGTGAACGCGCCGTCGGCAAAGGCGATGTCGACCGCGTCCGCCTCCATGAAATGCGCGGCAAAACGCCTGCCGCGCTCGATGACGTCGTCGGCCGCGGCGCGCAACGCGCTGCCGCCGATCATCATGCTGCGCGAGGCATAGGTGCCCCGGCCGATCGCGACCTCGTCGGTGTCGGCCTGCGCCAGATGGATCTTGTCCTCGGACACGCCGAGCCAGTCGGCGACCATCTGCGCGTAGGTGGTCTCGTGCCCCTGCCCATGCGACAAGGTGCCGGCGAGGATCGTCAATTCGCCGGACGGGTCAAAGCGCACCTCCATGCGCTCGTTAAAGACACCGGTGTTGTCGACGTAATAGGTGAGGGCGCGGCCGCGGCGCCGGCCGGCGGCCTCGCTCCGGCATGCCGCGCGGCATAGCCGTCCCAATCCGCCAAGGCCTGGCATTTGGCCAATGCCGCGGCGTAGTTCCCGGTGTCGTAAACCCAGCCGGTGCGGGTCTGGTAGGGGTAGGCCTCGGCGTGGATCAGGTTTCGTTTGCGCAATTCGGCCGGGTCGAGATGCATCTCGCGCGCCGCCTGGTCGACGAGACGCTCCATGATGTAGACAGCCTCGGGGCGGCCGGCGCCGCGATAGGGCACGGTCGGCGCGGTGTTGGTGAAGACGAGGCTGCTCGACACCGCCACCGCGGGAATGTCGTAGACCGTCGAAGCAAGCTTTAGCGAAAACAGGATCGGGATCGCGCCGGCGCCCTCGATATAGGCGCCGACATTGTGCGACCCGGTCCAGCGCAACGCCAGGAACCTGCCGTCGGCCGCGAGCGCGAGTTCGGCGCTGACCTTCTGGTCGCGTCCGTCATAGTCGCCGAGCAACGCTTCGGAGCGCGACGGAATCCATTTGACCGGCCGGCCGACGCGCCGCGCGGCCCAGGTGACGATCGCCTCCTCCGGGTAGACGTTGCCCTTCATGCCAAAGCCGCCGCCGACATCGCGGGCGACAACGCGAATGCGGCTTTCCGGCACGTGCAGAATGTGATGGGCGAGCGTCTGGCGAACGCCGTGCACGTTCTGCGTGCTGGTGTAGAGCGTATAGCGACGGGTGCCGGGATCGTAATCGGCGATACAGCCGCGCGGCTCCATCGTCACCGCGGTAATCCGGTTGTTGTAAAGCGGCAGCCGGGTGACGTGATATGCCCTGGCGAAAGCCGGGCCGACCGCATCGGCGTTGCCCATATGCATCGTGAACGAGGTGTTGTCGGGGGCATCCTCGTGGACCGGCGGCGCGCCGGCTCGGAGCGCGTCCTCGACGGTCACCGCGGCGGGTAATATTTCGTAATCGACCGCGACCAGCTCCGCCGCGTCGCGCGCCTCGGTTTCGCTCGCGGCGATCACGATCGCGACGCGCTCGCCGACATGGCGCACCCGGCCCTGCGCCAATGGCGGGCGCCTCGTGCGGTAGCCCTTTGGGCCGCCCATGTCCTCCGGCATCATCTCCGGGTCGAGCGTGCCGAGCCCGTCCGCCGCCCAGTCCTCGCCGGTCAGGATGGCGTATATCCCCGGCATCCGCTCGGCGGCGAGCTTGTCGATGGCGCGGATCAGCGCATGCGCGTGCGGCGAGAAGACAAAGACAGCGTGCGCCTGACGGACCAAATCGATATCCGCGACGTAGCGGCCCCGCCCGGTCAGAAACCGGTGGTCTTCCTTGCGGGTGACCGGTTGTCCGATGCCAAAGCGCATGCTGCCCTCACGCCTAGTCGCGTACGCGGCAGCTTACGACAAGGGCGCGGCGATTTCGAGCCGGCTGACGGGCGGCGTCGTGCGCGGCCCAGCCGAAGCTCGGGAGCGGCGAAAGCAGGCGAAGTCTCGCCGTCCCAAGCACGCGCCGGGGATAACCAGGCCAGCGCAAGACGCGTTTGACAAAGGGGTCTCCTTTCTATTACACGGAACTGACAGATCGGCCTTGAGCCGCTGCGAACGCGGGACGGATAACCGTCCTCATTTGAACAGGAGAGCAATGTCGGCGCGGCGGGGCGAGCCCGCGGCCACAGCGAGGCATCACGACAAGAAACCAATCGGCTCCAACAAAACAGCTCACCGGCATGTCATCCACGACGTGACCTCGCCAGCGCTGCCGCCTCCCCAACGCTGCCGCCCAGGAGCACGGGAGAACGCGTCATGTTGGAGCGTCTGGAAAGACAAGAACGGCTGACCTTAAATCAATGGAAGATAATCGCCACGGCCAATCTTGGCGATATGCTGGACTTCTTCGACTTTTTTTTAATCGGTTATGTGCTCGCCTTCGTCCTGAAGGAATGGCACCTGACCTATGGCCAGTCGGCGCTGATCCTGATCTCGGCCGGGCTGGGCGCGGTGCCCGGGCGCGTTTTTCTGGGGCTGGATGGGCGACCGCATCGGCCGGCGCAAGGTGTTCATGCTGACGGCGCTCAACGTCTCGATCGCCACCGGCCTCATGTACTTCACGCCGGACCAGGGCGGCTGGATCGCAGGCTGGATTTTCCTCAGCTTTTTTCGTTTCTTTGTCGGCTTTGGCAATGCCGGGCTGATCGCCGTCGACATCCCGCTGGTGCAGGAATTCGTCCCCGCCTACAAGCGCGGCTGGGTCAGCGGGCTGACCACCACCCTGCTGCCGGCCGGCAACATTCTCGGCGCGGTGTCGGGCGCGTTTCTGGCCCCGGTCATTGGCTGGCGCGGCTTGTTCCTCGTCGGCTTGAGCCCGGCGCTGCTGGTGCTGATGATCCGCTACTGGGTGCCCGAATCGCCGCGCTGGCTGCTGCGGGTGGGACGGCACGAAGAGGCCCGCCGGTCGCTTGCCTGGGCGTTGCGGTGCGACCCGGAAGAAATCGAACTGCCGGCCACTCTTCCCGACGACGAACAAACTTCGTGGCGCGACTTGTTCAAGTACCCTCGCAGCATGACCGCCGCCTGTCTCGTCGCGCTGAGCCAGACCGGCGGCGCCGGGCTGTTGCTGTGGATCACGGCCTTGTTCGTGATGGTGCTGAAGGTCACCCCGGTCGAGGCCTCCTACCTGATGATCTATGTCGGCATTCTTGGCATCCTCGGCCGCCTCGTTGCGTCATGGATGTCGGACGCCTTCGGCCGCCGCGTCTCGGGTTGTGTGATCGGCCTCGGCGGCGCTTTCTTCATGGCGCTCGCCGGTTATCTGCACGACATCTACCTCGGCACGGTGTCGGTGTTTTTCGTGCTGATCATGATCCAGCGCTTTTTTGGCGACGGCAGCTACGCGATCATCGGACCGTATCTGGCCGAGGTGTGGCCGAGCCGGCTGCGGGCCAGCGGCATGGGCTTCAGCTATGGCGTCGGCAATCTCGGCAAGATCATCGGCCCGCTCGGCCTCGCCGTGATCGTCGGCTCATCTAATTACGTCAGCCCAAAGGTGACGCTCGACGCGCTGTTCCCGGCGCTGTTGTTCCTGGCCTTCTGGTACGGTCAGGCGGGCCTCGTCTTCGCCTTCCTCGGCATCGAGACCAAGGGCCGCTCGATCGAGGAAATCGGCAACGCCCTCGATGCCGGTGCTTCCGGACCCGCCACCGCGGCAAGTCGCGCCCCGGCCATGTAGGAACCAGCCGCCTCGGGCGGAAGGGCGACGGCCGCGGCAAATTCCGGCGAGGCTGTGGCCAGCCGGGAGCGCCGCCCTGTAGACTGGCCGCGGTAAGGTAAAATCAGCCGGAGGGAGAGGTCATGGCGCTGGAAGTCAGGCGGATCGTCACCGGGCACGACGCGAACGGCAAGGCTGTCGTCACTACCGACGAGCGGCTCGCCGCGGTTGCGCGGCTCAATCGCCCGCACATTTCGGGTGTTGAGATCTGGTCGACCGATCGCGATGCCGGCCGACAATTCGGCGGCGGCCGACGCGCCGCAGCGCGCCGGTTTCGTCAAGCGCTACAATTACGTCGGCACCGGCCAGGGCACGGTGATCCGGGTTACCGAATTCGCGCCCGGCGCCCCCAAATTCATGCACCGCACCGAGACCGTCGATTATGCGATCCTGCTGTCGGGCGAATGCGACCTCGAATTCGACAGCGGCGAGATCGTGCAGATGAAGCCGGGCGACATCGTCGTCCAGCGCGGCACGATGCACGCCTGGGTCAACAACGGCTCGGCGCCGGCGGTGTTCGCCTTCATCCTGATCGACGCCGAGCCGGCCGAGGTCGACGGCAAGGCGCTTCACACGCACTATCCAGCGCCGTGATGCCGTTTACCGTTCCACTTCCGCCACCCGCTCGTCGTTCCCGCGAAAGCGCAACTCCAGGAGCCGCGGACCCGTCGCCGGCCCCCTGTTCATGCCAGGGGCAGGCCCTCGGCCCCCGCTTGCGCGGGGGCGACGTCTAAGCTACCGGCACCATTTGTCTTATCGCCGGTTGGGCGCTCAGGTCTGCTTGAAGAAACGGTCGGCGTTGCCGGAGAGGAGCTTCTTCTTGGTTTCGCCCTTCAGGCTCTGCCAGGCGAGGATGTTGTCGACCGAATTCGGGAACTGGCATTCCGAATGCGGATAGTCGGAGGCGTACATTAAGAGGTCGTCACCGAGAAACTGGGTGACGTAGTTGAACATGTCCTCGCCTTCATGGTGCTCGATGCTGCAGAAGAACCGGCCGCTCGCCATGTATTCGCTGGGCTTTTGCTTTAAGGGCGCGATGCCGCCGACGTAGACCGCCTGCTCGTCGAGCCGCCGGGCCCAGAACGGCAGCCAGCCGAAACCGCATTCGAGCACCCCCATGCGCAGGCCGGGATAGCGGTCGAACAGCCCGCCGCCGATAAACGAGGCGACAAACCGCATCGCCCCCCAGGGGTGGGCCGCGGCGCGGCCGATAAAGATGTTCTCCCACAGATCGAGGTAGCCGGGATAATAAGGCGGGGTCCAGGTAAAGCTGTGATTGGCGATCGGCAGGTCGTGCTCGGCCGCCGCCTGCCAGATCGGGTAGAGGTCGGGGTGGTCGGCCGGCACGTCCTTGGCGAGCAACGGCATCACCGCCACCGCCCATTTCGACTTGCCCCATTCGCGGATCTCGCGAACCGCCTCCGGCACGTCGCGCGACGAGGCGACGATCATGCTCTTGAGCCGGTCGGGGTGAGCGCCGCAGAAATCCGCCATGTGGCGGTGATAGGCGCGGATGACGCCGACTTCGAGCGACGGGTCGTCGAGCCCGACGATGCTGAGCCACGAGGTCGGGATCAGGAAATGGACGTCGGTGCCTTCGTCGTCCATGTCGGCGACGCGGTTTGCCGCCTGGTCGTCCTGGATGCCTGGGCGCGGCTTCTTGGTTCCCATCCACTGCGTGTCGCGGCCGGTAAAGGTGTCGCGCGGCGCCTTTTCACCCAGAACCCGGCGATAGTATTTGACCCCGACGCGGTAGTTGTGGAGTTCGCTCTTGCCCTCGACCGCCTGGCCGACCGGCACGCGGTAGGGCGCCAGCTCGGGGAGCCGCTGGCGAAAGCCCGGGTCGACATAGCGCTCGAGCACCTCGGCGGCCGGGTTGACATGGGTGTCGAAATCATAGACGCGGAAACCGTTTCTCATCCTGCCTCTCCTCGTTCGCCGCGCGCCGGGCGCGGACCTGCCTCACCGTATTGTCATAGGACCCATGATAGGACCGCGCTCCCGCGGCTGTCGACTGCTACCCAAAGCCCGGTGCTCTCGGCATCTGCCCGGCGTCCGTGAGTCGATCGAGCGGCCGGCCGGCCGTGACCAATTCTGGGGGTCACGGGTAAGTCGACGGCGTCGACTTGGCCGAGCAGGGTGCTCGGGTGCGGGCAGCCCGCCTCTTAACCGCCGGCGCTTTCCACACGGAGGGAGCGTCGGGACCCGGCGCCGTTGGCGGCGAGGTACATCGCCTTGTTGGTGTCGATGTTGAAGGCCAGGCGGCGGGTGCGCATGTCGTATTGCGGCCGGGCCGTGATCCGCGCCGCCAGTTCGAGATGATTGCCGATGTCGAAATATTCGATCATCTCTTGATGATATTTTCCGAATTGAAGAAAAGTATAGGTCCGCGACGCAATCACCCGGCAGCCGAGCTCGAGCGCCTGCGAAATCGGGCCCGAGGAAGATTGCCCGACTTCGAGATAAGGAAACACGACGGTGTCGCAGATCGCCATGCCCGCGAGGAAATCGTCGTCGCTGGTGGCGCCGAGGAAGTGAATGCGCTGCGAGAGATCCTTTGGATGCTGGATCAGCAAATCGCGCATCGAGCCGTCAACCGCGACCGAAATCGTCGGCGTTCCCGGCGTCGGCGCGGTCCGGATCCGCTCGGCGACATTGGTGTCGACATAGCCGGCGTCGAACAACCCCGAGACGACCGGGTCGACCGCCTGATGCTGCTTGATCTCGTTGGGGTGGACGCCGCCGAAAATCAGCAGGTGGTGGTCGTGGGGCAGGTGATGCAGGGCGCGGATCACGGCGTCGAACCCTTTGTAGCGCCCGATAAAGCCAAAGACGCCCGACCAGCCTGGCGTCGCTCGGCAACGCGTCGAGGATCGGAAACCGGCGGCGCGAGGCCGCGCGGCGGATTTCCTCGGCCTCGCCCTCGCTCAGAAACGCCAGCGGGTGGTCGTAGACGTTGCGCAGCCCGTGCACGTACTTCATGTGCCACATGTCGCGCCGGTTGTGGACGATGATCGCCACCGGCTTGAAGCGCTGCGCGCGCCGCAGACGCGTCGCGATCCCGGCCGACAGCAGGTGGATGCGGTTGTAGTCGGAGCGCAACGCCACCGCTTCGGCAAAATTGAAGCTGCGAGATCGCCCTCAGCCATCTGCGGTAGTCGAACGCGTCGGCGTCGAACATCGTGTGAAAGGTGACCGACAGCCGCGGCGCCGCGCGCGCGATCCAGCAGAAGCGGCGAAAGATGTCACGCGCATTGCGCCCCAGGGTGCCGTGCTCGAGCTGCAGGTTGACCGCGTCGAAATCCTTGAGCTCGCGGCAAATCTCCTGAATGTGGCGGTCGCCGAATTTGCGCACCCGGCCGTGGGTGCTGCGCAGCAGATACTGGTTGAGGTCGAAGACCGTAACCTCGAAGACGTCGCCGAGCTGTCTTTTCGAGGCTGCGGGTGTAGGCGGCGATGCCGCACAGCTCGCTGTAGGTCGAGACCAGGGCGAGCCGTGGCCGCGCGGCCTGCAGCGCCGTGCGCAGCCTCGCCAAGCCGACGCCGCCGTCGGGAAAGGGCAGCGGGCGGGATGCTTCGAACTCGACGCTCGCCATGCTTTTCCCCCGCCGTCGTTCCCGGCCTAGAAATGATCCCTGACCGACCGGACGGTCAGGCTGCCGACCGCCCAGATCGACGAAAGCGGCGAGAAAGACGATTGCGATCGAGCGCAGCCGGCGCGGGTAGAGCGCCTCCTCGGGCAGGCCCGGCGGGACAAAGTCGGCGACGTAGACTTGCTGGCGGTCGGCATTGATGCGCGCCCGGTCGAGCGCCTCCAGCGCGTGCTGGTAGGCGGTCTCGGCAAAACGCCGCTCGCCGTCGAGCTCCTCATAGGAGCCCATCACCCGCGAGAGCACCCGACCGCGCGCCGTCGCGCCGTCGGTCGCCTCGCTTTCGACCGCACTCTGCTGCGCCCGCAAGGTTTCGATGCGCGCCTCGAGGAGCTTGAGCGCCGGAGCGTCGTCCTGCATGTATTCCTTCATCGTCGACAAATCGGTGCCGGTGCGCACCAGCTCGTCGCGCAGCCGCCCGGCCAGCGCCGCATTCGCCTCGGCGGCCTTGTGCGGGTCGATCAGGCGCTCCTTGTCGCGGTAGTCGCGCAACCGCGCCAGGGCGGCGACAAGGCGGCGCTCGGCGGCCGTCACGTCGTGCTCGGAATTGCGCAATGCGTCGCGCCGGGCGCGCGCCGACATGTCGTTCACCAGGCGCTCGGCCGAGGCCAGGATGCCGCGCGCGAGGCTCAGCGCGTCCGGCGCGGTAAACGCCCGGGTGCGGACCACGATCGTGCCGTTGGTCGGGTCAAAAAAGGCGTCGACCCGGCGCTGCCAATAGAGCACCAGTTCTTCGATCGTCACCGGCAGATGCAGCCGCGCCGGCCAGTCGGCCAGTCGGTTCGAAAACATTCGTCGCAAGTCGAGCGTCTTGCCGAGGTCGTCGACGACCGCGCGGCTGGCGACGTACTGTGCCACGGCGTATGAATTGAGCGCCGTCTGCAGTGGCGCGGCGCTGCTTGGCAACAGCGCTCCGGTGTCGGCCCGAACCGGTTCGGACGAACGCAGGGCAAAGCGAAATTCCGCCACATACTGGTCGGCGGCGACCACTATGTAATAAACCCCCGCGACGATCGTCGGCATCACCACGACCAACAGAAACGACAGCCATGTCAGAGAGATAAAACGAGGCCGCGCGGCTGCGGGCGCGGCCGGGCGTTGGCCCCGCACCAGGGCGAGCTGGTTGGCGTCGGCGGGGACCGCGAGCTCGGTCGCTCCGGCGGCTACGGCCGGCGGCGTCGCGCGCGGGTCGGGGGCGCCGGTTTGGCCGCGCACCGCGACGAGGGTCGCCGGCATCAGACGGTTTCCTGCAGCATCCGGTGATGTTGGGTCAGCGCCGCCCCGACATCGTCATAGAGCGCCAAGGCGCCGTTGGCGAGGATCGCGCAGCGGTCGCAATATTGCCGGATCGTCTGCGGGTTGTGGGTGACGAGAATAATGTCGGCATACGCCATGCGGGCGCGAAACGCCTCGGCGCATTTGCGGCGAAAACGCTGGTCGCCGACCTCGGTGACCTCGTCGATCAGATAGACGTCGAAATCGATCGCCAGGCAGGCGGCAAAGGCGAGCCGGGCGCGCATGCCGGCCGAGTAGGTATTGACCGGCATCGTGAAATACTCGCCGAGCTCGGCGAAATCCTCGACATAGTCAATCGTCGCGCGCAATCGGGCGCCGTAGATGCGGGCAATAAATGCGGCGTTCTCGCGCCCGGAAAGAGCGCCGTGGAAGGTGCCGCCAAAGCCGAGCGGAAACGACACCCTGCCCTGGCGCCGCACGATGCCCCGATCCGGCAATTCGGAGCCGGCGATCAGCCGGATCAACGTCGACTTGCCGGCGCCGTTGCTGCCGAGGACGCCGAAATTGTGGCCCGCCTCAAAGGTGGCGTTGGCGTTGTCGAGCACGATCTTGCGCCCGTTATGGGTGCGATAGGCCTTCGACACGTGCTCGAGCCGGATCATTGCGGCTCGCAGAGCCGGCGCCGCAGCGCGCGTTCGAGCGCCAGTCCGGCAACCAGGACCAGGCCCGCCACGGCCATCAGATAGGACCGGTCGAGCCAGTGCGGCTCGTAGTCGGAAAAAAAGCTGGCGCGGAACCAGTCGACGCCCTGGAGCACCGGGTTCCAGGCGAGCGCATCGCGAATCCAGTCCGGCATCATGCCGGGCACGTAAAAGATCCCCGAGCAGAAATACAAAATACGGGTCAGTTGCGCCCAGATCTTGTCCCAAGATTTAAAGAACGCGTTGACCACGGCATTGACAAAGCCAAAACCGCAACCCAACAGCCAGACGGTGGCGACCGCCGCCGCCAGTCCGCTGAAATCATCGGGCAGGGTGCCCATTCCAATGGCGCCGAACCCCGCCAGCAGGATGACCGCGACGAGAATGTCGGTGACGAGCTCGAGCAGGCCGCGCGCCAGGATCACGTCGAAGGTGCCGACGACCGGCAATTGCAACAGCGCGCCGTTGGCGGTCACCGCATAGGTCATGCTGCTGCTGGTGTGGACAAAAATGTGGTAGGGAATGATCCCGGTGTAATAAAAGATGAAAAACTGGGTGCCGATCGGCGGCCGGCCGTGCATCAGCACCGCGAACACCAATGACAGCATCAGGATGTGCAGGATCGGCTCCAGCAACGCCCAGCCGTAGCCCAGTGTGGAGTTGCCAAAACGGGTGCGGGTTTCGCGGATGACCAGGGCGTGGATGACGCGCCATTGGGTCCGCCACGACGACCAGAACAGGGGCTCCGGTCGCGGGACCCGGACCGGGGCTGCGACGCGCTCACCCAATACGACGTAATCGCCGTCGAAGGTGTCGAACCGGCGGTTCAATACCTGCAATACGGCCTGGGCGTATTCCTCGTTGTCGGGTGCGGCGCGGATCAATTCGCCGCCGACCGCCAAGGCGTCGCGAACCCGGCCGCTGTCGAGGTAGACGGTCAGCTGCGAGCGCTTGGGCGCGAGATTTTCCGGATCGAGAGCGGCGGCGGTCTCGAACGCGTCCGTCGCTGCGTCGAACCGCGCGAGGCGGTAGAGCAGGTTGCCGCGGTGCAGATGGTATTCCGCGTTCTCCGGGCGCCAGCGCCAGCGCGCGTTCGACGGCGTCGAGCGCCTGGTCCACCCTGCCGCGCTGCATCTCGGCCGCCGACAGCAGCCGGTACCCGGCGGCGTCCCGATCGTCGCCGGCGAGCGTCGCCGAGATGATCTCCGCGGCCTCGTCAAACTGCCCGCAGCGCAGCAGCAGCTCGGTCGCATGATGCGCGTTGGCGCGATCGGACGGCGCCAGCGCACAGGCGCGCAACGCCAGGTCGAGCGCCGCCTCGCGGTCATCGAGGGCGAGCATCGCGCCCGACAGGTGTCGCAGCACAGCGGGGTCTTCGGGCTCGATCTGCGCGGCGCGCGACAAATACCCGATCGCGTCGTGGTGCCGGCCGGCGCCCGCCAGCAGACAGCCGGCATGAACCGCGTACTCGGATGTATTCGGCTCGATCGCGATTGCCGCGGCGGCGTGTTGAATGGCGCGGTCGATCTCGCCCGCGACGGCGAACGAACCGCTGGCATGGCGGTGCCCGGCGGCCCAACCCGGGCGGCATTCCAAAAGGCGTTCATAGGCCGCCGCCGCCTCTTTGTGGCGCGCGCAATTGCTGAACAGCCAGGCGCAGAGATCGACGATCGCCTCGCGCCCTGGAGCAAGCCCAAAAGCGGCGCCGGCGCACTCGACCGCCTCGTCGTTTTGCCCGCGGTAATAAAATGCTTCTCCCAGCCGACAATAAAGACCGGCGCGCTCGGCGTCGGACAGGCCGCCATTGCGCAAATCGGCGCGCGCCGCTTCGAGCTCGCCGCCGGCGATCGCCCGCTCGACGCGCGCGGCGTCAGTCGATAATTCGAGGTTGCAGGTCACCTTCTCGGTGCTTTCGCTCACAGGGCGCGTCGGACTGCGCGAGCTCGCCTCCAAACTTTCCGTAACAATCGGCGCGCTCAGGTGTCGGCGACTGGACCCGCCGCAACCGGAGGATCGCGCCGGGCGACTATCATGCAGCCTCGTCAAAAACCTGTCGGGCGATTTGTCTGGTTTGCGTCAAAAGTATGTGGATTTGCACTGTTCGCCCAGAAAGCAGCGAGCGCGGTGCGCCGGCGGATTTGCCGGTCGCCGGCTGCCGGACCTTCGCCAGTCTTTGAGCGACGGTTCGATGAACCTCGCCTAACGATCTGATTAAACGCTGTAATTTCTTGTCTGGTAACGACGCTGCAACATACCTAATGTGGCGGAATGACGGGATCGGACGCCTCTTTGGCGTCCGGTCGTCGTCTGCGGCGGCACATCGCGATCGGCTTCGCCGGCGGTGCGGCGGCAGTCATTGCGTGGTCGGAAGGAGAACAGGATGCCGTTCGAGTTCGGTATGTTTCATGAGTTTCAATGCCCGGCCGGGACCACCCAGCCCGAGGCCTTTGCCGAGTTTTTCGCCCAGGTCGACGCGGCCGAGCGCTGGGGTCTCGATGCGATGTGGCTCGCAGAGATCCACGTCGCCCCCGAGCGGTCGGTATGCGCCGCGCCGCTGACCATCGCCAGCGCCATCGCCGCGCGCACCAAGCGCATGAAGATCGGCACCGGCGTCCAGGTATTGCCATTGTGCCATCCGCTGCGCATCGCCGAAGAAGCAGCGACGGTCGACCAGATCAGCCAGGGCCGGCTGATCTTCGGGGTCGGGCGCAGCGGCTTTCCGCGCACCTACGAAGCCTATGGCGTGCCCTATGGCGAGAGCCGGGAGCGCTTTGCCGAGACCCTCGAAATCCTCAAGCGCGCGTGGACCGAAGACACCTTCTCCTATTCCGGCCAGTTCTACAAATTCGACAACGTCCGGCTGACGCCAAAGCCGTATCAAAAGCCGTGGCCCGAAATCCGCATCGCCGCCAACAGCCCCGACACCTTCCCGGCGATCGGCAAGCTCGGCCATGGCGTGTTTGTCGCCGTCCGCCTCGGCACCCTCGAAGAGCTTGCCCCAAACATCAAGGCGTATCGCGAAGGGTGGAAGGCGGGCGGTCATCCGGGCGAGGGCAAGGTGTTTCTGCGCGCACCGGTCTACGTCGCCGAAACCGCCGAGCAGGCCCGCTCCGAGCCGGAAGAAAGCATCATGTATTTCTACCGGTACCTCGGCGAGCGGCTCGAGGATTCCGCGAGCCGCGCCGGTGTGCGCGCGGTCGAGGATCGTGCCGCACGCGGCCGGCGGCTGCAGACGATCAGCTACGACGAAGCGTTGCGCGACAAGATCATCGTCGGCACGCCCGAACAGGTGGCCGACCGGCTGATGGGCCTCAAGGAGGAGCTCGGCCTCGACGGCATTCTCGCGGAAATGAATTGCGGCACCAAGATCCCGAACCAGCGGGTGCTGAAATCGCTGCAGCTGTTGTGCGAAAACGTCAAGCCGCGGTTTCACTGAGCCCTGGGAACAGAACCGGCGATGGCCGCCGACTCCGCGGCCATTTCTGCAATAGACGCAGGAAGGCGTTGCAATGGCGGCGGTGAGGAGTGGAGGCTGTTTGTGCCGGGCGGTGCGGTATGAATTCGGCGGGAGAGCCGCTGTTTTCGCTGTTGTGCCACTGCCGCGACTGCCAGCATCAGAGCGGCAGCGCCTACATCGCGGCGATGCGGGTGCCGGCCGCCGGGTTTCGCCTCACCGCCGGCGAACCCAGGCTCTATGTCAGCCTCAGCGACGCCGGCAACGAGGTGACGCGGGCGTTTTGTGGGGAATGCGGCTGCCCGCTGTTCATCCGGGTCTCGTCCCGTCCCGACATCGTCGGCCTCAGGGTCGGCAGCCTCGATGACCCGAGCGAGTTTCGCCCCGAGGCCGACATCTTTGTCAAAAGCGCCCAGCCCTGGGACCATATGAACCCGGAGCTGCCCCAGCACGACACCTATCCGCCCGGCCGCGCCTACCCGACGGGCGGGTGACCGCCGACCGGCGGATTATCTCTCGGCGGATGCCTCGATCGTGTCGAGGCGGGTGTAGCGATAGACGATGACCGAGCCGACCCAGGCGGCGATAAACAGGCCGATGACGCCAACGCCGAGCGCGGTGAAGTTGCCGTTCAGCGCATCGACACCGTCCCAGAAGGCGCCTTTCAGCGCGAACCGGTCGCCCATCAGCCCGAGCGCTTCGATGCCCCCGATCAGAACCGCGACCACGACCGACACAAAGGTGATCGTCAGGTTGTAGTAGAGCTTGCGGACCGGCTTGATGAACGCCCAGTCGTAGGCGCCCAGCATCAGGATGCCGTCGGTGGTGTCGATCAGCGACATCCCGGCGGCGAACAGCGCCGGGAACACCATTATCGCCCAGACCGACACCCCTTTGGCGGCGGCGGTCGCCGAAACCCCGAGCAGCGCCACCTCGGTCGCGGTGTCGAACCCGAGCCCGAACAGAAAGCCGAGCGGATACATGTGCCAGCTCTCGCTGACGAGCCGAAACAGCGGCCGGAACAAGCGCGCGAGCAGGCCGCGGCGGTTGAGCAGCAGATCGAGATCCTCGTCGACGTAGCGGCCGCCCCGGCGGACGTGCTGGAAGGTCCGCCAAACGCCGCGCAGGATGACCAGGTTAACCGCGGCGATCGCGAACAGAAACAACGCGGACACGGCGGTGCCGATGACGCCGCCGACCGCCTGGAACCGGTCAAAGGACCCGGCCAGCGCCGTTGCCGTCGCGGCCACGCCCGCCGCGGCCAGGATCACCACGCTCGAATGGCCCAGCGCAAAGAACAGGCCGATCCCGACCGGCCGCTTTCCCGCTTGCATCAGCTTGCGGGTCACGTTGTCGATCGCCGCGATGTGATCGGCGTCGACCGCGTGGCGCAGCCCGAACCCGTAGGCCAACAACGCGGTGCCGAGCAGGACCGGCTGGTTCCAGAACACCAGCGCCGCCCACCCCCACACGATCAGGTTGGCGAGGATCAGCCCGGCGTAGATGCCGGCAATCGGCCGCCGCAGCGCGGCGGGCCGCCGACAGGTTCGGTTCAGCAAGGCGGGCATGTCCATACCGGCATAATGGAAACCGTACCTGGTCCGGGTGCAGGCGGGGCGAGCCGAGGCGTTGATCTCGACCCCGCCGGGGAATTTCGTAGGTCGGCTACCGCCAGTCGACGGTCGCCACCTCACCGCCCACGATCGTGACGCCGCCGCCGGGGTTGGCTGAGTCTTCCCAAATGTCGTAATCCCCCGCCCGGAGCCCGGGAAAGACCGCGGCGAAGACCGCACGGCCGTTGATCCGGCGCTCCAGGACCTCGACATGGACGCGCGCCGCGCCGCCGCATGGGTTGACCTCGATTTCCCGACCGTGCAACTGCGGCTCGGTATAGATGATCAGCGCGCCGACATCCTGCCCAATATCGAGCACGACACTTTCGGGATGAACCCGGTCGGAATATCGCTCGGTCATTTGTCTGATCTCCTGTCGACGGTTCTGCTGAAATTGCGATTTCGACATTGGCTCGTCCACAGCCTCGCGCTCGCCGGTGGCTGAGCCCTCGAACGGCCGCTCAGCCCCGGCGCCCAGCGCTTGCGCGATCGCAAAGGAGGAAAGGGTGATTAGGAACTCGGGTTGTCGAAGCCGGCGTAGGGTGTTCCCAGATAGGGGAAATTATCGAGGAACGGAGACGCGACACTGCTCGGGTCGAGGCCGTCGGTGACCGCGGACGCCGCCGCGTCGGGGGTGAAGGACGGATCGACCAGCGGGATCGTGACGCCGGCGAGGGCGCGCAACTCGATCGTAAAGACGTCGTCGAACACCCGGCGCCCATTGGGAAACCCGCCGAGGTCGCCGCCCAGGATCCCGAGAATGTTCGGGGCTGCCGCCGGCGGAATGGCCATGTTCAGCCGCAACAGGTCGGCGAGCGTTTGACCGGTGAAATTCTGGAAGCCGCCGATAATGCCCGCCGGAATGCCGGTGAGAAAGATGGCGACCATGTCGGCGCGGGGTTTGTTGTAGGCGGCGAGGTTGGGGAACACGCCCGGATAGTACTCCGTCAGCCGTCGGGGGACCTCCTGGTGCTGGACGTAATTCAGGAACTGCTTGTCGTTCTTGGGAGACTGCGTGTTCCATACGTCCTTCAGCCCCAGCGGAATCATGACTTCGTTGAACAAGGGGCTGCCGAGCCGCGACACCTGCACCCAGGGTCCAGCCTCGTCGACATCCGCATTAGGCCCGAGAATCCTCGCCTTGCGCCGACTGGCCGAAGCATATACGCCGATAACCGAGCGCGGGTCGTTTGGGTTGGTGGGCGTGGAGCCGTCGCGGGTCAGCATGCTCTTGGGCAGCTGGATCGCCATGGTGTGGACGTTGAACCGGTTGGTGCCGTTGACCCCGGGGGCAGCGGCCATCGGATTGATGTGCAGCTGCTGGAACGGCCGCAGGTCGACGAGATCGAAGACCGATCCTAGGTCGACATAGAACCCTTCGGCGCGCTGGCCGGCAAACACGGTTTCACCACTGGGCAGCCGGTGGATGGCTGCCGCCGCGAGGGCGGCGTAGTTCGGGGTGGAAAAGGGGCCGATGTTGCAGGGCGGAGAGGCCAGATTCTCGCCCAGGACGGCCTCATGGCCGTGCTTCACCCGGGTCAGCGAATACAACTGGCGCTTGTTCCAATTCGGGTCGTCGAGCGCGCCGATCGGTCCGGTATTGTACAAAAACGTGTCCGGATTTTGCAGCGTGGTCTCAAAACTGAATTGATAGACGATGTCGTCTAATCCATCCCCGTCATTGTCGATGTGGATCTGGTAAAGCACGTCGTCGCCGAACTCGAAGAAATTCGGTCCGCCGGCCGGTCCCTCCAACGGAATGTAGTTGGCGATCAGGGTGACCATGCTCGGGTTGTCCGGGCTCACAAAGGCGTAGACATCGGTGTTGTCGGCTACCGGGTCCTTGGAAATCTCGGGTGCTTCACGATGGGACGACATGTCACCTCCTTTAGTCTTGAAAGCGAGCGGTTTAAAAGGCCGACTGGCTGTTGGGTGCGACTGGGTTTGGCCCGCTTCAGCGGGCGGCTTCGATGAAGTACGCAACGAGCCGGGGATCGCGCAGCGAGACCTCCCGCGCACCCACGAGGACACTCATCTCGCCAGTCGCGACATTGTTGACGTGGATGACCATCGAGCCGGAAGACGCGGCGGACGGTCGGGGCGCCGGCATTTGCGATGGCCGGCGAATGGCTGCCAGAGCGGGCATCGCGGGCAGCACGCTCAGGGTTGCGGCGGTAACCGGGGTGCGCTGCAGAAACGAGCGTCGGGTCAGGTTTGTCACAGTCCTCTCCTTTTGTTGCGGCGTAGTACAACCGCGGCCGTCGATTTCCGGCCAGCAGTCAACCGGGCGACATCAGCCGGCGCCGCGGCTGGCGGCGGCCTGAAAACAAAAAGCCCCCAATCGCGATAGTCTCCTTATTGGCGCCGGCACGAGTGGTCGCTCGTCCCCCATACGGAAGAGGGGTCGCAACGGATGCCGAAACTCGGGATCTTTTTGACCGCCGCCCTTCACAAGCCCGTGATTGCGGTCCGTGAACCGCATCGCGCCGCAAACGCCAGTCAGCAGCGCCGGGCACGGATGCGGGTGCAGCGAAAGTTTATCCGGCGCCGCAGGACGCCGGCTCAGTACGGCTGGCTCAGGGCGGCTGGATCAGGACTTTGCCTTGGTACAGGACCGGCCCCGTCGGCGACCCGGTCGGCGAGCCGCCGGGCGGTTCGAGGCTGACCGCGAGCACGCCGCCGGGCGGCGGCAATTGGGCGACCCGCAGCACGGAGGTGCGGCCCGGACGCTGCGGCAACAGGCCGAGCGAGCGCGGCGGCCCGCCGGCGATGGCCCACAGCTCGAAGGCGTGAGGCTTGGCCTCGGGTTGCGGCGCCACCGCGGAAACGCTGACCTCGCCGGTCGCGGGGCCGGCGACGGCGACCCAGCCGGGTTCGCCGCCGTGACCGGCGAGCACCGCGACGACGGCGGGCGCCGGCGCGCCGCCCGCGAACAGCGCGACGTAGAGCAGCAATGCCACGGTGGCGGCGCTGGCGGCGAGCGCCAGACCGCGCCAGAAGGCGAGCGAAAGGCGCCAGGGCAGGGCCGGCGGGGTTGACGCCGGCTCGACGGCGTCGCCGGCGATGCGGCGTTCGATCGCGCGCCACACCCGCGCCGGCGGCTCCTCGGCCGCGGTCGCGCCATCGAGCGGCGACAACCGGTCGGCCCAGTCCCCGACCATCCGCGCCAATGCCGGGTCGGCCGTGATCAAGCGCTCGAAGCGCCGCCGCGCCCGGACCGGCATGGTGCCGAGCACGTATTGGGCGGCGAGCTGCTCGCGCAATTCCGGGCTGTCGTACCTCATCCTTCGAGACACTTCTGCAAACGTTCGAGGCTGCGCCGCAGCCAGCTCTTGACGGTTCCGACCGGGACGCCGAGCCGTGCGGCCAGCTCCTCGCGCGTCAGGCCGTAGCAATAGGCGAGCAGCACGGCGCGCCGCGGCGGCTCGTCGAGCTCGTCGAGGCAGCGCTGCAACGCGCCGAGCTCGGCGCGGGTGTCGGCGCTCTCGGGCGACGTCAAATTCAGCAGCGCTTCTTCCGGCGCGCTGCGGTTCTCCGGCCGCGCCGCGCGGCGGCGCAGCTGGTCGATCGCGCAATGGCGCACGATCGTCGTCAGCCATCCCATCGCCGAGCCGCGCGCCGGGTCGTAGTCCGCCGCTCGCTGCCATATCGCGACAAAGCTTTCCTGCAGCGCCTCCTCGGCCAACTCCCGCTGCCCCAGGATTTGCAGCGCGGCGCCAAACAGTTTCGCCGAGGTCTGCGCATAAAGCGCGGCGAAGGCGGCCCGGTCGCGGCGCGCGGCGCCGCGGATCAGCTGCTGCAGCCGCAACGCCGACCCCGCCGCCGTGACCGTCTCGTCAGCGGTCACGGGCTGAGAACGGACGGGCCGGTGACTCGCCGAAGCTCATGACGAACTTTCGTCAATCTGAAACGGGCGTGACCTAACCACATCAAGCCTTTGCTGCTGAAGCCAAGGGCCGGGTTCCGGCGCAGCGGTTGACAGGGCCGACGGCGACCGATACCACACCCCTAAGAGCAAGAAGAGATGCTGCGGCGTCATTGTAAGGGTGGGAGCGCGTTTTTGGCGGCTTTGCTTGAAGTCAGGGATCTGCACACCGAGTTTCGAACCGGGCCGGCGTCGTGCCCGCGGTCGACGGCATCTCCTACAATGTCGAGCGCGGCGAAACCGTCGCGATCGTCGGCGAAAGCGGGTCGGGCAAGACCGCCGGCGCGTTGTCGCTGCTGCGCCTGATCCCGGACCCGCCCGGGCGGGTCACCCACGGCGAGATCCTGTTCGCCGGCCGCGATCTGCTGCGCCTTTCCGACGAGGCGATGCGGCAAGTGCGCGGCGGCGACATCGGCATGATCTTTCAGGAGCCGATGACCTCGCTGAACCCGGTGTTGACGATCGGCCGGCAGATCACCGAGACCCTCGAGCAGCATCGCGGCGCCGACCGCGCCGCGGCGCAAAGGCGCGCGGTCGAATTGCTGGGGCTGGTCGGCATCGCCGACCCGGTCCGCCGGCTCAAGCAGTACCCGCACCAGCTGTCGGGCGGCATGCGCCAGCGGATCATGATCGCGATCGCCTTGGCCTGCGACCCGAAGCTGATCGTCGCCGACGAGCCGACGACCGCACTCGACGTGACGATCCAGGCGCAGATCCTCGAATTGATGAAAAACCTGACGCGCCGGCTCGACGTGGCGCTGATCATCATCACCCACAATCTCGGCGTCGTCGCGCGCTACGCCAACCGCGTCAACGTCATGTATGCCGGACGCATCGTCGAAAGCGGGCCGGCGGCGGCGATCTACCACGATCCGCGCCACCCCTACACGATCGCCTTGTTGCGCTCGGTGCCGCGGCTCGACCGCCCGCGCCAGGCGCGGCTCGACCCGGTCGAGGGCCAACCGCCCGACCTGACCCGGCTCGACGGCGGCTGCGCGTTCCGGCCGCGCTGCCGGTTCGCGATCGAGGCTTGCGCGCGCAAGCGGCCGGCGCTCGAAGCGGCCGGCGCAGCGGGGCATCTCGCCGCCTGCTTCCGCAGTAGCGAACTCGGCGCCGTAGCGGGCAAACGGCGCCACGGCCGCGCGAACACGCCGGCGGCTTTGCCGGTTCGCTGACAAAAAAATTCACGGAGGAACAGATGAAACCCGGATCGGGTCTGCGGGCAACCGGGTTGGGCGCCGCTCCTGGCCTTGGCGGCGGCGGGAACGGCGCTGGCGGCGAACGAAGAGGAGGCGCCAAAACGCGGCGGCACCCTGACCTACATGATCCCGGCCGATGCCCCGCCGAGCTTCGACGGTCACCGCGAGGGCACCTTCGCGACGCTGCATGCGGTGGCCCCGTTCTACAGCGTGCTGATCCGGATCAACCCGGACAACCCGTCCTCGACCACCGACTTCGTGTGCGATTTGTGCACCGCGCATGCCGCAGCCGACCGACGGCGGCAAGACCTACACCTTCAAGATCCGCGACGGCGTCAAATTCGCCGACGGCTCGCCGCTGACCGCCGCCGATGTGGCGGCGAGCTGGAACCATGATCATCAACCCGCCCAAGGGAGTGCTGAGCCCGCGCCAGAGCTAGTACGAGATGGTCGACACGGTCGAGGCGCCCGACCCGTCGACCGTCGTCTTTCACCTGAAGTTCGCGACCAGCGCGTTCCTGCCGGCGCTCGCCGACCCTTTCACGTTCATCTACAAAAAGCAAATCTTCGACAAAGACCCGCGCTGGTACGAAAAGAACATCATGGGTTCGGGCCCGTTCAAGTTTGTCGAATATCAGACCGGCCAGTCGATCAAGGGCGTGCGCAACCCCGACTACTATCATAAAGGCCTGCCCTATCTCGACGGGTTTACCGGCATCTTCGCCGACAAGCAGGCGGTCCGGGTCGATGCGATCCGCAGCGACCGCGCTGCGATCGAGTTCCGCGGGCTTGCCGCCCTCGGCGCGCGACGAACTGGTCAAGGCGCCTTGGCGACAAGCTCGCGGTCCAGGAAAGCGACTGGAATTGCGGCAACCTGGTGCAGCCCAACCACAAGAAAAAGCCGTTCGACGACCCCCGGGTGCGGCGCGCGCTGACCCTGGCGATCGACCGCTGGCACGGCGCGCCGGCGCTGTCCAAGATCGCCAATGTGCGCACCGTCGGCGGCATCGTGTTTCCCGGCTCGCCGCTGGCGGCGACAAAGAAGAACTGCAAGCAGATCGCCGGCTTCTGGCCCGACATCGAGAAATCGCGGGCCGAGGCGAGGCGCCTGCTGAAAGAGGCCGGGGCCGAAGGGCTCAGTTTCGAGCTGTTGAACCGCGGCGTCGACCAGCCCTACAAATACGTCGGCACCTGGCTCGTCGACGAGTGGAGCAAGATCGGGCTGCACGTCACGCAGCGCGTGATGCCGACCGGCCCGTGGCTGGACGCGATGCGCACCGGCAATTTCCAGGTCGTGCTCGCAAGCCAATTGCCATGGTGTGCCCGAACCCGCTGCTGGATGTCCACGCCTACCTGCCAAGCTCGGTCTACGCCGGCAACTACGGCTATTACGAGGACCAGGCCGAGGTCGACCTCTACAACAAGATGCTGCGCGAGACCGACTTTCGAAACAGCGCGCCTTGATGCGCCAGTTCGAAAAGTACGTGCTCGACGACCAGGCCCACGAGATCTGGGTGTTGTGGTGGTACCGCATCGTTCCGCACCCGTCCTACGTCAAGGGCTGGAAAATCAGCCCAAGCCATTTTATCAATCAGGATCTGGCGACAGTGTGGTTGGACAAATAATGAAGAAGATAATGCAATTTCCGATCGTGTCTTTCCCATGAGAAGGCCGCTGGTCAAGGGCGCCGCGCCGAGCGGCGGAACGGTCTTCAAGACATGGGCCTTGGCCGCGATCCTTGGCGTCGCTCGGGTCCGCTGCGCAGGCGGCGGCGGACGAGGAGGCGCCGAAGCGCGGCGGCATCCTGACCTATATGATCCCGGCCGACGCGCCGCCCAGCCTCGACGCGCACCGGGAGAGCACCTTTGCGACGGTGCATGCGGTGGCGCCGTTCTACAGCGTGTTGATCCGCGTCAACCCGGAAAACCCGGCCTCGACGACGGATTTCGTCTGCGATTTGTGCACCGCGATGCCGCAGCCGGCCGATGACGGCAAGACCTACGCCTTCAAGATCCGCGACGGCGTCAAGTTCCATGACGGCTCGCCGCTCTCCGCCTATGACGTGGCCGCGACCTGGAACGACATCGCCTTTCCGCCCAAAGGCATGCTCAGCGCGCGGGAAAGCAACTATCTGATGATCGACAAGATCGCGGCGCCCGACGCGAGCACCGTCGTTTTTCACCTGAAATTCGCGACCAGCGCGTTTTTGCCGGCGCTCGCCGATCCGTTCAACATGATTTACGAGAAGGCAATTCTCGACAAGGATCCGCGCTGGTACGAGACCCATGTCATGGGCTCGGGGCCGTTCAAATTTGTCGAATATCAGACCGGCCAGTCGATCAAGGGCGAACGCAACCCCGACTACTATCACAAGGGGCTGCCTTATCTCGACGGCTTTATCGGCATCTTCGCCGACAAGCAGGCGGTGCGGGTCGATGCGATCCGCAGCGACCGCGCCGCGATCGAGTTTCGCGGCATGCCGCCGGCGGCGCGCGATCGAGCTGAAAGCGGCGCTCGGCGACAAGCTCGACGGTGCAGGAGAGCGATTGGAACGTCGGCAGCGCGGTGACGCCGAACCACCGGAAAAAGCCGTTCGACGACCCGCGGGTGCGGCGGGCGTTGTCCCTGGCGATCGACCGCTGGGGCGGGGCGGCGCCACTGTCGAAGATCGCGATCGTCCACACCGTCGGCGGCATCGTCTTTCCGGGCTCGCCCCTGGCGGCGACCAAGGAAGAGCTGCAGCAGATCGCCGGCTACGGGCCCGACATCGAGAAATCGCGGGCCGAGGCGAGGCGCCTCTTGAAGGAAGCCGGGGCCGAGGGGCTGTCCTTCGAGCTGCTGAACCGCAATGTCGACCAGCCGTTCAAATACGTCGCGACCTGGCTGATCGACCAGTGGAGCAAGGTCGGGCTGCATGTGACCCAGCGGGTCGTGCCGACCGGCCCGTGGTTCGACGCGATGCGCAGCGGCAATTTCGATGTCGTGCTCGAAGCTCCGGGCCACGGCTTTGTCAACCCGCTGCTCGACATCCAGAAATTCCTGCCGGAATCGATCGACGCCGAG
Organism: uncultured Alphaproteobacteria bacterium; assembly: GCA_963775525.1. Classification (GTDB taxonomy): domain Bacteria; phylum Pseudomonadota; class Alphaproteobacteria; order ATCC43930; family CGMCC-115725; genus AP-15. The sequence continues at coordinate 190,949 of CAVZJF010000005.1, read as the reverse complement.
AACTACGCACATTACTCGGACGACACCGAGGTCGCGCTCTATCAGCAAATGCTGCGCGAGACCGATCCCGCGAAACAGCGCGAACAGATGCGCCATCTCGAAAAATACCTGCTCGACGACCAGGCGCACGAGATCTTCGTGTTGTGGTGGTATCGGATCGTGCCCTATCGGTCCTATGTCAAAGGCTGGAAGATCAGCCCGACCCATTTCATCAACCAGGACTTGGCAAGAATTTGGCTGGATAAGTAGCGGATCCCGTCGCCCCCGCGAAAGCGGGGGTCCAGGGCCGATGACGAGGCGCCGCCCCTGGGTTCCCGCTTTCGCGGGAATGACGAAGAGGCGACACAAAACGAGCACATCGAACAGGGAGGATAGAGTGCACATCAGGACAGCGGCATTGGCCGCGCTATTGGGCGCCGCGGCGTTGACGGCGATGGCCGGGCAGGACGAAGAAGCGCCAAAACGCGGCGGCACCCTGACCTACATGATCCCGGCCGATGCGCCGCCGAGCTTTGACGCGCATCGTGAGGAGACCTACGCGACGATCCACTCGGCGGCGCCGTTCTACAGCACGCTGGTCCGCGCCAACCCCGCCAATCCGGCCAAGACCGACGATATCGTCTGCGATGTATGCACGGCGATGCCGGAGCCGACCGACGGCGGCAAGACCTGGACCTTCAAGATCCGCGACGGCATCAAATTCACCGACGGCTCGCCCTTGACCGCCAATGATGTCGCGGCGAGCTGGAACGAGATCATCTTCCCATCGAAGGGCGTGATCAGCGTGCGCCAGAGCAATTTCGTCATGGTCGACTAGGTGACGGCGCCCGACCCGTCCACCGTCGTCTTCCGTCTCAAATTCGCAACCGACGCATTTCTGCCGGCATTGGCCGATCCGTATGCCTGGATCTACGAGAAAAAGATCATCGACAAGGACCCGCACTGGTACGAAAAGAACATCATGGGCTCCGGCCCGTTCAAGTTTGTCGATTACCAAATCGGCCAGTCGATCAAAGGCGAGCGCAACCCCGATTATTTCCGCAAGGGGATGCCCTACCTCGATGGCTTCACCGGCATCTTCGCCGACAAGCAGGCGGTCGAGTCGCGGCGATCCGCAGCGACCGCGCCGCCATCGAATTTCGCGGTTTTCCGCCCTCGGCGGTCGACGAGCTGAAGAAGGCGCTCGGCGACAAGCTCGCGATCCAGACCAGCGACTGGAACTGCGGCGGGCTGATGACGCCGAACCACGAGCGCAAGCCGTTCGACGACGTGCGCGTGCGCCGGGCCCTGACCTTGGCGATCGACCGCTGGGGCAGCGCGCCCGAATTGTCCAAGATCGCCCTCGTGCACACGGTCGGCGGCGTCACCTTTCCGGGCTCGCCGCTCGGCCCCGAGCAAGGAGGAATTGCAGCAGATCGCCGGCTACTGGCCCGATATCGAGAAATCGCGCGCCGAGGCGCGGCGTTTACTGAAGGAGGCGGGCGCCGAGGGTCTCAGCTTCGAGCTGCTCAACCGCAACGACGATCAGCCCTACAAATATTATGGGATCTGGGTTGTCGACCAGTGGAGCAAGATCGGCCTGCACGTGACGCAGAAGGTCATTCCCGTCGGTCCCTGGTTCGAAGCCCAGCGCAGCGGCAATTTCGATGTCACGGTCGAGGGCAATTGCCAGAACGTGGTCAACCCGCTCGCCGATGTCGGCAAATACCTGCCGCATTCGGTATCCAGCTCGAACTACGGCAATTTCGAAGACGCCAAGGAAGTCGAGATGTACAACCGTCAACTGCGCGAGCTCGACAAGGCAAAGCAGAAGGCGGATCTGCTCCAATTCGCGAAATACGTGCTCGACGAGCAGGCGCACGAGATCTTCCTGTTGTGGTGGCAGCGGATGGTGCCGTACCATTCTTACGTGAAAGGCTGGAAGATCGGGCCGAGCCATTACGTCAACCAGGATTTGGCGACGATCTGGCTCGACAAATGACCGGGCCGGAGAGCAACGCTCGGCGAGGCTTGCAAAACGTGCCAGTGCGCTGTTCGCCTGCCGCGGGGGTCACCGCATGACCGCGGTGGCAAAGGGTGAGCGGCCATTGCTCGACGTGCGGGGACTGCACATGCATTTCCCGGTCACCGAAGGCGTCGTCACGCACCGCCGGATCGGCGAGGTACGGGCGGTCGACGGCGTCGACTTTACCGTCAACCGCGGCGAGACCCTGGGGCTCGTCGGCGAGAGCGGCTGCGGCAAGACGACGACCGGACGCTGCATCCTGCGGCTCGAAAAGCCGACGGCGGGCGAAATCCGCTTTGACGGCGTCGACATCGCCAAGCTCGAACGACGCCAATTGCTGGCGTTGCGGCGGCGCATCCAGGTCATCTTTCAAGACCCGTACAGCTCGCTCAACCCGCGCATGAAGGTCGGCGAGATCATCGCCGAGCCGATCAGGGTGCACGGCATCGAGCGCAATGCCGCCCGCCGCTCCGACCGGGTGCGCGAGCTGCTGTCGGTCTGCGGGCTCGACCCGAAATTCGCCGACCGCTATCCGCACGAAATGTCGGGCGGCCAGCGCCAGCGCGTCGGGATCGCCCGCGCGCTTGGCGCTCGAACCCGAGTTCATCGTCTGCGACGAGGCGGTCTCGGCGCTCGACGTGTCGATCCAGGCGCAGATCGTCAACCTGCTCGAGGATCTGCGCGAGCAGTTTTCGCTGACCTATCTGTTCATCGCCCACGATTTGTCGGTCGTGCGCCATCTGTGCCAGCGCGTCGCGGTCATGTATTTGGGCCGCATCGTCGAATTGGCCGATTGCGACGAGTTGTTCGACAACCCGCTGCATCCCTACACCCAGGCGTTGCTGTCGGCGGTGCCGGCGCCAGACCCGACGATCGAGGAAACCCGCGCTTTCCGCCCGGTCATGGGCGAGGTGCCGAGCCCGATCAACCCGCCCTCGGGCTGCGTCTTTCATCCGCGCTGCACGATCGCGGTCGCAGGCTGCAAGGAGTTGCGTCCCGATTTGCGCGAAATCCATCCCGGCCATTGGGCCGCGTGCAGCGAGATCCGGCAATGACGCCCTAGGCCGACGCGCGGGAGCACAGAAGCCATGTACCGATATATCGTGCAGCGCATCCTGCTGGTGGTGCCGACCCTGCTCGGGGCGGCGGCGCTGGTGTTTTTGCTGATGCGGCTTATTCCGGGCGACATCTGCGTGACGCGTCTGGGCGCCGGCGGCGGCACCTTCGACGAGCGCGCGGTGGCGGCCTGCCACGCCCAGCTCGGCCTCGACCGCCCGGTCTTTATGCAGTTTCTCGATTTCATCTGGGGCATCTTGCGCTTCGATTTCGGCAACTCGATGTGGTCGGGCAAGCCGGTGTCCTACGAGATCGCCGCGCGCTTTCCGATCTCGCTCGAAATCGCGATCCTGGCGACGGTGGTCGCGATCGTCATCGCGATCCCGCTCGGCACGATCTCGGCATTGAAGCAGAACACCATGGTCGACGTCGTCGTGCGCACCGTCGCGATCGCCGGTCTCGCCACCCCGTCCTTCTGGCTCGGCATCCTGATCATCCTCGCTATTCTCAACATATCCCAGGCGGCGTTCGGTTCGCCGTGGATGCCGCCGATCGACTATGTCCCGTTGTGGAAAGACCCGATGCGAAATCTGTCGATGGCGATCTGGCCGGCGATTACGGTCGGCTACCGCTATGCCGCGGTGACGATGCGGATGACGCGCTCGACGATGCTCGAAGTCCTGCGCGAAGACTATATCCGCACCGCGCGCGCCAAAGGGCTGATCGAGCGCATCATCATCAACCGGCATGCGCTGAAGAACGCGCTGTTGCCGGTCGTGACCCTGATCGGCATCGAATTCGGCGTTTCTGATCGGCGGCCTCGTCGTGACCGAGCAGGTCTTCAACCTGAACGGCATCGGCCGCCTGTTTGTGCAGGCCGTGCAGAACCAGGACTATACCCTGACCCAGGCGCTGGTTATGCTGGTCGTCGCCGTGTTCGTCTTTACCAACACCTTCGTCGACCTGGTCTACGGCTGGCTCGACCCCCGCATCCGCTATACGTGAGCGCGCCATGACGATCGCCGCCCCCGACCCGACCGCCGTTTCCGCCATCTTTGAAGATCTGGCCGAACGCCCGCGATCGCTGTTTGGCCGGGCGCTCAACTTTGCCCGCCGCCAGCCGCTCGGCACCTTCGGCATCGATGCTGGTGGCCATCATTGCGGTGGCCGGGCTCGGCGCCGACTGGATCGCGCCCTACAGCCCGACGGCCAATGATTTCGCGGCGATGACCGAGGCGCCGAGCTGGGCGCATTGGCTCGGCACCGACCAGTTCGGGCGCGATCTGCTGTCGCGCATCATCTTCGGCGCGCGCACCGCGCTGATCGTCGGGTTTTCGTCGGCCATCGTCAGCAGCTTTGCCGGGCTGGTGCTGGGTGTCGGCAGCGCCTATTTCGGCGGGCGCCTCGATCTCTACCTGCAGCGGCTGCTCGACATCGTGATGGCGTTCCCGCTGATCATCCTGGCGCTGGCGGTGGTCGCGATCTTCGGCACCGGTCTGCACAACGTCATCGTCGCGATCACGATCCCGCTGATCCCGCGCTGCGCCCGCATCGTGCGCTCGAGCGCCCTGGCGATCCGCGAGGTGCCCTATGTCGACGCGGCGCGCGCCTGCGGCTTTAGTCATTCGCGCATCATCCTGCGCCACATGGTGCCGAATGTGATGGCGCCGTTCCTGATCCTGCTGACCGCGTTTGTCGGGCAGGCGATCCTGGCCGAGGCGTCGCTGTCCTATCTCGGGCTCGGCGTGCAGGAGCCGATCCCGGCCTGGGGGCTGATGCTGCAGGGCGGGGCCGAAGAATACGCCTCGACCGCCCCGTGGATCGCGGTCTTCCCGGGGCTGGCGATCGCGCTGACCGTGTTCGGCTTCAGCCTGTTCGGCGACGCGTTGCGCGACGCCCTCGACCCCAAGCTGCGCGACCGCTGACGCCGGACCGCCGAAGTCTGGCCGCCGACGCCTGACCGCCGACGCCTGATCGCCGGCCGGCAGCGCCGAACCTGCCCATTCGCCCGGTGGCGGCGGGCGCTGGGCGGCCCCATCCTTCTCGACAGGTTGCTCGAGGAGAAAGCCCGTGGCCGAAGACACCCAGGATTTGTTGACCCGTTTTTCCGCTGGTTTGGCCGAGCGTACGGCCGCTGCGCGCCCGCTCGTCGCCGGCATCCGCATGCGCGGGCATTCGCTGCGCTCGGGAACCTTGTGGCGCAAGGATGTCGTCGTCGTCTCGGAGCAGACATTGCCCCGGGCCGCTGAAGCCGAGGTGGTGCTGGCCGATGGCGCAACCTTTGCCGCGCGCCTCGCCGGGCGCGACCCTGGCACCAACATCGCCGTCTTGCGGCTCGACGGCAGCGCGCAGCCGGCGTGGTCCGACGCGGCGCCGCCGCAGCCGGGGGCGCTGGTGCTGGCGCTTGCCGCCGACGGCGCCGGCGGCGTCGCGATGCGGCTCGGCGCGGTCCATTCGGTCGGCCCGGCCTGGCACAGCCGCGCCGGCGGCCGCATCGACCGCCGCATCGGGCTCGACATCATGCTCGGCCGCGGCGAGGAGGGCGGCCCGGTCGTCGACGCGGCCGGCGGACTGCTCGGCATCTCGACCTTGGGTCCGCGCCGGCGTGTTCTGGTGATCCCGACCGCGACCGTCGAACGCGTGCTCGAACCGTTGCTGACAAAGGGCCGTGTCGCGCGCGGCTGGCTCGGCGCCGCGGTGCAGCCGGTGCTGGTGCCGGAAGCGCTGCGCGGCGAGACCGGCCAGGCGCACGGGCTGATCGTCCTCGGCGCGACCGCGGACGGCCCGGCGGCGCAGGCCGGGGTGATGCTGGGCGACATCCTGGTGGCGCTCGACGGCGCCGCAATCGGCGGCACGTCGCGTCTTGCCGAGCGTCTCGGGCCGGAAGCCGTCGGCAAGCAGCTCGAATTGCGGCTGATCCGCGCCGGCACGGTGCAATCGCTGAATATCACGGTGGGCGAGCGGCCATCGCGATGAACGCGGTCGCGACGGCGGTCGATTTGTCCATGCGGCTGCGCGTCGTGGTTTCGGCCGCCGATCCGGCGACCGCCAAACGGTTGGCGGGATTGGTCGCGCGAAGCGGGCACATTCCGGTCGACGCGACCGAGCCCGCCGACGCGGTGCTGACCGACGGCTCGGCCGAGGCTGCGCCGGGCCTCCCGGTCGTGGCGTTCGGCGCGAGCGAGGGCGGCTTTGCCGGGTTGCTGCCCGAGGATGCCGGGCCGGCGCAGCTCGACGCCGCGCTGCGCGCTGTCGCCGCCGGGCTTACCGTGCGCCCGCCGGCCGCGCCGCAGCCCGGGTTCGCGGCGATGCCGGAGGAGACGTGGCCGGCTTTGACCCCGCGCGAGGTCGAGGTGCTGACCGCACTCGCCGACGGGCTCGCCAACAAGTCGGTGGCGCGCCGGCTCGGCATCTCGCCGCACACCGTCAAATTCCACATCGAATCGTTATTCCGCAAGCTCGGCGCCGCCACCCGCGCCGAGGCCGTCGCCAAAGGCCTGCGCCGGCAGATCGTCGAGTTCTAAACCGCTGCCTCGCCGCAAGGACGGTCCTGTTGAACGGCGCCGGCCAGGTGGTCGGGCTGATCGAGCGGGCAGCCGCGTTTCCCGCGTGTGGCAGCATCACGCAATTGCCGTAATCGCATTCTATCCTACCGCTTGCGGTGCGCCGGCTCGAAGGTTTGAAGGAAGGCCCCGACACCTGATCTCGACCTGTTAAAACAGGAGAGAACAGGCGCGCCAGCCGCGGTCGCGGGCCGATCTCTCCACCGACCGCGGCAGTCCTAGTGGTGCGATGCCAACAGATGATTCCCATCCGTTGGCTGAATTGCACCACCAACCTATTAATCTGGTGGGCCGATTCACGAAAACGCTTGGGAACCAAGCGTTTCGATCGGACCACTAGTCTTCGCGCCGGCAGCAAGGGAGCGGACCAGTGAAATTCGCGATCGCCATTCCGACCGCCGCCAATTTATGGCGGCTGGTGCGCCGCGCCGAGGAATTGGGGTTTGGCCGCGCCTGGTTCTACGACACCCAGATGCTCAGCGCCGACCCGTTTGTCGCGATGGCCGCGGCGGCGATCAAGACGAGCACGATCCGGCTCGGCACCGGCGTCCTGATCCCGTCCAACCGGCTTGCGGCGGTGGCCGCCAACGCCTTTGCCTCGTTGAACAAATTGGCGCCGGGGCGGATCGATTTCGGGGTCGGCACCGGCTTTACCGGAAGGCGGGCGATGGGGCTGGGTGCGGTCCGGCTCGCCGACATGGAGGAATATGTCCGCATCGTCATGGCGCTATTGGCCGGGGAGACGGTCGAGGCCGAGATCGAGGGCAAGCGCCGCCTGATCCGCCTGCTGAACCCCGAGCTCGGCCTTGTCAACACGACGGACCCGATCGGGCTCTATGTCGCCGCGACCGGCCCCCGCGCGCAGGCGCTGACCGCCAGGCTCGGCGCCGGCTGGATCAGCACCATCGGCGATCCCGCGGCGGCGAGCGCCGCACTGCGCGAGATGCGGCCGCATCGCGAAGCCGCCGGGCACGCCCCCGACGCGTTCGACGCGGTAGTGCTGACCGGCGGCGCGATCATCGAGGAGGGCGAGCCCGCCGACAGCCCGCGCGCCATCGCCCAGGCCGGGCCGCGTGCGGCGATGCTGTTGCACCGCGCCGCCGACCAGGCATTGGCCGGGTTCCCCAACGCAACGCCGGCGTCGCCGGCGCTCGCCGAGACCGTCGCCGGCTACATCGAGCTGGCGCGCAATTTCCGGCCGCAGGGCGCGCACTACCTCGAAAATCACCGCGGCCATCTGATGTTCGTCAAGCCCGAGGAGCGGCCGTTCGTCACCGCCGAATTGATCCGGCAGACGACGATCACCGGCACCGAACGCGAGGTCAAAGACCGGATCGCCGCCCTCTTCGCCGCCGGCTACAGCGAAATAGCGATCCAGATCGTCCCCGGCCAGGAGCACGCGATCGAAGACTGGGGCAAGATCCGCCGCGCCTTCGCGTAGCGCTGTAGATATTCCGCGCGGGGCATGGCGTGCATGTCGGCGATGTCGCGCGCGGCGTTCGAGCGGATTACCTTCGAGCCCGGGAAAATGGGTGGTCGCGCCTGTATTCGAGGGCTCAGGATAACGGTCGGGCCGGGCCGGATTGGCTGCGATCCAACAAAACAGGTTATGGCGGCGTGCGGATTTCGGCGATGTCTTGGGCGAAGACCATCTCTTCGCTGCCGACGCGTGTGGGATCGTCCGGCGAGGACACGCAGCGGGCGAACACCCAGACGCCGTCCAATGGGTTCGAAACCACCTCGGCGACCGCACCGTCGACCAATACGATCTGCATCCCGGGAGCCAGGAGGCGGGTGTTGACGATCTCGCTCATTCGGCAGCCCGCACGACGGCGGCATCGGCCCGGCGCCAGGTCGCGAGCTCGTCCCAGCTGTCGGCTTCCATGAACTCGGCCCAGCGCCGGTACAAATTGCGCAGATTGTGCTCGCTCGACTTGGCTTCGGTGATGTCCATCACGGTGCCGGGGATGCGCAGCCCCTGCCATTCGTAATTTTCGACCTCGTAGCCCTGGCCCTGCTCGTAGCTGTACGGGTGGCGCCGCGCGATCACCCCACGGCTGGCGGCATGGGCGTAGTTCCAGTTCTCCATGTCGTCCTGCTCGGTCATCCCGGCCGGGCCGGAATAGCGGATGTAGTAGTCGCGCAGAAAGTCCTTGACCTGTTGCGGTGCGGCCTTGTCGACAAAATACCAGCGCCACACTTCGGTCTGGTGGGCGCCGCGCGGGTGCCACACCGCGATCGTGCGCGGCTGGCGCGGATGCAGCGCCGCATTGGGGAAAAGCTCGCCGGGGCTGCCGATCACCCTGCCCCACTCGCCCTTATGCCGGCGGCGCTGCTCTTCGCAATGCGCGAAATACTCGGAGACGACCGGGGAGTGCGCATAGGCCGGCGGGGTCGGCTGACCATGCGGCAACAGGTAGACCCCGGTCTGGTGGCCGCGCTCATAGAACGACACCTGCAGCCGGCGCGCCAATTGCCGCTCCTGCATGTCGCGCCGTCCGCTGCCGCCCGACGGGCCGATGCCGACGAGGTCGACCGAGCGGTGGCTGATGTTGTGGTAGCTGTCGCCGCAGAAATTCTCGGCCGGGAACTTCCAGTTGCACGGGATCAGCCATTTCTGGACACCGCCCAGCACCTCGACACCGCTGTCGGCGCCCTCCCAGGTTTCCAGTGTCAGGTCGAGATAGCGCGCGAAATCGCCGAGATACTCGGTGAAGGACGGCGCCATCGGGTCCCAAGTCGCCCAGATGGCCCCCTTGTAGTTGCAGAGCTGTGCCACCTCGACGAGACCCCATTGCGCGCGGTCGAGCTTGGAATGATAGGCCTCGCGGAAATACGGCACGCCGACCAATTTGCCGTCGGTGCCGTAGCTCCAGCCGTGATAGGGGCAGGTGAAGACCGGGGTGTTGCCCTCGTCATAGCGGCACACCTTCATGCCGCGATGGCGGCACGAATTGAGGAACACGTGGATCCCGCCGGCGCGGTCGCGGCACAGGATGACCGATTCCTCGCCCATGCCGGAGACAAAGAAGTCGCCGGGGTTCGGGATCTGGCTTTCGTGGCCGACAAAGAGCCAGGCGCGGGCGAAGAGCCGCTCCTGCTCCTGCGCGTAGATCTCGTCGTTGACGAAGATCTCGCGGCTGACCTGGCCCTTGCCCAGATCGACGAGACCCTTGCGGTATCCTTCTGTGCGCGAGGCTGCCATAGCCCGTCTCCGTTGTTTGTTCACCAATGAGACAGCGAGACGATGAGGTTAAGAGATTGCGCCAGGGTTCGGGCAATCATCATCGCCCCACGGCCTCGCCAGTGTCCCCGGGTCCCCGCTTTTGCAGGTGTGAAGGACATCAAAACTTGGAAAGGACTCATGTGTGGACGGCCCCTGCTGCGCAAGGGGGAAAAGAGCGGATGGGCGGATCGGGTCAGGCGAGGTCACGTGTGCCTCTGAGCGCGGCGGGCTGACCCGTGAAACCGATATACTCTTCGAGATGGCATGAGAGTAGTACGCAAGCGATGCTTGGGACTGAGGCTTGTTACCCAGATTGCTTCGCTGCGCTCGCAATGACGCCGCAAGTGGCTGTCATGGCGAGAGCGGAGCAACGAAGCAATCTAGTGCTCAGACGCAGACAAAAGATTCACTCAACTGTCATGGCCGGGCTTGTCCCGGCCACCCACGGCTCACGGCACAAACCTTGCCGGCTTCCGTGGATGCCCGGCACGAGGCCGGGCATGACGAGTGCTGGGGAGGATGCATCAGCTGAATGCGTCTGACCACTAGCGATCGTGGACCCACCACCCGAATCATCCGTTGCGATCTCATTACTAGCGCTTGATCAGGCTGGCCACCAGAAAACCGACGGCGAATGCGACGGCCATGCTGGTCAGCGGATTGTGCTCGACCGTCTCCGAGACCGTGCCGACCGCCCGGCTGCTCTGCTCGCGCAGCTGGCCGGCAACCTCTCGGGCGCGCTCCTGAGCGTCGTGCGCCCATTGCTCGCTTGCCTGGGTCAGCTCCTTGATCGAGCGCGAGGCTTGGTCGACGACCGTGCGCAGCTTGTCGACGGCTTCGGTGGCCTGGCTGAACCCGAACCCCGGCCCGTTGCCGTCACCGCCCGACCGCTCGCCACTCTCGTGTTTTTCCGCCATGACGATTTTCCTCAAATTGGTGCAGAACCGACGCAGTCACGAAAGGCAACGCCCGGAAGCGGAAATCGCTCCGCAACCAGTGCCCTAACGGGTGCGACGGCTGATATGATCCGCGCTTCGCGATCGGAGAGGTCATGAACGCCAATTCCAACCCTTATCTCACGCTCGGCGTGCGGCCCTTTATCAATTGCTGCAGCGTGCGCACGGTGCATGGCGGCAGCCTGATGCTGCCGCAGGTGCGCGACGCGATGGCGCAGGCCTCGCGCTGGTTCGTCAATCTCGACGAATTGATGGAAGCAGCCGGACGCCGGCTCGCCGAGCTGACCGGCGCCGAGTGGGGTGTGGTCACCTGCGGCAGTGCCGCCGCGGTGGCGCTCGGCACCGCCGCCTGCGTTGCCGGCAACGACCCGGTCAAGATGCTGCGCCTGCCGTTTACCGACGGCATGGTCAACCGCGTCGTGATCCCGAAGAGCCAGCGCTTCGCCTATGACCAGGCGGTGCGCATGGTCGGCTGCCACATCGTCGAGATCGACACCCGCGAGGAGCTGGATCGGGCGCTCGAAGAGCCGGTGGCGATGGTGGTGCTGCTCGGCAAGCAGGAGCATCTCTGCCCGGTGCGGCTCGAAGACTTCGCATCGATCATGAAGCCGCGCGGCATCCCGATCATGGTCGACGCCGCCTCCGAGCATTTGGAACGGCCGAGCCCGTGGCTGGAGCGCGGCGCCGATCTCGTCATCTACAGCGGCGGAAAATTCCTGCGCGGCCCGCAGACGAGCGGGTTGCTGCTCGGCTCGAAACCGCTGGTCGAGGCGGCCTGGCGCAACGCCTCGCCGCACCAGGCGCTGGGCCGGCCGATGAAGGTGTCGAAGGAGGACGTCGTCGGCGTCCTCGCCGCGGTCGAATACTGGTTCGAGGAGCGCGACCGCGCTGCCGAGCGGCGGCGATGGTACGACGACCTCGCGGTCATCACCGAGCGGGTCGGGCGGATGCCGGGCGCCGCGAGCGAGGTTATCGAGCCGGTCGGCGTCGACCTCGTGCCGCGGCTGCGCGTATCGTGGGAGCGGGCGCGCTACCGGGTCGACGGGCTCGGACTGCGCCAGCGGGTGCTCGACGGCGAGCCGCGCATCATGCTCGACGACAATTCGGCGAGCGAAAACGCGATCGAGATCGACCCGTTCCAATTGCAGCCGGGCGAGGCGGCGCAGGTCGGGGATACGATCGCGGCGGTGCTCGACGCCTCGCGGCGGGACGAAGCCAAACCGCCGCCGCTCCCGGCCGTGGAGATTGGCGGCGAGTGGGAGCTGCAGGTGGACTTTCTGCATGGTGTGCGCGTCCACCGGCTTCGCCTTGAGCAGCGCGGCGCCGATCTCGCCGGCCATCAGCGCTCGGCCGGGTTTGAAGGACCGGTCGGCGGCTCGCTGCGCGGACCCGCCATACGGCTGGCCTTTAGCGCACTCTATGAAGGCAGCACGATCTCGTATCAGCTCGACGGCGAGCTCCGCGACGGGCGGATGAGTGGCCGGGCGCTGCTCGGCGCCGCCGGCGAGCAGAATGCCGGCTTTGTCAACCGCAGCCAGTTCGGCCCCGCAAGCTGGCAGGCGCGGCGGATCGGGTGAGGGTCATCCGATAGCTGCCGAGCGTTATTGAAATTCGCCGGGCCGCAGTAGATCGATCGGCGCCGAAATTGGGGTCGACCTGGCGCGCGAATTGTCGGCCGGGCGGTCGCCGCGGTCACGGCTCTACTGACCATCTGTGTTTTTCCTTCTTTTCGCCAATAGAGTTAGCACCGGCGCAATTCCTCGATCTTTCAGCCCGCCGCTTTGGCTGACCGATCGAATATCCGTTTGAGCGCGCTCATTGGCCTCCCGATGATACTCCTGTTGGCAAGCTGGAGCAGGTGACGGTCAATTTCGGCGGGGTATGGCATGCCGACACGTCCTATCTCGCCGAGCCGCCGATGGCGACGATGCTCGTATGCCCGCGAGGTCCCGCCTTATGGCGGCGACACCCTGTTCGCCAACAGCTCTACGCCTACGGACGTTACCCCGAAAAGACCACGAAGCCGCAGGCCCCGAGCGCCACGAGCGCATTGGTCCGCATCCCGCCATTTCTGGTTCACTGCCGGCTGCGGGCCGGTCAGCGAGCCCAGCGCCAGCGCCAGGCCGAGCCGGCCGAGCGCGGCGACAAGATCCGTGCCGTTCGTCGCCACGGCCGGGGCTCAGTGGTGGCCGGCTATGGCGAGACCGACAATGCGCGCCAATACGAGACCGGCGGCGACGAACAGGTACGCGCGCAACACGATCAGCCAGACGCGCTCGCCCACACTCAGCCGTCGGGGCGCCAGATCGGCGAGCGGCGGCATCCGCCAGCTGGCGCGGAGCGCCGGGTCCCCGGGCGGCGCCTCGCCATCGCCGCGGCGGCGCAGGCCACCGGAGAACAGCCAGATCGCAACCGCGCCGAGGCTCCCGCCGGCGAGGATGCCGATCATCGCGCCGCCGCCGATCTCGGGAAACATCACCGCTGCGGTCAGGATCACCGACAGCAGCACCAATACCGCGATCACCGCGCCGGTGAAGAGGTTGACGCCGCGATTGTTGGTCCACGGCCCCAGCACGGCCTTGTCGTTGCACAGCAGCAACAGGAACACGGTGGCGCTCGGCAGCAGCACCCCGGCCAAGGTCTGAACCGCGTTGGTCAATAAGCCGAGCGGCGTGCCCGGGGTCAGCACCAATCCCGCCGCCAACGCCACGAGCCCGCCATAGACCGCATAGAAAGCCTTTGCCTCCTTTGGCCTGCGGTGCAGCGAATGGCGCAACGACAAGACGTCGCCGATCGCATAGGCGGTCGACAACGACACCGCCATCGCGCCGATCACGCTCGCGTCGATCAACGCCACCGCGAAAAACACCCCGGCCATGTGCCCGACATATTTGCCGAGGCCGGCGGCGACCGCGCCCGCGTCCTGAAAATTCCCGAATTCCGGGCGCCCGGCAAAGGTCGCTGCGGTAAACGCCATCATCGCGACCGCGCCGATGATCACCAGGGCTATGCCGATCCACAAATCGGTGCGCTCGTAGCGCATAAAGCGCGGGGTGATGCGCTTGTCGATGACATAGCTCTGCTGAAAGAAAAGCTGCCACGGCGCCACCGTCGTGCCGACGATCGCGATGACCAGCAGCATGACCTCGCTGAGCTTGCCGTTTTCGGGAAGCCGCGGTACGAAAAAATCGCGCGCTACCTGTCCGATCGGCGGATGCGCCCACAGCAGAATGGGCACGAGCAGCAAGCTGCCGAAGACGAGCAGCAGCGCAAACCGCTCGAAGCGGCGAAAATCGCCGGCGCCGGCCGCCGCGATGACGACCGCCGCCGAGGCGGCGACGCCCCATTCCCGCGGCAGGCCCAGATAGCCGAGCGCCAGGCTGATGCCGATGAATTCCGTGACAACGGTCAGCGCATTCAGCAAAAACAGGTCGATGACGCTGAAGGCGCCCCAGAACCTGCCGAACCGTTCGAGGATCAGCCGGGCATGGCCGACCCCGGTGACCGCACCCAGGCGCAATACCATCTCCTGGTTGACGTAGAGCACCGGAACCAGCAGCAGCAAGGTCCACAGCAGCGCCGTGCCGTAATCCTGGCCGGCCTGGGTGTAGGTGCCGAAGGCGCCGGCGTCGTTGTCGCCGACCATGACGATCAGCCCCGGCCCGAGGATCGCCAGCAGGGTCCGCAGCCGCGCGGTCCAGCTGGCGCGCGGGGCGACGTCGCCGCGCAGAATTGTTCCGAGCGCGCCCTTGATGTCGCCGAGATGGGCCTCGTCGAGGACCGCGGCGGGACGCGGCGGGGTGGCGAATTCGCTGACGGAGGTCATGGCTGGCCTCCGTGCCCGCCGCCGGGCGCAGACGGCTTGGGCAGTTTTTCGGCGATGCCGAGGCTGTCGGCGCGCCGCCGCATCTCGGCCCACACCCGGTCGGGGGCGATGCCGCAATCGCGCCACAGCACGACCAGATGATAAACGAGGTCGGCGCTTTCGCGGACTACCGCGCGCGACCGATGCCGCACCGCTTCGAGCGCGACTTCGCCGGCTTCCTCCATCAATTTCTGCGCCATTTTCGGGCGGCCGGCGGCGAGCAGCCGCGCGGTGCGCGGATTGTCGCGCTCGCTGACCCGATCGAGAGCGCCGTAGAGCCGCGCGATTTCGCCCGCATCCGCGACGCTGGCCTTGTTGACCGGCAGCGGTGCTGCCGTCGCAGCGTGCCTTACCAGGGCAGCCATGTCCCGTTCCTCCATTCCCAGGTGGTGACAAACCAACCCAGGTGGAGAAAGGGGCCGCCCCTAGCGGCGGGCAGTCACCGCAGTCGCGATGCCGGCCCGGCCGAGGGACCCCGTTCGATCACCCGGGGCGGGTGGCCCGAGGAGCCGGTCGCAAACCAGGCGACTGGGAGGCTCCGCGGAATTCTTGCTAGATCGAGGTCCCATCGTTCGCTTGCTGTTCCACATAATCGGCTTTCGGCGAGAGCCTGAAAGCGCTCGTTGCAGGTAGGCCCGTGCGCTAGAGCTGTCAACGCCAAATTTGGCGACAAAAGCCGGTCCTCGCAGACGATATGATGGGGTATTCGGCTTTGAAGGAAACGGGCGGTGATGCGCTTCTTTGCTCGACTGCTGGGCCGGCCGCGCCAGCGTGAAGTCGCCTGGATCGAGCCCGGCGAACTCAAGCGGCGGCTCGACGCCGGCGACCCGGTGCTGGTCCTCGACGTGCGCGGCCCGGAGGAATTCACCGGCGAGCTCGGACACATCGGCGGCGCGGTAAACCTGCCGCTGGCCGAATTGCCGTCGCGCGTGGCGCAGTTCGCCGCCGACCGGCGCTCGCTCGTCTGCGTCTGCCTGACCGACCGGCGTTCGTCGCAGGCGGCGGCGGCGCTGGCCGCAGCCGGCCATGGCGACGTAGCGGTGCTGCATGGCGGCATGCAGCGCTGGCGAGGCGAGGGCTTCGCCGAGATCGCCGTGACACCGCCGGCGCCTCAACCCGAGCGAGTGCCCGAGATGCTCGCCAGGCAAGAAGGGCCCCCGAGATTGACATCGCGAGCAGCGGACCTCTAAGGTTTTCGGAGCGCTACACGGTCGGTGGAAGCCGGTGACAATCCGGCACGGCCGCGCCACTGTATCCGGTCCCCGCGCCGCCGACGCGTCGGGCCGGGAGTCAGACCCCCACCCGTGACACTGTCGTCCGCAACGGGACGCGTGATCCCGAGGAGATGCAGCGATGTCCGATACGACCCTGTCGCCTGTCACCCGCCCGGTTGCGATCCCGCTCGGGAAAATTCTGCCATGGGCCGTCTTTGGCGGGCTGCTGTGCTGTCTTGCGATCTATTTCGTCGGGGCGGAACAGGGGGCGACATCGGTGTTCAACGGCATGTACATTCACGAGTTCGTTCATGACGGCCGCCATCTGCTCGGATTTCCCTGCCACTAATCGGATTTCCCTGCCACTAAGCTGACCTGATGGTCACCGGTCTGCTGGCGCGCGGTCTGCTGGCCGGACTCTTTGGCATCGCCGCCCAACACGGCCTTGGTTCGGATCGGGATCGAAGGGAGACGAGCCCGGCGGCGTTTCGCTGAGCCGGCTGGCAGGATTTCGGTTTAATTCTTACCGCGAGCCAGTATCGGCGGCGGCTTGTGTGATGCCGAGATCGGCGCGGTTCCACCAGCCGCCGCCCAAGGCCTGGAACAGGGCGGCGGTGTCGGCATAGCGGTTGGCCTGCGCCTGCACGACGCCGTTCAGCGCCTGCTGATAAGCGTTTTCGGCAGTCAGCAGCGCCAGATAATTGACCGCGCCGAGCTCCAGCTGCCGGCGGGCAATGTCCAGGCTGGTGGCGGCGGCCCGGAGCGCATCGACCGCGGCCTTCAGCGTGTCGGCATCCGATTGCAATGCGTGCAGGCTGTCCGCGACGTTCTGGAAAGCGGCAATGACGGTGCTGCGGTATTGCGCCGCCGCCTGGTCGAAAGCGGCTTCGGCGGCGCGCTGCTTGTGGAGCAGGGTTCCGGCGTCGAACACCGTCTGCGTCAAATTGCCGCCCAGTGTCCAAAACGCGGTGCCGGGGCCGGCAAACAGCGCCGCCATCGTGTTCGACGCGCCGCCGCCAGTCGCGGCCAGCGAGAATTGCGGCAGCCGGTTGGCGACGGCGACGCCGATCTCGGCGCTGGCTGCGTGCATCTGCGCCTCGGCGGCGCGCACGTCGGGGCGCTGCTCGACGAGCTTCGACGGCAGGCTGACCGGCAGGTCTCGCGGCAGTTGCAGCGCGGCGAGGTCGAATGCAGCCGACGGCTGCCGGCTCGGAAAGCGGCCGAGCAATGCCGCCAGCAGATCGCGCTCGATCGCCAGCTGTTTTTGCAATGGCGGCAGCAGCGCCTGCGCCTGGGCCAGCGCCGCCGCCTGCGCGGCGACCTCGGCCCCGGCGACCGCGCCCAGCGCCATCTGGCGGCGCAGGATATCGAGCCCCTCGCTGTCGATCTTGACGATTTCCTCGGCCGCCGCGATCTGGCCGCGCAACGAGGCCTCCTGCACCGCCGCGGCGACGACGTTGGAGGTCAGCGTCAGATAGGTCGCTTCGAGCTGGAAACGCTGGGATTCAGCCGTCGCCACCAACGATTCGATTTGCCGCCGGGTGCCGCCGAACACATCCGGCGCGTAGGAGACGCCGACCTGGGCGGTGTAGAGGCTGTAATACGGACTGCCCGAAGCCGAGGCAGGCGACAGTGCGCCGGTCGCGGTCTGGTTGCGGCTCGGCGAGAAGCCGGCGGTCACGGTCGGCAACAGCGAGCCCTGTTCGGCCAAGACGGTTTCCGAGGCTTGGCGTAACGCCGCCTGCGCCGCCTGCAGGGTCGGATTGGCGGCGATCGCCTCTTCGATCAGCGCGTTCAACGCCGGCGAATGAAACAGCGCCCACCATTGCCCGGGGATGTCGAGGCCTTGCACGAAACGCTGGGCTTCGCCGGCCGCGACCGGCGCCGACGCGGTCTGCGCGGGGAGCGGCTCGGCGTATAGCCGCTGACCGCAGGCGGCGCCGGACGCTTGAAATCCGGGCCGACCTCGCAGCCGGCGAGCAGAAACGCCGCGCCGAGACATGCGGCGTAACCCAGACGACCGCGGCAACGAGCCATCGCGCCTATTCCGCCGGCGCGGGCTGCGGCGCCGCCTCCTCGGCCGGCTGGCGCCGCCGCGAGAACATGTCGATCAGCACCGGCAGCACGATCAGGATCAGCACCGGCGCCAGCAGAATGCCGCCGACGACGACGAGCGCCAGCGGCTTTTGCACCTGGCTGCCGATGCCGGTCGACACCGCCGCCGGAAACAGCCCGACGCAGGCGGCGACGCAGGTCATCACCACCGGGCGCATCTGCACCTCGCAGGCGCGGCGCACCGCGTCGGCCCGCGCCATCGCCGTCGAAGATCAGCTTGTTGTAGTAGGAGAGGACGATGATCCCGTCCATCGCCGAGATGCCGAACAGCGCGACAAAGCCGATCGCCGCCGACACGCTGAACGGCGTGCCGGTCAGGAACAGCGCGAAAGATGCCGCCGATCAGCGCCATCGGCATCACGCTCGCCGCCAGCAGCGTGTCGGTCAGCGAGCCGAAATTGACGAACAGCAACACGCCGATCAGCGCCAGGCTCAACGGCACGACAACCGCCAGGCGCTCGATCGCGTCCTGCAATTCGCCGAACTCGCCGACCCATTCGAGGCGGTAGCCGGGCGGCAGCCGCACCTCCTTGCGCGATCCTGCTGCTGCGCCTCCTGCACCGCGCCGCCGAGGTCGCGCCCGCGCACGCTGAACTTGATCGGGATGTAGCGCTCCTGCTGCTCGCGATAGATGAAGGAGGCGCCGGAGACGAGCCTGACCTCGGCGACATCGGTCAGCGGGATCGGCACGATGCCGGTGCCGCTCGGGTTCGGCGCGCCGATCGTGATCCGCCGGATCGCCGACAGGCTCTCGCGGTATTGGGGCGCGAGGCGGACGATCATCGGAAAGTTGCGGTCGCTGCCCTCCTCGTAAAGATTGCCGGCCGCCTGGCCGCCGATCGCGGCCGCGATCGGTCGCGGTGACGTCGCCCGGGCTGAGCCCGTAGCGCGCGGCGCGCATGCCGGTCGATGTCGATCCGGACCGTCGGCTGACCCAAGCGAGTTGAACACCGCGAGATCGGTGATCCCCGGCACCTTCGCCATCACGTCCTTGATCCGGTCGGCGGTCTTTTCAAGCGCGGCGAGGTCGTTGCCGAACAGCTTGACCGAGTTCTCGCCTTTGACCCCGGAGGCCGCCTCCTCGACATTGTCCTCGATATATTGCGAGAAATTGAATTCGACGCCGGGGAATTGCGCTTCGAGCGCCGTGTTGACCTGCTGCGTCAATGCTCGTCCTTGTCGACCCCGGCCGGCCATTCGGCGAACGGCTTCAGCGGCACAAAGAACTCGGCGTTGAAAAAACCGGTCGCGTCGGTGCCGTCGTCCGGCCGGCCGTGCTGCGAGACGACGGTCACGACCTCGGGAAAGCTCTTGATCACCCGGCGCATGCGGTTGACGTAGCCGTTGCCTTCCTCGAGCGAGATCGAGGGCGGCATGGTGGCGCGGATCCACAGATTGCCTTCTTCGAGATGCGGCAGGAATTCGAGCCCGAGCCCGCGCAGCGCCAGCACCGCCACGCCGAGCACGACCGCGGCGCCGCCGAGGGTCACGATGCGGTTCGCCAGCGCGAATTCGAGAACCGGCCGGTAGACCCGGCGCAGCCCGCGCACGACAAAGGTCTCGACCTCGCCGACCCGGTCGGGCAGCAACAGCGCGCTCAGCGCCGGCGACACGGTGAAGGTCGCGATCAGCCCGCCGGCGATGGCGTAGGCGTAGGTCCGCGCCATCGGCCCGAAGATGTGCCCTTCGACCCCGGACAGCGTGAACAGCGGCACAAACCCGGCGATGATGATCGCGGCGGAGAAAAAGATCGCCTGGTTGACCTCGACCGCGGCGCGAAAGATCGTCCGCAATTTGCCGTCGAGGCCCGCGGCGCGGGCGATGCCGACGGGCGCCAGGGACTCCTCCGCCGGGCCGGCGCGCAGATGGCGGAAGATGTTTTCGACCATGATCACCGTCGCGTCGACGACGAGGCCGAAATCGATCGCGCCGACCGACAGCAAATTCGCCGACTCGCCGCGCAGCACGAGAATCGTCACGGCAAAGAACAAGCCGAACGGAATGGTCGTGGCGACGATGACCGCGCTGCGCAGATCGCCGAGAAACAGCCACTGCACAAAAAAGATCAGCACGATGCCGAGAATCATGTTGTGCAGCACGGTGTGGGTCGTGACGTCGATCAGCTCGGTGCGGTCGTAGATCCTTTCGATGTGGACGCCCGGCGGCAGAATGTTCGAGCTGTTGATCTTGGCGACTTCGGCCTCGACGCGGCGGATCGTCGGCAGGCTCTGCTCGCCGCGGCGCATCAGGACGATCCCCTGGACGATGTCGTCGTCACCGTCCTGGCCGGCGATGCCGAGCCGCGGCAGATGGCCGACCGTGACCGTGGCGATGTCGCCGATGCGCACCGGCGAGCCGTTGTTGGCGCTGACCATCGTGTCGCGGATCTGCTCCATCGAGTGGATCAGGCCGACGCCGCGCACGATCGCCGCCTGCGGCCCGAAATTGACGGTCTGGCCGCCGACGTTGATGTTGCTGTTGTTGAGCACCTGCAGCACCTGCTGCAGGCTGATCCCGTATTCGAGCAGGCGGTCGAGGTCGACGGTGATCTCATAGGTCTTGGTCTTGCCGCCCCAGCCGGTGACGTCGATGACCCCCGGCACCGCCTTGAAGCGGCGCTCCAGAATCCAGTCCTGGATGGTCTTCAGATCGGTGACGCTGTAGCCCGGCGGCCCCACGACCCGATAGCGGTAGATCTCGCCGATCGGGCTCTCGCGGCGAAATCTGCGGCGACGCGCCATTGGGCAGCGGCGACAGCTGCGACAGCCGGTTGATCACCCATTGCTCGGCCTCGTCATAGGTAAAGTCGTAGGTGAACTGCACCTTGACGTCGGACAGGCCGAACAGCGAGATCGTCCGCACCGCGGTGACGTGCGGAATCCCGGCCATCTGGATCTCGATCGGGATCGTGATGTAGCGCTCGATCTCCTCGGCCGACTGGCCCGGGTTCTGGGTGACGATGTCGACGAGCGGCGGCACCGGGTCGGGATAGGCCTCGATGTTGAGCTTGGCGAAGCTGATGATCCCGGCGGCAAACAGAAACAGCAGCAGCACGACCATCAGCACCCGCTGCTTCAGCGCAAAGGCGACGATGTGGTTCATGACCGGTCCGACTGAGCCGAGGCGCTCAATCGCCGCTGGCGGCGCGGTCGATGAACAGGGTCCCCGAGGTCACGATCTTTTCCCCGGCGGCGAGCCCGTCCAGCACTTCGACCATGCCGTCGCTGGTCTCGCCGACGCGGATCGCGCGCGAGACGATGGCGCCGTTGTCGCGCGCGACCCAGACGCGGGCGGTGTCGCCTTCGTAGACGATCGCGTCCTCGGGCACGGCGGGCGCCTCGCCGGCCGGGCCCGGTGATGATGCTGAAGCGCGCGAACATCAGCGGCTTCAACGCGCCGTCGGGGTTCTCGACATCGGCGCGCACCGGCAGCCGGTGGGTATTGGCGTCGATCGAGGACGCGACCCACGAAATCGTCGCCTTGAAGACGCGGCCGGGAAACGCCAGCACCCGCACTTCGACCGGCTCGCCGACCCGGATCAGCGGCGCATCCGCCTCGCGCACATTGGCGACGAGCCAGACCGTCGACAGATCGCCGATCGTGTAGACCGGGGTCGACGCGCCCGACTGGACCGACAGGATGTTCTGGCCGAGCCCGACCTGGCGCTGGGTCACGGTGCCGCTGATCGGCGCCACGACATAGGCGACCGGCTCCATGTTCTGCGCCGCGCCGTTCTCGATCAGGGCGATCTCCGCGTCGCTCTTGCCGAGGATGCGCAGCCGGTTGCGCACCGCGGCCAGCGCGATCTGCTGGGCGCGCAGCTTGTTCTGGGCGGCGGCGAGATCGGCCTGGCTCTGCTGCCAATCCTTGAGCGCGGCGCCCTTGGCGACGTAGAGCGCATGCTGGCGCTGCTCGGCGCTCTGGGCCAGGGTAAGCTGCGAGCGCGCGGTCTTCAGGGCGGAGGCGGCGGTGATCAGGTCGTTCTGCGCCTGAACGAACTCGCTCGCCTCGACCGCCATCAGCGGCGCACCACGCGCGACATGGTCGCCGAGCTTGGCGATCAGCTTGATGACCCGCCCCGAATACGGCGAGAACACCGGCGTCGTCAGATCGTCGTCGATCGCGATATTGCCCTCGGTCACCCGCTCCGGCCGGAACATCCTGGCGCCGACGGTCGCGACCTTGATCCCGGCCCATTGCTCCTTGGTCGGCCGGAACGCGCCGGGCTCGGCTTGCGGCTTCTCGTTTACCACCTGGCTGGCGAGCGGCGCGTCAACCAGCGAGGCCCTGAAGATTACGCACAGGAGGCCCAGCGCGAGTGCGGCGACGACGGCTAATTGGGTGGCGGGGGGCAGGCGCGGAGGCCTGCCCGCTGACGGGATTGATTTGGTCATAGCCTATGCTTGGCTCGCTTGCGATCATCCGTAAGGATAGCGTAATAAATACCGTGCGGCCCCCAAGCATGCGCGGGCACTGGCGGCGCCCCGATATTTCAAACTATTGATGCTATCCCATGATCGGCCGGGCAGCAACGACAGCGATTCCTTGATGCCGAGGCGGCTGCTGCCGGCCCGAGGGGGCGGCCGGCGGCGAGACCTGCCGGCGGTTGCGCGTCGGAAGACTTGGCATTGCCGGACATCGCTCTCTATGCTCAATCCATCGACACGGGGTGCGGAAGCTGGTGAAAACCCGGCACGGTCGCGCCACTGTAATCGGCTTGGAAGTTAAAGCGCCGAGCTGAGAGTCAGACCCCCCTCGTGGTCGGATAGGCCTCTAACCGGACGCGAAATCCCAGGAGATCAGCGATGACCAGCACCCCATTCACCCCGACGACCAAGCCGGCCGCCGTCCCGCTTCGTGACGCATTGCCGTGGGCAATTCTCGGCGGCTTGGTTCTGATGCTGGCGATCTATTTCGTCGGCGCCGAAGAGGGCGCCACCTCGATCGTTCGCGGGATGTATGTGCACGAGTTCGTGCATGATGGGCGTCATCTGCTCGGCTTCCCCTGCCATTAAGCGGAAGCCTGCGCCATGGCGGGGACTCTGCTGCTGCGCGGGATGCTGATCGGCATCATCGCGGGCTTACTCTGCTTCAGCTTTTTGAAGCTCGTTGGCGAGCCGCAAGTCGACCGCGCCATCGCGTTCGAAACCCAGATCGACGAAGCCAAGGCTAAGGCTGCGGCGCAAGCGTTGATCGTCAAGGGTCTGCCGGCATCAAAGGAAGAGCCGGAGGCCGAGCTGGTCAGCCGACGGCTCCAGGCAAGCATCGGTCTGTTCACCGGCGTCATGGTCTACAGCGTCGCCTTCGGCGGCCTGTTTGCCCTGGCCTTCGCGTTGGCCTACGGCCGTACGGGCGATTTCAGTCCACGGGCCACATCGGCCTTGCTGGCGACTGTCGGCCTTGTCGCTGTCTATATCGTTCCAAACCTCAAATATCCGGCAAATCCGCCCTCGGTCGGCGATCCCGCGACCATCGGCCCGCGCACGGCCCTCTATTTCAGCATGATCGCAATCTCGCTCGCCGCGATGATTGCAGCGGGAATGCTGCGCCTCCGGCTGCTTCCTCGCTATGGAGCGTGGAACGCGGCCCTGATCGCCGGCGCCTCATATCTGGTCATCGTGATCGCCGTGGGCCTGGGGTTGCCGGCCGTCGACGAGGTGCCACAACAGTTCCCGGCCGTCGTGCTGTGGCAGTTCAGAATTGCGTCGCTGGGGGCGCAGCTGATCATGTGGGCGACCATCGGTCTCGTCTTCGGCGCGTTGACCGAACGTGCGAATCGCCGACTGCCGGTGACGGCGACGCCGCCACGAGTTCCTCGATCACCGCGGCCGCGACTTCGTTGATCGCGCCGCGCGGGTCCGGCTGACCCGCTTTACGCGCCGACAACCCGAGCGCCAGTTCGTTCTTTCTGAGGTCTGAGCTATGCCCGCCCAGCCCGCGCGGCATTGCTGTGCCCGTTCTCGTACGCAAACTCATTGACGGTCTCGCGCCTTCTTTGTCCCGGCGGCGATCGACTTTTGGTGTTGGCCAATGATATGCGAGGCTCAAATGGCTAGCCCGTCGTCGCAACCGCAAGACGTACCGGCAACACCGGTACAGGCCGAACAGCTGCAGCCGGAAAACTGCGGCTTGGCTCGCTCCCAACGACCCTCGATGAAAATCCGCCACGCCTCTCCGCTGGCCGCGTTGGCGGTGCTTTTCATTTTTGCGATTGCGACCATCGGTAGATCTGCACCCGCCGGCGCGCAGATCTGGGCTGGTCCCAATGACGCCTGTTCGGCCGACACGCTGCTCGGCGACTGGGGTGGTGCGCGCGCCGATCTTGCGCAGCACGGCGTCGGCTTCGGGGTGCAGAATCAGACGGAGCTGTGGGGCAATATGGCGGGCGGCCGCAAGCAGGGGATTACCTATGACGGCCTGCTGACGGCGAGATCTGTGCATCGACCTCGACAAGGCGGCGCAGTGGAAGGGCGCCACGGTATATGCCAGCGGCTATCAAATCTACGGTCCGGGACCGACCGGCGCTCTTGTCGGCGCTCTCCAGTTCATCAGCAATATCGAGGCCGTCCCCAGTACGAAGCTCTATGATTTATGGCTCGAGCAGCAATTGTTCGACGGCAAAGTCTCGTTTCGCATCGGTCAGGAAGGATCAAACGACGAGATGATGCTGGCGGGCTATGCCGGCTTGTTCCTGAATTCGAGCTTCGGCTATCCGGCAATGCTGGCGATCGACCTGCCGTCGGGAGGCCCCAATTATCCGCTCGCGGTCCCGTTCGTCCGCATCAACTTCACTCCTACGGACGAGATTTCATTGGTAGGCGCGGTCTACACCGAGAACCCGGCTCCCCCCGGCAGCGGCGACGCGCAATTGCGCGACCGCCATGGCACGGCGTTCCGATTGAACGACGACACGCTCGCCTTTACCGAGCTGTGGTACTCACCCGCCTTTCTGGCGAGCCAAAATCTGCCCGGCACCTACAAGCTTGGAATGTGGATCGCAACCGGGCCTTTCGCCGATCCGCTGCACGATGCCGAGGGCCTGTCATTGGCCAATCCTGCGAGCAACGGAATTGCGTTGGAGCACTCGACCGATTACGCGTTTTACGCGATCGTCAACCAGATGTTGTGGCGTAAGCCAAATACCGCGGCGCAAGGCTTCGGCGTGTTCCTGCAGGTCATGCACGCGCCCGACGACCGCAACCTCAGCGACTTGTTCATCGAAGGCGGGATCAACTGGAAGGGGCCATTGCCCGGCCGCTCGCATGACGTGGCCGGTATCGCGGTGACGTATGCGGGCATCGGCGCCGCCGCGCGGCACAACAGCCAGGACGCCGTCTTCTACACCGGCTCGGGGTCGACTCTCGCCCAGGGCGAGACGGTGATCGAAGCCACCTACCGGCTGCGGCTGACCCCGTGGATCAAACTCCAGCCCGATCTTCAATATGTGGTCAACCCCGGCGCCGGCATCCCGACCGCGGCGAGCCCGGCGCCGTTGAAAAACGCGCTCGTCGCCGGGGTCCGCGTCACCGTCGACTTTTGACCGAGCGAGGGCAACAATTCGATCCCCAACCCATTCGCCGACCGGCCGGCATGTCGCCGTGATCAGATCACGCCGAGACCACCCAAGACTCCGCCCGCACCCAGCAGCCACAACGGGTTCACTCGGCTCCGCAGCATCAGCGCCGCGCGTCGCCGCGGTCAGAACCGCACCGCGCCAGCCGGTGCCGCCGGCCCGCGCCAGCACCGAGCCGCTGGCAATGACGAGCCCGATGGTCAGCGGCACGAGCCCGCGGCTGGCCGCGAGCCGCCACGGTGCGTCGCGAAACCGGTGCCACAGCCGAAAGGCGAGGAAGGTCAGGGTGCAGGCAGGTCCGGCGATCCCGAGCGTCGCCGCGACCGCTCCGGCGACGCCGCCGATTTTCCACCCGATCAGGCTCAGCATGAAGATGAAATTCGGGCCCGGCATGATTTGCGACAGCGCGAAGAAATCGGCGAATTCGCGCTCGCCGACCCAGGCGTTGGCGGTGACGACGAGGTCGCGGATTTCCGGCAACACGACCGGGATGCCGCCGAAGCTGATCAGCGACAGCAGCGAGAGGTGCGCGGCCAGAACCAGGGCGGGCGGCGAGCCCGTCACCGCGCTCTCCGCGGGGTCAGAAACGGAGCGGCAATGCTGAACGGCGCCAGTCCGAGCAGAATAACCGGCAGCGGCAGGCTCGTCAGCACGACGCCGGCAAAGGCGAGCGCCGCAAACAACAACGCAGCCGGCCGCCTGCGATGCGGCAGCAGCAAGCGGAGCCCGGCGGCGATGACCATGCCCGCGGCAGCGGCGGAAACCCCGCCGAGGACCCGCCCGACTAAGGCCAGGTGGGCGATTTGCAGGTAGCCCGCGCCGAGAACCAACGCGAGCGCCAAGGGCGCCAAGGTCAGCCCCAAAAAAGCCGCGGCGGCACCCGCTGCCCCGCGGAACCGGGACCCGACGCAAACCGACAGGTTGGCGAAATTCGCTCCCGGCAGGAATTGGCAGAGGCTCAGCGTGTCGGCGAACTCGGCGTCGGTCAGCCAGCGCCGTTCTTCGACGACGACCCGGCGCGTCGAGACCAGCAGGCTGCCGCCAAACCCCCACAGCGCTGCCTTCAGGAACCCGCCGTATAACGCGCCGAGCGAGACCCGCGCCGCGACATCCATTTCTTTTGCCGCCACCAACACGATTTGCCCCGACACCGCCAAATACGGATCGGATCACGGCATCGGGCGAAACACAATGACCGCGGCGTCGGTCCCGAACGAACCGGCGCGGGCGGCGACGAACAACCGGTCGAGTTGGGGCACGAACAATGCCGTGCGCGCCCCCGCGGCGGTCTCGACCCGCGCCAGCCGCGCATACGCCCCCGACGGCGCGGCGGCAAAACATCGACGATGCCAGCGCCGCAGACGACGTAAATCCGCGCGCGCTTCGCGTCGAAGAACACGTCGTCGGCGTCGCCGCACGCGTCGAGCCGCGCGGTTGCCGCCCCGGTCCTGGCATCGACCAGGACGAGCTTTGGCGGGTGGCGAAAGACCGTGGCGACGATGGTGCCGGCAGCGTCGAGAGCGATCGGGAAATTGGCCCGCAGATCCGGCACCGCCCAGGTGGCGACCTGCCTTCCAGACACGAGATCGACGACCGCGATTTGTCCGGCTCCGGGCACGTTGACGTAGGCGCGTCCGGTGGCGGGGTCGACCGCAAAGCCTTCGGGATGCGCGGCGAGTCTGACATCTCCGATCTTCGAGCGTTTGTCGGGGTCGACGACCGCGAGACCGCCGCTGCCGTAGCCGACGACGATGTCGCCGGTGCGCGGATCGACGCGAACATCGTCGGCGTCGCTCGCGAGCGCGACCGCACCCTCCGGCGTCAACGCGCCGCCGCGAAAGAACCGCACCGAACCGTCCCCGCCATTGGCGACCGCGACGAGGTCGGCCTTCGGCGCGTAGCCGACCCCTTGCGGCTCGGCGAGCCCCGTGATGCGCTGGATTTGTCGGCCGCCTCGCAGGTCGACGACATCGAGGCTGCCGTTTCCGATTTCGGCGATGAAGAGCCGTTTTCGGCCCAGATCCACCGCCATATGGTCGATCCGCCCGGTAACACCCGGAAGCGCGATCCTGCTCTCGACCACCAAGGCCGGTTCGGCGCGAGCAGGCTGAGCCAGACCGAGCAATCCGAACAAAAGCAAGGGAGCGGGATGAGCCGGCGCGCAAGGCGGATAGCTGTCGTTTCGTCCAACATTGCGCACTCCTCGCATGGCGAGCGGCGCAGAACTTGGACGGGTAGCCGTCTGATGGGGTGTCTGCCCTACCCCGGCATTCCTTTTACGAGCGCCGCCAGGTGCGCGCAATATTCTGGAGAGAAGCGAGAGCCTGGCTAACCCTTGCCCAAAAACGCGGCGAGCAGGTCGCGGGCGGCGGCGGCTGGGGTTAGGCTGCCGGCGGCGACTTCGGCTTCGACGGCGGCGAGGCGACGGGCGACGGCGGGGGCGGCGCGAAAACGATCGAGGAGGAGGCTGTCGATCTCCGACCACAGCGCCGACCGCGCCTGCTCCCGACGCCGCATCGTCCACGCCCCTGTCACCTCGAGGGCGGCGCGAAAATGCGCGACATCCTCCCAGACCTCGACGATCCCGGTCCCTTCGAGCGCGGAGACGGCGCGCACCGGCACGCCCCATTCGGGGCTCGGCGGTCGGATCAGCCGCAAGGCACTCGCATAGTCGGCAGCGGTGCGCTGCGCCGCATCGAGGAGGTCGCCGTCGGCCTTGTTGACGAGGACGAGGTCGGCAAGCTCGACGATGCCGCGCTTCAGCCCCTGCAATTCGTCGCCGGCGGCGGGCGGCAGGATCAGCACGAACATGTCGGTCATTTCGGCGACCGCGGTTTCGGACTGGCCGACGCCGACGCTCTCGACGATGACGGCGTCAAATCCCGCTGCTTCGCACAGCAGGATCGCCTCGCGCGTGCCCCGCGCTACGCCGCCACGGCTGGCGCCCGCCGAAGACGGACGGATAAAGGCATATGGCGAGCGCGCCAGCTCGGCCATCCGCGTCTTGTCAGCCAGGATCGCGCCGCCGCCGCGCTTCGAGGCCGGGTCGACGGCCAGAACCGCAACCTTTCGCCCGCGCTCGACGCCCTCGAGACCGAAACGCTCGATAAACGTCGATTTACCCGCACCCGGCGGCCCCGAAATGCCGATGCGGATGCCGGCCCCGGTCTGCGGC
Organism: uncultured Alphaproteobacteria bacterium; assembly: GCA_963775525.1. GTDB lineage: Bacteria > Pseudomonadota > Alphaproteobacteria > ATCC43930 > CGMCC-115725 > AP-15. The sequence goes on along the minus strand of CAVZJF010000005.1, from coordinate 162,201 downwards.
AACACCGCGGCGAGCAGCGCTTCGGCCGCGGCGCGATGGTCGGGCCGCGTCGATTCGACGAGGGTGATGGCGCGGGCGAGCGCGCGCCGGTCGCCGCGCCGCAGCGCGCCGGCGAGGGATGGCGCCGCCGTCACCCGTCGCGCGGGTGAGAGTCGGACCGGCCGCGCCGCTCGCGGCGAACGCATTCCGTCGTCGCCACAGTCGGGATCTGCTCGACCAGGGTCATCGGGTCATGCATCGTGAAACGATCAGCACCTTGCGGACACGCGCCAGTTGTTCGCCGGCGGATATTATGCATCGCTTTCGGATGCGGATCACACCGGAGCCAGGGTGGCTTCGCGTCGCGCCGCTTCCTGCTGGCGCAGCCACATCGCCGCGTAGACCCCGTCCCGCCGCAGCAATTCGCCGTGATCGCCGCGCTCGACGATATGCCCGTGATCGAGCACCAGGATCTCGTCGGCGTCGACGATGGTCGACAGCCGATGGGCGATGACGAGCGTCGTGCGGTCGGCCGACACCTCAGCGAGGTTCGCCTGGATCTCGCGCTCGGTCTTGGTGTCGAGCGCCGAGGTCGCCTCGTCGAACACCAGGATTTTCGGGGCCTTCAGGATCACCCGCGCGATCGCGACGCGCTGCTTCTCGCCACCCGACAGCTTGAGGCCGCGCTCGCCGACCATCGTGTCGTAGCCGTCGGGCAGGGAGGCCACGAAATCGTGGATATGGGCGAGCCGCGCCGCCTCCTCGACCGCCGCGCGCGGCGCGCCGGGACGGCCATAGGCGATGTTGTAGTAGATCGTGTCGTTGAACAGCACGGTGTCCTGCGGCACGACGCCGATCGCGCGCCGCAGGCTGTCCTGGGTCACGTCGCGGATGTCCTGGCCGTCGATCTCGATGGCGCCCGCGTCGACATCGTAGAAGCGGAACAGCAGCCGCGCGATCGTCGATTTGCCGGCGCCGCTCGGGCCGACGATCGCCAGCTGTGGCGCCGGCAGGCACGCGGAAATCGACGTCCCGCAGGATCGGCCGCCGCGCGTCGTAGCGGAAATCGACGTGGCGAAAAGCGACCGCGCCGGCATCGACCGAGAGCGCCGGGGCGCCCGGCCGGTCGACGATCTCGGACTTGACCGCCATCAGCGCCGTCATCTGCTCGAGATCGGTCAGCGACTGCTTGATGTTGCGGTAGACCATGCCGAGGAAATTGAGCGGCGTGTAGAGCTGGATCAGATAGGCGTTGACCAGCACGAAATCGCCGACCGTCATGACGCGCGCCGGCGACCCCTTGGCCGGCGAGGATCATGACCCCGATCGAGGCCGGCGGCGATGATCGACGCCCTGGCCGAGATTGAGCAGCGGCGAGGGTGGTCTCGCTCTTGACCGCGGCGCGCTCATAGGCGTGCAGCGCGCGAGTCGTAGCGCCCCGCCTCGTGCTCCTCGTTGGCGAAATACTTGACGGTCTCGAAATTCAGCAGGCTGTCGATCGCCTTGGTGTTGGCCTCGCTGTTGCGCTCGTTCATCTCGCGGCGGAACCGCACCCGCCAGTCGGTGACCAGAAACGTGAAGCCGATATAGAGCACGATCGTCGCCAGGGTGACGGCGGCGAAGGTCCAGTTGTAGAGCCGCCACAGGATGGCGCAGACGAGCAGGATCTCGATCAGCGTCGGGACGACGTTGAACAGCATGAAACGACAGCAGGAATTCGATGCCGGCGGTGCCGCGCTCGATCGCGCGCGACAGCCCGCCGGTGCGGCGCTCGAGATGAAAGCGCAACGCCAGCGCATGGACGATGGCGAAACGCCGACAACGCCAGCCGGCGCACCGCGCGCTGGGTCGACCTTGGCGAAGACCGCGTTGCGCAGCTCGTTGAAGCCCTGCGCCATGACCCGCGCCAGCGCCATAGGCGACGATCATCGCCACCGGCACGGCGACGACCGCCTTGCCCGGCGCCAGCGCGTCGACCGCGTGCTTGTAGAGGAACGGCACCGTGAGGTTGAGGAGCCGCGCCGGCGATCAGAAACACGATTGCGAGCACGACCCGCAACCGCAACTCCGCCGATTCGCGCGGCCACAGATAGGGGGAGAGCGCCCTGAGCGCGCGCAGCTCGTCCTTGAGCCGGCCTTTTTGCCGCCGCGGGCCCCGGCGCGACCGGCCGGCCGCGCCGGCTCATTCGTCCGGGCTCATCGGCTCGGCCTCGGCGAGCGGCGCCACCCCGAGCCCGCGGAGCAGGTTGAACGCCAGCAGAAAGGCCACGGCGACCAGCACCGCCCCCCACAAAAACGGGCTGTTCGCGGCCCAGATCGGAAAACAGCAGCCCGGCCAAGGCCGGCCCGATCACGCGCGACAGGCTGCCGACCGATTGCGAGACGCCCAGCACCTCGCCCTGCTCCTCGCGCCCGGCGCGGCGCGAGATCAGGCTGTTCAGCGACGGCTGCGTCAGCCCCATGCCGAGCGCCAGGCCGCTGACGCCGACGCCGAGCATCGCCAGATCGCGCGGACAGCGGCAGCACCAGCAGCCCGACGCCGATCAGCGCGAGCCCGCACGAGCAGCAGGCGCTCCTCGCCGAAGCGCTGGGTCAGCCGGCCGATCAGCCCGCCCTGCAGCACCGCCGACAGCACGCCGACATAGGCGAAGACATAGCCGACCTGCTCCGGCCCCCAATCGAATTGCCGCATCGCCCACAGCGCAAAGGTGCTCTCCATCCCGGCAAAGGCGAGGATGACCAGAAAGAAGATCAGGAGCAGCCGCGACAGCACCGGGCGGCGCAATGCCGCCGGTCACAGCGCCGAGCCGGCTGCGCCGCGGCGCCTGCCCGCGCAGCTCCGGCGGCAGGCTTTCGCGCAGCACGAAGAAGACGCCGCCGAGTGCGACGAGCGACAGGCCGGCCGCGAGCCAGGCCGGCGCCGCGAGATTGGCGGTCGCCGGATTGTTGCCGGCGAGAAACCCGCCGAGCGCCGGCCCGAAGATGAAGCCGAGGCCGAAGGCGGCGCCGATCAGCCCCATGCCTTTCGCCCGGTTCTCGGGTGTCGTGGTATCGGCGATATAGGCCTGCGCCGCGGCGATGTTGCCGGCGCACGCGCCGGCGAGCGCGCGCGCCGCGAACAGCATCCACAGCGCGTCGGCGACGCCGAGCCACAGATAGGCGAGCGCCGAGGCCGCCATGCTGGCCATCAGCACCGGCCGCCGGCCGACGCGGTCGCTGAGCCGGCCCCACAACGGCGCGGTAAACAGCTGCATCAGCGAATAGACCGCGAGCAGCATCGTCACCTGCTGCGGCGAGGCGGAAAACCGCACCGCGTAAAACGGCAGCAGCGGGATGACGAGGCCAAACCCGATCAGGTCGATGAGGACGATGAGAAACAGAACCGGCATGCGCCGTCCTGATATCGCGCGCCGCCGCCGCCGGGCAAGCGGCTCGTCGCCGCGCGCCGGCTGTCCAGCCGTTTTCCGGCAGCCTCGACTGCGGCTGGCGCCGGCGCGCCGCCGAACGCTATAGTCGCGCGTCGCGGCGCGGAGGACGGGATGCACCTCTTCAAGGAACAGGCGGTTCGGGATTATCGGGCGGCGGCCGAGATAATCCCGGTCATCGATTACGGCCCCTATTTCGCCGGCGAGCCGGGCGCGCTCGAACGCCTCGCCGGCGAGGTCGCGCATGCGTGTGAAAACATCGGGTTCTTTTACGCGCTGAACCACGGCGTCCCGGACCAGCTCGTCGACCGCGCCTTTGCCGCCTCCCGCCGCTTTTTCGCGCTGCCGCTCGAACAAAAGCTCGCCCTCAAGCTGAACGAAAACAATATCGGCTATCTGCCGGTCAACGCCTCGGTGCAAGGCGCCTCGACCGTGCACAAGGCCACCAGGCCAAACCAGAACGAGAGCTTTTTTCTCAGCCACGACCGCGGTCCGGACCATCCCGACGTGATCGCCGGCAAACCGCTGCGCGGCCGCAACCAATGGCCGGCCGACATGCCCGGTCTGCGCGCCGACATGATGGCCTATTTCGACGCGCTCGGCGACATGTGCGACCATATGCTGCCGCCGTTCGCCGTGGCGCTCGGCATGCCGGCCGATTTCTTCGCGCCCTATTTCGCCGACGAGGGCCACGCCAATTTGCGCTTTCTGCACTATCCGCCGCAGGACGCGACCGACGACAACAGCTTTGGCCAGGGGCCGCACACCGACAACAGCTTTATGACCGCGCTGGCGCGCACCGACGTGCCCGGGCTCGCGGTGCGGCTGCCGCCAAATGGACCAATGGGCGGCGAATGGTTTGCGCCGCCGGTCATTCCGGGCACGTTTCTGATCAATCTCGGCAATATCATGCGGCGCTGGTCGAACGACCGCTTTCTGTCGACGCCGCACGGTGTGCTGAACGATTCCGGGACCGACCGCTATTCGATCGCCTATTTCCACAGCCCGAACCCGGACCGGGTGATCGAATGCCTGCCGTCCTGCATCGGCGCCGACAACCCCGCCCATTACCCGCCGGCGGTCTACCGCGACCTCGTTCTCGAATTCTATCGGGCGAATTATTTCCACCAGAAGGGCCATCGCTCGGGCGCGTCGGCGCTGGCGGCCGAATAGCGGAAGCGGGCGAGCTGTAAAACGAGCTGCTGAAGGACAGGAGACTGAGCAGATGTTCGATCTCGACCGCTTCATCGCCGATTGCGGCGCCGCCGTCGCCGGCGATTCGAGCCACAAGGCCGCGCGCGAAATCGTGGCGCGGGCGGTCTCCGACCCGGCCGCCGTACTGGCGCGGATCGGCGAGCCGCAGCGCGCCGGGGTCGAGCCGCTCTACCATTCGGAGACCCTGACGATCCTCAACGTCGTCTGGGGGCCACGGATGACGGTCATACCGCACAACCACCTGATGTGGGCGGTGATCGGCGTCTACACCGGGCGCGAGGACAACATCTTCTGGCGCCGCCTGCCGGCTGACCCACAGGGCCGGGCTGACACCGGCCGGATCGAAGCCGCCGGCGCCCGGTCGATCGGGCGTGCGCGACGCCGAGCCGCTCGGCCGCGACATCATTCACACCGTCACCAACCCGCTGTCGCGGCTGACCGGCGCGATCCATGTCTACGGCGGCGATTTCTATGCCGTGACCCGCAGCGAGTGGGATCCCGAGACCCTGGCCGAACGGCCCTTCGACATGGAGCGCAACCGCGCCCTGTTCGAGGCGGCGAACCGCGCCTCGGCCGCGAGCTGAAGAGCCGGCGATGACCGTGAGGCTGTTCGCCTTCACCTGCGGCTGGCTGACCGGAGAGCTCGGCTATCTGATGGAGGGCGGCGAAGGCAAAGTCGACCTGCCGATCCCGTCCTACCTGATCGAGCACCCGAAGGGGACGATGCTGTTCGACACCGGGATGCACCCCGACTGCCAGCATGACCCGGCCGGGCGGATCGGGCCGCGCGTCACCCAGTTGTTTTCGTTCAACTACCGGCCGGGCGAGGAGATCAGCGCCCGGCTCGAAGCGCTCGGCCGCGACCCGGCAAAGATCGACCTCGTCGTCAATTCGCATTTCCATTTCGACCATGTCGGCGGCAACGCGCTGATCCCGAACGCGACGGTGGTCGTGCAGCGCCGCGAATGGGAGGCCGGGATGGACCCGGACATCGCCGCGCGGCGCGGCTTCAACCGGCGCGACTTCGATCTCGGCCACAAGGTGACGCTTGCTCGACGGCGAGCACGACCTGTTCGGCGACGGCAGCGTCGTCTGCCTGCCGACCCACGGCCACACGCCGGGTCACCAGTCGCTGAAGGTGCGGCTCGCCTCGGGCGAAGTCGTGCTGGCCGCCGATTCCTGCTATTTCTGCCGAACCCTGCGCGAAAGGCGGCTGCCGCAGAACGTCTACGACCGTGACGCGATGCTGGCCTCGCTCGACCGGCTGGCGCGGCTCGAAAACGGTGGCGCGCGCATCTTTTTCGGGCATGACGGCGAATTCTGGAAGAGCGTGCCGCAGGCGCCGGCCGAGATCGTCTGAGCGGACCGGGAGCAGAACGAGGCATGCCAAAGCTCCCGCGCGCGATGCTGATCGACCTCGACGACACGATCCTCGTCGCCTTCGGCCCGGCGCAGTCGCAGTGGCAACGCGTGCTCGGCGCCTACGCCGAACATTTGGCGCCGGTGACCCCGGCCGCGGCGATCGCCGCGATCATGGACAGCTCGCGCGATTTGTGGGCCGATCCGGCGCGGCACAAGCATTGGCGCCATCGCATCGTCGAAGCACGCCGCCGGATCGTCGGCCGACGCCTTCGCGGCGTTGGCGGCGGCCGGCCATGCGGTCCCCCCGGGTTCTCTGTGCGAAGAGATCGCCGACCGGTTCAACGCGTTGCACGACGCCGAATTGCAATGCTTTCCGGGCGCGTACGACACCCTCGACCGCTTGAAGGAATTGGGCGTGCGGCTGGCGCTGATCACCAACGGGGCCGGTGCGCCGCAGCGCGCCAAGGTGGTGCGGTTCGCGCTCGAACATCGCTTCGACCACATCCAGATCGAGGGCGAGCACGGCTTCGGCAAACCCGAGGAGCGCGCCTATACCCACGCAATGGCGGCACTCGGGGTGAGTTCGGATCAGACCTGGATGGTCGGCGACAATCTCGAATGGGAGGTTGCGGCCCCGCAGCGCCTCGGCATTTACGCGATCTGGCACGACGGCTACGGCGCCGGCCTGCCGCCCGACTGCCCGGTCCGCCCCGACCGCGTCATCCGCCGGTTGTCGGAACTGCTGCCCTAACCGGCGAGGCTGGCGCCGCCGGCCTATCCCCCCCGCGCACGGGGGGGGCCGGGCCGGTAATTAGTGCAGCGGTGAGAAGGCGGCTGGGACGACCAGCATGTTTTCCTGTTTGACCATCATGTTGGGCCCGCCGCCGGAGGGGGGTGGCCAGATGCCCTTGGCGCGGGCTTCGTCGCGGATGCGGAAGCGGTCGGCGGCGTCCTTGTAGGCCCAGATGTGGCACCATTTGTTGAGCCCGCCGATGTCGGTGTGCCAAGCGCCGACCAAGGGCGACAGCTTGATGCGCTCGGCGATGTGGCCGCTCCAGCGGTCGATCACGCCGGCGATCCCGCCGGGCTTGAAGGTGTAGATGCGGATCTCGTAGAGCCCGCCCAATTGGCGCGGCTCGAGCGCCGGCGAGAACGGCGCCGGGGTGTAGACGTCGCTGTGCTGCTCGACGACGAATTCGCGCACATTGGGCGGCCAGCCCGCGGTCTTGGTCGCCTGCTCGCGCAACCGGGTGCGCGCCGCCATGTCCTCATAGGGCCAGACATGGATGACGCGGTTGAGCGGCCCGACTTCGGTGTGCCAGAAGGCGGCGAGCGGCGAAACCTTGGCGCGCGCCGGCAACGCCTCGCCAAAACGTTGTTCGAACGTCGCAACCGTGCCCGGCTGCAGGGTGTAGGTCCGCATCTCGATGATCATCGGGTTTCCTCCGTCGCGAGGGTGAGCCGGCGGACGCTAGACCCTGGCGCCGGGCTGTCAAGCGCCGCGTACCATGTCCCTTTCTATTGCAAAGCCTGGTCGCGCTGCACAGTCCCGCCCATCAAGTAAACGAGGTATTCGATCGCCTCGCGCTGCCGTTGGAAGGGCACGGTCTCGGCCGTGATGCTGTTGGCGATCCACTGGTTGTCGAGCATGTTCGGGTAGCCGATCTTGTGGGCGCATTGCGGGCTCGCCAGCCGGCACCACAGGCGCACCTGGTTGATGTAGCTGATGTTGTTTTCGACCGCGTCGACCCGGCCGACGGCGAATGGGCTCATGCACCAGAAATTCGACGCGATGTATTCGGGCGTCACCCCCGGGACGACCACCCCCTGAAAGCACATGTCGCCGGCGGCCGAGACCAGGAACCCGGCGGTCGGCGAGATGTAGTGCACCCCGTTGTCGATGTATTTTATGGTTTCGAGATAGCCCGGCTGTCCCGCCAAGGGCGGACGCTTTTGAAAGGCGGGTGAATTGACCGGCGGCGTCGGCGGCGGCACGCACGCCGTCAGCATCACCAGCACCCCCAGCATCGCCAGTGCCCCCACCATCGCCTGTGCCCCGAGCATCGCCTGTGCCACTGGGGCCGCCATGGTCCGGATAGCCGATGTCATTCTCATGGACGCCGATGATCGTTCTAGGTCGCCTTTTGCCCGGTTAATTAAACCAACTCGGATCGCCGCCGCCAGCATGTGGCCTTCACCCGGCTGTCAATCCGCCGGCAATTGCCTTAGTCGACGGATCGACCATAATAAATCGCAAGCCTTAGCTGGTGGGGAGCTGTCGATGCCGATCATCGCCGAAGTGTCCGAGTACCAAGACGAGCTGACCGCGATTCGCCGCGACATCCACGCTCATCCCGAACTGGCCTTTGCCGAGCGGCGGACCGCCGACCTCGTCGCGGCCAAGCTCGCCGAATTCGGCTGCGACGTGCAGCGCGGGCTCGCCGGGACCGGCGTCGTCGGCACGATCCGGCGCGGCAACTCGCCGGCGGCGATCGGCCTGCGCGCCGACATGGACGCGTTGCCGATCCACGAAGAGAACGAGTTCGCCCACCGCTCGACCGAAGACGGCAAGATGCACGCATGCGGCCATGACGGGCACACGACGATGCTGCTCGGCGCCGCCAAATATCTCGCCCGCACGCGCAATTTCCAGGGCACCGTGCACCTGATCTTCCAACCCGCCGAAGAGGGCGGCGGCGGCGGCCGGGTCATGGTCGAGGAGGGCCTCTTCGACAAATTCCCGTGCGACGCGGTCTTTGCACTGCACAACAAGCCGGGCATCCCGGTCGGCCAAATCGCGGCCAAGGCCGGACCGTTGCTCGCGGCCTCGGACCGCTGGGACATCCGCATCACCGGGCACGGCACCCACGCCGCGCATCCCCATCTCGGCATCGACCCGTTTGTCGTCGGGGCCGAGATCGTGCTGGCGCTGCAGACCATCGTCAGCCGCACCGTCGACCCGCTCGACTCGGCGGTCGTCAGCGTCGGCTTTATGCGCGGCGGCTCGGCCTACAACGCGATCCCCGACGGGCTGCACATCGGCGGCACGGCGCGCAGCTTTCGCCCGGAGGTGCAGGACGCGATCGAGCGCCGGATTCGAGCGGTCGCCCGCGGGGTGGCGCTCGCGCATGGCGCGCAGGCCGAGGCGGATTATCGCCGGTCCTACCCGCCGACGGTCAACCACGCGGCCGAGACCGAATTCGCGGCCGACGTTGCTGCTGAAATCTGCGGCCGGCACCAGGTTCTGCGCAACATCGCGCCGTCGATGGGCGGCGAGGATTTCTCGTTCATGCTGAACCAGCGGCCGGGGGCGATGTTGTGGCTCGGCAACGGTCCCGGCGAGGGCGACTGCTTTTTGCACAACGCGCGCTACGACTTTAACGACGACGCCCTTCCGGTCGGCGTCAGCTTTCTGGCGCGCCTAGCCGAACGGTTTCTGGAGACCGCAGCCGCTCGCGGCTGAGGCGCCTTCGAAAACGTGCCCTATATTCCGACCGGCCAATACGCGCCAAAAACCGCCTACCGCAGCACCGTCAAGGGACGACTGGCCGCACCGGTCATCCTGCTGTGGAACGTCGAGAAAACCTGAAGGTCCACGTTTCGGCGTGATAGAGGGGTCGGAGAGGCGGCGGCCCGCCGGCTGCGACGCGTCTTCACGGCGCGCTTTGGAGCCTGCTGCGGAACTCTTTGGTAAGCGGGTGTGACGCGGCAACGCGCCGGCCCGTCGCGTGCGGGTTACGCCGGCGGGCCTTACAGAATGTTGACCAACGGGCGGGCGTCGTCCCGGTACGCGTCTCGTGCGCACGGCGTCGGCCCGGCTGCGGTCAGGCGAGGGGTGCGGCGCGCCCGCGTCGCGCGTATATGGACGCGCCGCCCGGATTGCAATTGCTTTCGGATGGGCGAAGCGGGCATGGCGGCAACGGGAGACGCGACGCGGATGAATGCACTGAAGAGTGCGGCGAACGGCATCGGTCAGCCGGTGCGGCGCAAGGAGGATTTTCGGCTTCTGACCGGCAAGGGCTGCTTTGGCGACGACGTGGCGCTGCCGGGGATGGCGCATGCGGTGGTCGTGCGCTCGCCTTATGCCCATGCGCATATCGCCTCGATCGACAAGACGGCGGCGCTTGCCGCACCCGGCCTGCTCACCGTACTGACCGCAGCCGATTATCTGGCTGACGGGTTGGGGCCGATCCCGCACAACGCCGGGCTGATGGGTTCCCCCGATGTAAAGGCGCAGCTTCGGGGCTCCGAGCCGATTGCGACCACCCATTTCCCGCTGCCGTTGGACAAGACCCGGTTTGTCGGCGAACCGGTCGCCATTGTCGTCGCCGAGACCGCGGCCCAGGCCAAGGATGCCGCGGAACTGCTGCATGTCGCCTACGAGCCGCTGCCGGCGGTGACGAGCGCCGCCGATGCGTTGAAGCCCGGCGCGCCGGTGCTGTGGGAAATCGCCCCGGGCAATCTCTGCGTCGACATCGAGCTCGGCGACGAAGCCGCCACCGCCGCCGCTTTCGCGCGCGCGGCGCATGTCGTGCGGCTCGAGACCTGGGCGCAGCGCGTGACCGGCGTGCCGATGGAACCGCGCACCAACGTCGCGGAGTACGACGCCGCGACCGGCCGCTACACGCTTTACACCGGAAGCGGCCGGGGTGTGGCCAAGGTCAGGCTCGATCTCGCGCAGGTGCTGGGTGTGCCGGCCGAGCAGGTGCGCGTGCTGTGCGGGGACATGGGCGGCAATTTCGGCACCCGGAATTTTTTCTATCCGGAATATGCGCTGCTCGCCTGGTCGGCGCGCCGGGCCGGGCGGCCGGTCAAGTGGACCTGCGAGCGCCACGAATCGTTTCTCAGCGACTATCAAGGCCGCGACCTCGCCGTCGAAGCCGAGCTCGCCCTTGACGACGAGGGCAATTTCCTGGCGGTCCGCGGCTCCAATTTGAGCAATCTCGGCGGCCACGCCGCGTCGTTCGTGTCATTGCAAAAAGGCCTCGGCCTGATGTCGAACGTCTATCGCATCCCGGTCGGCTATTTCCGTGGCCGCGGCGCCGTGACCAACACCGTCTCGACGACCCCTTACCGCAGCGCCGGCCGTCCCGAGGCGATCTTTGTCATCGAGCGGCTGGTCGACCTGGCGGCGGACCGACTGGGGCTCGACCCGGTCATGGTGCGCCGCCGCAACCTGATCCCCCCCGAGGCGCAACCCTACGCCAACCCGCTCGGCGTCACTTACGACAGTGGCTGCTATGAAATGGCGATGGACACCGCGATCGCACTCGCCGACTGGGACGGTTTTCCGGCCCGCCGCGCCGAAGCCCGGCAGCGCGGGAAACGACGCGGCATCGGCATCGCGAATTATGTCGAGATCACCTCCGGCGCGCCGCGCGAGCGCACCGAGATCACGGTGCTTCCCGAAGGCCGGGTCGAGCTGGTCATGGGCACGATGTCCTCGGGACAAGGGCATGAAACGAGCTTTGCCCAGCTCGTCACCGAATGGCTCGGCGTGCCGTTCGACAGCATTTCCTACGTCGCCCACGACACCGCGCGGGTCATGGCCGGCGGCGGCTCCCATTCCGGGCGCTCGATGAAATTGGCGGCGACGGTCATCGGCAAGGCGACCGACGACATCGTCGACAAGGGCCGCAAGATCGCTGGTCACCTGTTCGAGGCCGGCGAGGTCGACATCGAATTCGACCACGGCCATTTTCGAGTCGCCGGGACCGACCATGAGATCGGCATCTTCGAGGTCGCGGCAGCGGCGGCGACGCGAACCGATTTGCCGGCGGAGCTGCAAGGACCGCTCGCCGGGATTTCGGACCAGACCGTGCCGGTCGCGAGCTTTCCCTACGGCGCGCAAGTCTGCGAGGTCGAGGTCGATGCCGATACCGGCGAGGTCGAGATCGTCGGCTATGCCGCCGTCGACGATGTCGGCCGCGCCGTCAATCCGCTGATCCTGCACGGCCAGACCCATGGCGGCATCGCCCAGGGCGTCGGCCAGGCACTGCTCGAAAGCAGCCACTACGACCCGCAGAGCGCGCAATTGCTGGCGGCGAGCTTTATGGACTACGCGATGCCGCGGGCGGCCACTTTCCCGTTATTGAAGACGGCTCTGAGCGAAGTGCCGGCGCCGACCAACCGGCTCGGCGTGCGCTCCGGCGGCGAGGGCGGCACCACCCCGGCATTGGCTGTCGTGATCAATGCGATTGTGAACGCGCTCGCCGAATTGGGAGTGCGCCACATCGAGATGCCGGCGACCTCCGAGCGGGTGTGGCGCGCGATCCGGGTGGCGCGTGATGGCGCCGACGGCGCGCCGCCGCTATCGTAGGCGCGATTGCAAGGAGGGTGAGGATGAGCGACGGCATGCGGCCTGAGGACGATCTCGGCCTCGCCGGCAAGGTGGCGATCGTCACCGGCGGCGGCGCCCCCAATTCCGGCATCGGCAACGGCCGGGCGGCGGCTTTGTTGCTGGCGCGCTCGGGCGCCAAGGTGGTGGTCGTCGACCTCCTGGGCGACGCCGCCGAGGAAACCGCGCTGATGATCGTCGCCGAGGGCGGGACCGCGTTGCCGTTTGTCGCCGATGTCGCCGAGGAGAGCCAGTGCAAGCGATTGGTCGACGCGGTGGTTAAGGAATTCGGCCGGCTCGATTTGCTCGACAACAATGTCGGCATCGGCGGCCGCGGGACCGTCGTCGACACCCCGGTCGAATTGTGGCGCCGGGTCATGCAGGTCAATGTCGACAGCATGTTCTTCGTATCGCGCTATGCGATCCCGGCGATGATCGAGACCGCGGGCGGCGGAGCCATCGTCAACGTGTCGTCGATCTCGGCGCTGCGGCCGCGCGGCCTGACCGCCTATTCGACCTCGAAGGGCGCGGTCATCGCCCTGACCCGGGCGATGGCGGTCGACCACGGGCCGCAGAACATCCGCGTCAACTGCGTGGCGCCGGGGCCGGTCTACACCCCGCGCATGTATACCGGCCAGATGACCCCGGCCGGCCGCGAGGCGCGGCGCCTGGCCTCGGTGCTGGGCGTCGAAGGGCTCGGCTGGGACATCGGCCACGCCGTGCGGTTTTTGCTGTCGGCGCAGGCGCGCTACATCACCGGGCAAACTCTTGTGGTCGACGGCGGGGCGAGCCTCGTCGGCCCGGCCCGCGCCCCCTGACCCCCGAAAAACTCTATTTGCCTCGGGAAGGCGACGAGGGAGAGGGCGTCAACGGCGTGCTGGAGGTAATACAACGACCGGCGGCTGCATCTGACGCGCCGCGGTGATTGAGTTCGCGATCGCGGTGGCGACGCCGACGAGCTCCTGCCGCGTCGCCGCCGCCTCGCGCGAAATCGTGTCTTGCGTCTGATCGATCCTCTGCAACCCATACACGCTGAGAGCTATAAGGATCGCGCCTACCGTGGCAGTCGCACGGATCGTCAGATTTTGCGAATGCCGCAATCCCTCGATCGCTGCCTCCACCCGGGCGATCCGCTCTGCAATGCCTATTCCCAAAGGAGGGGGACCTCCGCCGCACTATTTGAAGCGTTGCGCGCTGTAATCTACCAGGGCTTGGCCCGTCAGCTCCGCGGTGGCATTGGCACCGCGTACGAAGAAGCGTTGCGCGGCACCGTCCTTGACGAAGGCTGGCTTAGGGCCGCGCTCGCAGCGGACTGACAGCACCCGGCCGCCGTCATGTTCCACGAACTCTGCATGGACGTAGGGCAGGAACAGCTCCCCGATCCGGTCGCGTATCAAGTTGACCAGATGCAGGCTCATTTTATCCTCATTGGGGAAACCGTCTGCAGCCAAGCCTGTTACGGAGCCGTCGTCGGCGACACCGATCAGCAACGTTCCCCCGCCTGCATTCAGGAAAGCGGCAATTGTCTTCAGAGCTACCATCTGCATTTTGTCGTCATGCTGACCCGTGTGGAGGTTCGTTCGCAGCGTCGACTTGAACTCCACCCCTTCTGTCTCGCCGCCCGTGATCAGTTCTGCCGTGGTCGGCGCTACGTACGCCGCCCGCGGTCCTTCGCGCAGTCGCTCCCATGCGGCTCGGACTACATCCGCCATGCGGCGACGGCGTTCGCTCAGAAAGGTGTCGTAAGACATTGCCCACCACTCAGGCGGCAATGCATGGTGGAACCTATCATCCTTTGACAGCGTGGCGTCGAGCGGAGGCGCGTAAGTACCGGGTGCAGTTGACCCCACCTTCAGGTTGTCTGGCCATTCGAGCAGGGCAACGTTCGCGATCTGATTCACCTGCTTGCTTTCGGTCAGGCCCAGCGTAGCAAGATACGCTCGTGGAAATAGGTGATGCTCTTCCACCACAGCCTTTGTTCCGGTCACGGCCGGATCGAGCGCCGCGGCGACCTTGATCGGCGAGAAGAGCACCTGCGCATCAAGGACAACGAGTGAGGCCTGATAAGCCATACGCGATGGTGTCTTCGCGCCCGAGGTCGCCAACAATTCGGGTAACGTGATCGACCAGAAGTCTTCTGTGAGCATAAGGTCGCTCAGGCAACTCAGCCGTGCCAGGAAATCTGCCGGGCCATTCGGGCTCTCTAGCGCGGCGAGGTCGGCTTCGAACCGCGTCTCGCCAGAGAAGGTGTAGCGCAACGTCATCGCCGCCATGAAGAAGAACTCAGCCACCGCCTTTCGCATCACCGCAAGATCAATTCCCACCTCCTCAACGCCCACTAGATAGATGGCGTAGGCATAAAGGAGAGCCCGTTCCGAGGTAATCATCCGTTGCGACCGGTATCCGGCGAGCGGCAGGGCACCCATGAAATGATGCCAGCGGTTGATGTTGAGCGTAGCGTGGCGCGCCGCCTGCAGCCGAGAAAAACCAGCTTCGCGGCGGGCGGGATCGATCGCACCGGTAGTCGGCACACGACCCCGGAGCGCCGCATACACGGCTTCCAGCTTTCCGCGTTTCAACCCCAGGCCGACCATCACGCGCAGCATCTGGTCGGGCGACGGCTCGATGAAATAGTTTTTCGGACTAGGCTTGCCGTCTGGCGGCCCAGCGGCGGCGCGCGCGAAAGCTTCAAGGTCTTTGCGGCCTTGCTCCCAGAATACCGACATCAATGTCAGGATGAAGTCGGCCTGATTAAGCTTGGACCCCTGGCCGTTGATGCGCACGAACACTTCCGCCACCGTGTCCACGCCGGCGTCGGTGGTGAGTACGAGCGCGTTAAAGGGGTACTGAGCGAGTGCCCCAAGGCGGCCGATTGAGGTCTGGATGCGGCTGATCTGCTCTGCGGTGAGCGCCCGCTCCGCCGCGCATAGCTTGGCCAGGTAGTCAGCCGCAACCTTGAAGACATTAAAGTCGGGCTTCCAGACTTCGGCGATATTGGAGATGAAGGCCGGGTCCTGGGCGGTGGCGGCGTTGGCAACTTCGAACCGCTCGGCAAGCGGATCAAAGGCGATACGGATACGCTCGCGCGAATAATCCGCGCGGATCACATCGGCCCCGGTCATCACCGCGTAGAGCGATGTTAGTCGCTGTTGCCCGTCGACGATGGCGAGGCTCGGCGTCTCGTCCTTTCCGTTGGTCCCGATCCCCCTCAGGCCTGCACCCGTTTCCCACAACAGCAGGAAGCCGCACGGATAGCCGCGGTAGAGGGAATCAAAAAGATCGCGGATCTTGGCGTTGGCCCAGACGAACGGCCGCTGCAGTTCGGGTAAACCGATGACGCCACGACCGATGTCGTGGACCAGCGTTACGAGTGGATAGGTGGTCGTGCGATAGAGCATAGGATGTCTCGGCTCAGCGATCCGGTTTCCGAGTGCAGCAACTTATCGCGAGGTAGGGCACCATTGGTTGCGGCGCCGGCGGCCCCGCATAGCTCACATTCGCTGTGCTTCCATTTCTCGTCGATGAAATCGCGTACATCGTCGAGCAGGCTTCGCTGCACCTCGATCTCTGGTATGATCGTTTCCCATTCAGCCTGGCACAACGCCGCCATCGGCCCTCTCCCATATGCGGCGGAGAGGGCCGGGGATAAAGACCCCCAGGTCACCCGAAGCGCGAGAACGTCGACGGCCTTCTCGGTGATGAATTCGAGCAGTGCGGGCGTGCCTTCGCGGGTCTTCTCGATGCCGCGCCGGATCGCGGCCTGGATCTCGCCGGGCTCGGTCACCCGCTCGCCATAGCCGCCGAGCGCCTTGGCGAAATCGGCGTAATGGCCGCTGATGTCGGTCGAGCGGTATTTCTCGGTCGCGACCGGCATCACCTTCAGCTCGATCGCCATCGAGAAATTGTTCATCAGGATCGACAGGATCGGGAGGCGCTCCCTGACCGCGGTCTCGAAATCCATGCCGGTAAAGCCGATCGCGGCGTCGCCCCAGACGTTGATGCACAGCTTGTCGGGCTTGGCCAATTTGGCGCCCATCGCCAGCCCGAGCCCATAGCCGAGCTGGGTCGTCTTGCCCCAGCCGATATAGGAGAGCGGCGTCTCGCTGACCCAGAACGGCGACAGCTGGTCGCGCGGGCTGCCGGCGTCGTGGGTGATGATCGTGTTCTTGACGTCGACCGCGTGCAGCAACTCCCAGATCACGCGATAGGGCGACAACGGCTTGGTGTTCTGGGTCAGCCGCGGCATCCACTGCCCCATCCATTCTTCCTTGAGCCCGCGGATGTCGCGGGTGACACCCGCCAGCCGGTCGCGGGTTTTGCCGTGCAGCCGGTCCTTGACCTCCTCCAGGAGCGCGTCGAGGGTCAGCCCGGCGTCGCCGACGGCCGCCAGCTCGGTCGGCACGTCCTTGTTGATGTCGGTCGAGTTCGAGGGTCGCATGGGCGATGCGCACGCCCTTTGGCATCGCGGTCGCAAAGCTCGACCGGGTAAAGCTGCAGCCGATGCCGAAGACCAGATCGGCGTTGTGCAGGAAGGTGTGGAGCTGCTTCGAGATCCCGATGCCGCCCGAGCCCAGCGCCAACGGGTGGTTCTCGGGGAACGCGCTCTTGCCCGGCAGGGTGGTCATGACCGGCGCTTCGAGCAATTCGGCCAGTTGCTGCAACTGCTTCCACGCCTTGGCGTAATGGATGCCCTGGCCGGCGACGATGACCGGGCGCTCGGCCGCGACCAAAGCCGCGGCGATTTCCGAGACCGAGCGCGGGTCGGGGCCGCTCTTCAGCCGCGGGGTCTTCTGGTAGTCGAGCGGCCCGCTGATCTCCTCGCGCAACAGGTCGGACGGGAATTCGATCAGCACCGGGCCCGGCCGCCCGTTCTTGACCTGGGTGAAGGCGCGGCGCAATGCCTCGACGGCGGCATGGGGCACCGTCACCTGCTCGATCCATTTGGTGACGTGGCGGAAGTTGAGCGCGGCGTTGAAGTTCGGGCGGACCTGGTTGATGTCGCGCGCGTAGCCGGCCGGCAACACCACGACCGGGCAGGAATCGCCATAGGACTGCGCGACCCCGCCAAAGGCGTTCTCGGTGCCGGGGCCGTGCTGCATCGCAAAGACGCCGATCTTGTCGCCGGAGGTGACCTTGGCGATCGCGTCGCACATGTGCAGCCCGATCCGCTCCTGGCGCACCATGATCGTGCGGATGTCGGCCTCGGCGGCGGCCTCGATGATCGGGTTGACCGGGTAGCCGATCAGAAACTCGATCCCTTCGCGCTTCAGGATTTCGGCGACGGCGTTGGCGACTTTCATAGGGGCTGCTCCTCGGGGTTCGGCGGCGTTCGCTCGATTGTGGCACAAGCCGCGCCGAGGTGGGAACTCTGTCGCAGCCTTGATGTCGGGAGAACCCGATGGTCGAAAGGTTCCTGGGTGATACTGGAAGACTTCCCACAGGCTTGAACATCAAAAACGAGGAAACGCACCAGCTGGTCCGAGAGCTGGCGAGGCTTACCGGAGAAAGCATGACGGCAGCCGTGACCGAAGCGGTTCGCGAGCGCCTCGACCGCGTGCGCCGGGCGGCACTCGTGAAGATCGAACGCGAGCTGGACCGTCTGGTGCAGGCGCTGATGGACGGCGTGCCGGCCAGCCGCGTCAAAGAGAAGATGACGGACCTTGAGAACCGCAAGGCGGAGACCGAGGCGCGGATCAAGGACGCGACGGATAACCCGGTCCTTATTCACCCGAACATGGCGAACTGCTATCGCGACCAGATCGCCGAGCTTCGCGAGGCGCTGGGCGACGAGCACGCCCAAGTGCAGGCGTCGGAGATCATCCGCAAGCTGGTCGATAAGATCGTGCTGGTGCCGGGGGCCGATGATGAGGGCCACACGAGCCTGTCGATGACCTTGCACGGCCATCTGGGTGGTATCCTGTGGCTGGGGACGACAGCCACAAGGCCGCTTGGTGAGAGCGGCCTTGGGGTTGGGTATAGAGGAATTGGTTGCGGGGATGATTTGCCTACGCAGGCTCGAGCGGGACAGAGGGGAGCCGCTGCTGTTCAGAGGGGACGACTTCACCCAGACGTCGACCTGGAGGGTCATCTGGGCGGGGTCCTGTTACTGGGGACGACAGCCAAAAGGCCACTCGGTGAGAGCGGCCTTGGGGTTGGGTATAGAGCAATTGGTTGCGGGGGTAGGATTTGAACCTACGACCTTCAGGTTATGAGCCTGACGAGCTACCGGGCTGCTCCACCCCGCGGCGGTGAGATGTGGTGTGTGGGCCCCCGGATCAAGTCCGGGGGTGGGTTCGACCATCGGCGCCGCGCCGGCGCCGGGTCTCACGCCAGTTATGAGCCTGACGAGCTACCGGGCTGCTCCACCCCGCGGCGGTGAGATGTGATGTGTGGGCCCCCGGATCAAGTCCGGGGGTGGGTTCGACCATCGGCGCCGCGCCGGCGCCGGGTCTCACGCCAGTTATGAGCCTGACGAGCTACCGGGCTGCTCCACCCCGCGGCGGTGAGATGTGGTGTCTCGGCCCCCGGACAAGGCCCCCGGGATTAACCGGGTGATCCGCGGCGTTGGGTTGGGGTGAGGCGACGGGCGGGGCGGGCTGGGTGTGGGGGCTGGGAGAGCCTGGCGGCGACCTGCTCTTCCGCGTCTTGAGACGCAGTACCATCGGCGCTGAGGGTTTTCACGGCCGAGTTCGGGATGGGATCGGGTGTTTGGCCCCTCGCTGTGGCCACCAGGCTGTCCCGGCCCCCGGTTGATCGCGCCCCTTGGGGTTCGCGTCCCCGGGAGGATTTGTGGAGGATTTGTCCCGTGGGGGGAATTTGTCGTGCCCGTGGGGAATTTGTGCCCGTGGGGAATTTGTGCCCGTGGGGAATTTGTGAATGTGCCGGGGGAAGTGTCGTCGTCGGGGCCGGTTGCGGTGTGGCGCTTGCCGCTGCACGCCGGCGGTTTTCCGTTTTGGCCAAGATTGTTTGGCCAGGCATTGGGTTTGGTCGAGGATTGTGGATCGAGCGGGTTCGAGCGATTAGTACCGGTCGGCTCCACGGATTGCTCCGCTTCCACCCCCGGCCTATCGACGTGGTGGTCTTCCACGGCTCTCGACGAGACCTGGTTTTGAGGGGGGCTTCCCGCTTAGATGCGTTCAGCGGTTATCCCGTCCGCACTTAGCTACCCGGCGTTGCGGCTGGCGCCACAACCGGTCCACCAGAGGTGCGTCCCTCCCGGTCCTCTCGTACTGGGGAGAGCGCCTCGCAAGTCTCGAACACCCACGGCAGATAGGGACCGAACTGTCTCACGACGTTCTAAACCCAGCTCACGTACCGCTTTAAATGGCGAACAGCCATACCCTTGGGACCTGCTCCAGCCCCAGGATGCGATGAGCCGACATCGAGGTGCCAAACGACGCCGTCGATATGGACTCTTGGGCGTCATCAGCCTGTTATCCCCGGCGTACCTTTTATCCGTTGAGCGATGGCCCTTCCACGCGGGACCACCGGATCACTATGGCCGACTTTCGTCTCTGCTCGAGCCGTCGCTCTCGCAGTCAGGCGGGCTTGTGCCATTGCACTCAACAGCTGATTTCCGACCAGCCTGAGCCCACCATCGCGCGCCTCCGTTACTCTTTGGGAGGCGACCGCCCCAGTCAAACTACCCGCCATGCAGGGTCCCGGACCCGGGTAACGGGCCGCGGTTAGATGCCAGAGAACTCAAGAGCGGTATTTCAAGGTTGCCTCCACCCCAACTGGCGCCAGGGCTTCGTCGGCTCCCGCCTATCCTACACATGAATTCCCTAACACCACTGCAAAGCTGTAGTAAAGGTGCACGGGGTCTTTCCGTCTGACCGCGGGAACTCCGCATCTTCACGGAGAATTCAATTTCGCTGAGCCGGTGTTGGAGACAGCGGGGAAGTCGTTACGCCATTCGTGCAGGTCGGAACTTACCCGACAAGGAATTTCGCTACCTTAGGACCGTTATAGTTACGGCCGCCGTTTACCGGGGCTTCAATTCAGAGCGTGAACCCCTCCTCTTAACCTTCCGGCACCGGGCAGGCGTCAGACCCTATACGTCGTCTTGCGACTTCGCAGAGCCCTGTGTTTTTAGTAAACAGTCGCCACCCCCAACTCTGTGCCCCCCGCCCCTGCTTGCGCACGGACGGGGCCCCCTTCTCCCGAAGTTACGGGGGCATTTTGCCGAGTTCCTTCAACACCGTTCTCTCACACGCCTTGGTATGCTCTACCAGTCCACCAGTGTCGGTTTCGGGTACGGTCTATGCGCCGGCGCTGTTTCCCGGAAGTCCCAGGCCGCCCCCTCAATCCAGTAAGAGAGAACGGCTTTCGGCCTTCGTCACGCTCCGGCAGGCGGAGGAATGTTAACCCCCTTCCCATCGGCTACGGCTCTCGCCCTCGCCTTAGGGGCCCGGCTAACCCTGCGCGGAATAACCTTGCGCAGGAACCCTTGGACTTTCGGCGTGAGGGTTTCTCACCCTCATTTACGCTACTCATGTCAGCATTCGCACTTCCGATGCCTCCACCGACGCTCGCGCGCCGGCTTCGCTGGCCTACGGAACGCTCCGCTACCGCGTCAGAAGACAGAGACCAGAGGTCAGAGATCAGAATTGCTGCGATGCAGGCCGGTGAGCATGCGGGCGATTTGCTGATACTCGCTCCGCCAGCGCTCGGCCACCTCCCCGTCGAGATAGCCAAGATCACGGCAATACAGGGTCCAAACCTGCATCTCGTCAGCCGAACCCAGCGCCATCGTCACAAACCGGCGGAACTCCGGTTTTGAGACAAGCTGCCGGCCAAAACCTTCGGCCAGGTTGGCGCAGATCGATTTTGATGCCCGGCGGACCTGATCCGCCAGCGCGAACTGCTCGATCCGCGGAAAGTCGAGGCTCGCCCGATGCACTTCCAGCGACACCCGATAGGCGCGCCGAAACACTTCGAGATCCTCGAACCCGTGGGCCCACTCGCTTCTCTGATTTCTTTCCATCTGTAGTCTGATCTCTGATCTCTGTCTTCTGACATCCGCAGCTTCGGTGCGTGGCTTGAGCCCCGTTACATTTTCGGCGCCGGACGGCTGATAGACCAGTGAGCTATTACGCTTTCTTTAAAGGATGGCTGCTTCTAAGCCAACCTCCTGGTTGTCTTGGCCTTCCCACATCCTTTCCCACTTAGCCACGACTTGGGGACCTTAGCTGGCGGTCTGGGCTGTTTCCCTCTCGACGACGGACCTTAGCACCCGCCGTCTGGCTGCCGACCTCCACTCGCCGGTATTCGGAGTTTGGTTAGGTTTGGTAAGGCTCGCGCCCCCCTAGCCCATCCAGTGCTCTACCCCCGGCGGTGAGCAGTCGACGCTCTACCTCAATAGATTTCGCGGAGAACCAGCTATTTCCGGGTTTGATTGGCCTTTCACCCCTAGCCACAAGTCATCCCCTACTTTTGCAACAGTAGTGGGTTCGGTCCTCCAGTGCGTGTTACCGCACCTTCAACCTGCCCATGGCTAGATCACCCGGTTTCGGGTCTGATCCCGGCAACTAAAGCGCCCTATTCAGACTCGCTTTCGCTGCGCCTACGCCTAACGGCTTAAGCTTGCTGCCAAGACCAACTCGCTGACCCATTATACAAAAGGTACGCCGTCACTCAGAGATCAGATGTCAGAGATCAGTTGTCAGATTCGCATCTGATCTCTGATCCCTGGTTTCTGACCTCTGGAGCTCCGACTGCTTGTAGGCATCCGGTTTCAGGAACTGTTTCACTCCCCTCGTCGGGGTGCTTTTCACCTTTCCCTCACGGTACTGGTGCACTATCGGTCACTGAGGAGTACTTAGGCTTGGAGGGTGGTCCCCCCATGTTCAGACAGGATTGCTCGTGTCCCGCCTTACTCAAG
>CAVZJF010000005.1:0-135000 GCA_963775525.1 uncultured Alphaproteobacteria bacterium | reverse complement strand
CGCCCGCGCCGCCGCGACCGCCGCCTCGCCCATCGCCCGACGCCGCTTCTCGTCGAGCCCGGGCGCCGGAGCCTCCTCGATCACCTTCTGATGGCGGCGCTGGATCGAGCAGTCGCGGTCGAAGACATGGACGGCATTGCCGTGCCCGTCGGCGAAGACCTGCACCTCGATATGCCGCGAGCGTTCGAGGTATTTCTCGATCAGCAGCCGCTCGTCGCCAAACGCACCCGCGGCCTCGCGCTTTGCCGACGCGAGCGCCGGGGGGAACTCGCCCGGCGCGTCGACGACCCGCATGCCGCGCCCGCCGCCGCCGGCCGAGGCCTTGATCAGCACCGGAAAGCCGATCCGCTCGCGCTTCCGCGGCGAGCCGGCCGGGGTCCTGCTCGTCGCCGTGATAGCCCGGCACCACCGGCACCCCGGCCCGCGCCATCAATGCCTTTGCCGCCGCCTTCGACCCCATCGCCCGGATCGCCGCCGCCGGCGGCCCGACAAAGACCAGCCCCGCCGCCGCGCAGGCCTCGGCGAAATCGGCGTTCTCCGACAGAAAGCCATAGCCCGGATGCACAGCCTCGGCGCCGCTCGCCCGCGCCGCGTCGACGATCGCGGCGATGTTGAGATAGCTGTCGCGCGCCGGCGCCGCCCCGATCGGCCGGGCCTCGTCGGCGAGCGCGACGTGCAATGCCCCGCGGTCGGCCTCGGAATAGACCGCGACCGTGGCGATCCCCATCCGCCGCGCGGTGCGGATGACGCGGCAGGCGATCTCGCCGCGATTGGCGATCAGGATCTTGCCGAGCACGTCAGACCCGCATAGCGGATTACACTAGCCGCGCAATCGTCGATCGGGTGAAGATCGGACCCGAACGCAGGCGGGTAAAGGCGGGAGCTGTAGAACAATGAAAAACGCCAGGCGGCTGAGGGGTTTGGCAGCACCGGTTTGCGCCGTCAACATGCTTGTTTCGACCCTGAGCAGTTTTGTTTCGACAGTGTCGTGGGCCGAGGACAACAAGGACATCGCGATCGCGGCATGTCACCAGCAACAATCGACGTTGGATATTGTCGCCTGTCTGGGCAAGCTCACGGCCCAATGGGACAAGCGCTTGAATGCCGCCTATCAAACGGCGTTGAAAAGCGTCGACCCGTCCGGAGTGCCGGCGTTGCGGGCGGCGGAGCGGGCATGGTTGGACTATCGCAAGCAGCGATGCTCCTATCTCGGCGCCGGCCCGGGAACCATCGGTCAAGTGGTCGGGTCCGACTGTTTTCTGAGGATGACCCGGGCGCGGGCCGGGGAACTGGAACAGGACAGCAAAGGCTTGGGTAATTAGATCTCGGGGGACCACGCAGCGCCGACGCCGCCGCGGGGCGGGGTGGAAGCATCGACAAAGAGCCGCGGCCCGACGCGGCCCGCGCTCCCCGACATCCGTTGTCATTCCCGTCACATCCGGAACACGCCGAAGCGGCCCGGCCCGCCCCCAAATGGAGCGCCGTCTAGCCGCCCATCCCCATAGCGCGCGACGGGTGCGTTGAGGCTGGCCGAGATCGCCAATGCCAGCACCATGCGGGTGTCGGCCGGGTCCACGACCCCGTCATCCCATAGCCGCGCGCTCGCGTAATAAGGGTGGCCCTGGGTCTCGTATTGGGCGCGGATCGGCGCCTTGAACGCCTCCTCCTCAGCCTCGTCCCAGCCCCGGCCGGCGCCGGCGTCGCCGCGGGCTTCGCGCGCATCACGACGGATCTGCGCCAAGACCGAGGCCGCCTGCTCGCCGCCCATCACCGAGATCCGCGCATTGGGCCACATCCACAGGAACCGCGGCCCATAGGCCCGCCCGCTCATGCCGTAATTACCGGCGCCAAAGCTGCCGCCGATGATCACGGTGAATTTCGGCACCGCGGCGGTGGCGACCGCGGTCACCATCTTGGCGCCATCCTTGGCGATGCCGCCCGCCTCGTATTTCCGCCCGACCATAAAGCCGGTGATGTTCTGCAGAAAGACGAGCGGGATCCCGCGCTGCGCCGCCAGCTCGATAAAATGCGCCGCCTTCAGCGCGCTCTCGGAAAAGAGAATGCCGTTATTGGCGAGGATCGCCACCGGATAGCCCCAGATATGGGCAAAGCCGCACACCAGGGTCGAGCCGTAGAGCCGCTTGAACTCGTCGAATTCGCTGCCGTCGACGAGCCGCGCGACGATCTCGCGCACGTCGTAGGGATGGCGCGTGTCGGCCGGGATGACGCCGTACAATTCCTCGGCCGGGTAGAGCGGCGGAACCGGCGGGCGGACCTCGATCCCGACCCGTTTCGGCCGGTTCAAATTGCCGACGATCCGCCGCGCGATGCCGAGCGCATGATGGTCGTCGAGGGCGAGATGGTCGGTGACGCCGGAGACGCGGCTGTGCAATTCGGCGCCGCCCAGTTCCTCGGCGCTGACGATCTCGCCGGTAGCCGCGCGCACCAGGGGCGGGCCGCCCAAAAAGATCGTCCCCTCGCCCTTGACGATCACCAACTCGTCGGCCATCGCCGGCACATAGGCGCCGCCCGCGGTGCACGAGCCCATGACCAGCGCCACCTGCGGCACCCCCGCCGCCGACAATTGCGCCTGATTGTAAAAGATGCGCCCGAAATGGTCGCGGTCGGGAAACACCTCGTCCTGGGCCGGCAGGAACGCGCCGCCGGAATCGACCAGATAGAGGCACGGCAATCGGTTCTCGCCGGCGATCTCCTGCGCGCGCAGGTGCTTTTTGACGGTCATCGGAAAATACGTGCCGCCCTTGACCGTCGCGTCGTTGGCGACGACAACGCACTCCCTGCCCATGACCCGCCCGACGCCGGTGATGATCCCGGCCGCCGGCACCTCGCCGTCATACATGCCGTGGGCCGCCAGCGCCGACAGTTCGAGAAACGGCGACCCCGGATCGAGCAATAACCGCACCCGCTCCCGCGGCAGCAATTTCCCGCGCCCCAGATGCCTTTTCCGCGCCGCCTCCCCGCCCCCCTCCTCGACCATGGCCAGTTTCGCGCGCAAATCGGCCACCAGCCCCCGCATCGCGATGTCATTCGTGCGGAACGCCTCGGAGCGCGGGTCGAGAGAGGTGGTGAGGACGGTCATTTACGGCCGGCCACCTTATCGGAGCGGCGCAGCAGCGCAAGGGAGCAGCAGGCCGTTGCACCCTGAGCGTCGATCGAGTGTCGTTAAACGTAACACGTCCTATAATAATTGATTGATCAGGTCATGGCCCAGCCGGTCACCCAGCGGCCGGTCCACCCAGCGCCTCGCGGAAGAGGGAAACGGCCGCTTCCGCATCCGTGAGGAAGCCCGCGCCAAGGGCATCCGGCCGCCCCCCTCCGGCGGCGGCCCGAACATGATGATCCGGCAAGAGAACATGCTGGTCGTCCCCGCCGCGTTCTCGCCGCTGCACTGAAGCTCCGCGCCAACCCGGCCCGCGACCTCCCCCACTCGGCGGGGAAGGGATCGGGACGATGTCGCCGCTGCACCGCGAGAAATCCCAACCCCATAATTCCGTTCGCGCCGATTTCGTGGAGCGATTTCCCCGCAATCGAGAATGGGAGAGGATGGGCCATGGCTTTAGGCGCAATCGGCGGCAGGCGGTCGCGTGTCCTTGACAAATGGGACATAGTGCAATAGTTGCCCTATAAGGCGAGGCTCACGGATGCCGACTCTTCACCGCTTTGGCGCCGTGAGTGTGCGCATGTATGCCGACGATCACCGGCCGCCGCACTTTCACATTGTGGCTCCCGATTTTCAGGTGCTGGTGCGGATCTCGGATTTGACGGTGATCGCCGGTGAAGCGCGTCCCGCCCAGATCGTCGAAGTGATCGCATGGGCGCGCCAGCATCGCGAGAGCCTGGCCCTCAAATGGGCCGAGTTGAACGAACGAGGTTGACCATGCCGAGGAAGATTTTGCCGCGCATCGTCGCGGTATCACCAGGCGAGCGGCCGATGACCTTGCGTGTTCGTTGGGACAACGGCGAGGAGAGCCTCGTCGACGTGTCGGGCATGATCCAAAGCTTCCGGGTGTACGAGCCGCTGCGGCAGTCGCCCGAATTGTTCCGGCAGGTGCGGGTAGGAGAGCACGGCACCGACGTCGTTTGGACCGACGAGATCGACATGGCGGCCGATACACTATGGCGTCTGGCGCAGGAGCAGGCGGGCGAGACCATGACACCGGACGCCTTCCGGGATTGGCGCGAACGCAAAGCCTACACCCTGGACCAGGCGGCGCGCGCCCTCGGCCTCAGCCGGCGCATGGTCGCCTACTACGAGAAGGGCGATCGGCCGATCCCGCGCGTCGTCACCCTGGCGACCCGAGCGCTGGAGATGGCCTCACGTTGATAATAATACCTGGTAGGATGGGTTGAGCACGGCGAAACCCATCAGAACTTGGTAGGGCGGGTTGAACATTCGCCGAAACCGATCATTTAACGATCGCAGGCGATGGGTTTCGCCCCGCTCAATTCCCTATCGGGACGATGACTACAAGAGATCAAGCTACTACAAGTGAGATCCAACCTGGTATCGCATGCCCGGCGAGACATTGTCTGATCTGGATGCTATTCTTACTTTTTACGGTGTCGTACAATAAATTTAAAGCCCGCATCCCCCGCGTTTCGCGGGGGATCGAAGGAATGGGCGGCTCCGATTTGACGCCAGCCGCTAATTCACAAACCGGTAGAGCTTGGCGGCGTTGTCGCAGACGATCTTGCGCTGCGTCGCCGCGGGCAGGTGGCCGAGCTCGCGCTCGATGTATTCCTGCGAGTCGGGCCAGATGCCGTCGGGGTGCGGGAAGTCCGAGCCCCACATGATGTTGTCCTCGCCGAGCTCGTCGAGCAATTTCACGCCGATCGGGTCGGTCTGGTAGGTGGCGTAGCACTGGCGGCGCCAGTATTCGCTGGGCGGCATCTTCAAATCGAGCGCCTTGAACTGGTCTTCCCACTCGGCGTCCATGCGCTGCAGGATGTAGGGGATCCAGCCGGTGCCGGCCTCGCCGATCACGAGCTTGATGGTGGGACGATGTTCGAGCACGCCCGAAAAGATCACCGACATCAGCACGTCCGACATGTACATCTGAAAGCTGGTGATGCTCGACGCCCGCGCGGCGAGCGCCACCTTTGGCGCGAGCTTGGTCAAGTCGCGCCGCACGCCGCTGCCGATCGTGTGGAAATGCACCGGCAATCCGCTTGCCGCGACCGCGTCCCACATCGGGTTCCACCACGGGTCCCACAGCGGGGTCATGTCGCCGCGGCGGGAGATTTCGAGCCCGCGCACGCCGCCCCGCCGCGCCACCCGCTCGATCTCGCCGACCGCGGCGTCGATGTCGTGGTTCGGGATGCAGGCGAGCCCGGCGAAGCGCTCCGGATGAGCGTTGCAGAAACCGGCCAGCCACTCGTTGTAGATGCGCAGCATCTCACCCGCGGCTTCGTCGTCGTTGATCCGGCTGGTGGCGCCGAGGATGCCGTACAACACCTCGGCCTGGATGCCGTCGCGGTCCTGGTCCTTGAGCCGCAGGTCGGGATCGGTCAGCCGCCGGATGCCGTTCTTGCCGTCGTCGTAAAGCCCTTGCGACGCCATCCGGTCGGAGCGGTGGATCTTGCCGGGCTCGTAGAGCCGGCCGGCCGAGCCCATGCCGTTCATCAGCCCGAAGGACGCGCCCGATTTGGTGACCCATTCCTTGCCGCGCGGCCCGTCCGTCACATAGGGCATGCGCTCCTTCATCGCCGCCGGCGCGTTGTCGGTGAACAAATCGGGCGGCAGCCAGATCAGGTCGACATGGCAATCAGCCGAGATCACGTCGTATTTCATTGGCATATCCTCCGTACGAGCCGGACGTTAGCATGACTCAGCACGGCGGCGGTGTGCGACTGAAATCTCCCATGAGCGGGCGGAGAAAGCCGATGAACCATGCGCGGGCGAACACGCCTCTTTCGGACGTGACGGTCATCGATTTCGGCCAGATCTTTCAGGGGCCTTATGCGACCCTGCTGATGGCCAAGGCGGGCGCCTTTGTGATCAAGATCGAGCCGCCGCGGGGCGAACCGGGGCGCCGCCGCGCCGATCCCGGCAAGAGCGCCACCTTGCCGTTCGCGATGCTGAACCAGAACAAGCACGCGGTGACGCTCAACCTGAAGGAGCCGCGCGGCCGCGAATTGCTGTTCCAGATGGTCAAGCGCGCCGACGTGTTGCTCGAAAACTTCTCGCCCGGCACGATGGACGGGCTGGGCGTCGGCTGGAGCCGCCTGCACGAGGTCAACCCACGCCTGGTCTACGCCTCGGGCACCGGCTTCGGGCTCAGCGGCCCCGACCGCGACAACCTGGCGATGGACATGACGATCCAGGCGGCCTCGGGGATCATGAGCGTGACTGGTTTCCCGGACGGTCCGCCGGTCAAGGCGGGCCCGACTCTGGTCGATTTCATGGGCGGCATTCATCTTTATGCCGGGGTCGTAACGGCGCTTTACGACCGCGACCGCAGCGGCGTCGGCCGGCTGGTCGAGGTGTCGATGCAGGAGACGGTCTACCCGTCGCTCGCCGGCAGCTTCGACTACTTCCACCGCACCGGCAAGATCCCGCCGCGCACCGGCAACCGCCAGTCGGGGCTCAACAGCGCGCCCTACAACGTGTTCCCGACCAATGACGGGCATGTCGCGATCCACGTCGTCACCGAGGCGCATTTCCAGAATTTACTGAAGGCGATGGGCCGCGAGGACCTCAGCGACGACCCGCGCTTTGCGACCAACGCCGGCCGCGTCGCGCATATGGAGGAGACCGACGCGCTGGTCGCCGACTGGACCCGCACGCTCGGCAAGATGGAGGTGTTCGCCCGCACCAAGGAATACCGCATCCCGTGCGCGCCGGTGCGCAACGCACCCGAGGTCATGAACGACCCGCACATGCACGAACGCGGCATGCTCGAACACATCGATCACCCCGAACTCGGCTCGATCGTGGTTCCGACCACGCCCTTGCGCCTGCACGGGACGGACAAGGTCGAAACCCGCCCGAGCCCGACCATCGGCCAGCACAATGACGAGATCTATGGCGGCTGGCTCGGCCTCGACGCCGCCGAAATCGCGGAACTGAGGGCGACCGGGGTCATCTGAGCGGGCGGGCGGGGACCCGCGAAGGTCGCTTGAGTTAAATTTGCCGGAGGCGAAGAGCGGGACCTCGATGCGGCGCCTCGATACGGCGCCTCAGCGGCGGAAGACGCCGACAAGCTCGAGGTGCGGCGTCCACACGAACTGGTCGACCGGCAGAATGCGCTCGACCCGAAAGCCGCCCGCGACCAGCCGGGCCGCGTCGCGCGCAAAGGTTGCCGGGTTGCACGACACCGAGACCACCGTGTCGAGCGGCGACTGGGCCAATGCCGCGGCCTGGCGCAGCGCGCCGGCGCGCGGCGGATCGAGAATTGCCGCGGCAAAACCGGCAAGCGCCTCTGCCCCGACCGGGTCATGCGCCAGGTCGCGGCGTTCGACGGTGAATGCCGGAACGCCGCGCGCCGCGGCGGCGAGCGCGGCCGCGGCCCGTTCGTCGCCTTCGACCGCATGCACCGATCCGGCGCCGGCAACAGCGCAGGCAAAACACCCGAGCCCGGCATAAAGGTCGATCACCGGGCATCGCGCGCCGATCGCGGCCAGCACTTCCTCGATCAGGATCGCTTCCGCGGTTTCGCTCGCCTGCAAAAAAGCGCCCGGTGGAAACGGCACGGCGATCCCGGACCGTATCACCCGAACCGGACGACGCTCGACCACCGGCAACTCGTTCCCCGCCGAACGCCACACGATGCGGGCGAGATCGCGTTCGGCGGCAAGCGCCGCCAGCGCTTCGAGCGCCGCGAGGTCCGGCTTCCAGCCCGCCTCGACCAGCAGGTCGACGCCGCTGTCGGTCCGGGTCAGGGTCGCCTCCGCCGCGCCGCCCGGCGGCACGAGGTCGGGAACGAGCCCGCGCAGCGCGGCGACCAGCGCGAACAGCGGCGGCTCCAATGTCAGGCATTCGCGTAAATCGGCGAGGTCATGGCGGAAACGCTCGCGGAACCCGACCCGCGCCGGCTGGCGCGGATCGCGCGGGCGCACCAGGCCGAGGCGGGCGCGCCGGCGGCCCGGCGCAACGCTCCGGATCGGCTGAACCACTTTCGCATCGATCCCGGCGCGTTCGAGCGCGGCGGTCAGCGCACCGAGCTTCGCCGCGCGGTAGGCATCGGCATCGAGGTGCTGCAAGGCGCAGCCGCCGCACCGTCCGAAATGCCGGCACGGCGCCTGCTCGCGGCCGGCGCCGGCCGCAACCAGCTCGACGACGCGGCCTTCATGGCCACCGCCTCGCCGCGGCCCGAGCAGCGCGCGCACGCGGTCGCCGGCAGCGGTAAACGGCAGGTAGACCGGGGCGCCGCGCCAATGCGCAATTCCGTCGCCAGCGGCGCCGATTCCCTCGACGCGCAATTCGATCGGCTGCTCCGGCTGTTCCGGGGGCGGCGGCATGATCCGCGATTCCTCCCGCCGAGCCGCCATCGCCGGGGGACGGGGAAGCGCGACGGCGCAGAACCCGTATAATCGCGTTGCGGCGGCCGCAAGGCAATCTGCCGGTCGGCGGCGAAACGCAGGGGACGGGATGTATCGTTGGGTCTACTGGAGCGGGATCGCTCTCTTCGTCGTGTGGACGGCCTATTCCGCTTACAGCGCGTTGAACGGGCTGTAAGCGGGGAGAACGGGGCAGTGCGGGTTTGGTTGCGGGGGGCTCACAACCAATTTTATCTACTATATATAATTCAAGATCTTAGGCCGTCCTTAGCACGCTAATTCGACCGGTAGGCTGTACGTTCCGGTTCCTGTTATGTCGGAACGACAAGGTTGGCTGTCACTAATCAGTGTCGCCACATCAGGGCAGGCGGACATCGCTCGTCCCTGGGTTCCCGCTTTCGCGCCTTTCGCGGGAATGACGGTTCAATGTGATCGAAATCCGCTCTGGTGCCTGATCCGATTAAGCTCGTCGCCCCCGCGCAAGCGGGGGTCCAGGGTGGGCGGACATCGCTTGCAATGTGATCGGAAGCCGCGCCTTTCAGCGGGCGACGCGGATCACGATCTTGCCGAGATGACGGCCGGCCACGAGATGGGCGAAGGCTTCGCGCGCGGCGCCGAGCCCGTCGAAGACGCGGTCGACGACAGGTTCAATGCGATGCTCGGCGACAAAGGCGAGAAGGCGCTCCAGCTCGGCGCGGCTGCCGACAAAGATGCCGTGAAGGCGGATCCGGCGCATCAAGATCTGCGAAAAGTCGGGGGGCCGCTCGTGCCCGCCGCCTCCCATGACGCCGAGGAGCGCGACCAGCCCGCCGTCGCGCGCCGCCCGCACCGACTGGTCCAGGCTCGCGGCACCGCCGATGTCGAGCACCGCGTCAACCCCGCCGCCGCTCCACTCCCGCACCCGCTCGACCCAGCCCTGCTGCCGGTAATCGACGGCCAGGTCGGCGCCCAATGCCGTAAGCCGCGTCCGCTTTTCGTCAGAGGACGAGGCGATCGCAACCTGCGCCCCGAGCGCCTTGGCGATCTTGAGCCCCAAGGTCGCGAGACCGCCGCCGCCGGCAACAGCACATGGCTGCCGGGGCGGATGCCGGCTTCGGTCGTCAACGCATTCCACGCAGCGAGCCCGGCCACCGGCAGGCAGGCCGCCTGCTCGAACGACAGCCAGTCGGGGATCGCCGCCACCGCGCCGCGCGGCAAAACCCGCTCCTCGCACAACACACCCTGCGCGGGCCCGCCGAGCGTGCCGAGCCGCATCTGCGGTTCAAGCTGCCCGTCGCTCCAGTCCGGGACCATATGGCTGCAGACGCGGTCGCCCGGCGCGAGATCGGTAATATCCGAGGCGATTTCGACGATCGTGCCGGCTGCGTCGCTGCACGGGATCAGCGGCAACGGCAGCTCCGCTTGATAGATGCCGCGCACCACCAGCAGATCGCGGTGGTTCAGCGACGCCGCGGCGATGGCGACGCGCACCATGCCGGCGCCGAGCGGCTCGGCGGGGCGTTGGCCGAGGCGCAAATTGCCGACGCCAAACCGCTCAAAGGAAATCGCCGACGGCATCGCTACACCGGGTTCGTCAGCTCGCGGTTGACGATCCGGATCAGAAAGCGGTCGTCGTCGACGACGATGAAATGCTCGCTCTCAAGCGTGAACAGCTGGAACCGCCTTTTGGTGAAGCGCGCCCATGAGCGCGCATTGTCGGCCGAGACATAGGCGTCGTGGGCTCCGGTCAGACAGGTAATCGGCACGTCCCAGGGCTCTTCCGGCTCATATCGGTAGTTCGAGGCCATTTCGAACTCGGCGCGGATCGCGGGCAGGATCAGGGTTCGCAGCTCGGCGTCCTGGACCAGGCTTTCGGTCGCCAACACGTTGAAACGGCGGATCGCCTCGGTGAATACTTCGTCGGGCTGGCGGTAGATCGGCTCGAACAAGCTGAACTGCGGCAATCGCAGCAGGCGGTCGACCAGATCCGCTTCGAAATCCTGCTGGCGCTGCAACTCGTCGGGCGGGCGCGCGCCGGAGACGAAGACGTGGACCGGTGCTATCCCATGCGCGCTGATCAGCCGGCGCACCGTTTCGAACAAGGTCAGCGCGCCCAGGCAGTGCCCGTAGACCGCAAACGGCTTGTCGAGAAACGGCAGCAATTCGGGCATCAGCTGTTGCAGCAAGGTTTCGAGATCGCGGATCGGCGCTTCGTCGATGCGGGTCTGGCGGCCGGGCGGCTCGATCGCGACGAGCTCGACAGAAGGATCGAGCTGATCCACCCAGGGTCTGAAGGTCGCGGCCCCGCCCCCGGCGAACGGGAAAGCCAGGAGCCGCACCTTGGCCGCCGGATTGGGGCGATGGATGACGAGCCAGCGGTTGGCGCTGATCCAGGCGCTCGCCGCCGCCGGCACGGCCGGTTCCGGCGCTTGCGCCAGCTCCGGGAAAAGCTGCGCGGCCAATGCCCTGACGCTCGGCCCCTTCAGCAAGGCCGCGGTCGGCACGGCGCGGTCGAACGCCCGCCGCAGCCGGTTGGCGAGGGTGACGGCGAGCAGCGAGTCGAGCCCAAGCTCGTTGAGCGGCCGTACCGGGTCGATGTCGCCGGAGAGGCCCAGCACCTGTGCTGCGTGCACGGAAATGACCCGCTCCGGATCGGTTCGGGCATCGCCGCCGCCGGCCGAGGGCAGCTCGTCGCGGGCTGTGCCCACGCCCGCCAGCTCGCGAAAGAAGGGCGGGGTTTCGGCAAACTGGGCGAGAAAATCAGACCAGCTCGTGTCGATGACCGCGACCTGCGCCGGGCCATTGTGCAGCTGCGACAGCAAAACCCGCAGGCAGGTCTGCGACGGAACCGCGTTGGTACCGCGCTGTTTCCACAGAGCGGCACCGGTCGCGCCCCAGCGGCCGGCATCCTCCCACGGTCCCCAATTGAACACCGTCGCCGGCAATCCCTGCCCGCGGCGATAATGCGCCAGCGCGTCGAGAACGCTGTTGGCGGCGGCATAGGCGCTCTGGCCGGGGGCGCCCCATAGGCTCAGCACGCTCGAAAACAGCACAAAAAAATCGAGGTCCAGCCGCTTGGTCACGCGGTGAAGGTTCCAGGCGCCCGCCGCCTTTGGCCGCAGGACGCGTTCGAACAAATCGCGGTCGGCGTTGACGAGGAGCGCGTCCTCGAAGACGGCCGCGGCATGGATGACGCCTTTGACCGGCGGCATCGTCGCGCGGATTTCGCTCAGCGCCGCCGCGAGCGCCGCCTCGTCGGCGGCGTCAGCGAGGACGACGCGCACCTTGGCGCGACGCGCCAGCCTCTCGAGCGCGGCGTCGGCCCGCCCATCCGGCTCGCTGCGCCCGGTCAGCGCCAGATGGCGCGCGCCCGCGTCGATCAGCGCCTCGGCGGTTTCGAGACCGAGCCGGCCAAGACCGCCGATGATCCAATAGGTTGCGTCGGCGGCGAGCCCGGGCTCGGCGCCGCCTTCGCCGCCCCTTGCGCCATCACCGTCACTGCCGCCGCCGGCGCCACTGGCCGCAAGACGCACCAGACGCGGCGCCAAGCGCTTGCCGCCCCGCCACAGGATTTGGTTCTCGCGGTCCTGCGCGCCCAGTTCGCGGCGCAGCAACGCCGCCGCCGCCGCGGGCGGCGTCTCGGCCGGCAGACCGATAAGCCCGCCCCACATCTCGGGATATTCGAGCGCGAAGCTGCGCCCCAGCCCCCACATCGAACCCTGTGCCGGGGCTGACGCAACATCGTGCGTTACCAGCCACAAGCGCGGCGGCTCGTCGAACCGGTCGCGCGCCTGGTCGAGCGCCTTCGCCAGCTCGACGACCCCGCCACAGACCAGCGCATTCGACGCCGTGGTCGATGCCTGGCCGGCGGGCTGCATCGCCGGGGCGTCGAGCGCACGCAGGTAGACGATGCCGAGACGCGCCGGCGGCGCCTCGTCGAGAAGATGGTCGAGCGGCGCGGCGTCCGCGCCCAGCACGACAGCGGTGGCGCCGTCGACGGCGAGCGCATGACCAAGCCGCTCGCCGACACCCTTGCGGTCGGCGACGACGTACCAGTGCCGCGCCGGCATCGCCGACGGCTCGGGCGCGGGCAGTTCGCGCCACTCGACCGTGTAGAGCAGCCGCTCGAAGCCCGGCGTCGCGGCCGGAGCCAGGATGTCCTCGGTGACGCGGCGCACGGTCAAGCCGCGCAGCAACGCCACCGGGCCCCCGTCCTCGCCGTAGACGCGGATGTCGAGCTTTACCCGCGCTTCGTCCGGTTGGCGCCCTACGACGATCCCGTGAACCCAGCCGCGCTCGACACCCCCCCGGTAGAGCCGGAACGCGTCGATCGAGATCGGGACGTACGCACCGGCTGGCGGCGGCTGGTCGAACCGCCCGGTTCCCGGCGTCAGCGCGGCGTAGACATGCAGACAGGCGTCGAGAAAGGCCGGGTGCAGCCGATAGCCATTGCGGTCAAGGCCGGCGGGCAACGCGACCTCGGCGAAAATCTGGTCGCCGTCGCGCCACAGCCCTTGGATGCCGCGGAAGGCAGGGCCATAGGAGAGGCCGGCCGCGTCTAGAGAGCGGTAGAACTGCTCCGGCAGGATTTCAGCGCCCGCGCGTTTTCGGTGCGACGGAAAGGGCGGCGGCGCCAAACGCTCCGGATCGTCGCGGATGACCCCGCTGGCATGAAGAAGCCAGGGATCGTCGCACACCATTCCGGTGCTTTGCAGCCGGAACGTCGTGCCGGCCTCCGCCGCCTCCAACGAGGTCGTCGCCAGCAACGGCTGGTCGGCGGGAAGCGTCAGCGCGCGCTCGTAGACGACATCCTCCAGGACCGGATCGGCAAAGCCGGCGCCTTCCGCCGCTGCCGTCACCGCATCAAGGATCGCGGCGGCCGGCAGGACGGCGCGGCCGAAGACCCGGTGGTCGCCGAGAAACGCGAACCGTTGCAAGCTGAGCAGCCCCTCGAAGCTCGCCTCCTCGCCGCCGAGCCGATCGCCCAGAAGCGGATGCGCCGCCTCGGCGCGGCGCACGCCGGGGGCAGGCTTGCCGCGTTCGGATGGACGGGATTCGAGCCAATATCGTTCGTGCTGAAACGGGTAGGTCGGCAGGCTGACGCGGCGGCCGCCTTTGGGCCCGACCGCATTCCAGCGGATCGTTCGACCCTGCCGGTAGAGGCCGGCCAGCGCATCGAGAATGCTGCGCCAGTCCTCACCGCGATCTTTCAGCGAGGCCAGCCAAGCCCCGCCGTCCGCCGGACAACGCCGGCCGAGTGTCGTCAGCGCCGTGCCCGGGCCGATTTCGAGAAACGTCGTCGGCTCGGCGCCGGCCGTCTGTATCGCCTGACGAAAGCGCACCGGGCAGCGGATCTGATCGCGCCAATAGCGGCTGTCGGGGGCGACCGTCATGTCCGCGCCGGTCAACGTCGAGACCCAACGAATTTTCGGGGCCGCGAAGACCACACCCGCGGCGGCCGCCTCGAAATCGTCGAGCATCGGGTCCATCAGCGCAGAATGAAAAGCGTGCGACGTCCTCAGCGGCGTCGCCGGAATCCCGAGCCGGGCTGCATTCCTCAAGAATCGC
The DNA here is from genome assembly GCA_963775525.1 of uncultured Alphaproteobacteria bacterium. Classification (GTDB taxonomy): domain Bacteria; phylum Pseudomonadota; class Alphaproteobacteria; order ATCC43930; family CGMCC-115725; genus AP-15. The sequence goes on along the minus strand of CAVZJF010000005.1, from coordinate 120,933 downwards.
CGCGAGCGCCTTTTCGCCGCCGGCGACGACCGTGCGATCGGGCGCGTTTTCGGCCGCGATCGCGAGATTGCCGCCGGCTTTGGCGAGCAAGGCGTGCACCGTTTCGGCAGCGGCGGCGACGGAGGCCATCGCGCCGCGCGCCGGCAACGCCGCCATCAGCCGGGCGCGCGCCGCGACGAGATGGACGGCGTCCTCCAGCGAGCAGACGGCCGCGGCTGCCGCCGCGGCGAATTCGCCGATGCTGTGGCCGAGGACGATTTCGGGAGTGACGCCCCACGCCTTCCACAGCTCGGTCAGCGCGATCTGCAATGAGAACAGCGCCGGTTGAGCGTAGAGCGTGCTGGTCAGCCGAGCGTCGTCGTCGCCGAACAGCACCTCGCGAAGCGCCAGCCCCTCGGCCTCGAACAATGCGAGACAATTGTCGAGTGCGGCGCGAAAGACCGGGTCGCCGCGGTAGAGGGCTTCGCCCATCCGGGGGTATTGGGCGCCCTGCCCCGAATAGAGAAAGGCGATCGGCCCACCGGACCCGGACGTGGAAGTCTGGGTCTGCGGACCGGCGAGGAACTGGTCGAGCGCCTGCGTCAGCTCGCCGTGGGTGGCTCCGACGGCGCAGAAGCGGTGCTCGAAATGATGGCGGCCCGAACTGGCGGTGACGCACAGATCGCGCAGGTCAGGCCCGCTCTCAGCTCTCAGCGTCGCGCGAAAATTGCCCGCCTGCGCGGCCAATGCCGGAGCCGTCCTGCCCGACAAGGCCAACGCGAAAACCGAAGCGTCACAGAGTGTGCGACCGGGCGGCTCCGGCGCTTCCTCCAGCACGAGAAAGGCGTTGGTGCCGCCCATGCCGACCGAGTTCACGGCGGCGCGCCGCGGCAGGGCGCCGCGCGCGAAAGCCAATGGGCTCGTACTGACGAAAAACGGCGAACGCTCGAACGGGATGCGCGGATTGGGCGTTTTAAAGTGCAGGCTCGGCGGGATCATGCCGCGATCGAGCGCCAATGCCGTTTTGATCAGCCCGGCGAGCCCGGCGCATTGCTCCAAATGGCCGAAATTCGACTTGACCGAGCCGATCGCGCAAAATCGGGTACGTTTTGTCCGACCGTCGCGAAAGGCGCGCGTCAACGCCTGGATTTCGAGCGGGTCGCCGAGCGTCGTCGCAGTGCCGTGGCATTCGACATAACCGATGCCGTCGGGATCGACACCCGCCAGCGCCAGAGCTTCGGTCATGGCGCGGGCTTGGCCGGATACGGTCGACGCAGTGTAATTGACCTTGACCGCGCCGTCATTGGTGACAGCCGAGCCTTTGACCACGGCGTAGACGTGATCGCCGTCGGCCAGCGCCGCCGCCAACGGCTTGAGCAGCACCGCGGCAACACCACTGCCGAACAGGGTGCCGTTGCCCTCGGCGTCAAAGGCGCGGCAATGGCCGTCGGGCGAATCGATGCCGCCCGGCTCGGCCAGATAGCCCGCTATCTGCGGGTCGCGCACGACCGACGCGCCGGCCAACGCCATGTCGGCTTCGCCGTCGATCAATGCCCGGCAGGCCAGATGAACCGCGACCAGCGAGGTCGAGCAGGCGGTCTGGACATTGACCGCGGGGCCGGTCAAATTCGAGCTTGAACGCGACGCGCGACGGCAGGAAATCGCGGTCGTTGCCGAGGTGACCGAGATCGCCGGTCTGGCCGCGCAATTCGGGATGATCCTGCCGCACCAGATAGCTCGACACCATTCCGCCGACGCCGGCATAGATCGCAACCACGCCCTTGTCGCCCATCGGATCGTAACCGGCATCCTCCAACGCTTCCCAGGCGACTTCGAGAAAGTGGCGCTGCTGGGGGTCCATCAGCCGGGCTTCGCGCGGCGAATAACCAAAGAACGCCGCATCGAAGCCGTCATGGTCGTCGATGATCGGCGCCGCCTTGACGTAGTGCGGGTCGTGAACGAGGGTTTCGCCGACACCGGCGGTCAGCAGTTCCACATCGGAAAAACGGGCTATCAATTCGACCCCGCCGATCAAATTGTCCCAGAAGCCGTCCTTTGTTGCGGCCCCCGGAAAGCGGCAGGCGATGCCGATAATGGCAATGTCGCGAAAGGGTGCGGGCGCGCATCACGCGCCGCCGGCGAAATCCTGATAGGCGCGGCACAAATCGCCGACCGTGCGGATTTCGGTGATCGCCAGCACCTCGAGAAACGGGTCGACCCCCCACACCCGTTCGAGCCTCGCGACGACGGCGGCCAGATCCAACGACGCCAACCCGGTGGCGACCAAGAGGTCGTCGTCGCCGAATTTCGGCGCCGGGCGGCCGCTGCGCGCGACGATCTCGGCGATGGTGCGGTGGACCATCGCGCGGATGTCCTCGGAACCGGGGTTTCCGCTCAGCATGTGAGGCCTCCGTCGACGACGATGGTCTGCCCGGTAATAAAGGCGGCGGCGGGCGACAATAGGAACAATACGGTGTCGGCGATTTCGTCGATCGTCCCCAGCCGGCCGAGCGGCGTATTGCGCACGATCGCGCGGCGCCGGCGCTCGGTAAGCCCGGCCACCATGTCGCTCTCGAAATATCCGGGCGCCAGTGAATTGACGCGAATATTGCGCGGGCCGAGCTCGCGCGCCAATGCCCGGGTGAACCCGTCCAATGCCGCCTTTGTCGCGCTGTAGACGGCGACCCCGGCGTTGCCGCGCACGGCGTTGACCGAAGAGATGTTGACGATGGCGCCGGCGCCGCGCAACACCATTGCCGGCGTGCACAACCGCGCCAGTAAAATATTGCCGCGCAGATTGATCGCCAGACTGTCGTCGATCTCGCGAATATTCATCAACGGAAACGAGCCGAACCGCCCGATCGCGGCATTGTTGACGAGCGCGTCGATGGCGCCATAGCGGTCGCCGACGGTGGCGACAAAGCGGCGAACCGCTTCGTCATCGCGTCCGTCGGATTGCGTCCAGTAAAAGCCGTCGGCATTGGGGTCGCGCGCCTGTTCTTGCGCGATAAAAGGTGTGGTCGAGCGGCTGAAGGTCGCGACGACGTAACCCGCATCGAGGCATTTGCGGGCGATGCCCGCGCCCAGGCCCCGACTGCCGCCGCTGATTACGACGACCGGGCGAGACATCGAGCGGCGCCGGCCGCGCTCGGCCGAATTTTCTTGAATCTCCGACCGTGGTGGTCGCCCTCGACGATCTCGACATAGAGCGGGACTTTGTAGGGAGCGAGCCGGCCGCGGCAAAAACGGTGCAACCGCGCTTCGAGCGCATCCGGCTCCTCCGGTCGCGCCAGGCTCAGCCGGGCGGCCACGATTTGCCCGGTAACCGGATTAGGACGGCCCCAGACCGTCGCCTCGCGGACATGATCCATTTCCAGCAATACGTTCTCGACTTCCGCAGGATAGACTTTTTGCCCGCCGACATTGATCAGGTCGGTGGTTCTTCCGAGTATCCGCAAATAGGGGCCGTCGATCTCGACCGCGTCTTCGGTATTGTACCACCCCTCCTCGTCGAACGGGCTCGGCGCGTTCAGATAACCCAACATCGCCGTCTGCGAGCGGATCCACAGCACGTTGTCGACGACCCGGGTCTCGCAGCCGACACCGCCCACCTGCAGCCACGGCGAACCCGGCGCCCTGGAGCGGCTCGGCAGGACACCGAGCTCGGACAGGCCATAGGTCTGCTTGAAACGGACATCGGGAAACAACCCCGTCAGCGACCTCAAGGTCGCCGCCGGCATCGGCTCGGTGCCATAAGTGACCAGCCGCAGCGACGACAGGTCGTGGCGGCGGCGCGCATCCGACATCGCCAGCATGCGCAAAAAGGTCGGCGTCGCCGGTAATAACTCGATGCGGTGGCGCTCGATCGCTCGGCAGACCGCGTCGGGACCGCGGTCCTCGCCGATCACCAGCGTGCCGCCATGGGCCAAGGTATGCAGCATCGTGTGGATGCCACCCAGGTGGTCGAGCCGCAGGAACAGCAACGTGCGGTAGCCGCGGCGCGGCTCCCGATAGCGTTCGATGAACCTCGCAAAGTCGAACAACCCAGCCTTTGCCCGGCCGGTCGTGCCCGAGCTGTAGACGACCACCCCGCCCGCGCCGCGCTCGGCCAGGCGCCGCAGCAATTCGGGACGCCTCTCCGGCGTCAGCCGGGACCATGTCCATTCGCCGGCTCGCCGGAATTCGACAACGGCGTCGGCGCCGGCCATGTCGAGATAATCGCGCGGGTCTTCCTCGCCGACGGGAAGCGGTGCTGCGACATGGCCATTGAAGGCGAGCGCCAGAAACAGCGCGCAGGCGTCGCCGGCGCAGTCGCCGCCGATCCCGACGACGCTTCCCGAAGCTAACGGCAGCTCAGCGAGGCGGCGGCGCCACTCTTCCATGCGCGCGCAGAGATGGCTGTAGCTCGTGGCCGCATTGCAATCGACAAGCGCCTCGGCGCCGGCATACTGCGCCATCCGTTCACGGAGCCAATAAGAGAGACCAGGCGATGTTTCGTCTCTCGGCATCTGTGTCGCCGTCAGCCCGATTTGTCGCGTCCGTCGCCGGGCTGGCGAAGGGTCGCTTCGAGCGTCCGCCGGTATTGACGAAGCAATTCCTGGTGCGAGGCAAACAGCTGTTCGCCGAGGGCGCGCTGGGCCCGCAACAACGGCAGCATCGACGCCATCATCGATTTCAGTGCGTCGTTCAATCGGCTTTCATCCCAGGTGCAGCCGGCGAGCAGCTTTTCGTAAGCGTCGAGGACCGCCAACTGGAAATGGACCACGTCGTGCGGCGGCCCGGCCTCGGCCATGGTCAACGCCCTCCGCGGGGCAGCACATTGTCGAACAATTTAAGAAAATCGGTCGTGCGGGCCGCCCCTCCCTTTTTACTGTTGTAATATCGGTACTTTTCGAGTTCTGCTGGATGGTCCAGGGCCTTGACGAACTCGGCGCCGGCCTTGTGGCCCACATTCCACAAGGTGAGCGCATTCGAATAGGTCCATTCGAGAATGTGCGGCGCCTCCCAGTCGGGCACCGGAAACGGCACATGGTAGAGCTTGGGAAGCCGCGCCACTCCCGACTGGTTCACCGCATACTCCACCCTCCCATAGGCGGCAAGCACGGTTTCGGCCAATGACACGATCGGGTCCATGATCGCCAATTGCAGCGCATCATAGATATTCGCAGGATTGGTCCACAAATCCGGGCCGACCGTGTCGAGGGCGATGATCCGGTCGAGCTTGTCGGTATTCTGGTCGGCAAACTCCCACAGCGCCTCGAGCCCCGACGGGTCGTGCGAAGCGCCTTCGGTGTAAAGATCGCCATTCGCCGCCGTCGGCTCGAACAGCCACGGCATCGCCAGCGCCGCCCAGAACGTTTCCGGCGTCAGGTCTTTGTTGCCGAAAAGCTTCAGCTTTTGCGTATTCAAATCGAACGCGTTCAAGTAAAATTCTTTCTTATAAGTTTTCAACGCTTGCCAATCGATCCAGTCGTCAATCACCCCCACCCGCGTGCACACGCTCTTGGAAAAATAATTCAACGTCGACGGCGTCAGCGCCGCCACCATGAAGTCGATCGAGTCGTTGAAAAGCCGGTCAAAGGTGTCGTAACGCTGCTGAGCCGGATCGAGCTTACGGTGCGGAATGCTTTGTCCAAAGCGCCACAACGGCTCGGCAAAGGGTCCGCGCTTAAAGAACGCCTTGTAGTTCATCGGCAGCAACTGGTAAATCGCATCCGACACGTTCATGTTGACGGTTTGCTGAAGTGCCGCGACTTGACTTTCGGGCTTTTTGGGCACCGCGTAGAGCAGGCCCGGCAACGCCCCGGCGCCCGACGCGCCGATCACGTCAAAGCTGATTTTGTTTTCGTAGAAGGCGCACAGCGCACCCGACACCAGATGCAGGTTCGGCGCCCCGCCGCTGGCGAGAACACCCATGCCCGAAGGCGCTTCCCACCAGCCGGCGGGCGTCGGAGCCGCAGCAGTGCTGGGGTTTTTGGGCGGGTCAGGCGGCGCTTGCCCGGCTGTTGCGGCGGGGATGGGTGCGGCGGGGATGCGTGCGGCGGCGGGTGGGGTCGGCGGTGATCCGGCGAGCGCGGCGGCGGCACCTTTTTCAAACATCGGCGCGAACAGCCGGGAAAATCGCTGCAGGCGGTCGTTTTTCTCGACTTCGTTATAGTATCGATACTTCTGCTCGAATTCCTTTTCGTTCTTCATCGCGTCGGCAAAGGCGACGGCCGCATCGTAGCCTATCTTTTCCAAGGTGACGGCGTTCGAATGCGACCATTTGAGCATCGCCGGATAATATTTCTCGGGGACCGGCAGCGGCACCCGGTACAAGGGGGGCAGGTCGACTTTATTGCCTTCACCCCGCTGCTGCTCGGCGGCGTGGTCAGTTCGCGCGTAAAGCGCCGCGATGATGACTTGCAGGGCGGCGATCGGGTTCATCAGCATCAGCTGGAACGCGTCGTGGATGTTCGTCGACGCGCGCCAGATCGCACGGCTGAGCGGGTCGAGCATGACCACCATGTCGAGCTGCGACTGCTGATTGAGCCAGATCGCCTGCAGGCCGGTCGGGTCATGGGTGGCGCCGGTGGTCATCAGGTCGCCGCCGCTCATGCGCTGCGGCGGAAACAAAACCGCCAGCGCCTGAGCGGCGTTGTAGACGTCGACATCGGTCGAATTGTTGTCGAAGATCTCCAGTGTCTTTTTATTCAGGTCGAATGCGTTGACATAGAATTTGGTCGAGGCCTGCTTTAGTTTGTCAAAATCAACCAGACCTTCGATTTCGGGGCCGGGACTCATCAGCCCCTGGCTCTTCAACTCGAAGGTCGACGGCGTCATCGCGCAAAACATCAAATCGACCCAGTCATTGACCAGGCGGCCGACATGGTTCCGGTCCTTGGGGTCGAGCGGGAATTTGGGAATCCGGCGCCGCAACTCCGCCATCGGCCTGCTGAACGGACCGAGTTTGTGGAAGACCTTGAAGTTGATCGGAAGAACTGAATAGATCAAATCCGAGACAAACAAATTCGGCAGTTCCTTGAGCGCCGCGACGCGGTCGCCGCTTTTCGGAGCCAGCGCCAAGAGCCCGATCAGCGCGCCGACGCCGGCGGTGCTGATGACCTCGAATTCGACGCCTTTCTCGATAAAGCCGAGCATCGCACCCGACATCAACGTCATCGCCGGGGCCCAGCCGCTCAAAACAAGGCCGATCTTGCGGGTCATGTCGCGGCGACGGTCTCTGTCGCCGGCAGAGCGTGGATCGCGGCTTCGGCCCGCGCCCGGTCGGCGGGCATGTCGAGCCGGCTGAAAATCTCGGCCGCCTGCCCCAGTTGATCGACCGCTTCATCGACCCGGCCCCAGCCGGCCAGCAGCCGGGCATAAGCGAGATGGCTGCGCCCCAATTCGGGTTGGCAACCCATTTCGCGCTGGATGCGCAGGGCTTCGCGCATGGCGGTTTCGGCGCCGACGATGTTGCCCGGCTCCAGCACCGCCAGCGCGTCCGCCAAGGTGCGGTGGGCGAGTGCCGTCGCCAGCCGGTCGTGGGTCCGCTCGGCGAGCCGGATCGCCTTTCGGCACAGCGGCTCGGCATTGGCCGCTTCGCCGAGCGCCATCAACGTCTCCGCCAACAGGCCCTCGCCCCAGGCGAGCAACGTCGTCGTTCCGAGTTCCTTGGCGAGAGCGATGCTGTCCTCGAGCAGCTCGCGAGCCTTTTCAGGCTTCCCGGCCATCGCCCACGCCTGGCTTTCATAGAATTGCGCGAGATAGGTGCGGAACCGATCGCCGACGCGTTCGGCGATCTGCTTTGCCGCCTCGCAATCGGCGATTGCCGCCGCGGTCGAGCCTTGATAGCAGTGCGTGACGGCACGGTAATTATAGGCCGCCGCCTCCACGAACGGGTTTTTCAGCTCCTGCGCGAGCCGGAGACCACGGTCGGCATAGGAAAGCGCCCGCTTGAACTCGCCGAGCGCGCCAAAGGCGACACCGGTGTACCCGGCCGCGGTGGCTTCTTCGGTCGGGTTCCCGAGGTCGCGCATCTGCTCGACGCTGCGGGCCAGCAAGCCGCTGGCGCGGGCGTATTCGCCGGTCAGATAGTAATAGCGCCCCATCAAATTGACTGGCGGCGCAGCCAAGGCCTCGTTACCCAGGCGATCGGCGATGGCGAGGCTCTGCTCGGCGAACCGCGCCGCGGCCTCGAGCATTCCCCGGACATAGGCGAGGCGGCCGAGCCAGTAGAGCACGCTCGCCATACGCAGCTCGTCGTCCAAAGCATCGGCCAGTTGCCGCGCCTCTTCGAGATTGCGTTCATCGGCTTCGAGCGCCTCCCGGGTCGTGCCGACGGCGGCGCGCTTCAGCGCCGCGTCGATCTGCGCCCGTTGCAGTTCGGGCGAGGCCGGCAACGATTTCGTCAGCATCAAAGCCTGGTCGTAATAATCGGAGGCTTCCGAATTGGCATAAAGCCGAGCCGCCTGATCACCGGCGGCAAGGCTGTAGCCAACCGCTTTTTCCTGGGATTCGCTCTCCGCATAATGATGGGCGAGGATGGCGGCCTGGTCCTCGCGGCCCAGCTCCTCCATGCTGCGTGCGATCGCACCGTGCAATCCCTGTCGCCTCGGTCCCAACAGGCTGCGATACGCGACGCCTTGGATCACCGCATGCTTGAATTGGTATTCGACATGGGGCAGCAGGCGAGTTTCGTGGATCAGCTCGATACGCTTCAGCACTTCGAGGTGGTGCGGCACGTCGCCCGGCGTGTCGGAAGCTGCCGCCAAGAGGCGCAGGTCGAATTCGCGGCCGATGACGGCGGCGGTCTGCACGGTGTGCTTGACCGCCTCGCCCAGCGCGTCGATGCGCGCCTGGATGATGCCCTGTATCGTCGACGGCAATTCGAGCTCGGCGGCACTCGCCAGCCGCAGGCGGGCGGGCTGGTGAATCAGGAAATTCCGCTCGGCGAGCGCACGGGTGACTTCCTCGATGAACAGCGGTATGCCGTCGGCCTTCTCGCCGATAAAGCGCAACAAATCTTCCGCAACGTCATGGCCGCCGAGCAGGCCCGCCGCCATCCGCTCCACTTCGTCCTCGGTGAGCCGGTCTAGCGAAATCTGCGAAAACACCGGCATGTCGGCCCAGCGCAGCTCGTAGCCGGGACGGTGTGTCGTCACCATCAGGACCGGCAACTCGGGCAGGCCGCCGGCGAAAAAAGCGATGAAATCGTCGGAACTTTGATCGCGCCAATGCAGGTTCTCGACCACCAGCACGAGCGGCCGCCGACGCGCCGCGGCGGTCAGGACGGCGGTGATCGCCTGCTGGGTCCGCAGCCTTTTGTCCTTTGGTTCGAGGCGGCGCAGGGCCTCGTCGGCGGCCGGCAAACCAAACACCAGTTCGAGAAACGGCAGCGCCTCGGACAGCTCGGGGTCGAGACCGCAGAGCCCCTCCACCAGCTTTTCGGCGGTCTGCAGCGGGTTGTCGTCGTCCTCGATGCGAAACAGGCCGCGCAGGATTTCGAGAACCGGCCCGTAAGGCAAGGTCAGCCCGCGCGCCCGGCAATGCCCCTCGAGCCAGATCACGCGGTCCTCGCCGAGCGCCTGGCGAAACTCGTACAGCAGCCGCGATTTTCCGAGGCCCGGCTCGCCGACGATCGCGAGCGCCTGGCCTTGGCCGGCCTCGGCGCGCCCCAGCCGATCGCACAATTGGGCCAGCTCCCCGCCGCGGCCGACGAGCTTGGTCAGTCCTTGCTCCGGGTGAAATTCGAGCCGGTTGCCGCGCTGTACGCGGCCGACGACCTTGTAGACGACGACCGGCTCGCGCTGACCTCTGACCTCGACCGGCCCGATCAGGTCGGTGATGATCTCGCCGCCGATCGCGCGACGGGTGTCCTCGGTGATCACGATCGCGCCGGGCTCGGCGACCGTCTGCATCCGCGAGGCGAGATGCACGGTGTTGCTGTTCGCGGTATAGTCCATTCGTAAATCGTCGCCGATGCGGCCGACGACGACCGACCCGGTGTTGAGCCCGATGCGCAGCTGCACGGTGACGCCGAGCTCGCGCTGGATTTCGGCATTCAGGCCGCGGATCGTCTCCTGGATCGTCAAGGCGCTGTGCACCGCGCGCAAAGCATGGTCTTCGAGCGCGATCGGGGCGCCGAACAGGGCCATGATCCCGTCACCGAGATAGCTGTTGACGGTCCCGTCGTAGCGATGAACAGCCTGCGCCGCCAGCTGCAACACCCGGTCGAGCAACAGGTGCAGCTTTTCCGCGTCGAGCTGCTGGGCAAAGGCCGAGGAGTTGGCGATGTCGGCGAACAGGACGGTAACCACCTTGCGTTCGCCTTCGAGCGCGCTGCGGGTCGTCAGAATTTTCTCGGCGAGAAAGCGCGGGGTGTAAGTCTGAGGCGGGGCGCCGTCGCTGGCGTCCGCGGCGGATCGGTCCGGCGACGCGTTCAAGGCCGCACCGCAGCCATCGCAGAACTTTGCCTTGGATCGGTTGACTTGGCCGCAATTCTCGCAACCGCGCTCCAGCGCCGCGCCGCATTCGTCGCAAAAGCGCGCCTGTTGGCGGTTTTCATGACGGCATTCAGGGCACTGCAAAATCCACCCCTCCACGGCCGGCGCGTCTTGCCGATCAGCAACGACGGACGCCCGGCCGGCGCCTCCGCCCTTAGTATAGGAGGGTTTTGATGACCGGCATTAATTTTTCCTGTTTTTCACCTTAGCCGTAAGGGTTAAGCCCGACGTATGAGGGGGCGCGTGCGACGACGAAGGGACGCGCCCGTGCCGAGGTGTGCCGGGCGACGCCCTCGCGGCACGTTGTCACGGCACGGACCGACCGCTACCATGCCCACCCTGCGCTGTCCCGCCCCTCTCCCACCCCTCTGCTGTAAGGACTGATCGCGATGCTCACGAGCTTCACCGTCAACGACATGACGATCCACCGGCTGGTTGAGCAGGAAGCAGGATTCACGCCGATCTTGGAGTTCCTGCCGAGCCTGAGCCGCGAGCTTTTGGATGAGAACCGGTCGTGGCTGGAACCGGCCGCGCTCGATCCCGCGACCGACATGGCGGTCCTCTGCTTCCAGTCCTATGTCGTCAAGACGCCGCATCACACGATCCTGGTGGACGCCTGCATCGGCAACGACAAGTCGTTTCCGCATCGCCCGACCTGGCACCGCAAGACCGACAGCAACTGGATGCAGGCGCTGAAGGCCGCCGGGGTGACCGTCGACGACATCGACTTTGTCATGTGCACCCATCTTCACGGCGACCATGTCGGCTGGAACACGCGGATGGAGAACGGCCGCTGGGTCCCCACCTTTCCGAATGCCAAATATCTGTTCTCAAAAAAGGAATTCGAGTATTGGGACGCCATCCATCGCGAGACCCCGCTCGACCCGATGGCGGACAGCGTCCTGCCGATCATCGACGCCAAAAAGGCCGAGCTGGTGACCAGCGACCACGCGCTCAACGACCACATCAGGCTGACCCCGACCCCCGGCCACACGCCCGACCACTTCGCGGTCTGCGCCGGGCGCGGCGGCGACCAGGCGGTGTTCACCGGCGACCTGATCCATTCGCCGATCCAGGCGCGCTATCCCGACCTCGTGATGCGCGTCGACTACGACCCGCAGCAGGCCTCAGCTACCCGCCGCGCGTTTCTCGAACGCTACTGCGACACCAGCACGTTGTGCTGCTCGATGCATTTCCCGTCGCCCTCGGTCGGACACATCAAGCGCTGGGGCGACGGGTTCCGCCACGAGGCCGTCAAAAGCTGACGGCGATTGCGCGAAGGCCGCAGCGTTCGACTACTTTGCCGGAGTGTCGGTCCGGGGGTCGATCTGAACCGTCGCGGTCATCCCGGCGACCAGCTGCACGCCCTCGGGCACCTGGTCGATATGGATTCGCACCGGGATGCGCTGGGCGAGCCGCACCCAGGTGAAGATCGGGTTGACCGAGGCGAGACCTTCGCGGTCCGGTTGGGCGTTGGCGACGTTGATCGCGCGGGCGATGCTGTCGACATGGCCGCGCAGCGTCTGCCGATAGCCCATCAGCTTGATCGTCGCCGGATCGCCCTTGCGGATCGCGGCGAGGTTGGTTTCTTCGAAATAGCCGTCGACCCAAAAGGAATTGGCGTCGACCAGCGAGATCAAATTCTCCCCGACGGTCGCGTAGTCGCCGAGCTGAGCCAACAGATTGGTCACATAGCCGTTGACCGGCGAGCGGATCTCGGTGCGTTGCAGATTGACCCGCGCCTGGTTCAGATTGGCGACCGCCTGCTGATAAGTCGCCTGCGCGGCAATCGCGTCGCTCTCATAGGTCTGCTTTTCCTCCTTGGTCACCGCCAATTGGGTCAGCTCCTGCCGACGCTGCGCCTCGCGCTGCGCGTTCTAAGCGGTGACCTGGGCATGCTCGCACCGCCGCTTCAGCGAGACTCGACCGCGATCTTGTAGTCGGTCGGGTCGATCACCATCAACAAATCGCCCTTGTGCACGAGCTGATTGTCCGCGACCTGCAGTTGCACGATCTGGCCCGCGACCTGCGGCGCCATCGTCACGACGTAAACCCGCACCGTGCCGTCGCGGGTCCACGGTGTGGCCATGTAGGAGTGCCACATCGCCCGGCCGAGCCCCGCGGCAAGCGCCACCGCGACGACTGTGACCAGAAGCGGCAGGACGCGGACGCGGCGACGCGAGCGCGAACCGGCGCTGGGCAGGCGAGGCTGATCCTGGGCGGGCGTGCCCGGCGCTACCTCTTCCCGCGATCTCAGCTCGGCGTCGGTCATCGTCCGACAAACAAAACCATCGACGACAGCACGATCATGTAAACGGCGAACACAAACAAGCGAGGGATGCCAGACGTAGCGCAGCAGGCCGAAGCGGGCGGCGAACCGCCGCAATGCGATCGTCGCGACCCAAGCCGCGACCATGATCACCGAGATCGGCGCGACATAGACGCCGAAGAGATTGATCTCGGCGAACCTCACGCGGGCGCTCCTGCGTCGAAGTAAAAGGCATGTTGGGTGAGCGCCTGCGAGATTGCAAGGATGAGGCCGCGCGCCCGGAGAGCTGCCGGGGGAGCGCCGGGGCGGGAGGCGAGCGCCCGGTCGACCGAAGCAAGGCGCGCGGTCGCGAGCGCACTGTGGCCTTGCGCCAGGGCTTCGAATACACGGTCGAGGGCGGCAGCCAGATCTAGCCTCCGCGCGAGCCGGCGCAGCTGGATGATCTCGGTACCTAATGAGAACGCCGCCATCAGCTGCGAGCGCTGCAACGGTTGGGCCTGATCCGGCAGCAAGGCGAACCTGCCGTACATGCGGCTCTCCCAATCCTTGGGCGTATCCGGGATCGGACCCGTCGCGAGGCGCCGCAGATCGCGCAATGTCAGCGCCAGCAGCCGGCGCGCCCGAAACGCCGGTGACAGCGGCGGTATCAAACGATACGAAAGGGCCCCGGCACCCACGCCTGCGATGATCGCCAACGCGCCATTGTAAAATTGCGAGGTGTCGTAGGTCATTGGGTTGGTTGGCGCGAGAAGCGGTATAAAAGGCGTCATGATCCCGGTGAAAATGGCCGGTTGCCACCGCAAGGCGAGAACTGCACCCACCGGGACGAGAACGACAGCGATTACTAAACAGAAAACGGCGAAGGTCTCAACGTTCGGCAGCACCGCGAAATCGAGGGTTGCGGCAATCGCTACGGTTAGGATGCTCCCGATCGTGAAGCCTAAAGCAGCGCCATAGGCTTGATCGGCTCGCGGCGCGAGCAGAATGACGATAATTGCTGCGAAGGTAATCGCATTGGCGCCGTCGGGCCATGCGGTGACGACCCAGAAAAGCTCGGCGGCGCCGATCACGACGAAGGCGCGCCCGGCATTGACCAGGGGGGGTAGCCAATCGGGGATGCGGGGGCGGCGGCTGCCGCGGATACGTTCAGCCGGCCGGGCGGGATCGGCAACGAGCAGCGCCAGCCCGTTGAGGGCGTGCGAGAGGCCGGCCATCGCCTCCGCCGCCTGGTCGGCGAGCAGCCGCAGCGAGGGTACGGCCGCCGGCAGGGCGACCAGCCTGCGCACCGCGGCGTCGCACAGCCGGAGCAGGCGGGTCGGGTCGGCGATCCAGCGGGCCGCCTCGTCCTGCCCGGGGCTTGTGCGAAGTGACTCGGGCACCTGCGCCAGCACCGCGCTCGCCTCTTGCCGGGCGCTCGCCTCCGGCAATCGCGCCAGCACAATCGCCGCCGTGCGCCAACTGGCGAGGGCAACGACCAAACCGTCCAGAGCTTGCTGCAAAACCGGGGAGTGGTAGCGGAGCTGGAGGATTCGCCGAGCGCCTCGTCGATCACCGGGTCGAGCGCGATGACTCGGCCGAGAAGACCGCGCCGGATCGTCTGAGTGGCCTCGAACTCTGCTCCGGCAGTAGCCAATGTGCCGGTGAACCGGCCGCTGATCTCGGCCGAAATGGTCGGCGAACAGGATGGCGAGCCGGCGCCGGGCGCCGCCCAAATCGGTTCCGGCGAGGACGATGCCGGCGCAAACGATGCCGATGCAGATCTCGCTGGCGCGGTTGACGGCAAGCATGAAGGCCTGCCCGTTCAGACCCCCGACGACGCCGAGCTGGTCGCTCGCGATGATCGCCGCTGTGTAACCGGCCAGTGCCGCGGCATAGGCCGCAAAATTGCGCAGCATCGTGGCGACGAGCGCGCACACGGCACCCCACAGCGCCAAGCTTACGAAAAAAGTGGCGCGGTCCTGCGGGAAGCACGCGGTCATCACCACGATCGCCACCGCGCCGACCACGGTGCCGATCATGCGGAACCAGCCCTTGCGCAGCGAAGCGCCGAGATGGGGCTGACAGACGATGGCCGCGGTCGTCCCGGCCCAGGACGGGGTGTCGAGCTCGAGCCAGAACGCAACGTAGAGCGCCAGACAGACCGACGCCCACAGCCGTAAGCCGAATAGCAGCGGCGGCCCCGTCCTCTGGAGCGCATTCGAGGCGAGCCCGGCCCAACGCCTCAACCGGCGCGGCTCCGGCGCCCACGGTTCAGCGTGGCTCATCGATCTCTCGCCTCGCTCCGGACCGCCCGTCATGCGGCGCCGAGCTTATCTCGCCGCCGCAATCATCAGGCACAATCGGCGACACGCTATGCGGCGACACGCTATAATGTCCCGGTCGCGCAGCCCGTCAGATCACCGGTGTTTATTTATTTGGTCATCGCGGCCATTTGGTCATCCCAGCGACGGAGCTCGTGAAGAAATTCCAACATTGTCATTCCGGGGCGTGGGCACTGCCCGCGAGCCCTATGAACACTGGACGTCGAACATATTGGAAATTTAGGTGTTCTTGGGTTCCGGGCTCGGCCCTTCAGACCGCCCCGGAATGACGCTGGCGGCATTTCTTCCCACACTCGACGGCCGGGGCCGATTGCGGCGGCCATGGGCGTCCGCTGGACCGTGTCCTCGGGCCCGCCAACGCCTGACCGCCGGCCCGCAGACGACCAAGGGCTGCGCACCCGGAAAATCAGGGCGAGCCCTAAGGGTAATATGCAACGCGGTTAAGTGACGCCGGCAAGCATAAACCACATGTTTGACAACACGTGATAAAGGAAATTTTTTCGGTCAAATTAACAGAATTACTAATGCCTGCTATCGGGAGCACATCGAACGGCGTCAATAAATCGTCAAATATATAATACAGACTTTCATTTAATTTATGTCTCGGATATTCTCGCCAAACTGGCAATGGGGCAGTGATGGCGGATGCGGCGATCGCGGGCGGCGAACTCGGCGCAGCGTCGCGACCGGGCGCGCGGCTGTTCAGGGTCCTCGGCGACGCCTACGCCGCGGAGGGCGAGCGCCGACTGTTGTGGCTGCCGGTGTTTTTCGGCGCCGGTATCGCGTCTATTTCTCGCTGACCTTCGAGCCGCCGCTGTGGCTTGGCTTTGGCGCAACACTCGCCGGCGGCGCCGCGAGCTTTGCGCTGCACCGACACCCGTTGCGCTGCGAAGCGGCGCTGGCGCTGACCCTGTTCTGCGCCGGTTTTGCGTTGATCGGCGAGACCACGTGGCAGCGGCAGGCGCCGATGCTCGCAGCGCCGGCTCGGCCCCGTCGCCGTCACCGGGCGTGTCGTCGACATCGACTCGGTCGATCGCGGCTGGCGGGTCATCGTCGCCCCCGATCCGTTGCCGGGGCTGACGCCGGGCGAGCAGCCGGCGCAGCTGCGCATCCACATCCCGGCGGCGAGCGACCTGTTGGCGCCGGGCGACCGCGTCAGCATGCGCGCGGTGCTCTACCCGGTGCCGGGACAGATCCTGCCCGGCGCCCACGACATGCAGCGCGAGGCCTATTTCGCCCGGATCGGCGGGGTCGGCTACACCTACGGCCCGGCGCGCCGCGTCGCCGAGGCGGCCGGCGCCCCCGCTGACGCCCCCGCCGGCGCACCTGGGGGAGCTGGCGCGAGAGCCTGCGGCTGCTGCGCACCGACATGTCGCGGCGCATCGTCGCCGTGTTGCCGGGCTCGACCGGCGGCGTCGCCTCGGCGCTGATCACCGGCAAGCGCGGCGCCATCTCGGAACCGGTCAAGCAGGCTTTTCGCCAGTCCGGGCTGCAGCATCTGCTGGCGATCGCCGGGCTGCATTTGGGCCTGGTCGGCGGTTTTGTGTTTTTCACGATACGCGCCGGCCTGGCGCTGATCCCCTGGGTGGCGCTGCGCTACCCGATCAAGAAGCTGGCGGCGGCCGCCACCTTGGTGGTGCTCGCCTGCTATCTGATGCTCTCCGGCGCGGCGATCCCGACCGAGCGCGCCTTTGTCATGAACGGGCTCGTCTTTGCCGCGGTCCTGATCGACCGGCTGCGAATTTCGATGCGGATCTGCGCGCTGGCCGCCGCCTTTGTCCTGGCGGTCGAACCCGAGAGCCTGGTCGGGGTCAGCTTTCAGATGTCGTTTGGCGCGGTCGTCGCCTTGATCGCGGTCTACGAGACCTATGGCGGCAGGCTCGGGCATCTGCTGCACCGCCCGTCATTACCGGGCCGGATACTGGGATATGCCGGGGCGGTGGTGGTCACGACCGTCGTCGTCACGATCGGCACCGACCCGTTCTCGATCTACCATTTCCACCACGTCGCGCTCTATTCGCCGCTCGCCAACGTCGTCGCCGTGCCGTTGAGCGCGATGTGGACCTTGCCCTGGGGTGTCGTCACCTGCCTGCTGATGCCGTTCGGTCTCGAACGTTTCGCGCTCGTTCCGATGGGCTGGGGCATCGACGCGACGATCTTTGTGGCGCAAGCCGTCTCGGCATTGCCGGGAAATGTCTGGCCGATGCCGCGATTGCCGGCGGCGGGGCTGGTGCTGGTGGCGCTCGGCGGGTTGTGGCTGTGCTTGTGGCGGCAGGCCTGGCGGCGCTGGGGCGTCGTCGCGATCGCCGCCGGTCTTGCCGGCATGACGCTGACCCGGCCGCCCGACATCGTCATCGCCGATCTCGGGCGTTTTCTGGCGGTGCGCGCGCCCGACGGGCATTATTGGGCGATCGCCGACCATGGCGAGCAGTTCGAGGCTTCGTTCCTCGCCGAAGAGACCGGCCTCGAGGTCGGTCCGTGGCCGCAGAGCGCCGCGGAGGGGGGGCTCGACTGCGCCGGCGATTTGTGCCGCTACACCGCGCGCGGCCGCACCGTGGCGATCGTCACCGGCGCCGCGGCACTGCCGCTCGACTGCGGCGAGTTCGACGCGGTCGTCAGCCAGGTGCCCGCCGGCTTTCGCTGCCGCTCGACGATACCGGTCGTCGACCGGATCGACTCCTGGCGTCAAGGGGCCGTCGCCTTCTGGCTCGACCCGGCCGCGGTCACGGTCGAAAGCGCCAACAAAAGCCGCGGCGACCGCCCGTGGGTCCCGCATCCGCGCTCGAAGCGCGAACGCGCGCTCGCCCGCCGCACAGCCGGCTAGCCGCAGGCCGTTGGCTGAATCGCACCACCAACCTATTAATCTGGTGGGCCGGTCCGATCGAAACGCTTGGTTCCCAAGCATTCCGTAATCGCCACTAGGGGCCGTGCTCGGCTCGCATGCAAAAGCCGCCGGGCATGTGCGCCGGCGCGGCCACGGCGGCGGGGCCGGGTCCATTTGGCTCGGCAAAGCGCCACAGCACGATGTAGCGCCCGACCGAATTCTCGACCACCGGCCGACCCAGCCCCGCAAGCGAGCGCCGGTAATCCTCGGCCGGCTGCCTTGCCGCCTGTCCGGTGCGCCCGTAAACCGCCCATACGTCGTGACCCGGCGCCACCTGCGCCGCATCGGCAGCGTCCCAGGTCAGCAGGACCCGACGATTGTCGAGCCCGGCGCGCGCCGCGAACACCGACAGCACCGAATAGGCGTAATAGCTGTTGAGCAGCACGACATCGCCCGGCTGCGCCATCGCCGCGAGGTTGGCCGCCAGGAGGTCCCAGCGCGGCTTGGTCTCGTAGTCGTAATAGGGAGCGAGGTTGACAAAGCCGACCGCTCCCAGACCCCCGGCCAGGGCGGCAAACCGGGCGCCGGACAGCTGGCCGAGCCCGGCCCCGGCAAAGATGAAAAACGGCGCCGCACCCCAGGCGAAATAGCGCGGCACCAGCACCGGCACGAAGAGGGAGACGAGACAGAGGCCCAACGGCAGCACCAATGCCGCGCCGCCCAGCACCGCCAGCACGGTGGGGTCGCGGCGCAACGCCAGGCGCCGAGTGCTGCCGCCGCGGCGACCACGAGCGCCAGCCCCGGCACCCGGGCGGGCATCAGGTCGTAAGTGATGAAGCTCGAAATGCGCAACAGGTAGACCGGGGCCACGACCGACCAGATCGTCTTGGCGGTCTCGCTCGGGGCCCAGCCGACGCCGTCGAGGACCGCCCCTCTGCTGGCGACGAAGACGGCGGCGACCAACGGGACCCAGGCGGCGAAGATCAACAGTCTGGGCCGCACCCCAATTGCGCCAAAAGCCGCGTCTTGCGTCGCCCGCCGCGCGGGCTACGGCGATCGCCCCGAGATTGGCGGCGACGAGCCACGGGATGGCGACGTTGAGCACATTGAGAGCGCCTGCCGTGCCGAGCCCATAGGCGATCCACGCTCCGTGCAGGGCGCCTTGCGCCTCAAGGAAAGCGCCGCGGCAGCCGGCTCCTGCGCCAGCCGCACCAGCCCCCAAAGTGCGGTCAGAATAAGACAGGAGACCAGCGTGTAGGACCGCGCCTCCTGCCCGAACTGAACCTCGAACGGCGACAACGCCATCAACAGCCCGGCAACGGCGCCGGCCGGCGCGCCCGCCACTCTGCGGCCCACAGCACCGGCGAGTGCTGCGGCAATCGCGCCAAACAATGCCGAGGGCAGCCGCAGCAGCCATTGCGAGGTGCCGATTTTGGCGACCATCCACAACAGCACGAAGTAGCTTGGGTAATGATTGTTGTGCAGCGCGTCGGCGACGAGACCGGGCACGTTCGCCGTCGCCCGGTGCAGGCTCGCGACCTCGTCGAGCCAGAACGGCTTGTCGCCGAGGCCGTAGAGCCGCAGCAGCAGGGCCAATATGCCGATCGACACCGGCAGGACCAGGCGCGGCGTCGTTTCTCCCTGCCGGTCAAAGCCGCTGCGCAGCCGCAGCGCCAAGGCAGCCAACCACCGCATCACGTTTGCACGGACCCCCTCGAGCGGCGCCGCGGCAGGCGCCGCAGATCAGCGCATTCATCATGCTAAGCGAAGGCGGTGGACCCCATCCCCGGCGCACGCCCCATCAGCCTTTGAGAGCCGGAAAAGGCGGGCGATTTGCTTCAGTCCAGGACTTCGCGGTTGACGACGTTTTCGCGGTTGGGCTTGCCGTCGAGGACGCTGAGCAGGTTGTGCACCGTGGTTATCGCCATGCGCTCGACCGCCTCGCGGGTGACCCCGGCGACATGCGGTGCCGCGACGAAGTTCTTCAAGCTGAGAAGCGGGTTGTCTTTCGGGGTCGGCTCCTCGACAAAGACGTCGAGGGCGGCGCCGCCGATGCGGTTGGCCTTAAGCACGTCATAAAGCGCCATTTCGTCGATGATGCCGCCGCGCGCGGTGTTGACGATAAAGGCGGTGCGCTTCATCCGCGCCAGCCGTGCGGCGTCGAAGAGGCCCACCGTCTCCGGCGTCTTCGGGCAGTGGATGGTGATGAAATCGGCCCGCGCCACCGCCGCGTCGAGGTCGCCGACCGGCTCGTAGCCCATGCCGCGGATGGTCTCGGAGTACATGTACGGGTCGTAGACCAGCACGTTCATCTCCATCGCGCCGAGCCGCTTGGCCGAGCGCGTGCCGATCTTGCCAAAGCCGACGATCAGCACGGTCTTGCCATAGAGGTCGACCGGCATCTCGTTGTAGCGGTCGTGCCAGCGGCCTTCCTTGACGAGCGCGTCCATTGCCGCGCCGCGGCGCGCGAGGTTCATCAGCAGGTACACGCCGGCCTCGGCGACGCTGACCGAATTGGCGGTGCCGGCGATCATCAGCGGCAGCTTGCGCCGGGTCAATGCCGGCACGTCGACCGCGTCATAGCCGACGCCGATGCGCGCGACGACTTCGAGATCGTGGCCGGCGTCGAGCTCGGGATCGCTGAACGGCGTCACCGACAACGCGACCCCGGCGACGTCCTCCAGCAAGCGATGCAGCTCGGCCTTTGGCGCCGTCGTCTGATAGGGCACGCCTTCGACATCGTCGCGCGCCTCGACGATCGCCCAGCCGGCCTTCGCCAAGGTCGTCGGCAACAGCAATTTCTTTCGGTTGGTCTGAGTAGTCGCGGCCATGGGCTTTACCTCAGAAGTTCGGTTGAGAGAGTGGGATCGGCGGCTGTAATGCCCGACGAGACGGGCGACGCTTCACAGTCGGCTCAAGGCTCCGCTTCAAATCTGACAGAGCTTCGTCAACTCCGAGCGCCTGTCGCCGCGCCAATTCGTAACGCGCTGATAAGAGTTCGCTGGACAAGAGCGCCGTTTGAAGCATTTTGGCGCGGCGCGGCTCTCGCGCCCGAGCGCCGTCATTCCGCGGCTTGCGCGACCGCTTGGGCCACTGCGGCCGGGCGGCGCCAGGGGGCGAGGTCGGCCCAGCTGTCGGCTTCCATGAACTGCGCCCAGCGGGCGTAGAGGTTGCGCATCGGCTCCTCGCTCGACTGCGCCTTGGTGATGTCGACGACCTTGCCGGGGAGACGCAGCCCGTCCCATTCGAAATTCTCGACCGCGCTGCCGAGCCCCATCTCGTACGAATAGGGATGGCGGCGGGCGATCACCCCGCGGCTTGCCTGATGGGCGTAGTTCCAGTTTTCCATGTCGTCCTGCTCGGTCATGCCGGCCGGGCCGGAATAGCGGATGTAGTAGTCGCGCAGGAAATCCTTGACCTCCTGCGGCGCCTCGCGGTCGACGAGGAACCAGCGCCACACTTCGGTCTGGTGCGGGCCGCGCGGGTGCCACACCGCGATCGTGCGCGGCTGGCGCGGCAATAACGCGACATTCGGGAAGATCTCGCCCGGCGCCCCCAGCAGCCGGGCCTCCGCGCCGCGGGTGCGGCGGCGCTCCGCCTCGCAATGGCGGAAATATTCGGAGACGACCGGCGAATGCTGGTAGGTGGCGGCCGGCGGCTGATCCTTGGGCAAGGCGTAGACGATCGTCTGATGGCCGCGGTCGGGGATCGCGACGTGCAATTTGCGGGCGATCAGCAATTCCGACATGTCGCGGCGGCCGGCCCCCGACGGCCCGATGCCGGCGAGGTCGACCGAGCGGTGGCTGATGTTGTGATAGCTGTCGCCGCTGAAATTCTCGGCCGGGAATTTCCAGTTGCACGGGATCAGCCATTTCTGGACGCCGCCCAGCACCTCGGCCTGACCCTCGCGCCCGTCGCGGCCGTCGAGGATCAGGTCGAGGTAGCGCGCGAAATCGCCGAGATACTCGGTGAAGGAGGGTGCTGCCGGGTCCCAAGTCGCCCAGACCGCCCCCTTGTAGTTGCAGAGCTGCGCCACCTCGACCAAGCCCCATTGCGCGCGGTCGAGTTGCGAGTGGTAGGCCTCGCGGAAATACGGCACGCCCACCAATTTGCCGTCGGTGCCGTAGCTCCAGCCGTGATAGGGGCAGGTGAAGACCGGGGTGTTGCCCTCGTCATAGCGGCACACCTTCATGCCGCGATGGCGGCACGAATTGAGGAACACGTGGATCACGCCGGCCCGGTCGCGGCACAGGATGACGCTTTCCTCGCCCATGCCGGAGACAACGAAGTCGCCGGGGTTCGGGATCTGGCTTTCGTGGCCGACAAAGAGCCAGGCGCGGGCGAAGAGCCGCTCCTGCTCCTCCTGGTAGATCGCCTCGTTGACAAAGATCTCGCGGCTGACCTGGCCCTTGCCCAGATCGACGAGACCCTTGCGGTATCCCGATTGTCGGCGTGGCCATCATCGCTGCCCTCCTGCCCTATTCGTTCACATGTTATTGCCGCCGCCGGGCATATGCCAGCGCGAGCTATGCCGCCATGACCCTTGCCGGTCCGATTTGCCCGTCCAGTCTCGACCGAAGATAGTCCGAGCGATCCGTCGGCGCGTGTAAGGCCGCTCCCACCGGGGAAAACACCTCCAGCCCACATTCCGCGGAGCCCCGAGCTGCGCGGCATTGCCAACTCCAGAATTGCCATAATCGTACCGTATGGTCGCGGACATCCGCGTCTGCAAGCGGGTGCGAATTGTCATCGAAGGAGTTTGGGAATGCCTGATCTCGACCTGACCAGACCGGGCGTAGAGGGGGCGCGGGATGGCTGCGGGCGGTTTGTCAGAGGGCGGTCGGGCAATCCCGCCGGCCGGCCTCGCGGCTGCCGCGACCAGGTCAACCGCGCCGCACGGCTGTTGCTCGCCGGCGAGGGCGAGGCGTTGACCCGCAAGGCCGTTGAATTGGCGCTTGCCGGCGACGCGGCGGCGCTGCGGCTGTGCCTTGAACGCATCCTCGGCCCGTGCCGCGAGCGCGCCGTCGAATTCACGATGCCGCCGATCCGTGGTGCGGCTGACCTCGCACCGGCGATGGCGGCGGTCGCCCTTGCGGCGGCGCAGGGTGCGGTGACGCCGCGCGAGGCGATGCAATTGGGTCAGGTGGTCGAGGCCTATGTCCGCGCCGTCGAGGCGAGCGAGTTCGAACGGCGCCTGACGGCATTGGAGACAGCCGATGCGGCGGCCCCTTGACGGCCGCCTCGGCCGGGTCGAGGGGCGGCGAATGGCCGCCGCCGCCGAAGAGGGCGCGGCTGCGACCCGGCGTCGCCGGGTATGGCGCGCCGAGGCCGCAATGGGTGGTGTCATCCGCAACGCACTGGCGCGCGCCGGGGTCGACGCGGCGGCTGCCGGCCGGCTCGCTCTCGCCGACGCCGCCGCGGCGGCGCTTGCGGAGATCCCCGACACACCGGCATTGCAGCATGCCGACGATAACGGCGCCATCGCCGCCAGTTCCTGTGACCGGGTGCTGGCCGAGGCTTTCGCCCCCAAGATCACGGCGATGACCAAGCGCCTCGCCGGCGCGCCGGCGCCCGATTTCGCCAACGCCTCGTTCGCCGAATTGCTCGCCTGGTCGCTCGCCCAGCCGGCCGGGAACGGCGCTTGAGGGGCTCCCCTCGGCGATCGCCTTCGGCGGCCGGCAAGTCGCCAAAAGGCATGCTTGAACAAGCCGGTGCCGCCTGATCTCAACCTGATAAAACAGGAAGAACAGGCGGGCGGCGCGCGATGCGCCACGCTCAGGACCGCTCGCGGCGCCTGGGTTCCTGGTGTCTGCTAGCGGCGGACGGGGCTGCGCCGCGGGTCGTCCGCTTGGTATTGGGCGGCGTTCTGCCCGGTTTGCGAGCGCAGCTCATGGCCGGCCATCGCTTCGAGGATGCGGGCGGCGACCGGGAACCCGTCCTGGCCCCAGCCCTGGGCCTGGGCGCGGTGCAGCACGTCATGGGCGAGGAGGCCGAGGTTTGCGGGGGCGGCGACGTCGCGGGCGAGACCGCAGGCCAGATGCAAATCCTTGGCGACGATGTCGAGGGTGCCGCCGGCGGTGAAGGCGCCCGACAGCACCGAGCGCGGGATGTTGTCGAAGGTGCGGCTGGCGCCGGCGCTGAACGGCACGATCTGCGCCAGGATGCCGGGGTCGACACCGGCCTTGGCGCCGATCAGCAAGCCTTCGAGGGCGGCGACGAAATTGGTGTAGCCGAGATATTGCGTCACGAGCTTGGCGATGCAGCCGGCCCCCGCAGCACCGACGTAGAAGACGTTGCGGGCGATGGCCTCGAACAGCGGGCGGCAGCGGGCAAAGACCGCCTCGTCGCCGCCGACCATGACGGTCATGCCGGGCGGGCGGCCGCTGACCGGCGCGTCGAGCATCGCGACACCCTTGGCGCGGCAGGCTGCGGCGACTTTGCGCGCCGCCGCCGGGGCGTTGGTCGAGAGGTCAATGTAGATGCCGCCGGCGCGCAACCCGGCGAGAATGCCGGTCGTGGGGTCGAGCACGGCCGGCGTCATTTCGTCGGGGCCGGGCAGCGAGGTGAACACGATTTCGCTCTCGTCGGCGACCGCGCGCGGGCTGACGGCCGACTTTGCGCCGCGCCCGGTCAGCGTCAGCGTCGCCTCGGGCCGGATGTCGTGGACGGTCAGGCTGTGACCCGCGTCGATCAGGCAGCCGGCGATCGGCGTCCCCATTGTGCCGGTACCGATAAAGCCGATCTGCATGCGACGGTCCTCCGTTTAGCGCAAATTCCCGGCTGCTTCGGGCGGATGCACGGGCGCTCGCGTGTCGGCTATTGTGCGCCCGCAAGCCCACCGGGAGGAAGAGATGCAGATTGGGTTCAACCTGCCGATCAGCGGTCCGCTGTCGGATCCCGATACCGTGATCCGGATCGCGCAGGAAGGCGAAGCCCTCGGCTACGACTATCTGACCCTGACCGACCACATCGTGCTGCCGAACCTCAAGGTGCCGGGCTACCCCTATTCGGAGAGCGGCGAATTTTTTGGCGACGGGCCGCAACGGCGGCACGACCAGCTGACCGCCGCGGCCTATGTCGCCGCCAAGACCTCCCGCATCCGGCTGGTATTGGCGGTCATGGTGGTGCCCTATCGGCCGGCGGTGCTTGCCGCCAAGATGCTGGCGACACTCGACGTGCTGTCCGGCGGGCGGCTGGTGGTCGGCATCGGCGCCGGCTGGCTCGAAGCCGAGTTCGACGCGGTCGCGACCACGCCATTCAGCGCACGCGGCGCGGTGACCGATGAGTACATCCGCGCCTTTCGGACTTTGTGGACCGAGGCGGCGCCGCGCCACCACGGCGACTGGGTCAAATTCGACGATGTGCTGTTCGAGCCGAAGCCGGCGCAGCGGCCGCACCCGCCGATCTGGGTCGGCGGCGAGAGCGGGCCGGCGTTGCGCCGCGCCGCCCGCCTCGGCGACGCCTGGTACCCGATCGGCAGCAACAACCGCCATCTGCTCGACACCTTGCCGCGCTACCGCGCCGGCGTCGCGCGGCTGCGCCGGTTCACGCAAGAGGCCGGGCGCGACCCGGACAAGGTGGCGCTGACCTACCGCGTCAAGCGCTATGGCGAGGCGGTGCCTCCCGACGCCTCCGACGGCGAGCGCCGGTTGTTCTCCGGGCGGACCGACGAGCTGATCGGCGACTTCCGGGCATTGCGCGACCTCGGCGTCAGCGCCGTCGACATCGATTTCGAGCGCCCCGACGCCGCCGCCTCGATCGCCGAGATGCGCCGCTTCAAGGAAACCGTGCTCGCCCGGATATGATTGCCGCGCCCCGGTCAGCCGACGCCGTTTTTCTTGAACCAGGCGAGCATCCGGGCCCAGCCGTCCTTGGCGGCCTCGGCACGGTAGCTCGGCCGGTAATCGGCGTTGAAGCCGTGCGGGGCGTCGGGATAGACGACTTTTTCACAGGTTTTGCCGGCCGCCGCGCACGCCGCCTGGCGCTTGTCGATCGTCGCCGGCGGGTTGCTGGCGTCGGCGCCGCCGTAAAGCGCCAGCACCGGCGCCTTGAGCTCGGCGGCGATGTCGGCGGGGTTTTTGGGCTGCAGTTCCGTCGGCGGGCGGTCGGAGCCGTACCACGACACCGCCGCCTTCAAATCAGGATTGTGCGCGGCGTAGAGCCAGGTGATCCGCCCGCCCCAGCAGAAACCGGTGACCGCGAGCTTGGCGGTGTCGGCCTTCCCGGTCGACTTGGCGTAGGCGACGCTGGCGTCGAGGTCGGACATGACCTCGGCGTCAGGCACTTTGGAGACGATCTGGGCGACCAGCTGTTTTATGTCGCTGATCTCGGCGGGATTGCCCTGGCGGGCGTAGAGCTCGGGCGCGATTGCGTAATAGCCGAGCTTAGCGAGGCGCCGGCAGATGTCCTTGATGTGCTCGTGCACGCCGAAAACTTCCTGGACGACGAGCACGGTCGCAAACGGCCCGCCCGCGGCGGGCATCGCGCGATAGGCCGGGATCGACCCGTCGGCGACCGGAACCTTGACCTCGCCGGCTTCCAGACCGGCCGCGTCGGTATGGATCGTCTCGGCCGAGACCGGCTGCACCGACAGCGCAAAGCCGGTGGCGAGCGAGGTCATGACAAATCCGCGGCGCGTCCATTGGGCGCGCGGCGCAAACCCGGTGAGTTCGTTCTCGACAATATCCATCTGAGTTCTCCCTGTCGTGGTTTCTCGTGTCAGAATAAAAAAATTGGAGAACTCGGCAAAGCTCCCCCGTCGACCGGTCACGCGACTGTGATCGGCGGTGGGAGGCTCAGTAGTCGTAATTGTAATTTAAGCCGATTCCGGTGCCGTTGTTTTGGCCGGCTTCGGTGTCGACGGTTACGTGATGACCCAGATCGACCTCGACCGTCACTTTGCTGGTCGGCGGCGACACCCCCTGGCTGACCCCGATCGAGACCCCCGGTGCGATGTATTTCCCGGCGCTGACCGCGGTGGTGCCCTGGGTGGTCGGGGTGACGACGCTGGGGTTCAGGATGCTGCTCGCGGCTCCGGCCGGACCTTGGCCGAGCCGCAGCCAGTCGAGGCCAAGACCGCCGCGCAGCCGGTCGAGCATGCCGGGCCCGCCGCCGGCGAGTGTCGCCGCGGCCTGGGCGAGCTCGATCCCTTGCCCCGGCGTCATCTGCCGCAGCCCGCTGCCAAACAGCACGCGCGCCAGGATCTCGTCTCGCGGCAGCGGTGGCGTCGAGTTCAAGACTCACGGTCGGGGACGACGCGAGCCCGCCGACCACGACCTGGGCGGTAACATCGGCGGCATTCGCTTCGGCGACGATGTCGAGCGCCGGGTCGATCTTGGCGCTGCCGTCAAAGGTGATCAGCCCGCGGGTCAGGCGAAACGTTTTTCCAAGGAGCGCGTAGCTGCCGCGGGTGGCGACCAGCGTTCCGGAGATCTTGGGGGCGTCGGTGGTGCCGGTAATCGTCAGGCGGCCGTGCCACTGGCTGTCGAGGCCGTGACCCTGGACGACAACCGTCCCGGACAGCCTCAAGGTGATGTCGAGAATCACCGAGAGCGCGGACGCCTCGGCGGCTTTCGCCGGTTCTGGGCCGGGTCGCGCGCGCCCGTTTATCTCGGTTACTTTTATAACGACGACGCTTGGCGGCAAGCTGCTCGGCAGGTTGACCTCGGCGTGATCGACGGTCAGCGGCGCGGTGACCTTGAGCGCCGTCAGCGGCCCGGTGACCGAGACGATGCCGCTCGCGGTCGCCAGCGCCTCGTCGCGCGCCGCGACTCGGAAATTGGTGAGGGTTGCCGACAATTGCGCGGTCGGGCCGCCGGGGCCGCCCAACGCCAGACCGCCCTGCGCCTTCAAGCTGCCGCCGGCGCCGTCGTCGGCCGACAACGAGGCCAGTTGGAAGCGGTCGCCGTTGCCCAATAGCTCGGCGTTTAGATTGTTCAGCGCCGCCCCGCTGGCGAAATTCTGGTAACGGGCGCCGGAGAGTTGCAGACGGCCACTGGCGGCGGGCGCCGCGACCGTGCCGCCGACCGACACGTCGGCGGTGAACTTTCCGCTCAGCCGATCCTCGCCGAGCGGCAGCAGGTCAGCGAGATGCGCGATATCGCCGCCCCCTTGAATGCTCAGGGCGAGCCTGCCTTGCGGCGGCAGCGAGATGCCGAGCGGCGCCGGGTTCAGCAACAACGGCAGCGAGCCGCTGAACGCCATCCGGTCGCCATGCAGCCCGGTCACCTGGCCCCTGAGGTTGACAGCCCGGCCGTTCCAATCGCTGTCGACCGTCAGCCCCAGCCGCGGCGTCGCCGCTTGCCGCGACGCCGCCAGCGCCAAGCCCGCGGCATTGAGCGTCAGATGCCCTTGCGGTGCGCGCAGGCTGCCGCCAAGGGTTGCGGCAACGGAGAGATCGCCATGGACGTTCGGATGGCCAAGCAGCCGCGCACCAGCTGCGATCGGCAGATTTGCGGCGTTCACGGTGAAAGCCAACGCCTCGCCCCTGACTGAGCCGCTGGCGGTGATCCGGCCGGGCCCGAACCGCAGCGCGAGGCGCGAAAGCGCGAGGTCGTTCCCGCGGCGCGACAAATCGAACGGCTGGTCGAGCGCGAACTTCTCGTTGCCGAGCGACCCGGTCAGCCGGGAGAGGCGAAGCGAGGCGCCGCCCGCGGCCAGACCGGCCTCCCCGGCGAAGGTCGTGCTGAGCGGGTGGCCGTCGGCGCTGCCCTGAAACGCGAACCGACCCGGTCCCCGGCTGTCGAATGCCGCGGTCACGGCGGAGAAATCGAGGGCGCCGAGACGCACCGCACTTGCCGACAACCTCCCGGTTCCGGCGGGCTCGCGCCACAGATCGGCGAGGCGTGCCGTCGCCGTGAGACGGCCGATCGCCGCCGTGCCGATGGCAAGCCGGGCGCCGTTGACGGTAAGATCGAGCCCCTGGCGGCCGCCCGCCGCGCCGAGCCCGGCGGCAATGTCGAGAGCGCCGCCCAGCGGTCTTCCGGCAAGCCCGGACCAGCGCGACAAGTCGGGAAGACGGCCGCTCAGCGATCCCTGGACGAGCCCGCCGGCGAAGGTGACCCGCAGATCGCCGGCGATCGCACTGTCCGCCGCCGACAGCCGGAGATTGCTCACGGCAAGTCCGGTATTCGCGATCGGCGCCGCCGTCAGCGCCAGCCGGCCGTCGAGCCCGCCCGCGCGAAAGCTGCCGTCGATCACCGCCTTGGGCTGCGACAGATCGGCGACGAGGCTGGAAACCTGCACCCGGTCGATCGACATGCCGGCGGCGACAACGCGCTGTCCGACGATTTCGGTCTGCAGTTGCAGCCGGTCGAGCGCTCCCTGCGCTTTGACCTTGAAGCCGACCGAGCCGGCGACGTCGACGCCGGTCGCCGGACGCAGCTTTTCGAGCCGCGGAATGTCGACCGACAGCGCCGCCGTAAGCTTGTTCGAGGTCGCATCAAAACGGGCGTTGCCGGCGAGTTTGGCGGCGGCGCCGGTCAGCGTGAGGTCGTCGAGGGAGACGATACCAGCGTCGTCGCCGCGGACCATGCCGGAAAGGGTGGGCGCGGCGCCGAGCAAGGCGTCGGCGGCCGCAACACCGGTGCGCAGCCCCCTCGCCGCGCCCGACAACTTCACAAAGCCGGTGGCGCCGCCGGCCGCAACGGCGAGACGCCCCGAGCCTTTCAGGTCGAGACCGCCAGCCTGTACAACGAACTGCGTCAGCTCGACGGTGCGCGCGTCGCGTGCGGCAGCCCCGGCAAGCGACCAGTCGATTGTCTGTCCGAGGTGCGAGACAAAGTCGTTGGCCACCGGCAGCATCAGCCCGGCGACCTCGCCGTGGGCGTCGATCCCGATGCGGGTTTGCGGATCGTCGATATTTCCGGTCGGAGCCGCGGCGAGATGCGCCTCGATGCGCCGCGCGCTCAAGCGCGCGTTTCCCAGCCCCGAAGCAGTGAGGTCCGCTTTGACAATCGGACGAATTTCATCGCCGCTGAGCTCGGCCGCCAGGGTTGCCGAACCGTGCAGTTCGCCCCTGGCGATGCCCGCGAGCTTCGAAAGATCGGGCAGGTCGGCGCGCAGATGGCCGCTGACGGCGCGGCTCGGTCCGCCCAAAGCGGCATCTCCGGCGATCGAGCCGGATGCGGTCGCGAATTCGAGGTGGTCGACTACGATCCGGCCGCCGAATGTCGCATGCAATGACAGCGACGCGTTATCGCCGACGAGCGGTGCAAGATCAGGCGGCAGCAACGGCGCCATGTCGGCATGCGCCGACAGGCCGAGTATCGTCTCGGTCGAGACCGCGAGCGCCAGGTCGGCGTCGAGCCGCGCCTGGGGGCCGGCAGCGGCGCCGAGCCGGCCGTGCCAGTCCGACACCGGTCCGTCGCCGTCGATCGACAGCGTCGTCGGCGGCCGGTCGGTTCGGTGGAGCGCCTGCGCCAGCAGAATGCCGGTCGGCTCGCTCGCTTTCAGATGAAGATCGAGCCTCGGCCCAGTGCCGGAGAGGGTCAGGCGCAGCGCGACGCTGCCGGGCGACGCGTCGATCCGATGGATGTCGAGCGCGGCATGCGCGGTCGCGCCGGTTATCACGACATTGCCGGAGACCGTCGCGACGACGCTCGCCCCCAAGACCGCAGGCGCCAGCGCCAGGCGGTCGATGACGAGGCGGTCGACGGCGAGCGCAAACGGCAACCGGGGCACGTGCAGCTGCTCGGCGAGCGGCTTGGACGGGCCGGTCGAGGGGCGGACGGCGTCGACCTCGGCGGCGCGCGCCAACCGCACGTGCAGTCTTCCGGCGAACAGATCGGCCGGGACGATCTCCAGCCGGACATCGCGCAGGGTGAGCCAGGCGCCGTCCGCATCGGCGAGCGCGATGCGGCGTGCGGTCATCCGGAACGGCACGAGCCCATCCAGCCCGTCGACCGTGAGCGCGAAATCGGGGCCTCTGGCGACGCGCGATATCGCGGCGGCGAGAAAATCCTTGCCGGACCGGGTTTGCAGCAGGCCGAACCCGGCCGCGACCAAGACCGCCAGTGCCACGACGAAGAGACCAAGCCAGTATGATACCCGGCGCATCAAAACGCCTCGCCGAGGCTGACATAGACCTGGACCGGCAAGTCGCTGCTGCGGCGGTAGAGCGGCGTCGCCAGATCGAGCCGCAACGGCCCGAACGCGGTGTAGTAGCGCAAGCCGAGGCCGACACCGTAAAACAGCCGATTGCCGAGCTGCGGCACGCTGCTCTCGTAATAGCTGCCGGCATCGACAAACGGGACGAGCCCGATCGTGTCGGTGACCTTGACCCGCGCCTCGAGATTCGACGGCCAGGCTCGACTTGCCGCCGATCGGGTCGTTGTTTGGCGCGAGCGGGCCGGCGGTCTGATAGGCATAGGGGCGGATCGTGCCGCCGCCGCCGACATAGATGCGCTGGTCGGCCGGCAGGGGCCCCAGCGGGACGCCGTCGAGCGAGGCGATCGCGACCTTGCCGGCCAGGACCGCACGCCCGTTATTGCCAAGCTGCCAATAGGTGCTGGCGGACACCAGGCTCGACACGTAGTTCAGATCCGCGCCCGAGAAAATGTGCGACGGCGTCACCGACAGCTGGGCGCGATAGCCGCGGGTCGGGGTCAGCAGATTGTCGGTGGTGTCGATCTTGACATAGGCCGGGACGGCGACGAGCGCGTAACGCTGGGTGCGCTGCGCCGAGGTGTTGGTCGAGACGTTGGCCAGCTGCTCGACATTCGCCTTTTCGATCTCGAGCGCGATGCCGCCGGTTACCATGCGGTCGAACCGCCGCTCGACGCCAAAGGTGGCGAGGGCCCGCCGGCTGCGATAGGCGGTCGGGGTTTCGTCGGCGATCTCGGCGGTCGCCAGAAAGTCCTGGTCGGTGACGAGAAAATCGGGTCGGCGGAAATTCGCGTTGACCCCGTAGACCTGCTGGCCCCCGGTCGCGGAGAGTCGCAGATATTCGGCATGGCCGAAGAGGTTGCGGTTCTCCCAAAAGACCTTGGCGGCGGCACCCTGGCTGGTGTTGTAGCCGACCCCGGCGCCGATCGTGCGGTGCGGGCGTTCGGTTGCGTCGATGGTCACCAGGGCGGCGCCGGGATCGGCCGGGTCGCGGGTCGGCGTTATCCGCACCGTGCTGAAGAGGCCGCTTTCGATCAATGCCCGGCGGGTGTCTTCAACCTTGGCGGCGTCGTAGATGTCGCCGCGCCGCCAGCGCAGCCGGCGCTCGACATAGCCCGGGTCGAGGTCCTTCAGACCGGTGATCGTCACCGCGCCAAAGCGCGCCGCCGGCCCGGGGGCGATCGTGTAGCTGACCGCCATCGTATGTGCCGCATGGTCGACGACGACCTCGCGTTTTACGGCCTTGGCGAACGGATAGCCGGTGTTGCCGAGCGCTCCGAGCAGCGCGTTTTCGGCCGCGACGACGGGGGCGGTGCGCGCCGGGTCGCCGGGCTTGAGCGGCGGCGGAGTGAGGCCCGGCGTTATCGACAGCGGTCTTCCGTCCGGACCGAGGACGGCCACGGACGAGACATGGTAGAGCGGACCCGGCTTGACGGAGACGGTGACCTGCGCCGGCTCGGCGCCGGTGTCGATTTTGTAGGCGAATTGTGCGTCCCAATAACCAAGGCTGCGGGCCGCGTCGGCGAGCCGGCCGAGGTCGCCCTCGGCGCGCCGGCGCAGGGCTTCGTCCGAAGGCGGAGGACGCTTTTCAAGCGCCTTGAGCTGGGAGACCTGATCGAGCAGATCGGAAAGGTCGCTCTCGGTCGCGCCCTCGATCGTCGTCCGGTAGGATATGTCGGCGCGACCCGCGGCGCCCGGCAGCAACGCCGCGATCAACGCCAATGCAGCAACAACGCGCCGAACCCGCATCGTCCCTGTGCGAAGTCCCCACAGGGGCGCCGCACCGGGCCGGGTCTATGCGCTCCGGCGGGCCGCTGCCGCCGCGACCCGCCGTTTGAGCCGGCGGATTTCCGGCGTCAACTCGCGGTCGGGGGTGTCGCGCAACAACGCGTCGATGCCGCCCTTGTGCTCGATGGTGCGGATGCCCGCGGTCGTAATCCGCAGCCGGATCGGGCCAAGCACGTCGGACAGCACCGAGATCCATTGCAGATTGGGCAGAAAGCGACGCTTTGTCTTGTTGTTGGCGTGGCTGACGTTATTGCCGACCTGAACGCCTTTGCCGGTGATCGCACATCTCCGCGCCATATCCCTACCCCAAACAAATACCGACCGATAACACCGCGTCCACCACCATGGACGCCGCGCGGGCGCGTCTCTTACGCCGCCCACCCCGGCCCGTCAAGGACGCGGCAGACCCAAGACAATGGGCAACCAAGCGGTAAAGCCGCTCGACAGCGCCGGCGCGCGGGGCAAAATTGCGATCTTCCGGGAGGAACCCATATGGCCGCGCCTAGCGAAACCAACCCCTACGAAGTCGGACTCGACAAGAACGCGGCCAATTTCGTGCCGCTCACACCGCTCGGCTTTTTGTCGCGCAGCGCCGCTGTGTTTCCCGACCGGCCGGCGGTCGTCTACGGCAGCCGCCGCTACAGCTGGCGCGAGGCTGAGGAGCGCTGCCGCCGGCTCGCCGGGGCGCTGGCGGCTCATGGCGTCGGGCGCGGCGACACCGTCGCGGTCATGGCGCCAAACCTGCCCGAAACCTTTGAGGCGCATTTCGGCGTGCCGATGGCCGGGGCGGTGCTGAACGCGCTGAACGTTCGTCTCGATCCGGAAACGATCGCCTTCATCCTCGCTCACGGCGAGGCCAAGGTGCTGCTGACCGACACCGAATTCGCCCCGGTCGTCAAAGCGGCACTCGCCCGGCTGGAGCGCCAGCCGATCGTCGTCGACATCTGCGACCCGGCCGGTCCGGGCGGAGAACGCCTCGGCGCCACCGATTACGAGAGCTTTCTCGCCGGCGCCGACCCCGAGTTTCCGGCGGTCATGCCGGCGGACGAATGGGACGCGATCGCGCTCAACTACACCTCGGGCACCACCGGCAACCCCAAGGGCGTCGTCTATCATCATCGCGGCGCCTATTTGAACGCGCTCGGCAACATCCTGGTGTGGGGCCTTCATCAGCACCCGATCTATTTGTGGACGTTGCCGATGTTCCACTGCAACGGCTGGTGCTTTCCGTGGACGGTTACCGCACTCGCCGGAACCCATGTCTGCCTGCGCCGGGTCGAGGCCGCGGCGATCTACGAAACCATCCGCCGCGAAGGGGTAACCCATCTGTGCGGCGCACCGGTGGTCATGAACATGATGCTGAACCCCGGCCCCGGCGTCGATCGCGCGCTCGACCATCCGGTCGCGATGATGACGGCGGGCGCGCCGCCGCCGGCCGCGGTCATCGAGGGGATGGAGGGGCTGGGTTTCGCCGTCACCCATGTCTACGGCCTGACCGAAGTCTACGGGCCGGCGACGGTGTGCGCCTGGCACGGCGAATGGGATGCATTGCCGGTCGAGGAGCGCGGCCGGCTGAAGGCGCGGCAGGGCGTCAATTACCCGGTGCTCGACGGGCTGATGGTCGCCGACCCGCAAAGCCTGGCGCCGGTCGCGGCCGACGGCGCCGCGATGGGCGAGATCTTCATGCGCGGCAACATCGTCATGAAGGGCTATCTGAAGAACCCGCACGCCACCGAGGAAGCCTTTGCCGGCGGCTGGTTTCATACGGGCGACCTCGGCGTCGTCCATCCCGACGGCTATATCGAGCTGAAAGACCGGTCGAAGGACATCATCATTTCGGGGGGCGAGAACATCTCGACGGTCGAGGTCGAGAACATGCTCTATCGCCACCCCGCGGTGCTGGAGGCGGCGGTCGTCGCCCGCCCCGATTCGATGTGGGGCGAAACGCCCTGCGCCTTCGTCACCCTGAAGCCGGGGCTCAGCGCCACGGCGGAAGACATCATCGACTTCTGCCGCGCTCGCCTCGCCCGCTTCAAAGTGCCGCGAACCGTGGTTTTCGCCGCATTGCCAAAGACCTCGACCGGCAAGATCCAGAAATTCGTTTTGCGCGAACAGGCGAAAGCGCTGGCTTGAACGGGAACAGGGTGGCGAGCCGGCACGGCATAACACTTGTTAACCAAGGCGCTTGCCAAGTTTCGGCTGGTCCTTCTAGAATTTCCGTTGGGTTTCGATCGCGTCGCGGTTTGTCACCTCCCAGGCACCAACCGCCCTTGGCGCGTGTTGTGCGACCGAGGGAGACGCAACAATGCGCGAATTGACGATCGACCCGACGTCGAGGAGCAATGTACCGTGCCGAACCCCGAAATCGACCGCTATATCGCCTCGCTCGACTACGACCCGCAGGTGCTGTTGGCGGTGGTGCCCGACGGCAGCACCTCGACGATACCGGTCAAGGACCGGCAGCAGAACAACAACGGGGTCATCATCTGCACCAAGACCCGGCGGTCGCTGAACAAAAATCTGAGCGAGGTCGCGATTCTAAGCCCGACGGCCGGCGTCGTCTTTCCCGGCGCGCTGGTTCTCGCCGATCAAAACCTGACCGAAGGCCATCCGACCCCGATCGCCCTGCCGCGCGGCCCGGCGATTTTGAACGTCGATCTGCCGGGCTTGGAAAATCCCAGCGAAACACTGGTTCCCGCCGGCTCCAACGTTCTGCATTTCCTGAACGCCAAATTGGAAGAGTGGAACAAGCAGGCGGTCAGCCACGGTTACATCAATGCGGCGCGATCTTTTATTCAGACCACCCAGGCATTTTCTTCGCAGCAGGTGTCGCTCGATCTGGGGTTCAACTCAAAATGGGCCTCGGGCAGTGCCTCCGCCCAAATCAACTCCAGCAGCACGACGGAGAGTTCAGTCGTCGTCGCCTACTTCAAGCAGGTGTTCTACACGGTCTGGATGGATACCCCGTTTGCTCCTTCCGACGCGTTCGGCGACGGCGTCACGCTCGAGGCGGCGCGACGGGTCTTTACCGCCAGCCACCCGCCGGCCTATGTCCGCAGCGTCGATTACGGGCGGATCCTGATGGTCAAGATGGAGACCTCGGCGGTCGACACCGCCTTCAACTTAAAGGGCGCTTTCGAACAGGCAACCCAAGGCGGGGTCACGGTCGGCGGCAACCTTGACGCGAAGTACAAAGACATCATCAGCAACGCGTCGTTCACCGCACTCGCCCTCGGCGGCGGTGCCGAAACCCCGGTGCAGATATTCAGCGGCGGCGCCGCATCCGGGCTTCAGGGCCTGCAAGACTACATACGCAAGGACGCTCTCTACCGCCGCGACAATCCCGGGCTTCCGGTCGCCTATACGGTCGCCTTTCTCAAGGACAATGAATTCGCGCGCATGGGATTTACCACCGACTACACCGACACCGAGTGTGTAAAGTATCCGAACGGCTTTGTAAAATTTCAGCATTCGGGGGCCTATGTCGCGAAATTCGAGGCCGACTGGGTCGAGCCGGATAGTTACGGCAATTATAGCCAGAACAGGATTTGGGAATCGGGCCAGAAGACGGTCGGCTATACCCATCAGGTCGACCTGCCGGGCGACGCGCAAGGCATCCGGCTGAAGGCGTGGGCGGCGACCGGCCTGGTCTGGGATCCGTGGGGCGAAATCATGAATGTCGCGCTGAGCGGGCCGGACAACAAATGCTATCGCGTCACCGGCACGACGCTCGACCGGGGCTGGGAAGCTATCGCGCCGGCTGCTTAGCCTGGCCGACATGAAGCCCGGCCGACGGCGCGACCGCGCCAAGACTTGACGAAAGCGCCACAAAAAAGCCGGGAAACGCGACGCCGCTCCCGGCTTTTCGAGACGCGAGTTTTGTGAACGCTGCGGTTTTAGGGCCGCTCCAATTGGTAGATCTCGTCCTTGATGCGGAGCTTTTGGCGCTTCAGGTCGGTGATCACGTCGTCGTTCGGAAGCGGACGGCTGTTCTCTTCGTCAATGGCGCGTTCGAGTGCTGCGTGCTTCTCTCTGAGCGCCTCGATGTGATCCTTCTGCGACATGCATTCCCTCCTGAAAGACGGTCACAACGGACGAACGTAACGCCGGGGCGGCTGATCGGCCAGAAGTCGAAGGCTCCGATGACGAAAATATGTCAGGCCGGCAACTTTGACAGGGCCGCGACGACACGAACATTCGCCAACCCGCCCGTCGCCGGGGCGGATATGAAGATGAACGAACAAGCCCGTGCATCGTTCGGGGACGAAAACCCCGGTCGGTCTCGGTCATCTCGGGAAACGCGACGCGGGGAAGACGCCGGCATTGTTGTGCGCGTCAGCGGAACGACCTTGCCGGCGAATTGCTGCATATCGTGCTCCGGCGCGCTTGGACTATGCGCCGCTCAGCGGCGTCACTTCCCAAGAAAAGCCTTTACGTGCGCCGCGGCATCGGCGGCCGCGGCCGCCGCTGTTGGATGAGAAGGTATCGGGTCGGGAACCGAGGTCAGGCGCTCGATATGCGCGCCGATGTCGGCGCCCATCGTCGGCAGCAACACCGCCATGACGCTGAGGCTCTTCTGCAAATCGTTCGGCGCCCCGGCGGCAACCCGCATGACCTGCTCAACCGCCGGTGGAACCGCCGGCGCGACGACGGATCCGGGCCCGGGATTGGCAGGCTCGGGGTCGAGCGCCGAAAGCAGATCGGGTGCTGCCGCATCGCGCGCCGTCAGCGGCTGAAACCCGTGCAATTTGCGCAGGGTGGCGATAATCGAGGTGTGATCGAAAGGGGTCGCCCCGGGCGGTCTGAGAACAGAACCCTGGCGGACATAAGGTGACACGATCACCGCCGGCACCCGCACGCCGAAAACGTCGAAGTTAAAACCGTCCGGCGTCGGCCCGCCGGGGGGTGTCGCCGGCGGCGGGACGACATGGTCGTAACAGCCGCCATGCTCGTCGAAAGTGATGACCAGCAGCGTCCGGCTCCAGCCTGGCCCAGCGCGCACGGCGTTGTAGACGGTGGCGATCAGCGCCTCGCCATAGGCGACATTGTGCGGCGGGTGCTCGTCGCTCGGCATGGTGCGCGTCAGCAAATCGGCAAAATAGCGAGGCTCGATAAAGCTGTAAGCGGGCAGGGCGTCGGTCGCGGCGTCGTGCGCAAAGTCGCTGTCGAACGGGCGGAAATGAGCGCGCGCCTCGGGCCACAGCTTCGACAAGGTGGCGGATTGCGGGACGTCGTGAAAATACACCCGCCAGCTTTGCCCAACCCCGTCGAGCCGGTTGAAAACCGTGTCCATCAGGTAC
This sequence comes from uncultured Alphaproteobacteria bacterium, assembly GCA_963775525.1. Lineage (GTDB taxonomy): Bacteria > Pseudomonadota > Alphaproteobacteria > ATCC43930 > CGMCC-115725 > AP-15. The sequence continues at coordinate 82,864 of CAVZJF010000005.1, read as the reverse complement.
GGGAAATGGCTTGGCGAATTGTTGACGTACCCGTCGGCGGTGGCGGCATGTGCGAAAAAGCGGTTAGGCCAGGTCTGGCACGGCGCCGAAGCGTGCCATCGGTCGCAGACGGCAAAGGCCCGCGCCAACTCGCTGATCACCGGCACCTGGGCGGGCGTGAAGTAGTGCATGATCGAATACGGATCGGGCGCCGTGCTGGTGGCCGGCTGGCGCATGTAATTGTCGACAAAGCCGCTCATCCGCGGCGGCCCCGGGCTGAGCGCCCCGGTCTCGGTCAGCCCGTTGATCTGCATGTTAATGTCGGTAAACAGCTCGCCCGGATCGGGATCGGGGATGCACAGCGCCTTCGCCGTCACGGTCGGGTCGTTCCATACCCGGATCGCCTGCGGTGCAGCACCCGGCTTGTGCCAGATGTTGGTTTCGTCGCCGCTCAACCCGTCGAACCCGGCGCTTTTGGGGTAGAGCATCCCCAGCATGCAGTCGAACGAGCGGTTTTCCAGCATCAGGACGACAACATGCCGGATGTCCATACGGCCCCCTCAACCCGGATGGTGCAGGGCCGGGTTAACCCAGCCCCGTCCCGTTGACGTCCCTCGTCACGATCAGGGGCGTCAACGACTGGAGGATGGCGGCGCTCAGTGGTGAAACAGGTTGAGCGCGGAGCCCTTGCGGAACCATTCGAGCTGCGAGGTGCTGAAGGTGTGGTTGAGCTTCAGCGTCTCGGTGCTGCCGTCGGCGTGCTTGATGCGGCATTCGACCGGCTGGCCCGGCACCATCTCTTCGAGGCCGACGAGGCTCAGGCGGTCGTCGACGCGCACACGGTCGTAATCGGCCGGGTCCTGGAAGGTCAGCGCCAAAAGGCCCTGCTTTTTGAGGTTCAACTCGTGGATGCGGGCAAAGCTGCGCGCGATCACCGCGCACCCGCCCAACAGCCGCGGCGAGAGCGCCGCATGCTCGCGGCTCGAACCCTCGCCGTAATTGTGGTCGCCGATCGCGACCCATTTGACCCCGCGCGCCTTGTAGTCGCGGGCGATCTTCGAGACCATGACCCCTTTCTCGCCGGTCAGCACGTTGACCCCGGTGCCGGCCTCGCCGTTAAAGGCGTTGGTGGCGCCCATGAAGACGTTGTCGCTGAACTTGTCGAGATGGCCGCGGTAGCGCAGCCACGGGCCCGCCGGCGAGATGTGGTCGGTCGTGGTCTTGCCCTGGGTTTTGATCAGCACCGGGCAGTCGACAAAATCCTTGTGGTCCCAGGCGAGCCACGGCTGCATCAGCTGCAGCCGCTCGCTGTTCGGGTCCACCGCCAAGGTGATTTTGCTGCCGTCCTCGGGCGGCGCGATGTAGGTCGCGTGACCCGCGTCGAACCCGTGCGCCGGCACCTCGGGCGCCGTCTTTGGCGGGTCGAGGCGGAACGGCTTGCCCTGGGCGTCGGTCAGCTGGTCGGTCATCGGGTTGAACGACAGCCGCCCGGCCAGCGCCATCGCGGTCACGATCTCCGGGCTGCCGATGAAATTCATCGTCGTCGGCTGGCCGTCGTTGCGGCGCGGGAAATTGCGGTTGTACGAGGTGACGATCGTGTTCGGCACCGCCCCTTCCGAGGCCGCCCGCCGCCATTGGCCGATGCACGGCCCGCAGGCATTGGCCAAGACGGTGCCGTCGATGTCCTTCAAGGACTGCATCTGCCCGTCGCGCTCGATCGTGGCGCGCACCGCCTCCGATCCCGGCGTCACCAAGAACGGCGTCGCGGCCTTTAGCCCGTGGGCCTTGGCCTGTTCGGCGATGTCGGCGGCGCGGCTCATATCCTCGTAGGAGGAATTGGTGCAGCTGCCGATCAGCGCGGTCGAGATCCGGTCGATAAACCCGTTTTTCGAATCCGCGACCTCGGCGGCGAGCTTGGAGATCGGCCGCGCCCGGTCGGGCGAATGCGGGCCGACCATGTAGGGTTCGAGCTTCGACAGATCGAGCTCGACGACGCGCTCGTAGTATTTGGCCGGATCGGCTTCGACCTCCTTGTCGGGTTCGAGCAGATGCTGGTTGCGCTGGAACAGCGGCACCAGATCGGGCTTGCCGGTCGCCCGCAGGTAGCGGGCCATGTGCTCGTCGGCCGGGAACATCGAGGTGGTGGCGCCAAGCTCGGCGCCCATATTGGTGATCGTCGCCTTGCCGGTGGCGCTGATCGTGCGTGCGCCGGGGCCGATATATTCGACGATCGCGTTGGTGGCGCCCGACACGGTCAGTTGCCCGGCGACATAGAGGATCACGTCCTTGGGCGCCGTCCAGCCACTCATTTGGCCGGTCAGATAGACAGCGATGTGCCGCGGGTAGAGCACCTCCCACGGCAATCCGGCAATAACCTCGACCGCGTCGGCGCCGCCGACCCCGACCGAGCAGGCCCCGAGACCGCCGGCGTTGGTCGTGTGCGAATTGGTGCCGATGATCAGCTCGCCCGGAAAGGCGTAATTCTCCAGCACCACCTGGTGGATGATGCCGGCCCCCGGCCCCCAGAAGCCCAGCCCGTATTTGGCGGCGGCCGAGCGCAGGAAGTCGTAGACCTCCTTGTTCTCGGCCAGCGACTCGCGCAAATCGACGCCGCCCTCGACCCGCGCCTGGATCAGGTGGTCGCAGTGGATTGTCGCCGCCACCGCAACCCTTTCGCGCCGGGTCTGCATGAACTGCAGCAGGCCGGTCTGGCCGAGCACGTCCTGAAACACGACCCGGTCCGGGCGCAGCATCAGATAGCTGTGGCCGGGCTCCATCTCCTGGTGTTCCGGGTCGTCGAGATGGCCGAGCATGACCTTGTCCGCCAAAGTCAACGGCTTGCCCAGCCGGCGGCGCACGGTCGCGAGGTTGCGCGCCATGGTCTCGTAGATCTTGGTCGCCATTTCCGGGGTCGATTCGATAGAAACCATTGTCCAGCCTTTCTTGCCGATACTTACCGGCGGTGATACGAGGACGATCTCGTCTACACCCCGAAAGAAAATCACAACCCGGTCCGAAGACGGCGATCGGGCAAAGTGGCCGGATGATGCCCGATGCCGCCGCGAGCGTCCAGGGAATCTTCGGCGGTGCAAACGCCGCTGAAGCGGGCGGATTCGTGCGCTGCCCGCGGGTCCCGTCCTTCAGCGCACGGTCGCGAGCTGCGCTGCGGCCGCGGCGGCTTCGACCGGCAATACCGCCGGAAATCGGATCGAAAACACCGCGCCGCCGCCCGGCCGCTCGCCGGCCATGACCTTGGCGCCGTGCATCTCGGCGATGCGCGCCACGATCGCCAGACCGAGCCCGGCATTGCCGCCACGGCGACGGTCGCGCCGCCAGAACCGCTTGAATATATGCTCGCGCTCGGCTCGCGGCACGCCCGGGCCGCGGTCGAGAACGCTGATCGTTCCTTCGCCCGCCACCACCAGCTCGACGGTCGTGCGCGGTGCGGTGTGGGCGAGAGCGTTTTCGACGAGATTGCGCACCGCGCGGGCAATTGCGTCGCCATTGCCGCGGACCCTGACCGGGCGGCGCGAGCCGCTCACCGCCACGGTCTTGCTGTGCGACAATGCAAGCGGCGCCAAAAAAGCCGCGACTTCGGCGGCGATCGCGACGATATCGGCGATTTCGTCATCGGCGATGACAAAGCTGTCGAGCTCGGAAATCTCGAGCAGCTGATTGACCATCCGGCTCATGCTCTCGACATCGTGGCGCAGCGGATCGGCGACTTCGCGATCCTCGATCATGTCGATCTGGGTGCGCAGGATGGCGAGCGGCGTGCGCAGCTCGTGCGCGGCGTCGGCGGTGAACTCGCGCTGCGCGCGGAAACCCGTATCGAGCCGCTCCAGCGCATGGTTGACCGCGCGCACCAACGGCAGCACTTCTCGCGGCATGCCGGCTTCCGGCAGTCTCAGCTCGGTGCGATCGGGGCTGATTTCGCCGGCCAGGGCCGAGGCGGCGATGATGGGCTGCATCGCGCGCCGGAAGATGGCGACGTCGATCACCAGCAACAGCAGCAGGATGGGTGCGGTAATCCACCCGACATGGGTCAGGAACTGGGCGAGGATGTCGTCGATCAGCACGTCGCGATGCAGGACGTCCTCGACGACTTGGACCAGAATGGCGCGCCCGCGGAAATCGGCCGCCATCGTCGCCCCGTAGAGCGCCACGCCGTAGCGATCCTGGCGGAAAAATTCGACCGGCGCACCGTCCTGGCGGACGGGTGCAATCGCCCCGACGCGGTCTTGCTGGAAAAACTCGACCGAGCTGCCTTCCGGCCGGGTATCCGAAATCGCGCGGTTTCCCGGTAACGAGGAGAACAACACCCGCCCGTCCGCGTCGATCACGGCGTAGGCGGCGCGGCCGTAGCCTCGGGAGTAGAATTCGGCCAGGCTCGGCGGCAGCGACAGCCGCAGCGACCCGTCGGGAGCCGTCGAAATATAGCGCACGATCTCGGCGGCTTGATCGCGCAAGGCCTGGTGGTGCAGCTGCTCGACCGCCTCTCTGAGCATCAAAAACAGTGCGAGCGGCATGCATATCGACGTGGCCACGATCGCGGCGACGTGCAGGGCGACGATCCGCGAGACGACCGAACGGAAGCGGATCACCTCATTTTCTCTCGGAAATCAGATACCCCACTCCGCGCAAGGTGTGGATCTGAACCGAGGCGTCGACCTCCGCGAGGCGCTTGCGGAGCCGGTGGATGTAGACCTCGACCGCGTTGGAGCCGATTTCTTGCGACAGGCCGTAGAGGTTGCTTTCCAGCAGGTTCTTGCCGACGACGCGCCCGCTGCGGCGCAGCAGGTGCTCCAGCACGGCGATTTCGCGCGGCGAGAAAAAGATCGGCTCCTCGCCGACAAAGACTTGGCGCGCGACAGTGTCGAGGGTGACATTGCCGAGTTCGAGCGGCACGCCCAGCAAGTTGCCGGGCCGGCGCAACAGCGCACGCAGGCGGGCGATCAGCTCTTCGAGCGCAAAGGGCTTGACCAGATAGTCGTCGGCCCCGCTTCCCAGGCCGTTGACGCGATCCTTGAGGCTGCCGCGCGCCGTCAGAATCAGGACCGGGGTGGCGTCGCGGCGCTTGCGCATCTCGGTCAGCACGTCGAGCCCGTCGGCGTCCGGCAGGCCGAGATCGAGGACGACGATCTCAAAGCGATTTGCCTCGAGCGCGGCCATTGCTTCGGCCGCGGTGCCAAGGACGTCGACGACAAACCCGGCGGCGACGAGGCCGCGCTTCAGCAACTCGGCAAAGCGCTCGTTGTCTTCAATCAACAGCAACCGCATTGGGATTTCCCTGTCGGCCTGGTTCTTGCCCTTGGTTCTGGCCTTATAATCCGGGTGACGCCTAACGGTAAGCCGCTAACGCTCTAAATTATCCCCGGCTTTAGTAGATCTCGGACATGCCCGGCGGTCGCGCGGCCCGGGAAACGCGCTGGGGCCGCGGTGCGGCGAGATCGCGGCTTAAATCGCGTCGAGCTGCCAGGCGACGTCGTTGCCAATGCCCCATAGATAACCGACATCGGCTTGGCCGACGAGAACGTAGGCTTTCCCCTGATGCCGCCAATACAGCATGTTGACGTCTTGCCGGCGATCGAAGCTCGGCGGAATGTCGGGCTGCTTCGACGATCCGATGATCAGGGCCATCGGCCCGATCGCTTTGTTGTCGGTGCTGTAGACAAGCTGGGCCGCGGGATGGCCGTCGACGACGACGAGCCGCGCGCCCCGAAAATTCAAGCCCCACGGTTTAAGGTCCGGCAGGCGCACCTGCTGGGTCAGGCTTTGGCTGATCTTTTGCAGCGCTTCGCCGGTGGCCGGCACGTCGACCAGCGCATTGTCGCCGGCGGCGACAAACAGCTTGAAATAGCCGGCGGCATTGTCGAGCCACAGGTTGTTGGCGACCGCGGCCTCGACCGCGAGCGGCGTCGACTGCCCTGCGGCGCCACCAGGCAAAAGCCTGCCAACCTCGAAATAGGAGGCGCCGCCGCCAATCAGGATACCGAACAGAGATGCCGCCAGGGGGAGCGCGATGCGCCACCGTGGCGGCGCCCCGGCGCCCGCCGCCGCGCGTCGGGGCGTGAAGGCGACGATGCGCGCCCTCGGTTCGGCTGCCGCCTCCCCGCGGGCGGCGGCGATCAGGCGTTCCGGCAGAGGCTCACGCAGAACCTCGTCATAGGCCTCGCGCACCAGCGCTGCCGATGCGGCGAGCGCCGCCAATGCTTGCCGGGCGGCGGGATCGCCGCCGAGCCACGCCTCGATCTCATGTCGCCGCGAGGCCTCGATCTCGCCGTCGAGATAAGCGACGAGACGGTCGTCACTGTGCCTCGACATCTTTCCTACTCCTGTCAACCCCGGCGCCCGCTTCGAGCTGGACCTGCAGCGCCATGCGAGCACGCGCGAGACGACTCATGATCGTGCCGACCGGAACCTGCACCACCTCGGCCGCCTCCTTGTAGCTGAGCCCATCGACCGTCACCAGCAACAGCGCCGTGCGCTGGTCCGGCGGCAGGCGACCCACAGCGCGGCGAACCTCATCCAGCTCCAATCTTGCTTGGACCCGGCGAACCGGCTCGTCCGAACCCAGTCGACCCTCAGCGACTTCGCCATCCTCCTTGCGCACGGTCCGCGCCCGGATCTGATCGATCCAAATTGTCTGCACGATGCGGAACATCCAGCTGTCGAAACGGGTACCCTCCTGGAACTGGTGCCGGCGGGCGAGCGCGCGCTCGCAAGCCGCCTGAACCAGATCGTCGGCCTCGACCGTCGAGCCCGTCAGCCCGCGCGCGAATCGTCGCAACCGCGGAAGCACTGCTATCAGCTGGTCGCCAAACCGGCTGACAGTCGTCCCTTCCTCCGCGGGGAGCCCGATCGACGGCTCCTCCGACCTCCGCATCAGCGACAACGCACCTCCAGCAGAATTATTCCCGGCGGCGCGGCCCGCCGTGGATTTGGTCCGCGCCTTCGACGCCGCCCCCGAGCCTCGCACCCGCGCTCAGCATACGACGTGCCCGCGTTCAGCTATGACGCGAAAGCGGCGCGACTTCTCCAGCAAAGCTAGCACGTCGGCAAAATAAGGCTAAAGCATGACATTCGCCGCCGGCACCGTGCGGTTGGCCAAAGGGGCCGGCGGGTCGCGCCTGCCCCCGCGGACGCCCCGCAAACGCGGCGCTGGCGCGCGGGGTTGGCTCTTCACAAACCTCGGCCGGCGGGGCATTGTGCGCGCCCGCCGACCCGCCCACTCAGGAACCCCAGCTCGATGAAGGTCGCCGTCGTCAAGGAAAGGCGCGCGCATGAACGCCGCGTGGCGGCATCGCCCGACACTGTCAAGCGCATGGCGGCGCTGGGGCTCGACATCACTGCCGAAACCGGTGCTGGAGAAGGCGCCGGCTTCACCGACACGGCGTTCGCCGCGGCCGGCGCGGTGATCGCCCCGGACGCCGAGGCGGCGCTCGGCGACGCCGACATCGTTCTCAAGGTTCAGCGCCCGCTGTTAGGCGGCGCCTGTGGGATCGACGAATTGCGGGCGATGAAGCGCGGCGCCGTGCTGATCGGCATGCTGCAGCCGTTGCAGAGCCCGGGCGACGCCGAGGCCTATGCCGGTGCGGGACTGAGCGCCTTTGCGATGGAGCTGGTGCCGCGGATCACCCGCGCGCAGTCGATGGACGTGCTGTCCTCCCAGGCCAACCTCGCCGGCTACAAGGCCGTGATCGACGCTGCCGACGAGTTCGGCCGCGCCTTTCCGATGATGATGACCGCGGCCGGGACGATCAAGGCGGCGCGGGTGCTGGTCATGGGCGCCGGCGTCGCCGGGTTGCAGGCGATCGCCACCGCGCGCCGGCTGGGCGCGATCGTCTCCGCCACCGACGTGCGCGCCGCCGCCAAAGAGCAGGTCGAAAGCCTCGGCGCCACCTTTATCACGGTCGACGCCGACGCCGCGCGCGGCGCTGAAACCGCCGGCGGCTACGCCCGCGAAATGGACGAGGACTACCAGCGCCGCCAGCGCGAGAAGGTCACCGAGGCGCTGAAGCGCACCGATGTCGTGATCTGCACGGCGCTGATCCCGGGACGCCCGGCGCCGGTGCTGCTGACCGCGGCGATGGTCGGCGAGATGGCGCCGGGCTCGATTGTCGTCGATCTCGCCGTCGAGGCCGGCGGCAATGTCGAGGGCAGCCGGCCGGGCGAGACGATAACGACGGCAAACGGCGTGCGGGTCATCGGACACCTGAACGTGCCGTCGCGCATCGCCGCCGACGCGAGCCAGCTCTACGCCCGAAATCTTTTCTCGTTCCTGGGGCTGATTGTCGACAAGGAAGGCCGCCTGGCGATCGACCCCGGCGACGAGATCATCAAGGCGACCTTGCTGACCCGCGACGGGGCCGTCGTCAACCCGGCGCTGACGCCCGCCCCGCGGCTGGCCCCGGCGCCGGTCTCGACCAACTGACGGAGCACGGGATGGCAGACCCCGCCTCGCTGGCCGACCGCGCCAGGGAGCTTGCCGGCGACGCCGGCCGGCTGGTGCACAACCTCGAAGCCATGGCCCAGCAATTGGCCGCTCAGGCGCCAGCGGCGGCGCCCGCCGGCGGCGCGTCGTTCGTCTATGAGCTGACCATCTTCGTGCTCGCGGTATTCGTCGGCTATCACGTCGTGTGGCGCGTCACCCCGGCGTTGCACTCGCCGCTGATGAGCGTCACCAACGCGATTTCGAGCGTGATCATTGTCGGGGCGCTGCTCGCGGCCGGCACGGCCGGGATCGGCTGCCGCGAAGATCATGGGGTTTGTCGCGGTCGCGCTCGCCGCGGTCAACATATTCGGCGGGTTCATCGTGACCCAGCGCATGCTGCAGATGTTCCAGCGAAAGAAATAACGAGGCGGTTCGTGAGCGAGAACCTCGCAGCCTTTTTCTACCTGATCGCGTCGATCTGCTTCATTCTGGCGCTGCGCGGCCTGTCCTCGCCGCGGACGGCGCGGACCGGCAATTTTTACGGCATCGCCGGCATGGTGATCGCCGTCGGCACGACCTTGCTGGCCCCGCATGTGGTCAGCTATGGGCTGATCGTCGCCGGCATCGTCATCGGCGGCGCTGTCGGCACCTACATCGCGCTCAAGATCCAGATGACGGCGCTGCCGCAGCTGGTGGCCGCTTTTCACAGCCTGGTCGGGCTCGCCGCGGTCTGCGTCGCGATCGCCGCGTTCAGCGCGCCGCAGGATTTCGGCATCGGCATGCCCGGCGCGATCGAGCGCGGCGAGCCTGCGTCGAGATGTCGATCGGCATGGCGATCGGCGCCATCACCTTCACCGGCTCGATCGTCGCCTTCGCCAAATTGCAGGGGCTGGTCACCGGCCGGCCATTGGTCTTTGCCGGCCAGCACCCGCTGAACGCCGGCGCTCGGCGTCCTCCTCGTCGTGCTGATCGCGATTTTCGTCGCGCCGGCGCCGCGGCGCCGTTCTGGCTGATCCTGCTGCTGTCGCTGGCGCTGGGCTTCCTGCTGATCCTGCCGATCGGCGGCGCCGACATGCCGGTGGTGATCTCGATGCTGAACTCCTACTCGGGCTGGGCGGCGTGCGGCATCGGCTTCACCCTGTCGAACAGCCTGTTGATCATCACCGGCGCGCTGGTCGGCTCCTCGGGCGCGATCCTCAGCTACATCATGTGCAAGGGGATGAACCGCTCGATCGTCAACGTGATCCTCGGCGGCTTCGGCACCGAGGGCGGGGTCATTGCCGCCGGCGCCGCGGCCGGCGACCGCTCGGTCAAATCGGGCAGCGCCGAGGACGCCGCCTTTATTTTGAAGAATGCCGGCTCGGTCATCATCGTGCCGGGCTACGGCATGGCGGTGGCGCAGGCGCAGCACGCGCTGCGCGAGATGGCCGACGACTTGAAAAAGGACGGGGTCAAGGTCCGCTATGCGATCCATCCGGTCGCCGGGCGCATGCCGGGCCACATGAACGTGCTGCTGGCCGAGGCCAACGTTCCGTATGACGAGGTCTTCGAGCTCGACGAGATCAACCGCGACTTCCCGTCGACCGACGTCGCCTTCGTGATCGGCGCCAACGACGTGACCAACCCGGCGGCCAAGACCGATCCCGTCGTCGCCGATCTACGGCATGCCGATCCTCGATGTCGAGCGCGCCAAGACCGTGCTGTTCGTCAAGCGCTCGATGGCTTCGGGCTATGCCGGCGTCGAGAACGAGCTGTTCTACCGCGACAACACGATGATGCTGTTCGGCGACGCCAAGAAAATGTGCGAGGAGATCGTCAAGGCGATGGAGTGACCGACGGTCTGCCTGTCGCCGCGGCTTCGATCCGAGACGGATCGCCCGCGTCCGACTTTAGTAGCCCTCGCGCTCCATGCGCTTGCGCAGAAGCTTGCGGTAGCGGCGGACCGCCTCGGCCTTTTCGCGTGCGCGGCGCTCGGATGGCTTCTCGTAGCTGCGGCGCAATTTCATTTCACGGAACACGCCCTCGCGCTGCATTTTTTTCTTCAAGGCCCGGAGCGCCTGGTCGACATTGTTGTCGCGAACGAGGACTTGCACGGGGGCTCTTCTCCATATCAGAGACCGTCGGCCGCAGCCGTGCCGCGGCAATTCGCCACTTATCTAGCACCTGCGGCCCCGGCTGTGAAGGCGAGGACGGCGATCGGCTGGACTGCGCTTTACCGCGGCCGCGCTCGGCGCACATATAGCCGCCATGGCTTTGCTGAAGATCGCCCGCATGGGCAACCCGGTGCTGCGCGGCCCGCCGGCGGCGGTCGAGGACCCGAACGCGCCCTGGGTGCGCCGCCTTGTCGACGACATGATCGAGACGATGGAGGATGCCGGCGGCACCGGCCTTGCCGCGCCGCAGGTCCACCAGCCCTGGCGGATCGTCGTCTTCTTCGTCTCCGGCGAGCGCCTCAGCGGGATGCCGGGCGACGTCGCGCAGGATCTGACGGTGCTGATCAACCCGGTGGTCGAGCTGTTGGGCAGGAGCGGGCGTTCGGCTGGGAGGGCTGCCTGTCGGTGCCCGGGTCTGCGCGGCGTCGTCCCGCGCCACCTGCGGATCCGCTACCGCGCGACCGGCCTCGACGGCGAGACCATCGAGCGCGAGGCGGAAGGGCTTTCACGCCCGCGTCGTCCAGCACGAATGCGATCACCTCGACGGCATTCTGTACCCGCAGCGCATGACCGACCATCGGCTGCTGGTTTTTCTCGAAGAGCTGCAGCGCCATCCGATCGATCTCGCGGCCTTTCTCGCCGAGGCGCGACCGGGATGAGGAGCCCGCTCGCCGAGAGCCAGCGCGAGGCGCTGCTCGAGGCGATGTTGCCCGATGTGCCGTTCGACGGCTGGTCGCGCGCGGCCCTGCGCGCGGCGGCGCGGCGGCTCGGCATGCCGGCCGGCGAAGCGCTGGCGCTGTTTCCGGGCGGTGCCGGCCGATCTCGTCGCCGGCTTCAGCCGCTGGGCCGACCGGCGCATGCTCGACCGGCTCGAAGCCTTGCCGCTCGAGGCGCTGCGCGGTTCCCGAGCGGATCGCGCCAGGCGATCGGCGTTCGGCTCGAAATCGTCGAGCCGTGGCGCGAGGCGGTGCGGCGGGCGCTTGACGGTCCTGGCGTTGCCGCAGCATGCGCCGCTCGCCCTGCGGCTCGTCTACGAGACGGTCGATGCGATCTGGTACGCCGCCGGCGACACCGCCACCGATTTCAGCTTCTACACAAAGCGCCTGACCTTGGCCGCGATCTACGGCGCGTCGGTGCTCTACTGGCTCGACGACCGCTCCGAGGGCTTTGCCGACACCCGCGCCTTTCTCGACCGCCGCCTCGCCGGCGCCGCTCGCATCGGCCGCGCGCGCCGCGATCTCGAAACGCTGGCCGAGTCGCCTGCCCAACCCTTTTCGCCTGCTGCGCCCGCTGCGCTGACGCCCGCCGCTCAGCGGTGCGGGAATCAGCCGGGTGACGTGGCCCATCTTGCGGCCGGGCTGGATCTCGGTCTTGCCGTAGAGGTGGAGCTTGGCGAGCGGATCGTCGAGCGCGTCGCGCCATTTCTCGACGTCGCTGCCGATCAGGTTCTTCATGACCGCGTCGGAATGGTGCTCGACCGAGCCCGAGCGGCAGGCCGCACAACGCGCGCACCAGCTGCTCGAACTGGCTGGTGACGCAGGCGTCGATCGTCCAATGCCCGGAATTGTGCGGGCGCGGCGCCAGCTCGTTGACCAGCACGTCGCCCGCTTGGGTCACGAACATCTCGACCGCCAGCACGCCGACGAGATCGAGCTTTTCGGCGATGTGGCGCGCGATCGCCTCGGCCCGCATCGCGGTCTCGGCGGTCGATCCGCGCGGGGGCGATCGTGGTGTCGAGGATGTGGTCGGCGTGCTGGTTTTCGACCGGCGGGTAGGTCGCCCAGGCGCCGTTGCGCCCGCGCGCGACGATGACCGAAATCTCGCAGGCGAAATCGACAAAGCCTTCGAGGATGCCGATCTCGCCGCCCATCCGCCGCCACGCCTCATCCGGCTTGGTCTCCGGCGTCAGCGTCACCTGGCCCTTGCCGTCATAGCCCATCCGCACGCTTTTCAGCACCGCGGGATAGCCGAAATCGCGCATCGCGCGGACTCAACGACGCGACATCGGAGATCTCGCGATAAGCGGCGGTCGCGACGTCGATCGAGCGCAGGAAATCCTTTTCGCGCAGACGGTCCTGGGTGATCTCAAGGATCTCGGGCCGCGGCAGCACGGGTTTCGAGGCCGCCACCCGGCGCACCGCCGCGGCCGGGATGTTTTCGAATTCGAAGGTGGCGACGTCGACCGCGGCGGCGAAACGGTCGAGCGCCGCCAGATCGTCGAGATATTCGGCGACCGTCGCCGCGCCGCACACCTGCTCCGCCGGGCTGTCCGGCTCGGTCGCGAAGACATGGCAGCGATAGCCGAGCCGGGCCGCGGCGAGCGCCGTCATCCGCCCGAGCTGGCCGCCGCCCAGAATCCCGATCGTGGCCCCCGGGGCCAGCAGCGCGCCGCCATTATCGGGCGTCGGCAGCGGTATCGGGGCGCTCGGCGACGCGCTCGGTCTGCGCCTGCCGCCAGCTGTCGAGGCCGCGCGCGGCGGCGGCGTCCGATAGACCGAGGATCGCCGCGGCAAACAGCGCCGCGTTGACGGCGCCGGCCTCGCCGATGGCAAAGGTCGCGACCGGCACCCCCGCCGGCATCTGGACGATCGACAGCAGGCTGTCCATGCCTTTCAAGACGCGGCTTTCGATCGGCACGCCGAGCACCGGCAGCGACGTCAAGCGCCGCGGCCATGCCGGGCAGATGTGCTGCCCCGCCGGCGCCGGCGATGATGACGCGCAGGCCGCGCGCGCGGGCCGTGCGGGCGTAGTCGTAGAGCCGGTCCGGGGTGCGATGCGCCGAGACGATCCGCGCCTCATGGCCGATCCCGAGCCGGTCGAGCGTCGCGGCGGCGTGCTGCATCGTCTGCCAATCGGATTGGCTGCCCATGATAATGCCAACCGGCTGGCCGACCTCGTTCATTCGCCTCCTTTTCGCGGGGAGTATGCCGCGGGCCGGCATTATAGGGGGCGGACCCACCGGTACAAGCAGCCCGGCGGTGGAGTGCTAGGCGATGATGTCCGGCAAGAGCTCGCTTTCGATCTTCGAGATCTGGTCCTTCAGCAGCAGCTTGCGTTTCTTGAGGCGCTGCATCTGCAGCTGGTCGAACGGCGCGCGCTCCGAAAGGCGCGCGATTACTTCGTCGAGATCGCGATGCTCGGATTTCAGCACCACGAGCTTTGCCTTCAGCGATTCGGTGTCGAGGTCCATGGAAGACGGAAGTGGATGCCATGACGATGGTATCACCAGAAATGGGTCGCGTCGCCGACATCCCGCAACAAAAAACGAACGCCCGGCTGCGATGCGCGTGCCGCGGGCGATGATTTGTGGCCGTTTTCGCTGGCGTTTTACCGGCGACCCGAGGTGGCCGCCGCGTCGACAGCGCAGCAGGATGGCGCCGGCCTCGACGTCCGGTTCTTCCTTGGCTTAAGGACCGCTAAGCCCGCTGGCCGATGGTTCCCGCTTCTATTCGGCGTGGCCGGATTGCAGCTGGATGTAATTCTCGATCCCGATCTTCGGGATCAGATCGAGCTGGGTCTCGATAAAATCGACGTGATCTTCTTCCGCTTCGAGGATCTCGCTGAACAGGTCGCGGGTGACAAAATCGCGCACGCTCTCGCAGTGGACGATCCCGTCGCGCAGCGCCGGCAGCGCCTGCTGCTCGAGCTGAAGATCGCATTCGAGGATTTCGCGAACGCTTTCGCCGATCAACAGCTTGTCGAGATCCTGCAGATTGGGCAGCCCGTCGAGAAACAGAATGCGCTCGATCAGCTTGTCCGCATGCTTCATCTCGTCGATCGACTCGGAGTATTCGAACGAGCCGAGCTTGGTGACGCCCCAATGGCGCAGCATGCGAGCATGCAGAAAATATTGGTTGATTGCGGTCAGCTCGTTTTTCAGGACCGCGTTCAGATGCTGCAAAACGGTGGCATCGCCGCGCATCGTGGCCTCCCACAGGATGAATCCGAGCCTATGTCGGCGACGCTGATGTCGCCCGGGCTGATGTTGGTCAAGCTTATGTTGGGATGACGGGCGCCCGGCCGCAAGGCCGGCGAGCCCGTCAGCCCGCGGCGGGGACGGCTTGCGGCTCGGGAGGATCGACGACCTGGCGCATCAGCTGACGCACCAGCGGGACGCATTTGCCGCATTTCGGGCGGGTGCCGAGCGAGCGGTAGATCATCGCTACGGTGCCGCAATCGCCTTCGGCCTGGGCGCGCACGTCGCGATCGGTGATCGCATTACAGACGCAAACGTACATACGCGCCCCTATCGACGATTGGTCCTCTTTATCTAACCGAGTTGCGATCAATTCGCAATATCACCCGCGCATGGCTGCCCCGCGCTTCCGCGCGAGGCTGGGAGCCCGGCATCGCCAAAGCAATCCCGGGCGGCCAAGGCGAGGTCTATTGCACCTGCTGCTTGAGCTTTGCCCAGCGGTCGAGGATCGGCAGGATCTGGTCGGCGCCCTCCGCCGGCAGGGAGATGTTGACCCCGACCGCGCCCAGATCGCGGAAGCGCTTGATCTTGTCGGCGTCCTCGGACGCGCCGCCGATCGTCACCGGCAACGACTTAGGATCGCGGCCGGCATCGCTCGCCATCTGGCGAAAGCGCGGCATGTATTCCTCGGGATTGCCGCTGCTGGCGTTCGGGTACCAGCCGTCGCCATAGCGCACCGCGCGCCGCGCCGCCCACGGAAAGGCGCCGCCGAGGATGATCGGCGGCCACGGCTTTTGCACCGGCTTGGGCCAGGTCATCATTTGCGGGACCTTGACGATATCGCCATTATATTCGGGTTTCGACTTGGTCCAGATCTCCTTCATCGCCTCCATCTGCTCGCGCATTTTTTGCATGCGGGTGGCAAAGACGGTGCCGTGACTTTCGATTTCTTCCTGGTTCCAGCCGCCGCCGATCCCGAACAAAAACCGCCCGCCCGACACCTGGTCGATCGAGGCGACGAGCTTTGCGGTCTGGATCGTGTCGCGCTGGATCACCAGGCAGATGCCGGTCCCGAGCTTGAGCCGCTTGGTCGCCGCCGCCGCGGCGGCGAGGGTGACGAACGGGTCCATCACGTCATAGTAACGCTTGGCCAACTCGCCGCCGCCCGGCGCCGGCGTCTTGCGCGGCACCGGGATGTGCGAGTGCTCCGCCGCCCACAGCGAGTTGAGGCCGCGCTCTTCCATCGCCACGGCAATCGCGGCCGGCGAGATTGAGTAGTCGGTAAAAAAGATCGACGCGCCGAATTCCATGGCTCGGGGTCCCCGCTGGTTGGCCTCTGCCGCGATCCTAAGTTGCATTGCCCCGCCGGGCAAGCGGCGCACCGGGCACGCGGCGCGCAGGCCGCCGGGCGCGACGCCCGTTCAGCCGCCGATCTCGGCGGCGGCCGCACGCGCGCGCCCTGCGGCGTCGCGCGCCATTTCGGCGCAGAGCCCGGTATAGGCGGTCGGGTCGAGCAGGGCGGCAATCGCGTGCCGGTCGAGATGCGCCGCCACCCGCGGGTCCGCGCCCAGGAGCTCGGCGAAGGAGCGGTCTTCGACAAACGCCGCCTGGGCCGCGTCGTAGACGACGTCGTGCGCGTGCTGGCGCCCGATCGCGGCGCCAAGGTTCAGCATGACCGCCTCGGCCATGATCAGCCCGCCGCCGAGGTCGAGGTTCCGGCGCATGCGCTTGGGATCGAGGCGCAGCCCGCGCATCACCTCGACGAGACGGGCCAGCATGTCGCCCATCGCGATCGCGGCGCGGGTCTCGGCCGCTTCCATGATCAGGCTGGTGGTGCGGTCGGCCTCGTGCTCGGTCTGCATCGCCTCGAGCGCCATCGGGACACAAGAACGGACCTCCGTCGAGGCGGCGATGATGTCCTGGCACAGTTTCGGGTTGCGCTTTTGCGGCATCGTCGAGCTGCCGACCGTGCCCGGCGGCACCGGCTCCTCGACCTCGCCGAACTCGGTCTTCATCAGTGTGTAGATCTCGCGCGCGATCTTGCCCGAGGTCGCGGCGACGAGCCCCCAAAGGCAGATGTTTTCGGCGAGATGGTCGCCGATCGTGCGCGCCGGCACCCGCATCGGCAACATGGCGAGCTGCCGCCCGATGCCCTCCTGCACCTTTGGTCCCTGCACGCCGAGTGACGCGAACGTCCCCGCACCCCCGCCCAGCATCGCGACAAAGAGGCGGGGTGCGGCCTGGTGAAAGCGCTCGACATGGCGCAGCATCTCGTCGATCCACACCGCGGGCTTGTAGCCGAAGGTCGCCGGCACCGCGTGCTGGCCGTGGGTGCGCCCGGCGATCGGCATGTCGGCGCCGCGCTCGGCGAGATCGGCCATCGCCTCCAGCGCGTCGCCGATCAATCGCAGGAAGACCTGATGCGCCTGGCGCAACACCAGCAGATCGCCGGTCTGGGTGATGTTCTGGGTCGTCGCCCCCCAATGCACCCAGCCGCCATGAGGCTCGCCGACCACCCGGCTCAGTTCCCAGACCAGCGGCACGATGGTGTGGCCGGTGCGGGCAAAGCCCTCGTCGATGCGGGCGCGGTCGAGGAGCTCGAGCCGCGCCTTTTGCGCGATCGCGTCGGCCGCCTCCCGCGGGATGATGCCGAGCTCGGCCTGCGCCCTGGCCAACGCCGCCTCGACATCGAGCCAGGCCTGCCAGCGGTTCTCCTGGCGATAAAGCGCGCGGATGCCCGGATCGGATACCCGCGCCGCCGTCGGCAGCTCGTCAGTCATCGCTTTGCTCCAACTGGTTCAGCCGGTAGAAGCGGCGGGCGGTGCCGGCGAAAAGGGCGCGCTTCTCGTCGGGCGAGGCCGACGCGGCGATGCGCTTGAACGCGTTCCACAGGACCGCATAGCCGGTGCCGATCTTCTCGACCGGGAAATTGCTCTCGAACATGCAGCGATAGGCGCCGAAAAGCTCGATGCAGGTCTCCATATAGGGCCGCCAGTAGCCGGCCAGCTGTTCCGAGGACGGCGGTGCGTCGGCGGCGCTGTAGTCGAACGCCGCCAGCCGCCGCATCTGGCCGCCGAGCTTGACGACGACATTGGGGCAGGCCGCGAGCTCGGTCATCGACCGCTTCCAATTGGCGAACACCTCGTCCTTTTTGCCGGCATAGGGGCCGTAGCCGAGAACCCCGCCGACATGGCCCATGACGATCGGTGCGGCTGGGAAGGCATGGGCGAGGTCGACGACGTCGGCGAGCTGCGGGTGGTAGAGCCAGGCGTCAAACGACAACCCGCGCGCCGCCAGCCGGGCGAGGCCGGCGCGAAAATCCGGGCGCCGGTAAAGATGCGGCTGCATGTCGGCGCGGCTGTTGCCGATCGTGTCGCTGCTGGTCCCAGCCGGCCGAATGACGAACCCCGCGAAACCGGCCGCCGCCGGCGCGGACGTGCATTTCGAGAACCGGCTCGACCCGGTCGCCCAAGGTCAGGTCGGCATAGCCGACGATGCCGGCGGCGACCCGGGTCTTGCCGTAGCCGCCGCTGGCGCTCATCGCCGCGAGGCCGGCGACGAATTCGGTCTCGCCCACCGGACGAAGCTCGGCCGGGCCGCCGGCGCGATACATCGAGCGGCATTCGAGAAACACCGTCGCCTCGATGTTGTGGCCGGTGTCGATGTCGGCGAGCAAATCGTCGAGCAAATAGCGGTGACCGGGACGCTCGGCCGGCCGGTCCCAGAAATGATGGTGCGGGTCGATGATCGGCAGATCGGGGTCGAGGATCGGCTCCGGCGCCTGTTTGGCGAGCCAGGCCTCATTCGGCCGTTCGCTGGTCCGCCCCCATTGGGTGGTGGATGCCGCCATGCGGTTCCTCCGTGGGTTTCTTACAGACATCAGGATACAGGCTTATTGACCGGCGCCGGAAGGGGCGCGCGCCTCGTCTCGGGTTCGCCTTGGCGTCGACGGACCCGTTGTGCTTTCCTGCGCATGGGTGAAATCGAGCGACAGGGAAAAAGCGTCATGAACCATGCTGTCAAAAGCCGTTTGCTCGGCGCCGGTCTCGTTTTGGCGGTCGCGTGGGCCGGGCATGCCGCCGCGGCGGCCGAGGCGTTCAAGCTGACGTCGCCGGCATACCAGGACAATGCCGTGCTGGCGGCGAAGAATGCCGGCAACAACAAGGCGAGCCCGAATTGCGTCGGCGACAATGTTTCGCCGCCGCTCGCCTGGTCGAACCCGCCGGACGGGACCAAAAGCTTTGCCCTGGTGATGGTCGACCCCGAAGGGCGCGGCGGGTTGGGTGTGGTGCACATGGTCACCTACGGCATCCCGGATTCGGTGACCGGCTTTGCCGAGGGCGAGCTCAGCCAGCCCTCCGACAAATACGTCGGCGGCAAGAGCACGATGGGGAAAGCGACCTATTCCGGGCCGTGCACGCCGCCCGGCGACTATCACCACTACACCTTGACCCTGACGGCGACCGACCTCGATCCCAAGGCTCTGCAACCCGGCATGACCCGCGACGAGCTGTTCGCCGCCCTCAAGGGCCACACCAAGGGCGCCGCGGGTCTGATCCTGCGCTTTACCCACCCCTGAGCGCAGCGGCGCGGCGCGGCGCGTTGAGGCCGGGGAGGGGGCAGGGGGGCGGTGGCCGGCGCGAGGGTCAGTGTGCGTTTTCCCTAGCCGCGAAAAACTGGCACCAGCCATGTGGGGTGACCGGACCCTGGACGATCTTGCACGTCGCTGGAGGCAAAAACTGGAGGCAGATCTCGCAGCGTTGCTGTCCCTTGGGTTGGTCCTGATACTTCGCGTCGGTCTTTTTGATCCTGTCCTGCTCCGGGAGTGTTTCGTCCGCCGCCGCCGGCGGCGGCGAGCCGCCAACCGCCGCCAGCGCGACCACCGCACTTGCGCTGCCGATCAGCGCGCGCCGCGACAGCAGCTTGGTAAAGGCCATGCCGACTATTTCGCGACCAGGGCTTCTTGGGCCGGCGAGACGTGCCAAAGCACGATGTGATAGTGAGGATCGGGCACGCCGGGATGGCCGGCATTGTAATAAATGCTGACATGGTCGACCTTGCCGCCGGGCGAAGCGAGGTCTCCGAATTTCTTCTGATCCTGCATGTCCTTTAGCGGGATCATGTAGATCGTGCTGACCAAACGTCCCTGGTGGTCATAGGCGAGGAACGGCCCGGCGGGCAGTGTTTTCGGGTCGACATAGAGCGTGCCGAGTCCGGGCAGAAAATCGGGCAGCCTTACCAAGGTGCTGACTTTCTTGTACGCGCCGTCGGGCGGCGCCTTCTCAACGTTCTGGGCCAGGGCGGGAAGGACGCTCAACATCAGGATGCCGAGAGCCGCGGTGGCAACACGCATCGGTTTTCTCCTCTTGGTTTGACGACGATCGGGTGGTTTCAGGATGAGCCTTGGGGTGCCGCCGGCCGGTGGCTCCGAGGCGGCACGGCGAGGGGCTCGGGCGGCAGGTCGAGGCGTTCCAGAACGCGATGGATCAAACCGTCGCAGCGCGCGCCCAGGAACGGAAATGCATCGTCCAGGATGGAACCGAATTCGGCGCTCAGCGCCTGGCGCAACAATTTGTTCGCCCGGTGCAGCCGGGTCTTTACGGTTTCCCCCGGGATGCCCAGGCAGGCTGCCGTCTCCTCGATGCTCATTTGCTCGATTGCTCGCATCATAAATACCGCGCGAAAGGCGGCCGGCAGCCGATCGACTGCCCGCTCGATTGCGCGGCGGATCTCGCCGCGCGCAATCGCCCGTTCCGGGCTGGTCTCGTCGTCGAGACCCACCCCCGCGCTGACGCCCGCGGCAAGGGTCTCCGCCATCTCGTCGATGTCGATGGTGCGCCGCCGGCAGCGCAGCCGGCCGAGCGCCTCGTTGAGGACAATGCGCGCGAGCCAGGTCGCGATGCTCGACTGGCCTTTGAACCCGTCAAGATTCGAGAAAGCCCGAACATAGCCTTCCTGCACGACCTCTTCCGCTTCGGCATCGTCTTTGACGATACCGCGCGCCAGGCGGTAGAGGCGCTGGTTGTTGCGTCGCATCAACGCGGCAAAGCTGGGCGAATGCCCGGAACGCAGCAGGAGGACGAATTCGGCGTCCCCCGCACCGCCACGCAAAACCTCGGTCTCGATCGACATCATCGGTATCCCCGAACAACTGCCGACTTAGATGCGCCAGCGCGTCAAAAGGTTCCCGCCATTCAAACCGCCCTCCGCCGTAAGCGACGACGACGCGGCAATCGGGGCATGGACCGGGGGCCTGCGCGGGAGTGGCGGAACCATTCGCGTGATGTGATAACTTGGCGCAGAAAAGCAGCAGGGAGCGGCTCGGATGGCGCGCAGATCTTTCAGTTCGGTGCCAACGGCGCTCGTCGCCGCCGGATTAGCCCTCTCGCCCGCAAAATTGTCGGCGCAGACCGTCAAGATCGGGGTCATCAACAGCTATTCGGGCTTTGTCGCGCAGGCTCGCCGACGAGATGCAGAAGGGCATCGACCTCTACGTCAAGGAGCACGAAAAGGACCTGCCGCCCGGCGTCAAAATCGAGCTGATCAAGCGCGACGACACCTCCAAGCCCGATGTCGGCAAGCGGCTGGCGCAGGAGCTGATCGCCCGCGACCATGTCAATCTGCTGACCGGGCGTGATCCTGTCGCCGGTCGCCGCCGCGGTGGCGCCGTTGACCGCCGAGGCCAAGGTGCCGTTTGTCGACACCAATGCCGCGGGGGTCGCGATCCCGCGGCTGTCGCCCTATTTTGTGCGCGTCTCGTTCACGCTGTGGCAGGAAGGTCTATCCGATCGGCAAATGGGCCGCCCAGCAGGGCTGGAAGACCGCCTATACCGCGGTCAGCGACTTTATCCCCGGCCACGATGCCGAGGCCGCCTTTACCAAGGGCTTTACCGATGGCGGCGGCAAGATCATCGGCGCCGACCGGTTTCCGCCGGACAACCCCGACTTCACCCCGTTCATCCAGCGCGTCAAGGACGCCAAGCCCGATGTCGCGTTTCTGTGGGTCCCGGCCGGCCAGCAGGCGACCGCGATCATGAAAGCGGCCAAGGATCTCGGTCTGCGCGAGGCCGGCATCAACATCACCTCGACCCAGGACCTGGTGCCCGACGAGGAATTGCCGAATATCGGCGACGCGGCGATCGGGCTCGTTACCTCCGGCAATTATTCGGCCGACGCCAAACGGCCGGCCAACGCCGCCTTTCTCGCCGCCTGGAAAAACGCTTATGGCGACAAGGTCGATCCCCGATTTCGTCTCGGTCGACGGCTGGGACGGGATGGCGATGATCTTCGACCTGATCAAGGCGACCAAGGGCGAGTTCACCGCCGACCAGGCGATGGCGTTCTTCAAGAACTGGAAGGACCCGGACAGCCCGCGCGGCCCGATCGCGATCGATCCCATGACCCGCGACATCGTCCAGAACATCTATATCCGCCGCGTCGAAAAGGTCGACGGCAAGCTCGCCGATGTCGAGATCACGACGATCCCGATGGTCAAGGACCCGTGGAAAGAGCTGAACCCGCCGAAATAACCTGACCTCCGGCGCGTCGCCGCGATCCTCGACGCTCCCGCGCGCACATGCACAGCGCGCTTTCCACCGCCTTTTCGATCGGCTTTCACGGCATCGCTTTTGCGATGGTGCTGTACCTGATCTCGGTCGGGCTGTCGGTGACGATGGGGATGATGGGGTTCGTCAACCTGGCGCATGGCGTGTTCGCGATGGCCGGCGGCTATGTGATGACGGCCTGATGAACCGATCACGGCGTGCCGTTGCCGCTGGCGCTCGCCGCGGCGACGGCGGCGGTGGCATTGGCCAGCCTGCCGATCGAGCGGCTGCTGTACCGCCGGCTCTACGGCGGCGACGAGCTCGACCAGGTTTTGCTGACGATGGGGCTCGTCTTTATGTCGGGGGCGGCGGCGCAATATCCTGATCGGGCCGTTGCAGCAGCCGCTGCGCCTGCCGCCGGGTCTGAACGGCGGCGTGCGCCTCGGCTTTGGCGAGGTCCCGGCCTACGATCTGCTGCTGATCGTCTGCGGCGCCGCACTGGTGACGGCGCTGTGGCTGGGGATCGAGCGCAGCCGGTTCGGCGCCAAGATCCGCGCTGCGGTCGACAATCTGCGCATGGCGCAATCGGTCGGCATCGACACCTCGCGCCTGTTCAGCCTGACTTTTGCGCTCGGCAGCGGGCTGGCGGCGCTCGGCGGCGGCCTCGGCGCCTCGCTGATCACGATCACCCCCGGCTACGCGCTCGACAACCTCGTCTATTTCCTGATCGTCGTCGCGATCGGCGGGCTCGGCAACATCCGCGGGCCGTTTCTCGCGGCATTGCTGGTCGGCGTCGCCGACAGCGCCTGCAAATATCTGGTGCCGCAATTCGGCGCTTTTTTTATTTATGCGATGACGATGGCGATATTGCTGTGGCGGCCCCGCGGTCTGTTCGGGCGCGCCTAGACCGGCGCCGCGCCGTCGCCGGACGCGCGCAGCCGCGGCGATCGAGGCTTTTGCCCGTCGCCATCGCTTTCGCTCCTATGAAGCCTTGCCGTGGCTCGCCGCCATCGCCGCCTATTTCCTGTTTCCCGGCTATCTGCCGCTCGCCGCCCAGATTCTGGCGACGATCCTGTTTGCGTTGTCGGCCGACCTGGTGCTGGGCTATGCCGGCATCGTGACCCTCGGCCAGGCGGCGTTTTTCGGCGCCGGCGCCTACACCGCCGGGATCCTCGCGGCGCATGGCTGGGGCGAGCCGATCACCGGCCTCCTGGCGGCGGCGGTCGCCGCGGCGGCGGTCGGCTTTCTGAGCGGCCTCGTGATCCTGCGCAGCACCGGCCTGACCCTGCTGATGCAGACCCTGGTCGTCGCGGCGCTGCTGGGCGAGGCGGCGAACAAGGCGAGTGCGATCACCGGCGGCGACGACGGGCTGCAGGGCATGCAGGTGTGGCCGATCTTTGGCCATTTCGAATTCGGCCTCTATGGCCGCACCGCGTTCTTTTATTGCCTTGCCGTGCTGTTTTTGTGCTGGCTCGCGGTGCGGCGGCATCGTGCATTCGGCGTTCGGCCGCTCGCTGACCGGCATCCGCGAGAATGTCGGGCGCATGCACGCGATCGGCGCGCCGGTGGCGAGGCGGCGGCTCACGGCCTACACGATCTCGGCAGCGCTCGCCGGGATTTCGGGCGCGTTGGTCGCGCAGACGACGGGCTTTGTCGGGCTCGACTCGCTCGGCCTCGAACGCTCCGGCGACCGTCCTGATCATGCTGATCATCGGCGGCGTCGGCCGCCTCTACGGCGCCTTTATCGGCGTCCCGCTCTACATGATCGCGCAGGACCGGTTCTCGTCGATCGAGCCGGTCTACTGGTATTTCTGGATCGGCCTGTTGATGGTCGCTGCTCGTCACCTTCGCCCGCGGCGGCGTGCTCGGGCTGGTCGATCGGCTGCCGCGCCGAACCCGTGGCGCGCGGTGAGCGCGCCGGCGCTCGAAACGCGGGGGCTGAGCAAGAGCTTTGGCGCGCTCACGGTGGCGAACGACATCGATTTCCGCCTCGAAAAGGGCGCCCGCCACGCGCTGATCGGGCCGAACGGCGCCGGCAAGACCAGCTTTGTCAATCTGGTGACCGGCGGCTTTGTCGCCGAGCGCCGGGCATATTCTGCTCGACGGCGGCGACATCACCGCCCTGCCGCAGGCCGCGCGGGTCAAGCGCGGGCTTGTCCGCACCTTTCAGATCACGCAGCTGTTCCGCGGGCTGAGCGTGCTCGAAAACGTGACCCTCGCGGTCTCCGAGCGCCGCGGCGTCGGCGGCGATTTGTGGCGCCCTGCCGGGGATCACCGCGCGGCGATCGAGGAGGCCTATGCTCTGCTCGAACAGATGGGGTTGGCCGAGGAAGCACTGCGGCCAGTCGCGACCCTCGCCTATGGCCGGCAACGGCTGACCGAGATCGCGGTGGCGCTCGGCCTGGCACCCAAGGTCTTGCTGCTCGACGAGCCGGCGGCCGGAGTTCCCTCGGGCGAGACCGGGCGATTATCGAGGCGATCGAGGGCTTGTCCGCGCCGATATCGCGCTTTTGATCATCGAGCACGACATGGATTTGGTCTTCCGCCTGGCGCGGCGGATCACCGTGCTGGTGCAAGGACCGTGCTGGTCGAAGGGCCGCCGGCCGAAATCGCCGCCGATCCGCGGGTGCGCCAGGTCTATCTCGGCGAGCGGGCGCCGCGGTGAATGAGACGATCCAGTAGCAACGCTGGCCCTCCCGCAAGAACTTCACGCGGTATTCCTGCACGCCAAATCAGTACGATGCCTTGACAGGGGGCCTAGCGCGTCGTCACCTCTTAGGTGACGCCAACTGGTGACGTTACAAATCCTGACGCAGGAGGAGCCAAATGGTCGGGCGATACGTCCATTGGAGCTCCCAATGTCGATCAAGTCGTTTGCGAACAAGGGTGCGGAAGAGGTCTTTATGCACCGGACGATCTCGGAGGATAGGGTCGGACTTTCACAGACGCATGAGCTTGATCCTTGACGCCATGGACGGTGCGACGCGTGTCAGCGATTTGCGCGGAGCGCGTGGGTTTCATGCTCTCGTCGGGGATAGGTTGGGGAGCTTCGCCATTTCCGTCAGCGGAAATTGGCGGCTGACGTTCCGGTTCGAAGCATGGCGACGAAGGCGATATTCTCGATGTTGATTTCGAGGATTATCACTAACTCAGGCGCAGCAGGCTGCGCGCGATTCGACTGGCGCAACATGAAGATCGTCCTATTACCGTACGAGGCGGCCGACCTCTCCGGGCGAGATCCTGGTCGAGCTTTATCTTGGCACCTCATAACGTCTCGATTGCGAAGTTCGCCCAAGCAGTTGGCGTCAGTCGCAAACACATGAGCGCGATCGTAAATGGGCGCGCATCGATCACCGCCGAGACAGCGACGAGAATGGCTGCGGTGCTCGGCACCACAGCTCAATATTGGCTGAATTTGCAGAATGCCGTCGATCTGTACGAGGCGGAAGAGCGTTTGGCCGAGAGCGAGACACGTCCGCAACTGATGCCAGTCTTCGGGTAGCCGCGCTTCCGTCGGGCCTTGTCATACTGATGGCCCGAACGGTAGGCACCGGCGGTCTGGTCCTGGTTGGCGTGTCGGCCGGGTATGGCGAAACCATCGTGTTGGAGGGGATCGCGCTCGACCTGCCGCCGGGCGGGACGCTGGCGCTGCTCGGGCGCAACGGGGTCGGCAAGACGACCTTGCTGGCGACGATCATGGGCCACACGCGGCTGCGCGCCGGGTCGATCCGCTTTGCCGGCCATGAGCTCGCGGGTTTGCCGCCGTTTCGGCGGGCGCGGCACGGCATCGGCTTTGTGCCGCAAGAGCGCGAGATCTTTCCGTCATTGTCCGTCGCGGAAAACCTGCTGGTCGCGGGGCGGCCGGGGCGATGGTCGCTCGACCGAGTTTATGATTTTTTCCCGTCGCTCGCCGAGCGGCGACATCACCGCGGCAACCAGCTCTCGGGCGGCGAGCAGCAGATGCTCGCGATCGGCCGGGCATTGATGGGCAACCCGTCGGTCCTGCTGATGGACGAGCCACTCGAAGGGTTGGCGCCGGTCATTGTCGACGCGCTGCTCGTCGGCCTCGACCGTCTCAAGCGCGAAGACGATCTCGCCTTGCTGCTGGTCGAGCAGCACGCCCGGCTGGCGCTCGAGCTGGCGCAACAGGCGATCGTCCTCGATCGCGGCGCCATCGTCTTCTCCGGCCCGAGCCGCGAACTCCTCGCCGCCCCCGAGCGGCTCGACGCGCTGATAACAGTCGCCGGCCGTCACGACAGCGACTGACCGCAGCGTCTGCCGGCTACTCGGTGATCGGCGCGATCGTGTCGAGCGCCAACCCGCGGGTCTCGCCGCCGATCCAGGTCACGGCATAAGCCGCGACCCCCAGCATCACCGCGATGCCCACCATCACATAGCCAAAGCCATAGGCGCTGACGATGCCGATAACCGGAAACGACAGCCGCCGCGCCGATCCGGCCGCCGGCCTGCGCCAGCCCGAACCCCGAGGCCCGCGCATTCGACGGAAACACCTCGGAGGTGAAGATCTGCATCGAATTGCCGGCGAGCTGGGTGAAAAACGTCATGCCGAACCCGACAGCCAGCACCATCGCCGCCGAGCGCGAAAAATAGAACAGGATCGACAGAATGGTGGCGAGGACAAAGGCTGTGACCGCGGTCGGAACGCGGCCGTAGCGTTCGAGCGCGTACATCATCAACAGGCTGCTGGCGGGAAACGCGAGCTGGATCGCAAAGACGAAGGTCAGCGACTTGGTGATCGTAAAGCCGCGCTCGGCGAGGATGTTCGGCAGCCAGCCGCCGAGCCCGACCGCGGCGCTGAAGAACGCGAAAAAGCAGATCATCGCGGCGATGATGCGGCCGCGATAGCGGCGGAACACGACCGCCATCGGATCGCTGCGGATGTCGGCGAGCGTGTCGGCGACGAGCGCTTCGCCGGCGGGCGGCCGGCCCAGCCCCATCCGCTCGAGCTGATCGAGCGCCTCGTCGCCGCGGCCGTGGGTGACGAGCCAGCGCGGCGATTCCGGCAGCCGAAAGCTCGCGGCGAAGACCGCGAGGCCGCCGAGGCCGATGATGATCCACACGCCGCGCCAGCCGACCGTGTCGCGCAGCGCGAGCGCGAGCAACGTCCCCAAGCGGCCACACGCAGGCGCCGCCGACGAACTGCATGAAGGCGGTGACGCGGCCGCGGATGCGCTTGGGCGAGTATTCGGCGGCATACGAAAAACACAGCGGCGCCGCGGCGCCCAAGGCGAGTGCCGGCGACAAAGCGCCCGACCACCAGCCATCCGATGCTGGGCGCCAGCGCCGCCGCGATCGTGGCGAGGCTGTAGAAGGCGACGGCAAACCGGAACACCGCCTTGCGGCCAAAGCGGTCGGTCAGCTCGCCCTGACCCAACGCGCCGACAAAGAGCCCGAGCAAGGTAGCGCTGCCGACGGTGCCGATCCCGGCCGGCGTCGCGAAATGCGTCCGCAGCATGTCCGGCACCAGCGAGCCCAGGATGATGAAGTCGATGACGTCGAAGAACAATCCGGCGGTGATGATCGCCAGCACCCGCTTGTGGACCGGCCCCAGCCGCGCGTTGTCGAGCGTCTCGTCGACATAGGCCACGATCGATTGCGCCATCGCCTTCCCTCCTCGCCGTCATGCCGCCGTTTGGCGGTCGTTTTTTATGCGCGTGAACCGGCAGATCTGGCCCCTCACCCCAACCCTCTCCCCGCCGGCGGGGAGAGGGGGGAATCAGCCGGAGGAGAAGGGTGACGGGCGGTGGGCGCCCTTGGCCGCTGCCGGTTATCGGTCTTATCGAGGACTGACGATTTACTTTACCGCCGAGAACGCGGTCGGCTGCAGGATGCTGTTCTCGACCCTGGCGACGATCGCGCCGTTCTTTTCGGTTTCGGCGCGCTTGGTGTGCCACTCGGGGTCGGCCTGGAACGCATTCCATTTCTTCTCGCGGTCGGCGAGCGATTCCCATTTGAGCAGGTAATAGAGCGCCTGGTTCGAATCGCCGATCGCCGTCGTCCAAAAGCCGGCCTGCTCGATGCCGTGCCGCTTCCAGATCCCCAACGTGATCGTATCGAAGCGCTTGAGCAGATCCGGCAGGCGGCCCGGCACGCAGTGATAGATGCGCAGTTCGTAGAGCATGTCGTTTCCTCGCTTTACTTTACTGACGAAAAGCCGGTCGGCTGCAGGATCGTGTTGGTGATCGACGCGACGATCTGGCCGTTCTTTTCGGTCTCGGCCCGCCCCGACACCCAGGCCGGATCGGCCTGGAAACCGGCGAACCGCTTGGCGCGGTCGTCGAGCGATTCCCATTTGAGCATGTAATAGAGGTCCTGGTTCGACGGCCCGATCGCCACGGTCCAGAAGCCGGCCTGCTGGATGCCGTGCTTTTCCCACAGCGGCAAGGTCAGGGTGTCGAACCGCTTGATCAGGTCGGGTAGGCGGCCGGGAACGCAGTGATAGACGCGCAGCTCGTAAATCATCTTGTCTCCTCCTCGTCCTGGGTCGTGCGTGAGGCGGTCAGAATGCTGCCGCCGGTGGCGCGCGGCAAGCGCCGCGGTCGGGTTCAGCCGAGCCGGGCTTCGACCCAGGCGGCGGCGTCGAGCAGCTTTTCGTCGCGGAAGCGGGCGCCGACGAGCTGGATGCCGAGCGGCAACCCCTTTTTCCCGGTGCCGGCGGGCAGGCTCACGCACGGCGTCCACGCCAGGGTCCAGATCGCGTTGAACCGCGCGTCGCCGGTCGAGCCCAGCCCCTCGGGCGCCTCGCCGACAGCACTCGGCGCCAGCAACACGTCGAACTCGCCGAAGACGTCGTCGAGACCGGGCGCGGACCGCCTCCGCGGTCTCGATCGCCTCGACATAGGCGGAAAGCGGCAATTCGCGCCCGGTTTTCAACAGCCCGTCGCGCAGCGCCGGCGCTCATTTTGTCGCCATGCACCTCGTATTCGTAGGCGTAGTTGCGCGCCGCCTCGAAGGCGAAGACCCGGTGCTGATGCTCGAGAAAGTCGGCCGGGACCGGCGCCACGTCCTTGACCGTCGCCCCGGCGGCCGAAAGCCGCGCGGCGGTGCGCTCCAGCAACGCCTGGGTGTCGGCGCTGGCATGGTCCCAGGAGGGCGTGCGGCAAAACCCGATGACAGGCGCGTTCGACGAGCGGTCGACCGGGCGGCGGGGCTGCACCTGCAATGCCGCGCGCATCAGCGACAAATCGTCGAGGCTGCGGCAGATGATGCCCAAGGTGTCGAGGTTGTGGCACTGCATCTTGATGCCGACCCGGCTGAACTCGCCAAACGAGGGCTTGTAGCCGATGACGCCGCAAAACGCCGCCGGCCGGATCGTCGAGCCGCCGGTCTGGGTCCCGAACCCGACCGGCGCCTGGAAATCGGCGACCGCCGCGGCCGAGCCGCTCGACGAGCCGCCGGGGGTGTGCGCCGGGTTCAACGGGTGCACGGTCTCGCGCGGATGGCGGTTGGCGAATTCGGTCGTCACCGTCTTGCCGAGGATGACCCCGCCGGCGGCCCGGGTCAGCGCCACGCAGGCGGCGTCGGCAAAGGGCCGGTTGCCCCGATAGATCGGCGAGCCGTGCTGGGTCGGCATGTCGTAGGTGTCGATCACGTCCTTGACCCCGACCGGCACGCCCTTGAGCACGCCGGGGCGGCCGGCATGGTCGGCCGCGCGCGCCTGCGCCAACGCCAGCTCGGGGTCGAGCCACACCCAGGCCTTGACCGCGGCGCGCGCTTCGGCGCGGTCGAGGCAGTCGCGCACCAGGGTTTCGGCGGTCAGGCTGCCGGCTTCGAGGCGGGCGGCGGCCTCGCTCGCGGTCAGGCGTTCGGCGCCGCTCATCGCGCGTCTCCCCGCCCCAACCGGCGTTCGACCCAGAGGCCGACTTCCAGCAGCGCTTCGTCCTGGTGACGGCGGCCGACCAGCTGGATGCCGACCGGCAACCCGTCCGGCCCTTGCCCGGCCGGCAGCGTTAAGCACGGCATCGCGAATTGCGTCCACGGCGCGTTGAACACTGCCGAGCCGGTGTCGGCAAGGCCGCGCGGCGCTTGGCCGGGCGCCGGCAGGGTCAGCAGCGCGTCGAAACCGCCGGCCCATTCGCGCGCGGCGGCGCGCGCCTTTTCGGCGGCGCGGTAGGCGGCGCGGAACTGGTCGAGGCTGAGCTTGCGGCCGAGCGCCAACTTCTCCTCGCGCAGCCGCGGGCTCAGCAGCGCTTCGTGGCGGTAGAGCTCGGGCATGTGGTTGCGCAGCCCCTCAAACGCGCCGAGGGTTTGCTGGATGTCGTCGGCCGCCGCGCATTCGGCCGGAAATTCCGTGTCGGCGATCTTGGCGCCGGCGGCGGCGAGACGGTCGGCGGCGGCTTCGAGCACCGCCCGGCCCTCAGGCTCGGCGTCGTCCCAATGCGGGCCGCGGCACAGGCCGAGGCGCGGCGCCGCTTCCGGCATCGCCGGCGGCTCGTACGGGATCGCCATGACAGCGGCGCGGAAGAGGGCGATGTCGCCGACCCCGCGCGCCATGATGCCGACGGTGTCGAGGGTCTCGGTGTTGATCCGCATGCCGGCCGGCGGAAACAGGCCAAAGCTCGGCTTGAAGCCGACGACCCCGCAAAACGCGGCCGGGCGGATCACCGAGCCGCCGGTCTGGGTCCCGATCGCCAACGGCACCTGGAAATCGGCGACCGCCGCCGCCGACCCGCTCGACGAGCCGCCCGGGGTGAAGGCCGGGTCGTGCGGGTTCGAAGTCGGGCCGGGGTGGCGGTTGGCGAACTCGGTCGAGATGGTCTTGCCCAAGAGGATGCCGCCCGCCGCCTTTGGCAGGGCCGCGGCACTGGCGTCGCTCGGCGGCCACCACCCGGTATAGATCGGCGAGCCGTAGGTCGCCGGCATCGCTGCGGCGTCGAAAATGTCCTTGAGCCCAAACGGCACCCCGCCGAGCAGCATCTTCTTCCCGGCCCGGTCGAACACGCGCGCCTGCGCCAGCGCCGCCTCGCGCCGCCAGAAAGGCCCACGCCCGCACCACCGGCTCGCGCACCGCGATATGTTCGAGGCAATTCGCCACCACCGCCTCCGCGGTCAGCTCCCCACCCTCGATCCCCCGCACGATCTCGGTCGCGAACAAACGATGCGGTTCGACATTGGACATTGGCGCAACCCCCGATCAGCGGCTCCCCCATTTAGCCATACCGCCGGCCGCGAAGCATGCGCGAATTTTAACCTCCGAAAGCTTTGATTGAGAGCATCCTCGCTTGGATGCGGATCGCAATACCCATGTCGTCTGAAACGGTCGGTGTTTCGACAAGCTTCTCGACTATGCCACTTCCCGCACGCATGCTTTGATCACCTTGCATGGATGAGTTATCGGCCCCGGTTGGCGTTGGACGACAGCCATCGGCGTCGTCAAGCAGGAGGCTCGTATTAACAGCTTTGGCGCTAGTGCTCAGACGCAATCGCATGATTCAGCAGCAAAAGCCGTAGGATGGGCTGAGCCTTGCGAAGCCCATCGCCGCCGCCGCAAAAGATGGGTTTCGCTCGTCTACCCGAAACCATCGGCCGCGGCCGGATCCTGGAACACGCGCGTCGCAAATCGGCGCGTACTTGTACGTGGGAGCGTGTGTAGAAACTGGTCTTGGAGCAAAAACGACCGTTGCATCGACATAGTGCGTGCTTCGAGACGCATCCCGCGGATGCTCCTCAGCATGAGCCAAGCCGATCACGGCACTGAAGCAATTCCTCATGCTGAGGAGCGCCCGAAAGGGTGCGTCTCGAAGCACGCACCGCGCGCATGCAGCCATTTGTCAATTGCTTCACACGCTCATAGGCCGGGAAGTATCACCTCAGCCTCGGAGGTAACATGTCGGCACCCGTATCGATCCGGCTCGATGATGACGTAAGGGAGGCGCTGGAAGCGGAGGCGCGCGCGCGTCATATCGGCCTTTCGACCTATCTTTGCCAAATCGCGGCCGAGACCGCCGCGCGCTTGCGCCGGGAGCGGATACGTGCGCAAAGCCGCGCGGTCGCGGAATATGTCGCAGGCTCATCCGAGGCGGCGCAACTCTATCGGGAATGGGGCACGCCTCGGTTCGAAGGCAAGTAGCCATTGGCCGGCTTTTCGGGCGGTCAAATCGGCATCGGATAGCCGCCGGTGCGGCAACGAGCCCGTCGTTCAGCCCCGCAATTGCCTTATTCGCATTGTAGTCTGCTGACACCCATATCGGGCGGCACGAGCGTGATGGCCGTTGAAGGGTGGCTGGCGCCTGATCTCCACCTGATAAAACAGGCCGAACAGGAGCGCATGGAGATCGCCGCAACGCCGTCGTCGAGACGCTGGTCGGGATTCGCCGTTTGCGAGCACCGGCTTTTGGTGGGACGAGAATGAGCAGCTGAATTTTTCGGCATGCCCGATCGCCGCCGAAAAAGCATGGCGCTGCGGGCGACGGCGGGGCAGAGTTGGGAAAGTGTTAAAGCAATCTCGGGAGGACTGCCCCATGCCCCAATCCGCGATCCCGCCCGCGCGCCATGCGCCGATCCGCGCCGACTGGCTCGACAAGGTGCGCGAGGAGATCGATCGAGCCCCAACTGCCGATCGTCGACCCGCATCATCACATGTGGGACCGGCCCGGCAACCGCTATCTGTTTCAGGACCTGCTGGCCGATGTCGGCAGCGGCCACAACATCGCCGCGACCTGCTTTGAGGAATGCCGCGAGATGTACCGCGCCGACGGCCCGCAGGAGCTGAAATCACTGGGCGAGACCGAATTCGTCAACGGCATGGCGGCGATGAGCGCCGCCGGCAAATACGGCAAGACGCGCTGCATCGCCGGCATCATCGGCAATGTCGATCTGAGGATCGGCAGCCGCGCCAAGGGCATCCTCGAGCAGCACGTGACGATCTCCGGCGGGCGCTTCAAGGGCATCCGCAACGGCGCCACCTGGCACGCCGACCCGAGCCTCGAGATCTATTGCTCGGGGGCGCCGCAGGGGCTCTACCGCGACAAGAATTTCCGCGAGGGGTTTGCCGGGCTCGCCGCGCTCGGCCTCAGCTTTGACGCCTGGGTGTTCCAGACCCAGCTCGACGACGTGACCGACCTCGCCCGCGCCTTCCCGCAGGCGACGATCGTGCTTGAACCATGTCGGCGGGCCGCTCGCTATCGGGCCCTATGCCGGCAAGCGCGAGGAAGCCTTTGCCGCCTGGAAAAAGTCGATCGGCGAGGTCGCCGCCGCCTCCCCCAACACCTATGTCAAGCTCGGCGGGCTCGGCATGAAGCTCTCCGGCTTCACCTTTTTCGAGAACGACATGCCGCCCTCCTCGCAGGATCTGGAGAAGGCGTGGCGGCCTTATATCGAGACCTGCATCGCGGCCTTCGGCCCCGAGCGCTCGATGTTCGAGAGCAATTTCCCGGTCGACAAGGGCATGTGCAGCTATCCGGTGATGTGGAACGCGTTCAAGCGCATCGCCTCGGGCTGCTCCGCCGCCGAGAAGACCGCGCTCTTCAGCGGTGCTGCGACCAAGGCCTACCGCCTGGCGCAGTGACGCGAACCGTGAACCAAACCGGCGCTGGGACAAGCGGGTCCATGAGCCTCCCCCCTCATGACAAGAGGGCCTTGGAGCGATTGTGCCGCCGACACGGCATTCGCCGCCTGTCGCTGTTCGGCTCGGTGCTGAAGGGCACCGCCGGGCCGGAGAGCGACATCGACTTGCTGGTGGAATTCGAGCCGGAGGCGGTACCGGGGCTGCTCGGCATGGCGGCGGTCGAAGCCGAGCTGTCCGATCTGCTGGGGGGACGCCGCGTCGACCTGCGCACTGCGCAGGAGCTCAGCCGCTACTTTCGCGACGAAGTCGTGCGCGCGGCCGAGGTGCAGTTTGCCGCCTGAAGCATTCCCTGGTCGCTGATCGTGTCGATGCGCAATCGGCTGATCCACGCCTATTTCGATGTCGATCACGAGGTCGTCTGGAAAACCGCGACCGAAGAGCTGGCGCAAACTCTTGCCGCGGCTTCGCGCTTTGGTCGAAAACGCAAAGGGAGAAGGCTGATGCCATTGCCGACGACAGAGGTGGACGCCACCACCCCCAAATACCTGCGCGACAAATATGCGATCGCCGGCGTCGGGGAGACGACCTATACCCGCGGCTCGGGCAAGACCACCCGCGCGCTCGGCACCTGGGCGGTCAGGAACGCGATCCTCGACGCCGGGCTCAAAGCCGCCGACATCGACGGCATGCTGTCCTATTCGGGCGGCGACTCGACCTCGGCGACGTTTATCGCCGGCGATCTCGGCATCCGCCTCAATTTCTACATGGACGTGGTCGGCGGCGGGTCGTCGACCGAGGCGTTGGTCGGCATCGCCATCGGCCTGATCGAGGCCGGCTGCTGCAAGACGGTCGCGATCTTCCGCTCGATGAACGGCTATTCGCAGGTCGGATCGGCGGCACCGGCGCGCGCTCGGC
Organism: uncultured Alphaproteobacteria bacterium; assembly: GCA_963775525.1. Lineage (GTDB taxonomy): Bacteria > Pseudomonadota > Alphaproteobacteria > ATCC43930 > CGMCC-115725 > AP-15. Next base: position 48,396 of record CAVZJF010000005.1, on the reverse strand, counting down.
CGCCCCGGTCGGCGGCGACATGCTGCACAACCGCGCCTATGGCTGGCAGAGCGCCGGGCAGAGCTTTGCCCCGACCTTTATGCGCCACATGTACGATTACGGCACCAAGCCCGAGCAGGTCGCCGCGGTCAAGGTCGCGCACAGCCATCACGCCTCGAACAACCCGAAGGCCTATTACAAGAAGCGCTTTACGGTCGACGACGTGCTGTCGAGCCGGTTTATCTGCAAGCCGTTGCATCTGTTGGATTGCTGCGTCGAGACCGACAACGCGACCTGTGTCATCGTCACCTCGGCCGAGCGCGCCCGCGACATGAAGCAGCCCTTGGTGCTGATCCGCGGCGTCGTCGGGCGGTGTTCGAAGCCGCGGCTCGACATGCATTACCAGCACGGGCCGATCTCGACCGTCGCCGGCCATTACGCGGCGAAGATCCTGTGGCCCAATGCCGGGGTCGGGCCCGAGGATGTCGACATCACCGGCTCCTACGACGCCTTCACCTTTACGACGATGCTGCAGCTCGAGGATTACGGCTTCTGCAAAAAGGGCGAAGGCGGCGAGTACGTGTCGAGCGGGGCGATCCAGCTCGGCGGCAGGCGGCCCAACAACACCAGCGGCGGCCATCTCTGCGAGGGCTATACCCACGGCATGAACATGGTCATCGAAAACACCCGGCAATTGCGCCACGACGCCGATGATTCCTGCCCGGTCGGCGCCGACGGCAAGCGCCGGCATACCTATGACTACAGCGAGGGCGGCTGCCGCCAGGTCAAGGATGTCGAGGTCAGCGCCAATCTCGGCTGGGCCAACCCGGCGACCGCCTCGTCGATGGTCATGCGGCGCGGGTGAGACCGGCAGGTTCTCGTCGCCCCGCGCAAGCGGGGGGCCAGGGCGAGCGACTTCGGCCCCTGGGTTCCCGCTTTCGCGGGAATGACGATCGGCAAGCGAAACGGAGAGAAAGATGGCTATTCGCGGCGAATACCTGGGCATGGGGCTGACGGTCGACGATCTCGATGTCGAGAACCTCGAATATTTCCGCCATTGCGCGGAGCACGATTTTCATCTTCAGGCATGCGCGCAATGCGGCAGGTTGCGTTATCCGCCGACCACCGCCTGCCCGTGGTGCATGAGCCTCGAATCGAGCTGGAAAAAGGTCGAGGGCAAAGGCACGGTGCACTCCTACAGCGAGGTGCACCACGCGATCCAGCCGGCCTTTCGCGGCAAGACGCCCTATCTGATCCTGCTGGTCGACCTCGACACCCAGAAGGGCGAGCCGACCTCGGAGGAAGCCCTGCGCGTCGTCGGCAACCTCGCCACACCGGACGGCCAGCTGGCGCCGCCCGAAATGGTCAAGCGGGTCGGCATCGGCACCCGTGTGCGCATGGTGTTCAGCGACGTCGCCGCCGGCCTTGCCCTGCCGCAATGGACGATCGACGAGACCGCCGCGCAGCCGGCAACCGTCTGGCGCTATCCGCAGGAATAGCAGGCCCGCCGCACCAAATGTCCGACCCGGCCGGCAGGCTCCGCCAGACTTTGTGGTGCTGTTTCTGCGACTTCCCCGAAGAGCGGCAAAGCCGGCCTCCGTCCATATGAACAGCGCGGCGGAACATCTGGCGTGGCGGGCGGAGGAGGCCGGCATAAACGGTTTCCCGGCATTGCGGCAAATGCTGCTGGCCGGCTGGCTGCTGCGCTTCAGCGACGGGGTGGTGCGCCGCACAGCCAATTCGGCGACACCGCTCGCCGCCGACCCCGGCGATGTCGAGGCGCTGGTCGCCGGCGCTGAGGCGTTGTTCCGCAGCCAGCATCAACCGGCGATCTTCCGCATTCCCTCGCTCGTCGCCCCCGCGGTCGATGCGCGGCTGGCCGCGCTCGGCTACAGCAGCGAAGGCGAAAGCTGCGTGATCTACGGCGCGATTGGCGCGGTCGGGGCAGCGGCCGACCCGGAGGTGAGCTTGGTTCCACGACCCACGCCGCAATGGCTCACGGCGATGGCGGAGTTGCAAGACCACACGGCCGAGCAAAGCGCCATCTACCGGCGTATCGTCGGGGCGATCCTCCTTCCCGCCGCCTTCGCGTCGTTGTGGGTCGACGGCGAGGCGGCGGCGCTCGCCTATGGCGTGATCCACGACAAGCTGCTGTGCTTCGAATCGGTGGTCACCCATCCCGGGCGGCGGCGGCGCGGCTTTGCACGCCGGGTGCTTGGCGCTGTGGCGGCATGGGGCCGCGACATGGGAGCAACCGGCGTCTGTTTGCAGGTCGAGGCGCCCAACACGCCGGCGCGGGTCTTATATGACGCGATTTGGATTGACGACCGAACTTTACCGCTACCACTACCGGCGCGAGCCGCGGGCCGCGCGCGGTTGAGGCCCGCTTGGGTCGGGTTGGCTAGCCCGCTCGCGACCGAACAAGCCCCCTCACCCGCGATAAACGCCGGCGGCGCGGGTTGCGTGGCGCGCAACCCTTCCGCGTCAGCCCTTGACGCCGCCCATGGTCAGGCCGGCGGTCATCCGGCCGCGGAACATGTAATAGATCACGACCGGCGGGATCGCATAGATGATGGCCGTCGCCATCATGTAGTTCCACGGCGACTCGTCGCTGTTGAGGAACTGCGCGAGCGCCACCGGCACCGTCATGCTGCGCTTGTTCGACAGCAGCAGGAACTGATACAGGTACTCGTTCCAGGCGAGCAGCAGCGCGTAGGTGCCGACCGCGACCAACGCCGGCGCCATCATCGGCAGGTAGATGCGGAAATAAACCTGGAGCGGCGAGGCGCCGTCGATCCGCGCCGCCTCGTCGAGCTCGATCGGGATGCTCCGGCCGTATTGCTGGAAGATGAAGATCGCGTAGGGGGTGGCGAAGGTCACCTCGACCGCGATGACCGACCAGACATTGTTGCCGAGACCGTAGCCCTGCATGATCCGGTAGAACGGGATCGCCAGGAACGAGGCCGGGATCACATAGGTCAGCAGCGCCGCGTTGGTCAGGAGCCAGCCGTGGCGGATGCGCATCCGGCTGATCGAAAAGCTCGCCAGCGACCCGATCGACAAGGTGAAGAACACCGTCATGACGCCGATGTAGAGGCTGTTGCCGAACTGGTGCCAGAAATATTCGAGATACCAATAGCCCTCGGTAATCACGATCCAGAAGCTGTAGGCGGACGGGCTTCGCCGGCCAGATGTTGCTGCTGAACACGTCGTTGTGCGACTTCGAGCGCGACCATCACCATGTTGTAGATCGGCGCCAGCGTCCACACGATCAGCACGGCGCCGAGCGCCAGCGCCGCCGCTTCGGTCAGATCCGCCGGCGCAACCGGTAGTTCGTCGCTTTCCCCGCGGCCGACGCGCGCCGCGTCGCGCGGTTCTCCAGCAGCACCGCGCTCATAGCTGCACCTCCGAGGTGCGCAGCTTGCGCATCAAGATCAGAACCAGCGGGATCATCAGCGGCAACGCCGACATCACCGCGGCCACGCCGAGGTCCGGCCGGGCGATTTCGAAGGCGTCGCGGATGCCGAGCGTGGCCAGCACATGGGTCGTCAGCGCCGGCCCGCCGCCGGAGATGAAATCGCCGTGTTGAAGTCGCCGAGCGTGAAGATCGTCGAGAGCAGGGTGCAGACCAGATAGAGGTTGGCGAGCAGCGGAAAGCTGACATGGGCGAACCGGCGCAGCCCGGTGGCGCCGTCGACCTCGGCCGCCTCGTACAGCTCCTGCGGGATCGACATCCGGCCGGCGAGCAGGATCACGGTCCAGAACGGCATGTTTTTCCAGATGTAGGAGACGATGACCGAGCCCAGCGCCAGCCAGCGCGAGGTGTCGAGCCAGCCCGGGCCGTCGACGTGGAACAGGCCCCACAGCACGTTGTTGACGAGGCCCCACTGGCTGTTCAGCATCCAGTGGATCGAGATGAAGGTCGGCAATGCCGGCACCGCCCAAGGCAGCACGTAGATCATCAGCAGTCCCTTGACCCACCAGCCGCGGCGCATGAAAAAGCCGGACAGCAGCAGCGCAAAGAACATCTTGACGTTTACGCCGATCACCAGATAGAGGATGGTATTGACCATCGTCTGCTGATAGATCGGGTCGTTCCACAACTCCACATAGAGGCTCGGCTCATGGCCGAGCCACAACCCGTACACGATCGGGATAGACCACAAAGGCGAGGAACACCCCGACATAGGGAATACAGAAGGCGATCGCCCAGGCGAATTCCGAACCCTGCAGGCCGCCGCGCCAAGTCCGCCCAGACGAACGCCGTCCCGACTACCGGACGGACGCCCTCAATGACCGATACGCTCGCCATGATCGCCTCTCAGCTCTGCACGATCGGGTATTTTGCGACGATCGTTTCTATCTTCTTTAACGCCTTGTCCGCCGCTTGCTCCGGCGTCAAACCGTTTCTGATGACGTCAGCCTCGGCCGCCCCCAGATTTGGCTGGCATTGACCTCGGACCAGCCGGGATTGAACACCGGATAATTGACCACGGTCTCGTCGATCAGGCCCTCGCGCACGTAATTCGGCCGGTGCGGGTCGCTCGGGTCGAGCCAGAACGGGTCGCTCTTGACCAGGGACGGGTACGCCGGCAGCCAGCGGCCGAGCCCCTCCTTCAGATAGGCGTTCATGACTTTCGGCTGGATCAGGAATTTCATGAAATCCTTGGCGACATCGACGTTCTTTGCGCCTTTCGGGATCAACGCGCCGCCGATCCCGAGCTGCGCCGCATTGGGCTTGCCGTCGTTCTTTGCCGGCAGCCCCAGCGTGGTGATGTCGTTGTACTGTTCCTTGTCGTGATAGAGCGCGACCTCGGTCGAGATCGTGCCGTCGAAATCCATGACCATCAATTTCGAGTGGAAGGCGTTGTTGTCGTCGGCGTCGTTCCAGCTCAACGCTCCCGGCGGCACATATCCGTCCTTAAAGGCGGTGGCGATATAGGCGAGCGACTTGACCACCGCCTCTTTGACCTGCGGATCGTCGAGATGCGCCTTGCCGTCCTTGGTGACGATGTCGTTGCCGCCATTGGCGATCAGAAAGGCATGGAACAGATTGTTGCCGTCGGCGGGGCCGGTGGTGGTCATCTGCAATCCCGAGCGAATAGACACTGCGCATGCCCTGGTCGCGCAGCTTTTTCTGCATCGGCTTGAAGAAATCCCAGAAAGCGTCCCAGGTTTTCGGCGCATCCGCTACCTTGCAGCCGCCCTTCTCGACCAACGATGTCCAGATGTGGAACGGCACTACCGCAGTCTTAAAAGGGATCAGGTAAAAGCTGCGTTTCTTCTTGACATTGTTATAGTATTGCGAAGCAAGATAGGCCGTCGGATGGTAGTTCGATTTCTGGGTCTCGACGACGTCGGTGACGTCGACGATCTTGTCGTCCCAGGCATTGTGCGGCACGATGACCTGGTCGTTGACGTCGTGCGAGATCAGATCGGGGACATCGCCGCTGGTGATCGCCGAGACGATCTTTTGCATCAGCGGGGCGAACGGAACGAGACTGTAGTCGATCGTGTTGCCGCTCGCCTTCTCGTAGTCGGCGACCATCTTGCGAAAGGCGGCGTCTTCCTCGGGGATGAAACCCTGGGTCCACCACACGGTCGCGGTGCTCGCGGCGGCGTTGGCGATATAGGGGCGCGCCAAGCTCCCGGCCGCGGCGACAGCAAGCGAGCCGCGCAGCACGGAACGCCTGGTCGGACTGCTCATCTCCGTCTTCCTTCTTCCCTGCTCGCGCCGTGACCGCGTCGCCGGCGCGTTCTGATGGTCCTTGACGCAGCGAATATAGAACGGACGCGCGTCCGGCTCAAATTGTTATCGCGGCTTATTATCGCTGTCCGCAGGCACGCCCACGCCTCTCTTAACCACCAGCCGCCCGACCTACGATCGGCGCCGCCCGGGGAACCGGGGGCGCCGCGCTGATTTCCGCGGCAATCGGACGCAGAAATGACGCTTCGCGGCAAGCGGCCTCTCAGCTCTGCGCGATCGGGTATTTGGCGAAGATCGCCTCGACCTGCTTGAACGCCTTTGCCGCCGCCGCTTCCGGCGTCATCCCGTGCGCCATGATGTCGGCCCAGCCCTCGCCCCACACATGCTCGGTCTGGACCTGGGCGTAAGCCGGGTTGTAGCACCAGAATTGCGGCACGGTCGGGCCGAGCAGAACCTGCTTGGTGTACGCCGCGCGGTGCGGGTCGTCGAACCACCAATGGTCGTTCTTGACGATCGACGGCATGCACGGAACGTTCCGGCCGAGCCCGACCTTCAGATACTGGTTGCAGACCTTCGGCTGGATCAGATACTTCAGAAAGTCCTTGGCCACCGCGACGTTCTTCGCCCCCTTCGGGATCAGGCCGCAGGCCGGGGCGGCGGAGCTGGGCACCGGCTTGCCGTCGTTGCTGAGCGCCAACCCCATCGTCACGATGTCGTCGTAATCCTCTTTGTCCTTGATGATCGCGACCTCGGTCGAGATCGTGCCGTCGAGATCCATGATCGTCTGCTTGGAATGGAAGGCGTTGTTGTCGTCGGCGTCGTTCCAGTTGATCGCGCTCGACGGCACATAGCCTTCCTTGTAGGCGGTGGCGGGATAGGTCAGCGCCTTGATCGCCGCCTCCTTGACCTGCGGGTCGTCGAGATGCAGCTTGCCATCCTTGGTGACGACCCCCTGGCCGCCATAGGCGATCAGGAAATTGTTGAAAGTGAAATTGGGATCGACGCCGTTGGTGGTAACCTGGAAGCCCAGGGCGTAGACGTTGCGCATGCCCTGATCGCGCAAGTTCTTCTGCATCGGCTTGAAGAAATCGTAGAAGGCGTCCCAGGTCTTCGGGATGTCCTCCATCTTGTAGCCGGCCTTTTTTACGAGCGAGCTCCAGATGTGGTTCGTAAATACCGCCTGAGTATACGGAACCCCATAATAGGTGCGCTTTTTTTCGACGTTGTTGTAGCAATAGGCCGAGAGCAGAGCGGTCTCGGTGTACTCTTCCTTTTGTGTTTCGACGACATCGGTAACGTCGAGCAGCTTGTCGTTCCAGGCAAACAGCGCAATGATTTCGGCCGGGTTGTTCTGAAACAGATCCGGCACCGTGCCGCTGGTCACCGCCGAGATGATCTTTTGGCGCATCGGGGGCGAACGGGATGATGCTGTACTCGATGGTGTTGCCGCTGGCCTTCTCGTAATCCGCGACCATCTGCTTGAACGCGATGTCCTCTTCTTGGGCGAAGCCCTGGGCCCACCATACCGTCGCGGTCGTCGCGGCGGCGTTGGCGATGTAGGGCCGCGCCAAACTGCCCGCCGTGGCGATGGCGAGCGAACCGCGCAACAAGGAACGCCTGGTCGGGTTGATCATGCGAGTATTCCTTCCTGTTCATACCGAGAGCCCTTTGCGGGCGTTTTTCGGCTGTCGTTGTCCGCACTAATTTAGGACGGCCGGGGCGTCAACTCCAGGGCTTATCGCTCTCTGCTGGTCGGCAACCCCAGCCGCCCGTCCCGGGCTCAGTTCTGCCTCAGCTCTGCGCGATCGGGTATTTTGCGAAGATCTCCTCGACCCGCTTGAACGCCTGTTCCGCCGCCGCCGGCGGCGCTGTCCCGTTCTTCATGATGTCGGCCCAGGCCGCCTGCCATACATGCTCGCTCTCGACCTGCGCCCAGGCCGGGTTGAAAACCCAAAAACTCGGCACCGTCGGGCCGAGCAGACCCTGAGTGGTGTAGGCCACCCGGTGCGGGTCCTGCGGGTCGAGCCACCACGGGTCGTCCTTGGCGATCGCCGGCATCGCCGGCAACCTGCGGCCGAGCCCGGTCTTCAGGTAGTCGTTGCAGACCTTGGGCTGGATCAAATATTTGAGGAAGTCCTTCGCCACCGCGACGTTCTTCGCCCCCTTCGGGACCAGGCCGCAGAGGCTGGCGGCCTGGCTCGGCACCGGTTTGCCGTCGTTGCTGAGCGCCAGGCCATAGGTCACGATGTCGTCGTAATCCTGCTTGTTGTTGATGATGGCGACCTCGGTCGACAGCGAGCCGTCGAGATCCATGATCGTCTGCTTCGAATGGAAGGCGTTGTTGTCGTCGGAGTCGTTCCAGTTGATCGCGCCCGAGGGCACGAAGCCTTCCTTATAGGCCGTGGTCGGATAGGTCAGCGCCGCGATCGCCGCCTCGCGCACCTTCGGGTCGTCGAGGTGCAGTTTCCCGTCCTTGGTAACGATGTCCCTGCCGCCATAGGCGATCAGGAACTGGTTGAAGAAGGCGTTCGGATCGCCGCCGTTGGTGGTCACCTGGAAACCGAGGGCATAGACGTTGCGCATGCCCTGCTCGCGCAATTTCTTCTGCACCCCCTTGAAGAAATCGTAAAAGGCATCCCAGGTCTTGGGGATGTCTGTCATCTTGTAGCCGGCCTTTTCGACCAGCGGCCGCCAGATGTGGTTGGTGAACACGTCGACGGTATAGGGCACGCCGTAGACGCTGCGTTTCTTCTCGACTTTGTTGTAGCAGCGGACGGTGAGCAGCGCCGTGTCTGTGTACTCCTCCCTTTGCGTCTCCACGACGTCGCTCACGTCGACCAGCTTGCCGTCCCAGGCGAACAGCGCGATCATCTGGCCCGGGGTGTTCTGGAACAGGTCCGGGACGTCGCCGCTCGTTACCGCCGAGATGATCTTTTGGCGCAGCGGCGCATAAGGGACGATGGTGTAGTCGATCGTGTTGCCGCTGGCCTTTTCATAGTCGGCGACGATCTTCTTGAACGCGATGTCTTCTTCCTGGGCAAAGCCCTGGGTCCACCACACGGTCGCGGTTTTGGCCGCGGCGTTGGCGATATAGGGTCGCGCCAGAGCCCCCGCCGCGGCCGCGGCGAGCGAACCGCGCAACAGAGAACGCCTGCTCGGATTGATCATCTGGTCTTCCTTCCCTTGCTCGTGCCGCCCGCCCTTTGCGGGCGTTTTAGGTTGTCGTTGTCCGCACCAGCTTAGAACGGCCGGGGCATCGGCTCCAGCGCGCATCGCTGTCTTCCGCCAGCGGCCCCCGAGCTCACTCGTCGCCGCGGGGGCTCGCTATTCGACGGTCGTTCCCCGACCGGCGCTTTCCGTACCTCGCTACCGGTTCGCCGGTCGCGTTCAGCACCCTGTTTTCTAACTCCGGCATCACCGGGGCTCAGCTCTGGGCGATCGGATATTTGGCGAAAATCGCCTCGACCCACTTGAACGCCTTGTCCGTCGCCGCCTCCGGCGTCATCCCGTGGATGACGTCGGCCCACGCCGCACCCCACACATGCTGGTTGCGAACTTCGGCGTAGGCCGGGTTGTAAACAAAGAAATCCGGCACCGTCGGCCCGAGCAGCCCCAATTCGACATAGGCCTTGCGGTGCGGATCCGCAGTCCACCACGGGTCGGCCTTTACAATCGACGGCATCGCCGGAATATTGCGGCCGAGCCCGACTTTTAAATATTCGCCGGCGACTTTTGGCTGGATCAAATACTTGAGGAAATCCTTTGCCACCTCGATGTTTTTGGCGCCCTTGGGGATCATGGCGCCGGCATTGGTGACCTGCGCCGGCACCGGCTTGCCGTCATTGCCGAGCGGCAGCCCCATGACGACGATGTCGTCGTATTCCTGCTTTTCCTTGATGATGGCGACTTCGGTCGAGATCGTGCCGTCGAAATCCATCACGATCTGCTTGGCATGAAAGGCGTTGTTGTCGTCGGAATCGTTCCAGTTGATCGCCCCCGACGGCACAAAGCCTTCCTTGTAGGCCGTGGTCGGGTACTCCAGCGCCTTGATCACCGCGGCGCGAGCTTTCGGGTCGTCGAGGTGCAGTTTGCCGTCCTTCGTCACGAGGTCCTTGCCGCCATAGGCGATCAGAAAGTAGTTGAAAAAGTTGTTGGGGTCGTTGCCTTGAGTAGTCACCTGGAAACCCAAGCCATAGACTTGGCGGACACCCTGAGCCCGCAGCTTCTTTTGCACGTCCTTGAAGAAGTCGTAATAGGCATCCCAGGTCTTCGGGATGTCTTCCATCTTGTAGCCCGCCTTTTCAACCAAAGGCCGCCAGATGTGGTTGGGCAACGCAGCGGTGGTGTAGGGAGCAAGGTAATAGCTGCGGCGCTTGGTGACGCTGTTATAGGAATAGGCGGAGAGCAGCGCCGCCTCGGTGTACTCCTCCTTCTGCGTCTCGATGACGTCGGTCAAGTCGACCAGCTTGTCGGACCAAGCCCACAGCTGCGAGATCTCGGTCGGGCTGTTCTGGAACAGGTCGGGAACTACACCGCTCGTCACCGCCGAGACGATCTTTTGCCGCATCGGCGCGTAGGGGATGATCGTGTAGTCGATCGTGTTGCCGCTCGCCTTCTGGTAGTCGTCGACGATCTTTTTGAACGCGATGTCCTCCTCGTGGGCAAAGCCCTGAATCCACCACACCGTCGCGGTCTTGGCGGCGGCGTTGGCGATGTACGGTCTTGCCAGGCTTCCGGCCGCGACCAGCCCCAACGAGCTGCGCAGCACCGAACGGCGAGTCAAACGTCCCATTCCAGTCTCCTACCCCTTTTTTGCGTCAAATTTCGGGCGCGGCTTTCGATTAGCTTACAGCATTAGGCCGACGAGCGGCCCCGCGTGTCAAGCTGCCCGCGGTTTGTGGCGCTGATGCGGCGCGATCACCGCCTGACGAGCATAAGGCCGTGAATAACACCCGAGCCAATGCGGCTGCCGGCGCAAAGCGCAGCGCCCCCTTCGGCGGCGACCTCATCTGCCGATGGCGTAGCCCTGCATGCCGCGGGGGTTGGCGGCGGCCTTGACGATCATGCCATCCTCGGTCTGCTCGCGGGCGCAGCCGGAGAGGCGGCCTTCCGACCATGGTCCGCCGACGGTGAGGCGATGGCCGCGCTCGGCAAGCGCAGTGCGGGTCGCGTCCGGGAAACGGGCTTCGAGCGCCACGAGGCCGGGATGGGCGGCGCGCGGGTAGAACGAGCTCGGCTGGTGCTCGGTATGGAAGGCCGGGCAGTCGATCGCCTCCTGCAAATTCATGCCGTGATGGGCATGGTGCAGCAGCATCAGCGCCGACCATTGGTCCTGCTGGTCGCCGCCCGGCGTCCCGAACGCCAGGTAAGGCTCGCCGTCCTTGAGCGCTATCGACGGCGACAGGGTGCTGCGCGGGCGCTTGCCGGGCTCGAGGCTCGCCGGCAGTCCCTCTTCGAGCCACAGCATCTGCATCCGCGTGCCGAGGCAAAAGCCCAGTTCGGGGATAACCGGCGAGCTTTGCAGCCAGCCGCCCGACGGGGTCGCCGAAACCATGTTGCCCCAGCGGTCGACCACGTCGACGTGGCAGGTGTCGCCGGCGACGAGGCCCTGCCGGTTCACAGTCGGCTCGCCGATCCCGGCAATCGTCGGCTCGCCGATGCCGATGCCGCGACGGCAATCGCGGCTTCGCGTCCGCCGACCAGCACCCGCGGCATACGTCCATCGGGACTGCCCGGCCGCAATTCGAGCGAGGCGCGGTCGCCGACGAGCCGGCGCCTCGTGTCGTTATAGTCCGCCGACAGCAGGGTCTCGATCGGCACATCGACAAAATCGGGGTCGCCATACCACGCCTCGCGGTCGGCAAAGGCGAGCTTCAGGCATTCGACGACGGTGTGGACAAAGTCGGGGCCGAGCGGGTCGAGACCGTCGAGGTCGAACCCTTGCAGCAAGGCCAGGGTCTGCAGCAACACCGGCCCCTGGCTCCACGGCCCGCCCTTGACGACGGTCCAGCCGCGATAATCGTAGCTCAGCGGGGTCTCGACCGGCGCCTGCCAGCGCGCCATGTCGTCGCCGGTCAGCAAGCCGCCATGGCGGCGCCCGGAGGCGTCGAGAACTTTTTCATGCCGGCAGAAACGGTCGACCGCGGCGGCGACAAACCCTTGGTACCAGGCGGCGCGGGCGCGCTCGATCTGGCCTTCGCGACTGCCGTCGCCGGCCTCGACGAGGACCCGGCGGTAGGTCGCGGCGAGTGCTCGGTTGCGGAACAGCCGCCCCGGCGCCGGCGGTTGCCCGTGGGGCAGATAGACCGCCGCCGAGCTCGGCCATTCGCGGCGGAACATCTCGCTCATGACGCCGATCGTCTCGCTGATGCGGTGGACGACCGGATAGCCGTTCTCGGCATAGGCGATGGCGGGCGCCAGGATCTCGGCGAGCGGCATCGTCCCCCAATCGCGCAGCAGCCGCATCCAGGCGCCAAACGCCGCCGGCACCGCGGCGGCGAGCAGACCCGTGCCGGGGATCAAATCGAGCCCGAGCGCGCGAAATCGGCCGATCGTCGCGGCGGCGGGCGCCACACCCTGGCCGCAGATCATGTCGCACCGGCGCGTCGCTTCGTCCCACACCAGGATCGGCGCTTCGCCAAAGGGCCCGCTCAGATGGGGCTCTACGACCTGCAGGGTGAACCCGGCCGCCGCCGCGGCGTCAAACGCGTTGCCGCCCTTTTCGAGGATGCTCATGCCGACCGCGGAGGCGAGCCAATGGGTCGAGGCGACGGCGCCAAAGGTGCCGCGAATCTCCGGGCGGGTAGTAAAGGACGGCATTGTTGTTCTCCGCGCTGTCGTCAAAGGCTCGCGGTCGGCAGGTTAGACCAAGTTCGGCCATAGGGAAAACGGTCGCTCGACCCCGCCGTGGATCGGCGGCGTTCAAGCATGCTGTGCAAAATCGGCGACGGCGGCCGCGCCGGTGTGGGCGCTCCCCGGCCGTCCGCATGCGGCGACGCGCCGGAACGCGCCGTGGCAAAACTGCGGATCGCTGCCTATCTATCCGGCGTAGCGGACGCTCTCCGGCGCGCCGACCCGATTTCTTGCGGTCAATGGATACAAATCTGTCGACGACCGACCTGGCGGCGCCGCCCGAGCCCGCGATCAGGACCAGCGGCGAAGAGCTCTTCCGCATCGAGGGCGTCTACACCGGGCTCGGCGCGCCGATTCCCGGCGGCGAGGTGACGCGTTGGCTGTTGGTCGACGGGCCGCATATCGACAGCGAGGTCGAATTGTTCGACGAGCTGTGTTGGCGGCTGCTCGGCGACGGGGTGCCGTTATGGCGCGCCAGCCTGCATATCGGCACCCTGCACCCACAGATCCGCGGTGTCGGCGCACGCTGGTGGCGCGATCGCAAGGTGATCGAGGATTACCGCATCCTGCACGGCTCCGAGGCGACCGACGAATACCGGTTGAGCCCGATCCGCATGACCGTCGAGCGCGGCGCGCCGATGCGCCGCCGCCTCGACGGCCCGATCCTCGACTTTCCCTTGCTGGAAAAGATCCGCAAGGCCGGCGGCACCGATTATTTCGCGCTGGCGCTGAACCGCACCTTCCGCCGCTTTCCGGTGGTGGCCTGGACGACCGACCGGCCGGACGGGTTCAGCGCCGCCGACATCGCCAAGCTCGAAGAGATCAACCCGGCATTGGCGGCGATCGTCGACACGAGGGCGGTGCGCCGGATCAGCGGCAATCTGCTCGACACCTATCTCGGGCCGCAGGCCGGCCGGCGCATCCTCGCCGGCCAGATTTTCCGGGCGCAGGGCGAGCGCATGCGGGCGGTGATCATGATGACCGACCTGCGCGGGTTCACCGGCCTGTCGGACCGGCTGCCCGGTGACGCGGTCATCGAACTGCTCGACGATTATTTCGACGCGGTGGTTTCGCCGATCGAGGAGAAAAAGGGCGAGGTGTTGAAATTCATCGGCGACGGCGTGCTGGCGATCTTCCCGGCCGAAGACGACGAGGATTTCGCGCCGTCGAGCCGGCGCGCGCTCGAAGCCGCGACCGAAGGGCTCGACCGTCTCGCCACGATCAACCAGGCGCGGCATGACCGCGACCAACCGGAGCTGCGGATTGGCATCGGGCTGCATCTGGGCGAGGTCATTTATGGCAATGTGGGTGCGGCCGACCGGCTCGATTTCACCGTGATCGGGCCCGCGGTCAATCTCGCCTCGCGCATCGAGGGGCTGACCAAGCGCCTGCTGCGCCCGCTGTTGACATCGGCCGCTTTCGCCGAAATCTGCCCGCGCCCCCTGGTGTCGCTCGGCTTCCACCCGGTCCGCGGCCTCTACCAGCCCGAGGAAGTGTTCGGCCTGCCCGATTAGCCCGCCGGAATGCCGATGCGCTCAGCCGGTGCGGCGCTCAGGCGGTGCTTCGCTCAGCCGGTCGCTCGTGCGCTCAGGCGGTGCTTCGCCCAGCCGCAGGCCGGCGTCGAATTCCTCGGCGATGCGGGCGTCGTTCTCCAATTGGGCAGCGGCGTCGACGGCGGCAAATTCGATCGCCCCCATCGCCGCAAATGCTTCGCGCACCTGCGGTCCCCACAGCCCGATATCCTTTACGGTCGGGACGATGCGGCTGAAGATGCGGCTGCGGAACACCTTCATCGCTTCGGACTGGTCGACGATTTCGAGGCATTCCTTGACCGGCAGACCGAGCCGCTCCCACACCTCGCGCTGATTGAACCGGTCGCGCATGTGCCAGCAGGCGGTGACGACAAAATCCTCGCGCTCCTTGCGCTCGGTCTCGCTGAGCTGCGGGTAGTAGTCGCGCAACGCGAGCCGGCCAAACGCGACGTGCCGCGCCTCGTCCTGCATCACATAGGCGTTGACCGCGGCGGCGAGCGGGTTTTTCGACTGGTCGCGAATCCGCTGGAACGCCGCCAAAGCGAGGCCCTCGATCAGGATCTGCATCGTCAGATAGGTCATGTCCCAGCGGCGGTCGCTGAGCCCGTCTTCGAGCAGCGCCTTCAGCCCCGGGGTGATCGGATAGGCGAGCTCGAACTTTTCGTGGAGCAGCCGCGAATAAGCCTCGACATGGCGCGCCTCGTCCATGACTTGGGTCGCGGCGTAGAATTTGGCGTCGAGGTCGGGCACGGTCTGCACGATCTTGGCGGTCGCGATCAACGCCCCCTGCTCGCCGTGCATGAATTGCGAGATCTGCGAGGCTTGCAGGTGGTGGCGAACCCGGCGGCGCTCCTTGTCGTTCATCCGGTTCCACAAATCGGTGCCGAAGATGTGGACGACCCGGTCGTCGAGCAGCATCGGGTTTTCCGGATCGAGGTCGAGCGACCAGTCGATCCGTTCGGCGGCGTCCCATTGCTGCTTTTTGCCCTTGGCGTAAAGCTGCAGCAGGGCCTCGCGCGGGGCGTCGTATTCCCAGGTAAAGCAGGTCTCGGTGTCGCCGTCGAACTTCCACTCGGTCTGCTCGACCGGCAGTGTGTAGCGATAGGTGGTCGACATCCTGGCGCCTCCGGACTTCGCCTGTCGAGATATGGGCGGTCGGAAGAAAAACCTTAGCCGTCGCGGTCGAAATTGGCGCCGCGGCGGTTATCGTCGGGTCGAGCCGTCGGAGTCCGCCGGTTTGCGCGCCCGCAGCGAATAGGCGAGCGGCAGCGACGGTCGTCCCGCCGGCATCCGCCACATGCGATCGCCCCCCTCTTGGAGGCATGGGAACATCCGCCAGGCCACGCGATCGTGCTCGTGCACCCAATCGAGCGCCATCCCGGCTTCGATCAGCGCCGTGACCACGGCGCCGATCGGGTGGATCCACTCGTGCATCTCGGTATGGGCGACCCGATCGGGGTCGCTGGTGTAGCTTGTCGCCGCGAAACTGACGAGCGGCCCGGGATTTTGAAAATAGTCGTAGGTCGGCAGGATCGGCGCGTCCGGACTTTCCTGCTCGAACAGCATCGCCAGCGGATGCCCTTCGAGCAGATAAAGAAAACCGCCGTCATCCAGCAACCCGGCGACGATCTGCGCCCAATCTTTAATGTCGGGCAGCCAGTTCAGCGCGCCCCAGCTGACATAGACGACGTCGAAGCGCTCGCCGATCAGCGCCGGCGCATCATAGAGATTGCCGGCGACAAAGCGGGCCGCAATGCCGGTCTCCTCGGCGAGCGCGCGAGCGGCGGCGATCGCCGCCGGGGAGAAGTCAAGCCCGGTGACCGCCGCACCGCGCCGCGCCAGGCACAGCGTGTCGAGGCCGAAATGGCATTGCAGATGGACGAGGCGCCTGCCGGCGATCGGCCCGATCTCGGCCGCCTCGATCGGATGAAGATGATCCTCGCCGGCTCGAAATTCGGCGACCCGATAGTCGGGCGAGCGCAGGTGGATCCCGACGAGCTCATCCCAGCGGGCACGGTTAATCCGGAATGAGCGGTCGTTCGATCCAGCCATGTTACCCGCCGCGGTTCAGGATTTCGACGAGGCCGGCGGCGGGGTCGATGCGCAACTCATCCCCGGTGCGGAACAGTTCGGTTACATCGCCGTCGGCAAAACGGTCGACCAGCGCGACGCCGGCAAAGGCGGCGCCCTGCGCCAGGATGGGGTTGACCCGGTTGAACACCAGCCCCCGCGGCGCGATCGTGCGCGCCGTCATCTCGTGCAGCATCCAGGCGGTGGCGACACCGCCTTTGGCGTCGTTCAGGACCAGGACGCGGTCGACGTAATTCTCACCGGCAAGTTTATGAGTTGGGCGCGAAAATACGCCATTGGCGCGGTCGAGATCGTAACGCGCCGAAAAATTGTCGGCGGCGACGAGCGCCGTGCCGACCACCGCTGGCCCGATCCCTCGATGGCAGGCGAGCAGGATCGGCATCACAACACCTGCCCGGCCACCGCGGAAGCGACGCAGCGCTCGAGGCTGGCCAAGGTCGGGCGATAGCCGTAGCCGCCGATGATGTTGACGAGCTTGGCCGAATTGGTCATCAGCCGGGTCCAGCCATTGGCCTCGGCCATCTCGCGGGCGTAGCTCTGATAAAAGCAGATCCCCGCCGCGACCACGGCGCCCGCCATCTCGATCCGCTCGGTCAACCCCATGCGGTCGGCGGCATGCTTGATTTCGGGCGAGGTGGCGACCAGCACCGTCGTGTCGGGATGGATGCGGCGCCCGTCGAATGCCTGAGCCACCGTCTCGATCTCGAACAGCGACAGTTGCGGCGCGCCAAATACGACGACGTCAAGCTTGTCGCCGGACGCCGCATAGCGCGCGAGAAACGCGTCGATCGCGGCGCGGCCGATCGTGACCGGCTCAGGCATCGGGCCGATGACGACCGCGTCCTCGGCGGTGACGCCCGGCATGTGAAACAGCGCCACCGAGCCATAGCTCGCCGCCGCCGTGCCGAAATGCTTCAGCATGTCGGAACCGGGGACGGCCCCGATGCCCTCGATGACGGGCACCTGCCAGTACGAGCCGCAATTCTCGCCGACAATGCCGCCGACCGCACCCCATTCGGCAAGGTCGCGCGGCGTCTCGGTGAGCCGGAAGCGCCGCGTGCCATTGCGGCATTCGCCGAGATGATAGCCGTAGCGCGGGGTGCGGCCGGTCAACGCCGCGGCCAATGCCGACGGCCCGCCTTCGAAATTGCTGCGCGCGCCGAGCACGCTGTTCGAGTAGATGACGACGCCGGTGTCGCCATAGGCGAGATGGTCGCCGCGGACCGGCGCCATGATCGTCTGATAATTGATGCAGGTGTCGGTCATCAGCACGCCGAAAGCGCGCAATGCCGCGATCGCCCGCCTTTCGAGCGCCGCCATCCAGTCGCTTTGCCCGAGCCGGCGGTAAACCGCGAAATCGATGCCGCGCGGGTCGGTGATGGTCGGCACCCGCACCCGCCGCTCGGCCTCTGGGGCCGCGGCGAGGCCCTCCAGAAACCGCACGCCGGCCTCGCCCAGTGATTCGGTGTCGGCCATCACGTGCGCCCCCGACACCGGCACGAAATCGGCGGCGTCGAAGAACTCGCCGACCGCGATCTGGTGTGCGATCGCCCAGCGCCTGACCGCGCCGAATTCGCCGGCCAGCATCGCCCGCTCTTCGTCGTTGAGGCGCATCCCTCCTTCGCCCTCGGGCATCTTACCCTTCGCTCGGCGTTTCTCCCTCGCCCCGCATGGCGGCGAGAGGATCGGGGTGAGGGGCGGCTTCGATCGTGATGTTGCGGGCGACCAGGTCGTCGATCACCCCCTCGCCGAGGCCGGCCTCGCGCAGAATCTCGCGCGAATGCTCGCCCAAACGCGGCGCCGGCTGGCGCAAAGTGCAATCGGCGGCGCCGAAGCGCACCGGCGGCCGCACGGTGCGGATGCGGCCTTCGCTCGGATGGTCCGAGGCGGGAAAGAAATCGACCGCGGCGAGGTGCTCGTCATTTGGCAATTCGGCGAGCGGGTTGACCGGCCCGCACGGGATGTCGGCGGATTTGAGCATGGCGAGCCAATAGGTCGTAGTCTCTTCGCGGACGCATTCGGCGATCAGCGCATAGAGCTCGCCGACATGGCGGCTGCGGGTCTGCGCGTCGGCGAGGCGCGGGTCGTCGGCCAATTCCGGGCGGCCGGCGACGCGAAAGAAATCGCGCCAGTGCCGGTCGCTGTAGGGCAGGATGCAGATATGCCCGTCGGCGGTGCGATGCGGCCGCCGGTCGGGGGCGAGCATCCGCGAATAGCCGGGCGGCCCCAAGGGCGGGTCAAAGGTCAGCCCGCCCATGTGCTCGGCCATGACAAAGGCCGCCATGGTCTCCAGCATCGGCACCTCGACCTCCTGGCCCTCGCCGGTGCGCTCACGCTGCAGCAGCGCCGCCATGACCGCATAGACCATGGTCAGCCCGACCGTCTTGTCGCCGACCAAGGTCGGAACAAAGCGCGCCTCGCCGCCGGTCGCGTGCTCCAGCGCCACAAAGCCGCTCGCCCCCTGGATGATGTCGTCAAAGGCCGGCCGGTCGGCGAATGGCCCGTCCTGGCCGTAGCCGTGCGCCGAGCAGTAGACAAGCCGCGGGTTGACGTCGCGCAGCCGCTCATAGGCAAAGCCGAGCCGCGCCATCGCCTGCGGGCGCATGTTGTGCATGAACACGTCGCTTTGCCGGACCAGCTTTAATAATGCCTCTGCTGCCTCGGGTCGTTTCAAATCCAGGCATAACGAGCGTTTATTGCGGTTGAGGTTGAGGAACACGTGGCCCATCTCGCGGTGTCGCGCCGGCCCGGCATAGCGCATGATGTCGCCTTCGGGCGCTTCGACCTTGACCACCTCGGCGCCGAGGTCGCCGAGGATCTGGCTCGCCAGCGGTCCCAGCACCACCGTCGTCAGATCGACGATCTTGATCCCCGCCAGCGGGCCCGGTTTCTTCTCACTCACGGCACCACCTTTCGGCCGGGGTGTACTCTTCCGGTCGCTCATCCCGCCGCCCTCGCCGCCAGATACCAGTCGAGGATCTCGACCCCGTTCCAGTGCAGGACGCCGGAATAGCGGTTGATGTGGTCGTAGACGGCTTCGAGGTATTTGATGCGGTGGGGCTGGCCGCTGATATAGGGATGGATCGCGATCGCCATGATCTTGGCCCGCTCCGCCCCCTCCTCGTAAAGCCGCTCGAAGCTGTCGATGCAGCGCGTCGTGAAATAGGCGGATTCGTGGTGCTGGACGAGCATCATCGGGATGTCGTTGAGCTCGACCGAATACGGCAAGGTGATCAGCGGGCCGTGCTTGGTGCGGATTTCGGTCGGCTCGTCGTCATAGACCCAGTCGCCGATGTATCTGATGCCGGCGGCGGCCAAGAAATCCGGGGTCTCGTAGGTCTCGGTCAGGCCGGGGCCAAGCCAGCCCTTTGGCCGCGTGCCGGCAAAGCGCTCGAGCGTGTCGAGCGACTTGCCGATCATTGCTCCCTGGCCCTCCACCTTGTGGATCGGCATCTGCTCCCAGGCATGACCCATAAACTCCCAGCCGGCCTGCCGGGCCGCCTGCGCCACGCGTGGATATTCCTCGCACACGCGGGCGTTGATCGACAGCGTCGGGCTGATGCCGAGGCGGCGGAACAGCTCGAAAAAGCGCCACACCCCGACCCGCATGCCGTATTCGTGCCAGGACCAGTTCGGCACGTCGGGTAAGAGCACCTGCCCGGTCGGCGCCGGCAATACCTGCCGCGCCATCGGCCGCGAGATCGACCAGAACTCGAGGTTGACGATCGTCCACACGATGATGCGGGCACGGTCCGGCAATTTGAGCGGCGGCCGGTCGACGATCGCCGAAAACGTGCTGCGCTGACGCGGAATCATCGAAATGCCAACCCCTCAACCTAACAATATCGCGACAATCTTGCGCGATGCGCGGCATTGGGCAAGCACTGGCGCAATCCGGACGAGCGGTGACACCCGAGCCGTTCTTGTGCATTGCAGCACTGCAAAGTCAACAATCCCCCGCCGCCTTGGCGCCATCCATGCTGCGCCCGGCGTTTATGGTGCGAGTTGAGCGGGTCGGAGGGGCGCAGCCGATGAGATTGCAGTATTTCCGGGGCAACGTCTTTGTTGCGAATCTGCCGCCGGAGCTGACCGAGGACGAGCTGGCCGAGGCCTTCGACCCGTTCGGGATCGTGCTCAGCGCGTTTATCGCCCGCGACCCCGCAACCGGAAAGCGGCTGCGCTACGGGTTTGTCGACATCGCCACCGAGCGGGCGGCAAAGCGCGCCGTCGAGGCGATGAACGGCACCGCGATCGGCGGCCACAATCTCGACGTGCGGATCAGCGAGCGGCCCAACAAGGCAAAAAAAGCGGCCGGCTCGCGTCCCGGCTCACGCCGCCCCCCGCTGCGGCCGGCGCCTCGCCAGAACGACGAGGACCGGGATGCGGCGGCGGATTTCACCGCGCACATGCCGCCGCGCCGGCAGCCGACGTTTCAGGTCGAGCGGCGTTCCCTGCCGCGCCGGGTCTAGTCGCGGCCAGGTCCAGTCGCGGCCGGTCTGGCCGCGGCCGGTCTGGTCGCAGATCGTCACCCCCGCTTCGGCCATTGCGTGCATCGCGCGGGCGGGCGAGCCGTCGAGATCGATCCCGCGACAGGCGGCGCCGGCAAACGCGACCGCCCGCTTGGGCCGTGGTTTTTTCCTCGCCGGCTCCGCCAGATAAATCAAGCGTTGGTCTTCAGGTGCCGACCGCGAGCGGGCCGACCAGCTTTTTGAGCGCGGCGACGACCGACAGCGGGGTCAGCCTGCCGGTCTTCGGGTTTTCGGCCGAGGGCACGTTTTCGATCTGCATCGAGAACCTTGCGGCGTCGGCCTCGACCTCGATGCGGTGAATGTTGCGGCTGACGCCGGGGTCGGCCCAGATCTCGATCGTCGTGCGCTCCGGCCCGATCCCGGCCAATGCCAGCGCCGCCGCGACATTGACGTTGGCCGGAAAGCCGCGCGCCGCCTCGCGCGCGGTGCCGGTGAAAACGCGCTTTGGCGCGTCGAGCCCGTCGACGGCGATGCCGTGCTGTTCGAGATAGGGCGCCCCGGCAAGCCCGCCCGGCGGCTTGCGCGTGATCATGTGCACCCGCGCGATCTCGCCCACGGCCGCCGCCGCAACCGCATCGAGGCCGAGCAAGGCGCCGGTCGGCACCTGGATGCGGCCGCCATGCCGGCGCGCCAGCTCGACCAGGTCGAAATTGTCGAGCAAGGCGCCGCAGCTCAACATCATGACGACGCGCCCATGGCTGAGCGCGGGCTCGGCGAGCTCGCGCAAGACCGCGGCGGGGGCGCATTCGACGACGATGTCGGCCTCCTCCCACAGCCGCGCCAACGGCACGACCGGGGCGGGACGCGCGAAATCGGCCATCGCCGCCGCCGCCCGCACCGTGTCGCGCGCCGACACCGCCGCCAGCGCCAGCCCCTCGATCCCGCGATCGAGTCGCCGCGCGACCGCCGTGCCGATCGCTCCAAACCCGCCAATCGCCACCCGCAGGGGTTTTCGCTCGATCGTGACCGGCACGCTCACCCCGCAATCCTCGTTGCACTCGTCGCTCTAACGAACTTTTGCGAGCGGCAGGCGAGAAAGCAAGCATCCTCCACGAAACCATAGAGGTGGGCGGTCTTCCTGCGGTTTAACGATGCATTTATGCTAACCAAATAATTGATAGGGTATTCGGACCAAAACCTGCGATCTGGGGGAGCTGCCGATGGCCCTTTATTGGATTTGCATCATCGCGCTGGGTGCTTTGATGGGCGTCGTCGGGCAAGCAATTCGCGTCATCGTCGGGCTGAAAAAGATGAGCGACGAGGCCGCCGCGCTCGGCCGAAAGTTGACCGAGGCGATCGAGCCCGCGAGGTTGCTGATCAGTTTGTTGATCGGCGCCGTTGCCGGCGTGCTGGCCGCGGTCGTCACCCTGGCGCCGGGCTCACCGGTATCGCGGGAGGCGCTTTTGGGTCTGGGCGCCGCCGGCTATTCCGGGGCTGATTTCGTCGAAGGCTTTATGGCGCGATATCTGCCGGGTGGCGGCCCCACGCGACCGCCATCCCGGTTTACGGCTGCCGCCGCGGTTATCCAGACCGCGCCGGCATTGGCCGCGGTGTCAGCCGCCGTGCTGATGGACAAGCCGGGATCGCAGGCGCCATCCCTTCCCGAGGGCGGGTGACCAAAACGCTCAGTACGATTTCGGCAATCCGAGCACGCGCTCGGCGATGTGGCGAGAGGATCAGCTGCGGGCTGACCGGGGCGATGCGGGCGATCTGGATTTCACGGAAATAGCGCTCGACGTGGTACTCGCGGGCATAGCCCATGCCGCCATGGGTCATGATCGCGGTCTCGCAGGCGCGAAACCCGGCCTCGGCGGCGCAGTATTTGGCGGCGTTGGCATAGGCGCCGACCTGGCCCGCCTCCTCGCCGCGATCATAGGCGGCGGCGGCGCGCAACACCATCAGCTCGGCCGCTTCGAGCTCGATCCAGCGCTCGGCGAGCGGATGCTGGATCGCCTGGTTCTGCCCGATCGGCCGGCCAAAGACGACCCGCTCGCCGGCATAGCGCGCGGCGCGCGCCAATGCCGCGCGGCCGAGCCCGACCGCTTCGGCCGCGATCAGGATGCGCTCCGGGTTCATCCCGTGCAGGATGTAGTGAAAGCCCTTGCCCTCCTCGCCGATGCGGTCGGCGACCGGCACTTCGAGCCCGTCGATAAACAGCAGGTTCGAAGTCGACCGCCTTGCGCCCCATTTTCGGGATCTCGCGGACCTCGACCTTGCTGCGGTCGAGGTCGGTGTAAAACAGGGTCATGCCGAGCGACGGCCGGGCCGCCTCCTCGAATCGGCGTCGTGCGCGCCAGGATCAGCATCTTTTCGGCGACCTGCGCGGTCGAGATCCAGATCTTGCGGCCCGACAGCACGTAATGGTCGCCGCGGCGCTCGGCCCGCGTTTTGAGCCGCGTCGTGTCGAGCCCGGCATCGGGCTCGGTCACCGCAAAGCAGGTCTTTTCCTCGCCGGCGATCAGTGGCGGCAGAAAGCGCCGCTTTTGCTCGTCGGTGCCGAAGACGACGACCGGGTGCAGGCCGAAAATGTTCATGTGGATCGCCGAGGCGCCGCGAAAACCCGGCGCCCGACTCGGCGACCGCCTGCATCAATACCGCCGCCTCGGTGATGCCGAGCCCGCTGCCGCCATACTCCGGCGGCATCGCGACGCCGAGCCACCCGGCCTCGGCCATCGCCCGGTGAAATTCGTGCGGAAACCCGCCCTCGGTGTCCTTCGTCGAGCCAGTAATCGTCGCCGAACCGCTCGCACAGCCGCGCCACCGCCGCCCGGATCTCCCGCTGTTCCGATGTCAGCGCAAAAGTCCATCGCACCCTCCTATCAATCGCCGGTCGGGTCCCGCCACCGAGCATCGGTGCGACATCGACTATGATTCTGCGATCCTTATATTCAACGAAAAGCACGGCGGAGCACGATCTTGCCTCTCGACATCCTGCCCAGCGTCTGCCCGCACGATTGCCCGAGCGCCTGCGCGCTCGAGGTCGAGCGCATCGAGCCCGGGCAGCCGGCGCATCCGCATCGGGCGCATCCGCGGGGCGTCGAGCCGCAGACCTACACGCGCGGCGTCGTCTGCGCCAAGGTCGCGCGCTATGCCGAGCGCCAGCATCACCCCGACCGCCTGTCGCAGCCGTTGCGCCGGGTCGGCGAGAAGGGCGTCGGGCCGCGCCGCCTTCGCGCCGATCTCGTGGGACGACGCGCTCGACGAAGTCGCCGAGCGGCTGACCCGCGCGGCGCAGCGCCACGGCGTCGCAGGCGGTGTGGCCCTATTACTACGCCGGCACGATGGGGATGGTGCAGCGCGACGGCATCAACCGGCTGCGCCACGCGATGCGCTATTCGCGCGAGGATCTGACGATCTGCAACGCGCTGGCCGACACCGGCTGGCTCGCCGGGGTCGGCGTCAAGCGCGGCGTCGACGGGCGCGAGATCGCCAAATCCGACCTGATCGTCGTCTGGGGCGGCAACCCGGTTTCGACCCAGGTCAACGTGATGACCCACATCACGCCGGCGCGGCGGGAACGCGGCGCCAAGCTCGTCGTCGTCGACCCCTACCGCACCGCCAGCGCCGAGGCCGCCGACCTGCATCTGGCCCCGCTGCCCGGCACCGACGGCGCGCTCGCCTGCGCGGTCATGCACGTGCTGTTCAAAGAGGGCTATGCCGACCGCGGCTACATGGCGCGCCATGACCGACGACCCCGCCGGCCTCGAAACCCATCTGGCGACCCGCGGCCCGGCCTGGGCGGCGGCGATCACCGGATTGTCCGAAGACGCGATCGTCGATTTCGCGCGGCTCTACGGCCGCGCCAAGCGCAGCTATATCCGCGTCGGCTATGGCTTTTCGCGCTCGCGCAACGGCTCGGCGCAGCTTTTCGCGGTGACCTGCCTGCCGACGGTGACCGGCGCCTGGCAATACGAGGGCGGCGGCGCGCTCTATTCGAACCACGGGCTGGTGCCGCTCGACCGCACCCTGGTCGAGGGTCTCGACGTCCTCGACCAGCTCGACCCGCATGCTCGACCAGTCGCGGATCGGCCCGGTCCTGACCGGCGACCGCCGCGACCTCGGCGACGGGCCGCCGGTCGCGGCACTGTTCATCCAGAACACCAACCCGGTGGTCGTCGCCCCCGAATTCGGGTCTCGTGCGCCGGGGCTTCGCGCGCGAGGATCTGTTCGTCTGCGTCCACGAGCAGTTCATGACCGAGACCGCGGCGATGGCCGACATCGTATTGCCGGCGACGACCTTTCTCGAGCACGACGATTTCTACACCGCCGGCGGCCACACCTATCTGCAGCTCTCGCCGCGCCGATCCTGCCGCCCTATGCCGAATGCCGCTCGAACCACGATGTGGTCTGCGCGCTCGCCCGGCGTCTGGGCGCCAGCCACCCGGGCTTCGAGATGAGCGCCGATCGAGCTGATCGACCACACCTTGCGTGCGAGCGGCCTGCCCGGCGTCGGCGAGCTTCCCGGCGGATGGCTGGCTCGATTGCTGCCCGCCGTTCGAGACCGCGCATTTTCTCGACGGCTTCGGCCACGCCGACAGGAAGTTCCATTTCCGCGCCGATTGGGCGGCGCTCGGCCGCGATCACGCGCGCCTGCCGGCCTTTCCCGACCATGTCGCGATCACCGACGACGGCGATCCCGAGCGCCCGTTCCGCCTCGTCGCCGCGCCGTCGCGCTCGTTCCTGAACACCAGCTTCAACAACACCCCGTCCGGCATCGCCCGCGAGGGCCGCCCGACCGCCCTCGTCCACCCGCGCGGCTCTGGCCGGGCTCGGGCTCGCCGACGGCGACCGGGTGCGCATCGGCAACGCCAAGGGCAGCGTTGTCGTCCACGCCCGCGCCTTCGACGGGCTGCAGCGGCGGGTCGTCATCGTCGAGGGGGTGTGGCCCAACCATGCGTTCGAGGAGGGGATCGGGATCAATCTGCTGACCAGCGCCGATCCCGGACTGCCGCGCGGCGGCGCGGTCTTTCACGATACCTCGGTATGGCTGCGCCCGGCGTGAGGGGCAAGGATGAGCGACGACGGCAAAGCGCTTCCGACCGAACGGCATTCGGCCGAGATCGCGCGATTTTCTCGACAAGCTGAAGCGGGCGCCGGCGCGCACCGGCGGCGGGCGCGGGCGGCTGATCTTCGCGCTCGACGCCACCGCCAGCCGCGAGCCGACCTGGGACCGCGCCTGCCATATCCAGGGCGAGATGTTCGAGGCGACGGCGGCGCTGGGCGGGCTCGAAATCCAGCTCGTCTTCTATCGCGGCTTTCGCCGAATGCAAGGCCAGCCGCTGGATGACGACCGCGCGCCGAGCTGCACCGGGTCATGCGCTCGGTCTTCTGCGTCGGCGGCGAGACCCAGATCGAGCGGGTGCTGAGCCACGCGATCCGCGAGACCGGCAGACGCCGGGTCAACGCGCTGGTCTTTGTCGGCGACGCGATGGAGGAAAAAGTCGACCGGCTGTGCCGGCTCGCCGGCGAATTGGGGCTGCTCGGGGTCCCGATCTTTCTCTTTCATGAAGGCCGCGACCGCGACGCGGCAGCGGCGTTCAAGCAGATGGCGAGCCTGTCGCACGGCGCCTATCTGAGCTTCGATCTCGCCAGCGCCGGCCGCCTGAAGGAACTGCTGCGCAGCCGTCGCCGTCTACGCCGCCGGGCGGCTATCGCGCGCTCGCCGCCTATGGCGAGGGCAAGGGCGGCGAAGTGTTGCGGCTGACCAGCGCAGCTCAAGGGGTGAGCGGCGGCAATGCTGTTCCTGTTCGGCGGCATCGCGCTCCTCGGCGGGTTGCTGCTGCTGGTCTACCTGTTCGTCAACGCCGACCCGGTGCGGCTCGCCCGCAACCTCAAATGGACCGGCATCGTCATCGCGGTGGCGGCGGTAGCCGCGCTGGCGGTTTCCGGGCGGCTCGCGGCATTGTTGGTTCCGCTGGCGATGGCGATGCCGGCGCTGATGCGGCTCCGCAGCCTGCATCGACCGCTATCGCACCCCGCGCGGCGGCCAGAGCTCGACGGTTACGACCGCTTTTCTGCGCATGACGCCTCGACCACGACACCGGCAGCATGACCGGCACGGTTCTGCGCGGCCAATTTCGCCGGCCTGCGGATCGAGGAGCTCGGCGTCGGCGATCTGCTGGCGCTGTTGCGCGAATGCCGGGCCGAGGACGAGGAAGGCGCGCGCCTGCTCGAAGCCTATCTCGACCGCCTCCACCCCGATTGGCGCGACGAGCTGGCCGGCGGCCGCCGGCCGGCAACGGCGGCGGCAATGCGGGCGCCGGGGGTGGGCGGCGCGCGCGCGGCGAGCAGCGACCTGAGTGTCGAGGAGGCCTATGCGATCCTCGGCCTCTCGCCCGGCGCCACTCCCGACCAGATCAAGGAGGCGCATCGCCGGCTGATGGTCAAACTGCATCCCGACCATGGCGGCTCGGATTATCTGGCGACCAAGATCAACCGCGCCCGCGACGTGCTGCTGCGCGGCCGCTAGCCCGGACGAGGTCGATGGCGTTGAAGCGGGTTTCGCCGTGACTTCAGGCCTCACACGCAGTCGAAAAAGGCGAAGCGCTCGCCGGCGCCGAGACCCTCGTGATAGGTCTTGCGCAATTTCGCGGTCCTGCCGTGCGCGGCGCAGGACTTCTGGCGAGTTGGGTCGCCTGGTCGAGGCCGTTCATGACCCCGTCATAGCGGACCGAGACATGGGTGTCGGAGCCCTCGACGACCTGCACCGCGATCGCAGGCCGCGAGCAGCAACAGCGCGACTGAGCCAGACGCAGTCCGAGCCCGTTCTCGGCGTTGCCCGCAACCGACCCCCGCCGCCATTGCGCTTCTGCCGCGGCGCGCGGTGGTATATGTAGTCTATGATATATATCCGCCATCATCCGCCAGGCGCCCTCCGCTGGGTGAGCAATGACCAGAGCGCCGAATTACACGCGACCACGGACCGGCTGCCCTATAGCCGGTTGCTCCGCGAGCCTGACAAGCCGGCAAGCGTCGCGTTCGACGGCGCGGCTGCCGCGGCGCTCGGCCGGAGGATGCCGGCATGCGCCTGACCCTGTCGCGC
Source organism: uncultured Alphaproteobacteria bacterium (assembly GCA_963775525.1). Lineage (GTDB taxonomy): Bacteria > Pseudomonadota > Alphaproteobacteria > ATCC43930 > CGMCC-115725 > AP-15. The sequence continues at coordinate 20,664 of CAVZJF010000005.1, read as the reverse complement.
CAGACGCTGGTGCCGCTGGTCGTCGCCTGCGCGATGTTCATGCAGAACCTCGATTCGACGGTGATCGCCACCGCATTGCCGACGATCGCGCGCTCGCTCGGCGAAAGCCCGCTGCGCCTCAACGTCGCGATCACCTGCTATCTGCTGAGCCTCGCGGTGTTCATCCCGATCAGCGGCTGGACCGCGGACCGTTTCGGCGCGCGCCGGGTGTTCAGCCTGGCGATCGTCGTCTTCACCCTGGGCTCGATCGGCTGCGGGATTTCGAACTCGCTGGCGGCACTGGTCGCCGCGCGCATCCTCCAGGGCATGGGCGGCGCGCTGATGGTCCCGGTCGGGCGGCTGGTGCTGCTGCGCACCGTGCCGAAATCGGATCTGGTGCGGGCGATGTCGTTTGTCAGCGTCCCGGCGCTGATCGGGCCGGTCCTGGGACCGCCGGTCGGCGGCTTTATCGTCACCTACGCCTCGTGGCGCTGGATCTTTTTCATCAACATCCCGATCGGGATCCTGGGCATCGTGCTGGTCAATCTCCTGGTCGGCGATCTCAAGGAGACCGGGCGCCGGCCGTTCGATCTCGCCGGCTTCGCGCTGACCGGGATCGGGCTGGCGAGCCTCGCCTTCGGCTTCGAGAATGTCGGGCGCGGCGCGTTGCCCAATTTCGCGTGATCGCGCTTGCTGGCGGTCGGCGCCATCTGCATCGCGTTTTATGTCCGCCATGCCCGGCGCGTCGTCGCATCCGATCATCGATCTCGCCCTGTTGAAGATCCCGACCTATGCGATGGCCTCGATCGGCGGCTTTCTGTTTCGCATGGGGCTCGGCGCGTTGCCGTTCCTGCTGCCGTTGATGCTGCAGGTCGGGTTCGGCCTCAGCGCGCTGAATTCGGGGATGTTGACCTTTGCCAGCGCCGCCGGGGCGATGCTGATGAAGACGACGGCGGTGCGCATCCTGCGCACCCTCGGCTTTCGCATCGTGCTGGTCGGCGACGCGGTGATCAGCGCCGCGTTCCTGTTCGGCTACAGCCTGTTCCGGCCGTCGACCCCGCATCTGGTGATTTTTTTGGCGCTGCTGGCCGGCGGTTTTTTCCGCTCGCTGCAGATGACCAGCATCAACACCTTGAGCTATGCCGACGTGCCGCCGGCGATGCTGAGCCGCGCCACCAGCCTGACCAGCATGGCCCAGCAGTTGTCGCAGACCGCCGGAGTCGCCACCGCGGCGTTGCTGCTGCACACGGTGCTGACCCTGCGCGGCGGCACGCACCTGGCGGCCGTCGATTTCTACCCGGTCTTTGTCGGGGTGGCGATGATCTCGCTGTTGTCGGTGCCGTTCTTTCTGAAGATGTCGCCCGACGCCGGCGCCGAAGTCAGCGGCCGCGCCCCGGCGCGTTAGCCGGCGGGCTATGCTTTCGCCTCCTTGCGCGGCGGCGAGCTCGGCGTCCCTGGCCCTGGACGCGGGCGGCGGCGGGGCGGCGAGCCGACGCGCTTCACGTAATCCATGATCTCGGGCAGCTTGGGGACCAGCTTGAACATCGTGGTCCAGCCGAGTGCGGTGCCCCACAGCACGTCCGCGGCGGAAAACCGCTCGCCGAGCAGATACGGGCCTTTGCGCGAGCTGGCCGACCACGGTCGCGAGCATCGTGTCGTAATCGCCATAGGGCGACATCGTTTGCGGCGCCGGCTCGTGCTTGGCGGCGCGGTCGACGACCGCCGGCTCGAAGCAGGCGGCGTAGAACGCCATCCAGCGCAGATAGGGGCCGCGCAACGGGTCGCCGATCGCCGGCGCCAGCCCCGCCTCGGGAAACAGATCCGCGAGATAAAGATAGACCGCGACCTGCTCGGTGACGATCGCCTCGCCATGCCGCAATGCCGGCACCTTGCCCATCGGATTGACCGCCAGATAAGCCGGCTGGCGCTGCTCGCCGGCCTTCATGTTCAGCACATGCAGATCGTAGGGCGCGCCCAGCTCTTCGAGCAGGATCAGCGCCCCGGTCGAGCGCGTGTTGGGCGAATGGTAGAGGGTCACGCGGCGATCGTCGGGCATCGGCATCTTCGCTCGGTTGTGGCTGACGCTGTGAGAACATATAACGACCACAGAGGCGCTGACCAGCGCTGCCCTCTGCCCGAGCACCCGTGACCAATCGTCTCCGCCGGGCTCAGCCCGGTAGTTCACGCCCATTCGGATAAGGCAAGCCGTCTACGGCCGGAACCAATCCATGGCTGTCCCGCTCGCGAAAGGCGGTTGCGATCGCCAAACGTCAACCCCCGCTTGTCATGCCCGTGCTTGTCACGGGTATCCACGTCTTCCGGCGCCGAGGCTGGGTCCGTGGATGGCCGGAACAGGTCCGGCCAAGACGAAAAGGTCGGCTGCCCTTTAGAACCTCAGCTTAATCCCCGACGGCGCGCAGCGGCTGCTGGGCGCCTTCGATCTGGCGGCGGATCAGGCGGGCGTAGAGGCCGTTGCGGGCGAGCAGCTCGGCATGGCTGCCGGTCTCGACCAGATGGCCGTGGTCGAGCACCGCCAAGAGATCGGCGTTGCGCACGGTCGAGAGCCGGTGGGCGATGACGATCGTCGTGCGGTCGCGCATCAGCGCGTCGAGCGCGCCGCGCACCTGCGCCTCGCTGACCGCGTCGAGATGCGAGGTCGCCTCGTCGAGCACCAGGGTCGGCGCGTTCTTCAGAAAGGCGCGGGCGATCGCGACCCGCTGGCGCTGGCCGCCCGACAGCTGCACGCCGCGCTCGCCGACCGGGGTGTCGAGCCCCTCGGGCAGGCTGTCGACAAATTCGGCGAGTGCGGCCTGGTCGAGCGCGCGGTGGATCGCCGCCTCGTCGGCCTCGGGCCGGGCGAGCGCCACATTGGCGCGCAGGGTGTCGTTGAACAGATAGGTGTCCTGCGACACCAGCGAGACGCGGCGGCGCAGATGGTCGAGCTCGAAATCGCGCAGATCGACCCCGTCGATCAGGATGCGCCCGGCGTCGGGTCCCAGAAGCGCAGCAGCAGATTGGCGATCGTCGTCTTGCCGGCGCCCGACGGGCCGACCAGCGCCAAGGTCGCCCCGGCCGGGATGTCGAGGCGTGACGTCGCTCAGCGCCGGGCGCCGCGCGCCGGGATAGGTGAAGCTCGCGCCCTCGAAACGGATCGCCGAGCCGCCCTCGGGCTCGGGCGGGCAGAGCGGGCCGTCGACGACCGCCGGCTCTTCGCGGTGCACGGCATAGAGCCGGCGGGTCGAGGCGATCGTGTCGGCGAGCTGGCGGCTGACCTGGGCGATCTCCGAGATCGGCAGAAACGACGACAGCGCCAGCAGGATCAGCAACGGCAGCGTCGTCGGCGGCGAGCTGATGCTCGGCGGCGAGCCGGGCGCCGACGACCGCGACCGCGAGCCCGCCGAGCCCGGTCACGGTTTCGAGCCGCGCGGTCTGCGCCGACAGATCGGCCAAGCAGTTCCAGGCGGATCTGCTGATAGCCGCGCACCAGCTCCATAAACCGCGGCGCCGGCCGGCCGACCGCCTGAAACGCGACGAGATCGGAGAGGCCCTGGATCGTCTCGGTGACATAGGCGCCCAGCAGCCCGAGCGCGTCGCGCGCCTCGGCGCCGAGGCGGTCGATCCGCGCCCGCGTCACCACCGGCGCCAGCGCCGCGAACAGCACGAAGGGCAGCAAGCGCCAGCGCGATCGGCCAGGCGACGACGGCCAGCACGATCAGCACCGCCGACGGCACCAGCACCGCGACCAATGCCGGCGCCACGGTATGGGCGAAGAAATACTCGATGGTCTCGACGTCCTGGCTGGCCAGCGCGATCAGATCGCCCGAGCGGCGCCGCATCAGATAGGCCGGCGCCAGCGCGTCGAGCTTGGCGAACAGCGCGATCCGCATCTCGGCCAGCAGCCGATAGGCGATGTCGTGGGCGAGCCAGGATTCGAGCCAATGCAGCAGCCCGGCGAGCGGGGCGGCCAAGGCCAGCAGGATCAGCAGATAGCCATAGGGCGCCCCGGTCTTGACCGCGGCGACGGCGAGCGCGCCGATGACGCCGACGCCGATAAAGGCGGCGACCCGCGCGATGCCCGAGCCGACGACGATCGCAAAGCGCCGCCGCCACGGCCTGATGATCTGCGACCAGCGTGCCGAGCGTCGCCGCCCAGCCGACCGACGCCGCCGCAGCGGCCAGCTCGGCCGGGCGCGGTCTCGCCGCCAATTCGATCTGCTCGCGCTCGCCGGCGGCGCTCGGCTCGGCAGCGCTCCTCGGCAAGGGCGATGTCGCCCGCCGCGCTCCTCGGCCTGCGCCCCCATCAGCCGGCGATAGGGGCCGTCGCGGCGGATCAGCTCGGCATGGCGGCCCTCTTCGACGACGCGGCCGTGGTCGAGCACCAGGATGCGGTCGGCGCCGATCACGCTCGACAGCCGGTGCGCCAGGATCAGGGTCGTGCGCCCGGCCGACGAGCCGGTCGATCGCCTGCTGGATCACCGCCTCGTTTTCGGCGTCGACCGAGGACAGCGCCTCGTCGAGGATCAGGATCGGCGCGTCGCGCAGCAGGGCGCGGGCGATCGCCAGCCGCTGGCGCTGGCCGCCCGACAGCATGACGCCGCGCTCGCCGATCATCGTCTGGTAGCCCTGCGGCAGCAGCCGAGATGAACTCGTGGGCGTTGGCGTCGCGCGCCGCCGCCTCGATCTCGTCGCTGCTCGGCGTCGGGCTTGCCGAGCCGCAGATTCTCCTCGACCGTGCCGTGGAACAGATAGGTGTCCTGGTGGACGACGGCGATCATCCGGCGCACCGCCTCGGGATCGAGCGTCTTCAGATCGCGCCCGCCGATCAGCACCCGGCCCTGCTGCGGGTCGAACAGGCGCAGCAGCAGGCGCGCGACCGAGGATTTGCCCGAGCCGCTCGGGCCGACGATGCCGATCTTCTCGCCGGCGGCGACGGTGAAGGACAGCCCGTCATGCGCCGCGCCGCGCCCGCCCGGATAGGCGAAACGCACATCCTCGAAGGCGATGGTCGGCAGCAGCGGCACGCTGGCCTGCGGCAGCGTTCGCCGGCTGCGGCGGCACCAGCGGCTCGGCGGCGAACAGCGCGTTGATGCCGGCGGCGGCCGACTGCCCGACCATGCCCTGGTGCAGCACCATGCGCAGATCGCGCAACGGGCGGAACACCTCGGTCCCGGCCATCAGCACGATCAGCAATGCCTGGATGCTCATCAGCCCGTGCGACACCCGCCAGACGCCGAGCGCCAACGCCGCCGCGGCGCCGATCGCCACCCCGCAATCGGTGATGCCGCGGGTCATCACCCCGGTCGACAGCACCCGCAGGGTGCTGTCGCACAGCTCGCGCGCCTTGTCGGCGAGCCGGCTGGCCAAAGGCCCGGCTCTGGCCGAACGCCTTCAAGGTCGGCAGCCCCTGGACGCCGTCGAGAAACTCCGAGCCGAACGCCTTGAGCGCCTGCTGGCGCCCGTGGCTGGTGCGGCGCTCGAGTCTGGACGAAGACGGTCGGCGCGATCAAGGTCACCAGCGCGAAGACCAGCATCACCGCCGCCACCGGCACGTCCCACAAGGCGATGAAGACAAAGATCGCGATCGGCGTCAGCACCGCGATCGACAGCTGCGGCACGTACTGGCCGAAAAAGCTCTGCAACTGCTCGACGCCGTCGACGATCGACAGCATGACCCCGCCGGTGCGCTCGCCGGCGAACCAGGCCGGCCCCAGCTCGGCGATCTTGTCGTAGAGCCGGCCGCGCAATTCCTCCTGCACCCGGCGTCGCGGTGCGATGCGAGACCATCGCGCGGTGATGCTCGATCAAGCCGCGCAGCAGCACCGCGGCGGCGACCCCGACCGCCGGACAGCGCGACGGCGACAAACCCGGCGCCGGCGAAGACATGCGACAGCAGCACGCCGAGGATCACGAAGCGGGCGATGCCGACGACCGAGGCGACGAGCCCCAGCAGGATCGCAAAGGCGATCCAGCCGCGCAGCCCGCGCGTCAACTCCCACAGGCGTCGGTCGAAATACATCGGCGTCTACTCCCTCGCCCGACCGCGACGATAGCCGAGACCCGGTTGCGGTTCGGGATCATCGCCGCGCGGCCGGTCGCCACGGTCACTGCCATCGCTCAAGATTAGCGATACGTCAGGATGGCGGCAATCGACAATTTTGAGATCGTATGATACGTATACGTGTCGCGAGCCGAATCGAGGAGTCAGCCGATGGACTGGGACGACATCCGCATCTTCCTCGCCGTGGCCCGGCACGGCTCGCTGCGCGCAGCGGGGCGCGCGCTGGGCCTGAGCCAGCCGACGGTCGGCCGGCGGCTCGCGGCGTTCGAGAAGACGTTCGGCGGCCCGGCCCTGTTCGACCGCCTGCCCGACGGATTGCGCCTCAACGCCGCCGGCGAAGCGCTGGTCGCGGCCGCCGAGCGGCTCGAGACCGCGGCGCTGGCGCTCGAACGGCGCCGGGTCGCGGCGTCGCCGACCCTCAGCGGCACCGTGCGGGTCTCGGTCGGCGAATGGGCCGAGGGCCTGCTCGCCCGCCACTCCGGCCGCGCGCACGCGGACGGGTCTGCCGCCGGGGATCACCCTCGAACTCGTCGAGTCGCCGCAGACCGCGAACCTGGCGCGCCGCGACGCCGATCTGGCGCTGCGCCACGGCGTGCCCGAGGCCGGCAATCTGTATGTCTCCAAGGTCGGCGCGATCGCCGGCGCGCTCTACCGCCGGCGCGACGACGGCCGCTGCGGCCTCGGCCGCGGCGAGCGCTGGATCACCTACACCGAGGAGCAGGCCCATTACGTCGAGCGCGCGCTGGCTCGACCAGCATATCCGCGGCGCCGGCGGCCGGGTGGTGCTGCGCGCCTCCAATCTGGCGATGCGGCTGGAAGCGATCCGCGCCGGCGTCGGCATCGGGTTGCTGCCGTGCTATGCGGGCGACTGCGACCCGCTGCTCGAGCGGGTGACCGACCCGGTGCCGGAATTGGCCGCCGATTACTGGGTCATCGTCCATCGCGATCTGCGCCGAGCGGCCTGCGTGCGCGCGGTCATCGACTGGATCCGCGGCATTTTCGAGCGCCATCGCGACGCGCTCGCCGGCGCCGGCGGCGCGGACCCGCCGCCGACCGCAGCCGAGCCGACCCCGAACTCCGCAGCGCCGCCGACTAAACCCGCTAGGGATCGTCCGTCCGGGCCGACCCGGCGCGAGCTGGCGCGACCTGGCTCAAACGGCATGCCCGCGCCACACCGGCGCTGCGGCCGCCGGTTCGGCTGGTTGCCGGTCGCGCTGAAGCAACCGGACTGCGCGTTCTACTGGACGGATGCGCCTTTTGCGGTTATTATACTCATACGCTATAGGCGGGATCGCCCCGCCGAAGATGGCCGGCGTTATTAACGAAATTACAATCTGTGATGCAGCTCAGACTGTTCAGACATTTTGTCCCTGTTTCGGTCGTGCTGCTGGTCTCGTCGGACGCCCTGCTGATCACTGGCGCATTCTACCAAATGTTGTCTCAGTCGGGCGGGACTACCCCGCTGGTATTTGGCGTCACGAGCCTTCCCGCTCAGCTTGCCGCCGGTTTGTCGATCGCCGCGGTCGCCACCATGGTCTCGGTTGGACTCTACGGCGAACAGAGTTTTGTCGATTTCCGGCTGCTTTTCAGCAAGATCGCGGTCGCCTTTGTGCTGGTGCTGCTGCTGGTGGTGGTGTCGGCCAGCTATTGGCGGGAGGGGCTCCAGCATCTGCCCGACACCGGCAACCTGCCGCTGAAGGCGACCCTGATCTGGCTCGGCTGCATCTCGGTGACCCGCGGCGCCTTCCTGATCACCCTCGGCCGCGGGCTGTTGAAGCGGCGGATTGCCGTTCTCGGCAACGGCGCCCAGGCAGCCCGCATCGCCGGCTTGGTCAAAAGCGGTGACAATCAACATTTCGTTCCGGTCTCGTTCATCCGGATGCCGAACGAGCGCAGCCTGGCGAGCGGCAGCGCCGTCGACTGGCCGGAGAGCGGGCCCGACGCGCTCGCCGAGCTCGGCTGCGAGCTCGGCGCCAGCGAAATCGTGGTTGCCACCGATGACCGGCGCGGCCTGCCCGTACGCCAGCTATTGCATTGCAAGCTCGCTGGGATCCGGGTTACCGAATTCCTCGATTTTTGGGAGCGCGAGACACGGACGGTCGATCTCGAGGCGCTGCGTCCGAGCTGGCTGTTTTATTCCGACGGCTTTCGCTGCGGTGTCTTTGACGAGCTGCTGAAGCGCGCGTTCGACATCGCCGTCAGCTTGGCGTTATTGGTATTTTCAGCGCCGCTGCTGGTCCTTACCGCCTGCCTGATCAAGCTCGACAGCCCGGGCCCGATCCTCTATCGCCAGGAACGGGTCGGCTACCGCGGGCAGGTCTTCACGATCCTCAAATTCCGCAGCATGCGCACCGACGCGGAGCGGGACAGCGGTCCGCAATGGGCCGCCAAGGGCGATCCGCGCGTTACCCGCGTCGGCGCGGTCATCCGCAAGCTGCGGATCGACGAGCTGGCGCAAATTCTGAACGTGCTGCGCGGCGACATGAGCTTTGTCGGGCCGCGTCCCGAACGGCCTTATTTCGTCGCCAACCTTGCCGCGGTTATCCCCTATTACAACGAGCGCCACTGGGCGCGGCCTGGCATTACCGGCTGGGCGCAAATCAATTATCCCTACGGCGCGTCGATCGAGGACGCACGCTGCAAGCTTTCATACGATCTCTATTACATCAAAAACAGAAGCATTTTTCTGGATTTTGTCATTTTGCTGCAAACTGCCCGGGTAATATTTTGGAATTACGGGGCAAGATAGGATAACGACGCTGGCCAGGGTCGTCGTCGAAACGGTCTATTCGGGATGCGCGCTGGCGTTCATCCTGATTATCGGCCTGATGGTGTTGCGCGGACGGACGAGCCGAACCGGCGCCGCGATCATCGGCTGCTGCACCGCTTCGGCCATATGGGCCGCCGCGACGGCGGCGTCGGGCATCGTCCCGGTCGCCTTCCTGGCCGCGCTCGACAGTATTCGCCTGTCGGCCTGGCTGCTGTTTGCGGTCTGGCTGGTCACCGCGGGAGCCGGCGACAGCTCGGGCGTCGGCCGGCGCTACCTGACCGCGGCGGCGGTCTTTTGCGCGATCGCGGTCGCGCTCGACCTGACGCGTTCTGGCGGCCGGCGTTAGCGCATGGGACGTCTACGTCCAGGTGCTGGTCCGCATCGGGTTCGGCGTCTTTGGCCTGCTGGCGATCGAAAATCTGTGGCGCAACAGCGATCCGTCGCAGCGCTGGCACGTCTGGCCGGTGTGCCTGGCTCTGGGTCTGCTGTTTGCCTATGAGCTGTTTTTGTTCTCGGACGCGTTTATCACCCGCGGCCGCGTCGATCCGGGTTTGGCGCTCGGACGCGCGATCGCCGCGGCGTTCGCGGTCCCGCTGCTGGCGCTGGCGATGGCGCGCAACCGCGAATGGCGCGTCGACATCCATGTTTCCCGGCAGGTGGTGCTGCATACCGCCACCTTGCTGGCCAGCGGTTGCTTTCTGTTGGCGGTCGCCGTCGTCGCCGTGCTGCTGCGCGGGCTCGGCGGCGATTGGGGGCTCGTCGCTGCAGCTGGCGATGCTGCTGGGCAGTGTGGTCGTGCTGGTTACGGTGCTTTCCTCCGGAAACTTCCGCCAGCGCCTGAAATTTCTGATTTCGAGGAATTTCTTTACCCATCGGTACGATTATCGGGTCGAATGGCTCAAGTTCATCGACCTCGTCTCCGAACCGCGGCAGGCAGAAGAGCTGCCGGTGAGGATTATCCGCGCCCTGGCAGAATTCGTCGACAGCCCGGCGGGGATGCTGTGGTCGTCGATACCCGGGATCGGATACCGTCCCAGTGCCGCATGGCGGGTGCGAGCCGAGCACGGCGCCGCCGTGGCGGTTGAAGATCTCTTTCTCGCCGGCTTCCGCGATGGCGGCTGGATCCAGGAGTGCTCGAGCAACCCGGCGAGCGAGGGCTGGTATTTCGCCTCGCCCCGCGCTTGGCTGGCTGTGCCGCTCTCGCATCGCCGTGAGATCGTCGGCTTTGTCGTGCTCGATCGCCCGACGCACGCCGTGGGGCTCGATTGGGAAGCCTTCGACCTGCTGCGCGCAGCCGGCCGCCAGGCCGCCAGCTATCTTGCCGAAGAGCGTTCCACCAGGGGATTGCGCGACTCCGAGCTGTTGACCGAATACAGCAAGCGCTTTGCCTTTGTCGTTCACGACATCAAGAATCTCGCGAGCCAGCTCGGTTTGATCGTGAACAATGCGCGCCGCTACATGGACAATCCTGAATTTCAGCGCGACATGCTGCAGACCGTCGAGGATTCGGTAGTGCGAATGAACAATCTGCTGAGCCAGCTCAAAGCCGATGGCGCGCCGGCACCCGATCAAGCCGACCCGGCCGTCGTCGCGGCCGCGGTGGCGGCGGAGTTCTCGGTCGCCGCCGAGACCGACGGCGCGGCCGAGATCTGCGCTGTGACGATCGCCCCTGACCGGCTCCGCTCCGCGCTGTCCCACCTCGTGCAGAACGCCCTCGACGCCTCGCCGGCGGGCGTTCCCGTCGTCCTACGCGCGCACCGCGCCGGCAGCCGCTTTATGATCGACGTCGTCGATCGCGGCGCCGGAATGGACGAGGCCTTTGTCCGTAACGAGCTGTTCCGGCCGTTCCGCTCGACGAAATCGAGCGGCTACGGCATCGGCGCGTTCCAAACCCGCGAGTTGATCCGCACGGCGGGGGGCGATCTCGAGGTGATCTCGCGGCGTGGGGCCGGCACGACAATGCGCATCATCCTGCCGCTCGTCGAGGATCGCGAGCCGGCTCAATCTCCCGCCGCCGCATGAACGCCATCGCGCCCGCCCCGAGATCGTTGCTGATCGTCGACGACGACAGCGGACTTCTGCGTCAGCTTCGTTGGGCCTTTTCCGAGCACAAGGTGCATGCCGCCGCCAACCGGCAAGAAGCGATTGCGCTGATCCGCGCGCACCAGGTGCCCGTTGCCATTCTCGATCTCGGGCTGCCTCCCGATCCCGACGGCGCCTCCGAAGGGCTGGCGACCTTGTCCGAAATCCGCGAGCTGGCGCCGGCGACCAAGGTGATCATCGCCACCGGCAACGAGACCCGCGAGCACGCCCTGCGGGCGATCGCGCTCGGCGCCTACGATTTCTACCAGAAGCCGATCGATATCGACGTTCTGCGGATGATCGTCGGCCGCGGCGAGCAGATGTTCGAGCTCGAGGCCGAAAACCGCCGCCTGACGGACGCGGCGACCGGCTCGCCGATCGACGGCATCCTCGCCACCAGCGGCGAGATGCTTCGGGTATTGCGGAACATCGAAAAGCTGGCGCCGACCGATGTGGCGGTTATGCTTCTCGGCGAAAGCGGCACCGGCAAGGAACTGCTCGCCCACGCAATCCACCGGCTCAGCCGGCGGGCGAGCGGCCCGTTCGTCCCGATCAATTGCGCGGCGATTCCCGAGACCCTGCTCGAAAGCGAGCTGTTCGGCCATGAAAAAGGCGCTTTCACCGGCGCTCTTAGACAGAACATCGGAAGGATCGAAAGCGCGCATCAAGGCACGCTGTTTCTCGACGAGATCGGTGATGTGCCGATGCCGATGCAGGTCAAGCTGCTGCGCTTTCTGCAGGATCAGGTCGTCGAGCGGATCGGCGGCCGCCGGCCGGTGCAGGTCGACGTGCGGATCGTCTGCGCCACCAACCAGGATCTCGACCGGATGATGGCCGAGGGGCGCTTCCGCGAGGACCTGTTTTATCGGTTGAACGAGGTTACGGTCCAGGTTCCGGCATTGCGCGACCGACCGGCCGACGCGATCGTCCTCGCCAGCTTCTTTCTGCGGCGGTTCGCCACCGAATACGGGCGCACCGCGCGCGGACTTGCGGGCTCGGCGCTTGCCGCGATCAGGAGTTACTCGTGGCCGGGCAATGTGCGCGAGCTCGAAAACCGGGTCAAGCGCGCGGTTGTGATGACGGACGGTCCGCTGGTCTCTGCCGCGGACCTCGACCTGCCGACCGGCGAGGACGCCGGAAAATCGCTGGATATCCGCGCCGCGCGGGCGCGCGCCGAGCGTGAAGTGATCCAGCTGGCCTTGACCCAGGCCGGCTCGAACCTGTCGAAGGCCGCCAAGCTGCTCGGGATCAGCCGGCCTACGCTTTACGATTTGATGCAGCAGCACCAGCTCGGCGTCGACGGCTAGCCGCCGGGCAGAGCAAAAGGGATTGGCAATGCCTCAGGCCCGCCGCCACTTTTCACATTTTTGCGCCGCGTTCGGGGTAGCGGCGCTGATCGCCGCCGCTCCGTTGGCTGATGCCGCGGATTCGCCGGCCTCGGTCAAGAACGCCGACCAGTATATCGCCAAAGGCAACCTCAAAGCAGCCGAAATCGAGCTGCGCAACGCGGTGCGCGACGCGCCTCAGGACGCCCAGCTGCGCACCCGCCTCGCCCGCATCTACCTGCAGCTCGGCGACCCGGTTTCGGCTGAACGCGAGGCGCGCGCGGCGCGCGAGCGCAACGGCGCCGAGGCCGACTACCTGCCGGTGCTGAGCACGGCGCTGCTGCGCCAGGGCAAGTTCACCGATCTTTCCGACCTGGTCCGTCCCGGCAACCGTCCGGCGGCTCTCGAAGGCCAGGTGCGCGCGGCGCTCGGCATGGCCGCGGCGGGTCTGCACGACAACGTCAAGGCCCAGACGCTGCTGCAGGATGCGATCCGGCTCGACCCCAGCGCGGCGGCGCCGAAGATCGCGCTGGCCAGGCTGCTCGCGGCGAGCAAGCCGGCGGACGCGAACAAGCTGCTCGACACGGTGCTGGCGGCCGATCCGCGTTCGGTCGAGGCGCTGCAGGTCGAGGGGGAAATAGCGCGCATGCAAGGGGATACGCAGGCGGCGATGCGCCATTTCGATGCGGCTCTCCAGATCGACCCGAAGAACGTCCCGACGCTGCTCAGTCGCGCCAGCCTGAACATCGCGGAGGGAAAGTACAAGGCGGCGGACGAGGATCTCGACCCGATCCTCAAGGCCAGCCCCGACGGCTTCATGGCCAACTACCTACGCGCGCTCGAGGACGTAAAACAGCAGCAATACGCCGCCGCCGACCACCTGTTCGACCGCCTGGCGCTGATGTTCCCCCGGTATCCGGCCGGCTATTATCTGCAGGGCGCCACCAAATTCGCCCTCGGGCAGTTCGCCCAAGCCGAGACGATACTCGGCAAATACCTGGCGCTGGTTCCGGGCGACGCGCGGGCGCTGCGTATTGCCGCCTCGGCGGCCCTGCGCCAGCGCAGTCCGGGTCGCGCGATCGATTATTTGAGCCCGCTCGCCGCCAAACCGGGGGCGGATGCGGAAACCCTGACATTGCTCGGCAACGCCTACATGGCCGCCGGCAAGCCCGAATTGGCGCTTCAGCAATTTGAAAAAGCGGTGGCGATCCAACCCAACAACCCGGCGATCCAGACCCGGATGGCGATTTCCGAAATCGGCGTGGGACAAGGTAAAGCAGGCTTGGCGGAGCTCGAACGCGTGTTCGACACCGAGGCGGGGGCGTCGGTAGCCGGCCCGACCCTGGTGTTGACCCAACTGCGCGCCCGCCAATTCGACAAGGCGGCGCAAGTTGCCGCGGCACTGGTCAAGCGCGACGCCAACAATCCCCTCTACCTGACACTGTCAGGCATGGTCAAAGCCGCCCAAACGGATGTGTCGGGCGCCGAAACCGCGTTCCGCGCCGCTTTGGCGCAGAACCCGAATTTCGCTCCGGCGAGAAGCGATCTGGCAGCGCTTTACCTGTCCGCCGGGCGCATGGACGACGCCCGGAAGGTGTATCAGGAGGCGTTGGCGAAAAAACCGGATGACGAGACCGCCCTGCTCGGCCTCGCCAGCGTCGCCGTTGCGCAAAAAAAATGGCCCGAAGCAGTCGATTACATCAATCGCGCCCGAACCGCCGCTCCCAACGACCCGGCCCCGGGGCTGAGCCTGGTGCGCGTCTACGAGATGCAGCAGGATTGGGCCAACGCCAAGGCGGTGGCAGACGCGCTCAACGCCCAGTTCCCGTCTGATCTCAGTGTCCTCGAGGCGCAGGCTCAGGCCCAGCTTGGGGCCGGCGACAGCGACGGCGCCATTGCGAGCTACAAGCGGGCGCACGAATTGGCGCCGAAATCGGCCCCGTTCCTGTCCCGCTATCTCTCGTTGCTGACTTCCGCAGGCTATTATCGCGAGGCGAACGGCGTTCTCCGGGACGCCAGCGCCCGCGACCCGAAGAACAGCGCGCTGAAAGCCGATCTCGTTCGGATGTCGGCCCAGCTGGACGGGGTCGACGTCGCCGTCTCCAAGGCAAACCTTTACGCGAAGGACGACCCCACCAATAACCTCTATCCGATCGTCGCCAGCGAGGTTTACGAGAAGGCAGGGCGCTGGGACGAAGCCACCGGGCTCTTGGAAAAGGCGATAGCGGCGCAACCGGCGGACGACGCGCTGAGCGAGGCGCTGGCCCGCGTCTATATCCGCACCGGCCATTTCGGCAAAGCCGAGGCGGTGTTGACCGGCCGATTGAAAGCCGCCCCGCAAAACACGACGCTCTCGGCGCTGCTTGGTCAGCTTTACCTGGCAACCGGGCGTACCGCCGACGCGAGAAAGGTTTATGACGGCCTGCTGGCGCAAAAGCCCAACGATGTCAGCGGACTCCTCGGCCTTTCCGATGTCGCGATCGCCGAAAAGAAATGGACGGAGGCAACCGACGACATCAAACGCGCCAGCACTGTCGCCCCCGGCGACGCGGTTCCGGGGGTCAAGCTCGTCAACTTTTACACCGTTCGTCAGGATTGGAAAAACGCGACATCCGCCGCGGACGAGCTCGCCGCCAAATTCCCTGAAAATGTCGAGGTTCTCGACGTAAAGGCCCGGGCCCAGATGGGCGCCGGCGACGTGCAGGGCGCGATCGCCACATACAAACGCGCCTACCAGCTTGCACCGAATTCGACCGAGATTCTGTCGCGCTACGTCTCCGCGCTGAACAAGGCTAAAAACTATGTCGAAGCCCAGTCTGTCCTGCGCGCAACGCTCGATCGGGCCCCGCAAAACCCGACCATCAAGGCCGACCTGATCCGGGTCGCTTCCGAGATCGGCGGCGTCGACGCCGGGTTGGCCGAAGCGCGTGATTTCGCCGGCAAGGATCCCGACAGCGTCGTCTACGACCTGGTGTCGGCCGAGCTGTTGGATGAGGCGGGACGCAACAAGGAAGCGATCGGCTTGCTCGAACGCGATCTCGCGGCTAAACCGAAAAACGACGGTCTGACCACCGCCCTCGCCCGCCTTTACAATCGCGCCGGCAATGCCGACAAGGCTGAGACGATTCTGAGCGCCCGGCTTACGGCCGACCCGAGCAACTACGTCGTCGGTTCAGCCCTTGCAGCGCTCTATCTCGAAAAGAAAGACTTCAATGCGGCGACTACACAATACGGCAAAATCTTGGGTTCGCACCCCACCGACCCCGCCGTATTGAATAATCTCGCCTGGCTCTATCAGCAGAAGGGCGACCTGACCAAGGCCCGAGAGCTGGCGGAGCGGGCGGTGGCCGCGGCGCCCAATGCCCCGCAAATCGACGACACCTTGGGCTGGATCCTGGTGGCCCAAGGCGATGCCGGCAAGGCGGTGACCTATCTGACGGCGGCCAATGTCTCGGCTCCGGCCGATCCGGCGATCGCGTATCACCTCGCGGTAGCGCTGCACCGCGTCGGACGCACCGCGGATGCCCAGACAATGCTCGAAAAGCTGCTTGGTTCCGGCGGCTCCTTTGCCGACAAACCTCAAGCAGAAAAGCTGCTCGCGGAAATCAAGCACAGCTGAGAACCAAAACACGGACGGTCGACAGGCGACGGTCGACAGGCGGGCGCGGCGCCGATGCGCCTGCCTGCGATCCACCCCTGGCTTCACCATTGTCGCCATGCGCGGCCGTCGCCATGCGCGGCCATTGCCGCCATGCGCCGCAAACCTCCGTGCCCGCCCCGGCGACGGTGCCGCGCCGGCACCGCCCGACGGCGCTCAGCCGCTCGTCTGCACCTTGGTCCAGCTGTCGCGCAAGCCCACGGTGCGGTTGAAGACGAGGCGACCCGATTCCGAGTCGGGGTCGAGGCAGAAATATCCTTGCCGCTCGAATTGCACCGACCTCGCCCACCGCCGCTGCGGCAAGCGCCGGCTCGACGCGGCTCGCGGTCAGGATTTCGAGCGAATTCGGGTTGAGGTCGGCAAAGAAATCGCCGGCGGCGCCGGGATCGGGGCGGGTGAAGAGCGGGTCGTAAAGCCGGATCTCCGCCGGCAGTGAATGCGCCGCCGTAACCCAGTGGAGCGTCGCCCGCACCTTGCGCCCGTCGGGCGCGTTGCCGCCGCGCGTCGCCGGATCATAGCTGCATATCAGCTCGACGACCTCGCCCGCCGCGTTCTTCACCACCTCGCGGCAGGTGACGAAATAAGCGTAGCGCAGCCGCACCTCGCGCCCCGGCGCCAGCCGAAAGAACTTCTTCGGCGGGTTCTCCATGAAATCGTCGCGCTCGATGTAGAGCTCGCGCCCGAACGGAATTCGACGGGCGCCGGCGGCCGGCATCCTCGGGGTTGTTGACCGCGTCGAGCTCTCCTCGCTGGCCCCCTCGGGGTAGTTCGCGATGACGAGCTTCAGCGGGCGCAGCACCGCCATGCGCCGCGGCGCAATCCGGTTCAGATGCTCGCGCACCGCATGCTCGAACATCGCGACGTCGACCAGGCTGTTGGCGCGCGCGACGCCGACCTTGCGGACGAAATCGCGGATCGCCGCCGCCGGCACGCCGCGCCGGCGCAGCCCCGCCAAGGTCGGCATGCGCGGGTCGTCCCAGCCGCTCGACCCGGCCCTGGCGCACGAGCTCGGTCAGAAACCGCTTCGACAGCACCGTATAGTTGATGTTGAGACGCGCGAACTCGTATTGCCGCGGTCGCGACGGCACCGGCAGATTGTCCAAGAGCCAGTCGTAGAGCGGCCGGTGATCCTCGAATTCCAAGGTGCACAGCGAATGGGTGACGCCCTCGATCGCGTCCGACTGGCCGTGCGCGAAATCATAGCTCGGATAAATGCACCATTTGGTCCCGGTGCGCGGATGCGATGGTGTGCAGGATGCGGTACAGCACCGGGTCGCGCAGATTGATGTTGCCGGAAGCCATGTCGATCTTGGCGCGCAACACCCGGGCGCCGTTCGGGAATTCGCCGGCGCGCATGCGGCGGAACAGGTCGAGGTTCTCGCTCGACGCCGCGCCCGCGATAGGGGCTGTTGCGGCCGGGCTCGGTCAAGCTGCCGCGCATCGCCCGCATCTCCTCGGCCGGCAGGTCGTCGACATAGGCCTTGCCGGCGCGGATCAGATGCTCGGCCCAGTCGTAGAGCTGCTCGAAATAATCGGATGCGTGGTAGAGGTGCGGCCCCCAGTCGAAGCCGAGCCAGCGCACGTCGCGCTCGATCGCGTCGATATATTCCTGCTCTTCCCTGGTCGGGTTGGTGTCGTCGAAGCGCAGATGACAGCGCCCGCCATATTCCTGCGCCACCCCGAAATTGAGGCAGATCGCCTTGGCGTGGCCGATATGCAGATAGCCGTTGGGCTCGGGCGGAAACCGGGTCACGACCTCGCTCGTCCGCCCGGTGTCGAGATCGGTCTCGATGATGTCGCGGATGAAGTCGCGCCCCGCCGTTGCTGTCGCCGTCTCGCTCGCCATCGCATTCCCCGGTTCGAGCTCGAGCGCTTAATGTGGCCGATCCGCCGGCCCCCGCCAAGTCCGCGGCGATTCCCGCCGTCAGCCGGTCGAGCCGACCCGCGGCCCGGCGCTTCGCGCCGGCCGCTGCGCGACAGCATCGTCAGCCCGCAAAATGCGATCAGGTAAAACAGCGTCGCCAGCCGCGGCGCGTCGAGCAGCTGTCGAACATGCCGCAGACCAGAAAGCCGGCGACCAGACGCCGCGACGCAGGCCGCCATCGGCTCGCCGCGCGCGATCCCGCGCGCCGCCCCGAAGAGCGCCGCGGCCGCCAGCAGAACGAACGCCGCCAGCCCCAAGAGCCCCGCCCTCGAAGAAGGTCATCAGATACTGGTTCTCGATGCGCCAGACGAGATGGTCGTCGTCGGTGAAATACCAACGCTCGGTCCCGCGCGAAAAATCGCCGTTGGCCAGCAATTCGCGGCCCTGCGGTGTCGAACATGCGGATATGGCCGATCTCGATCGTGGTGCCGGGAACCGAGATCGACCAAGGCTCAATTCGGCCGGCCGCCGGAACCACCCGAAGAGCATCGGCCGGCCGAGACCCGCGCTCGAGATCGGGGCGCCGAAATCCTCCCACTTGCCGATCGCGCGCGGGGTCAACGTCAGCGCTGCGGCAATTCTCCGAATAGAGCAGCCATTTCTCGCACAGGATCACCGTCAGCCGCCGCCCGGCCGTCGGGCGAGCGCAGACCCGAGAAACAGCCGATAGGTCCGGCCGGGCTCGACCGTGCACCTTTTGCCCGAAATAAAGCGGGCGTGCCGGCCCTCGAGCGACAGAAAGCCGATAGCCGCCATCGCGGCCGAGAACAAAATTGGTCGGAAAATGGCCGCCGGGCCGGCGCGCCAGAACGACGCGCGGGTAGGTGCCGAGCCCGATGCCGAACAGCGTGGCAAAGACGCCGCGGTCGCGCAGCGCCAGGCCTTGCGTCCAATTCGCCTCGCGGCCGGCCAGGTCGGGCAGAGGCTCGTCTGCAGCCGCTCGCTCCATGATCGGGCGTGACGATCGCCGGCCAACGACGATGCCGGCGACGATCGCCAGCACCAGCGCCGGCAACAGCCCGGAGGCGCGCCGCGGGCGCCGCCGCGGCGCGCGGCCCACCCCAGCCCAGGCAGGCAACGACGAGCGCGACCGACGCGGCGGCATAGGCGGTGCGCGCAAATGTAACGACCAGCGCATATCCGGCGCCGGCGCGATCGCCACCATCGCGATCAGCACCGGAAGCGCGCGGCCGCAGCAGGCAAACCAGCACAAACGGCAGCGCCATCGCGATATAGGCGCCGATATAGCCGCCGCCGATATGCA
This sequence comes from uncultured Alphaproteobacteria bacterium, assembly GCA_963775525.1. Taxonomy (GTDB): domain Bacteria; phylum Pseudomonadota; class Alphaproteobacteria; order ATCC43930; family CGMCC-115725; genus AP-15. Next base: position 1,604 of record CAVZJF010000005.1, on the reverse strand, counting down.
TGCTGGAAAAGGTCGCGACGACCCGGTAATCGGCAGCGAAATCGAAGAGGCCGGGGAACAGCGCGCGCTCGACGATCGCCGCCGTCGCAACCAGCGCCAGACCCGCCGCCATGCCGCCCCCCAGCCAGGTCAACGCGTCGCCGCGCGTGCGCAGCCTCTCGCGCAGAAACGGCAGCAGCGCCAATGCCGTCACCAGCCCTTTGGCCACGCGCAAGGCGTTGTCCGGGCGCAGATAGGGATTGTCCGACCCGCCCGCCGGCCCGGGCATCGCGAGCCCCAGCGCCACGCCGGCAAGACAGCTGAGGATGGCCAGCGCCAGCGCCGGCGCGGCCAAGCCCGGAAACGCGAAAATCGGCGGCTCGCGGCGGCGCGCGCAGCGCCAGGATTCCGATCGTGACCAGCGCTATGAGATCGGGTTCGCCGACATCGATCCAGCCGGTCCACGGCGTCAGGTCGAATGCCGGCAACGCCGCCGGCAGCACCGCCAGCCACAGCGACGGCCAGCGCCACAGCGCCGCGGCGTAAAGCGCGAGCGCCGCGCCGAGCAGCCACGGCGCCAGCGGGTAGCGGGCGGCGAGGATCCCGGCGGTCGCGAGACATGCCGAGCAAGACGACGAGCCGCAGAGCCGCGGCGAAGGCTGCGGTCGCGGCCGTCGTCGCCACGGCGTCGCGGAGAGTGACGAGGCTCGGCGCGAACGCGCTGCGTGCCGCGAGCGCGCTCGCGCGCCGCCTGCGCGCGGCGCGCCGACGTCCGGCCGCCGCTACCGGGCCGGGCGCCGCCGCACGCCAGAATACCGCCGTCAGCTTGACCGCGAGCCCGGCGGCAAAGGCGGCGACGATCGGGTTGCTGAAATCGGGCTGCAGTCCCGGCTTGAGCCAGCGGCCGAATTCGATCGCCAGCGAGAACACAAACGCGACCGCCGCCGCCGAGCCACACCGAGCCACGCCCGCCGCCGCGCCGCAGCGCGATCATGACCCCGATCGGGGCGAAGCAGATCGAGCTCCATGGCGACGCTCTGCGCCGCATGCGCCTTGGTGACGATGTAGTGGTGATAGAACGGCAGCAGGCCCAGCGGATCAAACGCGGCCAGCGCCTCCGGCACCGTGCGCCAATCGCGGCGTCAGCAAATTCTTTGACGTAAAGAACCGCGATCACATAAGGCACGACCAGCCACGGCACGAGTCGCGCCAGCCGATCGCGCCAGCGCGCCGGGTCGCTGCCGGCGAGCCGATCGCGCCAGCAGCGCCGCCGATGACGATCCCGGCGGTGCGAAAGCCGAGTCCCGGCGAAGCGACGGGGTCGCGTCGAGCAGCAACAGGCTCGCCGCGGTCGCCGCCGCCATGATCAAAAAACCGGCGAGCGCAATCCGGCCGAGCGGCCACGCCCGGCGCGCCAAGGCCAGCAGCACCCCGACGGGATCGCCGCCGCGGCTCGCCACGGCAGGATCAGGCGCACGCCCAGCGGTAGCCTCGCCCCCGGCCAGGACAGCAGCAGCTGCGGCATGCCGCGGCGCGCTGCGCAGATCGTCGGCGCTCAGCGCAAAATAGAACGGGAACAGCAGAAACAGCAGATAGGCGAGGGCATAGAGGCCGCAGAGAACCAT
>CAVZJF010000004.1:0-28346 GCA_963775525.1 uncultured Alphaproteobacteria bacterium | reverse complement strand
CGCACCGGTCAAGGCGGCCGGCGCTTGTCGATTGGTCACTCGACGACCTCGTCGGCGCGGGCGAGCAATGACGCCGGCGCTTCGAAGCCGATCGACTTGGCGATCTTGAGGTTGACGGCGAAGCGAAAGCGGGTCGGCTGTTCAAATGGCAATTCGGCTGGGTTCGCCCCTTTGAGAATGCGGTCTACGAGCGCCCCCAGGCGGTCGAAGCTTTCGTCCAAATCCAGGCCATATGACATCAAGCCGCCGTCGCGGACGATGAAGTCGTACTCATAGATGGCCGGCAGACGATGCGCCGCGGCGAACTCGAAAACCCGCTTTCGGTTGAGGTTTGTAAGCGGGTCGGAGACCATCAGGATCGCGTCCGGCATGTGGCGGTTCATTGCCGCGAACGCCTGGTCGAAATCGGCCGGCTCGCGCACCCCCAATGGCTGGACGCTGATGCCCATCGCCTCGGCGCCGGCTTGTGCGGCCTTGTAGCGCAGGGTCATTGCGAGGTCGTCGGCATTCCACAGCATCGCAACTTCGGCACGCCGGGGGCAAACTCCTTCAAAAGCTCCAGCCGCTTGGGCGTAACTTCCGCCGGGACGTCCGAGATGCCGGTAATGTGCCCGCCGGGCCGCGCCAAGCTGTAGGCGAGCCCGGTTGCAACCGGATCTCCGGCTGAGAAGACCACCACGGGAACAGTTGTCCCCTGCTTGGCGGCAAGCGCCGGCAGGTAGCCTAAGACGATGATGGCTGCAACCTTGCTGGCCGCGAGTTCGGCGACGAGCGGGGAAGGCGCGCCGCGTGGCCGCCGGCGCCGCGGCGTTCGAGCACCAAATTTCTGTCAAGCACATAGCCGTGCTTGGCGAGACCACGGACGAGCGGCGCCTCGAACGGACCAGCGTCGAGCCCTCCAGGGTTCAGCAACCCGACCCGGTAGACCTTGGCTGCCGTTGAGCGAGCGCGCGCAACGGCCAGGCTGCCGCCGCGCCGCCGAGAGCGGTGACGAAATCCCGCCGCTTCATCCGATCGCCCGGGCGGCGCGCCGTCGGTTGGCGGAAAACGCGGGCTGGCGGCTCAGTAGCTGGAGATCTCGATCGAATTCTGGTCGGGGTCGTCGATGTAGACCGACTGGATCGTGCCGATCGCCCCGGCGCGCGGTCCCTGCATCCGGATCGGCACGCCGCAATCTTCGAGATGGGCCGTCACCTCGCCCATCGGCGCCTGGGTGACAAAGCAGATATGGGCCGGCATCCGTTTTTCGCCGCTCATCGCCATCGCCCCGCCGGCGGCACCCAGACCCTTGGCGGCGTCGAGATGGATCTTCTGCTGGCCGAAATGCAATGCGGCGCGGCCCTCGCCCATGGTTTCGATCTGCATGCCGAGCACGCGGCGGTAGAACTCGATGCTGCGGTCGATGTCGGCGACGGTGATGTTCAGATGGTCGATGCGCTCGATCTTCATGGCCGGCCTCGTCGGATTGCGAAGATCTTCAGCTTGCCACGAAGCGCAGCGCCGGGCCAGCCCAACCGCGCCGGGCCACCCCAAGGGCAAATGCGGCTTGCCGAAGTCGAGTGTCGCCGCTGGCGCCGCGAGCCGTTGTGCGCGGCCCCCGCGACTAATTCGGGTCGGGTAGGCTTGACCGGTCGGGCGGGTTTGCGGGATCGGGCATGTCGGCGGGTGCGGATGGCGGGTCGGCGGTGGGTGCGGCGGGCGGCGGGGTCGCCGAGCGGGCGCGGGCGAGGCGGGCAAGCTTGTGCTTGAGGAGGCTAAGGGCGTCGCCGCCGAGCGGGTCGGCGGCGGCCGGGTCGGCGGCGAGCGCGCTCGGGTCGGCCTTGCCCAACAGGTCGAACAACAGCTTGGTCGCGGCGAGGTCGGCGCCGGTCGATTTCTCGACCAGCCGGCGGATCACGATCTCGCGCTTGCTGCGCCGCCGGCGCCGGCCGTTGCCGTCGACCGCGGTTTCGTCGAGCGCGCGCTGCAGCACCGCAGCCAGCACCCCGGCACCTCGCGACTGGCTGCGCGGCCGGCCGCGCGGGTTGGCGTTGTTGCCCTTTTGGAAACGGCTCGCTACCGGCGGCTTTTTGTAGCCGATCTCGTACTCGCCCGGACCGTCGGTCGGCATGGTTCCCTCTTGTCAAACGCGCGGTGATGCCCCAATTTTGGTGGATCATATCCAAAACCGCATCGTTTGTCAATAACGCAATGCTCTATTGGTAATGCCTCACCTCCCGGTTCCGCGCACGCCATTCCCGGTTCGGCCGATTCAATTCCCGTTTCTCCGGCAACACATTCCCGTTTCCACTGGCTACGGGAATTGATCCTCAAACTATTGATCTAACTGATATAAAATCAAGACAAACCGGCGCCTTCCATGCCATTTCCCGGATAATTCCCGGTAAACCGGGAATCGCCGCCTAGCGGCGCTGGTCGGCGCTCGAGCGTGGGCGCAGCAGGAATGGCGGCGGGTGGTCGGGTTGGGTGGTGACAACCGCGCGCGGGACGACCGGGATGTCGTCGCCGCGTTCGATGCGAAAGGCTTGGATCAAGGTCGCCAAGACCAGGACGGCTTCGGTCAGGGCGAATTGCGCGCCGATGCACACCCGCGGTCCAACGCCGAACGGGAGGTAGGCGAACCGGCCGGGCGGCGGGGCATCGGGCATAAAGCGCGACGGGTCGAACACCTCCGGCCGATCCCAGAGCCGGCGGTGGCGGTGCAGGACCCAAGGTGCGATTAGCACCACGGTATTTGCGGGAATCGGAACGCCGCCGGCGGTGTCGGCCGTGATCGCCTGCCGCGCCAGGGTGAAGGCCGGCGGGTAGAGCCGGATCGCCTCCTGCACGACGGCGCGGGTGTAGACGAGCCCGCCCAGCGCGGTCGCGGCGTTGTCGGGTCCGAGATCGACGCCGGCGACCTCGGCGGCGAGGCGCTCCTGGATCTCGGGCGAGCCGGCGAGCAGATAGAGCGACCAGAACAGCGCCACCGCGGTCGTCTCGTGGCCGGCGACGATCATCGTCGCCACCTGGTCGGCGAGCCGGCGCGGCGGAAACAGCGCGCCGCTCTCCGGGTCCGCAGCACTCGCCATCAGGTCGAACAGGTCGCGCGGGGCGCCGGCCTCGCCTTGCGCGCGGCGGGCGGCGATGATGCGGCCGATCAGCCGCAGCCAGCGCCGGCGAAAGCGCCAGCGCAGCACGTCGCGCGGGCTCGGGATCGACGGCGGCAACATAAAGTCGAGCAAATTCGGCCGGCCGAGGCGGCGGGCGTAGCCAGTGATCAGGCCGCGCAGCTCGGCGCCGTAATGCTCGACCTCGAGCGAAAACATCGAGGCGCCGGCGATCTCCAACGCCAGGTATTGCATCGCCGCGAGCAGGTTGACCGGTGCCGCGCCGGCGGCCTCGAGGCTGACGGTCGCGGCGTGGGCGGCGCGGGCGACATGGCGCGCCAGGATCGGCAATGTGCGCGGGGCAAAGGCCGGCGCCAGGGTGCGGCGCTGCCGGCGCCAGTCCTCGCCCTGGCTCAACAATAGCCCCTTGCCGAGCAATGGCCGCAGGATGCGGATGCCGGCGGCGGTGCGGCGGTAGTTGGCCGCGTTGTCGACGAGGATGTGCTGGATGCCGGCGGCCCGGCTCATGATGACCTGCCGCCGGCCGAAGACCCGGCGAAAGACGATTTCTTCCTCGAAGGCCTGCGGCGGAAAGATGCCGATGGCGTTGTCGCGCAGCGAGCGCACGAAGCCGCGCGACGACGGCGCCTCGACCCCGCCGGCGTCCGGCGTCGAGAGAAGAGGCTGTGCTTCGGTCACTTTGCCGACCCCGTACCGACCGCGTCCGACGCAGAAGAGATCGGCATCGCCGCCGCCGGTTCCAAGCGGCGCGGCAAGGCGCGCAATAACGGCGCCAGCAGCACCGACAGCAGGATCATGCCGCCGATCCACAGCCAGGCGTCGTTGAAGGCGGCGACGAGCCCGGCGCGCTCGACAAGCGGTGCCACGAGATCGCGCGTCGCCTGGTCGACGGCGCCGATCGGCGCGCCGGTAAAGCGCTCGGTCGGCAATCCGACAAAGCGGGCGGCGGCGGGGTCCCCGGCCTGGAGGCGGGCGACGAGGCTCGCGGCATGGGCCGGTGCGCGCTGTTCGAGCACCGTGTCGACGACCGCGAGCCCGATCGCGCCGCCGAGATTGCGCATCAGGTTAAAGAGCCCGCTCGCATTCGGGACATGGGCGGCCTCAAAGCCGCCGAGCGCCAATGCGGTGCTCGGCAACAGGCACAGCATGACCGCCGCACCACGCGCCAGCTGCTGCCAGAACAGGCCCCAGAAATCGGTCGCATAAGTCATAAAGCCGTTGCCGAGCCAGCCGACCGCCAGCAGCCCATAGCCGGCGGCGATCAACAGCCGCGCGTCGGCGCGGCGTTCGAGCATGGTCGCGAGCGGTGCCGTGGCGAGCTGTGCCGCACCGGTGACCATCATGATCTTGCCGACCGGCAGCGCGTCGTAACCGCGCACCAGCCCGAGAAACAGCGGCAACAGATATGTCGCGCCATAGAGCCCGACGCCGAGCGCAAAGCTGAGGGCGCAGCCGATGGCGAAATTGCGCTGGCGGAACGCGGACAGGTCGATCAGTGGTGCCCGATGGCGCAGCGAGCGCCGCACGAGGCCGCCGCCGCAGACCGCGCAGAGACCCGCGAGCGCCAGCATCAGGGGGCTCGACCAGCCGCGCTGCGGCGCTTCCTTCAGCCACAATTCGAGACCGGCGAGAAACACCGCCAAGAGCGGCAAGGCCCACAAATCCACCGCGGCGAAATGCCGGCGGTCGCCGCGGTCGACGTCCACCGTCCACGCGACGAGCCCGGCGACGACGATCCCCGGCGGCACGTTGATCAGAAACAGCCAGTGCCACGAGAACCGGTCGGTGACAAAGCCGCCGACCACCGGGCCGAGGGTCGGGGCCAGCATCGCAAGGAGGCCGGCGACCAAGGTCGCCCGCGGTCGCGCCGGCCAGTCGAACATCAGAAAGATTGCCGAAAAGACGAGCGGGATCAAAGCGCCGCCGCAAAAGCCCTGAACCACCCGCGCCGGGATCAGGGTCCAGAACCCGGTCGAGACGGCGCAGGCGAGGCTCGCCGCGGTAAAGCCGCCGACGCAGGCGACAAAGGCGCCGCGGGTCGACAGCATCAAAGTGAGCCAGCCGGTCAGCGGGATCGCGACGATCTCCGCCATCAGATAGGCGGTCTGCACCCAGCTCAACCGGTCGAACGGGATGCCGAGCCCGGCCTCGATCTCGGGCAGCGAGCTGGCGACGATCTGGATGTCGAGGATCGCCATGAACATGCCGACCGCCATCGCGGTAAAGCCGATCCAGGTCTTCGGCCCCGGTATGGCGGCGGTCGTCACTGCCCTCGGCGCGGCGCCAACACCCGCTCCTCGATCGCGATGCGCCGGGCGACCAATGCCAGGTTGAGGGCGGAGAATGCCACGGCGGCGGCATAGGCGGCAAAGGCGAGTGGCAACAGCGCGATCTCGGCGCTCACCACCAGATAGTTCGGGTGGCGCAGCCAGCGATAGGGGCCGGCGGCGACGAGCGGCGCCCCGGGCAGCGACAGGATCCGCGTTGTCCAGCAGGGGCCGAGGCTGAGGACGACCCACAAACGGACGGGCTGCAGCAGCGCGAAGAGGCCGAGCAGCGGCCAGGCGGGGCGTGTCGCGGCCGGCACCAGGATCGCGAGGCTCGCGAGCCAGCCGGCATGGAGGGCGACAAAGAACGGGTAGCCGGCGGCGTCGGCCTCGACCGCGCCGAGCCGCCGCAAACGCGCGGTGTTGCGGCTCGCCCAAACGAGTTCGGCCGATCGCTGCAGCGCGACAAAAGCGAGTGTCCAGTAGAGCGGCGTCACCGGCCGGCGTCACCGGTTGTCGAGGACCAGGAACCCGGCCGTGAAACCCGGGCCGAGCGCGTTCATCAGCGCCCGGTTCCATCGCGGCGCCTCGGCGAGCATTCCTTCGAGCACGAACATGACCGTCGCCGCCGACATGTTGCCATAGTCGCGCAAGGCGCTGCGCGCGCCGGCGAGGGCGCCCTCACTCAGGCCGAATGCCTGTTCGAGGGCGTCGACGACCTTGGCGCCGCCCGGATGGCAGACAAAGCGGTCGATATCGCCGACGGCCAGACCGTGGCAGGCGAGGAACTGGTCGGCGACGGCGCGAAACCGGGTCGTGACGAGCTGCGGGATGTCGCGCGAGAACACTGCGCTGAACCCGTCATCGGCGACGTCCCAGCCCATCACTTCAAGGGTGCCGGGCCAGGTGTGCTCGCCGGTCGCGACGACCGCCGGGCCGCGGCCTCGGGTCGACAGCAGCGCGCCGGCCGCGCCGTCGCCGAACAGCGCGGTCGCGACGATGTTGCTCTTCGACCAGTCGTCGCGGCGAAACGACAGCGCGCACAACTCGACGACCAGAAACAGCACGGTCTCGCCGGGTTGAGCCAGCGCCTGGGCCGCCGCCCGAGCCAGGCCGACGACCCCGCCGGCGCAGCCGAGCCCAAAGATCGGCAGCCGCCGCACGTCGCGGCGCAGCCCCATCCGCTCGATCAGCAGCGCGTCTAGGCTCGGGGTGGCGATCCCGGTCGTCGAGACCGTGACGATCGCATCGACCGCCTCGTTGCCGAGGCCGGCGCGGTCGAGCAGTTGACGGGTGGTGGTTTCGAGCAGGTCGAGCGCGCTCGCGATGTAGACCCGGTTGCGCTCGGCCCAGCCATGCGCAGTGTCGTACCACTCGATCGGCACGCAGGAATAGCGCGTGCGGATGCCGGTATTGGTAAAAACCGGCAGCAGCCGCTCCAGCGCCGGCGCCGCGCCGAACAACAGCTTGACGCGCCGGATCACGTCGTCCTGGTCGAGCGGGTAGGGCGGGACCGCGGTCGCGATGCTGAGGAGACGAGGGGCTGCCGGCATCGAAAGGCCACCTTTCTGCGCGGGACCAACCCGCGGCTGCGAATAAGACAGCCCGCGCGAACGCCAAATTCCCCGGCACACCGAGATGTGAAGACTACCCTCGGCCGCGTCTTCCGCAAAGGCCGCGCGCGAGAGAGGAGCTGGGGGAGGCGGCTGCGGCTTGCGGTGGTGCCGCGCGGCGGGCATGCTGCGGTCGGATCAAAGCCGGCGGCAGCCGGGGGAGAAGGGTCGATGAACGGCGCGGAAAGTCTGGTGCGCACCTTGGTCGGCGGTGGGGTCGATTTTGTGCTTTGCCAACCCCGGCACCTCCGAGATGCATTTTCGATAGCCGACGCACGCCGTGACCCGGTCTCGCCGGTCCGTGTTGTGGGATCGGCTCGCCTCGGGGGAAATGAGGAATGTCGGGTTCGCCGAGTTCTGCCGGCTCGTCGAAGCATTTGGGTTCGAATTGCGACGGGTCAGCGGGAGCCACCATATCTACCGTCACCCCAATGTCCCAAGGCCATTGAGCTTGCAGCCGCTGCAGAGGGAAGCAAAACCGTATCAGATCTCCCAATTTCTCGGCATGGTCGCAGAATACGGGCTGACGATGGAGCCTTCCCGATGACAGCCAAATACCACATCAATCTGTTTTGGTCGGACGCGGATGCGGCTTGGGTTGCCGACGTGCCGGATCTGCAATCCTGCTCGGCATTTGGCGACAGTCCTGCCGATGCTCTGGCCGAAGTCGAGAGGGCGATGGAAGCGTGGCTCGCGGTCGCTCTTGAAGACGGGCTGCCGGTTCCGGAACCGCGCTATCATGCGACAAGGCGCGCCGCCGGCTGAACGCCACGACAGGCAGGGGCGGATCGGGTGCCGAGATGCGGAACAGTCGAGGGGAGAGGGGTCGATGAACGGCGCGGAAAGTCTGGTGCGCACCTTGGTGGGCGGTGGGGTCGATTTGTGCTTTGCCAACCCCGGCACCTCCGAGATGCACTTTGTCGCCGCACTCGACCGGGTCGACGGCATGCGCTGCGTGCTCGGCCTGTTCGAGGGTGTGGTCACCGGGGCCGCCGACGGCTATGCCCGGATGAGCGAAAACCCGGCCGCGACCCTGCTGCATCTCGGCCCCGGCCTCGCCAACGGTCTCGCCAACATCCACAACGCCAACAAGGCGGCCTCGCCGATGGTCAACATCGTCGGCGACCACGCGACCTACCACCGCAAATACGACGCACCCCTGACCTCGGACATCGAGGGGCTGGCGCGGCCGTCCTCGCATTGGGTCAAGACCTCGCCGGACGCCAAGTCGATCGCCGCCGACGGCGCCGCCGCGATCGCCGCCGCCCGCCAATCGCCGGGCCAGATCGCGACCCTGATCCTGCCGGCCGACACCGCCTGGAACGACGGCTCGGGCCCGGCCGAAGTACCATCGCCGGCCCCAGTCAAGCCGGTGTCGCAGCAGGCGGTCGCCGAGGCGGCAAGGGCCCTGCGCTCGGGCGAGCCGTGCCTGATCCTGGTGACCGGGCGCGCCTTGCGCCAGCCGGGGCTCGACCTCGCCGGCAAGATTGCCGCCAAGACCGGGGCGCGGCTGATGGCGCAAGGCTCGAACGCGCGCACCGAGCGCGGGCGCGGCCGGGTGTTTCTCGAACGGGTGCCCTATGTCGTCGACCAGGCGACAAAGGTGCTGGCGGGGCTGAAGCACATCATCCTCGTCGGCGCCAAGATGCCGGTCGCGTTCTTCGCCTATCCCGACAAGCCGAGCCTGTTGGCGCCGTCCGACGCGCAGGGTCATGTGCTGGCCCGCCTCGACGAGGACATGGCCGGGGCGCTCGAAGCGTTGGCCGAAGAGGTCGGCGCGCGCTCGACCCCGGCGCCGGTGGTCAACGACCCGCCGCCGGTCAAGGCCACCGGCCGGATCACACCCGAGGCGCTCGGCGCCTCGCTCGGCGCGCTGTTGCCGGAGAACGCGATCGTCGTCGACGAGGCGGTCACGACCGGCCGCGGCTTTTTCGCGCCGACGCGTTCGGCGGCACCGCATGACTGGCTCTCCAACATGGGCGGCTCGATCGGCCTCGGCATGCCGCTCGCGACCGGCGCCGCGGTCGCCTGCCCGGACCGCAAGGTGGTGACCCTCGAAGGCGACGGCAGTGCGATGTACACGGTGCAGGCGTTGTGGACGCAGGCGCGCGAGGGGCTCGACGTGACCACCCTCCTGTTCTCGAACCGCAGCTACCAGATCCTGAAGGGCGAGCTCGCCAATGTCGGCGCCGGCAATCCCGGCCGCAAGGCGCTCGACATGCTCGACCTCGTCAATCCCGATCTCGATTTCGTCGCCCTGGCCAAAGGGATGGGCGTTCCCGGCGCGCGCGTGGAGACCATGGAGGAATTCAACCGCCGCCTCGCCGAGGGCATCGCCACGCCCGGGCCGTATCTGGTCGAAGTGGTGTTCTGAAGGCCTTTGGCGGGAACCTTTGCGCGGGTGTCCGGTTGACTTGACGAATGTCATTAAGGGTTTGATGGCATTGATGGCGAGCCGCGGCTGACCCGCGGCGGCAAAGTGGGGGCGGCTGCCGTGCGCGAAGGGCTGCGCATCTACAATCTGTTTCCGAGCCTGGCCGGAACCGTGCGGCAATGGTCGGAGCATCTGCCGCGGATCGCGGCGATGGGGTTCAACGCCGTCTACGTCAACCCCTTCCACTATCCCGGGTTTTCCGGCAGCCTCTACGCGGTCAAGGATTACTACCGGCTGAACCCGCGGTTTCGCGGCGACGAGCCGGGCGACGACGACCGCCTGCTGCATGATTTCACCACCGCGGCGCAGGCTTGCCGGCTTGCGCGTGATCATGGATCTCGTCGTCAACCACACCTCCAAGGACAGCGAGCTGGTCGCCGGCCACCCCGGCTGGTTTGCGCATGACGCAAAGGGCGAGATCCTGTCGCCGTTCGCGACCGACCCGGCCGACCCGCGGCGCAAGACGGTGTGGGGCGATCTCGCCGAACTCGATTACGGCGGCCCGCGGCGGCCCGAGATCGTCGCCTATTTCGAGGAGGTCGTGCGGCACTACCTGGGGCTCGGCTTTGGCGGATTTCGTTGCGACGCGGCCTACAAGGTCCCGGCCGCGGCCTGGCGCGCCCTGATCGACGCCGCCAAGACCGCGAACCCCGACGCGCTGTTTTGCGCCGAAACCGTGGGTGCCCCGAAAGAAGCGGTGCTGGCGCTGGCCGATGCCGGTTTTGACTATCTCTACAACAGCGTCAAATGGTGGGACTTCAAAAGCCCGTGGCTGCTCGACCAGTACGAGGCGTTTCGCCACATCGCACCGTCGATCGGCTTTCCCGAGAGCCACGACACCCCGCGGCTGGCGACCGAGCTGCGCGCCGCGGGCGTCCCCGACAGCGAGGTCGAGCCACGTTATCGCCAAGCTTACGCCTTTGCGGCGGCGTATTCGACCGGCGTATTGATGCCGATGGGGTTCGAATACGGATGGGGGCGGCGATTGGCGGTGGTGACGGGCCGCGAGGAGGCGGCCGAGCCCAAGCGCTTCGATCTGAGCCTGTTCGTCGCCGAGGTCAATGCGATGAAGCTCGCGATCCCGGCATTGAACGAGGAGGGGCCGCAGCGCCTGCTGCCCAGCGGCGACGCCGATCTGGTCGTCCTCGAGCGGCGCACCGAGAGCGGCGAAGACCGCGCGCGGATCCTCGTCAACCGCGACCGCAACCGGCCGCGCGAGCTGAAGACCGACGCGCCGCAGACCGACTCGCCGCCGGGCGTGCTGAAGGTCGAGCCCCTCGGGATCGAGGTCGTGCGCATCGAAAAAGCGGCCGCGCGGAAGGCCGAGATGCCCGATTTGTGGCGGCCGCAGGCGCGGATCCTGATCGAGGAGGTCTACCCGCAGCTCGATGGCGGCCGCTACCCGGTCAAGCGCATCGAGGGCGAGACATTCGAGGTGTGGGCCGATTTGTTCCGCGACGGCCACGACAAGCTGCGCGCGGTCGTCAAATACCGGCACGAGGACGGGCCGTGGCGTGAGACGCCGCTGACCTTCTTCGACAACGACCGCTGGGTCGGCCGCTTCGACCTCGACCGGGTCGGCTTATGGCGGTACACGGTCGAAGCCTGGACCGACCGCTTTGAAAGCTGGCGCGAGGAAACCGCGAAGAAAAGCGAAGCCGGGCAGGATGTGGCGCTCGAATTGGAGGAAGGCCGTGCGCTCGTCGAAGAGGCGCTGCCGCAGGCCCCGGCCGGCGACGCCGCCGCGATCGGCGAGCTGCTGCGTAAATTCGACAGCGTCGCCGGCGTCGGGCAGCTGGAGCTGATGCTGTCGGCGCCGCTCCGCGAGCTGATGGCGCGCGCCTCGCCGCGCCTCGATCCGACGCGTTACCCGCGCGAGCTGGAGGTCGTCGTCGACCGCAAGGCGGCGCGGTTCTCGGCGTGGTACGAGATGTTTGCGCGCAGCCAGGGGCGCAAGACGGGCGAAAGCGCCAGCTTCGACGACTGCATCGCGCGGTTGCCGGAGATCGCCGAGCTGGGGTTCGACGTCGTCTACCTGCCGCCGATCCACCCGATCGGCCGTGTCAACCGCAAGGGCAAAAACAACGACGCCCGCGCGGAGCCCGGCGATCCCGGCAGCCCCTATGCGATCGGCTCGCAAGCAGGGCGGCCATTGCGCCATCGAGCCGGGGCTCGGCACGCTCGCCGATTTTCGCCGCTTTGTGCGCGCGGCGGCGGCGCGGGGGATCGAGGTGGCGCTCGATTTTGCGGTGCAGTGCGCCCCCGATCATCCGTGGGTGCGCGAACATCCGCAATGGTTCCATTTTCGCCCCGACGGCTCGATCAAATACGCCGAAAATCCGCCAAAGAAATACGAAGACATCGTCAATGTCGACTTCGACACCGAGGACCGCGACGCCTTGTGGTCGGCATTGCGCGACATCGTGCTGTTCTGGGTCGGCGAGGGTGTGCGCATCTTCCGCGTCGACAATCCGCATACCAAGCCGGTGCCGTTCTGGGAATGGCTGATCCGCGAGGTCAAGGCGCGGTGCCCCGAAGCGATCTTTCTGGCCGAGGCCTTCACCCGGCCAAAGATGATGCGGGCCTTGGCCAAGGCCGGCTTCAGCCAGTCCTATACCTATTTCACCTGGCGCAACACGAAGGCGGAGTTGACCGAATACCTGACCGAGCTGATGCAGTTTCCGGCGAGCGAATATTTCCACCCGAATTTCTTCACCAACACCCCCGACATCCTGCCGGAGTTTTTGCAGGAAGGGCGGCGGCCGGCGTTTCGCATCCGCCTGGTGCTGGCGGCGACCTTGTCACCGGCTTACGGCATCTACAACGGTTTCGAGCTGTGCGAAAACACGCCGATCCCGGGCCGCGAGGAATACCTGAACTCGGAGAAATACGAATACAAGGTTTGGGATTGGGACCGGCCCGGCAACATCAAGGACGACATTCGCACGATCAACCGCTTGCGCCGCGACAACCCGGTGATGCAGGAATTTCTGAACCTGCGGTTTCTGCCCTGCGCCGAGCCCGACATCCTGGCTTATGCCAAGCTGTCGGCCGACCAGGCCGACGCGGTCGTCGTGGTCGTCAATCTCGATCCACATATGGCGCATCAGGGGGAGGTCGAATTGCCGTTGGCGGCGCTCGGGCTGGAGACCGATGACGAATTTACCCTGGAGGAGGCGTTCAGCGGCGACGTATCGGTGTTTCGCGGGGCGCGGCAACAGTTCCGCCTCGACCCGCAAACCAACCCGGCGTTGATCTTTCGATTGCAGCGACCCGCGTCCGCATGAGCCCGCCCGACGACGCCTCTGCGCCGCTGCCGTCGGTCGGCGTGGCGGTGCGCCCGGCGCGCCTCGGACCCGCTGTGGTACAAGGACGCGATCATCTATCAACTGCACGTCAAGGCGTTCTTTGACGCCGACGATGACGGCGTCGGCGATTTCCAGGGCCTGTGCCGAAAGCTCGATTACCTGCAGGACCTCGGCGTCACCGCGCTGTGGCTGTTGCCGTTCTATCCGTCGCCATTGCGCGACGACGGCTACGACATCGCGGATTACAAGAACATCAACCCGTCCTATGGGCGGATGCACGATTTCAAGGCTTTTGTCCGCGAGGCGCACCGCCGCGACCTGCGGGTCATCACCGAGCTCGTCATCAACCACACTTCCGACCAGCATCCGTGGTTTCAGCGCGCCCGGCAGGCCAAGCCCGGCTCGGCATGGCGCGATTTCTACGTGTGGAGCGACACCGACCAGAAATTCCCCGAGACCCGCGTCATCTTTGTCGACTCCGAAAAGTCGAACTGGGCGTGGGACCCGGTGGCCCAGGCCTATTACTGGCATCGGTTCTACGCGCATCAGCCCGACCTCAACTTCGACAACCCGCGGGTGTTCCGCGCCGTCGCCGAGGTGATGAAATTCTGGCTCGACCTCGGCGTCGACGGCTTGCGGCTCGACGCCGTGCCGTATCTGATCGAGCGCGAAGGCACGACCAACGAAAACCTGCCCGAGACCCACGAAATCCTGCGCCGGCTGCGCCGCGAGCTCGACCACCGCTACGGCGACCGCATGCTGCTCGCCGAGGCCAATCAATGGCCCGAGGACGTGCTGCAATATTTCGGCGCCGGCGACGAATGCCACATGGCGTTTCACTTTCCGCTGATGCCGCGCATCTACATGGCGGTGTCGACCGAAGACCGCCATCCGGTCACCGACATCATGCGGCAAACGCCGGACATCCCGGATTCCTGCCAGTGGGCCGTGTTCTTGCGCAACCACGACGAGCTGACCCTCGAAATGGTCACCGACCGGGAGCGCGACTACCTGTGGAACCACTATGCGGCTGATCGGCGCGCCCGCATCAATCTCGGGATCCGCCGCCGGCTGGCGCCGTTGATGGAGAATGACCGCCGCCGGATCGAATTGTTGAACGCGCTGTTGATCTCGATGCCCGGGACGCCGGTGATCTATTACGGCGACGAGATCGGCATGGGCGACAACGTCTTCCTGCGCGACCGCGACGGCGTGCGCACGCCGATGCAATGGACGTTCGACCGCAACGGCGGGTTTTCGCGCACCGATCCCGAGCGGCTTTACCTGCCGCCGATCATGGATTCGGTCTACGGCTTCGAGGCGGTCAACGTCGAAGCGCAGAGCC
This sequence comes from uncultured Alphaproteobacteria bacterium, assembly GCA_963775525.1. Lineage (GTDB taxonomy): Bacteria > Pseudomonadota > Alphaproteobacteria > ATCC43930 > CGMCC-115725 > AP-15. Next base: position 14,269 of record CAVZJF010000004.1, on the reverse strand, counting down.
GGTCGCCGTCGTCGCTTGTTGAACTGGATGAAGCGCCTGATCGCGGCACGCCGCGCGCGCCGCGCCTTTGGCCGCGGCACCTTGCACTTTCTCTATCCGTCGAACCGCAAGGTCATCGCCTATCTGCGCTGCTACGAAGACGAAATCATCCTGTGCGTCGCCAATCTCTCGCGCTCGCCGCAGGCGGTCGAGCTCGATCTCGGCGAATACCGCGGTCGCCAGCCGGTCGAGCTGCTGGGGCGCAGCGTCTTTCCGGCGATCGGCGAGCTGCCCTATCTGCTGACCCTGCAAGGGCACAGCTTCTTCTGGTTCGATCTGCTGTCGAGCCCGCAGGAGGCGGCGAACCTGCAGACGCCACCGCCCGAATTCGTGACCCTGGTGATGCCGCAGGGCTGGTCCGATCTGTTTCGGCCGCACAATCTGCAGCAGCTCGAAGGCGACATCATCCCGGCGTTTCTGCCGCGCCAACGCTGGTTCGGCGCCAAGGACCAGCGGATCCAGCGAGCCGCGATCGTGGCGCGCGGCGAAATTGCGCGCCCGGCGCCGGATGGCGCCCCAGCGCGAAATCCTATCTGGCGAGCGTGGTCGAGGTGAGCCTGCGCGGCGCCGGCCGGCGCATCTATTTCGTGCCGTGCGCCGCGGTGTGGTCGCCGTCGGAGAGCGACCTGCGGCAAGGGCTGGTGCCGGTGACACTCGCCGAGCTGCGTCAGTTCCGCCGCGAGGGTGCGCTGGTCGACGCGCTGTCGCAGGACGGGTTTTCACTGGCGCTGATGGACGCGATCGCGCGCGAGGCGACCCTGCCGCTCGACCACGGCGAAATTCGCTGCGTCAAGACGCCGGCCTACGACCAGGCGCTGCCGCCGGAGCGGCTGACGGTGCGCCGCGGCGGTGTCGAGCAGTCGAACAGCTCGGTCTTTTTCGACGAATACGGGATGCTGAAGCTCTACCGGCAGCTCGGAGCCGGACCGCATCCCGAGATCGAGATGTCGCGGTTTCTGGTCGAAAAGGCGGGGTTCGCCAATACGCCGCCGCCGCTCGCCACGATCGAGCTGATGCTCGACAGCGACGGCGGGCCGCAAACGATGGCGCTTGGCGTCCTGTTCGGCTTTGTCCGCAATCAGGGCGACGGCTGGACCCAGGCGCTGAACTACCTGACCCGCTATCTCGACGACGCGCTGGTCTCGACCGGCCAGAGGTCGTCCGAGCTGCCCGATCCCGACCTCTTCTTTCTGGCCTTGGCGCGCCAGATCGGGATCCGCACTGGCGAGATGCACCGCGCGCTGGCCGAGAAGCGCGGCGACGACCCCGATTTCGCGCCCGAGCCGATCACTCGCGACGACATCGCCCAATGGCGCCAGACACTCGAGGCCGAGGCGACGGCCATGCTGGCGCTATTGGAGCGCGAGCGGGCGCGGCTCCCGGAAAGGGCGAGCGAACCGGCAGCCCAGCTGCTTGCCGCGCGCGACCGGCTTTTCGCCGAGATCCGCACCCTGTTGCCGGACGAGGTCGCGGCGCAAAAAACCCGCTTTCACGGCGATTATCATCTCGGCCAGACCATCGTCGTGCAGAACGACTTTTTCATCGTCGATTTCGAGGGCGAGCCGTCGCGGCCGGTGGCCGAGCGCCGCGCCAAGAGCTCGCCATTGCGCGACGTAGCCGGGATGATCCGCTCCTTTGACTACGCCGCGGTCGCCGCGGTGCGGCAATTGGCGGAGACCCGCGCCGCGGCTGAGCCGCGCATGGCCGAGCTCGCCGAAAGCTGGCGCCAGCGCGCGGTCGACGGTTTTCGCGCGGCGTACCGCAAGACGATGCGCGGCTGCGCCGCCTATCCGGCGAGCAAAAGGCAGGCGCGGGACCTGACCGCCTTTTTTATCCTCGAAAAGGCGGTTTACGAGGTGTCTTACGAGCTGGCGAACCGGCCGTCCTGGGTGGATATCCCGCTGCAGGGCGTGCTCGGCATCTTGAACCGCAGAAAGGTGGCGACGGGTGGTGAAGCGGACTGAGCCGCGAGGGCCCGGGCCGGCAAGTCCCGAGCCGCTGTCCGAGGCGACGCTGCCGCTCCCGGAAAGCGCGCCGCCGGAGCCGGGGCGCCCCGCGGCCGGGCGCCCCGAGGCCGGGTGGGCCGATGCCGCCGACCGCCGGCGCCTCGCCCTTCCCGACACCGAGGTCGTGGCGGTCGTCGAGGCGCGCCATGGCGACCCGTTCGCTGTTCTCGGCATGCACAAGACCGCCGCGGGCGTCGTCGGTGCGCGCGATGCTGCCGGGCGCGCAGCAGATGTTCGTCATCGAAAGCGCCACTGGTGAGATCGCCGCCGAAGGCGTGCGCGTTCATCCCGACGGCCTGTTCGTCGCCGAGATCGCCGATCGCCGGGAGTTGTTTCGCTATCGGCTGCGCGTGGCGAGCGGCGGCGTCGCCCGCGAGTTCGACGACATCTACCGCTTTGCGCCGGTGCTCGGCGAGCTCGACATTTATCTGCTCGCCGAAGGCAACCATTTCGCCAGCTACACGCAAGCTCGGCGCGCATCCGATCCGGCACGAAGGGGTCGAGGGCGTCGCCTTTGCGGTGTGGGCGCCCAATGCCCGCTCGGTCAGCGTCGTCGGCGACTTCAACGCCTGGGACGGCCGGCGCATGCCGATGCGGCCTGCGCGGCGCCACCGGGTTCTGGGAGCTGTTTGTGCCGGGTCTGCGGCCGGGGCACCTTTACAAATACGAGATCCTCGGTCCCGACGGCCGGTTGCTGCCGCTGAAGGCCGACCCCCACGCCGAGCGCGCCGAGCGGCCGCCGAATACGGCGTCGGTCGTCGCCGATCCGTCGCGCCATGTGTGGCATGACGGCGCGTGGATGGCGCGACGCTGGCAGCGCAACGACCGCGAGTCGCCGATCGCGATCTATGAGGTTCATCTCGGCTCGTGGCGCCGCCGGCTGGCCGAGAACGGCCGATATCTGAGCTATCGCGAGCTTGCCGCCGAACTCGTCCCCTATGTCGCCGAAATGGGCTTTACCCATGTCGAGTTCATGCCGGTCACGGAATACCCGTTCGACGGCTCGTGGGGCTATCAGCCGATCTCGCTGTTCGCGCCGACCAGCCGCTATGGCGTGCCGGACGATTTCCGCGTGCTTGTCGAGGCCTGCCACAATGCCGGGATCGGGGTATTGCTCGACTGGGTGCCGGGGCATTTCCCGAACGACCCGCACGGGCTCGGCCGCTTCGACGGCACCGCGCTTTACGAGCACGCCGACCCGCGCCAGGGCTTTCACCGCGACTGGAACACGCTGATCTACAATTACGGCCGCCGCGAGGTCTCGAATTTTCTGTTGTCGAGCGCGCTCTATTGGCTGCGTGAGTTCCATATCGACGGGATTCGCGTCGATGCCGTCGCCTCGATGCTGTATCTCGACTACAGCCGCCCGCGAAGGCGAGTGGATCCCCAACGCGTTTGGCGGCCGCGAGAACCTCGAGGCGATCGCTTTTCTGCGCCGGGTCAACGAGCTGATCTTTGGCGAAGTCGAACGGCGCCACCTCGGTCGCCGAGGAGTCGACCGCCTGGCCGATGGTGTCGCGCCCGACCTATGTCGGCGGCCTCGGCTTTGGCTACAAATGGAACCTGGGCTGGATGCACGACACGCTGCGCTACATGTCGACCGACCCGATCTACCGGAAATATCACCACAACGATCTGAGCTTTGGTCTGCTCTACGCGTTTCACGAGAACTTTGTCCTGCCGCTGAGCCATGACGAGGTCGTGCACGGCAAGGGGTCGCTGGTCGGCAAGATGCCCGGCGACCGCTGGCAGCGCTTTGCCAACCTGCGCGCCTATTACGCGTTTATGTGGACCCACCCCGGCAAGAAGCTGTTGTTCATGGGCGGCGAGTTCGCCCAGGAACGCGAGTGGAACCACGACATCGGTCTCGACTGGCAATTGCTCGAAGACCCGCTGCACGAGGGCGCGCGCCGGGTCGTGCGCGATCTCAACCAGGTCTACCGCAGCACCCCGGCATTGCACCGTCTCGACTGCGACCCCGACGGGTTCCAGTGGATCGACGTCGCCAACGCAGCCGAAAGCGTCGTCTCGTATCTGCGCCGCGGCCGCGACCCGCACGAGTTGGCCGTCGTGGTCTGCAACTTTACGCCGGTGGCGCGCGAGGATTACTGGATCGGCGTGCCCCGTCCCGGCCGCTATCGTGAACGCATCAACACCGATGCCGCCGACTATGGCGGCAGTGGCGTCGGCAATTCCGGCGAGGTCCATACCGAGCCTCGGCCGATGCACGGCCATCAGCACGCGATACGCCTGCGGCTGCCGCCGCTCGGCGCCCTGATCTTTACTGCGGATTGAAACCGAAGGACTTTAATGCCTGCGAATTCGTGCGTGGCGCTGCTCTACCATTCCGTTTTTTTCGCCCTGCCAGTACGCTGAGCAGGCGATGGCGACACAACGCAAGGTTTGGCCCGGCAAGCCTTATCCCCTAGGCGCGACATGGGACGGCAAGGGCGTCAATTTCGCGCTGTTCTCCGCGCATGCCGAAAAGGTCGAGCTGTGCCTGTTCGACCGCAGCGGGCTGCGCGAGGAAGCGCGGGTCACCTTGCCCGAATATACCGACGAGGTCTGGCACGCCTATCTGCCCGACGCGCGGCCCGACCTGCTCTACGGCTACCGCGTGTACGGTCCGTACGATCCCGCCAACGGGCATCGCTTCAACCCCAACAAGCTGATGATCGACCCCTACGCCAAGTCGCTGCACGGCAGGCTGCGCTGGTCCGACGCCGTGTTCGGCTATCGTGTCGGCAGCCCGCGCGAGGATTTGGCGATGGACCGGCGCGACAATGCCCGCTTCATCCCGAAATGCCGGGTCGTCGAGCCCGCCTTCACCTGGGGCGAGGAGCGCCGGCCGCAGGTGCCCTGGGAGGAAACGATCATCCTCGAGCTCAGCGTGCGCGGGATCACCAAGCGCCATCCCGGTGTCGATCCCGAGCATCGCGGCACTTTTGCCGGCCTCGCCTCGCCGGCGATGATCGACTATCTGGTCGGCCTCGGCGTCACCGCGGTCGAGCTGATGCCGGTCCATGCGGCGGTTGACGACCGTCATCTGGTCGACCACGGGCTGACCAATTACTGGGGCTACAACACGATCGGGTTTTTTGCGCCCGATCCGCGCCTGCTGTCGACCGGGGCGATCGCCGATTTCAAGACCATGGTCAAGCGGCTGCACGACGCCGGGATCGAAATCATCCTCGATGTCGTCTACAACCACAGCGGCGAAGGCAACCACCTCGGGCCGACCCTGTCGTTTCGGGGCATCGACAACGCGTCGTACTACCGGTTGCAGGCCGATGCGCGCTTTTATCAGGATTTCACCGGCACCGGGAACACGTTGAACCTCGACCATCCGCGGGTGTTGGCGCTGGTGATGGATTCGCTGCGCTATTGGGCAAGCGAAATGCACGTCGACGGCTTTCGCTTCGATCTGTGCACGACGCTTGGCCCGCGAGAACGGCGAATACGCCCAGGGCAGTGCGTTCTTTGACGCGGTGCGGCAGGATCCGGTCATGACCGGGTTGAAGCTGATCGCCGAGCCGTGGGATGTCGGGCCCTACGGCTACCAGCTCGGCAATTTTCCGCCGGGCTGGGCGGAATGGAACGCCCACTACCGCGACACCTTGCGCCGCTTCTGGAAGGGCGACCAGGGGCTGGTCGCCGACGTCGCCTCGCGCGTCGCCGGCTCGTCCGACATCTTCGGCTATCGCGGGCGGCGGCCCTGGGCCAGCATCAATTTCATCACCGCCCATGACGGCTTCACCTTGCAGGACCTCGTCAGCTACAACGACAAGCACAACGAGAAAAACGGCGAGGGCAATCGCGACGGCCACGACCCCAATTTCAGCTGGAATTGCGGCGCCGAGGGGCCGACCGACGACCCCGGCATCATCGCCCTGCGCGACCGGCAAAAGCGCAGCATGCTGGCGAGCCTGCTGTTGTCGCTGGGCGTGCCGATGCTGCTCGCCGGCGACGAGATCGGGCGCACCCAGCAGGGCAACAACAACGCCTATTGCCAGGACAACGAGATCTCCTGGGTCGACTGGGAAAACATCCGCCCGCAGGACCAGGAGCTGCGCAGCTTTGTCGGCTATTTGATCCATCTGCGGCGCGAGCATCGGGTCTTTTCGCGGCCGCGGTTTTTTCGGGGCGAGGTGCTGTCCGAAGCGGGGGTCAAGGACATCACCTGGTTCACCCCGGCCGGCAAAGAAGCCGAAGACGAAGATTGGCGAAATCCTGTCGCGTTGTCGCTCGGCTATTTGCTGAGCGGCGCGGCCGGCGAATTCTTTACGCCGGGCGGCCAGCGTGACATCGACGAGAGCTTTCTTGTCATGATGAACGCCTATTACGGGGATCTCGATTTCCGCATCCCTGAATTGGCGGCCCCGATGTCATGGGAGCCATTGGTCGACACGTCGCGGGCGACCGGACGGGTCGAAGACCGCCGGCTTTATGCGCCGGGTGAGGTCTACCATCTAGGGGCGCACTCCTTCGCATTGTTCATCAATCGCGCCCCGCGTCCCGAAGCGCCGGCGGCACAGCCCGAAACCGAGGGCGAGGCGACCGAGGGCGAGGCGGAGGCCGAGACCGGTGAGCTGACGCCCGATGACGAGGACGGGCGGCGCGGCTTTTTCCTTTCGCCTGAGGCGGCCGAAGCGAGGGGCGACGATGAATCGCCGCCATGAGCTGCCGTTCGGCGCCGAAATGCGGTCGGGCGGCGTTCGCTTTCGCCTGTGGGCGCCGCGCGCGTCGGCGGTGTCGCTGCGTTTGGAGGGCGAGCGCCCGGCCGACATCCCGATGGTCGAAGAGCCCGACGGATGGTTCACGCTGACGACAGCTTCCGCCGGGCCCGGTTCACGCTATCGCTATGTCGTCGACGGCGCCGCCTACCCCGATCCGGCCTCACGCCATCAGCCCGATGGCGTTCACGGCCCCAGCGAGGTTGTCGACCCGCAGGCTTATGACTGGGCCGATCTCGACTGGCGAGGGCGCCGCTGGGAGGAGGTCGTTCTTTACGAGCTGCATGTCGGCGCGTTTTCGGAAAGCGGCGACTTCGCGGGTGCGAGCCGCCATCTCGACGATTTGTGCCGGCTCGGCGTCACCGCTGTCGAACTGATGCCGATCGCTGAATTTCCGGGTGGCCGCAATTGGGGGTATGACGGCGTCTTTCTTTTTGCGCCGTCGTCGCGTTATGGCCGGCCGGAGGCGCTGAAGGCATTGGTCGACGCTTGTCACGCCCGCGGGCTCGCCGTCCTGCTCGACGTCGTCTACAACCATTTCGGGCCGGAGGGGAATTACCTGCCGGCGATTGCGCCGGATTTCTTTACCGAGCGCCGTCACACGCCGTGGGGCGCCGCGATCGATTTTGCCGGTCCAGCGCTGCCGACTTGTGCGCGATTTCTTCATCGACAATGCGCTCTATTGGCTCGAAGAATACCATTTCGACGGATTGCGTTTCGACGCCGTCCACGCAATTTTCGACGACAGCGTCCCCGAAATCGTCGACGAGATCGGCGACACCGTGCGCCGGCAGGTCACCGGCCGCGACATTCACCTCGTCCTCGAAAACGACCGCAACGAAGCCCGCCGCCTGACCCGGCGCAACGGCCGGCCGCGCGTTACGATGCACAATGGGACGACGACCTGCATCATGCTTTGCATGTGCTGATGACCGGCGAGACCGCTGGCTATTACAGTGATTACGCAGCCGACCCGGCTGCCAGTCTCGGCCGGGCATTGGCCGAAGGTTTGCCTATCAGGGCGAGACATCGGCGTTTCGCGGCGGCACGGCCGCGCGGCGAGCCCTCGGCCGGACTGCCGACGACGGCGTTCGTCGCCTTTTTGCAAAACCACGATCAGGTCGGCAACCACCCGTTTGGCACGCGCCTTGCGTCGCGGATGGTCGGAGCCGGCTTTGCATGCCGGCGCCGCGATCGTGCTGTTGTCGCCGCAGATCCCGCTGTTGTTCATGGGCGAGGAATGGGCGAGCCGGCGGCCGTTCGCCTTCTTTTGCGATTTCGAGCCAGGACTGGCCGCAGTCGGTGCGGGAGGGGCGGCGCCGCGAATTCGCTCATTTCCCCGAATTCGGGGACGAGGCGGCGCGCGAACGCATCCCCGACCCGACGGCGCGAAGCGACTTTTACGATGTCGCGGCTCGACTGGACCGAGCCGGAACAGCGAGTCCACGCGCGGTGGCTCGCCCGCTATCGGTCGCTGATCGATCTTCGCGCGCGCGAAATCGTGCCGCGGCTCACCGGCATGCCGCCTTACGCCGGCCGCTACCGGGTATTGGCGCCCAAAGCGGTCATGGTCGAATGGCGGCTCGGCGACGGTTCGCGGCTGCTGCTGGCGGCGAATTTTTCCGAGCATGCAATTCCGCTCCCGCCGAAGCAAAGACGGGCGATTGCTGTATTCGTCGGCCGCGTGCGGGCGCGCCGGTCAGCGCCAGCTTCTTTTTGACACGCGCCGGCCGCGGGTTGACATGACCGGCCGCGCCGCGCTCGTTGGTCTCGCGAAATTGGTTGGCATCGAGCCCTGTTATACCGACGCGCTCGGCCAGACCCGCGAGGCTTCCGACGACGCCCTGCTGGCGCTGATCGCCGCCTTTGGCCTGCCCGCCGACCCGGCCGCAGCCATCTTTTTGCTCGAGGAACGCGAGCGCCAGACGCCGCTCGGCATCGGGCCCGTGCATATCGTCCACGCCGAAGATCCGTGCCCGACCCTCGCCCTGCGGGTTCCCGCCGGGACGCGCGAGATCGGCTGGACCTGCCGGCTCGAAGACGGCGACGGAACAAAGCGGCCGGCTGGCCGCGGCAGGCGAAGCGATGGCGATGCCGCTGCCTGCCGGCCTGCCGCTCGGCTATCACCGGCTGGCGGTCGGCGCGGGTGGAGCCGAGGCGGAGATCGACCTGGTCGTCGCGCCGCGCCGCTGCCACCTGCCGCCGCAACTCGGCGACGGCGCGCGCGGTTGGGGCCTGACCTGCCAGCTCTACGGTCTGCGCAGCGCCCATGACTGGGGAATGGGCGATTTCACCGACCTGGCGGAAATCGCGGCCGGCGCCGGCGCGAACGGCGCCGCGGTGCTCGGCGTCAACCCGCTGCACGCGCGCTTTGCCGCCGAGCCGCTGCATATCAGCCCCTATTCGCCGTCGAGCCGAACCTGGCTCGATTATCTCTATATCGACGCCACCGCGGCGCCGGGTTTTGCCGAGGACGAAACCGCGCAGAGCCTGATCGGGGGCGAATGGTTCGGCGCCACCCGGTGGGCTGCCCGCTCGGCCGAGCTGATCGACTACGGCGCCGTCGCCGCCTGCAAGCGCCCGGTCCTGGAGGCGCTTTATCGCCGGTTTCGGACCACCGACCTCGGCGACCTCGGCGACCTCGGCGACCCAGCAAGGCGCATACCATTCTGGGCCAGTCCTTTCGCCGGTTTCAGCGCGAGGGCGGGCGATCGCTGTGCGATCTCGCCGTGTTCGAGGCTTTGCACGAGCATTTCTGTCGCGAAAAGCGCGGCTTTTCGTGGCGCCGCTGGCCGGTGCCGATGCGCAACCCGCGCTCGCCCGAAGTCGCCGATTTCGCCGCCGCCCGTCGCGACCGCGTCGAATTCTTTCAATTCCTGCAGTGGGAGGCAGACCGCCAGCTCGGCATCGCCGCGAATGCCGGCCGCGCCGCCGGGCTGTCGATCGGGCTTTACCGCGATCTCGCGGTCGGAGCCGACCCGAACGGCGCCGACGCCTGGGCGGATCAGGAGCTGGTGGCGCCTCGCGCCGCGATCGGAGCGCCGCCGGATTTGCTGAGCCGCGCCGGACAGAATTGGGGGCTGGCGCCGATCAACCCGATGGTGTTGCGCCGCCAGCGCTTCGCAACCCTTTGTCGCCTGCCTGCGCGCCAACATGCGCCACACCGGTATCCTGCGCATCGACCATGTCATGTCGCTGAACCGCCTCTATTGGATCCCGGAAGGCATGGCGGCGACCGAAGGCTGCTACGTCAACTATCCGTTCGACGACCTGCTGCGGCTCGTCGCTCTCGAAAGCCGGCGGCAGGCCTGCGCCGTGGTCGGCGAGGATCTCGGCACCGTGCCGCCGGGGTTCCGTGAAACGATGCGGTCGGCAAATGTGCTGTCCTATCGCATCATGGCGTTCGAGCGGCGCCGCGACGGCGGGTTTGTCGCGCCGCGAGATTATCCGGCGCTCGCCGCGGCGTCGGTGGCGACCCACGACCTCGCCACGCTCGAAGGGTTTTGGCTCGGCCGCGACATCGCCTGGCGCCGGCAGCTGGGGCTTTATCCCGATGACGATGCCATGATCGCGGAGGCGGCCGAGCGCGCCCGCGACCGCCACCTGCTGCTCGACGCGCTGGTCGCGGAGGGATTGTTGGCGGCCGAGGATCGCGGCCGGTTCCTGCCGGAAGCCGGCGAGCCGGTCTATGGGCCCGCACTCGGCGACGCGATCCAGCGCTATCTGGCGCGCTCGCATGCCCGGCTGATGCTGGTGCAGATCGAGGATCTGGTCGGCGAAACCGAGCAGGCGAACCTGCCGGGCACCACCGACGGCCCACCCGAACTGGCGCCGGCGGCTCGGCCAAACCCTCGAAGAAGTCATCGGCGGCAGCGAATTGCGCCGGCTCGCTGCGCTGATCGGCGACGAGCGCCGGCTGTCGGCGGCGGCATGAGCGCCGGGCCCGGCGACGCGCCGCCGATCCGCGCGACCTATCGCCTGCAGTTTCATCGCGACTTCACCTTTCGCGACGCGACGGCGCTCGTCCCCTACCTGGCGGCGCTCGGCGTCAGCCATGTTTACGCCTCGCCGATGACCGAGGCGCGGCCCGGCTCGACCCACGGCTACGACATCGTCAATCACAACCGGTTCAATCCCGAGATCGGCGGCGAGGCGGATTTTCGCGACTTCTCGACGGCCTTGCGCGCCCACGAAATGGGACTGATCGTCGATTTCGTGCCGAACCACATGGGGATCGGCGCCGACAATTTCTGGTGGCTCGACGTGCTCGAATGGGGTCAGGAATCGCCGTTCGCGCATTATTTCGACATCAACTGGCATTCGGCCCGCGCCGACCTCGAAGGGCGGGTCTTGTTGCCGGTGCTGGGCGACCAATACGGCGTGATCCTCGAAAAGGGTGAGGTCGAATTGCGCTTCGATCCGGCGCGAGGGCAGCTTCAGCGCCTGGTATTTCGACCACCGCTTTCCGATATCGCCGCGCTCCTATGCGGCGATCCTCGCCGCCGGCGGCGAGGCGCTGGCCGGTCCGGCGCGCGATTTCGCCGCCATCGCCAAGCTCGCCGCCGCACCGGCGCGCGAGCGCGCGGCCGAGCTGAAACGCGGGCTTGCCGAGCGCGCCGGCGTGCCGGCTTGCGCCGCCGCGATCGACAAGGCCATAGCCCAGTTCACCGGAGCTGCGGGCGAGCCGGAAAGCTTTGCGCCGCTGCACCGGCTGCTCGAAGCCCAATCCTACCGGATTGCCGACTGGCGGGTGGCGGGGGAGGAGATCAACTACCGACGCTTTTTCAACATCAACGACCTGGCCGGGTTGCGCATGGAGCTCCCCGAGCTGTTCGACGAGACCCACCGGCTGATGTTCGAGCTGGTCGAGCGCGGCGATCTGCACGGGCTGCGCATCGACCATGTCGACGGGCTGTTCGACCCGTGCCTCTATTGCGAGCAATTGCAGCAGCGATCGGGCGAACCGCTTTACGTGCTCGTCGAAAAGATCCTGGCGCGCTACGAGACCTTGCCGGATTGGCCGGTCGCCGGCACGACCGGCTACGATTTTGTGAACCAGGTGCTGGCGATTTTTGTCGACCCCGCGGGCGAACCGGCGATGACCCGGCTGTACCGCCGCATGGCGTCGCGCGACGAGACCTTCGACGACGTGCTCTACGCCTGCAAAAAGCGGATCATGCAGGTGAACCTCGCCAGCGAGATGAACGTGCTCGCGCGCGAGTTCCATCAACTGTCGATGCGCGAATGGCGCACCCGCGATTTCACCTTGCACCGGATGCTGGCGGCATTGGAGGAGGTTGTCGCGGCGTTTCCGGTCTATCGCACCTATGTTTCGCCGCGCGGCGCCAGCGCCGACGACCGCCGCTACATCGACTGGGCGCTCGGGCTGGCGCGCAAGCGGTGGCGGGCCGCCGATGTCAGCATTTTCGACTTTTTGCGCACCGTGCTGACCGGCGAGGCAGCACGTCCGCAGGACGACGCCAGCCCCGGCGGGCCGCTTTACGCGGCATTGCATTTCCAGCAGGTGACCGGGCCGGTCATGGCCAAGGCGGCCGAAGATACCGCCTTCTACCGCTATACCCGGCTGTTGGCGTTGAACGAGGTCGGCGGCGACCCGCGCCGCTTTGGCATGTCGGTCCCGGCCTTTCACCATCTGGCGCAGCAGCGCGCCAGGCAATGGCCGCAGGCGATGGTGTCCACCGCCACGCACGACACCAAGCGTGGCGAGGATGCCCGCGCCCGGCTGGCCCTATTGTCCGAAATGCCGCGTGAATGGGGCCGCCGTGTCTTTCACTGGCTGCGGCTCAACCGTTCGCGGCGGGTCGAGGTTGACGGCGAGATCGTCCCCGACCGCAATGTCGAGTACTTGTTCTACCAGGCCTTGTTGGGCGCCTGGCCTCCGGGACTGGCGGCGGAGGATCGCGCCGGCCTCGAAAGCCTCGCCGAGCGGGTCGAGGCCTATATGGTCAAGGCGGTCCGCGAACGGAAGCTCGAAACCAGCTGGAGCTACCCGAACGCCGAATACGAAGCGGGGTTGACCCGCTTTGTGCGCGGCGTGCTCGACGCCTCGCGGCCGAGCCCGTTCCTGGTCGATTTTCACGGTTTTGTCGCCGCGGTCGCGCGGGCCGGGGCGGTGACCTCGCTGGCGCAGCTGGTTCTGAAGCTGACCGTGCCCGGCGTTCCCGACATCTACCAGGGCGGCGAATTGTGGGATTTCAGCCTGGTCGACCCCGACAATCGCCGCGCGGTCGACTGGGAGGCGCGGGCCCTGTTGCTCGATCAAACCGACGCCGCGCGGCCGGGCGACCTCGCGACGGACTGGCAGGATGGGCGCGAAAAGCTGTTCGCGACGAGGCGCCTGTTGACCTTGCGCCGCGTCCACCCGGATTTGTTTGCCGCGGGAGACTACCAGCCGGTCGAAACTGGCGGCGAACGCAGCCAGCACCTTTGCGCCTTTGCCCGCGGTCACGAGGGTGTGTCGCTGGTGGTCGCCGTCCCGCGCCTCGTTTATCAACTGTTCCGCGGTGGCGACGCCGCCGATTGGGGCGATACCGATGTGGCATTGCCGCCAAACGGGGTGTGGCAGGATATCTTTACCTTGCGGCGGCTCGACCACGGCGATCGGGCGCCGGCTGCCGAGCTGTTCGCCGAGTTCCCGGTCGCGGTGCTGATCGGTTCCGATCACAAAGACGAAACTTGACGTAGTTTGTCTGCCGCGCCGACGAAAACCGGCTATAGTGGCGACCACTACAGGCTTGGGTATTGAGCCGCGGGATCCCGGGTCACCCTTGCGGCCGGCCCAGGGGGTCGGCTGGGGAGGCGGGGCCCATGCCTCCCCGCCTGCTCCCCTACGCCTCGTTCGTCGGCGCCGCGGTCAGAACACCAGCTTTCCGCCGACGACCACCAGCACCGCGGCCAGGGTCAGCCGCAACGCCCTTTCAGGGACGTGGCCGGCGGCGTAGCTGCCGATAACGATGCCGGGCAGCGAGCCGACGAGCAGCGACACCAGAATTGTCCCGTTGACCGAGCCGGCAAGCCAATGGCCGACGCCGCCCACCAGGGTCAACGGCACGGCATGGACAATGTCGGACCCGACGATCCGCGCCATCGGCAATGCCGGGTAGAGCAGGATCAAGGCGGTAACACCGAGCGCGCCGGCGCCGACCGAGGTCAGCGACACCAGGACGCCGAGCGTCATTCCGGTCAATACGGTCAGCGATGTCGTGCGCCGCCCGTTCGACCGCTCGGCGCGGACGCCGAGACTGGCGACCAGCCGGGTGCGACAGACGAGTGCGGCCGCTGTCGCGAGCAGGGCCAGGCCCAGCGCAAAGGTCACGACATGCTCGACCTGGCTGCCGCTCACGTCAAAATGCGACAACACCGCCAAGGTCACCACCGCCATCGGCAGGCTGCCCGAAGCCAGCAGCCCGACGATGCGCCAGTCGATCGTGCCGACGAGCCCGTGCACCAGAGTGCCGCCGGTCTTGGTCG
>CAVZJF010000003.1:0-43334 GCA_963775525.1 uncultured Alphaproteobacteria bacterium | reverse complement strand
GGCGACCCACAGCAGGGCGTCGATCCCGGTATTGCCGGTGACGAGGATGCGCTCGGCCGCGACCCCTTCGCGCAGCAGCGCCTCGCGCGCCCGCGGCGTCGGCGCAAAATGCAGATCGGCGAGGCGGCCGACGAGCAGACGGTTCGCCTCCTCCGGCCACGGCGCATAGAGGTCGCCGGTGCGCAGCCCGGCTTCGACATGCGCCACCGGGACCCGGTGGTAAAAGGCGGCGAGCGCCCCGGCAAAGCTCGAGGTCGTGTCGCCCTGCACGATCACCCGGTCGGGTCGCCAGCGGTCGAGCACCCCGCTGACCCCGGACAGCACGGCCCCGGTCAGATAAGCGAGGTCCTGATCGGGACGCATGACATCGAGGTTCCAATCCGGCGCGCAGCTCGAACAGGTCGAGAAACTGCGCCAGCATCTCGCGGTGCTGACCGGTGGCGCAGATCCTGCAGTCGAATTCCGGCCGCGCCGCCAATTCCCGGACGACCGGCGCGAGCTTGATCGCTTCGGGCCTGGTGCCGAAGACGAAGAGGAGCCTCATCGGGCGACTCAGCCCGGACCGTGGGTCAGCCCGGTCGCGTCGATCACCATGCGCCGCATCAGCTCCTCGCGCGGGATCTTGCCGAACGGCGTGTGCGCGACCAGAACCGCGACGATGTCGGCCTCGCGCACCGCCTCGAGCGTGCCGCACAGCGAGACGTTCGGCAGTTCCGCCAATTGCGGCGGAAGCGTGCGCAAATTCGGGTCGGCGACGAGGATCCGCTCCTGCCCGCCGCGCGCCAGCTCGACCACGATCTCGATCGCCGGACTCTCGCGCACATCGTCGACATCGGGCTTGTAGGTCAGCCCGAGGCAGGCGACGACCGGGTGCTTGAACCGCTCGGCGCGATCGCGGATCTGCGACACGACAAATTTCGGCTTGGCGTCGTTGACCTCGCGCGCGGTGCGGATCAGCCGCGTGCGCTCCGGCGCCGAGGAGATGATGAACCACGGATCGACCGCGATGCAGTGGCCGCCGACCCCGGCTCCCGGCTGCAGGATCGCGACCCGCGGATGGCGGTTGGCGAGCTCGATGACCCGCCACACATTGAGCCCGAGCTGGTCGCAGATCAGCGACAGTTCGTTGGCAAAGGCGATGTTCACGTCGCGATAGGCGTTCTCGACCAGCTTGACCAGCTCCGCGGTCGGCGCATCGGTGCGAAACGGCTGGCCCTGCAGAAAGACGCGGTACACCGCCTCGGCATGCTCGGCGCAGGCCTCGGTCATGCCGCCGATGATGCGGTCGTTTTCGATCAGCTCGCGGACCATGCGCCCGGGCAGCACCCGTTCCGGGCAATGGGCGACGTGCACGTCGAGCGGCTCGGCATCGCGCTCGGGCGGAAAGCGCAGATCCGGCCGCAGCCGGGCGAGCCGCTCGGCCAGCCGCGCGGTGGTGCCGACCGGCGAGGTCAATTCGAGGATCACGACATTGCCGCAGGCGAGCACCGGCGCGATCGCATCCGCCGCCGCGTCGATATAGCCGAGGTTGGGCGACCGGTCGGGGTTGAACGGCGTCGGCACCGCGATCACAAACGCGTCCGCCGGCTCGGGCCGGCCGGTCGCGCGCAGCTTGCCCAGGGTCGTCGCCGCGCGCAGCAGCATGTCGAGATCGGGTTCGGGAAAATAGGGCTGCCCGGCGTTGACCGCGGCGACGACCCGCGGGTTGACGTCGACGCCGATCACCTCGACGCCGCGACTGGCCAAGGTTGCCGCCGTCGGCAGGCCGATATAGCCCAAGCCGACCACACATACGGTCTTGACCGGATACTCCATTTGGGGCGCGCCTGAAAATCAATCCGCAATTCGGCCCGCACTATCGCGCTCGGCGATTTGCAGCAGCCCTACCAATACCAGATAGGCACCGGATGGCAAGTGCAGATCGCCCGACTATCATCGTTAACGGGACGCGGCAACATCTGTCAAATTATTAACGCCTCGGTAATCAGCGCTTCCGGCCGGCAAATCGGCGCCGCCGTAACTTGGGCAGCACGATCGCCATTCCGGCCCCGCCGTCGCTTTTCACTTGGCCCGGTTGGGAGCGGGCGTAGCCTGCCGTCACTCTCACCCGCGAAAGGAGCACCCAATGATCAAAGGAGCCGACGCTCTGACGATCGAAGAGCACCTGTTCGCCGATGACGGCCGCGTTCCCAACAACCCCCGCCTGCCGCTGATCGTCTACCGCGGCGTGCTCGACCACCGGCCCCGGCGCCGCCGCCGCCTGCGAGGCGCGGTTCGCCGCGCAATGGCTGGAGCGGCGGCTGGCGCGGCGGCATCTATGCCTACCACCACTACCACAGCACCGCGCACGAGGCGCTCGGCATCGTCGCCGGGTCGGCGCGGGTGCGGCTCGGCGGCGAGGGCGGCAAGATGGTCGACGTGCACGCCGGCGACGTCGTCGTGATCCCGGCCGGGGTCGCGCACAAGAGCGAGCCGACGAGCCCCGACCTCCTCGTCGTCGGCGCCTATCCCGGCGGCCACGGCCCCGACATGCGGGTCCCCGGCAACGGCGACCGCGAGCGCGCGCTCGCCAACATCGCCGCGGTGCCGCTGCCCGCCGCCGACCCGGTATGCGGCGCGTCGGGGCCGCTGATCGAGCGCTGGCGCGCCGGCGGCCAAGCGCTGACGGCTAGAGGCAGCTGCCGGTGTAGACGACGTCGCCGCCATTGCCGAAAGCGAGGTCGCGGCCGGACCGGTTGCGGCCTGAAGGCGGGCCGCTGCGGCGGGACCACCAGGTGGCGCTGGTAGACGACATAGCCGCCGCTGCATACGCCTTGCGCTTCCAGGGTCTCGGCCAGCCAGTCGCGGCGGATCCGCTCGGCGGCGCCGTCGTCGTTCGCGGTCATCACGGTGTTGGTGGGGGCGCTGTAGGTAAAGCTCGCGGCCGGGGCCGGCGGTGAAGCTCTGCACCCGCACGCGGTCGTTGTCGATGCAGCCGGAAAGCGCGGCGAGAGACAACGACGAAACCAAACAGGCGAGAGCGAGCGAGCGCATGGGAAAAACCTCTGATCGACCCGCCCTCTCTTCGCCTATTTCCTGAGCCGAGGCAAGCTGGGGCGACCGAGCCGGCGGCCGGCGGCAACAGCGGCCGCGGCCGCCGCCCGCCGACAACCATCGAAGGCCGGGAGATTGACGATGAGTTACAAGGATCTGCTGGTCGTGCTCGATGCTGCAGCGGACACACGCGGTCGCATCGACCTTGGCCGCCGCGCTCGCCGAGCGCTTCGCGGCGCACCTCGTCGGGCTCTACCCGATCCCGAGCCCGGACTTGCCGCGCGCTGCCGGCTATGCCGATCTGGCGGCGCTCGAGCCGGTCTATCACGAATGGCGCGAGCGAGCGTTGCAGCAGGCCGAAGAAACGCGCCAGGCGTTCGAGCACGCGGCCCGGCTGCGCGGGATGGCGACCGAATGGCGCGCGGTCGCCGAAGGCTGGGAAGCCGATCCGGCGCTGCATGCCCGCTACGCCGATCTGGCGATCCTCGGCCAGCGCGATCCCGAGAATGAAGAGATGGCGTTGATCCGCCCGCGCCCGGAGCGGGTGACCTTCGCCTCCGGCCGGCCGATCCTCGTCGTCCCCTATGCCGGCCGATTTCGAGACGGTCGGCCGGCGCGTGCTGGTCGCCTGGAATGCGAGCCGCGAGGCGGCGCGCGCCGTCGCCGACGCGACTCCCGCTGTTGGCGGCAGCCGACGCCGTAACCGTGCTGGCGGTCGATCCGCGCAGCGGACCCGAGGGCGACGGCGATGTTCCCGGCGCCGACATCGCGCTGCATCTGGCGCGCCACGGCGTCAAGGCGCAGATCGAGCGAACCGTCTCGGCCGAGGTTCCGATCGGCGAGCTGCTGCTGTCGCGAGCCGCCGACCTCGGCGCCGATCTGCTGGTCATGGGCGCCTATGGCCATTCGCGCACCCGCGAATTGCTGCTCGGCGGCGCCACGCGCTCGATCCTCGAAAGCATGACGATCCCGGTGCTGATGTCGCATTGAGGATGTCGCATTGGCGCGCCGTCGCCGTGTCGGCGATCCTCAAAGCGCGGCGGCCCGCCGGCTCAGGCGCCGGCGACCGGCCGGGAACAGGTCCTCGACACCGACGGGCGGCGCCGGCTCTAGGCGCCGGCGATGAACGAGCGCAGCGAGCGCGCCTCGTACTCGATCTCGTCGAGCCGGCTCTTGACGAGATCGCCGATGCTGACGATGCCGACGAGGCGTGCGTCGCGGACCACCGGCAGGTGGCGGATGCGGCGGTTGGTCATCAGCGCCATCAGATCGGCGACGCTGTCGGCGGGCGCGCAGGTTATGACCCGCCGGGTCATTGCCTCGGCGACATGCAGCGACAGGAGGGCGCCGCCGTGGTCGGCCAGCCCGTGGACGATGTCGCGTTCGGAGATGATGCCGTCGACGGCCTCGCCGTCGTCGCTGACGACGAGGGCGCCGACATTGCGGTCGCACAGCGCCGCCGAGGCCGCGGCGACAGTCTCGTCGGGCCGGATCGTCGCGACCGTCCGGCCTTTGCCGCGCAGGATCGTTTCGACGTTCATGGGACCCTCATGGCTTTGCGACGGCCCCAGACCGGCCGTCACCTGCCATATCTTAGGACAAAATGTCGCAGTCCTGCGAGGGGATTTTTTTGCCTGAGGCGGCTGGCGCGCAGCCGTCCAACCGCGATCGTCACGGTCGATAGCGCAGCGCCAGGCAGGTGATGTCGTCCGATTGCTCGGCGCCGGCGGCAAACCGCGCCGTGTCGGAGAGGATGCCGGCGACGATCTCGGCGGCGGGCCGCCCTCGGGTCAGGTCGAGCACCTGCTCGAGCCGCTCATTGCCGTAGAACCCGCCCTGCGGGTTCTCGGCTTCGGTGATGCCGTCGCTGTACAACAGCAGACCGTCGCCGGGCATCAGCACGCTTTCGCCGATCCGGTGAAATCCGGCCGGGTCGATCCCGAACGGAACGCCGGTCGCCCGCAAGGTCTCGTGCCCGCCATTGGCGCGCAGCAGATAGGGCGGGTTGTGGCCGGCGTTGCACCAGTGCAGCACCCCGTTCGCCAGGTCGAGCACCCCGTAAAACACCGTGACGAACATGAAGGCGTCGTTTTCGCTGGACAGCAGCCGGTTGGCGTCGCGCATCGCCGCGGCGATGTCGGCCTGCCCGGCGACCGAGCGCAGGACGGTTCGCGACACCGCCATGAACAGAGCCGCCGGGATGCCCTTGCCCGAGACATCGGCGACGGTGACCACGAGCCGTTTTTCCCCAACCAGAAAGTAGTCGTAAAAGTCGCCGCCGATGTCGCGCGCTGGATGCATTTCGGCGTGCAGGTCGATGGTGCCGGCGGCGCCGTCCTTGCCGAGCGGTCCCGGCAGGATCGACTTTTGCAGGTCGGCGGCGGCCTCCATCTCGCGGCGGCGCTGCTGCTTGTCGCGAATTTCCGCCGCCATGTTGGCGAAAACCCGCGCGAAATTGGCAAGCTCGCCCTGCTGGCCGGCAAGCTCGGTCAGCATCGCATCGTCGTATTCGTCGCGCGCCAGCGCCCCCGCCGCGTAGGTCAGGAAGGCGAGCGGCTGGTTCATGCTGTGCAAGCGCCGGCCGAGCTCGCCGATGACGGCGACCGGGATCACCGGGAAGTCGACGGCAAGGCTCATCAGCATGTCGCGCTCGATGCGCAAGGTGACCAGATCGGTGCGCGCGACAACGGTGGCGGTGCGCGGCATGTCGGTGAAGGCGCCAAGCTCGCCGATCGTGCTGTGGCGTCCGAGCGTCGCCATCGGGATGCGCCCGGCCGGGATCTCGACAAAGACGTCGGCCTCGCCGTCGAGGATCAGATAGGCAAAATTGGCGGCGTCACCCTGCCGCATGATTGTGGCGCCGGCCGCGAATTTGGCGGAACCGCAACGCGCGGCGACGGCGCGCAGCGCGGCGTGGTCGAAGTGGGTAAAGGTCGGATGCCGGCCCAGGACCTGCGCGATCTCCTCGACCTGCATCGGCGCCGTCACGACGCCCGGCTGCGCCGCCTGCTCTGCGTCCATCGCGCTGCTCCTCGATAAGCCGGTTCAACCTCGCCCCGCTCTTGACGGAAAGCAAGACCGGCCAGTCGCCTCAAGCGCCGGTGGACCCCAGCGCCGATGACCGCGATACTCGGTGCCTTGGACACGGCCTTGGACACGTGCTTGGCCACTCGGGAGGAGAGAGAATGGCGCAGATCGAAATCGGTCAATACGCGCTCGACGGCTCGATTACCGGCGCCGGTTCGCCGCTGCTGTTTCTGCACGGCGGCGACTACGTCGCACAGAACCGCGGCTTTCTCGAAAGATTGGCGCGGCATTGGCAGGTTACGGCCCCCCGGCACCCAGGCTTTGGCCATTCCGAGCGGCCGGACGGGTTCCGCACGATCCACGATCTTGCCTACCTCTATCTCGACTGGCTCGAACGCCAGCGCGACCGCGTCGTCGTCGTCGGATCGTCGTTCGGCGGCTGGGTCGCACTCGAGATGTGCGTGCGCTCGGTCGAGAAAGTGGCCGCACTGGTGCTGATCGACTCGCTGGGGCTGAAATTTGGCGGCCGCGAGGAGCGCGACATCGCCGACATCTACGCCCTGCCTGAGGACGAGCTGCGCCGGCGGACCTTCTTTGACCCGCAGCGGGCATTGCCCGATTACGGCTCCCTCGGCGACGACGAGCTGACGGCGATCGCCCGCGACCGCGAGGCCACCGCGCTCTACGGCTGGCGGCCTTACATGCACAATCCAGGGCTGCGGCAGTGGCTGCATCGGGTGAATGTCCCGACCCTGGTGCTGTGGGGCGAGGATGACGGCGTCGTCACCCCGGATTACGGCGAAAAGCTTTGCGCGGCGCTGCCCAAGGCCAAATTCGAGCGCATCGCCCGGTGCGGGCATTACCCGCAGGTCGAGCGCCCCGATCAGGCCGCCGAGGCGATCGAGGCTTTCGCACAGGAGAACCGGCGATGATGCACACCTGGCATTTCAGCGAGATGGCCTATCACCCGGCGTGGGAACATCTCGGCAACTCGTATCGCGTCGTCATCCCGAGCCGCCTCTATGACCCGAAAATCGGCGCCGACCTCTACCACCGCTATCTCGACGAATGGGCATTGTGCGACGAGCTCGGCATCAACATCATGACCAACGAGCACCACGCGACCGCGACGTGCAGCGATTCGGTCTGCACGATCCCGATGGCGATCCTCGCGCGCGAGACCAAGAAGGTGCGGTTGTTGGCGCTGGGCATGCCGATCGGCAACCGCAACGACCCGATCCGCGTCGCCGAGGAATATTCGATGATCGACGTGATCTCGCGCGGCCGGCTCGAAATGGGCTTTGTCAAAGGCGTGCCGTTCGAGATCTCGCCGGCCAACACCAACCCGGCCGATTTGAGCGGCCGGTTCTGGGAGGCCTATGAGCTGATCCTGAAGGCGATGACCAGCCATGACGGCCCGTTCAACTGGGAAGGCACGCATTTCCAGTACCGTTCGGTCAATGTCTGGCCGCGCCCCTACCAGGAGCCGCACCCGCCGGTGTGGACCCCGGTCGGCAGTGCCGACAGCGCCAGCGAGGCGGCGGCGCGCGGCATGGTGATCGGCGTGCTCAACACCGGCTGGGTCCGCACGCCGTCGATCTTCGAAGCCTATCGCAAGAAGGCCCGCGAGGTCGGCCGCGAGCCGACCCTCGACCGCCTCGCCTACATGGCGCTGATCGGGGTTGGGCGGACGCGCGAAGAGGGCCACCGCCGCGCCGACCAGATCCTCGGATACAGCCGCACCTCAGGCATTGTCGCACCGCAATTCGCCAACCCGCCGGGCTATGCGCCGCCGCGCGCGGCGGCGCAGATGCTGAAGAGCGGCGGGGCGATGGCGGCGCGCGCCACGCGGGTCCAGACCAAGGACGGCCACCCGATCAACCCGCGCACGATGACCGTCGACGAGGCGATCGACGCCGGCTTGTCCTTCGCCGGCACCCCCGACGACGTCTGGGACCAGCTGAAGGCGTTCTACGACCACGTCGGCGGCTTCGGCCACCTGTTGATGATGGGCCAGGGCGGGCTGCTGGACCATGACGAGACCGTCGCCAACCTGACCTTGTTCTCAAAGGAGGTCCTGCCGCGGCTCAAGGAATTGGGGTGAGACGCGAGGCTCAGTCCCAATCAAAAAAGTAACGCCTAGGATGAGTTGAGCGGGGCGGCTGGGCAAGAATCCAGACTGGGAAGGAAAATTGGCAAACTCCCTCACCGCCGTCCCGGCGAAAGCCGGGATCCATTTTTCCGCTGCTCGGAATTTTCAAGCAGAGGCAATGCCTTACCAGCTATCGTCGGCTCGCGCCGCGGAGAAATGGACCCCGGATTTCGCCGGGGAGGCGAGAAAACGTACGGTGGTAGAGGTTCTTGCCCGGCCTCGGGGCGCAACCCGTCAACTTCTTGGGTGCGTGCTGACGGTGGGCTGAGCCTTTGCTGATCCGCCCCGGGTCAGTGTCGGCTCTGCGGATGCACCATTTCAGAAAATCTGAGGGGTTTCCGTAATGGCGGCAATGTCCTCCGCACTCGATCGGACCGAGCGGTGGATCTGCACCGCCGCGATCGGCAACCGATCGCCGCCGCCGCCGGCTCGGCAGTCGCCGTCAGTCCACACCCTCGCCGATTACATCCGACATCGGCTGCCTCGATTGCCGGCATTCCGACAACTGACAGGATGGAAAGGATATCCCGATGCCATATCCGATCGACAACTACAAAGATAAAGCAGCAAAGACTTTCCCCAATCTTGTCAAGACGTTCTCGACATGGGGCAATTCGTGGCAGATCGGCAATGTCTTCGACACGCTGACGGATTACCTTCTCCGCTTCCCCGATGCGGAAAAGACGATACCGACTACGGTGGCCGAGACGGCGTTGGGACGTTGGACGAACGCGGCCGGCAGCATGTGCTGGTACGACGACTACGGCTGGTGGGGGATCGCGAGCGAAAAGGCTTTCCACACCGAATATGCGAACATCTTTGCCGATTATGCACCGACGTTCCAGGGTATCGCCAAGGAATGCTGGGACATTATGAACAACGGCAAGCCCGGCAAGGCCTACAACTACCGAGGCGGGCCGAACGTTTGGGACAACCGTGAGAATGGTTCTCACTACGGACTACTTTACCTCGCCCGAAACCTGGGCTGTCCCCCGGTTCGCGGGCGGCGTCTGGCAATACGATATGTGGAGAGGGGGCAGGCCCAAGGACCAGGAATGTACGCCGAATAAGGACAAGGATGACAACCGCATTTCGGATCCGAATGACGTAGAATTAGGCCCTTTCCAGCTTACCGTCATGAACGGCCTATACCTCGTGCTGGCGCTCCGGCTGGGACAGAATGGCAATGGGACCGCCGATGCGGTCAGGAACGAGCTCGGATTTCTAAAAACCTGGTTCAACCTGGATCAACAACATCCGGCGGAAGAAGGCCTGCTGATGACCTTCCCGCAGGCCCCGACCAATATGTTGACATTGGTGCGCGAGCGGGTTGGGACCTACGCATACTGCGATGCGAAGGGGAGCTATCCGTCAGTCTACGGCTATTCGCCCGGATCGGCTTGGTGCGGGGACCAGGGTTTGATCCTCGGCGGCTTGCTCGATTACTTTCTTGTCGACTCCTCGGATTCGTACCCGCAAACCTACGCCATATCGATCACCTCCGGCGTGTTCCGGCAAATGGTCACCGACCAGGTGGTTCAGCCGACATTGAATCTCGACAACGACCCTGACGATTACGGATGTGGGTCGGGCGTCTTCTGGCGCTATCTGCTGCGGGGCTTCCGCGAAAACCCCGTGTTGCGCCAACAGGTGCTGGGCTGGGTC
Source organism: uncultured Alphaproteobacteria bacterium (assembly GCA_963775525.1). Lineage (GTDB taxonomy): Bacteria > Pseudomonadota > Alphaproteobacteria > ATCC43930 > CGMCC-115725 > AP-15. The sequence continues at coordinate 33,457 of CAVZJF010000003.1, read as the reverse complement.
AACGGCGACCCACAGAACAACGTGGTCTACCGATCTGCCGAGCACGCGTACGCGCATGGCGGCCGAGGGAACGCCCTCTTCGCGGATTTCAACGTTCTCGCGACCTTGACCGCAGCCATCGAGATTCTCCAGGCGGCGGAAGGCTAGGGGGCCTCTCTTTAAGGTGGATTTTCGAAATTTGGTCCCCGCGGGGGCACTATGGCTCGCGCCATTCGCAGCAGGCCAACAGGGCCGAGGCGATGATCGGCAACCCTACCTCCGCCGGCGCCGTCATGACCGATTCCGGGTGAAACTGGACGGCGACAATCGGCAATTCGACATGCTCGATCGCCATGACGACGCCGTCCGCGGTCTCCGCCGTCACCACCAGTGACGCCGGCAGGGCGCTGCGGCGGGCGTGCAACGAATGATAGCGGCCAACCGTGAATTCGGGTGGCAGATCGCGCAGCAGCCTGCCGCTCAACGCCCGCACCGGGGACGGCTTGCCATGAAACGGGGTGCCCAGCACGTCGAGAGCGCCGCCGAAATACTCGACGATCCCCTGCAAGCCGAGACAGACGCCGAAAACCGGTAATGACCGCGCGATCGCCAAGTCGAGCGTCTCGCTCATCGCGAAGTCGGCGGGTCGGCCCGGCCCCGGCGACAGAACCACAAGGTCGGCCCCGGCTCCCCGCCGTAACTCGGCGCGCGCCAAATCGGGCCGCATGGTTACGACCTCGGCGCCGATGCTGCGAATGTAGTTGGCGAGGGTGTGGACAAACGAATCCTCGTGGTCGACCAGAAGCACCCTGCGGCCGCGTCCCGCCTCGCCGACCTCGCGGGCGATCGACGGGGCTGCTCTCGCCGCGCCGCCGCGGATCGCGGTGAACATCGCCGACGCCTTTAGCCGGCATTCGGCTTCTTCGGATCGGGGATCGCTGTCATAAAGCAGGGTGGCGCCGGCGCGCACCTCGCCGACCCCGTCCTTCATGCGGATCGTGCGCAAGGTGAGCCCGGTGTTCATGTTGCCGTCGAAGGTGACGCGTCCGATGGCGCCGCCGTACCAACGGCGCGACGAGCGCTCATGCTCCTCGATAAAGCGGATCGCCCAAAGTTTTGGGGCGCCGGTCACGGTGACGGCCCAGGCGTGGCTCAAAAACCCGTCGAGCGCGTCGAATTCGGCGCGCAATTCGCCTTCGACGTGATCGACCGTGTGGATCAGCCGCGAGTAAAGCTCGATCTGGCGGCGGCCGATGACCCGCACGCTGCCCGGCACCGACACCCGCGACTTGTCGTTGCGGTCGACATCGGTGCACATCGTCAATTCGCTTTCGTCCTTTGTCGAATTGAGCAGTTCGCGGATGCGCTCGGCGTCCTCGACCGGGTCGCGGCCGCGCGCGATCGTGCCGCTGATCGGGCAGGTCTCGATCCGCCTGCCCTCGACGCGGACAAACATTTCCGGCGAGCCGGAGACCAGAAACTCGCCCTCGCCGAGGTTGATCAGCGCGCCGTAGGGCGCCGGGTTGGCCTGGCGCAGCCGCTGAAAGACGACGCTCGGCATGTCCGCGCAGCGGTCGGCGAACAACTGGCCGGGGACCACCTCGAACAGGTCTCCGCAGACAAAGGATTGCTTCGCGCGCTCGACGAGGGCGGCGTATTCGCCGGGAGCGTGGTCGCTCTCGTCAGGGTCGGCGAGCGGCGCGCGATCGGGACGGTATGAGGCCCTTGCGGTCGCGCGCGGCAAGCCCGCGGTCGACGCGCCGCCCACGTCGAAATCGTAACGATGGGTCGCCGCGATCTGGCGCATATGGTCGACGATCAGGATTTCGTCGGGTAAATAGAGCACCAGATCGCGCTGATCCGCGGGCCGCGGCAGGCGCAAGGGCATCGGCTCGAACTGGAACACAAGGTCGTAGCCGAAGGCGCCGTAGAGCCCGAGATGCTGGTCCTCCGCGCTGCGGAACAGCTCGACCAGCGCGCGTAGAACTGAAAACACCGAAGGTTGGCGGCTGCGCTGCTCCTCCGAAAACCGCTCGGCGGTCTCGGCGATCTCACCGTCGATCCGGTCGTCGCCAACCTGCGCGAGGCGCGCCGCCGGCAACCCGGAAAGTGCTTCGGCAATTGGCGGCAGCAGAATGCGGCCGCGCAAATTCAGGGCTTCGACCGCGAAATTCCGCCCGCGCGCGGTGAACGCGATCGCCGGGTCGACAAACCCCATATCCCACCGCGTGTAGCGGCCGGGAAACTCGAAGCTCGACGAAAACAGCACCCCGCGGCGGTCGTCGAGCGCCCTTGCCAGCGCATTGTCTGCGGGCTGGTAGCTCTCCGCGCGGATCTCGCGGGTGACCGCGATGCCGCCCTTGCTGGTATAGCGCGTGATCGTCATGCGAACCCCCATGCGTGAGAGCCGCCAGGTCAGTTCCGGGGGAGGTTCGCTCTTTGAAATGCGAAGGCCGCCCGGAATTCCGAGGCGGCCTTTAACAAAAACGTCAAACGACGGCCGCCCGAATTACACGGGCCACCACCAAGCCGACGACTGTGCGAAGCAAACCATGGTCGCATCGCTAGCAGATCGTGCCCCGCACCGCAATTGATGAATACAATACATCGGTTGGGCCGTCCGCGCTCGACCCGCACGATCTGGAGTTTCAAAGGGTGCGCGATCGCAATGCGCGGGGAAATTGCCGTGCTATTGTCGGCGGCGACAGCGCAGAGGAAGGCACGCCGTGAAGATATCGAGCATCCGGTCGCAAATTCTGGTTCTCCCTGAAGCCGATCCGCTAGCCGATACGCCGGAGAACGCGGACGCGGCGCGGCCGATCGTCATCCTCAGGGTCGGCACCGACGACGGCGTCGAGGGGATCGCGGTGACCTTTTACGGCGGGGCAATCACCGGGGCGTTGAAACGCGCGGTCGACGATCTCGGCGCCCTGACCATCGGCGAGGACCCGCACCGGGTCGAGGCGGTCGCGGCGAAGCTTCGCGCCGCGGCTGGCGGCGCGGGGCCGGCGGGCCTGTTCACCCTCGCCTTGGCGGCGATCGACATCGCGCTGTGGGACATCCGCGGCAAGGCGCTGAACCAGCCATTGTGGAAGTTGCTCGGCGGGGCGCGGCAACGCGTCGCGACCTATGCCAGCGGCTCCTTGCGCCGCAACCTGACCCTTGACCAGGCAGTGACCGCCGCCGGCAAGCTCAAGGCAAAGGGCTTCCGCGAGGCCAAGATGCAATTGGCGCTGCCCGGCGACACCACCCCGGCCAAAGAAGTCGAGCGGGCGGTCAAAATCCGCGAAGCATTGGGGCCCGACGTCAAATTGATGTGCGACATCAACCAGCGCTGGCGCCCGGAACAGGCGATCGACATCGGCCGCCGCGTCGAGGATGCCGGGGTCGGCCTGTTCTGGCTCGAAGACGTGACCGCGCATGACGACTACGCCGGCATCGCGCGGGTCAACGCGGCGCTGGCGACGCCGATCTGCGGCGGCGAGCTGGTCTGGGGCATCGTCCCGTTCCGCCACATGATCGAACAGCGCTCGGTCGACTACGTGATGATCGACCTGGCACGGGTCGGCGGCGTCACCCCGTGGCTCAAGGTCGCCGGCATGGCCGAGGCCTTCAACCTGCCGGTCGTCAGCCATGTGATCCCGGAGATCCACGCCCACCTCGTCGCCGCGGCGCCGAACGGGCTGACCGTCGAATACATGGGCTGGATGTTGAAACTGTTCGACGGCGTCGCCGACTTCGACACCGGCAGCGGCGAACTGGTGCTGTCGGACCGCCCGGGTCTCGGCGTCGAATTCAACCAGGCGACGATCGACCGTTACGCCGCGTGAAGGGCCGCCCGATGCAATCGACCGTCCCCGTTCAAGCCGGAGACAGCAGCGCGCCGCAGACCGGCGGGTGGAACGAAGGATATGTTACCGCTGTCGATTATCCCTCCAGCTATTTCGGCGAGCTGAACCCGGTTTGCGTGGCGCTTGCGTTGTTGCAGGCGGGGTTGGTTCCACCCCAAATCCAGTCGGTCTGCGAGCTGGGTTTTGGGCAGGGTGTTTCGATCGGCATTCACGCCGCCGGGTCGCGTCATGCCTGGTACGGAACCGATTTCAACCCGGCGCATGCCGCCTTCGCGCAGTCGCTGGCTGCGGCAAGCGGTTCGGGCGCACGCCTGTTCGAGCAGTCGTTCGCCGAGTTCTGCAGCCGCGCCGACCTGCCGGATTTCGATTTCATTTGCCTCCACGGAGTATGGAGCTGGATATCGCAGGAAAACCGGCGAGTGATCGTCGATTTTGCGCGACGCAAGCTTAGGGTCGGGGGGGTCCTCTACCTCAGCTACAATACCCAACCCGGCTGGGCCGGGATGATGCCCATACGGGATTTGCTGGCCCGCCACGTCGACGTGATGGCGGCGCGAGGGCCGGGCGTCGTTGCCGGCATCGAGGGCGCCTTTGCTTTCGCCGAGAAAGTGCTGTCCCTGGCTCCAGGCTTTACCCTTGCGCATCCGTTCGTTTCCGACTGGCTCAAGGGGATGAGCAGTCGGGACGGCCGATACCTCGCTCACGAGTATCTCAACCGCGACTGGCATCCGATGCCGTTTGCCGAGCTGGCGGAATGGCTGACTGAGGCGAAGGTCACGTTTGCCGCACCGGCAGCCCCGCTCGACCGCATTACCGCATTGAATTTGACCTCTGAGCAGCAAGCGCTCCTTGCCGAGATCCCCGATGCGGTGTTTCGCGAATCCGTGCAGGATTTCATGGTCAATCGGCAATTTCGCCGCGACTATTGGGTAAAGGGGCCGCGCCGGCTTTCCCCGGCAGAGCGGCTGGAAGCGATCAGGCCGCATCAGGTGGTGCTCGCCACCCACCGCGCCGATGTCAGCCTCAAGGTCACCGGAGCGCTGGGCGAGGCCGACCTGACGGGCGGCGTCTACGACCGGATTCTCGACACGCTCGCCGACCACAAGCCGACAACCATCGGCCAGGTGGCGGACCTCATGCAACCTAAGGGTTTGCAATTCGATCAGGTCTGCGAGGCGTTGACGATCCTGCACGGCAAGGGCACCGTGTTTCCGGTGCAGGATGACGCGGCGCAGGTGGTCGCCGCAACGCGCGCCGAAAAGCTCAACCGCTACATCATCGACAAATCGCGGGGCAGCCGGGGGTGGTCGTTTCTGGCCAGCCCGGTCACCGGAGGCGGCATTCCCGTCTCTCGCCCGCAACAGCTGTTTCTGTTGGCGCGGGCCCGTGGGCAGAAGACGCCCGACGAGTGGGCGCAAACCGTGTGGCAGATTTTCTCGGCCCAGAACGAAGTCATGATCAAGGACGGCAGGACGTTGCAGGGCGCGGCCGAAAACCTCGCCGAGCTGACCGCTCAGGCGCGCGAGTTTGCCGCCAAGCGGCTGCCGGTCTTGACCGCATTGCAGATTGCCTGATCGGCGATGTCGCTGATCCTGAACATCGCGCCGACCAGCCGGTAGCCAGCGCTTGAGAGAGAAAGGCTTTGTCCGATGAAAATAGTGCGCGTCGAGACCGGCGTCGTCGCCCTGCCGAATGACGAGCCGCTCGCCGGGTTCTCGGAAAACCCCAATGCAAAAAACCCGATCGTCTGGCTGCGGCTCGGCACCGATGACGGGGTCGAAGGGCTGGGCGTCACCTATTTCGGCGGCGCTTTGACCCGAACGTTGCGCCATGCGGTCGACGAATTGGGCGCGCTCGCGGTCGGCGAAGACCCGATGCGGGTCGAGGCGGTCGCGGCCAAACTGCGCGCCGCCGCGGTCAGCGCCGGCCCCGCCGGCATCTTTACGATGGCGTTGTCGGCGATCGACGTGGCGCTGTGGGACATCAAGGGCAAGGCGTTGGGCCTGCCGCTGTGGAAACTGCTGGGCGGCGGGCGCGATCATGTCGCCACCTATGCCAGCGGGGCGTTGCGCCGCGGTCTCAAGCTCGACGAGGCGCTGACCGCGGCACAGAGGCTACGCGAAAAGGGCCACCGCCAGACCAAGATGCAGCTTGGCCTGCCGGGCGTCACCTCGCCGGCGCGCGAGGTCGAGCAGGCGCGGCTGATCCGCCAGGCGGTCGGCCCCGACATGGATTTGATGTGCGACATCAACCAGCGCTGGCGGCCCGAGCAGGCGATCGACATCGGCCGCCGGGTCGAGGATGCCGGGGTCGGTCTCTTCTGGCTCGAAGACGTGACGGCGCATGACGACTACGCCGGGTTGGCGCGGGTCGCCGCGGCGCTGTCGACGCCGGTCGCGGGCGGCGAGTACCTCTATGGCATCGTGCCGTTCCGCCACATGGTCGAGGCCCGTTCTGTCGACATCGTGATGATCGACCAGGTGCGCTCGGGCGGCATCACCCCATGGCTCAAGATCGCCGGCATGGCCGAGGCCTTCAACCTGCCGGTGGTCAGTCACGGCGTGCCCGAGATCCACGTGCATTTGGTCGGGGCCGCGCCGAACGGGCTGACCGTCGAGTACATGCCGCGCCTGTTCCAGCTGTGGGAAGAAGTCCCGGTCCCGCACGACGGCCTGTTGGCGATGCCGACGGCCCCCGGCCTCGGGCTCAAATTCAACGACGACGCGATCCGCCGCTTCGCCGTCGCGTAACGCCGCGTCGGCTCGCTGGCCGGATCGCGCAGCTCATACGGCGAGGCGGAAGGTAGGGCCGTCGGGCACGATTTGGCCGGCGGTGCGGCCGGCGAAATGGGTGCCGATGACCAGTGTCGGAGCACCTGCGAGGCGGGTCAGCATTGCTTCGCGGGTGGCGCGGGCGGCGTCGGGGTCGGAATTGGCGGTCGAGGACCAGTCGGGTCTGGCGATCTGGCAGGGATGGTGCATGAAATCGCCGGTGATCAGCGCTTCCTCGCCGTCCGAGACGACGCGCAGGCTGACATGCCCCGGCGTGTGGCCTGGGGTCGGCACGAGGCTGACCTCGTCACAGACCCGGTAATCGGTTTCGACGAGATCGACGAGGCCGGCCTCCGCCACCGGCGCCACCGAATTGGCGAGGACCGCGTTCATGTCTTCGCGCTCGTGCCGGGCGGTCCAATGCCGGTATTCGACCCGGCCGATCAGATAGCGCGCATTGGGGAAAGTGGGGACCCAACGACCGTCGGCCAGCATCGTGTTCCAGCCGACATGGTCGACGTGGAGATGGGTGCAGACGACCGTGTCGATCGTCTCGCGGGGATAGCCGGCGGCGGCGAGGTCGGCGAGAAAACCCGTCTGCATCCGGTTCCACGTGGGGATGCGGCGATTCTCCTTGTCGTTGCCGAGGCAGGTGTCGACGACGATGCGGCGACCCGGCGCTTCGACAACGAGGGCGTGGATGCTCATCTTGAGCCGGCCGCGCTCGTCGGCGAAATCGGGGTAGAGCCAGCCGATCGGCCGGATCTCGTCATAAGTCGCCTGGGGCAGCAGAAAGCGGCTGCCGCCGGTAACTTCGAGCTCGACGATCTTGGTAACCGTCACCCGGCCGACACGCCATTTCATAGCCGCGGCGTCCCGTAAAGACCTCGAAGGCCGACCGGAAGTTCGGTCGCGGCGGTTACTGCACCTTGAGCAGCTGGACGTCGAACATCAGCGTCGCGTTGGGCGGGATCACGCCGCCGGCGCCGCGCGCGCCGTAGCCCAGTTCGGGCGGAATGATCAAGGTGCGCTCGCCGCCGACCTTCATGCCGGCGACACCCTCGTCCCAGCCGGCGATGACCTGCTGCGCGCCGAGGGTGAACTCGAAAGGCTGGCCGCGGTCGAGCGAGCTGTCGAACTTGGCACCTTTGGCGCCGTCCTTCCACAGCCATCCGGTGTAATGGACCGAGACCTTGGCGCCAGCGGTGGCGGCGGCGCCGTCGCCGAGCTTGTTGTCGGTGTATTTCAGTCCGTCGGGCATTTCGGTCACCTGGCTTTCCGCCGCAACGGCGTGCCCTGGAGGCGTACCGACGGCTGCTACAGCGAGCGCCAAAGCGGCGCCGGCAGTCCGAATCGCTATCATGATTTTGCGGCGGTCGAAAGCCGGCATCCGTTTCCTCCGTTTGTGGTCGGCATCCTTATAGGGCGCTTCGGATCCAGGTCGAAACCAGGCACTCCGCCGCAGCGTCAAAGATACGAGGAATATGGATCGATCTGGTGTTAATGAGCAGATTGCATAGAATTAATGAATTTGCTGCATAAAAATTGCGCCGGTCGCGGTTTTATAGGGAAAATGTTGCTGAAACCGGGCCGTGAGGCGTAGCATTGGCGACGCAGCTTACGAAGGCTGAAAGCGGGTCAAAAGGCCCCCATCGGGAGGGCCCGCGGCGACGGCCCCCGGCTCGCAACGAGCGGGGCGACCAGGAGAACCAATCATGGCGTATGATCTGCTCATCAAAAACGGGCGCGTCGTGGACGGCTCGGGCGAGCCGGCATTTGCAGCGGACGTGGCGGTGCAGGACGGCAAGATTGTCGGGGTCGGCAAATATGCCGGCGCTGCCGCCAAGCGAACGATCAACGCCGAGGGGCGCGTCGTCGCCCCCGGGTTCATCGATCACCACACTCATTTTGACCCGCAAGCCGTGTGGGACCCCTACTGCGGCTCGTGGGTGCACAACGGCCACACCACGGTCGTCGTCGGCCAGTGCGGCCAGGTCATCGCCCCGGTCCGGCCCGGCGACAGCGAATGGTATCTCGAATTCTTCTCCGACGCGGAACAGATCCCGCTGCCGGTCCTGAAGGCCGGGGTCGACGTGACCTGGGAATTGGTCGGCGACTATCTGAATGCGCTCGGCAAAAAGCGCGGCATCAACGTCGGCACCTTGGTCGGCCATTCGGGCATCCGCCGCTATGTGATGGGCGAGGCGGCCTCCGAGCGACAGGCGACGCCGGAAGAAATAGCCGCGATGCAGCGGCTGATCCGCGAGGCGATGTACGATGGCGCGCTCGGCTTTTCGACCGCCCCCAAGGATCGTGGCGACCCGGCCGGGGTTGGCAATGACGAGGAGCGGTGGGCGCTTGCCAGCGTGCTCGGCGAACTCGGCACCGGGGTCTTCCAGGTCGCCGGCGGCGCCCCTGGCGGCACCAAGCAGACCCGCCAGGTCGCGCGCGAACTGGCAGCGCGCACCGGTCGGCCGTCAATCTACAATCTGATGTCTGATCCGATCGGCAATCCCGACGAGTGGGTCGAGCACCTGAAATGGCTCGAGGACGGATTCAAGAGCGGCGCGCGCTGCTACGGTTCGGCCCTCTCGACCGTGGCCGGCGCGATCTTCGACCTGCAGCGCGGGCTCAACGTGCCGCAGGACGAGGACATCACGCATCCCGAGGGCTTCTTCCGCGGCATGCCGACCTGGGACAAGGTCATGGCATTGCCCTATCAGGAGCGCATGCGCGCCTTCCGCGACCCGGAAATCCGCAACGCGATGTCCGCCGAGGCGGTCGAAGGCACGGTCGCGCAGGAAGGCGGCATGACCGACCGGCGCGGCCGGGCGCGCGGCCTGTTCAACCGGCGCTGGGACCTCGTCGAGGTGTTCATGACGACGAAGGGGCAGAACCGCCACCTCGAGGGCAAAAGCATCGAGCAGATCGCCAAAGAGCAGAACAAGGGCATCATGGATGCCTTCCTGGACCTGTCGCTCGATGAGGATTTGCAGACCTGCTTCCAGGCGATCGACCGCAACCATGATCCGAAAGTGCAAAAGCACATCCTCGGCTCGCAGTACACGGTCATCGGCACCAGCGACGGCGGCGGCCGACCGCACACCGCCGACCGGCACGAGACCAGCACCAATCTGCTGAGCCACTGGGTGCGCGAACAGCAGGCGCTGACGCTCGAAGAGGCGGTCTACCGGCTGACCGGCAAGACCGCGCTGATGCACGACATTACCGATCGCGGCTTCATCGCCGCCGGCAAGGTCGCCGACATCACGATCTTCGATCCCGATACGATCGCATCGAAGCCGCGCGAGCCGGTCGCGACCTTGCCGGCGGGCGGCGTGCAGGTCAGGCGCGATGCGGTCGGCATCGACTACGTCGTGGTCAACGGCAGCGTGCTGCTGGACAAGGGCGAGCTGACCGACGCGTTGCCCGGCCAGATCATCCGCGGTCCGCTCTACCAAGGCGCCCGCGCGTAGACCGCCGATCGACATCGCCGCGCATGTCCGGACCCGCTCCGGGCATGCCGGCCTGTCGCACGGATTTTTGGCTCAAGCCCGCCCGCCGCGACCTGAAAGCGGGCGGGCTTGACGCGCCCGCGTCCAGCCGCTAATCGCGGCCCACCGAGGGCGCGGATGGGGCCGGGCAAGTTCGGCCAAAGAGCGCCGCGCTCTCTGACTTGCGAGGCGAGATGAGCGACCACACCCTGCCCGATCTCGACGACGTGCGCCGCCGCCTGTCGGGGGCAATCCATGCGCACTGGAAGCTGTTTCTCGTCGAAGGCGTCGTCATGATGGTGCTCGGGCTGGTGGCGATTGCCGTGCCCGAGGTCGCCAGCCTGGCAATCACGATATTCATCGGCTGGCTGTTTTTTATAGGCGGTATTTTTCGCACGATCTCGGTGGTTCAGCACCGCAACATGCCCGGGTTCGTCTGGGCGTTGGCGACAGCGCTGCTCGCCATCATCCTCGGTCTGGTGCTGCTGCTTCGTCCGATCGCCGGCGTGCTGACCCTGACCCTGGCGCTGGTCGTATTCTTTGTCCTCGAAGGGATTTCGGCGATCCTGCTGGCGGTCGAGCACCGGCGGCATTTGCCGAGCTGGGGCTGGGTGCTGTTCAGCGGCCTCGTCGATCTGCTGCTCGCCTTCCTGATCTGGGATGGCTGGCCCAGTTCGGCCGATTGGGCGATCGGCCTCCTCGTCGGCATCAACATGGTGTTTGTCGGGTTGTCGCTGATCATGACCGCGCTCGCCGCGCGGACCATGGCGCCCGAAAACAAATAACCGTACCCGCCGCCGCTCACCCGGCCGCTGGCGAATCCCGCGAGCCGGGGCGCCGGAGCCGGCGGTCGAGACGCGCGAACAGCATGTCGGTCAGGATCGCGAACAGCGCGACGAGGACCGCGCCCTCGATGACGAAGGGCAGCTTGTCGGCGACGAGGCCGTCAAAGATCGGCGTGCCCAGGGTCAAGGCGCCGACCGTCGAGCCGATTGTCGCCGTACCGATCGCGATCGTGACCGACACCCGGATCCCGCCGAGGATCACCGGCGCCGCCAGCGGCAGCTCCACCGCGAAGAGGCGCTGCCGCGGCGACAGGCCCATGCCGTCGGCCGCCTCCCGCACATCCTGCGGCACGCCTTCGAGGCCGGCGACCGCGTTCTCGACGATCGGCAACAGGCCGTAGACAAACAGCGCGATCACGGTTGGACGCGCGCCAAAACCGATCAGCGGCACCGCGATCGCCAGCACCGCGACCGGCGGAAAAGTCTGCCCGATCGCCGCCAGCGCATCGACCATGGTGCGGAACTCGCGCCGCGCCGGACGCGTCACAAAGACCGCCAGTGCTACGCCGACGAGCGCCGCGGCGAGGCTCGCCGCCGCGACCAGCGCCAGGTGAGCGGCGAACAGCGCCAAAAAACTGGCGCGGTCGTAGATGACCGGGGTGGTGTCCGGAAAAGCCCAGTGGAAGAACGGCCGCAACGCCTCCATCCGCAGCAACAGCGCGGTAAACAGCAGCCCCAGCCACAGCAGCGGGCTCGCCAGCCATCCGGCCCGGCGCATCCGGCCTCAGCGCACCAGGTCGGCGAGGGTGATGACGCCGACCGCTTCGCCGGCCGCGTCGGCCACCGGCAAGCGGTCGGTGCGGCGCGTCGTCATCGCCGACAGCGCGTCGCGCAGGCTGGCGTCCTGCGGCACCGGCTCGCCGGCGGCGGTTTCGCCGCGGCGCAGGCGGTCGGCGACCTTGCGCACCGACAGCAGCTTCAGCCCCAGTCCCTGGCGGCCGACAAAATCACGCACGAAGTCGTTGGCCGGGTGCTCGAGGAGGTCGAGCGGCGCGCCGCGCTGAACGATCCGGCCCTGGTCCATGATCGCGATCGAGGTTGCGAGCCGCAGCGCCTCCTCGATGTCGTGCGTGACAAACACGATCGTCTTTTGGGTAGCACTGTGGAGGCGGGCAAGCTCGCTCTGCAGCGCGTCGCGGGTGATCGGGTCGACCGCGGCAAAGGGCTCGTCCATCAGCAACAGCTCGGGATCGGCGGCGAGCGCGCGGGCGACGCCGACGCGCTGCTGCTCGCCCCCCGACAGCTGGTGCGGGTATTTGCGGCGATATCCGGCGGGATCGAGCCGGAACGTTTCGAGCAGCTCGTCGACGCGCTCGGCGACCCGCGGCTGCGCCCATTTCAACAGGCGCGGGACGGTGGCGATGTTGTCTTCGACCGTCCAGTGTGGAAACAACCCGGTCGACTGGATCGCGTAGCCGATGCGCCGGCGCAGCAACTCTGGCGAAAAGCCGGCTACGTCTTCGCCGTCAACCCGGATCGTTCCGGCATCGGCCGCGACCAGGCGGTTGATCATCCGCAGGCTCGTCGACTTGCCGCAGCCCGATGAGCCGAGCAGCACGCAGAACTCGCCTTTGGGGACGACGAGCGACAGGTCGTCGACGACCGTGCGGCCGTCATAGCGCTTGGTCACTCGATCGAGCTCGATCATGCGGGGGCACGACGCGGCAGCAGGGCGGAAATCACGTGCAGCACGAAATCCGCCGCGAGCGCCAGAAATATCGCCGGCAACGCGCCGAGCAGCACCAGGTCGAGCGCGTATTGGCCGAGCCCCTCGAACACAAACGTGCCGAGACCGCCGGCGCCGATCAGCGCGGCGACGACCGCGAGCCCGATCGTCTGCACGACGACGATGCGCAACCCGGCGAGCATCACCGGCGACGCCAAGGGCAGCTCGACCCGCCAGAATATTTGCCGCGGCGTCAGCCCCATGCCGGTCGCCGCGTCGATGACGGCGGGGTCGACCCCCGAAAGCCCGATCGCGGTGTTGCGCACGATCGGCAGCAGCGCATAGAGGACGAGCGCGATGACCGCCGGCGCCGGGCCGATGCCGCCGACACCCAGCGCCGCGAGCCAAGGCGCCGCCATCGCCAGCGCCGACAACGGCGCGATCAGCAGGCCAAACAGCGCGATCGAGGGCACCGTCTGCAACAGGTTGAGGACTGCGAACAACGGCCCTTGCAGGCGCGATCTTTTCGCCGCGGCGACGCCGAGCGCAAAGCCGATGACGAGGGCGGGTCCGACCGACCCGGCGACAAGCGCGACATGGCGCCAGAATGCCGCGGCGAAAAGCGCCTGGCGGGTCGCGTATTCGCGTGCGATCGACAGCATGTCGAACGTTCCGCCGACGGCGAGCGCGACCACGCCGGCGGCGATCGCGACAGCCGCCGCGACCATCAGTGCCGGACCGGCACGCAGCCGCTGCAAGGCGTCGACCACGGCAAGCGCCGCGCAGCACGCGACGAGCCAGAATGCCGTCCCGGCGGAGACCCGTGCCGCCGGGCCAGCACCCGCGGCGGCGACGCCGGCCGAGTGGCCCAGCGCCGCCAAGGTCAACAGCAGCAACGCCGCCGCCAGCACCGCCGCTGCGGCCGACAGCGTCTTCTGTGGCCGCACCAGCGAGATGACCAGCAGCACCGCGCCCAGGGCGGCGACACCGCCGGTGAAGGCGCTCCCGGCTGCGTCCCAGAGCGGGAGCGGCCGGCCGGAGACCAGCCGGTTCGGGGCGACCGCGACAAAACCCGTGCTCAGGGCGGCCAGGGTCGCGACCGTCACCAGGACGAACAGAACCTGGTTGCCGATGCCGATCCGCCAGGCGAGGGCAGGGGGACGGGCCGGTGCGGCCGGCATGGTCACGGCAAAAAATGCCGCGACTTAAGATAGGCGGCGGCGACCGCGCCGGCATCCTCGCCGTCGACCGCGATCTTGGCGTTGAGCTGCTGCAGCGTCGCCAATGTCAGGCTTTTGAACACCGGATCGAGCAGGCTCGCTATCTGCGGATAGCGCGCCAGCACCGCCTCGCGGACAACCGGCGCCGGGGCGTAGACGATCTGCGCGCCTCTGTCGTCTTCGAGGGCGACCAGGCCGAGTGCCGCGATCGCGCCGTCGGTGCCGTAGGCCATCGCCGCGTTGACCCCGGACATGCCCTCGGCCGCCGCGCGCAGGGTCGCCGACGTGTTGCCGCCCGACAGGGTCAGCAATTGCCGGTCGCCGAGGCGAAAGCCGTAGGTCGCCTCGAAGGCCGGCAACGCCGACGGGCTTTCGACAAACTCGGCCGAGGCGGCGAGATAGATGTCGCCGCCACGGTTCACGTAGCGCGCGAAATCCGTCATCGTCCTCAGCTGCGCGCGCTCCGCCACCTCCTTGCGCACGGCGATGACCCAGGTGTTGTCGGCGGGCGCGGGAGCGAGCCAGATCAACCGGTTTTGGGCCCGGTCGCGGGCGGCGATGTCGGTGTAGCCCTTTGCCCAGCTTTTCCACACCGGATCGTCGTCGGTGTGAAAGAACAGGGCGCCGTTACCGGTGTATTCGGGGTAGACGTCGACTTGGCCGGCGAGGATCGCGGCGCGCACGATGTTGGTCGGGCCTAGCTGCAGCCGGTTGCGAACCGCAATGCCATGCTCACCGAGCATCGACCGGATCATGTTGCCGAGGAGCGCCCCTTCGGTGTCGATTTTCGAGGCGACCACTACTGCCGGCGCTGCAGGCGACGCCGCCGCGGATATTCGCAAGGCGATCAGCAGAACAGCGCCGAACACCGACATCAGGGTTAGGAATCGGTGCGTCAGAAGGCGGTTCACCAAAGCAAGATTAACGCCGGTCAGCGACATCTAGCCAGCGGCGGCGAGGGCCTGGTCGAGGTCGCGGATCAAATCGTCGGCCGATTCGAGGCCGATCGACAGCCGCACGACATCGGGGCCGGCGCCGGCGGCGAGGCGCTGCTCGTCGGTCAGCTGGCGGTGGGTCGTCGAGGCCGGGTGCAGGATCAGGCTGCGGGTGTCGCCGATATTGGCGAGATGCGAGAACAGCCCGCACATTCTCGACCAGCCGGGTCCCCGCGTCATAGCCGCCCCTGAGGCCAAACGTAAACACCGCGCCCGCGCCTTTCGGCAGGTATTTGAGCGCGAGCTCGTGATACGGGCTGTCGCGCAACCCGGCATAGGAGACCCAGGCGACGCGTGGATGGACCGCGAGAAACTCCGCGACCTTGCGGGCGTTTTCGACATGCCGCTCCATGCGCAGATGCAAGGTCTCGATGCCGGTCAAGGTCAAAAACGCGTTCATCGGCGACAGGGTCGGGCCGAAATCCCTGAGCGCCACCGCCCGCGCCTTGGTCGTAAACGCGAAATCGCCGAAATTCTCGAAGAATTTGAGGCCGTGATAGGCGGGCTCGGGGTCGGTCAGCGACGGAAAGCGGTTGCCCTGCGCCCAGTCGAACCGGCCCCTTTCGACGACCATGCCGCCCAGCGCATGGCCGTGGCCGGAGAGGAACTTGGTCGTCGAGTGGCAGACGATGTCCGCACCCCACTCGAACGGCCGGCACAGATACGGGGTGGCGAGCGTGTTGTCGACGATCAGCGGAATCCCGGCTTCGTGCGCGACCGCGGCCACCTTTTCGAGATCGACGACGATGCCGCCGGGATTGGCCAGGTTCTCGACAAAGATCGCCTTGGTCTTGGGCGTCAGCGCCCGGCGGAAATTCTCGGGGTCGGCCGGGATCGACGAAATCGCATTTCCAGCCGAGTTTTTTGAACGACAGCCCGAACTGGGTCAGCGACCCGCCGTAAAGATTGCGCGAGGCGAGAAACTCGTCGCCCGGCTCCATCAGCGTGAAAAAGATCAGGAATTGCGCGGCGTGGCCGGAAGCGGCGGCGACCGCGGCGCGGCCGTCTTCGAGGCTCGCGACCCGCTCTTCGAGCACGGACACCGTCGGGTTGTTCAACCGCGCATAGATGTAGCCGAAATTGTGCAGGTTGAAGAGCGAGGCGGCGTGGTCGACGTCGTCGAACACGTAGGCCGCGGTCTGGTAGATCGGGGTAGAGCGCGCGCCGGTCACCGGGTCGGGTGCTGCGCCGGCATGGATCGCCCGGGTCTCGAAACCGTAGCCTCCACCCTGACCCTCCCCCGCTGTGCGGGGAGGGGAGGGAGAGGGCGCCGGCCGCTCCTTGGCGCGGCGGGCGAGCGGCGGCTCGGGCGGGCGGTTCCTGATGATGCCGCTGTTGACCCCGCTCCACGACAATTCGCCGCTGAGCCGGCCGAACTCGATCTTTGGGCAGCGGTTCATGACGATTTCGATGCCGGCTGCCTCCGCCTTGGCCGCGGCCTCGTCGTTGCGGATGCCGAGCTGCATCCACACGATTTTGGCGCCGATCGCGATCGCGTCGTCGACGATCGCCGGCGTCTCGCGCGCGGCGCGGAACACGTCGACCATGTCGACCGGCTCGGGGATGTCGCGCAGCGAGGCGTAGGCCGTTTCGCCGAGCAGGGTCTGGCCGGCGATGCCGGGATTGACCGGGATCACCCGGTAGCCTTTGTTCTGCAGGTACTTCATGACGAAGTAGCTGGGCCGGTTCCAGTTCGGCGACGCGCCGACCATCGCGATCGTGCGCACCGCGCTGAGGATCGAGCGCAATTGCGCGTCGGAATAGGGAATGGGTTCGAGACCGCTCATGGACTTTGCCTGGTTGGGGGCGTTTCCTGCCCTCATCTTCGTCGCGGCCGGGACCGGGTGTCAAGCCGCTTTGCGAGCGCCGATCGGCCCCCGCGGTTTCCGCTCACCAGCCCCGCCCTTTTTCTCGATCGTCACGAAGAGCGGCAGCCGGTATGGCCGCGCCAGCGCACTCTCATGGGGAGCCGCGACGGGCCCGGCATCGGCATCGGTTCACCAGGACAGCGCCGTGCCTTTGAGGCCGACGCCGCCGTTTCGCTCGATCGTCCCGAAGAGGCGCAGCCGGCAGGGCCACGCCGGCGCGCATGTGCCGCTGTGGGCGGGTCTGCCGGCGAGGCGCGGGCCGGCCGCCGGTGCGGTGACGAAGCCGGATGGCGGCGGTTCTAATGTCAGCGGCCGCTGCCTGACCGGCGGACCCGCCCCCGGTGCGGCCTGTTGCGCGGCGGCAGCCTCGCTCCACACGACCGCCGCGAGCATTGCCGCGACGGCCGCGCGCATCAGGATTGTTCGGCGGGTCAGAGCGCCTTCAGCATCGATTCGGCGCTCGAAACGTCGAACGCGCCCGGCTGCTCGACGTTGAGCGCCTTGACGACCCCGTCCTCGACCAGCATCGAATAGCGTTGCGAGCGCATTCCCATGCCTTCCTTGACCCGGTCGAGCTCGAGCCCGACCGCGTGCGAGAAGTCGCCGCTGCCGTCGCCGAGCATGACGATCTTGCCTTCGGCCCCGTGCTCCTTGCCCCAGGCGTTCATGACGAACTGGTCGTTGACCGCGATGCAGGCGATCGTGTCGACCCCCTTGGCCTTGAGCTCCTCGGCTTGGGTGACGTAGCTCGGCAGATGCCGCTGCGAGCAGGTTCGCGTATAAGCGCCGGGGACGGCGAACAGCGCCACTTTTTTGCCGCGGAAAAAATCGTCGGTGCTGACCGCCTGCACCCCGTCCGGGGTCACATAGCGCAATGTCACCGACGGCATCTTGTCGCCAACCTTGATCGTCATTTGCTGCCCTCCCGAATGCCAGTCGCCCCATCCCAGCACAGCGCCGCCCCGGCATCAACCGTCGCGGCGGCGGCTCGGCATGACCCGTTGGCGCCGAAGGTTTATTGGACCGTCGCCGAGGCTCTCGACCCTGCGGCCGCGGCACGCTTGGCGGCGGAATTGTCGGCCGCAGAGGTGCAGCAGGCACAGCGATTTCATTTCGAGGAGGACCGTGCCGCCTATGTCGCGGCGCATGGGATGCTGCGGCGGGTCTTGCGGACGCATTTGGGCGGCGGCGAGCCCTGCATCATCCGCAACCCGCTCGGCCGCCCCGAGCTGGCGCCCGGCGGGCAGGGCGGACCCCGGTCTCGTTCAACCTGACCCACAGCCGGGGATTTGCCGCATGCGCCGTTCTCGACGGGGCGGCCGTGGGGATCGACGCCGAAGACGTCCGCCGGCCGATCGACATTGCCGAGATGGCGGCGCGCTGGTACGCACCGCCCGAGCAGCTGTTGCTGGAGCGGCTGCCGGAGCCGCGCCGCACCGAGATGTTCTTCCGCATCTGGACACTGAAAGAAGCGATTCTGAAAACCACCGGGCATGGGCTGCGGATCGAGCCGCCGCTGTTCGCCGTCGATCCGGACGCATGGCCGGGCGGTCGTACCGGAAGACCTCGGCATCCCCACCCGCTGGCGCCTCGCCGAGATGACACCGCTGCCCTATATCCGCCTCGCCCTTGCCGTCCCCGGGCAAGGTCCGCTCGCTCCTTCGGTGAGCCGCGTCGACCTCGGCTAGGGCTCAGCCCAGCCGCGGCAGAACCTTGTCGGTCAGCAGCAGAAAGGATTCGTGGCTGAGCGGGGCGCAGAGCAGGTAGTCGAGCCCGATTTCGTCGCGCAGCCGCAGGATCTGGTCGACCACCGCCTCGGGGGTGCCGTGCAGGATCACCTCGTCGAGATAGCGGCGGACCGGGTCCACGCCGTCCGGGGTGAAATCGCCCTGCATGACCGGCCGGTGCTGCGCGCCGAGATACGAGTTGACGATCCACTCCGCACCGCTGCGCGCGACCGCGGCAGCCGCCTCGGCGCTGCCGGCGAGAGCCACCAGCCGCGCGACCGGGATGTCGCGCCCGGCCTGCGGAAAACCCGGCGGCGGCGAGGCGCTCGGCATAGCGCACGGCGCTTGCGGCCGATCTCGGCGGCCGAGGAGTGCGGGTCCATCAGGATCGAAAAGCCGCGGCCCGCGGCCCAGTCGATGGCTCCGTCCGAGCTCGCCGCCATCCACACCGGCGGGTGCGGGTGTTGCAGCGGCTTGGGCAACACCTCGATGCCGTCGAAGCGGAAATGCTCGCCCGTAAATTGCAGACGCTCGTCGGTCCAGGCGCGCAGCACGATTTCGACCGTCTCGCGGAAGCGCGCCGTGCTCTCCTCCGGCGGCACGCCGAACGCCTCGAACTCGACCCGGGCAAAGCCGCGCCCGGCGCCCCAATTGACCCGCCCGCCCGACAGGACGTCGAGCAGCGCCACCTCCTCGGCGAGCCGCAGCGGGTGGTAGAACGGGGCCAGCGAGACCCCGGTGCCGATGCGCAGCCGGCGCGTGCGCGCGGCGGCCAAAATGCCGACCATGTGCACCGACGGGCACACGCTGAAGCTCGAAAAATGGTGCTCGGCGAGCCACACCGCGTCATAGCCGGTGCGGTCCATGATCTCGATCCGCTCGAGCGCGCGGGCGTAGACCGTCGCGAGACCGACCCGCCGCTGCGGCCAGCTGAAGAATTGCAGCACTGCGAATTTCATCGGCCGACGATAGCGGCACGCGCGCCGCCCGGTCCAGCCGGCAGGTCCGATGCCCCAGCGGCCGCTATCCCCCTCCCACCCGGTCCGCCATCTCGCCAAAAAGGCGACCCGCGGCAAACTATGCCGGGGTCCTCTACGTCGGGCCGCGGCGGAAACGTGGCGCGGCTATTTTCGCGGCTCGTGCGATAGCCTAGAAGAATGAACACGATTTCTCCGGATGCTTGCCTATGACGGAGCCCGTTCAGGCTGCACTGTTTCCCGTGTCCGAGCCTTCGACCGGCGAGCTGTTTCCTCCGCCCGAAGCGAAAGAACTCGAACACGCGACCGGGATCCTGCCGTACCAGCTGTTGCGCGACGCGATCGAGCGGACGCACGAGATCCAGTCGCTCGAACCAATCGTTGAGGATCAAATTCAACCCTCCAGCCTCGACCTGCGCCTTGGCGACGTAGCCCATCGCGTTCGCGCGAGCTTTCTTCCTGGCCTTGGCCGCACAGTCGCTCAGAGATTGTGCGCCTTGACGCTTCATACCCTCGACTTGCGTGAGGGTGCGGTCCTCGAAAGGGACTGTGTGTACATTGTGCCGCTGCTGGAGCATCTGGCGCTGCGGTATCGCACCTCGGGGTCTGCCAATCCGAAGAGCTCAACCGGACGTCTCAATGTTTTTGCGCGGGTGATTACCGACTATGGCACAGAGTTCGACAGTATCAAATCTAATTACTCGGGACCGCTTTATGCGGAGCTGTCACCGCGATCGTTCAGTATTCGAGTTCGCAAGGGTTCACGCCTGGTTCAGCTTCGGGTTCGGCGAGGGAGGCCAACCTCGAGCAACGCCGCGCTGCGCCGGCTGCACGAAGAGGTCGGCTTTAGCATAGTGCCCCCCGGTGTCCCCATCGGCCGCGAATTAATCGAGGGAGGCCTGGCGGTTACTGTTGATGTAAGCGGTACTCTCCAGAGCGGCTTTGTGGGGTATAAAGCCAGAAAGCATACGCCGGTAATCGACGTGGATCGAATAAACTACTACAATGTCCGGGATTTTTGGGATCCGGTATTTTCGAGCGACGATCGTGGAATAATATTGGACCCAGACGATTTTTACATCCTGGCGTCGCGGGAGTCGGTTGCCATACCGACAGACCAGGCGGCGGAGATGCTGGCGTATGACACGCTGGTTGGGGAATTTCGGGTTCACTATGCGGGTTTCTTCGATCCCGGCTTTGGCATGGCGGAGACGGGCGGAAAGGGCAGCCGCGCGGTCCTCGAGGTGCGCGCGCATGAGGTCCCGTTTCTGATCGAGCACGGCCAGATCGTCGGCCGGCTTGTCTACGAGCGGCTGATTGCCCGCCCCGACAAGCTCTACGGCCGCGCCATCGGCTCGTCCTACCAGAGCCAGGGCCTGGCATTGTCAAAGCATTTCAAGGATTTTCCACCGGGTAAGGAGCGTGCGCCGGCCCGCGGACAGTCGGGTTCGGTGTGGCGATCGTATGGAGCAGTTGCCGGACACCCGGCGGCCTCTATATTTCGGCGCATGGATTTTGCGCTCTCGGACGAGCAGCGGGCGTTTCAGGAGACGGCGCGGGCGTTTGCGCGCGCGGAGTGGCTGCCGCAGGCGCCGGGCTGGGACGAGCGCCAGGAGTTTCCGGTCGCGGCGTTGCGGCGCGCGGCGGCGCTGGGGTTTGCCGGGATCTATGTCGGCGAGGAGTTCGGCGGCAGCGGGCTCGGCCGGGTCGACGCCGCAATCATCTTCGAGGAACTGGCCGCGGCCTGCGTCTCGACCGCCGCCTATCTCTCGATCCACAACATGGCGTCGTGGATGGTCGACCGTTTTGGCGATCGCGACCAACGCGCGCGGTTTCTGCCAAAGCTGACCCGCATGGAGCACTTCGCCAGCTACTGCCTGACCGAGCCCGGCAGCGGCTCCGACGCGGCGGCGTTGGCGACGCGCGCGCGCCGCGACGGCGACGACTATGTGCTGAACGGCGCCAAGGCGTTCATCTCCGGCGGCGGCGCCAGCGACATCTACGTCGCGATGGTCCGCACCGGCGGCGACGGGCCACACGGCATATCCTGCCTCGTCGTCGAAAACGGAACCCCCGGCCTGTCTTTCGGCAACAAGGAACGAAAGCTCGGCTGGAACACCCAGCCGACGGCGATGGTGATCTTCGAGGATTGCCGGGTGCCGGCCGCCAATCGCCTCGGCGCCGAGGGCGACGGCTTCAAGATCGCGATGACGGGGCTCGACGGCGGACGGCTCAACATCGCCGCGTGCTCTCTCGGCGGGGCGCGGGCGTGCCTCGAATTCGGCCCGGGCCTATTTGCTCGAACGGCGCCAATTCGGCCGCAAGCTCGCCGATTTCCAGGCGTTGCAATTCAAGCTCGCCGACATGGCGACCGAGCTCGACGCCGCCCGGCTGATGGTGTGGCGCGGTGCGGCGAGCCTCGACAATGCCGACCCGCAGGCGGTCATGCACTGCGCGATGGCCAAGCGCCTGGCGACCGATGCCGGGTTCCATGTCTGCAACGAGGCGCTGCAGCTGTTCGGCGGCTACGGCTATCTGAAGGACTTCCCGATCGAGCGCTATCTGCGCGACGTGCGCGTCCACCAGATCCTCGAAGGCACCAACGAGATCATGCGGGTCATCATCGCCCGCCGCCTGCTCGGCCCGTCGAATGAGTGACGGCCGAGCCGAACCGTCCGACGGTCGTCCGATCCGTCTTCTCTCGATGATTTGCGACGACATCGCGGGCTGCGTCCCGTTGCTGGCGCAACTCGGGTACGAGATGACCGTGGCGGAGGCGACGCAGCGGGTGCGCGACGTGCTGTCGACGCCGGACCATTCTGCTGCTCGCTGCCGAGATCGACGGGCGCGTCGTCGGCCTTCTTCATGTCTTTGTGCGGCCGGCGATCGAAAATCCGCGCGAAGCGGTGGTCCAGGCGCTGGTCGTCGACCGGGCCTGCCGCCGCACCGGCGTCGGCCGCATGTTGATGGCGGAGGCGGAGCGCTGGGGCAGCGAGCGCGGCTGCCGCTCGGTCGTGCTGAGCTCGAACGTCGTGCGGACGCCGGCGCATGCCTTTTACGCCGCGCTCGGTTATCGCGTGGCGGCAACCGCCCATGTATTTCGCAAGCCGCTGTCGCCGCGATGACCGATGACAGCGAGATCCTGCTCGGGCGCCGAGGTGGGATCGCGACCTTGACGATCAACCGGCCGCAGGCGCTGAACGCGCTGACGCTCGCCAATTACCGCCATATCGCCCCGGCGCTGGCCGCCTGGGCCGAGGACCCGGCGGTGCATGCCGTCGTCGTGCGCGGCGCCGGTGGGCGGGCCTTTTGCGCCGGCGGCGATGTGCGCGCGGTTTATGAAGCGGGGCGCGGGATCAGCGGCGACCATGAGCTGACCGCGGTGTTCTTTGCCGAGGAATATCGGCTGATCCGCGACATCCACCGCTTTCCGAAACCCTACCTCGCGGTCGTCGACGGGATCACGATGGGCGGCGGTGCTGGAATCTCGGTCAACGGCGCCTATCGCATCGCGACCGAGCGCAGCTTGTTCGCGATGCCGGAGACCGCGATCGGGCTGTTTCCGGATGTCGGCGCGACGCGCTTTTTGAACCGCTGCCCGGGCCGGATTGGCTACTGTCTCGGCCTGACCGGCGCCCGGCTGAAGGCGGCCGATCTGCTTTATTGCGGCCTTGCCACGCAGGTCGTGGCGCAGGACCGGGTCGAGGCGCTCGTGACGGCGCTGGCGGGGGCGCAATGGGAGAGGGGTGGCGAGTTCGCCCAGGTCGATGCCCTTCTGGCCGAGTTTGCCGCCGATCCCGGACCGGCACCGCTCGCGGCGTTGCAGCCGGCGGTCGACCGCTGCTTTGCCGGCGACAGCATCGAGGCGATCCTCGATGCGCTGGCGGCCGAGGCGGCTTCGGGCGGGCCCGATGCCGGATGGGCGGCCGACACCCGCGCCGGGCTGCTCGCCAAATCGCCGACGAGCCTCAAGGTGACCCAGCGCCAACTGACTGTCGGCCGCGATTACGGCGTCGAACAGGCGCTCGAGCTCGAATATCGCCTGACCCAGCATTTCATGGCGGCGCATGATTTTTACGAAGGCGTGCGCGCGGTACTGGTCGACAAGGACCAGAACCCGCGGTGGCGGCCGGCGACCCTCGCCGAGGTCGATAACGCAATGGTCGGAGCATATTTCGTCTCGCTCGGCGACCGCGAATTGCGCTTTGAGGCGGCGCTTACAGGCGAAAGCGGCTCTCGATAGCCGGCGCAACCTCACAAATTCACATCATGCCTAAAGCCCGACAGGAGCGGGTTTAGGCGGCGCGGCGGTGGCGGCTTCTGACCCGGGTCTTGCCGCTGTTTTCTTCGTCGAACAATTCGGCCAATTTTTCGAGCATGACGCCGCCCAGTTGCTCGGCGTCGACGATGGTGACGGCGCGGCGATAATAGCGGGTCACGTCGTGGCCGATGCCGATCGCGGTCAGTTCGACCTCGCCCAGCCGCTCGATGTCGCGGATCACCTCGCGCAGGTGCTTTTCGAGGTAGTTGCCGGGATTGACCGACAGGGTCGAATCGTCCACGGGGGCGCCGTCCGAGATCACCATCAGGATGCGGCGCTGCTCGGTGCGCTCGCGCAGGCGGTGGTGCGCCCAGGCCAGCGCCTCGCCGTCGATGTTCTCCTTGAGGATGCCCTCGCGCAGCATCAGCCCGAGATTGCGCCGGGCCCGGCGCCACGGCATGTCGGCCGATTTGTAGACGATGTGCCGCAGATCGTTGAGCCGGCCCGGATTGGGCGGCTTGCCGGCGGTGATCCAGCGCTCGCGCGACTGGCCGCCCTTCCACGCGCGCGTGGTGAAGCCGAGGATCTCGACCTTGACGGCGCAACGTTCCAGGGTGCGCGCCAAAATGTCGGCGCTCATCGCCGCGACCGTGATCGGCCGCCCGCGCATCGAGCCCGAATTGTCGATCAGCAAGGTGACGACGGTGTCGCGGAACTCGGTCTCCTGCTCCTGCTTGTAGGCGAGCGGCAGGACCGGGTTGGCGACGACGCGCGACAGGCGGGCGGCATCGAGCAGCCCTTCGTCGAGATCGAATTCCCAGGCGCGGGTTTGCTTGGCCAGCAATTTGCGTTGCAGGCGGTTGGCGAGCCGGGCGATGACGCTTTGCAGATGCGAGATCTGCTGGTCGAGCAGTTGCCGCAGCCGCGACAATTCGTCGGGGTCGCACAGCTCGTCGGCCTCGATGACCTCGTCTGCCGCCGGTGTTGAAGGCGCGGTAGATCGCGGTCTCGTCGACCCGCCCGCGCGGCATCGTTCCCGGACGGCCGGGGCGGCCGGGATCGTCGTCGCTCGACCCCGGCATCATCTCGCCGTCGCCGGCTTCGGCCTCGTCCTGCGCGTCCTCGGCCGCGCCGTCGGTCGGCGAGCCGTCGGGCGAGGGCTGCGCCCCGGTGGTCGCCCCTTCGCCCTCGGTTTCGTTTTCGCCCTCGGCTTCCTCGCCGTCCTGCTGCTCGTCGTTCTCCGAATCCTCCGCCTCGCCGAGGTCGATGTCGAGGTCCTGCAGCAAGCGGCGGGTCACCCGCGCATAGTCGTCCTGCTCGAGGATCGTGCGGTCTAGCTCGCCAAGGTCCCTGGCGATCCGCGGCTCGAGCCATGGCCGCCACAGATCGACGACGTGGCGGGCGGCGGGCGGCGGCGGCTCACGGGTCAGCGCCTCGCGGGTCAACAGCCGCACCGCCTCCGCCATCGTGCTTTCGGTGCGCTCGGTAATCCGTTCGAAGCCTTGGCGGCGATATTGCTCGTCGAGCATCGCAGCGAGGTTGGAGGCGACGCCGGTCATGCGCCGCGCCCCCAGCGCCTCGACCCGGGCCTGCTCGACCGCCTCGAAGACGGCGCGCGCCAACGGGCCGCCGGGCATTCGCCGGCTGTGCACCGCGTCGTCATGATAGCGCATGCGCAGGGCCATGCTGTCGGCGGCGCCGCGCAACTGCGCCGTCTCTTCGGCCGGCAGGTCGCGTGGCGGGTTGGGAAGCCTGATCCGCGTGCCGCTGACGCCGGCCGCCTCGGGGCCAAAGCCGACGGTCACGTCATCGCGCTCGGCTATTGCCCGCAGGGTCGCCGCGGTCGCGCGCTTGAAGATTTCGGCCGGGGAAAATTCCTGCGCCATCTAATCAGCGATTACCTCTGTACGGATTCCAGGGGTCCCCGAGTTGCCGGTGCATTCGAGGACTGTTCATCGCTCGCAGGCGCCGGTCTACATCAAGGTCGCGTTGACACCGGTCTCGGCGAGCTCGGTGCCGAAGCAGCGCTGATAGTATTCAGCGACGGCCGAGCGTTCCATCTCGTCGCATTTGTTCAGGAAGGTCAGCCGGAAACCAAACGACAAATCGCCGAAGATGCGGGCATTCTCGGCCCAGGTCATGACCGTCCGCGGCGACATCACGGTCGAGATGTCGCCGTTGATAAAGCCGGCGCGGGTCAGATCGGCGAGCGCCACCATCGCGCTGATCGTGCGCCGCCCGTCCTCGTTGTCGTAGCTCGGCACTTTGGCCAGCACAATCTCGACCTCGGCGTCATGCGGCAGGTAGTTCAAGGTCGCAACGATGTTCCAGCGGTCCATCTGGCCCTGGTTGATCTGCTGGGTGCCGTGATACAGCCCGGTCGTGTCGCCGAGACCGACGGTGTTAGCGGTCGAAAACAGGCGAAACCCCGAATGCGGCCGGATGACGCGGTTCTGGTCCAACAGCGTCAGCTTGCCCTCGACCTCGAGCACCCGCTGGATCACGAACATCACGTCCGGGCGGCCGGCATCGTACTCGTCGAAGCAGAGCGCCACCGGGTGCTGCAACGCCCAGGGCAGCAGGCCCTCGCGAAATTCGGTCACCTGCTTGTTGTCGCGCAGCACGATCGCGTCCTTGCCGACGAGGTCGATGCGGCTGATGTGGCTGTCGAGATTGACACGGATGCAGGGCCAGTTGAGCCGAGCCGCAACCTGCTCGATATGGGTCGACTTGCCGGTGCCGTGATAGCCCTGGATCATGACCCGCCGGTTGAACGCGAAGCCGGCAAGGATTGCCAACGTCGTGTCGCGATCGAAGCGATAGGCGTCATCGAAATCGGGGACATGCTCGCTCGCCTGGCTGAACGCCGGCACCTGCAGGTCGCTGTCGATTCCGAACGTTTGCCGGACCGAGATCGTGATGTCTGGCTGGTCGAGAGGAAATACGTCGACGGCGGCCGCCGATGGCTGTGCGGAAGGCATTCTTGTCTTGTGTCCTGATGGTGGAGCGGAGGGCAATTTGCGTGGCGCGCTGCGTTTGTTCAACTGAAATAGCTGGCCTTCAGAGTGGCATAAGCCTGGTTGATGATCTTCAGCTTCTCCTCGGCCGCCTTGTCGCCGCCATGCGCGTCGGGATGGTGGAGCTTGACCAGCGTCTTGTAGCGCGCCTTGAGCCGCGTCGGCGTGAACGGCGGCTCGATCTCGAAAACGGCCAGCGCCTGCTCACGCGCGGACAGCACCCGCCGAGCCGCCTCGGCATACGGGCCGCCGCGGTGGCGGCTTCCCGCGCGCCGTCCGACAACACGCCGAGGGGGTCACGCAACCGGCCTGCGCCGCTCGGTCCGTGGCGGTCGCCAAGCCGCCAGGTCGGGCGCTGCCATACCGTATCGCTGCGGATTTCCGCCTCGATCTCGTTGTCGTTCATGCCGGCGTAGTAGTTCCACGCCGCATTGTAGGCGCGCACGTGATCGAGGCAGAACCAGTAGTAATGGTGCAGGTCGAGCCTCGATTTCGGCGCGCGAAAATCGCCGCCGGCCGCGCAATCCGGGTGCTCGCACACCCGAGCCGGCGGATCGGCAGCCTCGAAAACCG
Source organism: uncultured Alphaproteobacteria bacterium (assembly GCA_963775525.1). Taxonomy (GTDB): domain Bacteria; phylum Pseudomonadota; class Alphaproteobacteria; order ATCC43930; family CGMCC-115725; genus AP-15. Next base: position 6,213 of record CAVZJF010000003.1, on the reverse strand, counting down.
GGTCCAGTAAAAGACGCCGCATGGCGTCCAGTATGGGTGGCGCGCCGTTGCCTGGCAAGGCCGCCCGCCGGCGATTGCGACCACCGAGAACACGGCGGAGCAGGGCAGGGTTGCGCCACGCGCAATGGCGCGCTCGGAAGATCCGCGCCCGCCTGCCGATCGGGCCGATGCACCGTCTACGCATTCGCCTCGAAATGGAGTTGCCCGCGCATGGGATTGGAACGTGCGGCGAGCGGGGTTCAGCCAGGGCGACGCGTGCGACCTTACCGGCAGCTACATCCCGTTTGCCGCGACCAAGGCTCAGCGCGTGGCGATCGGCGACCCGCGTTCCTCGCTCCAGGAGCGCTACGGGACCGCGGCGGGCTACGCCGCGGTTGTGACCGCGGCGGTGAACGCTCAGGTGGGCCAGCAGTTGATGCTCGCTTCCGACGCCGCCGGCGGATCAGCAACGCGACCGCCTGGTTTACCCAGGCATCGGGAGGGATGCTCCCATAGCCAGGTGTGCGGAACCTGCGGCTGCCCGGTTCCGTGCTGATCGGGCAGATCTTTGAGGCGGCGGCGCGGAGCCGAGGGCTGGTCAACCCGAGGCGGAGAAGCCGCCGTCGACGGGGATCGCCGCGCCGGTGATGAAACCGGAGGCGGCCGAGGCGAGAAAAACAGCGACGCCGGCGAGGTCCTCGGGCACGCCCCACCGTCCCGCCGGGGTGCGGGCCAATACCCGCTCATGCAATCCGTCGACCTGCTGGCGGGCGTCACGGGTCAGTTCGGTGTCGATCCAGCCGGGCAGCACGGCGTTGACCTGGATGTTGTCGGGCGCCCAGGCCGCGGCCAACGACTTGGTCATCTGGACGAGACCGCCTTTGCTGACCGAATAGGGCACGGCATAGGGGGAGCCAAAGATCGAAAACATCGAGCCGATGTTGATGATCTTGCCGCCGCCGGCCTGCTTCATCGCCGGATAAGCCGCCTGCGCGCAGATGAAGGCGCCGGTCAGGTTGGTGTCGAGCACCGCCCGCCATTCGGCGCCGCTGTAGGCGTCGGCGGCTTGCGAATCGACATGCCGGCATTGTTGACCAGGATGTCGAGCCGGCCGAAATGGCCGATGGTGGCGGCGACCATCGCGCGGCACGACGCCTCGTCGGCGACATCAAGCGGGAAGAGGCAGCTTTCCGTGCCGAGATCGGCCAAGGCCGCCTTGGACTTGGCCTCGTCGCGCGACGCCACCGCGATTTTGGCGCCAGCCGCGGCAAGCCCGCGCGCCATGCCAAGCCCGATGCCGCCATTGCCGCCGGTGACGATTGCGACGCGGCCGGTAAGGTCAAAGAGTTTCATCAAGAAAACTCGGCCCGGTCAGCGCGGCGGGCAAGGTCGCAGGAAGGGCGGGCTCAGTAGACGCCCTTCAGCGGGGTCGTGTCGCGCTTGTCGACGGTGGCGCCGGCGTTGCCGGTGTCGCCGTAGTCGAGCAATTTGTTCGACAGGCTCTGCGAGCCGACGATTCCCGACGGGTCGGGCGCCTGGGGGTTGCCGCCAACGTTGGGAAGGCCGTTTTCGGCGCTGCGCAGGCGCATGTCGGAGGCTTGCTTGCCCGGCACGCCCGGCCCTGCCTGCTCCATGATCTGCTCGGCCTGCTGCTCGGTGCTTTTCTCCTGCGGCCGCGGCGCACCCGGCTCCGGGGGACGCAAATTGAAATCCGGCGGGATCGTCAGCGGCGCCCGCGACTTCGACCGCAAATTCGTCGGGCATCGACTGGTCCAGCCCGACCATCTGCTTGATGTCGCTGCAGCCGGAAAGCAACGATGCGCCAGCAAGGCAGACTACGATAAGCGAAACACGGCCGCGGCCCCCGCCGCGAACCCGGCGATAGTCGTTCATGGCAGTAATCCCTCCCGCCGCGAATTTAATGCGCTTCACGGCGCAGAAGCAAGCCGTCGAACAACATCATGGCGACGCCAATACAAATGGCGCTGTCGGCCAAGTTGAACGCCGGCCAATGCCAGTATCCTATATGGAAATCGAGAAAATCGACGACGGCGCCATGGCGAATCCGGTCGACCACGTTGCCGATCGCGCCCCCGACAACCAGGCCGATCGCAACCGCGAGCAGCGGGGTCGAAACCCGGCTTAGCCAGTAAATCGAGCCCCGCGACGATGACGGCGGCGGCGAGCGAGAAGAAGAGCGCGTTCAGCCCACCGGCATTGGCTTGACCGGCATTGAACATGCCAAAGCTCATGCCGCGGTTAAAGGTCAGGACCAGGTTGAAAAAGGGGGTCATCCTGTCGGCGTCAAAGGCGCGTCCGGCGAAATGGGCGAGAACCGCGGCCTTGCTCAGCTGATCGAGGATCGCGACGACGGCGGCCGTGGCGAGCCCCAGGATCAGCATCACCCGTCGCTCGCCATGCGATGCGGGCCGTCCCGCGCGTCGAGGACCGCGGCGCAGCGGCGGCAGAGATCGGCGTGGCCTGGAACCTGGCCGACCTCGGGCAGAACGCGCCAGCAACGCTCGCAGCGTTCGCCCGACGCCGGGGACACACGAACGCCAATCTCGGGCACGTCGGTCAACGTAAAGGCGTCGCCCGGCGGTGGCGCGACCCGGACCGTGCCGGCCGAGGTGATGCACAGCTCGGCGAGGTCGACATCGCGTACGAGGTCGGCGAAGCGATCCGGAACGAAAATCTCGACCGCGGCCTGCAGGCTCGATCCGAGCCGTTTGGAGCCGCGTTCGAGCTCCAGCGCGCCGGTGACGACGCGGCGCAGATCGCGCAACTGCGCCCAGCGCTCGCCAAGTGCCGGGTCCAGCCATTGCGCCGGGACATCGGCGAACAATTCGAGGTGAATGCTGCGCCCCGGCATGTCGCCATGTCGCGCGAGCCAGGCTTCCTCGGCGGTAAAGCAGGCGATCGGCGCGAGCCAGCGCACGAGCGCGTCAAAGGTGCGGTCGAGCACGGTGCGCGCCGCACGCCGCCGGATGTCGTCCGGCGCGTCGCAGTAAAGCCGGTCTTTGCGGATGTCGAAATAAAAGGCCGACAAGTCGACCGCGCAAAAATTGTAGAGCACCGTAAACATCTCGTGGAAATCAAAGTCCTGGACGGAACGGCGCACGAGCGCGTCCAGTTCCGCCAGGCGATGCAATACCCAGCGCTCCAGTTCCGGCATCGCCTCGGTGCCGACCGCCTCGGCCGGCGTGAACCCGTCCAGCGCCCCCAACAGATAGCGCAAGGTGTTGCGCAGGCGGCGGTAGACGTCGCTTTGGTGCTTCAGGATCTCGGGGCCGATGCGCAGATCCTCGGAATAATCGGAGCCGACCACCCACAGGCGCAAAATATCGGCGCCGCTCTGCTGCATGACATCCTGGGGGGCGACGACGTTGCCGAGCGATTTCGACATCTTGCGGCCCTGCTCGTCGAGCACGAAGCCGTGGGTCAGCACCGCATCATAGGGGGCGCGGCCACGGGTGCCGCAGGCCTCGAGGAGCGAGGAATGAAACCAGCCGCGATGCTGGTCCGAGCCTTCGAGATAAAGCGAGGCCGGCCATTGCAGCTCAGGCCGCTGTTCCAGCACAAAAGCATGGGTCGAGCCCGAATCGAACCACACCTCGACGATGTCGGTCACCTTCTCCCATTCCGCCGGGTCGTAGGCGTTGCCGAGGAATTGCGCGGCGTCGGCGCTGAACCAGACGTCCGAGCCGTCGCGCTCGACCGCGGTGGCGACGCGCTCGACGACGGCCGCGTCGCGCAACGGCGCGCCGGTGTCGCGATGGGTGAAAACCGCGATCGGCACACCCCAGGCGCGTTGGCGCGACACGCACCAGTCGGGCCGGTTCTCGACCATCGCCTCGATGCGGTTGCGGCCCTGCGGCGGGATCCAGCGGGTGTCGGCGATCGCGGCGATCGCCTTCTCGCGCAGCCCGTTCGCCGCCATGCTGATGAACCACTGCGGCGTGTTCCGAAAAATCAGCGGCGCTTTCGACCGCCATGAATGCGGGTAGGAATGAACAAGGGCGCCGCGCGCCAGCAGGCCGCCCGCGGCCTCGATCGCGGCGATGACCGCCTCGTTGGCGTCGCCGGGCTTGCCGTCCGGCCGGTAAACCGCGCGGCCGGCGAACAACGGCACACCCGACAGATAGACGCCGTCGGGCCCGACCGTATCCGGCACCGGCAGCCCGTTCGCCTGACCCAATTCGAAATCGTCGGCGCCATGGCCCGGCGCGATGTGGACGAGACCCGTCCCCTGGTCGGCCTCGACGAAGGTTGCCGCCAACAGCGGCACGTCGAACGCGTAGCCCTGGTCGGCGAGCGGGTGTCGCGCCACCGTGCCGGCAAGCGACTTGCCGGAAAAGCGCGCCAGCACCGAATAGGCCTCGATGCCGCCGCGGGCGGCGACCTCGTCGACGAGCGAGGCGGCGACCAACAAGGTCTCGCCCGGCCGGGCGCGGCTGCCCTCCGCCGTGCGGTCGATCCGCATAGCGAGGTAATCGAGTGCGGCGCTGAACGCGATCGCGCGGTTGCCGGGCAGGGTCCAGGGCGTCGTCGTCCAGATCAGCGCCGCCGCCTCGGCGAGCGCCGGCAGTCCGGTGCTGGCGATCGGGAAGCGCACCCACACCGTCGTCGACCGGTGGTCGTGGTATTCGACCTCGGCCTCGGCAAGTGCCGTCTGTTCGACAACCGACCACAGCACCGGCTTAGAGCCGCGATAGAGCCCGCCATTGACCAAAAACTTGCCGATCTCGCGGACGATCTGCGCCTCGGCCGGATAAGCCATCGTCGTGTAAGGGTGGGCCCAGTCGCCGACCACGCCCAAACGCTCGAACTCGGCCTTCTGCACCTCGATCCAATGGGCCGCGAACTCGCGGCATTCGCGGCGGAACTGGTCCGGCGGGACGCTGTCCTTGGACATTTTCCGCGCCCGGTATTTTTCTTCGATCATCCACTCGATCGGCAGGCCGTGGCAGTCCCACCCCGGCACATAGGGTGCGTCCTTGCCGATCATCTGCTGCGAGCGGTTGACGACGTCCTTCAGGATCTTGTTCAGCGCGTGGCCGATATGGAGATGGCCGTTGGCGTAAGGCGGGCCGTCATGCAGGACGAATTTCTCGCGTCCGGCCGCGGTTTCGCGCAACCGACGGTAAAGATCCATCGCCGCCCAGCGCGCCAGCATCGCCGGCTCCCGCTTTGGCAGGTCGCCACGCATCGGAAAATCGGTCTTGGGCAGAAAAACGGTCGGACGGTAATCCGCGGGCATCGCAAACCCCTGGATAAGACGGAAAAGCGAAAAGCGGTCCCGACCCTCAGACGAGGACCGGGCCGATAATTCGCACTATCCAGCGATGCCGCACCATCGCCGACATATAGCAGTCGTCCCGCGCAAATTCGAGGGGACAGTTGGCCGCGCCGAGGATCGGCGGCGGCGGGAGGTCGGCTCAGTTCTTCTGCCAGTTCAAGCTGACGCTGCGACCGTTGCGAAAGCTGCCGGTGGCGTCGATCTGCCCGCTGCGAAGTTTTCCAATCATGTCGCTGACCGCAAAACGCGAGCCGTCGGCCCGTTTGCTGTGCATATGGATTTCAACGTCGCCGGCGGGCGAAATTCGGCCGGACAGATAGACCGTGACCCCAGGCGAGCGGCCCGGCCACTCGCCCGAGATCCGATTTTGCAGCACGACGGCTTGCGCACGATAACATCGGGCCGGCTCCGCTTCGCCCGGGCCATAGCAGACCTGCCCACGGTAGAGCCCGCTCAGATCGGCGCGCTCGGTGGGCCTCGGCGCGGCGGGCGGCGGGCGCGGCGGATCGGATTGCGGCGGCGCGAGTTGCGGCGGGGCAGACGCGGCGGCGAGCTGCTCGGCCCCGGCCGTTTTGCGGTTGTCCTCGGCGAGGCGGCGGGCTTCGTCCTCGACGTGCTTTTGCTCGGACTGTGCCTTTAGCTGTGCGGCTTGCGCCGCCCGCTGCTCGGCATCGGCCCCCCGGCGGGCCTCCTCGACGGCGCGACGCCCGGCCGCGAGCTCGGCTTGTTGTTGCGCCGCGTTGGCCGCCTCGGTTTGACGACGAGCCTGCTCGACGGCGGCGGCCCGCGCCGCTTCGGCCTGACGATCGCGATAATCCGAATAGCCCCAGACGGCGGCGCCGACGGCCGCCATCAGGAAGATCGCGGCGGCGACCACCCAAATTCTTGATCCGCCGCCGGCGCGCCGCCGGCGGGCCGGCGACGGCAGCGAGCCG
>CAVZJF010000002.1:0-41615 GCA_963775525.1 uncultured Alphaproteobacteria bacterium | reverse complement strand
CCGGCTCGTGGTCTACCCTGAGCGGATGCGCGCGAACCTCGAATCACTGGGCGGGCTCGTCCACTCCCAGCGCGTGCTGCTGTCGCTGACCCAGGCCGGGATGAGCCGCGAGGACGCCTATGCCGCGGTCCAGCGCCACGCGATGGCGGCCTGGCGCGGCGACGGCCGCTTTGGCGATTTGTTGAAGCGCGATCCCGACATCGCCCGCTTTCTCGACCGGCGGACGATCGACGACCTGTTCGATCCCGCCTATCATCTAAAGCAGGTCGACACGGTCTTCCGCCGCGTCTTCGACGACTAGATCGTACGTGGCTCGTATCCACCGGAAATGCCTGAAGCGGCTGTCGTCGCGTTAGTCGCGATCGCAACTATTTCCTGCCGGCGCTGGTCTGGGCGTTGACGCATCCGCCACTGGGGCCGCCGGAACTGACAATCACCGAGCGCGCGCCCTGTCCGTGGTGCGCCGAGAAATTCTCGTCGCCGCCCGAGTTTGCCGCTTCTGCGGACACGAGCTGCCGCGCGACTGGGATCTTGCGGACCTCGGTGCTATCGTCCCGCCCGCTCCTTGAGCAATGCCGCCTATCGTCCGGAAGGGTGGTCAACGTTAGGAGAGTCACGATGAACCCGGCTCGCTCGAACGATGGATCCCGACACAAGCACCTCAGCGATGTGGCTCTGTTTCTTGAGAGACGAGCGAAACCAGGACGCCGGGGATATCGCGGCGGTGGCGGCGGCGCGTGCCGAGGACACTACGTTTGCCGCCCGGATTGAAGCGGAGCGTGGCGCGGCGGTCGAAATCACCATCCCGGGCGAGGTGATCGAGACAAAATTCGACGGCGCGCATCCAATCAAGGCTTGGCGGGAATACCGCGGCTGGGCCCAGGTCGATCTCTCGCTCAAATCGCGCGTTGGCCGTGATCTGATCGCCCAGATCGAGACACGGCGAAAGAACGGGAGCGTCGAGACGCTCGATCGCGTAGCGCGGGCGCTCGGCGTCCCGATTGAAGCGCTGATCGAATCAACAGACCGCATGAAAAGGAGGAACGAGATGAGCTCGCTGCGCAGCAGAAACGGCCCGCGGATCAAGTACGTGCCGGACGCGTCGGCGCCCTACGACACGATCGCGCTCGACAAATTGACGCCGATCATCGGCGCCGAGATCGGCGGCGTCGATCTGGCGCAGCCGCTCGGCAACCGCGCGATCGACGAAATCCACCGGGCATTGGCCGAAAATTCCGTGATCTTCTTTCGCGACCAGCACTTGACCGAGGACCAGCACCTCGCCTTCGGCCGGCTGTTCGGCGACCTCCACATTCATCCGGCCGCCCCCGCGGCGGCGGGCAAGCCGGAATTGATGATCATCCACGCCGACAAGGACTCGCCGCGCGCCAATGGCGAGGGCTGGCACACCGACGTCTCGTGCGACCCCGAACCGCCGATGGGCAGCATCCTCTACATTAGGAAATGCCCGCCCAAGGGCGGCGACACCTTGTTCGCCAGCATGTACGCGGCCTATGACGCGCTGTCGGATCGCATGAAGACCTATCTCGACGGGCTGACGGCGCGGCATGACGGCGAGCACTATCGCGGCCAGTACGCCAATTACGGCGTCGCCGACAAACCGAGCTATCCCTATGCCGACCATCCGGTGGTGCGCACCCACCCGGTGACCGGCCGCAAGGCGCTTTACGTCAACAAGGGGTTTACCCGCTACATCAACGGCATTCCCCGCGACGAGAGCGACGGCATTTTGCGCTATCTTTACGAGCACATGGCGAACCCGCTGTTCCAATGCCGCTTCCGCTGGCAGGAGAACTCGATCGCGTTCTGGGACAATCGCTGCGTCCAGCACCACGCGATGTGGGACTATTGGCCCCACACCCGCTCCGGCAACCGCGTCACGGTCAAGGGCGACCGCCCGGTGTGAGACGCTATTCCTTCAGCAATTGCTGCCGGGCCTGCGCGGCGAAGTGCTCGAGCTCGAATTGGACGCGGGCCGGGGTGATCGCCGCGTCCTTGGCGGCGAGATCGGCGACGAGCTTGTCCATGACGCGCTGGTCCCCACGCGGCTCGAACTGGGCGGCGACGACTTCCTTCGCATAGGCCTCGCCGGCCTCGCCGGTAAGGCCCAGAAGTCCGGCCGCCCACAGGCCGAGCATGCGGTTGCGCCGCGCGGTGGCCTTGAAGCGGATCTCCTCGTCGTGCTTGAAGCGGGCTTCGAAATCCTTCTCACGGTCGGCGAATGTGGGCATCGTCCTCTCACCTCGAATGGCGCTGTCGGCGGCGCTGTCGATAGCGCGCAGCACTACCGTCGATATGGCGCAACCCCGTTCTACCGGCAAGGCAGGAACGCCCCAGGCTGCCAGGAACGCCCACGCTACCAGGAACGCCCACGCTAAATGTGCACCTTAGTGATCTTTCGCCGGCCGGACGAGCGCTGGCCGGTGCTGATCGGCGCGAACCGCGACGAGATGATCGACCGGCCATGGCAGATGCCCGGCCGCCATTGGCCCGACCGTCCCGAAGTCGTGGCCGGGCTCGACGTCCTCGCCGGCGGCTCGTGGCTCGGCGTCAACGACTGGGGGGTCGCCGCCGCGGTGCTGAACCGCACCGGCTCGCTCGGGCCGGTGCCCGGCCTGCGCTCGCGCGGCGAGCTCGTGCTCGAAGCGCTCGACCATGCCGACGCGGTCGACGCCGCCGAGGCGCTGGCGCATCTCGATCCCGCCGCCTACCGCACGTTCAATTTGATCATCGCCGACGAGCGCGACGGGTTCTGGCTGCGCCATGCCGGCGGGCGCCGCATCGAAGTGCACCCGTTGAAGGAAGGGCTGTCGCTGATCGCCGCCGGGGACATCGACGATCTCGGCACCCGGCGGCTCGAACTGGCGCTGCCGGCGTTTCGCGCGTGGCCGGTGCCGGTACCCGAGCGCGGGTATTGGGCGGGCTGGGAAGAGCTGCTCGGCAGCACCCGGGCCCCGCCCGGCGAACCGGCGGCGGCGGCGATGCGGTTTCGCACCGACGGCTACGGCACGGTGTCGAGCGCGCTGGTCGCGTTGCCGGCGCGCGGCGAGCCCGAGCTGCGGCCGGTGTTCCGCTGCGCCTCGTGGCAGCCCGAGGAAATACCGTGGCAGGACGTCAGCCTCGCCTGACCCGCGCCGGCGCGGTGTTGCCGCGCCTTGGGAAGACCGCCATATCGAAGGATGACAAACTCGGCCGGCGGCATTCCCGATGAAAGCGCGCGTCCACGTGTTCCTCAAACCCGGTGTGCTCGACCCGCAGGGCAAGGCGATCGGCGCCGCGCTCGCGTCGCTGGGGTTCGCCGGCGTCAGCGAAGTCAGGCAGGGCAAGCTGATCGAGCTCGACATCGCCGAAACCGACCCGTCGCGCGCCCGCGCCGAGGCCGAGGCGATGTGTCGAAAGCTGCTCGCCAACCCGGTGATCGAGGATTACGCGATCGAACTATGCTGAGCCGCCAATGAAATCGGCCGTCGTCATCTTTCCCGGCTCGAACCGCGAGCGCGATTTGTGCATGGCGCTGAAGCGCACCACCGGGCATGAGCCGGTTAGGGTCTGGCATCGCGAGGCGAGCCTGCCCGACGCCGACCTGATCGTGCTGCCCGGTGGGTTTGCCTATGGCGACTATCTGCGCTGCGGGGCGATGGCGGCGCATTCGCCGGTCATGCGCGAGGTGCGCGCGCGGGCCGAGCGCGGGACGCCGGTGCTCGGCATCTGTAACGGCTTCCAGATCCTGACCGAGGCCGGGATGCTGCCGGGCGCGCTATTGCCCAACCGGTCGCTGCGCTTTGACTGCCGCGACGTCCACCTGCGGGTCGAGAACAGCCAGACGATCTTCACCTGCGGCTACGAGGCCGGCCAGACGATCCGGGTGCCGGTCGCCCATCACGACGGCAACTTTACCGCCGACCCCGAAACGCTCGACCGGCTGGAAGGTGAAGGCCTGGTCGCTTTCCGCTATTGCGGCGCCGATGGCGGCCTCGACGACGACGCCAATTTCAACGGCTCGACGCGCGCCATCGCCGGCATTTTCAACGACAGCCGGACCGTGCTCGGCCTGATGCCGCATCCCGAGAACGCGACCGACCCGCTCTTGGGCGGCACCGACGGGACCGCCTTCTTCGCCGGTCTGGCGAGCGCCTTGCGGTGAGAGGGGGCAGCAACGTCACGCCTGAGCTGGCGGCCGAGCACGGGCTGACGGCGGAGGAGTTCGAGCGCGCGGTCGCGATCCTCGGCCGGGCGCCGAACATGACCGAGCTCGGGATTTTCTCGGTCATGTGGAGCGAGCATTGCTCGTACAAATCGTCGAAGATCTGGCTCAAGACGGCTGCCGACCACCGGCCCTCGGGTGATCTGCGGACCGGGAGAAAATGCCGGGGTCGTCGACATCGGCGACGGAGACGCCGTCGTCTTCAAGATCGAGAGCCACAATCACCCCTCCTTCATCGAGCCCTACCAGGGGGCGGCGACCGGCGTCGGCGGCATTTTGCGCGACGTGTTCACGATGGGGGCGCGGCCGATCGCAATCCTCGATTCGCTGCGCTTTGGCAGCCCGGCGCATCCGCGCACCCGCCACCTCGTCGCGGGCGTCGTCGCCGGGATCGGCGGCTACGGCAATTGCGTCGGCGTGCCGACGGTCGGCGGCGAGTGCGAGTTCGACCCGTCTTACGACGGCAACATCCTGGTCAACGCGATGTGCGTCGGGCTCGCCCGCACCGAGCGGATCTTCTATTCGGCCGCGGCCGGGCCGGGAAACGCGGTCGTCTATGTCGGGGCCAAGACCGGGCGCGACGGCATCCATGGCGCCACGATGGCCTCGGCCGAATTCGGCGGCGACGCCGGCGAAAAGCGGCCGACGGTCCAGGTCGGCGACCCGTTCACCGAAAAGCTGCTGATCGAGGCCTGTCTCGAATTGATGCAAGGGGACGCGATCGTCGCGATCCAGGATATGGGGGCGGCCGGCCTGACCTCGTCCGCGGTCGAGATGGCCGGCAAGGGCGGGCTCGGCATCGAGCTCGATCTCGATCGCGTGCCGGTGCGCGAGACCGCCATGACGGCCTACGAGATCATGCTGAGCGAAAGCCAGGAGCGGATGCTGATGGTGCTGCGCCCGGGCGGCGAGGCCGAGGCCCGGCATATCTTCGCGAAATGGGAGCTCGATTTTGCCGTGATCGGCCATGTCACCGACACCGGGCGGCTGGTCCTGCGCAAGGACGGGGCGGCGGTGGCGGACATCCCGGTCGGACCGTTGGTGACCGAGGCGCCGCTCTACGAGCGCCCGTGGCGGCGCACCGCTGCCGAGCCGGAAATCGATCGCGCGCTGTTGCCCGACCGCGACCCCTTGGTCTGCCTCGAACGGCTGGTCGGCTCACCGGCGCTCGCCTCCAAGCGCTGGATCTGGGAGCAATACGACCATCTGGTCATGGGCAACACGGTGAAGCGGCCGGGGGGCGACGCCGCGGTCGTCAGGGTCGGCGAGAACAAGGCGCTGGCTTTGGCCACCGACTGCACGCCGCGCTACTGCCGCGCCGACCCGGTGCGGGGCGGCATGCAGGCCGTCGCCGAGAACTGGCGCAACCTGACCGCGGTCGGCGCCCTGCCGGTGGCGCTGACCGACAACATGAATTTCGGCAATCCCGAGCGCCCCGAAATCATGGGGCAGTTCGTCGGCGCCATCGAAGGAATGCGCGCGGCATGCCTGGCGCTCGACTACCCGGTCGTCTCCGGCAACGTGTCGCTTTACAACGAGACGAGCGGGCGGGCGATCCTGCCGACCCCGGTTGTCGGCGGGGTCGGGCTGGTCGACCCCCGCCGCGCCGTCGACCTCGCGTTAAAGCATGATGGCGACGCGCTGATTTTGGTTGGCGAGACCCTCGGCCATCTCGGCGCCTCGCTCTACCTGCGCGAGATCGAGGGCAGCGAGGCCGGTCCGCCGCCGCCGGTCGACCTCGCCGCCGAGCGCCGTAACGGCGATTTCGTGCGCGCCGAGATCGGCGCCGGCCGGGTCGTCGCCTGCCACGACCTCGCCGGACGGCGGGCTCTTTGTCGCGATCGCGGCGATGGCGATGGCCGGCGACCGTGGCGTCGCTCTCGACCCGCCGCCACCCTGTCGTGGAGCGCAACGCATACCTCTTCGGCGAGGACCAGGCGCGCTACGTGGTCGAGACCTCCGAACCCGCCGCGGTGCTGGCGGCGGCCGACGCGGCCGGGGTCCCGGCTCGCGCGCTCGGGGTGGTCGGCGGGGTCGCGTTGACACTCCCCGGTGCGGGTGCCATATCGGTTGACGCACTCAGGGCTGCGAACGAGGCTTGGCTGCCGGACTACATGGAGCAAGCTTGACAAAGGGGAACGGGCATGGCGATGGACGCGGCGATGATCGAGCGGCTGATCAAGGAAAGCCTGCCCGACGCGCAGGTCTCGATCGAGGATTTGCGGGGTGACGGCGACCACTACGCCGCCCATGTCGTGTCCGGCGCCTTTCGCGGCAAAACCCGGGTCCAGCAGCATCAGATGGTGTATCAGGCATTGCGCGGCCGAATGGGTAACGAACTCCACGCGCTCGCCCTGCAGACCGGCGCCCCGGAGGAGTGAGGCCCCACGTCCCTACCGCAGCTTTCCGCAATCGAGGAATGAACCATGGACATTACCGTTCGAGATCGCATCCAGCAGGAAATCACCGACACCCCCGTCGTGCTGTTCATGAAGGGCTCGCCGGTCTTTCCGCAATGCGGGTTTTCCGCCGCCGTCGTCCAGGTCCTCAGCCAGCTCGGGGTCAAGTTCAAAGGCGTCGACGTGCTTTCCGACCCGCAGATCCGCCAGGGGATCAAGGAGTTCTCGAACTGGCCGACGATCCCGCAACTCTACGTCAAAGGTGAGTTTGTCGGCGGCTGCGACATCATCCGCGAGATGTACGAGACCGGCGAATTGCAGCAGGTTTTCGGAGAAAAAGGCGTTCCCGTCCGGGCCTAACCGGCCCCGGCTCACTCGGCAGGCGCGAGCCGGTACGGATCGAGCCGAAAGATCAGCGGAAAGAACGGATAGCGCAGCGGCAAGTGGCGCGCGCCGGCCTCGCAGACCGCCCAAAGGCGGCCTTGCGGGTCGAAGGCGATCCCCTCGATGCCCGCGGGCATCGGATACCGGGCTCTGAGATGTCCGCTGACGGCATCGAGCTTTTCGAGAAAGCCCCAGCCGACATCGCTCCGCGAGATCCACAAATCGCCGGCGCCGTCGACAGCACCGCCCTGCGCGTAGGTCGCGATCGCCACAATTGCGGACGCGGCGCCGGCGGTCAGCGGCGCGCCGTCCCGCAGCGCCTCGATCGCGGCGAGACCGAATTTGAAGAGACCGGCCGGCCTCTCTTCCTGGTAGTCGCCGATCCAGACCGCGCCTTTGCTTGAAACGGCAAACGCCCCCTTGAGCCCGCGACCGAGCGGGATGTCCCGATATTTCAGCCCCGGCCTCGCCGAAGGCGTGGTCGAGGTCGATATCGAAGAGATTGTGGGTATCGGCGACGAACAACCTGCCGCCGGCATAGGCAAGGCCGCCGGCATGACCGCAGGGCAGCGGGACGTCAACATGGCCGGTTTCCGTCCCGCTCTCGGGATCGACGCGAAATACCCGGCACGGGCCGCGGAATTGCCACGCGCCACGGCTTTGATAGGCCGAGACAAAAATCTTGCCCTCGGCGAACGCCAGCCCTTGCGGGTCCCATCCGGCATCGAGCCCCGGCATCCACAACATCCGGTCGACCGCCGCCAGATTTGGCCCGTCGGTGACCAGCGCCGGGCCGTAGCTCGGCCTTGGCCCGAGAATGACGCGGCTGACGCCTCCATGCCCGAGCGAGACGCCGCAGATGGCGGCCAGCGCCAGCGCCACGGCGACGCGTCCCGCCCGCCGGATCGACGGCGCGAGCCGCGGCGGCGCATCTTGTTCACCCCGCATTCACCACGCTACGAGGCGGCGGCGTGGCGCAGCTTCATGTCGGCACCTCCGGAAATCGCGGCAGGTCAGCCTCGTCGCACGACTGCCGCAGCAACATGATAGAATGGGGCCGATGCCGAGCGACGTGGTCGATTTGCGCGATTTCTACCAGACCGGGTTGGGCCAGGTCGCGCGCCGCATGATCCGCCGCACGATTTGCGGCGTCTGGCCCGATCTGCACGGCATGCGACTGCTCGGCATCGGCTATGCGACGCCGTTCCTGTCGGCGATTTCCGCCGCAACCGAGCGCACCGCGGCAATGATGCCGGCCTCGCAAGGCGTGCTCGGCTGGGCGCTCGACGCCGGCAACCTTGTTGCCCTCGCCGAAGAAGGCGAATTGCCCTTTGCCGATTATTCGATCGACCGGGTGCTGCTGGTGCACGCGCTCGAGACCAGCGAGGCGGCCGGGCTGCTGTTGAAGGAAATCTGGCGCGTGCTGGCCGGCGGCGGCCGGCTGCTGGTCGTCGCGCCCAACCGGCGCGGCATCTGGGCGCGGCTCGACCGCACGCCATTCGGTTCGGGGCGGCCGTACACGATGTCGCAGCTGTCGCAGCTGTTGCGCGAAGAGCTGTTCACGCCCGTCGATACCGCCACGGCGCTGTTCGTCCCACCGTCGCGAGACCGGGTGGTGCTGCGCTCGGCCCCGGCCTGGGAGCGCCTCGGCAAGCGCTGGTTTCCGACCTTTGCCGGCCTCGTGCTGATCGAGGCGGCAAAGCAGATCTACGCCAAGCCGGCCGCCGCCCGTGCACCCCGCCGCCGCCTGGTCTACGCCCCGGCGACGCACGGTCTGTCGCATCGCCGCAGCCGGCAGTAGCCCGCCGCCCTTAGCTGCGCGAGTGGCCCGAAAGAACAAAGACGCCCTGCTCGGCCAATAGGTTGGCGAGGCCGCCATGCGGATGAAGCGCATAGGGCCGGCCATGCCGGTCGAGCGTGACGCTGCGTTCGACGGTAACGCCGAGCTCGTCGCACAGCGCGACAAAGTCGCGGATCGTGCAAAGATGAATGTTCGGCGTCTCGTACCACGGATTGGACAACAGATCGGACATCGGCATCCGGCCGCGCAGCAGCAGGCGCAGGCGAATCCGCCAGAAGCCGAAATTCGGAAATGAGACGATCGCGCGACGGCCGATGCGGACGAGGGCTTCGACCACCCGGCGCGGCTCGCGCGTCGCCTGCAAGGTCTGGCTGAGCACGACGACGTCGAAAGCGGCAGCCGGGTAGGCGTCGAGATCCCGGTCGGCGTCGCCCTGGATCACCGACAGGCCGTGGCCGACACAGGCGTTGACGCCCGACTGGCTCAGCTCGATGCCGCGGCCGTCCACCCCCTTGTGCCGAGCGAGATAGGCGAGCAAGGCTCCGTCGCCGCAGCCGATGTCGAGCACTCGCGCGCCGGGGTCGATCATCTCGGCGATCAGCCGCAGGTCCTGGCGCAGCCCGTTGGCCGGCGCCGCCGCGATCGACGGCCGCGCTTCGCGGCGATCCAAACTCAGAGCCTCCGACATGTTGGCTAGCGAGCCAGGCCGCGATGCTCGGCGCAGCCCGCGAGAAATCCGCGCAAGGTCTCGAACAGCTCGGGCTCGCGCAACAAAAACGCGTCGTGCCCGTTCTCGGTCGCGACCTCGACAAAGCTCACATTCGCCGCGACTGCGTTCAGCGCGTGGACCAGCTCCCGGCTTTCCGAAGTCGGGAACAGCCAGTCGCTGGTGAACGAAATCACGCAAAAGCGTGAGCGCGTTCCGGCGAACGCCGCGGGCAGCGACCCGCCGTGCTCGCCCGCAAGATCGAAATAATCCATCGCGCGCGTGATATAGAGGTAGGAATTGGCGTCGAACCTGTCGACAAACGTGCTGCCCTGGTGGCGCAGATAGCTTTCAACCTGGAAATCGGCGTCGAACCCATAGGTCACCGCCCGGCGGTCCTGCAGGTTGCGGCCGAATTTGTGATGCAGCGCCGCTTCCGACAGGTAGGTTATGTGCGCCGCCATACGGGCGACCGCGAGGCCGCGCGCCGGCTTGCGGCCCTGGCTCAGATAGCGTCCGGCGCACCAATCGGGGTCGGCGATGATCGCCTGCCGTCCAACCTCGTGAAAGGCGATGTTCTGCGCCGAATGGCGCGCCGCGGCCGCGATCGGCACCGCCGAAAAAACGCATTCCGGGTAGCTCGCCGCCCACTGCAGCACCTGCATGCCGCCCATCGAGCCGCCGATCACGCAAAACAGGCTGTCGATGCCGAGATGCTCGAGCAATCGTTTCTGCGCCCGCACCATGTCGCGCACGGTGATGACCGGGAACGACAGCGCCCAGGGCTCGCCGCTCGCCGGGTCGATGTCCTGCGGTCCGGTGGTTCCCATGCAGCCGCCGAGCACATTGGCGCAGACCAGGAAATAGCGCTCGGTGTCGAGCACGCCGCCCGGCCGGACCATGGTGTCCCACCAGCCCGGCTTGCCGGTAATCGGATGCGGGTCGCCGGCATACTGGTCGCCGGTCAGCGCGTGGCAGACCAGGATCGCGTTCGAGCGCTCGGCGTTGAGCGCGCCGTAGGTCTGGTAGGCGATCGTGAACGGCCCGAAATCAACCCCGCAATCGAGCCGCAACGGATCGCGCACCAGCAGCCGGTGGCCGGGCCAATCCTGGTCGGAACGCGAACGCGGGCGAATGAATGCTGCTGTCGACACGATGTTCTCTGAACGCGACCCGGTTGCGGCGCGACCTGCCCGGTTTCCGGCGGCAGGTCTCTGCTTGTCGGTTCGGGGGGCGCTAGCTAGGGATCAGAGGCGAGGCATGTCAACGTTTTCTTTGATTTCGGCGGATCGCGCTTTTACTAAGTACCTCTCCCCGGCCGCGAAGCAGACCATGTCCGCTACCCCGTCAGATCTCGCAAATTTCCGCCGTCGCATCGACGAGATCGACGACCGTATGCATGACCTGCTGATCGAGCGCGCGACGGTGGTGGCGCAGGTCGCGGCCAGCAAAAAAGACGGCGACGTGGCGTTTTACCAGCCCGGCCGCGAGGCCCAGATCCTGCGGCGGCTCGCTGCCCGTCACCATGGCGCGCTGCCTTTCGCGACGATCGCGCGCATCTGGCGCGAGATGCTGGCGGCGACCGTGCGGATCGAAACGCCGTTCGCGGTCGCCGTGTTCGCTCCGCCCGAGGCGCAGGGTTTCTGGGATCTTGCTCGCGACCATTACGGCAGCCACGCGCCGATTTCGGCTTACCGCTCGGTCGGCCAGGTGATCCGGGCCGTGAGCGAGGGCGACGCCGCGGTCGGGATCCTGCCGATGCCGCAGGCGGGCGACGCCGATCCCTGGTGGCGCCACCTGGTGTCGCACCACGACCACGCGCCGCGGGTGGTTGCCCGCTTGCCGTTCGGCCCCCGCGGGAACGCCCACGGCGACGGCTCCGACGCGCTCGTCGTCGGCCGCGGCATGCCGCAGGAGACCGGCGCCGACCGCACCCTCTTCGCGGCCGAATCGGCGGCTGACGTCAGTCGGACCCGGTTGCTCGGTGTGCTGTCGTCGGCAGGCCTCGCGTGCACGTTTCTGGCGTCATCGGAGCAGGCCGAGACAACGCTCAACCTGATCGAGGTCGACGGTTTCGTGCCGATTTCCGATCGCCGCGTCGCGCGTCTCCGCACGCCGCTCGGCGCAGCACTACATCGTTTGCTGCCGTTTGGCGGCTATGCGCTGCCGATGCCCTTGGCGGCGCCGGCCGACGCAGCGAAAGGCTGGACTTGATATGACCTTCACGACCGGCCCCGTAGCGCGCCCGGGCATCCTCGACATCGCCCCTTATGTCGGCGGCGAAGCGCGGATCGCCGGCGTCGAGCGCCCGATCCGTCTCGCCTCGAACGAAAGCGCGCTGGGGCCGAGCGCAAAGGCAATGGCCGCCTTTACGGCGCTCGCCGGCGACATCCACCGCTATCCCGAAGGCAGCGCCGAGGCGTTGCGCGAGGCGATCGGCCGGCGTCACGGCCTCGACCCGGCGCGGATCGTCTGCGGCGCCGGCTCGGACGAGTTGATCGCACTGCTGCTGCGCTGCTATGCCGGCCCGGGCGACGAGGTGCTGTACAGCCGCCACGGCTTTCTGATGTATCCGATCGGCGCGCTGTCGGTCGGCGCCACGCCGGTTGCCGCGCCGGAGCGGGCCCTGACCGCCGATGTCGACGCGCTGCTGGAACGCGTCACCCCGCGAACCCGGCTTGTGTTCATCGCCAATCCGAACAACCCGACCGGCACCTATCTCGGCGCCGAGGAATTGGCGCGGCTGCACGCCGGATTGCCGCCCTCGGTCGTGCTGGCGGTCGACGCCGCCTATGCCGAGTTCGTCAACCGCAACGACTACGAGGCCGGCGCCGGGCTTGTCGACCGCGCCGACAACGTCGTGATGCTGCGCACCTTCTCAAAGATTTACGCGCTTGCCGGGTTGCGCCTCGGCTGGGCCTATTGCCCGCCGCCGGTCGCCGACGTGCTGAACCGGGTGCGCGGCCCGTTCAACGTGTCGACGCCGGCATTGGCGGCGGGTGTGGCCGCGGTCGAGGACACGGTTTCGCTCGCCCGCGCCCGCGCCCATAACGACCGCTGGCAGCCGTGGTTCTCGGAGCGGCTTGCGGCGCTCGGCCTGCCGTTGACGCCGAGTGTGGGCAATTTCGTGTTGCCGCGCTTCCCGGACCAGCCCGGCCGCGATGCCGAAGCGGCTTTTGCTTTTTTGCAGACCCACGGCATCCTGACCCGCAAAATGGGCGGCTACGGTTTGCCGAAGCGTCTGCGCATCACCATCGGCACCGGCGAGGAGATGGAAAAGGTGGCGAGCGTGCTCGGCGAATTCATGGCGCGGCGATGAGCAGCAAATTATTCGACAAGGTAGCGCTGATCGGCATCGGGCTGATCGGGTCGTCGCTGGCGCGGGTGCTGCGCCGCGACAGCCCGGACACCGAGATCGTCGCCTGCGCCCGTCAGCCCGAGACCCTGGCCGCGGTCGAGCGCCTTGGCCTCGCCGACCATACCACCCACGACCCGGCGCAAGCCGCGGACGGCGCCGATCTCGTTGTGCTCGCGACCCCGCTCTCGGCCTATGTGGAGATCGGCCGTCGGATCGCGCCGGCGTTGAAGCAGGGTGCCATCCTGACCGATGTCGGCTCGGTCAAGGAAGTCGTGGTGCGCGACCTCGCGCCCTTCGTGCCGCCCGGCGTCCATTTTGTTCCCGGCCACCCGGTCGCCGGCACCGAACATTCCGGCCCCGAATCCGGCTTTGCCGAGTTGTTCCACGACCGCTGGTGCATTCTGATCCCGCTGCCCGAGACCGCGCCCGAAGCGGTGGCGAAAGTCGGCCGGATGTGGGAACTGGCCGGCATGCGGGTCGTGCAGATGACCGCAGCACACCACGACCGGGTGTTGGCGATGACCTCGCACCTGCCGCATCTGATCGCCTACACGATCGTCGGCACCGCGACCAGCCTCGAGGAGAGCCTCCGATCCGAGGTCATCGCCTTCTCCGCCAGCGGCTTTCGGGATTTCACCCGCATCGCCGCCTCCGACCCGGTGATGTGGCGCGACATTTTTCTGAACAACCGCGAAGCGGTGCTCGACGTCCTGCAGCGCTTCAGCGAGGATTTGACCGCCCTGCAGCGCGCCATTCGCTGGGGCGAAGGCGACACCTTGCAGGAATTGTTTACCCGCACCCGCGCGATCCGCCGCTCGATCATCGAAGCAAAACAAGCCTGAGGATCCCACAACGCGCCGAGGAACGGCGACCACCAGACACACCCAAGAGCGCGCTTGTGGGTGCGGCCGGGTGAGCCCAGGTAGCCTGAGCCCAGATGGCCCCGATAATTGGGGTCCAGCGCATCGCCTGCCGCCGACGCTCGGTTCGGTAGCGACGAACAAACCCCAATTGCCCGCCGCTGCCGATCCTTTTTCTTCGTCCGCGTCGATGCCGAACAACGATTCGGCCCAAGCCGCCGCCGGCACTTAGAGGGCTTCGACAGGTAGCCGCCCAACCCAGGCGTAAGCGCCGCCTGTCCTCGACCGGCAACCTGACGACTTTCCTGTCTTTGTTATCGCGCGTCCCGTACCGCTAAAATCGTCTCTTTTTTATCTCATTTGTAAAATAAAATTGTAACAAATAGCCGATATAGAGATGCCTATCGCCGAGACGACGGAGTGATTGGACGGCGGCGACCGGATTTACACCGTGCATCCGATAAATACCAAAAATGCCGATGGGCTAGCCTATGACGGTGGTGCATATTACCGATATACGCAACTCGGTTTTGGCGGTTAATCCGCCTTCTGATTGTGTTGGGCCGGTGCTGATAATCGGAGTTCCGCGCTCCGGAACGAGTTGGCTCGGGAAGATCTTTGATAGTCACCCGTCGGTGATTTACCGGCACGAGCCGGACGATGTGGCCGCCCAGCCTGATTTTCCTGGGATTTGCGCCAAGGAGGACATCCCGCGCTACACCAATGCGGCGCGGCGTTATGTAGCGCACCTCACGACCGTGCGACAGGTGAAGTCGTCCGGGACTAGACCTGTGTTCGCAAAGCCGTTTCAGCCATTCGCGGCTGCGCTTATGCGGCGGACGCTGGCGGTCGCGTTGCGCGCCGGTGAGGCCATTCCCCCCGCTGCCGCTTGGTTGAAGCGCATCCCGATCCCCGATTTCATCAGCGGCGATGCTGTTGCGATTACCTATGTCATTAAGTCGGTCAGTCTGATCGGCGCGATAGGATTGCTGGCAGGCGCGGTGCCGGAAAGCCAAATCATCGCCATGTACCGCCATCCTTGCGGTCAGATCGCCTCCATAAAACGTGCTGTTGCGGGCGGATTTACCCGCGGAGGGCTCTTCGGACCTCGTGTCTTGGCGACCGCCGCAGCCCGAGAACTGGGGATGACGAGAGAGCTATATGAAGCGATGCCGATGCTCGATCGTTGGGCCTGGGCGTGGGCATTTGTGCATGCGAAGTTATTCGACGAGGCGAGAAATTTCGCGAATGTACGCCTTCTGCGGTATGAGAGCCTCTGCGAAGCCCCGATTGCGCAGGCGCGCGATCTGATGGCGTTCGCTCGGCTCTCTTGGGCCGAAGAAACCCATCGGTTTATCGAGGAAACCACGCGCAGCAGCGGCAGGGAGCGCTATTTCAGCCTGTTCCGTAATCCGATGGAAGCGGCGACCAAGTGGCAGCGGGAGCTTTCCGCCGAGGAGGTCGCCCACGTCACCGGTATTGTCGAGCGGGTGTTGCCCGGGCTCCTCTCCACCAACTGACAAGCTCGTGGGCGCCTATCGGAGACAGAACTCCATCGGCCGAGCTGATTTCTCGATTCGGGCGTAATTTCAATCCGCACCGGCTTATCCGAAAAAATGGCGGCTACCCCGATCGGAACCCTTCCATTTGATTCCAAGCGCGCCGAAGATCCTGGGCTCGCAGACGCGCGCATCTAACATAGCACGCCTGGAGGAAGTTCATTTTAACCCAACTTCTGGACCGATTTACTTCTTCAGCGTCTTCATAGAAACTCTGCAACGTCCTCTGTAATGCTAACCAAGACAGCGCCAGAGTCTGATTCACCGTAAGGTCTGCCCCGTAGCCAAACAGAAACGCGGAGCGTAATCTACGATGCCAGGGCAAAAATCGCCATCCAGCCGGATGCAATAAGTGCATTTCAAGATGAACCAAAAAATGCGTAAGATCGTGAACTACTGGCGCCTTGAAAACTCTGTCAATATCAACCGTGATAATCCGGTCACCATCGAACAGCACGTTATCGGGCTTGAAGTCTCCATGTGAATAACTGGTTGGAACAGCTATCTGACTCGTTGTCGGCGCGATCAGCTTTAGGAGAGCAAGATGTGCGTTGAATTGCGCGGGATTCCTTGAACGATGTAAATCATCCGCCATCCCAAGGACGTAGTTCAGCATCTGACCGACCTTGAGGCGATCAACTTCGTCGTCGCGGTGCCCATGGAAGGATCGTAGCCACTGCCCCGTGCGTACCAGTGCCGATACGAGATCCGAAACCGGCAATTTCGGATTGTGAAGTATCTGTTTGATGGTTGGCGCCGAGAACCAATCCATCATAATGAAGCCTTCATCCAGAAGGTATGGATAGGCATTCGGTACTAATAAGCCGCATTGGCCATGAAGCCGCTCTCTTGCCAAGGATAGTGCATCGTACTGCGATTGCGCGGTACGGCCCGGCTCGTATGGGCGTTTGATAAACAGCGGGTGTCGAAACCCCGGGCATATGGCGCGATAGATGGCCCGCTGGCCTCGCACAATCGGCCCTTCAACCCTGCTCCGCTGCCCGTTCGAGTTTATTGCAGCCGGGACGTGCGCATTGAGCAAGCTCTCTATCTCGGCGGCAAGCGGGTACTTTACTCCGGTCATACATTTGTCGGCGCTGGAGACTGGTGGCGGCGTTGGGCGACCCGCATATGATCTTCCTTTCTTTTCGAGACAAGGAAGAAGGCCTCGCTTACACCTGGGGCCACCCATACGCGTCTCAGCTCGCGTAATCCCGCGCCCTCCAACAGGCGTCCGATGTCAATCTCGCCCAACGGAAATGCTGTCGGCTCAGGGTGTCGCAGCAGCTTTTTCAGCCGTCTCCGCGCTCGCTGATAGCCGGAGTTGTAGGATTGGTTGAATATTATCAACCCATTTGTCTGAAGCGTCACACTCCGCAGGAACTCGATTTGTTGATCGAGCGGGAAGTGCATCAGTATGCGGGCGCACACCGCTGCATCGAACGGGCGTTCCGGTCGACCAAGATCCGCCGCATCCCCAACCTTGCACGCGAAGCGGTCGCCGAAACGGGCCAGCCGTCGCGTTGCTTGATTCAGCATTGCCGGCGAGATGTCAATTCCGGTTACCCGGTAGCCTCCAGTGAGCAGTGCCTCAGCTAGGCGACCAGTTCCACAGGGAAGGTCGACTATTTCCGACCCCCTTGGCAAATCGCGGAGCGCTCGAAGAAGAGCGCGCCTTTCGAGAAGATTGAAAACTCGCCCTGGAAAGCTGCTGAATTGGGTTTTGTCGTACGTTTCGGCTACGCGGTTATCTTTATAATGCTCGCGCGGATCCCAATTTAAGGACAAGGCCACCTCATCATGTTGCCGGGACCTTCTGGTTGCGGTCCCGCCTCGCCGGACGCACGACTATAGTCCAAGAGGCCGCCGATGTCTATCCATGGTAGCGCCGAAGGGGGCAAGCTTTCCTATCCCGTGTAAGCCGATCCGTCACGGCAATCCCTTGGAAGCGGCGACGAAGTGGAAGCGCGAGCTGTCCGCCGAGGAGGTCGCCCACATCACCGGCATTGTCGAGCGGGTATTGCCCGGCCTGCTCTCCGACTGACGAGCGAGCCTTCGGTCATCCTATGCCCGCCGCCCCGGCTTGGGCCGCAGAAACAGGCGGATCACCAGGATCAGCGCCACCGCCGCCGCCACGTCGACGAGAAATGCGTAGATCAACAGCGTGTCGAACTGGAGCTTGATCAGCCGCCAGGCCGCGTCAAAGGCGACAATGGACACGGCCAGAAACACGACGACCCCGATCACACCCCACGAAAACCGGCCGTCCTTCCAAATCGCTCCGTTGTCATGACTATTCGCTGCCCGCATAGACAATTGTTTCGCCACCCGTGACATGCTGTCCCGGCTTGACCGCAAAGGTGATGTTCCCCGGCATTTCCAGCACCGTGGTGCTGCCGAGCATTATCCGCCCGATGCGCTCGCCCTTTTTTACATCCTGATCGCGATGCACCCAGACTTTGAGGCGGCTTGCCCAATAGCTGGTGATCATGCGAACTTTGATGTTCCCGAAATTCGTCTTGAATGAGATAATTTTCTGAACCGGAGCATCTTTTCCGCGCTCGTAAATATCGGCGGTCTTTTGCTCTTCGCTCTCGATATTTCGAACGAGGCGCACGCCCTCTTCGTCAACCCCGGTAACCGTCCCGGCGGCCGGGGCGCGGATCACGTGCACGTCCCAAAACGACATTTTGACGACGAGGTAGCTGACCCCGTCCCGGTGGAGTATTTCACCGATCATCCCGTCGGCCGGTGCGACTAAATTCGTTCCCTTGGGGATCGTGCGCTCGGGGTCGCGCCCGAAATACTGAAGAAAGCTCGACGGAAAATCCTGTGTGTTGACCCAGCCTTCGACCTGTTGGCTCGGCCAGCGCAGGGTCGGCGGCAAAAACGCCCGGATCAGCGGCGCCGGATACGGAAAATTCGCCGCGATCTCGACGACGCTCCACACGCACAGCGCGATGATGCCGAGCTGAGCGATCAACACCCGGTTCATGTAATCCTCTCTGGACGGGGAGCCTCGATCAAATGGCGTGAAACAGGCAGCCGCTCGGAACGACCGGACTTGCCTGACAAATGAGCTGTCCGCGCGCCTTTGCCAAGACTGGCGCAACCAGAGCATGGGGTGGGTAACGCCCTTGCGCGGGGCAATTTTCCCGCACCGCCCTGACACAAATCGCTCTCATCCGCAAAGCGGCGCCCCGGTTGCCAGCCTGAACCCCGCCCGATACGATCTTTTGGAGATAGCGTCCTGTTGCAGTCTGGTGGTGCCAAGTCATGCGTCGCTCCGTCCTCGCCCTTTGCGGCGCCATGTGTATCGCGGTGACCTTTGCTATGCCCGTCCTCGCCCAAAATTTTGGCCCGCCGCCGGGATCGCGTCCGCCGCCGCGCGGTTATCGTCCGCCGCCCTGCCCGGTGGTGACGCCGGGGCCCTTTGCCGGCGCGGCCCGCGGAGCCGCGGGCGGCGCCCTCTTCGGCGCGATCGCCGGCAACGCCGGTCGCGGGGCGGCGATCGGCGCCGCTGTCGGGGGGGTCGCCGGTGCTGCCCGCCGCGGCGCCGCGCGCAATTCCGGAGCCTGCTATTAACCCGGCGCCAGCCGCCGCCCAGGGCTTGGCTCCATCGGGCTCGGCTCCATCGGGCTCGGCTCCATCGGGCTCGGCTCGACAACAAAAACGGGGGAGACGATGACAAAGCGGACCTTGCCGGCGTTGCTCGCACTGTGCCTTGCATGTTGCGCGCAGCAACCGCCGCCTCCGGCCGCCGCCGCAGCGCCCCCGGTTCCCGCGCCGGCGCCCGCGGCAGCCGTCGCGCCGGCGCCGTCCGATGCCCAGGTCGCACCCCGCCGCTGGGACGTCGACCGGGCGCGCTGCTCGGACCTGCTCGCCGCGTCCGACGACGACCGGGCGTCGGCAATGATGTTCTACTACGGTTACCTGGCGGCCAAGGCGGGGATCCACGTCATCGACGTCGGCCATATCAGCGACAACCTCGCCAAGGTCACGCAGCGATGCGAGGCGACGCCGAACCTGACGGTGCCGCAGGCTTTCCGCCTGGCCCTCCGCCCGCCCATTCATGGCTAGCACGCGCGGCTAAGGCGGCCGGCCACGGTTACCTCACGGGATGACTGACGATTTCGAGCTGTTGATCGCCGGTGGCGGGCTGAACGGTCTGCTGCTCGGCATCGCTTGCGCCGGAGCCGGGCTCGACTGCGCGGTCGTCGACCGCGAAGCGCCGGCGGCGATGCTCGACCACGGTTTCGACGGGCGCAGCTCGGCGATCGCCTATGGCTCGCAGCAGGTGCTGAGCGCCCTCGGCCTGTGGCCGGCGATCATGCCCGAGGCCGAGCCGATCCTCGAAATCCGCGTCGCCGACGACAACGCGCCGCTGTTTCTGCATTACGACCATCGCGAGCTTGGGACTGACGCGCCGCTCGGCTGGATCGTCGAGAACCGGGTGCTGCGCCGCGCGCTGATCGGGCGGGCGCGCGCCTTGCCGCATCTCGCCTTCCTCGCCCCGCTCGAAGTGGGCAAGGTCGAGACGTCGCCCGCCGCCGCGGCCGCGACGCTTTCCGACGGGCGCCGGCTCGGCGTGCGTCTCGTCGCCGCCGCCGACGGCGCCGGCTCGCGACTGCGGCATGCCGCCGGCATCGGCATCGTCGACTGGCGCTATCGCCAGACCGCGATCGTGACGACCGTGCATCACGAGCGCCCGCATCACGGCATCGCGGTCGAGCATTTTTTGCCGGCGGGCCCGTTTGCGATCCTGCCGATGACCGGCAACCGCTCGTCGATCGTGTGGACGGAACGCGAAGAATTCGCACCCCGGCTGATGGCGCTCTCCGACGCGGCCTTTGCCGCCGAGCTTGCGGCGCGGTTCGGCGATTTTCTCGGAACGGTCGAGCCGGTCGCACCGCGCTGGTCCTACCCGGTCGGGCTGATGCTGGCCGAGCGCTATGTCGACCGCCGGCTGGCGCTGGTCGGCGAAGCGGCGCACGTGATCCACCCGATCGCCGGCCAGGGCCTCAATCTCGGCATCCGCGACGTGGCCGCCTTGGCTGAACTGGTCGTCGACGCCCGCCGGCTGGGGCTCGACATCGGCGACGACGCGGTGCTGCAACGCTACGAGCAGTGGCGCCGTTTCGACGCCGTCCTGCTCGCCGCCGTCACCGACGGGCTCAACCGGTTGTTTTCGAACACCGCGGCCCCGCTGCGCCTGCTGCGCGATCTCGGTCTCGCCGCGGTCGACCGCCTGCCGCCGGTCAAGCGCTTCCTGATGCGCGACGCGATGGGCGTTACCGGCGACCTCCCGCGGCTCCTGCGCGGCCAGCCGCTGTAGCACCGGCGCCTTCCCGCTTTCGACAGACCGGCGCAGACGGGGTGGTCTGCGAGCCGGCCCTCAAAGTAAATCGCCGATCTGTGAAGCAGCTCACACGTCCTCGCGCCCAACCGCGCCATCTATTTCGCACCGCCCCCGACAATGGTCGGGAGCGGGCGCGCTATGGAGGGCGCCATGCCGAAAGCTAAGCTATTCGATAACAGCGTGCCGCGGGTCGAGCTCGACCAGCGGGCGCGCGACGCTCGTCTCCAGCTCGAGCGACGTCGAGCGCCTCCTCGCGCCGCGTCGCGCCATGGCGGCTTACTGGCTCAGGAGGGTGCTTTTTCGTTTCAGCTTCGGCACACTCGGCGATCGCGCGCGAGGTAGCCGAACCGGGGGGCTGCCGAGCAATCGGCGGCCTTCCCGCACGCCCCGGATTCACCAGATCCGCTCTCCGGCGCGCGGCGCGTTCTGTCGCGCGTCGTGACGCGCGCTCCACCATCCTTTGACCGGTGAAGGCGCCGCCGAGGTAATCACCCGAGCGCGCGACGGCCCAACGGCCGAGCCGCTGCTAGCAGGCTGCTAAAAATGTCGTTTGCCTCGGCATGCCCCCTTCGAGACGGTCCGCCTGTCCTGAGGAGCCGCCGCAAGCGGCGTCTCGGAGGGGGCCTCCTCAGAGTGAGGCCAAACCCTTGATACGGCCGACCTATTAATCTGAGGGGTCGCCGATAGTCGGCCGTCTGAACGCTTGCGGGAACCATGCGTCGTTCTTCAGCAGCCTGCTAGGCTTCCCGCAGGGCCCGCTCGATCGCGTCGGCGGGAACCCCGTAGACCTTGGCGACCTCGGCGACCGTCATGCCGTATTTCACCCAGGTGCGGATGCGGGCCAGCTGTGACGCGGGGATCTGCGAGCCCGGCGCCGGCTTGGGGCCGGTCGGGGGAACGACCGCCTCGCGCAACCGCCGGCGGCCGCGACGGCGCGGCCGGGATCAGCTGCTCGGAGGCCGGCCCGGTTTTCCCGGAGCCTGGCCCAGCCAGCGAGTCTGGCCCGGCCGGCGAGGCTGGCGCCGCGGCGGTTCGCGGTTTCGGGGCGAACAGCGCCTCGGCTGCCTGGCGCGCCCGGTTGACCCGCTCGCGATCATCAGGAAACGGCTCGCCCGACCTGGGGATGTGATGTCCGAGGCGGCGCGGGGGAGGATTTTCGGCCATGTTGTTGCAAATCGTAACCTATCGGCAAACTGAACGCCCACGGAATTATTGAAATTCTGGGTTTTTGCGACAGGCCGGAGGGGTGGACAGGGGTCGGCGGCAGGCCTATGTTTGGCCTATGCTGATCGCTGGTGATCCAAATGGCCGAGAGGCGCGTGAAACTTTTTAAAAACGGCCGAAACCAGGCAGTGCGCATCCCTCGCGAGTTCGAGCTTCCCGGTGACGAGGCGATCATCCGCAAGGAAGGCGCGCGGCTGACGCTCGAACCCTGCCCGCCGCGCTCGCTATTGGGGGTTCTGGCGACGCTCGAACCGCTCAACGAGAATTTCCCGCCGATCCCCGAACCGGATCTCGATCCGGTCGAGATCTGATGGGCTATCTGCTCGATACCAACATCGTTTCCGATCTCGTCCGCAATCCCGGGGGCCGGGTGACTCGGCACATCCGCGAGCTCGGCAAGTCGCAGATCTGCACCAGCATCATTGTCGCCGCGGAATTGCGCTATGGCGCCGAAAAGAAGGGTTCGCCGCGGCTTACGGCACAGCTCGAAACGGTGCTCGGCGCGCTCGACGTGCTGCCTTTCGAGGCGCCGGCGGACGTAGCCTATGGGCGCCTGCGCACCAGCCTCGAACAAGCTGGCCGACCGATCGGCGGCAACGACATGCTTATCGCCGCACAGGCGGTTGCGCTTGGCCACGTCATTGTGAGCGACAACGAGCGCGAGTTCGCCCGGATCGGCGGCCTCAAATGCGAAAATTGGCTACGCTGATCGCCCTGCCTCATTCCACGGTCTGAGCAGCAAATTGCGTAGGAGGGCCGAGCCTTGCGAAGCCCATCGCCGCCGCCGCACACAGATGGGTTTCGCGGCGCGCTCAACCCATCCTACAGCGCTACAGGGCGATGGGGCTGAATCTTCTGAATGCGTCTGAGCGCTAGGTCAGCAGCTTTTCGAGCGTCGCCAAGGTGTCGGCTTCTTCGAAAGGCTTGTCCCAGCGGATGCGGTGGATGCGCGGAAAGCGCATCGCGACGCCCGATTTGTGGCGGGTCGAGCGGTGCACGCTGTCGAACGCGATTTCGAGCACGACGCCCGGGGCCACCTCGCGCACCGGGCCATAGCGCTGCACCGTGTTGTTGCGCACCCAGCGGTCGAGCCGGCGCAGCTCCTCGTCGGTGAACCCGGAATAGGCCTTGCCGACCGGCACCAAGCGCGTCGCCGGACCAGACGCCGAAGGTGTAGTCGGAATAGAATGACGAGCGCTTGCCGTGGCCGCGCTGGGCGTACATCAGCACCGCGTCGAGGGTTAAGCGCGCCGCGCTTCCATTTGAACCACGGGCCTTTCGGCCGGCCGGCGAGGTAGGGCGAATCCGCCCGCTTCAGCATCAGCCCTTCGATGCCGCGCTCGCGGGCGCCGTCGCGCAATTCGCGCAATTCGTCCCAGGTCGCGAACGGCACCAGCGGCGACAGGTCGAACGCGGCGCGCGGCGCCCCGGCATACCAGGTTTCGAGCCGCCGGCGGCGCTCGGCAAAGGGCAGGCCGCGCAGATCCTCGGCCCCCTCGCGCAGGATGTCGTAGAGACGGACCGCGGCGGGAAAATCCTGCAACATCTTGGGGCTCGCGGTCTTGCGGTTGAGCCGCTGCTGCAGGTCGTTGAACGGCGCTGCCTCGCCGTTGCGCAACACCAGCAATTCGCCGTCGAGCGTCACCGCCTCCGGCATCGCCTTCGACGATATCCGGAAAAGCCGCGCCGATGTCGTCGCCGGAGCGCGAATAGAGCCGCGCTTCGCGCGCCGCGGCCAACGAGCTGGACGCGGATGCCGTCCCATTTCCACTCGGCGACATAATCCGCCGGATCGAGACCGGAGAGGTCGCCGTCTTCGAGCGGCTGCGCCAGCATCAACGGGTAGAATGTCGGCAGGTCGCCGATCTCGGGCGGCGGCTGGCGGCCTTCGAGCCAGTCGAACAACGGCCGGTAGGGCGGCGCCAGCCCGTGCCAGACCTCGTCGACGCGGTCTATCCCGACCCCGCCCCATTCGGCGAGCGCGGTCTTGGCGAGCCGCGCCGACACGCCGATCCGCAGGCTGCCGGTGACGAGCTTCAGCAACGCCCAGCGGCCGGTCGCGTCGAGCGCGTCGAGCCACGGTTCGAGCAGGCCCGCCACCTCGGCGCGGCTCGCGCGGTGCAGGGTTTCGACGATTTCGGTCAGGCTCGGCACCGGCGCCGGCATTTGCGCGCCCGGCTGCGCCGGCCAGATCAGCGACACCGTCTCGGCCAGATCGCCGACGAAATCATAGGACCAGCCGAGGAGCTCGGGATCGACCCGCAGGGCGGCAAGAGCGCGGACCTGGCCGGGCTTGGCCTCGGCAAACGACAGCTCGCCGGTCAATGCCGCCAAGGCCCAGCCCCGCTCGGGATCGGGCTCAGCCGCGAAATATTCCTGCATCAGCCGCAATTTGCCGTTGCGCGACGGGGTCAGCAGCAACGCCTCGATCAGTGCCGCAAACCGGTTCACTCCTCTTCCTCGAAACCGACCAGCGCCAGGGCGCGGGCGCGGAAGCCCTTTTTGGTCGCGTAATGGACCAGCGCCTCCTCGCGGCCATGCGTGACCCAGACCTCGTCGGCGGCGACGTCATCCAGGGTTTGCGTCAGCTCGTCCCAGTCGGCGTGGTCGGAGATGACCAGCGGCAATTCGACCCCGCTCGCCTTGGCGCGCTGGCGGATCCGCATCCAGCCCGGACGCCTGGGCGATCAGCGGATCGGGCAGGCGGCGCGACCACGGTTCGGCCGCCGCACCGGGCGGCGCCAGCACGATGCGGCCCTTCAGCGCGTCGCGCGGCGCCCCGGTGGCCGGCATTATCGGCCCGAGCGCGACGCCGAGCCGCCCGTAAAGCTCGGTCAGCCCGATCAGCGCCCCATGCAGATAGACCGGCTCCTCGTAACCGGCGCGGCGCAGCAATGCCAGCACCCGCTGGCATTTTCCCAGCGCGTAGACCCCGACCAGATGGCAGCGCTCCGGAAACAAGGTCACCGAATGCAGCAGCTTGTCGATCTCCTGGCCGTCCGGCGGGTGGCGGAAAACCGGCAGGCCGAACGTCGCCTCGGTAATAAAGAGGTCGCAATTCTGCGGCTCGAACGGCGCGCAGGTCGGGTCCGGGCGGCGCTTGTAGTCGCCCGAGACGACAACCCGGCTGCCGCGGTAATCGAGCACGATCTGCGCGCTGCCGAGGACATGGCCGGCCGGAACCAGCCGCACCTGCACGTCGCCGACCGTTAAACTTTCATGAAAGCCAAGCGGCTGCAGTGGCGCGCCCGCACCTTCGCCATAGCGCGACTGCATGATCGCGATTGTCTCAGACGTCGCCAGCACCTGGCCGTTGCCGGCGCGCGCATGGTCGCCATGCCCGTGGGTGATCACGGCGCGCGGCGCCGGATGCGACGGGTCGATGTGGAAATCCCCCGGCGCGCAATAGAGTCCGGCCGGAGTGACCTTGATCCAGGTCTCCGGCCGCGGTGCTGCAATCGGCATCGGCTGACCTATCCGGGGCCTAAGGCCACCCGCATATAAGAGGTGCGCGGCAACTGGAAAAGCGCCCGGGCCGTCGGTCGCTTGGCGCTGCCCTGCTTTCCCTGTTTCTTCCGGGCGCAATATGCCGCAAAGCCGCCTTATTCCGATCGTTACCGCTGTCACCAGACAATGATTTCGGTGCACCGATGCACTTATGGTTAATTCTCGCGCTGTTCGGGGTGCTCGCCGCGCAGCCGGTCGCGGCCCAGTCCGCGCCGGCGCCGCCGCCACCCGCGTCTGTGCCGCCGCCCGCGTCTTCGCTGCCGCCCGCGTCAGCGCCGCTGCCCGCGGAGCAGGCGCCGCCGGCCCGCGTCGGCGCCGTCAGCTATGTCTCGGGCAATCTGGCCTTTCATACCGCCGGCGACACCCAGTGGTCCGCTGCCGGCGTCAATTACCCGGTCGCCGGAGGAGGGTCGTTTTGGACCGACCCGCAGGCCCGCGCGCAATTCCAGATCGGCCCGACCACAATCGCCATGGATGGCGGAACCGAGCTCGACGTCACCAATCTCGACGAGCAGGTGGCGCAGTTCGGCTTGCCGCAGGGGCGGGTCCACTTCCATCTGCGCCAGCTCGATGCCGGTCAGAGCTTCGAAATCGACCTGCCGCAGGGCGCCGTGTGGCTGTTGCAGCCGGGCTCCTACGACATCAGCGCCGGCGGCCCAGGCCAGGAAGCGCGCGTCGCGGCGTATGCCGGCAGCGCCCGCTTTGTCGGGACCGGCGCCGATGTCGGCGTCAAAGGCGGCGACGCGGTGGTGCTGAGCCAGACCAACCCGGTCACGGTCGCCGCCGCGCGCGCCGGACCCGACGCTTTTGTCGACTGGTGCGCGGCGCATGACTACCACGAGGACCATCTCGCCTCGCCCTATTACATCTCGGCGCAGATGACCGGCTATGCGGACCTCGACCGCGCTGGCGACTGGCGGACCAATCCGCAATACGGCGAAGTCTGGTATCCGAGCCAGGTTCCGTCCGACTGGGCGCCCTATCGCGACGGCCGCTGGATCTGGGTTCAGCCCTGGGGGTGGACCTGGGTCGATCGCGAGCCCTGGGGCTTCGCGCCGTTCCATTACGGCCGCTGGGCCTATGTCGACAACCGCTGGGGCTGGGTCCCGGGCAATTACGCGGCGCGGCCGGTCTATGCGCCCGCACTCGTCGCCTTTGTCGGCCTGGGTGCGGCCGGCATCGGCGTGTCGACCGGGGCCGGCCCCGCCGTCGGCTGGTTTCCGCTGGCGCCGGGTGAGGCTTATTGGCCGAGCTACACGCGCAACGCGGCCTATATCCGCAACCTCAACGTCACCAGCGTCAGGAACGTCAACAACATCATAGTCCAGTCGAACGGCGCGCCGCCGCCGCAATTCGCCAACGCCGCTTTCGCCAACCGGCGGTTTGCGACGGTGGTGCCGCAACGCGTCTTCGCCAACGCCGACCCGGTGGCCCCGGCGATCGCGCACGTCACACCGGCGGCGTTGCAACAGGCGCCGGTGATGCTCCGTCCGCCCGAAATCAGGCCGGCGGCGGCGCACGCGCCGGTCGCCGGGCCGCCGCGCGGACTGCCGGGCGAGGCCTCGCTCGGGGCCAACCGGCCGGCGCCGGCAGCGCCGGGGCAACCACCGCGTCCGGAAACATCGCAACAGCATCCCGGCATTCCCGGCGTCCCTGGCGGCCGCCCGGCTAACACCGCGGCGCTGCCGCCGCGTCCAGGCGAGATCGGGCCGGCCGAGCGCGCCCGGCCGGGTCCGCCAGCGCCCACCGCGGCGGCAACAAGCGAGCATGGCGGACCCCCCACCGCGGCCCATGGCGAGCATCCGGCAGCACCCAACACCGCCGCGCTGCCCCCGCCGCATCCGGGGGCGGCGGCGCCCGCCGGAGTGCTGCCGGTCGGACCCGCTCCGGCGCGTCCGCCGGCAGCCGAGACCGCCCGGCGTGAGTCGCTGCCGCCAGCCCGGCCGCAACCACAGCCGATCGCGCGCGACCCGGTTCGTCCGGGGCCAGCCCCCGCTTCAGGCCCACGCCCAGCCCCAGCTCCAGGCCCAGCGGTGCGGGCGCAAGCGCATATCGAGCGTCCTGCGGTAGTCCGTCCGCCTCCCGCACCGGTTCATTTGGCACCGGTCCATTTGACACCGGTACATCCCGCCGTGGCGATGCCGCACCCGCCCGAACGCGCGGCGCAGGCGCACGCCGTTGCGGTCCATGGCCCGCAACCCGCCCATACCGCCAGGCCGGCGCCAAAGGAAGGCGGCAAGGGAGCCGAGCATCACGAATAGCCGGGCGCCGCCGACAACAGGGTTGCGCGCGGTTGTCGCGACCCTATGCGATTATTTCCTGTCGGCGGCGACGGCTGCGGGCCGGGCGCGGCCTCACGCGGCGACAGCCGCCCCGATCAGCCGGCCGATGCCAAAGGTGACGCCGGCCGCGGCGAGACCGACAGCGAGCTGGCGCACTCCGGAGAACCCGACCCCGCGCCCGGTAAACAGCGCCGTGCCGGCGCCGATCAGAAACAGCGCCACCCCGCTCGCCGCGAGGCTCGCGGCCAGTGCCGCCATACCGCTCAGCGCGAAATAGGGCGCCACCGGAAAAATCGCCCCGACCGCAAACAGCACGAAGGACGTGCCGGCCGCCGCCCAGGCCGACCCGCCGAGCTCGTTGGGGTCGATCCCCAGTTCCTCGCGGACCAGGGTGTCGAGTGCGGTCTGCTTGTTGGCGATCAGCTGCTCGGCGAGAGTTTTCGCCAGTTCTTCAGGCAGGCCCTTTGCCTGGTAGATCAGCGCCAGCTCTTCCTGCTCTTCCTCGGGGATTTGCTCCAGCTCGCTCGCTTCGGTGTCGATCTGGCGCTGCGCCGACTCCCGCGCGGTGTTGACCGACAGCCATTCGCCGAGCGCCATCGAGCACGCCCCGGCCAGCAACCCGGCAAGCCCGGTGACGAGAATGGCGCGCGGCGCCATGTCCGCGCCGGCGACGCCCATGACCAGGCTCAGATTGGACACGAGCCCGTCATTGGCGCCGAGCACCGCGGCGCGCAGGGCGTTGCCGCCCAAGCCCGCGATGCCGGCCCTCGAGCCGGGCCAGGGTGGCGCCGCTGAACGCGGTCGGCGACGGTGCTGCCAACGCCTCGATGATCCGCGCATGCGAGCGCTCCGCCGCGGGCAGGCCGCCGGCCACCGCCTCGGGCTGCGCCGAGTAGGTGCCGCTGTCCATCTGCTCGAGCGTGTTGACCGTCGGCAACACAAAGGCCGGCCCGAACCGGTGCGCCAGCCATTCGAGCGCGCGCGTGCGAAATCCGGGGCGGAGCTGCGGCACGCGCTGTCCGAGCGCTGCGATCTTGCCCTTCCAAAATTCGGCATGGGCCGATTCGACCGCCGCCAGACGGCCGTAGACCTGCGCCAGCTGCGGGTTTTTCTCGGTCCGCGACAGCGTCTCGTACAATGCCGCGCTGTCGACTTCGCCCTGAAGGTTGGTGGTGTAGCGCTGTTGCGGGTCGGTGTCGGACACGCCTCCTACCCGAGGATCACGACGAGGCGAAGGTCACGACAACGCCGGTCGCGTCGTCGGGGGGATGGGCGAAGGGTGTTTCAAAATGCACGGTCTCGCCGGGCGACAGCCGCGCCTTGGGCGGGTCGACGATCTCCGACTGGATCTCCTTTTCCGCGCCGTCCTGAAGGCCCACCCGCAACCGCGGGACGTCGCGCGGCGCATTGCCGAGATTGGCGATCTCGCCGTCGATGACCAGCCCGCCGGCGGTGCGCGAGGGTGCGATCTTTCTGATCACCAGCCCGGTCTCGGAGGGGATGCCCGACAGGCCGTGCGCGGTGGAGAGCCGCATTGCCGACGGCCATATCGCCGCGATCTGGCGACGGGCGAGCACCGCGGCGACCGCGACGGCCAGCAGCACGACGACAATCGCGACCGCCCACGAGCGCGGCGACCAGGCGCGGCGGATTTTTTTGGCCGGGACCGGCGGCAGACGCGGGGGGCATGTCGAGCCGCCCCAAGGCCGGCGACGCCATTCCCTCGATGGCGGCTTTGTCGGGTGCGGCGTTAGGATCGGCTGCGGCGTCGCCGACAAGCCCTCCGCTATCCGGCGTGTGCCACGGCGGCGCCCTCTCGTACCAGATGTGACCGCAATTGGCGCAGCGGACGGTGCGTCCGGCCGAACCCTCGAACTCCTGCTCGGTGACGCGGTAGCGAGTGGCGCAGGCCGGGCAGATGAGAATCATCGGATGCCGCGTTGCCGGCGGTCAGCGGGTGCGGCGGCGCTCGAACCGGGTCATGCGGCGACCAGAGATCCGCCGAGACGGGCCAGCTCGCGCAAATGATGGTCGGCGTCGCCGAACATCGTGTCGATCATCGTCATGCGTTTGAAATAGTGGCCGACCTTGTACTCCATCGTCATGCCGATGCCGCCATGCAGCTGGATCGCCTGCTGACCGACAAATTTGCCCGACCGCCCGATCTGCACCTTTGCCGCCGACAATGCCCGGCGCCGCTCACCGGGATTTTCCTCCGCCGCCATCATCGTCGCGAACATCGCCATGCTGCGCGCTTGCTCGAGGGCCACCAGCATGTCGACGGCGCGATGCTGCAACACCTGAAAGCTGCCGATTTCGCGGCCGAACTGGCGGCGGGTCTTCAGATACTCGACGGTCAGCTCGTGCATGACCGCCATCGCGCCAACCGCCTCGGCGCAGAGCGCGGCGATGCCCTCGTCGACGACGCGCTCGACCAACGGCAACCCCGCCCCGGGTTCGCCAAGCACGCCCTCCGGCCCGACCCGAACCCCGGCGAATGCCACCTCCGCCGCGCGCAACCCGTCCTGGGTCGGGTAGCCGCGCCGCGACACGCCCGCCGCCTCGGCGTCGACCAGGAACACGCCGATTCCGTCGCGGTCGCGCTGTCCGCCGCCGACCCGCGCCGTTACGACCAGCTTGTCGGCGGCTGTCGCCGTGCAACACCACGCCCTTTTCGCCGTCGAGCACCCAGCCGGCGCCGTCGCGCCGCGCCTTGGTCGAAACGTCGGCGAGGTTCCAGCGCGAATGCCGCTCGGTCTGGGCAAAGGCGAGGGTCAGACTGCCGTCGGCGATCTTCGGAACGAGGTCGGCGCAAAGCTCGGCGATTGCCGCCATGGCGCAGAAACCCGCCGCCGAGCACGACCGTCGCGAAATAGGGCTCGATCACCAGGGCGCGGCCGAACGCCTCCATCACCAGCATGGTCTCGACCGGGCCGCCGCCCGAGCCGCCATCGGCCTCGGCAAAAGGCAGGCCGAGCAATCCGAGCTCGGCATATTGCGCCCACAACTCGCGGCTCCAGCCGTCGGCGCTCTGCCCATAAGCCTTGCGCTGCTCAAAGGCGTAGCGGTCGCCGGTCAGCCGGTCGAGGCTTTCCTTCAGCAGCCGCTGCTCTTCGCTCAGGTCGAAATCCATCGCTCCCCCTTGCTCTCCCCGACCACGGCGCAATCGTCATGCCCGGCCTTGCGCCGGGTATCCACGGAAGATGATGAGGCGGGCGCAGGATCGTGGATGGCCGGGACGAGCCCGGCCACGACGGATGGACGAAGCCTCTGCCCGCGTCGCGCCATTACAGCCCCAGAATCGCCTTGGCGACGATGTTCTTCTGGATCTCGTTGGTGCCGCCATAGATCGAGGTCTTGCGCCAGTTGAAATAGGTCGGCGCGATCGGGCCGGCCCATTCGGGGCCGATCGGCGGCTCGTTCCAGCGCTCGTCGTCCCCGTGCTCGGGCTGGTAAGGGAGCGCGTAGGGGCCGACCACCTCGAGCAGCAATTCGGTCGTCGCCTGCTGGATTTCGGAGCCCTTGATCTTGAGGATCGACGAGGCCGGGTCGGGCTTGTTGTCGGTCCGCCGGCGCTCGGCCGCGACGACGCGCAATTGCGTCATTTCGAGCGCCTTCAGCTCGACCTCGACCGCGGCGAGCTTCTCGCGAAAGCGCTCGTCCTCGATCAGCGGCTTGTCGCCGTCGCGTTCGAGCGCCGCCAGTTCCTTGATCCGCCGGATGCGCTCCTTCGACAGCCCGACCCGCGCGATCCCGGTGCGCTCGCGGCCGAGCAGGTATTTCGCGTAATCCCAGCCCTTGTTCTCCTGGCCGACAAGGTTTTCGGCCGGGACCTTTACGTCGTCGAAAAAGACTTCGTTGACCTCGTGCCCGCCCTCGATCGTGATGATCGGGCGCACCGTGATCCCCGGCGTCTGCATGTCGATCAAGAGAAACGATATCCCTTCCTGCTTTTTTGCCTGCGTGTCGGTGCGCACCAGGCAAAAGATCCAGTCGGCGTGCTGCGCCAGGGTCGTCCAGGTCTTTTGCCCGTTGACGATGTAATGGCCGTTCTCGCGCTTGGCGCCGGTTCTGAGCGAGGCGAGGTCGGAGCCCGAACCCGGCTCGGAAAAGCCCTGGCACCACCAATCGTCGAGATTGGCGATGCGCGGCAGAAATCGTTGCTTTTGCGCCTGCGAGCCGAACGCGATCATGACCGGCCCGACCATGGTCACGCCAAAGCCCAAGGGCTGCGGCGCCGGAGCCAATTGCAGCTCTTCCTGAAAGATGTATTGCTGGACCGGCGTCCAGCCGGTGCCGCCCCACTCGGCCGGCCAGTTCGCGACCGCCCAGCCTTTCTTGTTCAGGATGCGCTGCCAGGTGATGATGTCGTCCTTGGCGAGCTTTTTGCCCTCGACCAGCTTGGCGCGGATCGCGGCCGGCAAATTGTCGCGAAAGAAGGTCCGCACCTCGTCGCGGAAGGCCAGCTCCTCAGGCGTGAAACGCAGATCCATGGCGAACTCCCTAAGAGCCTGTTTAAGAGCCTTTCATTATCTCGCACCCGCCTGCTCCAATAGCCCGGACGGCGGCGCAGGTGCATCAGCGCGATCACTGAACAGGTGCTTCGGTCTCCTGTCTGGTACAACGCCGAGTCACCGTAAGCCCGCGGCGCGCGCTCATTGGCCGCCAGTGCGCGCTCAGCGGAAATTCCTGCAACCTTACCGTGCTCGCAGCTCTTCGGCGCGCCGCCGCGCCTCGGCTGCCCACAGTGCCTCGGCATCCGCATCCACGTGATCTTGGTCCAGACTTGCAATCAATCGCTCGGCGAGTTGCGCGCGCAGATACGCTGGGAGCCTCATCGCCTCGTCTTCAAGCTTCTCGGGTATCGCCGACATCGTTTCGCTTCTCTGTAGATTTGTCGCGCTTTTCCGTATGCCCTCAAAGTCGCTCGACGCGGTGCCCTGTTCGGGCTCGGCTCTAGCCGGGTGGCGCGAAGCCGCGGCCTTCGGCGGCGAGGCGGGTGACCAGCGCCGCCGGCCGCAGGGTCTCGTCGCCCGACCGCTCGGCGTAAAGCGCCAGCCGGTCGCGGACATGCGCGAGGCCGAGCTGGTCGGCATAGTACATCGGCCCGCCGCGCCAAACCGGCCAGCCATAGCCATACACCCAGATCACGTCGATGTCGCCGGGCCGCGCGGCGATCCCCTCTTCGAGGATGCGCGCGCCTTCGTTGATCATCGGAAACACCGTGCGCTCGACGATCTCCTCCGGCCCGATGTTGCGGCGGGCGATGCCGAGCCGGGCCGAGGCGTCGAGAATGATCCGCTCGACCTCGGGGTCGGGGATCGGCGCGCGCGAGCCCGGCTTCGTAGCGGAAATATCCCTTGCCGGTCTTCTGCCCGAAATGGCCCGGCCTCGCACAGCGCGTCCTCGATCGACGGCATGCTCGCCGCGCGATTTGCGGATCAGCCAGCCGACATCGAGCCCGGCCAAATCCATCATCGCGAACGGCCCCATCGGCAACCCGAACTCGACGAGCGCCGCCTCGACCTCCTGCGGCAGCGCGCCTTCGAGCAGCAGCCTTTCGGCCTCGACCGAGCGCCGCGCCAGCATCCGGTTGCCGACAAACCCGTAGCACACCCCGACCACCGCCGGCACCTTGCCGAGGCGCCGGGCGAGCGCCAGCGCGGTCACGACCGCGTCGGGCGCGCTGCTCGCGCCGCGGACGATCTCCAATAGCCGCATGACATTGGCCGGGCTGAAGAAATGCGTGCCGACCACGTCCTGCGGCCGGGCCGTGGCGCGCGGCGATCTCGTCGACATCGAGGGTCGAGGTGTTGGTGGCGAGCAACGCCCCCGGCTTGGCCACCCGGTCGAGCTCGGCGAACACCCGCTTTTTGAGGTCCATCTCCTCGAACACGGCCTCGATCACGACATCGGCCTCGGCCGCCGCGTCGATGCCGACCGCGCCGTCGATCAGGCCCATGCGGCGTTCCATGTCCTCGGCGGAGAGCCCGCCGCGCGCCATCGTGGCGCGGTAATTGGCGGCGATCCGGTCGCGGCCTTTCTGCAGCAGCTCCTGGCCGGTCTCGATCAATGTCACCGGGATGCCGGCATTGGCAAAGCACATCGCGATGCCGCCGCCCATCGTGCCGGCGCCGATGACGGCGGCGCGCGCGATCGGGCGCGGCTGGGTGCCCTCGGGCATGTTCGGCACCTTCGCCGCCTCGCGCTCGGCGAAAAACACGTGGCGCTGCGCCTTCGACTGGTCGCCGGCGACGAGCTTGCGGAACAGCTCGCTTTCGCGCCGCAAGCCTTCGTCGAACGGCAGGGTGAAGGCGTTGCGCACCGCCTCGACGCAAGCCGCCGGGCGCCTCGCGGCCGCGCAGCCGGCGGGTCAGCGCCGCGGCCGCATCGTCAAAGGCTTTGGGATCGGCGCGCGCCGCCGCGAGCTTGTCGTCGCGGTCGCGCGACCCGTTGCAAGCGGGCGCCGCTCGGCGACGACGCGGCGGGCAAAGGCGATCGCGGCGGTCGTCAAATCGCCCGTCGACGATCTCGTCGACGATGCCGTCGGCGTGCGGCCTCGGCGGCGCCGATCGGGTCGCCGGTGACGATCATCCGCAGCGCCTTTTCGGGGCCGACGAGGCGCGGCAGGCGCTGCGTCCCGCCGGCGCCGGGCAACAGGCCGAGCTTGACCTCGGGCAGGCCGACGCGCGCCGTCGGCGACGGCGACGCGGAAATGACAGGCGAGCGCCACCTCGAACCCGCCGCCGAGCGCGGTGCCGTGCAATGCCGCGACAACCGGCTTCGGCATCGCCTCGATCTGGGCGATGACCTCGCCGAGGCCCGGCGCTTGCGGCGGCTTGCCGAATTCGGTGATGTCGGCGCCGGCAAAAAAGGTGCGCCCGGCGCAGGCGATGACGACCGCCTCGACCGAAGCGTCGTCGCGCGCCTGCCGCAGCGCCTCGGCGAGCCCGGCGCGGACCTCGTGCTTCAGCGCGTTGACCGGCGGGTTGTCGACGGTGACGACCGCGACCCCGCTGCCCTCCGCGACATTGCCGTCGCGGCGCAGATCGACGCTGGCGTTGATATTGCCCATGCCGGGTCCCACCCTTGCCTCGCGGCAGAGATTAGCCGCAAGCGCCCCGCCGATGAAGGGGCGAGGTGAGGCGCCGGCTAAACCGCGGCTTTCGCGCGAGAACGCGCGGATCAGCCGCGCGACCGTCGCCTGCGGATCATCGGCGCGCATGACCTCGCCCATGACCGCGATGCCGCCGGCCCCGGCGGCGCGGCACAGCGCGGCATTGTCCGGGGTGATGCCGCCCAGGGCCACGACCGGCGCCGGCGCCGCCGCGACCGTGCGGGCCAGGCCGTCGAGCCCGATCGCCGGGCCATAGCCGGGCTTGCTCGCGGTCGGAAAGACCGGGCTCACGGTCACGTAGTCGGCGCCGGCGCGCAGCAGCGCGGCGGCTTCGGCGGCGGAATGCGCCGAGGCGCCGATCAACCCGCCCGGCAGCCGCGCCCGCGCCGCGCGCGGATCGCCGCCGCCCGGCAGATGCACGCCGTCCGCGCCCGCCGCGATCGCCGCGTCGATATCCTCATGCGCGGTCACGACCGCCCCGAAGCGATGCCCGAGCTCGACCAGCGCCACGAGCAGAGCGCGCCGTTCGCCGGCCGGCAGATCCTTTTCGCGCAGGCTGAACCAGCGGCAGCCGCCGGCAAACGCCGCCTCCGCCACCTCGATCAGCGGCCGGCGCGCCTGGCTGCGGTCGGAGATCACCAGCACCGGCGGATCGGGCAAGCACATCGCCGCGCGGCCTACGGATGCGGCGGGCCGAGCAGCAGATCGGCCGAGACCGTGACCCGGATCACCGCTTCGCCGGGCTGGGCGACCGGAGCCGCCATCGCCATCGCGGCAAAGCGCGGCATCGGCTGAGCCCCGGTCTCGGCATTGCCGACGCGCAGGTCGCGGTAGCGCAGCACCGACAGATGCACCCGGTCGGCGATCGACGAGGCGCGCTGGGCGAGCCCGGCCAGCGCCTCGGCGGTCAAATCCTCCTCGGCGCCGCGCACGGTCTCGGGCGAGACCTCGTACGCCATCGACGACATCAACAGGCCGTCGGATTGCAGCGTCCCGGCGAGCTTCAGCAGCGCGTCGGCGGCCTTCCCGGTCAGGATCAGGGACTGGCTCGCGCGCCAGCGCGACGGGGCGTTCTGCGGCTGCTCCTCGTCGACCGCGTAGCTCCCGGTCTCGACCGCGACCCCCTGCACCTGATGCGCGCGGTCGAGCGCCGCCGCCATCCGGCGGTTGACCGCCGGCTTGCAGCGCCAGCGGGTCGGCGCCGGTCTCCTCGGCTCGCAGCTCGACCCGCAGCAGGTCGCGCACGACCTTGCGCTCGGCGGTCTGGCTCAGATGCAGCACGGTCGGCGGCGGCTCCGCCGCCTGCGCCAACGCCGGGATCGGCGACAACGTCACGAGGCCGAGGAGCGAGCCGCATTCCCCAAACGAATGCAGCATCCGCAACACGCGCTCTACGGTCCGGGGTCAGCGACATCGGCACTCTTCCGTGATCCGATCGGTGCCCGAAGATAGTCCGCCCGCGGCCCGAAGTCATCTCGCCCTGCCGCCGGCTCTCAATCGGTCGCGGCGGGGCGCGGCGGCCTTGCGGCGATGGCGGGTTTGGGCGATTAAGGCCGATGGCTTCGATCGCGTTGCGGCAAGGGTTGCGGGCGTTGGTCACGCGGCCCCGCGAGGAGGCGGAAGCGCTGGCAGCGGCGCTGGCCGCGCGCGGGGTCGGCGCGGCTGTCGAGCCGATGATGCAGATCCAATTTCCGCGAGGCGTCGCTCGACCTTGCCGGGGTGCAGGCGGTGGTGTGCACCAGCGCCAATGGCGTGCGCGCGTTGGCGCGGGCGAGCGGCGAGCGGGGGGTGCCGCTGTTCGCGGTCGGCGATGCGACCGCGGCGCGCGCCCGCGCCGAAGGGTTTTGCCCGGTCGCCAGCGCCGGCGGCGACGCCGCCGACCTCGTGCGGCTGGCGGCGGAGCGGCTGCGGCCGCAGGATGGCCGGCTGCTCCATGTTTCGCGGCAGCGCGGTCGCCGGCGACCTCGCCGGCGCGCTGCGCGCGCCGCGGCTTTGACGTCGAGCGCAGCGTCCTCTACGAGGCCCGGCCGGTGCTGGCGCTGAGCACGGCCGCGACCCGCGCACTCGGCGCGGGCGAGATCGATTTCGCCCTGTTTTTTTCGCCGCGCACGTCGGCGATTTTCGCCCGGCTCGCCGCAGCGGCCGGCGTCGCGCGAGAGCTGCGGGACGATTACCGCGCTCTCGATCAGCGCCGCGGCCGACGAGCCGCTCGCCACCTGCCCTGGCGCGGGCGCCGTGTCGCCGACAGGCCGGACCAGCCGGCGCTGCTCGATCTGCTCGACCGCGTCCTCGCCGAGCGGCGGCAGGGCTGAAGACGGATTCCACGCGATGTCGGAAGCACACGACGAACCGCCGGCGGAGGACCCTCCGCACCTCCCGCCGAGCTCGAACCGATCTGCGGCGAGTGCCGGCCTGAGACGGCCCGCGCCGAGAGCCCGCCGCCCGCACGCCCCCGGCCGCGGCGCGTCCGACCGCGGCTGCTCTGCTGGCCGTTTTGCTGGTGCTGGTGATCGCCGCAGTGGCGCTGTCGCCGTTCTGGGCGCCGGCCGTCGCGCCGCTGCTGCCGTGGGGCCGGCGCCCGCAGCAGCCGGATTATGACGCGCTCGCCGCGCGGGTCGCCGCGCTCGAACAGCGGCCGGTTCCTCCGCCGGTCGATGTCGACCCGATCAAATCGGCGCAGGCGGCGCTGGGGCAGCGCGTTGCGGCGATGGAGGCGGCCGTCGA
The DNA here is from genome assembly GCA_963775525.1 of uncultured Alphaproteobacteria bacterium. Lineage (GTDB taxonomy): Bacteria > Pseudomonadota > Alphaproteobacteria > ATCC43930 > CGMCC-115725 > AP-15. The sequence goes on along the minus strand of CAVZJF010000002.1, from coordinate 4,110 downwards.
CGCGCTGCGCCAGAACAAGAAGACGGCCGCCAGCGGCCAAGGCGGCGCTGGCGCAGTTGACCAGCGCGTCGACGCGATCGAGGCGCAATCGGCGTCGCACAACGCGGACGCGGCCGCCGCAATCCAAAAGATGCAGCAGAGCTGGCGCAGCGCGTCGCCGGCGGCGGCGGCCTGGCCGACCGCCTTGCCGCGGTCGAGCGTCAGGTCCATGCGCAGAGCCATGCCGATCGCACCGGCGCGGTGCTGATGCTGGCGCTGCTGCAGATGCGCGAGGCGGTCGAGGAGGCCCGACCCTTCCCGGCCGAATACGCCGCGTTCAAGGACCTCGCCCGCGCGATCCCGATCTCGCCGCCGCCGCTGAACCTTTGGCCGACCGCCGGCCGGGGGGTGCCGAGCCGAGCCGAGCTGCGCCGCCGGCTGGATCGCGCCTCGCCGGAGAGTCCTCGAGCCGCGAAAGCGTCGGCGAGGCCAAGCGCAAATGGTGGCAGGCCAGGCGCTCGATCGGCTGCGCGGGCTGGTGACGATCCGCCGGATCGCGGCGCGGCACGAAAACCGGGCCCGAGGCGGCGGTCGCGCCGCCCGGTCGGCGCTTGCGCAGGGAGACCTCGCCGCCGCAATTTCGGACCTCGATCAGCTCACCGGCGCCGATGCCGAGGCGGCCCAGCCCTGGCTGCGGGTGGCGCGCGAGCGGCTCGCGGCCGAAGCGGCGCTGACCCATCTGCAGCAGCTGTTGACCGTCCGTCTCGGCCCTGCTCCGGCGGCCCCCCCCCCGCCGCCGCCCCGGCCCCGAGCCGGCGCCGCCGCCGGCGGCGCCGCAATCGCCGTCGTGATGCGGCGATCGGCGCGCTGATCGTCATCGCGCTGCTCGCCGCCGCTGCGTCTTTCTGGCCGACAACCCGGGCCGGGTCGAGATCCTGTGGCAGGGATGGCGGATCGACACCTCGGTCGGAGTGTTGATTGCGGCCGCCGCCCTCGCGGCGCTCGCGGTGGCGCTGCTGCTGCGGCTGCCGCGCTGGTCCTTGGGAGCCCGCGCGCTTTTTTGCGGCGGCGGCGCGAGCGGCGGCGGCGCGCCGGCTACCAGGCGCTGACCCGGGGCATGGTGGCGGTCGCCGCCGGCGATCCGCAGGAGGCGCGGCGCTATGCCCGCAGGGCCGATGCCTTGCTTGCCGAGCCGCCTTTGACCCTGCTGCTGTCCGCTCAGGCGGCGCAGATCAGCGGCGACGAGCTGGCGGCGAAGAAGTTTTTCACCGCGATGCTCGACCGGCCCGAGACCGAATTTCTCGGGCTGCGCGGGCTGCTCAACCAGGCGCTGCGCGAGGGCGACCGCGATACCGCGCGCCATCTCGCCGAGCGCGCAGACGCGTTGCGCCCGAACACCGGCTGGGCGGTCTCGAGCCTGTTCGATCTCGAGGCTCGCGACGGACGGTGGGAGGCCGCGCGCGACGCGCTCGCCAAGCCGGCGGGCGCCGGTTCATCGCGCCCGAGGCCGCGCGCCACCATCGCGGTGTGATCCTCTACGAGTTGAGCCTCGCCGCCAGTTGCAGGGCGACCGGCAGCGGGCAATGTCGTTAGCGGCGGAGGCGCGGACGCTAGCGGCGGATCTCGCGGCCCCGGCGGCGCACCACGCGCGTCTGCTGTTGGCGGACGGCCGCGCCGGCCGCGCGGCAAAAGCGGTCGAGCGCGCCTGGCGAACCGCACCCCATCCCGCGCTGGCGCAGGCCTATGGCGAGATCTGGAGCGGCCGAAACCCCGCTCGCCCGGGTCGCGCGTTTCGAGCGCCTCGCCGCCCACAACCCCTAGGCGCGCGAAAGTCATGTGGCGCTGGCCGAGGCGGCGCTGGCGGCCGAGCTATGGGGCGAGGCGCGGCGCCATCTCGAACGCGCGCTGGCGGCCGATCCGCCGCCTGCCCGCCTCCGGCAATCCCGGCCGACCGTGCGGGCTCGCCGCCGCCGACGGCGCCCGCCGCGGACCGCCGCGGCCGGCTCCTCGCCCGCGCCACCCCGCAGCTGTGCCTGATGATGGCGCGGGTCGAGGAGGCCGAGCACGGCGATCTCGTTCATATGCGCGAATGGCTCGACCGCGCCGCTCGGGCGATGCCCGATCCCGCGCTATGTCTGCGCGAATTGCGGGGGCGAGACCCTGGAGTGGCGGTCCCTTTGTCCCCGCTGCGGCGCCTTCGACGCGCTCGCCTGGCGAACCCCGGTCTGGGCGGTCCCGCGCGAGGCTTTGCCGGCCCTCCTCGAAGCCCGGCCGACAGCAGGCCGCCAAGCGCGCGCCCCTGGGCTGCCGACCGCCAGTCCCGCGGGCGGTTGACCCGGGCGACCGCCGAAGCGCTTGGCGCGAGGGCCGGAACGCGCTATCAGTGCCCGCGCCGCCCCGGTAGCTCAGCGGTAGAGCAACCGCTTCGTAAGCGGTAGGTCGTCAGTTCAAATCCGACCCGGGGCACCATCTTTTCAACGATTTAGACGACAATTGCCGGCGTTTTTTTTTTTTTTTGACTCTGAGGCCGGCGCTGTGTGACGCGCTTCACAGGCGCCCGGCTTTTCGCGGTGCTAAGGATCCGGCGGGATGAAGCCGGCGCCCGGGATGCCGATGGAAATCGCCGAAATGCCCGAGACCCGGGCCAGCCGATATCGGCACACGGCCGCGCAGTTACGACGACAAGCCGCCGCCTTTGACAAAACGCAGGAACGTGCGGAGCTGTTGACGATCGCCGACCAGTACGACCGGCTCGCCGATCGCCTCGCTTCCCCTCGCACCGACAAGGGCGGGGGCGGCATGACGCTCCCGACAGCGACCCGCGAAATCCCGCGCGATCGAGCGGAATGAGCTGGATCGGACGGAAAGCTGCGGTCCGCCGCGACGCCCGATCATTTTGCCGAGCGAAGGATGCGGGCGGCGGCGGCGGCGAAGACCGGGCGCCAAGGACGATGTCGTCTTCGTTGGTGTCTTCGGACCCGTGATGGCTGACCCCGCGGAGGCTTGGGACGAACATCATTCCCGCCGGCATATACTCGGACAGCACAGCGGCGTCGTGACCCGCGGCGCTTGGCATCCGCATGTGCGTTCCCGGGGCCTGATCCTCGGCCGCCCCCTCGATCAGCGCCTGAAATCGCGGGTCCATCGGCCGCGGCTGGCTGCACGGCCGGGGCAATCTCGATCTGGCACGGACCGGTGCGACCGGCCTCCGCGACGAGCGCCAGCGGAGGTTGTTCACATGCGTCGAGAAAAGCCGGGTCGGCGTCGCGGAACTGGACCTGCATTTCGGCATGGCCGGGGACGACCGAAGGCGCGTTCGGCTCCAGCACCATGCGGCCGATCGTCCACACCGTGCGCGGCCCGGCGATTTGCGGAAACCGGTCGTGGATTCGCGTCGCGAGCCGCACCATCGCTACCCCGGCATCCTTGCGCCGGATCATGCGCGTCGTGCCGGCGTGGTTCTGCTCGCCGGTCAGCGAGACGCGGAAATTGCGGATGCCGACGATGGTCTCGACGACGCCGATCCGCAGCCCGGAGGTGTCGAGCGTGTCGCCCTGCTCGATATGGGCTTCGAGATAGCCGACATGGCGGCCGGGCTCGACCGCTCGCGCCGGCGCCCGGCAAATCCGGCTTCGGCCAATGCCTCGCGCAGCGGTTTGCCGGTGTCGCGGCCCTGATCCGGTCGATCTCGTCCTCGCCGAGCGCGCCGATAAAGGAGCGGCTGCCGAGATAGCTGCCGTAATGCCCTTCCTCGTCGGCCCAGGCGGCGACCTCGATGCCGAGCCCGGCGCAATCGGGGTCGGCGGCAAAGGCGCGGGCGAGCTCGAGCCCGTAGACCACGCCGAGCGCGCCGTCGAGCCAGCCGCCGTAGGGCTGGGTCTCGCTGTGCGAGCCGACGAGCAGCCGCCGCCGCGCGCCGCGATGACGGCCGATGACGTTGCCGATGCCGTCGATGACCGGGTCGAGCCCCGCCTCGCGCAGCCGGTCGGCTAGCCAATGCCGCGAGGCGACATCGACCGGCGAATAGGTCGGGCGGTGGACACCGGTCTTGTAGCGGCCGAATTCGGCGAGCCGCCTCAGGTCGGCGACGACGCGCTCTCCATCGATCGTCGGCATGTTGCTTCTCGCCTT
>CAVZJF010000001.1:0-44786 GCA_963775525.1 uncultured Alphaproteobacteria bacterium | reverse complement strand
GGCGCCCGCGGCTCAGCAGCCGTAGCGGCGCTGGCGGTCCTGATAGGAGCGGATCGCCCGCAAAAAATCGATCTTGCGAAAGGCCGGCCACAGCACGTCGGTAAAATAAAATTCGCTGTGGACGCTTTGCCACAGCAGAAAGCCGGACAGGCGGATCTCGCCCGACGTGCGGATGATCAGGTCGGGATCGGGCAGCCCGGCGGTGTAAAGATGACGGGCGATGGCCTCCGGGGTGACCTCGCCGATCGCCTCGGCCAATGTCGTCTGACCCGCCGCGAGACAGGAAAGCAATGCGCGCACGGCATCGCTGATTTCCTGCCGGCCGCCATAGGCGACGGCGATGTTCAGCTCCAGCCCGTCATAGCCGGCGGTGGCGCGCTCGGCCGCCTTGATCGCGTCGAGAACCGGCGACGGCAACATCGCGAGGCAGCCGATCGCGCGCACCCGGACCCGGCGCCGGTGGATCGCGGGATCGTGCGCAAGGGCAATGAGCTTGGCTTCGACCGAAGCCAAAATGCCCGACACTTCCGCCGGTGGGCGGCCAAAATTCTCGGTCGAGAAAACCCACAAGGTCACGGTCGGGATGGCGAGCTCGACGCACCATTCGAGGACCTCGTCGAGCTTGTCGGCGCCGAGGTCGTAAACCGCCCGCGGCTCGACGATCCCGAGCGAGCGGCCGTGGCGACGGTTGCCGTCGAGGATGATGCCGATATGCCGTGGCCGCGGGCGGGCGCGAACGTCTCGGGAAAGCCGGCGCGCATAAAGATAATAGAGGAGCCGGAACATCGCCGTGAACGAAGCATCCCCCGAGCGCCCGTCAGGGCATGACCGCCGGTCTTAGGTGTGTCCGGTGAGTTTGCTGAAAATACGGCAAGCTTATGACGAACGAGTTAAGGCGCCGCCGTCGTCACGTCCTTGGTTCCCAAACCCCAGCCGGAAGCGGCGGTGCGCACAAGCGATATTGGCGAGGTCGCGGCGCCCATCGAGCCCGAGTTCCGGAGCTTCGTCGCCGCCACCCGACAGGGGCCGCCACGCGACATCGCCGTTACCGCCAAAACCGACCAGGTTCTCTTGACGTTCCCATAGCGTCCTTCGGCCGGATTGTGCTAGGTCGTCGTCTGGCATACGCCGTGTCGACCCCGCTCATCGGTGGAGGGGTGGCCGAGTGGTTGAAGGCGCTCGCCTGGAAAGCGGGTATACGGGTAGACCTCTATCGTGAGTTCGAATCTCATCCCCTCCGCCAACCCTTTTTTCTCCGCTTTGCCGTGTGCGCGACGGACTGAGACAACATGACCGAACTGGCGCAGCGCTTCATCGAAGGGTCGCCAGCTGACGGGGCGATGGCCCGGCGGACCCCACACGGCCCGACCGGCGCGCCGCGCTGACCCGACCCGTGCCGCGCGCGGATGACATTCCCGGTCCTACCCAAATGCCGCGACCCAGCTACGTCCACGGCGCCTGCGCGACACCGCTGATCGGCGAGACCATCGGCGCCATTTCGACCGCACGGCCGAACAATTTGGCGAGCGTGACGCTTTGATCGTTCGCCATCGGCAGATCCGCTGGAATTGGCGGGAACTGCAGCAGCGGGTCGACGATTTTGCCGCCGGCCTGATCGCGCTCGGCCTCAAACGCGGCGAGCGGGTCGGCATCTGGTCGCCGAACAACGCCGAATGGGTCGTGACCCAATTCGCCACCGCCAAGGCGGGGCTGATCCTCGTCAACATCAACCCGGCCTATCGCGTCGCCGAGCTCGAATACGCGCTGAACAAGTCCGGCTGCGCGGCGCTGATCACCGCGGCCCGGTTCAAGACCAGCGACTATCTGGCGATGCTGCGGCGAGCTGGCGCCGGAGCTGGCGACCGCATCGCCCGGCGCGCTGAGCGCGGCGCGGCTGCCGGAGCTGCGCCTCGTCATCACGATCGGCGACGAGAACGCGCCGGGCACGCTGCGCTTCGACGCGGTCTACGATCTCGCCGGCAAGGCCGAGCGCGAGCCGCCTCGCCGCGCTCGCCGGCGAATTGCAGTTCGACGACCCGATCAACATCCAGTTCACCAGCGGCACGACCGGCTTTCCCAAAGGCGCGACGCTGACCCACCACAACATCCTGAACAACGGCTTCTTCATCGGCGAGGCGATGCAGCTCGGCCCCGACGACCGGCTGTGCATTCCGGTGCCGCTCTACCATTGCTTCGGCATGGTGCTGGGCAACCTCGCCTGCCTGACGCATGGCGCGGCGATGGTCTATCCCGGCGAGGGCTTCGACCCGCTGGCCACTCTCGAGGCGGTCGAGGCCGAGCGCTGCACCGCGCTCCACGGCGTGCCGACGATGTTCATCGCCGAGATGGACCACCCCGATTTCGGCGCTTCGACCTGTCGTCGCTGCGCACCGGGATCATGGCCGGCAGCCCGTGCCCGATCGAGGTCATGAAACGCGCGGTCGAGCGCATGCACCTGGCCGAGATCACCATCGCCTACGGCATGACCGAGACCAGCCCGGTCAGCTTTCAGTCCTCGACCGACGACCCGATCGAGCGCCGCGTCGCGACGGTCGGCCGGATCCAGCCGCATCTCGAGGTCAAGATCGTCGACGCCGAAGGCCGCATCGTGCCGCGCGGCATGCCGGGCGAGCTGCTGACCCGCGGCTATTCGGTGATGCTCGGCTATTGGGACGACGCAGGAGCGCACCGCGCGAAGCGCTCGACCCGGCGCGCTGGATGCAGACCGGCGACCTCGCGACGATCGACGACGAGGGCTATTGCAACATCGTCGGCCGCATCAAGGACATGGTTATCCGCGGCGGCGAAAACGTCTATCCGCGCGAGATCGAAGAATTCCTCTACCGCCACCCGAAGATCCAGGACGTGCAGGTGTTCGGCGTCCCCGACCCGCGCTACGGCGAGGAGCTCTGCGCCTGGGTCAGCTGCGCGACGGCGAGACCGCGACCGCCGAGGAGATCCGCGACTTCTGCCAGGGGCAGATCGCTCACTACAAAATCCCGCGCTACGTCAAATTCGTCGACGCCTTCCCGATGACCGTCACCGGCAAGATCCAGAAATTCCTCATGCGCGAAGAGACCATCGCGGAACTGGGGCTCGGCACGAAAAGACCGCGTGACGTGCTATCCAACCCGATCCCGGCGGCTCTGCCTTTCAGGTCATGCGGCCGGTTCGCGCAGGTTCCCATCCGTAAATTCGCGATCCCCCCGCCCTGTCATCCGGCGAGGGCTGGGGACCCATCTCCGCCATGGGCACCGGCCGCAGCCTGTCCTCGGCCGGCCCCCGGCCGGACCGTGGGCCCGGGTGTGACGAAGAAGAGCAGGATCCGCCAAAGCTCCAGTGACGCCGGCGCCCCGGTCCAGGGGGCGCCGTCGATTCGGGAAGCACGTCAGGCGACCTCGCCCGCGGCTTCGTTAAAGCTTTCGAGCTGGCCCACGGTCTCTTTGCCGAACAGCACCGGCACGCAGGCGCCGATCGCCACCGCCACGACCAAAGGTGCCGAAAAACACGATCGGCGAATGCGTGTGCGCTTCGAGAAACGCGGCATCGCGACGCCGGCAAACAGTCGCCCGAACAATTCGCCGAAGAAATGGCCGCGGCCGCGCAATGCCGTCGGGAACTGCTCCGACAGATAGACGCGCACCGCCGGGAACGAGGACAGCACGGTGAATCCGGTGATCATTGCCCCGGCGCTCATGACCACGGTTGCCGCCGAACCCGCCCGATGGGCCAGCATCATCAGGGCGAGGCCCGGGATCGCACCGCCGAACGCATAAAAGATCGCCCAGCGCCGGCCGATGATCTCCATGATGTAGCCGGTGAAGAACTTGCCCGGGATGCTCGCCATGAACAACAGCGAACTCAGCCCGAAGCTCAGGGCGACGGCGGCACCCTGGTCGACCAGGGCTTTCGGCACCAGGATGGCGCTGGCGTAATAGCACGTGCCCGCGGCGATCGAGCACAGATGCCGACGACCGTCCAGCGCAGCTGGCCCCGGCGAAACAGAGCGGAGAACGGCGGCAATTCTTCGTGCTCCACCTCCAGCCTCGGCCCGAGCTCGGCGAGCGTCATTGGCGGGACGCGATTGCCGGTTCGCCTGATGATGTGTTGACGGCGTCGACCGCGGCCTGCGGGCGGCCGCGGCGCAGCAGCCAGCGCGGACTGTCGGGAAGCAGCGAAATACAGCAATACCGGAACGACGAAAAAAGCCAGCCCGCCCGGCAACGCGATCAGTCGGAAGCCCTGCGGGTTTCCGGCGAGAAAAAAGCTGATAAACGGCAGCAACGTAAAGGCGCTGGCCAGCATGACTTCGTAGATCGCGCCATAAGTTCGGCGATGTTGCGCCGGCATCAGCTCGGCGGCGATCGGAAACGGCGCCGAGATGGCAAAGCCCAGTCCGACACCAGTCAACATGCGCAGCACGATCAGTTGCCGGCGTTCTGCGCCAATGGGATCAGCAGCGTAAAGAAGGTGCTGACGACAACGCCGATCTGCATGATCGCCTTGCGGCTAAGCCGATCCGACAGCAGCGCCGCGGTCAAGCCGGCAAGTGCTACCATCAGCGTCGGGGCCAGCACGAGCCACGAGACATCGGCGCCGCTCAGATGGAGCGGTCCCTTGGCGAGCACAATCAGCGAACCGCCGAGCGCCAGATCGTAACCTTCGACAAAGCCGACGAGCCCCAGCACGAGGATCAGTCCGATATGGTAGGCGGCGAACGGAACGCTGTCCTGCTTTCGCCCCAGGATCTGGATGGCGGAATCGCTCCGTAATGGGAGGGAGCTGGCTGCGGTCATTGGGATTTTCCTCCTTGTTGTTGCTTAGCAGACCGTTGACCGGTTCTTTTTTACCGTGCGCCTTTTATGACGGGCGCTCAGTCCCTGTCGAGCGCCTTTTGCACGGCGCCTGGCGATAATGATTTCGGCGCCGCCGAAAGACCTACTGGAACCGTCGAGGCGAGCGGTCTGTTGTTCTGCTGAGGGCAAAGGAAGAAGCACCGCGCCGTTGGCGTTATGCGCTGTCGGCGGCCGGCGGCAGCCGTCCCGAGCGGCTTTGCGCTCGGAAAAATTTACTGGAAAGGGAATCCACCGAGTGAGAACACGATCGTTGGCGACCGGCGTCATCGGCGCCGGAATGATATTGGCGCTGGCAAGCTGCACCAATCCCTACGACCCCGCTCAGCGCGCGGTCGGCGGCGGCCTGATCGGGGCCGGGGCGGGAGCGGCTATAGGTGCGGCGGCTGGTGGCGGCCCCGGTGCGGCGATCGGTGCTGCGACCGGTGGTGCCGTCGGCGCCGTCACCGGCGTCGTGACCACGCCTCCGCCGCCTCCGCCGGGCTATTATCGATAGGCAGGGTCCGCGTCCGACGGTCCGGCGAGGCCGTCGGACGCCTCTCATGCGCCAATCCGTTCAGCCCGCAAAACAGCTCGGGGCGGAATTAGCCTGGGGCCGAATTAGTGCTCAGACGCATTCAGGATGGCGCATCCTCACCAGCGCTCGTCATGCCCGGCCTTGTGCCGGGCATCTACGGAAGCCGGCAAGGTTTGTGCCGTGAGCCGTGGGTGGCCGGGACAAGCCCGGCCATGACAGTTGAGTAAATCTTTTGTCTGCGTCCGCAGCATTAGCCTGGGGGCGAGGCTTTGACCACGTCGGCGAGGCGCTGCACGGCGGATTGCGGCGCGGACGCCGGTGCATTGCCGGCAGGCGCCGACGCCTCGATCAGGCGCGGCTTTGTCGGAACCGCCGGCGCCGCCGGCGCGAGCGTCGAATTGGCTCCGGCGCCAAAGGGTGAGCCCGCCGGGCAGGCGCTGCCGGATTTGCTGACCGACACTTTCGGCAGCGCGCCGTTGCCGGAATAGGAATAGGTCATCCGCTCGCTGCAACTGCCGGCGCCGGAGGTCATCGAGGTGACCACCATCCCGGACATTTGTCCGGGCTCACCCGGCGCCATCGACGCCATGGCCGCCTCGACCGCCGGGTTCGGGCCAACCGGCCAGACCGGCCCATCCGCCATCGCCCGCACCTCGGCCTGTATTTGGGCGACGAGGCGCGCCGCCGCCTGTTCTTGCGCGGCGGCGACCCGATACATCATGGACGGGGACGGGGCCGCTGCGTCAAAGCCCTGCGCGGCCAACAGCAGCGGGTCGGCGGCGAGGATGCCGCCGGGGTCCGGCAGCACGACGAGAACGGCCGCGGGCGCGGTCTCGGTCGCCGGGACCGGCAGGGCGTAGGCCTGCGGCGGCCCGCCGACGCCGTTGGCGCACCCCGTCAACAATGGCAGCGCCGCCAGGCAGCCGCAGAGGCTCACGGCTTGGCTCACGGCTTGGCTCACGGCTTGGCTCACGGCTCGCGGCTTCCCCATCGGAACGCCTCCCCACATCGGAACGCCTCCTGCGACAGTCGGTCTCCGGCGGCAAAGATCGTCGCCGATTTTGGCAATTTCTTGGCCTCGGCCAGCGACCTTTCCGGCCCCTCCTCCCCGCCTGCGGGGGAGGGCCGGGTGGGGGGCGATGGGTTTTCGTGACCGAAACCAATCTCGCGGGTGTGAAACATTCGTTGGGGGTTGAGAACCCCACCGGAATTACTCACCCCGGAGGCACGGAGGACACGGAGACAACCGGCCATGCTCTTTGTGTTCGGCGCGTCTTTGCGACCGGCTTCTCACCGGTCGGGATGCTCGGATACGGATTTGGCTGCGGATCAGAACAGACGGTCGATGGTTTCGCGATGAATTTCGACCGGGAAACGGTCCCGCAGCGCGCGGGTGTACTCCTCGCCGAGATCGGTCTGGACGCCGGCCGTGACTTCGCGAGACAGCGCGGCGGCCGCACCTTTCGCCGCGGCTTGCGGCTCCTCCACCCTGGTCAGCTGGGCGACGTAGGCGCCGGTCGCATCCGATACGGTGACGACGCCGCCGGGTTTCGCCGCGAACAGCTTGTCGACCAGCGCCGGCGGCACGCCCGCTGCGTTCTCCGATTGCCGCTGAAACGCCGGGGTGGTTGTGGTCTTCAGGTTCTTGGCGGCGGCAACGGCCGAAAGCTGCATCCCCGGCTTGACCTCGGCGGCGAGAGCAGCGGCCTCCTTCGCCACTACGTCCTTTTGCTTTTCGGCTTGCCAGGCGGCGGTTGCCTTGTCCTTGACCTCGGTAAGCGGCTTCGCCGACGGCGGGAGGATCTTGTCCATGTGCAGCACGAATATCGCGCCGTCCGAGGCTTGCGTGACCCGGCTGGTGCGGCCTTGGTCGGTGGCAAAGGCCAGCTTCAGCACTTCGGCCGGCGCCACCGGGAGGGCCACCTTTTTGTCGTCGCGGCCAATTCCCTTCTCGTCGACAGACGCGACAACGGTTTTCTTTAGCCCGAAACGGGTCGCGGCTTCGTCGAGCGCGGCCCCGCCGGCCAGCGCGTCGTCGACGTGATTTGCGACGGTGTACAACTGATCGACTGCTTCGCTGTGGGCGAGGTCGGCGCGCAACTTTGCTTTGACCTCGTCAAAGGTCTGCGTCGTCGGCGGCACGATCCTGACGACCCGCAAAATGTGCCAGCCAAGCGGCGATTTGACCGGCTGGCTCGGCTTGTCGAGCGGCAGGCCGAACGCGACATCGGCCAAATTCTGCGGCAGCTCCTCGCGCTTCACCAAGCCGAGATCGACGGTCTGCGGATCCTGACCGGCAATTGTCCGGGCGACCTCGATCCACTCCTTGCCGGCGGCGAGGGCTGCCTCGGCAGCCTTTGCCTTGTCCTCCGAAGGCGCCAAAAGCTGCTGCACGTCGCGGCGCTCGGGCAGGATGAATTCGTCCTGCCGCTGGTCGTAGGCATTCTTCAGCTTGGCCTCGGAGATTTCGATTTTCTGGGCGAAGTCCGACGGGGTGAGGCTGGCCAGGGTAAAGCTGCGGTACTCCGGCGCACGGTACAAATCCTGATGCGCGTCATAGAATTTGGTGAGCTCCGCGCTGCTCGGCTGGCCGACGTCGCCGGCGCCCGTATCGGGCAGCGTCACAATCTCGGCAACGCGCTTTTCGTCACGATATTGGCTGAGCCGGTCGACCAGCGGCGCCGGTGCGGCCGCACCCGCGGTTACCGCCAGCATCAGGTTCTCGCGCGGGATTTCGCGGCGCAGGCGCTCGATATATTGCGGCTCGGTCATGTGGTTTGCCGCGAGCAACGCGTTGAACGCACTACGGTCGAACACCCCGCCGGCGCCGTGAAACATCGGGTCCTGGGTGATTGCGTCGCGGATCACGCCGTCCGAGACGTCGAGCTGCATCCGCCCCGCCTCCTGGTCGAGCAGGCTGTAATCCACCAGCTCGCCGAGCACGCGGTCGACAACGCCCATTTGTTGCGCCTGGCGCAGATCGACCTGGGTGCCGAGCTGCGTGCTCAGCCGTTCGAGCGCGGGCTGAAGTGCTGTCTGCAGCGCCTCGGCGTCGATGCTTTGCCCGCCGACCGCGGCGACCGCGGTGTCGGTCGGCCGGTTTCGGAAAATGTCCCCGATGCCCCAGATGCCGAAGGTCAGGATCAAGAGGGCGAACAGGCCCTTGACGACGACGGAGCCGGCCCTTGAGCGAATTGCTTGCAGCATCGAGGCGAACGGGCCTCTCGTTGGCGGCCAGGGGAGATTGACCCGCCCTGATGCCGGTGTGATGTAGGTTATGTGAATGATAGGCAGGCGCCGGCGGGGCCGCAACTGTTGCCGGTCCGGGCACGGCAAAGGCAGGCGCAGATGGCGGACCACAGAAAGCTCGTTGCCGGGAATTGGAAGATGAACGGGTTGCGCGGGGACGCTGCAACCTTGGCCGGCGCACTGGCGCAGCGGGCGCGGGCAGCCGCCGGCGGAACAGGCGCTCGCCTGCGATCTCGTGGTGTGTCCGCCGGCAACGCTGCTGGCGCCGGTGCGCGACATCATCGCCGGCAGCGGCATCGCGCTCGGCGGGCAGGATTGCCACGCGGCGCCAAAGGGCGCCTTCACCGGCGACGTCAGCGCCGAGATGCTGGCCGACATCGGATGCACCCATGTCATCCTCGGGCATTCGGAACGGCGCCACGGCCATGGCGAAACCGATGCGGCGGTGCGCGACAAGACCGCGGGCGCCTGGCGCGCCGGGCTCGTCGCGATCCTGTGCGTCGGCGAGACGCAAGCCCAGCGGCAGGCCGGCGAGGCGGTGACGGTGGTCGCGAGCCAGCTCGCGGGCTCGATCCCGAACGGCCCAAGCCGTGACGGCCTGATCGTCGCCTATGAACCGGTCTGGGCGATCGGCAGCGGGCTCAGCGCCACGCTCGACGACATCGCGTCCATGCATGCGGCGATTCGCGCGCGCCTCGCGCCCGGCATACGGATCCTTTACGGCGGTTCGGTCAACCCGACAAATGCCGCCGCGATTCTCGGCCTGGCGGATGTCGACGGTGCGCTCGTCGGCGGCGCCAGCCTCGACGCCGACTCGTTCTGGGCCATCGCCAGCCACTGCGCATAGGCCGATGAGCCCGAGGCTGGCCAGGGTGCGGGGAAGCGGTTAAAACCCGCCCATGATCATCCTCCTTCTCGCCGTTCACATCATGGTCGCGGTCGCGCTTGTGGGCGTCATCCTGCTGCAGAAGAGCGAGGGCGGCGCGCTCGGAATGGGCGGCGGCGGCATGTCGGGCTTTATGACCGGGCGCTCGACCGCCAATTTGTTGACCCGCGCCACGGCAATTCTGGCGGCAACCTTTATGGCGACGAGCGTGCTGCTGGTGGTGTTGCACAATCGCGCCCGCGCCCCGGTGTCGATTATCGATCAGGGCGCCCCCACCGCACCCGCCAGGCCTGGGGTTCCGCACGGGCCCGCGGTCCTCCGTCGGCTCCCGCCGGCCCCTCGGCTCCGGCCAGCCCCTCAGCGCCGAGCGCGCCCCTCGCGCACTGATCGGCAGACCGGCCGCAACGGTCGCCCTCCCGCACCCGGGCTCTGGCCTCGGCATGCAGGAGGCGCGGGCCGTCATTTACCAATATGACCGCGACGCGCGATGCTATAGGGTGGGGATTCCATGACGCGGTTTATTTTTATTACCGGCGGCGTGGTCTCCTCTCTCGGCAAGGGCCTGTCGGCCGCGGCGCTTGGTGCGCTGCTGCAGGCGCGCGGCTTCAGGGTGCGGCTGCGCAAGCTCGACCCCTATCTCAACGTCGACCCCGGGACGATGAGCCCGTATCAGCACGGCGAGGTCTACGTCACCGATGACGGCGCCGAGACCGACCTCGATCTCGGCCATTACGAGCGCTATGTCGGCGTCGCCGCCCGGCGCAGCGATTCGGTCACGACCGGCCGGATTTATTCGACGGTGATAAGCCGCGAGCGCCGCGGCGAATATCTCGGCGCCACGGTGCAGGTGATCCCGCACGTCACCGACGCGATCAAGGAATTCATCCAGGCCGATCTCGACGGCGAGGATTTCGTGCTGTGCGAGATCGGCGGCACGGTCGGCGACATCGAGAGCCTGCCGTTCCTCGAGGCGATCCGCCAGCTCGGCTACGAGCTCGGCCGCGAACGGGTCATGTTCGTGCACCTGACCCTGGTGCCGTACATTCCGTCGGCGAGCGAGCTGAAAACCAAGCCGACCCAGCATTCGACCAAGGAATTGCTGGCGCTCGGCATCCAGCCCGACATCCTCCTGTGCCGGTGCGACCGGCCCATCCCTTTAGCCGCACGCCGCAAGATCGCGCTCTTCTGCAATCTGCGCGAGAGCCGGGTCATCCCCGCCATCGACATCGACACGATCTACGGCGTGCCCGCCGCCTACCATGCGGAAGGCTTTGACCGCGAGGTCTGCGCGCATTTCGGGATCGACGCGCCCGAGCCCGATCTCGAACGCTGGCGCGAGATCGTCGAGCTGATCCACAAACCCGAAGGGCGGGTGACGATCGCGGTTGTCGGCAAGTACACGCATCTGCCCGACAGCTACAAATCCCTGGCCGAGGCCATGGCCCATGGCGGCATCGCGAACAATGTCGGCGTCGACCTCGACTGGATCGATTCCGAGGTGTTCGAGACCGAGGCGGAAGCGGTCCACAAGCTCGACGGCGTCCACGGCATTCTCGTCCCCGGCGGTTTTGGGGTGCGCGGCACTCACGGCATGATCGAAGCCGCACGTTTCGCCCGCGAGCGCCGGGTGCCGTATTTCGGCATCTGCTTTGGCATGCACATGGCGGTGATCGAGGCCGCGCGCGACCTCGCCGACCTGCCCGGAGCGGGCTCGACCGAATTCGGGCCGTGCCGGCATCCGGTCGTCGGGCTGATGACCGAGTGGACGCACGGCAATGCCGTCCAGCGTCGCAATTCGACCGATGACCTCGGCGGCACGATGCGGCTCGGCGCCTACGAAGCGGTGCTGGCGCCGGGAAGCCGGGTGGCGCAGATCTATGACGCCGAGCGGATCAGCGAGCGCCACCGCCACCGCTACGAGGTCAATATCGGCTACAAGGACCGGCTCGAAGCGACCGGGTTGCGTTTCTCCGGGATGTCGCCGGACGGCGTGCTGCCCGAAATTGTCGAGCTCCCCGAGCACCCGTGGTTCGTCGGCGTCCAGTTCCATCCCGAGCTGAAATCCAAGCCCTTTGCCCCGCACCCGCTCTTCACCTCGTTCATCCGCGCCGCACGCGACCAGTCGCGGCTGGTGTGATGTTTGTTGCCCCTCACGCCGTCCCGCGCCTACGGCGCAGGTCCCTCCCTCTCCCCGCATGCGGGGAGAGGGACCGGGGTGAGGGGCTAGCATCGAGAGATTGCCGATGACCCCTCGCCACGTCGCGATCGGCGACATCACCCTCGGCAACGATTTGCCGCTCGTCTTCATCATCGGACCCAACGCGCTCGAATCGCGCGCTCATGCGCTGGAAATCAGCGCCGCGCTCGCCGAATTGGCGGCGCGGCTGAAGATCCCGTTGATCTACAAGACATCGTTCGACAAGGCGAACCGGTCCTCGATCGCCGGCGCCCGCGGCATCGGGCTCGACGCAGGATTGCCGATCCTCGCCGAAATCCGCGAACGCACCGGCCTCCCGGTGCTGACCGACATGCACGAGCCGGAGCAGTGCGCGCCGGTGGCCGAAGTGGTCGATGTCCTGCAAATTCCGGCGTTTTTGTGCCGCCAGACCGATCTGTTGTTGGCCGCCGGCGCGACCGGCAAGCCGGTCAACGTGAAAAAGGGCCAGTTTCTGGCGCCCTGGGACATGAAGAACGTCGCGGCCAAGATCGCCTCGACGGGCAACGAACGAATCCTGCTGTGCGAGCGTGGCGCGAGCTTTGGCTACAACACCTTGGTCACCGATTTCAGAGCGCTGCCGGTGATGGCGCAGACCGGCTATCCCGTGGTGTTCGACGCGACGCATTCGGTGGCGCAGCCGGGCGGCCTTGGCGACCGCTCGGGCGGCGAGCGCGAGTTCGGGCCGGTGCTGGCGCGCGCGGCCGCGGCGATCGGCGTCGCCGCGATGTTCATCGAGACCCATCAAGACCCCGACCATGCGCCCTGCGAGGGCCCGACAATGCTGCCGCTGAAAGCGCTGCCGGCGTTGCTCGAAGAGCTGATCGCCTTCGATCGGATCGCCAAGGCGCGCCCGGCGACGCCGCCGGGATGACCGCTCGCAAATCCGAGCTCCAATCGGCGTCGCCGCCATGCTGTTGAACCGGTGCGCGAAATCCGAGTAAACTGTCCTCCATAACGTCGTGTGCCTCCGCCCGCCCAAAAGGCCCTCCTCGTTTCGCCTATGGGTACCATCTCAGAGGAGTTGATTGGAGATCCTGTCCGAGAAAAATTTCAGAATTAGTTTTATCGCGCAAAAGCTGCGAACCTCAGTGCTGCAAGCAGCGGCAACGCGACGATCTGAGCACGAATAGAGGCGGTCGCAATCGTATTTCGTTGTGTTGATGCCACCGCACGCCGCCTGATGGAGGGGAGCAGCATGCCTCAACAACGCCCTGGGTTTTGGAAGCGGCTGATTGGTAGCGGGCATGCGACAGTGCCGAAGGACGAGGATAAATGGAAGGGCCAGCCTTCTAAGGCTGATCGGTCAGATACGCGTTGTAGCGGCGGTTCTAACTGGTATTTTGCCGAGGATAAAGCTCGGTGCCTCCGGCAAGTCGTTCTGATCTCTGGGCCAAAACGTGCCGTGACATCTCGATATGGCTCCCTTTTGCTTTCCCATCCCTTCTTTGAACTCGCACGCCGTCATCTGGTTGCTGGATTATTACAACTTGATGGTGACCCAGAAACCTTTCTTCTTGTCAGAACCGATGGCATGGTCGAAGAGGTCGCGAAATCGACATTACAGGTTGCGTTTTCGTTTTTTCATCTTCCGACGAGCGGCCTCGTGGCGATCCATGTTTCCTGCGAGCCCCTTAAGGACAAGGCGAAGAGGGGGTGGCTGGAACAAATATACGGCTTGGATGGCGAGTTGATTTGTGGTCTCGTCGCAAGTGCAGTGAAAGGTGAAGCTCTTCACATCGTCCACGCGGGCGAAGGTGGAAATAGGATTGTCGTGGCCGATACGGGCGAAGAAATGAGGGGCCCTAAATGTAAGTACGACATCGATATCCCCTATGAGAAAGATTGTAGGTCGGTCCTTTCAGATGAATGGAACGCAGTGCTTCGTCACCATCGCTCAATTCGGGATCCCGATTTTCAAACTGCGGGACAGCGCCTGTATGAGCTGATGCCTGAAGACGTTAATCCGTTCCTTCCCCACTTTCCGTTCGAGCAATTCGAGCATGCAATGATATTTGTGAAGGGTCCAGCCAAGAATTTCCAACCATCAGATGAGGTTCAACGCGTCTTGGAAGAAATGACAGGAAGATCGATCCTTGAGGTGGGTCTCAAAGCTCGACCAATTCATGTCACGAAGAATGGCGATGACATGGTGGACAATGTCGCCAACGGGAAACGCGAGGGACTAATTGCAGCAAGCGAACTTGGCTTGAAACTAGGTGACAAAGAATTACCCATGAGATTTTTGAATAATTCTCTTAAGACGATAGAGAGATATTTTCGCGATCCGGAATCGGATCTTGAACTAGCAATCATCCTGTTTTATGGTGTTGGTAAATGATAATAAAATCGGCTTGCTCACGAGCGTTTGGCCTTTCACTCGCCAGAGTGCATTCGAGGGCTGGGCATGTCCAATTCCTTCCCCTCGGCTGGCGGAGCTGGAGTTAATCGACCGCGAAAGCGCGATCTGGGCTCTCTTGCCACTCTTGAAGCGAGGATGCGCCGAATTTGCCAGCGCATTACCTCGCACTCGAACATGAAAGCCGCAGGACTCTGCGACTGCCGCAACGGTGATGTCAGCGAGTGGATTATCGTGGCAGCTTACTATCCCAGCTCCGAGGTGCTGAGGTATCGCGGGCGGTCGAGGCGCCTGGAAGCGCCGGCGGCGGGTGAGAGTAAGGCCCGCGGCGCAAGGTGCACAGGGGCCGCTGCTGTCGTTACCGAAAGGGCAACGATAATATTGCTATAATTGCATCGCAGGCCTCGCGATATGGCATCGGCGATATTGGGCGCCCCAACGAAGATAAATCGGCCTGATACGCCCTAAAAAGGGCCGGTTCGGCACTGCCGCGCTCCCCATTCATCACGGCCGGACTTGATCCGGCAATCCACGTCTGGCATCACCGCATTTCGTGGATGACCGGGTCAAGCCCGGTCATGACGTTGAAATTTGATGGAAATGACATGACCGACATTGTCGACATCCACGCCCGTGAAATCCTCGACAGCCGCGGCAATCCGACGGTCGAGGTCGAAGTCACGCTCGACGACGGCACGATGGGCCGCGCGGCGGTGCCGTCGGGGGCTTCGACCGGCGCCCATGAGGCGATCGAGAAGCGCGACGGCGGGAACCGGTATGGCGGCCGCGGCGTCCGCGAGGCTGTCGAGGCGGTCAACGGCGAGATCTTCGACGCGCTCTCGGGGTTCGACGCCGCCGACCAACTGGCGCTCGACCGCACCCTGGTCGAGCTCGACGGCACCCCGAACAAGGCGCGGCTCGGCGCCAATGCGATCCTCGGCGTCAGCCTCGCCGCCGCCAAGGCCGCCGCCATCGAGCTCGGCCAGCCGCTCTACCGCTATGTCGGCGGCGTCTTTGCCCGCACCCTGCCGGTGCCGATGATGAACATCCTGAACGGCGGCGTGCATGCCGACAACCCGATCGACATCCAGGAATTCATGGTGGTGCCGGTCGGCGCCGGGTCGGCCACCGAGGCGATCCGCGCCGGCTCCGAGATCTTTCACACCCTGCGCCGGAAGCTCGCCGACGCCGGCCACAACACCAATGTCGGCGACGAGGGCGGGTTTGCGCCGAACCTCGCCTCGGCCGATGCCGCACTCGGTTTCATCATGCAGGCGATCGAGGCCGCCGGCTATCATCCCGGCGACGACGTCGTGTTGGCGCTCGACCCGGCGGCGAGCGAGTTCTACCGCGACGGCGCCTACCGGCTCGATGGCAAGACCCTCGATTCGGCCGCCCTTGCGGCCTATTGGCGCGATCTCGTCGACCGCTATCCGATCGTGTCGATCGAAGACGGGATGGCTGAAGACGACTGGGACGGCTGGGCGCTGCTGACCCGCCAATTGGGCGACAAGATCCAGCTCGTCGGCGACGATGTCTTCGTCACCAACACAAAGCGGCTGGGTGAAGGCATCGAGCGCCGGGCCGCCAACGCGCTTTTGGTCAAGGTCAACCAGATCGGCAGCTTGTCCGAGACCCTCGAAGCGGTCGAGATGGCGCAGCGCGCCGCCTGGGGCACGGTGTTCTCGCATCGCTCGGGCGAGACCGAGGATGCGACGATCGCCGATCTCGCGGTCGCCACCAATGCCGGCCAGATCAAGACCGGGTCGCTGTCTCGCTCCGACCGTCTGGCGAAATACAACCAGCTGATCCGAATCGAAGAGCAGCTCGGCGCCTCCGCGGTTTACGCCGGCCGTTCGGTTTTCGCGCGGCATCGCTAGGCCCGTCACGCCAGGGTTGACCTGCGCCGTCACTGGTGATCCAGTTTTGCCATGTACTGGTCGCGCAGGCTCCGGCGGTGGGTGCGGGCTCTTGTCGGGCCGACCTGCGGGATCGCGCTGACCGGCTACTTCGCCTACAACCTGGTCATCGGCGATCGCGGCTTTCTCGCCTGGCGGCGGCTGACCGAACAGCTGCAAACGGAAAACGCCCATCTCGCGGCATTGCGCGACGAACGTAGGGCGCTCGATCGTAAGGTGTCCGACCTCAGCCCGGAGCACCTCGATCCCGACCTGGTCGACGAGCGGGTACGCGCGACCCTCAACCTCGTCGCGCCGAACGAGTTGGTGATTATGCGAGACGCGCCCGCGCGCTGACGCCGGCGGGACCGGGACGGTCGCGCGGGCGGCCTGCGGGCGTGTCGATTCCTGCTTTGTCCACAATGATTTGAATAGGTCGTCGTTGCAAAGGCCGCGAACTGCCGGCATGCTCAGGCCCGCTTTCGACGGGGATTTAGGGCGAAGGCCCGGAGGAGACGAAATGGCGGCAACACGCAAGGGCAATCCGGCCGGCGTCGCCGAGCTTGACGCGTCCCCAAAGGAGCTGCTCGGCTTTTACCGCGACATGCTGCTGATCCGGCGCTTTGAGGAGCGCGCCGGGCAAATGTACGGCATGGGTTTGATCGGCGGCTTCTGTCATCTCTACATCGGGCAGGAGGCGGTGGTCGTCGGCATGCAGGCGGCGCTCAAGGAAGGCGACACGATCGTCACCTCCTACCGCGACCACGGCCATATGCTGGCGTGCGGCATGGACCCCAAGGGGGTGATGGCCGAATTGACCGGACGCCGCTCCGGCTATTCGCACGGCAAGGGCGGCTCGATGCACATGTTCAGCCGCGACAAGAACTTTTTCGGCGGCCATGGCATTGTCGGCGCGCAAGTGCCGATCGGCACCGGCCTCGCCTTCGCCCACCGCTATCGCGACAACGGGCTGATCTCGGTGACGTATCTCGGCGACGGCGCGATCAACCAGGGCCAGGTTTACGAAAGCTTCAACATGGCTGCGTTGTGGAAATTGCCGGTCGTCTATGTGATCGAGAACAACCGCTACGGCATGGGCACCTCGATTGATCGCGCCTCCGCCCGCACCGACCTGTTCCATCGCGGCATGGCCTATGGCATCCCGGGCGAGCAGGTCGACGGCATGAACGTCCTGGCGGTGCACGAGGCCGGGCTCGCCGCGGCCGAGCATGCCCGTTCCGGACAGGGGCCGTTGATCCTGGAGATGCTGACCTATCGCTATCGCGGCCATTCGATGTCGGATCCGGCGAAATACCGCACCCGCGACGAGGTCGACCGGATGCGCACCGAGCACGATCCGATCGACCAGGCGCGCCGCCGTCTGGTGGAAGGCGGCAGCGACGAAGCAGCGCTAAAGGAGATGAACTCGGAAGTGCGCCGCCGCGTCGCCGAGGCAGCGCAATTCGCCCAGGACAGCCCCGAGCCCGACCCCGCCGAGCTGTGGACGGATGTGCTGGTCGACGCCTGAGCCGGCGCCGTCTACTTTAGTCGTCGAACACCGCCCGCAAGGGCGAAACAGGGCCTCCGACGCGCGGGCTCGGGCCGCGGGAGATTGCGATAAGCCATGGCTACCGAAGTGCTGATGCCGGCGCTGTCGCCGACGATGACCGAAGGGAAGATCGCCCGCTGGCTCAAAAGCGAGGGCGACGAGGTTCGTTCCGGCGACGTGCTCGCCGAAATCGAGACCGACAAGGCGACGATGGAGGTCGAGGCGGTGGACGAGGGCGTGCTGACCAAGATCGTCATTCCCGAAGGCACCGACCACGTCGCGGTCAACACCCCGATCGCGGTGATCGCGGCCAATGGCGAAGCCGCGGCCGGCGGTGATCGCCCGACCCCCCCCCGCCCTCACCGCCGCCTGCGGCCACCAATGGCGGCGGGCTCAGCCCGGCTCGAGATCCCCAGGCGCGCTCACCGCAGCCGGCGCCGCCCGCAGCGCCGCCGGCGCCGGGCCGCGCCGCCCCGAAGGACGAGCCCGAATACACCGGCGCCACTCGCACGATTACCGTGCGCGAGGCGTTGCGCGATGCGATCGCCGAGGAGATGCGCCGCGACGACGCGGTGTTTCTGATCGGCGAGGAGGTCGCCGAATATCAGGGCGCCTACAAGGTCAGCCAGGGATTGTTGCAGGAATTTGGCGCGCGGCGGGTCATCGACACGCCGATCACCGAACAGGGATTTACCGGGCTCGGGGTCGGCGCCGGCTTCGCCGGGCTGCGCCCCATCGTCGAATTCATGACGTTTAACTTTGCGATGCAAGCAATGGACCAAATTATAAACTCTGCGTCTAAGACGCGGTATATGTCGGGCGGCCAAATGGGGTGCCCGATCGTCTTTCGCGGGCCGAACGGCATCGCCGCTCGCGTTGCAGCGCAGCATTCGCAATGCTATGCGAGCTGGTATGCGCATTGCCCCGGGCTCAAGGTCGTCGCGCCCTATACCGGCGCCGACCACAAGGGATTGCTGAAATCGGCGATCCGCGACCCGAACCCGGTGGTTTTCCTCGACACGAGCTGGTTTACGGCGAAAGCTTTGCGGTTCCCGACGACCCCGAATTCCTGGTGCCGATCGGCAAGGCGCGCATCGCGCGGCCCGGCGAGCACGTCACCATCACCGCCTTTTCGCGCATGGTCAAACTGGCGATGCAGGCCGCCGAGGAGCTCGAAAAAGCAGGAATTTCCTCGGAAGTCATCGACCTGCGCAGCCTGCGTCCGTTTGACCTCGACACCGTCGCCGCGTCGGTCAAAAAGACCAACCGCATCGTCACGGTCGAGGAAGGATGGCCCTTTGCCGGCATTGGCGCCGAGATCGCGGCGATGGTTATGGAGCACTGCTTTGACTGGCTCGACGCGCCGGCCAAGCGGGTCACCGGCAAGGACGTGCCGCTGCCCTACGCCGCGAACCTTGAACATCTCGCGGTGCCGCAGGTCGAAGACATCGTCGCCGCGGCTCGTGAAGTCGCCTACCGCTAGTGGACACGGACGGAACAGGCTGGTTCTTTTAGGCTGGCCGCCGGGTTCCCGACCCTGAGCAAGAGATCATGCCGATCGAAATCCTGATGCCGGCGCTGTCGCCGACGATGACCGAGGGCAATCTCGCCAAATGGCTGAAGCGCGAAGGCGACGAAGTCCATTCGGGCGACGTGCTCGCTGAAATCGAGACCGACAAGGCGACCATGGAGGTCGAGGCCGTCGATGACGGCCGGGTCGGCAAGATCCTGGTCCCGGAGGGGACGCAGGGGGTCAAGGTCAATCAGCCGATCGCCTTGTTGCTGGGTGAGGGCGAAGACGCGTCGGCGCTCCCGCAGGCCCCCGACCCGGCGCCCGCAACGCCGGCCGCCGCCCCGACCGCGCCCCAGCCGCCGCGAGCGGACAGCGCGCCGTCGCAGGCGGCAGCAGCACCGCCGCCGGCGCCGGCAGCGCCACCGCCGCCATTGGCCGGAAACGGCCATGACAGCCGGGTTTTCGCGAGCCCCTTGGCGCGGCGCATGGCCCAGCAAGCCGGCCTCGACCTCGCCCTGATCACCGGCTCGGGTCCGCGAGGGCGGATTGTTAAATCCGACATCGAAGCCGCGCTGACGGCGGCGCGCGCGCCGGCCGGAGCACCGGCTCAGCCCGCAGCCCGTCCTGCGGCGCCGCCACCGCCGACACCGGCGTCGGCGCCGATCTCCCCGACCACCTTGTCAAAGGAACGGGTGCTGGCATTGGCCGGCAATCCGCCCTACACCGAGCGCCCGCTCAACGCGATGCGCCGGGTCATTGCCCGCCGCCTGACCGAGTTGAAACAGACCGTCCCGCATTTCTACCTGACCATCGATTGCGAGATCGACGAGCTGGTCAAAATCCGCTCGGAATTGAACTCTAAATCAGATGCTTACCGTATTTCCGTCAACGACTTTGTGATCCGCGCGGCAGCGTTGGCGCTGCGCCAGGTGCCGGCGGCCAACGCGTCATGGAGCGACGAGGCGATCCTGCAATGGGGTACGGTGGACATCGCCGTAGCCGTGGCGCTCGACGACGGGCTGATTACGCCGATCGTCAAACAGGCCGACCGCAAGGGCTTGGCGACAATCGCCAACGAGACCAAGGACCTCGCCGCCCGCGCCCGCGCCGGCAAGCTCAAGCTCGAAGAATTCCAGGGCGGCACCTTCTCGATCTCCAATCTCGGGATGTTCGGGGTCCGCGACTTTGCCGCGGTGATCAACCCGCCACAGGGCGGGATCCTGGCAGTCGGCGCCGGCGAGCAGCGGCCGGTGGTCAAGAACGGCGCGCTGGCGGTCGCGACGGTGATGAGCTGCACCCTGTCTTGCGACCACCGCGCGGTCGACGGTGCCGTTGGCGCACAATTTCTCGCCGCTTTCAAAAAGCTCGTCGAGGATCCTTTGACGATGCTGCTGTAGGGCGAGACGTCAGAGAATGGCCGAAACTTCGTTTGATCTCGTCGTGCTCGGCGGCGGGCCGGGCGGCTATGTCGCCGCGATTTGGGCGGCGCAGCTCGGAATGAAGGTGGCGCTCGTCGAGCGCGAGCATTTGGGCGGCATCTGCCTCAATTGGGGTTGCATCCCGACCAAGGCGCTGCTGCGCAGCTCCGAGATCTACCATATCCTGCAGCATCTTGACCAATATGGATTTTCGGCGAAGGACATCCGCTATGACGCGGGCAAGGTCGTCGCCCGTTCGCGCGCCGTCGCCAAGCAATTGTCGAATGGCGTGGGGTATCTTTTAAAAAAGAACAAGGTCACCGTGCTCGACGGACAGGGACGGCTGGCCGCCAAAGGACGGCTGGCGGTTGAAAAGGACGGAAACGCCGTCGCCGAGCTCGCAGCACCGCATATCATTTTGGCGACCGGGGCGAGAGCTCGCTCCCTGCCGGGGCTCGAACCCGATGGCGAGCGGGTTTGGACCTACAAGGAGGCGATGGTCCCGGCCGCGATCCCGAAATCCCTGCTGGTTGTCGGCTCGGGTGCGATCGGAATTGAGTTCGCGAGTTTTTACAAAGATATGGGAGCTGATGTTACGGTGGTCGAAGTGCTCGACCGGGTGTTGCCGGTCGAGGACGAGGAGATCGCCGCCTTCGCCCGCAAATCATTCGAAAAGCAGGGGATCAAGATCCATACCGAGGCCACGGTGAAGACGCTCGACCGTGTCGGGGACCAGGTGACCGCGCATGTCGAATCTGGTGGAAAATCGCTCGACGTTACCGTCGAAAAGGTCATTTTGGCCGTCGGGATCGTCGGTAATGTCGAGGATATCGGTCTCGAAAACACCGCTGTCGAGGTCCAGCGCACCCACGTCGTCGTCGATGAGTGGCTGCGGACCGGCGAACCTGGGATTTACGCGATCGGCGACCTTGCCGGTCCGCCGTGGCTCGCGCACAAGGCGAGCCATGAGGGCGTGATCTGCGTCGAGCACATCGCCGGGGTCAACGACGTGCATCCCCTCGACACCCGCAATATCCCCGCCTGCACCTATTGCCGGCCGCAGGTCGCCAGCGTCGGCCACACCGAGAAGAGCGCGCGCGAGGCCGGCCACGAGGTGAAGGTCGGGCATTTCCCGTTTATCGGCAACGGCAAGGCGATCGCCCTCGGCGAGCCGGAGGGGATGGTCAAGACCGTGTTCGACGCCAAGACCGGCGAGCTTCTCGGCGCACATATGGTCGGCGCCGAAGTAACCGAGCTGATCCAGGGCTACACGATCGCCAAAACCCTGGAAACGACCGAAGCCGAGCTGATCCGCACGATCTTTCCGCACCCGACATTGTCGGAGACGATGCACGAGGCGGTGCTCGCCGCCTACGGCCGCGCCATCCACTTCTAGGTGTCGGCCGACGGCGATGCCGATGGATACGGCATACATATCGGCGCTGGCGGCGCTGGCCGGGACCGCAATTGGCGGGTTCACGTCGTTTGCGACGTCGTGGATGACCCAGCAGGCGCAATCGCGGGCGCAGCGCGCGGCCGCCGAACGAGACAAGCGGGAGGTGCTGTTCGGACGATTTCTCGACGAGGCCGCCAGGCTCTATGCCGATGCCCTGCAAAACAAGCGCGACGACGCGTCGGCGATGATTGGGATTTACGGGCTGGTCAACCGCATCCGCCTGATTTCGTCGCAGCGGGTGGTCGAAAGGGCGGACAGCGTGGCGCAAATCATCATGCAAGCCTACCTCGCGCAAAACATGAGTTTGGAAGAAGTCCGCTCGACCTGGATCGATCAACATATCGACCCGTTGCGCGACTTCAGCGAGGCTTGCCGCGAGGAGCTACAGGAAATCGGACGATGACGCCGCGCTTGACGCGGATGGCGGCGCGATCCACCTGTTGCCGATGACATCTGCGCCTGCGGCGATCACGTCCGCGCGCCATCCCGAGAAGGCGCATCTTCCGGACAACCCGATCCTGAAGAAGCCCGACTGGCTGCGGGTCAAGGCGCCGGGCTCGCCCGAATACCAGGCGACGCGCCGGCTGATGCGCGAGCTGCATCTCAATACCGTGTGCGAGGAAGCCGCCTGCCCGAACATCGGCGAGTGCTGGAAACAGAAACACGCGACGGTCATGATCCTCGGCCGGGTGTGCACCCGCGCCTGCGCCTTTTGCAATGTCGCGACCGGCCGCCCCGACCGGCTCGACCCGGATGAGCCGCAGCGCGTCGGCGAAGCGGTCGCCGCACTGGGCCTTTCGCATGTCGTCGTCACCTCGGTCGATCGCGACGATCTCGACGACGGCGGGGCCGCGCAGTTCGCGAAAACCATCGCGGCGGTCCGCGCCGCCGCCCCCGGCACGACGATCGAGGTGCTGACCCCCGATTTCCTGCGCAAGGACGGTGCGCTCGAGACCGTCGTCGCGGCCCGCCCCGACGTGTTCAACCACAATCTCGAAACCGCGCCGCGTCTTTACGCCGAGGTAAGGCCGGGCGCGCGATATTTTCACTCGTTGCGCTTGCTCGACCAGGTCAAGCGGCTCGATCCGGCGCTGTTCACAAAGTCCGGGATCATGGTCGGGCTCGGCGAGGACAGGACCGAGGTGCTTCAGGTGATGGACGATCTGCGCGCCGCGGATGTGGATTTTTTGACGATCGGGCAATATCTGCAGCCGACGCCAAAGCATCACGCGATCGCCCGGTTTGTAACGCCGCAAGAATTCGCCGGCTATAAAAGCCTGGCGCTCGGCAAGGGGTTTTTGCTGGTCTCGGCCTCGCCGCTGACCCGCTCGTCCTACCATGCCGGGGAGGATTTCGCACAGCTGCGCGCCGCCCGCTCCGCGCAGCTCGCAGCCGCCGGCTGACCCTGCCGCGATGCCGACCCATGCCGAGCAGCGTGTGCTCCCCTACACGCCGGAGCAGCTCTTTGCACTGGTCGCCGATATCGAGCGCTACCCCGAATTCCTGCCGTGGTGCATCGGCGCGCGCATCCGCGAGCGCCAGGCCAATCTGGTCGTCGCCGACCTGATCATCGGCTTCAAGATGTTCCGCGAGCGCTTTACGTCGCGCGTGTCCCTCGACCCGCCGCGAAAGATCGACGTGACCTATGCCGAGGGGCCGTTTCGCTACCTCAACAACCATTGGCTGTTCGACAAGACGCCGGAAGGCTGCCGCCTCGACTTCTTCGTCGATTTCGAATTCAAGTCGCGGCTGATGCAAAAGGTCATCGAGATGCTGTTCAGCGAAGCGGTGCGCCGCATGGTCGACGCCTTTGAAAACCGCGCCCGCGACCTTTACGGCGCCCCGGTCGATGGGGTCGACCGGGCGGCAGTCTGATACCGCTTGTTGCGTTTCGACGCAGCCGCGATTAAGCTAAGAGTTTCCTAGCCGTCGTTAGTCTGATCGTTATTTCATCCTTCGGATCTTTTGGATTCTCGAAATCGCGGACGAAGACGACGACCGCCTCTTCTATTGTCTTGGCTTGAGGGAAGTTGCGGCCAAACGGGTCATGCGGGTTGCGGGCAGCGGCAACAACGATCGCAATGTTGCGATCCGGGTCCAGCAATTCCGCTTCCTGATGCCCGGCGCCCCGGCCACCCTGGATGTTCAGTTGGAACAAACCGACGCTGAACTCGCCCTTGCGGTTAACTTGGGTCGGGTTGAGATTCGATTCTCTCATCGCGTTGGCCAGCGCGCAAACCTGGTGAATCTCGTCAAACCCGGCAGCGGCGAATGCGCTCATGATCTTCTGCGCCGCAGCTGTCTGGTCCGGGCGCAATCGAGGCAGATTGAGATGGATTGGCCCTGGTGGGGCGGCTCCCGGCGGATTTAGTCGCGCCTTGACTTGCGCGGCCGCGTCCAGGCCCGGCTTAAGTTTGGTGGCGGCGGCGGCCAGCGCCTGGGCTATCGTCTGGTTCCCGCCCTTAAAGATTTGCGGGTTGTCCGCAACCGCCTTTTGCGCGTCGGCTGCGCCTGGCTTCCCTTTCGACGCTGCGTCGATCGAAGTCGCATGATCAGCGGCGAGCGCGACAGGCCCGGCATCCTCGCCGAGCAGATGAGCAACGAAAAGCTCGTTCAGCTGCGGGTCGCGTTTGAGCGCCGTCTTTGACCCGTCGGCGAGCCGTCGGGTGTATCGGGCGGCGAGGACGACTTGCGCGAAAGGGTCGGTTCGATCCTCGACGGAAATGTTTTCGTCTGCGCCGAAGCGACCGACGAGATCGGCCCAGCGCGCGATCGAGAATTGAAACGGGCCGAAACCATCGGAGGTGGGGACCGCACTCTGGATGTTCTTTAACCCGCTCTGCGCGACGGCCAGCCCATATAAGTACTCGTCGTCAACAGCCGATACGCGCGCGGCGAGAGCCGCTGCAGCGTAGAATTGGTCTTCGTCGATATCAGGGCTCTGCGGCGTATCCGGATCGAGCGCGTGCAGCGGCAGGAAGCCTTGCGACTTCTTTTCCGGCAGCAGCGCGACCTTCACCCAGCCGGGGCTAGCTGAGCCATCGATCTCCTCCACGCGG
Source organism: uncultured Alphaproteobacteria bacterium (assembly GCA_963775525.1). Taxonomy (GTDB): domain Bacteria; phylum Pseudomonadota; class Alphaproteobacteria; order ATCC43930; family CGMCC-115725; genus AP-15. The sequence goes on along the minus strand of CAVZJF010000001.1, from coordinate 19,814 downwards.
TCGCCGTCAACCACGACATCGACAGCAGGGGCATCGTCTCGGGGCGCCTGCGAGAGGCTGACATCGGTTTCTTTCACGATGAAAATCATGGCCGCTCCCCTTCACGATAAGCCTTCAGGGTCAGAACCTACTGAGACGGCTGCACGTTATGCAGCACCCTGAGGAAATCCCTGGTGATTTGTTTCGTCTGCTCCATGCCCTTGGCCGCTTGAAGCTCGCCGATTGCGGTTCTTGTAGGGGAGTCGAATTGACCCGAGTTTGGCACGTCCTTGCCCTTGGCGCGAAGCTCTGCCTGGAGACCTTTTATCTTGTTCGCACTCGTTTCGCGGTCATCGGTTTTGAACAGGAAATATTCGAACACATTGGCGAATTGCGCCGTGTCGCAAGGGGCCAATTTCTTGTCCGTCAAAAAGATCACCTCATTTTGTCTCAGACCGCCGGGTGGCCCTTGGTGCCCACCGGTCGTCCGAAATATATCGATCGCGGCGCGCGTCTGGGGTCCGAAAGTGACCGTTCCCGGGTCGGGTGGCACGCAAAGCGCCGCCTGAACCTTTCGGCCTTCTTCCGCCGTCATGGCTCTCTCCGCCGGCGAGATGGCGCCGGCGATCCCCACCTGCGGCGGCGGCAGAACTATCGGCGGCCCGGTAGCCGAGCGAGCGAGTGGCGGAGCTGGCGGTGGGGCGGCGGCGCTGGTGGGTTCGGCGGGGCGATAGTGGGTTTCGCCTGGGCCGGCGGCGCGATCGGCTCGGCCGGTGTAAGCGCTTGCGCGGCTGGAGGCGTCTGTCCTTGGTTTGGTGAGGTGGCCTTTAATGACGCTCTAACCTGCGCCAGGGCATTCTCAAGACTACACATATTGTGGTAGTCGATGACATCTCTCTGCGCACGATAGATATTGTACTCGGTGGGGGACAACTTCAGATTGGTTTCTATCTGATTTGCCTGGTTCTCGCGGGACGTCTGGATCGCCGAGGCGATGATCTCGCCGCTCTGCTGCTGGAAGGTGTCAGTCTGCGCCGCCGCGCCGACCCCGCTGACGATCGTCGCCGCACCGGTCAGCGGATGGATTGTCCCGACCATGGTAAAGATCGTCGCCAGCCCCGAAAGGATCGTCGATGTCGCATCGGTGGCAAACTTGGTGTTGCGCGAGACCAGGATTATTTTGTCTTTGTATTCGCGGCACAAAAGGTCGGAACGCGCCATCCATTGCTCGACAAACCCGTCACGATAAAATTTGTCGCGGGCTTCCGGTGCGGACAGCAGTGGGAGAGGCGGCAGTGGGGGCAGCTGCTGGACGTCGGTGGGCGCCGTCTGCAACCCCAGGTCGTCGGCGCGTTCGATGCCCGGCCGCATCCCCAGCGGCGTGCACTCGGCTACAGTAATAGCCGCAAGGCACAGGAAAATAAGATGCGAAATCTTGGACACCGGCGACTTCCCCCGGCCCGACATCGTCTGCGGGCGACGCCCACAGCCGCGGTTACACCCTTTACAGCTCGGGCGCGCTATCCATTTTTATATCGTACATGTTATTGTAAGTCTTATCAACCGAAAGTGCAATCAGAACCCAAAAATAGGTGACCGTATGGTCGTTTTTCAGCAGGCTGCCAGGGAAACGCTCCTGGCGTGGCGGGCTCGGTCGGTCGCCGCTGGCTGTAGGTCGGGCTCGCCGATGCCCGCGCCCGGCGGCTGGTCGGACGAGAGCGCTGCGAGACTGCCGGCACGGACCCATCACCGGAAGCCGGCATTTGCATCTCTTCGCCCGGGCGCCAAGCAGGTGACGCTTCGCTCCTGCTCATCAGACGCCTATGCTCGTGGGCAAAGTGTGCAACTACCGTCGATGGGACGCGCCATGCCTGAAAAAACCATGCTTTACGCCAGCGTCGGACCGGATTTGACGCATTACGATGTCGACGTCGACAATGCCGCGCTGACCCGGCGCGGCACCGTCGCCCTGCCGGCGAACGTGCACTACGTTTGGCCGCATGCCTCGCGGCAATATCTCTACGTCGCAACGAGCAACAGCGCCTCGGGGATCGGCGGCGTCGTCGGCGACAAACACCACGTCAGCGCGTTCCGCATCGACCCCGCGACCGGCGCGCTGTCAGCGCATGGCACGCCGATCCCGCTGCCGACCCGGCCGATCCACATGACCAGCGATATTCCGTCGCAAAACCTGCTCGTCGCCTTCAGCAACCCCAGCGGCCTGCGGGTCTACGGCGTCAATCCGGACGCCACCCTCGGGGCTGAAATTGCCCAACCCGAGCCGGTCGACCCCGGCATTTACGGCCATCAGGTGCGGGTCGGCCTCGACAACCGCCTCGCGATCCTGGTCACGCGCGGTCACGACGCCGCCGCCGGCAAGCCCGAGGAGCCGGGTGCGTTGAAGGTCTTTCGCTACGCGGGCGGGCGGCTGACCGGCGAGGTTTCGGTGGCGCCGGGCGGCGGCTACGGCTTTGGGCCCGCGCCATCTCGATTTTCACCCGGCAAAACCTTGGGTTTACGTCTCTCTGGAGCGGCAGAACCGGCTCGACATGTTCGCGATTGACGGCGGCCGTTTGTCGCCGACGCCGGTGTTCAGCAAACCCACCTTGGCCGAGCCCGGCAACATCCGCGGACGCCAGGCCGCGGGGACGGTCCATGTCCACCCGAACGGTCGCTTTGTGTACGTCGCCAACCGCGCCTCGAGCACCGTCGGAGAGGGCGCCGAACGCGTCTTCGCCGGCGGCGAGAACACGCTGGCGGTCTACGCGATCGACCCGGCGACCGGCGAGCCCAACCCGGTCCAGCATGTCGACACGCACGGCATCCACTGCCGCACCTTTCACATCGACCCGAGCGGCCGGCTTCTGGTCGCGGCGCACATCATGGGCCTGCCGGTCAAGCGTGGCGGCGAGATCCGCACGGTGCCCGCCTGCCTCTCGCTGTTTCGCATCGGCGCCGACGGCAAGCTCGATTTCGTGCGCAAATACGATGTCGATGTCGACAGTCAGCAGATGTTCTGGATGGGGATGGTTTAGCCGTCCGGTCAACGCCCGCGCGTCCGACCTCTCGTTTGCGCTATTTGCCAAGGCCGATCGCCCGGTGGCGTCGACGCGTAAAATACCTCGACACATTGACGAGTTGGACGGCCGAACCGAGGTGCCAACCGACGGTTGGGGGCCGGCAGCGCCGTTTCCCCTGCCCATGCCGGCCTGATATAACGGTCGTCGTTGGCGTCGACGCCACCCATGCTGCTGGTCGGGAAATCGGACATCGCCCTATGAGTGGCGACATTAAATCCTTGCTCGCCCTGGTTGCCTCGGGGCGCTGCCTGAGCGAGAGCGAGGCTGAGGCGGCGTTCGACACGATCATGAGCGGCGACGCGACGCCGTCGCAGATGGGCGGCTTTCTGATGGCGCTCAGGGTGCGCGGCGAGACCGTCGACGAGATCGCCGGCGCGGCGCGGGTCATGCGGGCAAAGGCGGTCCAGATCGACGCGCCGCCCGGCACGGTCGACACCTGCGGCACCGGCGGCGATTCTTCGGGCAGCTTCAACATCTCGACCGCGAGCGCCTTGGTTGTCGCCGGCTGCGGCGTGCCGGTGGCGAAGCACGGCAATCGCGCGTTGTCGTCGAAATCGGGCTCCGCCGATGTGCTGACGGCGCTCGGCGTCAACATCGACGCCGACATGGCCATCGTGCGCGCCTGTTTGTGGGAGATCGGGCTCGGCTTTCTGATGGCGCCGCGCCATCACAGCGCCACCCGCCACGTGGCGCCGACCCGCGTCGAATTAGGCACCAGGACGATCTTCAACCTGTTGGGCCCGTTGTCGAACCCGGCCAATGCGCGCCGCCAGCTGGTCGGCGTGTTTGCGCGTGAATGGGCGCGGCCGATGGCCGAGGTGCTGGGCCGGCTCGGCGGCGAACGCGCCTGGGTCGTCCACGGCGAGGGGCTTGACGAATTGACCACCGCCGGCCGGACGACGGTCGCTTCTTTGGACCACGGCGCGGTCGAAATCTTCGAAGTCACCGCCCAGGACGCCGGGTTGCCGCCGGCGCGGGCTCGAAGACCTGCGCGGCGGCGAGCCCGCGCACAACGCCGGATTGATGCGGGGCCTGCTCGCCGGCGTCGGCGGGCCGTTGCGCGATGTCGTGCTGTTGAACAGCGCCGCCGCGTTGCTGGTCGCCGGCCGCGCCGCCACTCTTTATGAGGGCGCCGAACTGGCCGCGCGGTCGATCGATTCGGGGGCGGCCGGCCGCGTCCTCGATGATCTCGTCAGCCGCACCAACCCACCCGCCGCAACCGCCGACGGCCCCCGATGAGCGACGTGCTGGACCGCATCTGTGCCGAAAAGCGCGCCCATGTCGGGCGCTCCAAGGCGGCGCGCTCCGAGGCGGCGCTGCTCGCCGCGGCGGCCGAGGCGCCGCCGGTGCGGCCTTTTGCGGCGGCGCTCGAACGGCATTTGGCGCAAGGCCGCTATGGGCTGATCGCCGAAATAAAAAAGGCTTCGCCCAGCGTCGGGCTGATCCGCGCCGATTTCGATCCCGCCGCACTCGCCCGCGCCTACCAGGCGGGCGGCGCCAGCTGTCTGTCGGTGCTGACCGACACGCCTTTCTTCCAGGGCCGCGACGACGATTTGCGCGCGGCGCGCCGCACCGCCTCGGTGCCGGTGCTGCGCAAGGATTTCATCCTCGATCCGTACCAGATCGTCGAAAGCCGCGTAATCGGCGCCGATTGCGTGCTGCTGATCATGGCGGCGTTGGCGGACGCCGAGGCGGCCGAACTCGCCGCCGCCGCCGCGGAATTCGGTCTCGACGTGCTGGCCGAAGTCCACGATCGAGCGGAACTCGACCGCGCCCTGCTGCTCGGGGTCCGCCTGATCGGCGTCAACAACCGCAACCTGAAGACCCTGTCGGTCGATCTCGGCACCACCGAGAGGCTGGCGCAGCAGGTGCCTCACGACCGGATCGTGGTCGCCGAAAGCGGGATTCGCAGCCCCGCCGATCTCGACCGCCTCGCCGCAGCCGGCGCCCGGTGCTTTCTGGTCGGCGAAACCCTGATGCGCGAGCCCGATGTGACCGCCGCGACGCGCCGCTTGCTGGGCCTCGCCGAATTCACCCATCTCGACGCGCACGGCCATGCGCGGATGGTCGACGTGTCGGCGAAGGACGAAACCGATCGTGTCGCCGTCGCCGGCGCCCGGGTCGTAATGCGCCCCGCGACCTTGGAGCGCATCCGCGCCGGCGACGTGGCCAAAGGCGACGTGTTGGCGGTCGCCCGCCTCGCCGGGATCATGGCGGCGAAACGCACTGCCGAGCTGATCCCGCTGTGCCATCCGCTGGCGTTGACCTCGGTCGAGGTCGACCTCGTCTGCATGCCCGAGAGGAGTGCCGTCGAGATCACCGCCACTTGCCGTCTGCGCGGGCGCACCGGGGTCGAGATGGAAGCTCTGACCGCGGCGAGCGTCGCGGCCCTGACGGTTTATGACATGTGCAAGGCGGTCGATCGCGGCATGGTCGTCGCCAATGTGCGGCTGCTGCGCAAAACAGGCGGCAACTCGGGCGATTGGGAGGCAGAACCGTGATTTCGGTTGAACAAGCGCTGGCTCGCCTGCTCTCCTTGGTCGATGCCTTGCCGCCCGAGCAGATAGCACTTGGGGCGGGGCTCGGCCGAGTGCTCGCCGAAGACGTCGCCGCCCGCCGCACCCAGCCGCCGTTTGCAGCCTCGGCGATGGACGGCTATGCCGTGCGCGCCGACGATCTGGGTCGGATCCCGGCCGAGTTGCGCGTCGTCGCCGAGGTTCCGGCGGGCGCCGGGTTCGGCGGTCGTGTCGGCCCCGGCGAAGCGGCGCGGATCTTTACCGGCGCACCGATGCCGGCCGGCACCGATACCGTCGTGATCCAGGAGGACGCCGAGCGCAATGGCGACCGGGTGCGGGTGCTCGACGGCGCGCGGCGCGGCCGCTATGTCCGCCGCGAGGGGCTCGATTTCACCGAGGGCGAGACGCTGCTGCGGGCCGGCCGGCGGCTGACCGCGCGCGACATCGGCCTGCTCGCCGCGATGAACCGGCCCTGGCTGTTCGTGCGGCGCCGGCCGCAGATCGGCATCCTGTCGACCGGCGACGAGATCGTCATGCCCGGCGATCCGATCGGCCCCCACCAGATCGTCAGCTCGAACAGCCTGGCCTTGGCCGCGCTCGTCGCCGCCTGCGGGGGGGTCGCGGTCTCGGTCGGCAACGCCCCGGACGACGCCGAGTCACTGCGCCGCCTTGCCGCCGCGACCCGCGGGGTCGACCTCTTGGTAACCACCGGCGGCGCATCGGTCGGCGACCACGATTTGGTGCGCGAGGTGCTGGCCGAGGACGGCTTCGACCTCGATTTCTGGCAGATCGCGATGCGCCCCGGCAAGCCGCTGATGGTCGGGCGTTATCGCGGCACGCCGATGCTCGGGCTGCCCGGCAATCCAGTCTCGACCTTCGTGTGCGCGATGCTGTTTCTGGTGCCGGCGATCGAGCGGCTGGTCGGCCTGAGCTCAACCGACACGACGTCGGCGGCGGCACGGCTCGGCGCGCCGGTCGGGGCCAACGACCAACGCCAGGATTACCTGCGCGCACGGCTGGCGCGCGCCCCCGACGGCGTCGAGGAGGTCTTTCCGTTCGAGGTTCAGGACAGCTCGATGATGCGTCTGTTGGCCGCCGCCGACTGCCTGATCTTGCGCCCGCCGCACGCACCCGCCGCCGCCGCCGGTGAAATCGTCCCGGTCGTTCGTTTCCCGACCGGTGCATTGCCGATCTGAGACCCGGCTGGGAAGTCCCGGCTGAAAAGACGGCTGATCCTTAGGGGCTACTTGACGGAGGGGGCGAACCAAAGTAGAACGATGGCCAGCGTTTAGGGTTCGTTCCGCACTGGCCAAGGTGGAGGCGTCATGTTGACCGTAAAGCAGCGCGAATTGCTGCTGTTCATCAACCAGCGGCTGGTTGCAACCGGGGTGTCGCCATCCTTTGACGAGATGAAGGACGCGCTGCGGCTGAAATCGAAATCGGGAATTCACCGGCTGGTCAGCGGACTCGAGGAGCGTGGCTTCATCCGCCGCCTGCCGCACCGGGCGCGGGCGTTGGAGGTCGTCAAGCTGCCGGAGGAGAGCGCGGCGCCCACCGCCGATCGCGGCGGCTTTTCGGCGACCGTAATCCGCGGCGATTTCAAGACTTCGCTGCCGGGTGCGCCGATTGCTCCCGATGTCGAGGCCGTCGAGCTGCCGCTTTACGGCCGCATCGCCGCCGGCACCCCGATCGAGGCGTTGCGCGACCAAAGCGCGTCGGTCGGCGTCCCGGCGAGCCTGCTCGGCCGCACCGGTGAGCACTACGCGCTCGAGGTCGCCGGCGACAGCATGATCGAGGCCGGCATCCTCGATGGCGACACGGTCATCATCGAACGCGGCAACACCGCGGAAAACGGCGCCGTCGTCGTCGCGCTGATCGACGAGCAGGAGGTCACGCTGAAGCGGCTGCGCCGCCGCGGCGCCTCGATTGCGCTGGAGCCGGCGAACAAGGCCTACGAAACCCGCATCTTTGGTCCCGACCGGGTCGAGGTGCAGGGCCGCCTCGTCGGTCTATTGCGCCGATATTGAAAAGCGGAATGCGGCCGGCGTTGTCTTGCCGGTCCGATCGCGAGCGCGGCGGCCGCCCGCTCAGAAGCGTCCGCGCAGCGCCGCCGCCGTCAACCGCCAGCTCTGCAGCGGATCGCTTCGCCCAAACGTCCGCTCAAAGGGGTCATAGCCGGCGCGTCTGAGCCGCCGCAGTGTGCGCCCGGCGATCACGGCCGGCAGCAGCGCCGGCAATGCCGCCCGCGGAACGGCGTCGCACTGGCGGCGCGCGGTTCGCAAATGGACTTCCGCCGCCGCCGCGATCTCGGCGACAGCCGCGCGCAACGCGGGAGAGCCGCGGCTCTGCTGGTCGCTTTCGAGGTCGAGCCGATGTCGTCTGGCGATGTCCGCGGGAATGACCGGGCGCGTCGTTGCCGTCCGCAACGGCAGCGCCCGCAGCAGGCCCGACAGCGCATAGGCAATTCCGACATGGCGGCCGGCCTCGCTTGCGGCCGGGTCGCGCGTTCCCAGTACGTCGAGCGCCAGATAAATCAGATTAGACGAGGTGGCCTCGGCATAGTTCTCGAGCGCGGCCATATCCGCTGGCGGATCGTCGTCGAAATCGGCTTCGCGCGCCGCGATCAGCCGGTCGAAATAGCCCGGCGTCAGCCCGGCCCCGCGGATGACCGAAGTCAGCGCGTCGACAACCGGATGACGCCGCACGGGGCCGTTGCCGAACGCCGCGGCGATGTTCTCGCGCCACCATTCGAGCCGGATGCGGCCGAGCACCGGCTGGCTGACGCTTTCCCGCGCCCTTGCAATCTCGTAGTTGAAGGCGTAAAGCGCAAACAGCGCCTCGCGGCGCGCGTCCGGGGCAAACAGCGCCGTCTGAAACCGGTCGCGGTCGTGGCGCCGGACCAACGCTGCGACCGGCGACAGCGTTTCCGCTCGCGCGGAACGGCGCCCCGGAACCGGCGTTTTCTCACTTACCTCGTTCTCATAACCCGGGATGGTCGCCATGGCTTTCGAACTGCCGCCCCTGCCCTACCCGAAAAACGCGCTCGAACCGCATATCTCCGAGCGGACGATGGACTTCCATTACGGCAGGCATCACCAAACCTATGTCACCAACCTCAACAACCTCGTCAAGGGCTCCCCGCTGGAGCAGCAGTCGCTCGAGGACATCGTCAAGGCGACTCACAAGGACAGCTCAAAGACGGGTGTGTTCAACAACGCCGCGCAGGTGTGGAACCACACCTTTTTCTGGCACTCGATGAAGCCGCAGGGCGGCGGCTCGCCGGGCGGCAATCTCGCGGCGGCGATCACCAAGGATTGCGGCGGTCTCGACAAGTTCAAGGAGCAGTTCAAGGCGACCGCCGTCGGCCAGTTCGGCAGCGGCTGGGCCTGGCTCGTCGCCGACAAGGGTCAGCTCAAGATCGTCTCGACCGCGAACGCCGTCACCCCGTTGGCCGAAGGCCAAACCGCGCTGCTGACCTGCGACGTGTGGGAGCACGCCTACTATCTCGACTACCAGAATCGCCGCCCGGACTTTGTGCAGACCTTTCTCGACCATTTGGTCAACTGGGACTTCGCGGCACAGAACCTAGCCAAGGCCGGCTGAGTATTCCTTAGCCGGGTATTCCTTAATAGACGACGACGCGGCGCGTTCGCGACAGCGGATGCGCCGCCGCCATCGAGGCCAAAACCGCGCCCGTCGCTGTCCTTCCGCATCCGGGGGCGCATCTGGGGCGCCGCCGGGGGTGCCCGGGCGTCTGCGAGCCAAATGACGATAACTCGGCATCCGGCATCGCCAGTTTCGGCCGCAGTCTCTAAAATGCCGACATGCGGGCTAACCGACACGCTTTTGCGACCCGCGCGGTCCATGCCGGCGGCGGACCGGACCCGACGACCGGCGCGGTCTCGGTGCCGATCTACGCGACCTCGACCTATGCCCAGGACAGCCCCGGCGTCCATAAGGGTTACGAGTATGCCCGCACGCGCAACCCGACGCGCGAGGCGCTGGAGCGCTGTGTCGCCGACCTCGAAAACGGCAATGCCGGGTTTGCCTTCGCCTCGGGCTCGGCGGCGATCGCGGCGGTGCTCGAATGCCTCGACCACGGCGCGCATGTCGTCGCCACCGACGATCTCTACGGCGGCACGCTGCGGCTGTTCGAGCGGGTGCGGCGGCGCTCGGCCGGTCTCGAAACGACGCTCGTCGACATGTCGCACCCGGAAAATGTCGAGGCGGCGATCCGGTCGAACACAGGGCTGATTTGGGTCGAGACCCCGACCAACCCGATGCTGAAGCTGGTCGACCTCGCGGCGATCGCCGAGATCGGCCGGCAGCGCCGCATCTGGACCGTCGCCGACAACACCTTTGCCAGCCCTTGGGTGCAGCGGCCGCTTGACCACGGCTTCAGCGGTGTCGTCCACTCGACGACCAAGTACCTGAACGGCCATTCGGATGTGATCGGCGGCGTCGCCGTCGTCGGCGACGATCGCGAGCTTGCCGATCATGTGAAATTTGTCCAGAACGCCGTCGGCGGCATCGCCGGGCCGTTCGACAGCTTCCTCGCCCTGCGCGGGATCAAAACCCTGGCATTGCGGATGGAGCGGCACTGCGCGAATGCCTTGGCCGTCGCTGGATGGCTCGAGCGCCATTCGGCGACTCGCCGCACGATCTACCCGGGCTTGCCGAGCCATCCCCAGCATGCGCTGGCGCGGCGTCAGATGAACGGGTTCGGCGGCATGGTCACGGTCGAGCTGGCGACCGATCTCGCCGGCTGCAAGCGGTTTCTGGAGCGAGTGCGCCTCTTCACCCTGGCCGAGAGCCTCGGCGGCGCCGACAGCCTGATCGAGCATCCGGCCATCATGACCCACGCCTCGGTGCCGGCGGAGCAGCGCCGCGCGATCGGCATCGGCGACAGCCTGGTCCGTCTGTCGGTCGGCATCGAGGACGCGGACGACCTTATTGCCGATCTCGACCAGGCCCTGACGGCGATCAAGTGAAGAGGCTCGATCGCGTTTCGATCCAACGCGTGCTCGCCTGGGTCGACGCGGCGACCGGGCGCCTGGAGGCCGAAGACGCAGCGCTCGAAACCGCGGCGGGCCGGGTGCTCGCAGCGGATGCGCACGCTCCGGACCCGATCCCGGCCGATGATTGCGCCGCGATCGACGGGTATGCGGTGCGAGCAGAGGAAAGCCTCGGGGCCGGCGCCTACAACCCTCTGGGATTGGCCGCAATCGTGGTCGAGGCAGGCGAAAAGCTGCCGTGCGGGTCGGACGCGGTCGTGCCGTTCGACCAGGCCGAAGTCGATGGCGCCGGCCGGGTCGTGCTGATCGAACCGGCGGCCGCAGGGGCCAATGTCGACCGCCGGGGAGCGATCGCCGCGGCCGGCGCAGTGCTCGTCCGTGCCGGAACCTGCTTGATGGCGCGTCATCTCGGCGTGCTGGCCGCCGCCGGCCATGTCGAGCTTTCGGTTACCCGCCGGCCGCGCGTTCGGTTGGCGATCGCCGCCAGAGCGCGCTCGGGCAGCCCGGTCGACGGCAACGGGCCGATGCTCCGCGCCTTGATTGCACGCGACGCCGGGGTCGTCGTCGAGCCCTCCTCCGCGGGTGCGTTTGCGGCTGGCGCCGACGTGATCCTGGTCGCGGGCGGCACCGGCGCCGGCCGGGACGATCGCTCGGCGGCGGATTTGGCTGCCTGCGGCGCGCTCGACCTTTACGGTGTGGCGTTGGCGCCGGGCGAAACCGCGGGCTTCGGGCATACCGCGGATGCGACGCCGGTGATCCTGCTGCCGGGAGCGCCCGCCGCTTGCCTGTGGAATTACGAATTGTTCGCGGGGCGCGCGATCCGCCGCCTCGGCGGACGCGACCCGGCCCTCCCCTACCCTTCGATCACTGCCGAGACGGCGCGGAAAATCGTCTCGTCTATAGGGGTCACCGAGATCTGCCCGATCCGCCGCCTGCCCGACGGGCGCATCGAGCCGGCCGGGTCGTTTGCCGAGGCCGGGCTGATGGCGGCTGTCGACGCCGACGGGTTTGTCGTCATTCCCGAAGCGAGCGAGGGATATCCGGCGGGGGCGTTGGCGACCGCCTATTTATATGACAAACGCCCGATGCGCGCTGAGCCGCCATCATGGGAGCCGACATCATGAACGACATTCCCGCAACCTTGCGCCAGCTGGCGCGGCAGGAGCAGTTTCTGCAGGTGGTCGATCGCGACGAGGCTGAAAGCCGGTTCCGCCGCCATCTCGAGCTGCGCCCGCTTGGCCGAGAGACTGTGCCGCTGGCGCAGGCGCTGGGGCGGGTCGTGGCGCGCCGGGTGGTCGCCGAAGTCGACGTCCCGGGATTTGACCGCGCCAGCGTCGACGGCTTCGCGGTGCGCGCCGACGACACCCTCGGTGCGAGCGAGCGCTCGCCGCGCCGGCTCAGCCTCGTTCCCGAAATCCTGACCCCCGGCAAAGAGCCGCGGATCGCTGTCGAACCAGGGACCGCCGCATTGATCGCGACCGGCGGCATGGTGCCGCGCGGCGCCGACACCGTAATCATGGTCGAGCACACCGACACCGTCGACGACGACCGCGAGACCCTGATCGAAATCCGCCGGCCCGCAGCCGCCGGGCAGTTCGTCGCCTTTTCCGGAAGCGACATGGCGCGCGGCGAGACCGTCTTGCGCGCCGGGCAGGTGCTGAGCTCGCGCGAGATCGGCATGCTGGCGGCGGTCGGCTGCGCGGCGGTCGAAGTCTGGCGTCGGCCGCGGGTCGCGATCGTCTCGACCGGCGACGAGATTATTGCCCCTGGCGCGCCGATGCGCCCTGGCGCGGTCTTCGATTCGAATGCCGCGATCCTCGCTGCCGCGGTCGAGGAGGCGGGCGGCGTCCCGTGCGCGCTCGGCATCGGCGCCGACGACGACGGGGTGCTCACCCGGCTGGTCGAGGACGGGCTTGCCGCCTGCGACATGGTGCTCCTGTCGGGAGGCACATCGAAGGGTGCCGGCGACCTCTGTTACCGCGCGGTCGCGCGCTACCAGGACCCCGGCATCGTCGTCCACGGTGTCGCGCTGAAACCGGGAAAGCCGCTGTGCCTCGCGGTCACCGGAGGCAAGCCGGTCGTCGTATTGCCTGGATTTCCGACCTCGGCGATCTTCACCTTTCACGAATTTGTCGCGCCCGTGATCCGCGCTTTTGCCGGGCTCCCGCCCGAACAGGCGGAACGGCTGCCGGCCACCTTGCCGCTGCGGATCGCATCGGAACGGGGGCGCACCGAATATCTGCTGGTCTCCCTGATCCGCGGCAGCGAGGAAGGCGCCCTCGCCGCTTACCCCAACGCCAAGGGTTCAGGGGCGGTCACCGCCTTCAGCCAGGCTGACGGCTTTATCACTATCGGCGCCCAGGTCGAGAGCGTGGCCGCCGGCACGCCGGTCGAAGTCCAGTTGATCGGCCGCGCCAATCTGGCCGATCTTGTCATCATCGGCAGCCATTGCGTCGGGCTCGACATCCTGATCGACCGGCTGCATGCCGACGGGATCGCCGTCAAGGCGCTCAACGTCGGCAGCATGGGCGGGCTTGCCGCCGCGAAGCGCGGCGAATGCGACGTCGCCGCGATCCACCTGATGGAGCCGGAAACCGGCGAGTACAATCGGCCATTCCTGACCCCGGCGCTCGAACTGGTGCCGGGGTATCGCCGGCTGCAAGGCATCGTCTATCGCAGCGGCGACCCGCGTTTTGCGGCGCCGGTCGATCGCCGACGCGCTCGCGACGGCATTGGCGGCGCCCGATTGCCTGATGGTCAACCGGAACGCCGGCAGCGGCACTCGCATCCTGACCGACCGGCTGCTGAACGGAGTGAAACCGGCCGGCTACTGGTCGCAGCCGAAATCGCACAACGCCGTCGCCGCCGCGGTCGCGCAGGGCCGCGCCGACTGGGGGATGGCGATCGAAAGCGTGGCGCGCCAATACGGGCTCGGCTTTATCCCGGCGCAGGACGAGCATTACGATTTCGTGATCCCAAAAAGCCGGAGGGACCGGCCGGCGGTTTTGCGATTTCTCGCGGTGCTGGCAGAACCGGCGATTCGAGACGCTCTGGCCTCGCTCGGCTTTCGGATGTGAAGCTTCGCCCTGAGCGCGCATTGTTTAATAGCATGTGCGCGTAACCGTAAAGATCTGTCGATTTTTTGCCTCTCTAGTTAAGAATTATAGTGATTTTCTCCTCCGACCTGCGGTTCTATGGTCATCGTTAACAATTCTTAACGGCGCGGAGCCTCAGCCATCAGCGGCGACGGGCTTTGTCGACACCAGCCGGGGGGCAATCGATGCGAGCGAAGTTGGGCTGGGGCCTCGTCTGGGGCGCCATTGTGGTGAGCTGTTTTGTCGGCCACTCGCGTCGGGCGTCCGCCGCCAATTGCGCGCTTTACGCGCGCTCGGTTACCGGCGTCGATCTGTTCGGGGCCGCCGGCAGCTGGTGGGACGAGGCGGCGGGCCGCTACCAGCGCGGTCAAATGCCCGCGGTGGGTTCGATCCTCGTCTTTCGCCGCACCGGCCACATTCCCTCCGGCCACGTCGCGGTCGTCTCAAAGGTGATCGGCGCCAACGAGATCCTGGTCGACCATGCGAATTGGCGTCGAGGCGCCGTCAGTCACGATATGCCGGTCGTCGACACTTCCCCCAACCACGATTGGACCATGGTCGCGGTGATGGACCAGGGCTCCGGCCAATTTGGCAGTGACTATCCGACCTACGGGTTCGTCTACGCCGAGACCGGGCCGCGCCAGCTGGTCGCGACCGTCGACACCGGCGGGTTCGACCCTAACGTCGCCGCCGGCCGCGCGTCCTACGACCCGAGCCAGCAGGCCGGGTTGTTCCACTTCGCGATCGCCGACGACTACCGGTATCGCAGCGGCCGCGGCCGTCGTTGGGCGCGTGGGCGATCCGCAAGGTACTCCGGCCATGGTCATGCCGCTTGGCGCTCCCATTCGTCGGCCGCGCATTCCGGGCACGCGCAAATGCACCATGCCAAGACGCGGACCGCCGCTGCACAGCAGAATCCTCGCTCATATCGCGTCGCGTCCGCCGATTGACAGCAACCGTCGCGAGCGGGCCTATCCTCTTGCTCTCTGCTGGGTGCGAGGAGAGCGATGCCGCAAGCCAATACCGATCCGGCTTTGTTGCCGGCCCACATCCTGTCCGCCGAGATCGGCGCCGGCCGGCTGTCCCCCGTCGAAATCGTAGAGGCGCTGCTCGCCCGCATTGGCGCCCAGGACCAGAAACTGCACGCCTACGTCGAGGTTTATGCCGACGAAGCCCGGCTTGCCGCCGAGGCGGCCGACAAGGCGATCCGTTCGGGGCACCGGATCGGGCCGCTGCACGGCATCCCGATCGCGCTGAAGGACCTGATCGAAATCGAAGGCCGGGTGACGACCGGCGGCTCGCAGGTGTGGCGCGAACGCCGCTCGACCTACACCGCGACCATCGCGCAGCGCCTGATCGCCGCCGGCATGATCGTGATCGGCAAGACCCACACGGTCGAGTTCGCAATGGGCGGGTGGGGCACCAACCAGCACCGCGGTACGCCGTGGAACCCGTGGGATCCGGCGGTGGCGCGCACCCCCGGCGGGTCGAGCAGCGGGACCGGAGTAGCGGTAGCGGCGTGCATGGCGCCGTGGGGGATCGGCACCGACACCGGCGGCTCGGTGCGGCTGCCGTCATCCTGGTGCGGGCTCAGCGGGCTCAAGACGACGATCGGCCGGGTCAGCACCTACGGCATCCTGCCGTTGAGCCCGAGCCTCGACACGCCGGGGCCGATGGCTCGCTCGGTCGAGGACGCGGCGCTGTTGTACCAGGCGATCGAGGGCTCCGACCCGAATGACCCGCGCACCTTGGGGCGCCCGCCGGCCGGCTCGATGCCGATGATGCGGCGCGGTGTGCGCGGGTTGAAGCTGGCCCGGATGCCGGCGGTCGAGCGCGACCATGTCGCCCCCGAAGTCCTCGCCGCCTATGATTCGGCGCTCGACACCCTGGCGGGGTTGGGCGCGGAGATCGTCACCGTCACCTTGAAGCGCCGCTTTGCGGATTATACCCGGCTGGTCGGCCGCATCATCGGCGCCGAATCCTATTTCCTGGTCGGCGATCTGGTCGACGACATGACCCTGCCGATCGACGAGGCGGTGCGCCCGCGAATTGCCACCGGCCGAGGCGTTTCCGCCCGCGATTATCTCGGGGCCTTGCGCGAGCAGGCCGAAGCGAAAAAGGAGTTCGACGCGGCGCTGGGCGACGCCGATGCGCTGTTGACGCCGACGACGACAACCGCGGCGATCCCGCTCGACGCCGTCGACCAGGCCACGACCCCGGCGCATTTCACCCGGTTTGTGAACGCGCTCGAAATGTGCGCGCTGGCCGTGCCCAACGGCCTGACCGCGACCGGGCTGCCGCTGTCGTTGCAGATCGTCTGCCGCGCCTATGACGAGGCGACGGCTCTGCGGGTCGGCTGGGCCTACCAGCAGGCGACCGACTGGCACGAACGCCGCCCGCCCGGCGTCGCCGGCTGACGCTCACCGGAGGAGCCCCCTCACCCTGCCCTCTCCCCCAAGACGCGGGGAGAGGAAGAAAAAAGATGCCGGCCCGATCCCCTCTCCGCCATCGGGGGAGAGGGAGGGGGCCCATCGCGTCAGCGATGGGAGGGTGAGGTGGGGCCGCGCCGGTGCCGCGGCCTGGCCGTTACTTCCCGCGGCCGAAGCGGCGGGCGAGGAAGTCGAGCACGTCGGCGGTGCAGCGATCGGGAAAAGCGTCGCAGATATTGTGCGGCGCGCCTTCGTAGACGCGCATTTCGACATCCGGGACGAGCCGGCGGAACGGCTCGTAATTCGCGGTCGAGCCGATCGGCTCGGCGCCGGGCACCACGACCAAGGTCGGGCAACGGATACGGCCGACCTCGTCGCTCCAATCGTAGCTCGCCATCAGCAGCACGAATTTGGCGATATAAGCCGGGTCGTTCCTGGCGGCCTCGTCGAGAAACCATTCGACGAGCCCCGGGTCGACCTCGGCGAGCGGCAGCCGCTCGGCAATCGTCTCGGCGAGAAAGCCGCGCAGGCCTTTTGCCTCTATCTGCGGGATCCAGCTCGGCGCCTGGCTGTTCTTGAGCCCCGGGGTGGAGCCGAACAGCATCAGGCTGCGCACCCTCTCGCTGTGGTGCATCGCCAATTGCTGGCCGAGATAGCCGCCCGCCGAATTGCCGACGACATGCGCGCCGGCAAGCGCCAAATGGTCCATCAGCTCGACGACGTCGGCCACCAGCCGGTCGAGCGTCAGCGGCCGGTCCGCCGGCGGGACCTCTGACCGGCCGTGGCCGCGCAGATCCATCCGCACCACCCGGTAGTGGCGCGCCAGCGCCGGGACCCAGGCGTAGTAGCGCCGCGCGCTGCCCATCGCCGCGTGCAGCAGCAACAAGGTCGGCGCCGCTGTCCACGGATCGGTAAAGTCATCGACGTAATAGGCGAGCCGCGCGCCGTCGCTCGCGGTGAAACTTGTCATCGGCGCCTCCTTAGATCGCTTCGGTCGCTTGCCGGCTTAGCCCGAGCACCGCGGCTTGTCCAAGCCCGGAATGTCGAGCAATGGCGTCAATGTTGCCTCGCGCCACAAGGGCGCCGGGGCGCCGGGGGGCGCCGCCATCCCGACCCGGTCATGCCAGTAGGTGGGCAGGCCGAGCTTACCTGTTCCGAACAGGTCAAAGGGCGACCCGGCAACAAACAGACAGCGCTCCGGCGCCACGCCCAGCGCCTCCAGCGCGATCTGATAGGGCCGCGGATGCGGTTTGTAAAAGCCGGCGCGCTCGGCGGTGACGATGACGGCGAAGTCCGCACCGATGCGGCCCGCGGCCACCCGCCCTAACATTTCCGAGCAGTTGGTCACGATCCCCAAGGGCAGCATCCGCCCCAGCGCGTCGAGGACACCCGGTGCTTCGGGCCAGGGCTCCAGCGTGGCGTAGCCGGCGGCGAGGTCATCCGCCAGCCGTCGCGGCAGCCCGACCTCCTCGGCCGCTTCCGCGACCAATGTCTCGTAGGCCCGATAGCCTCCCGCGCCGTAGGTGTTGCGCAAATAGGCGGCGCGCCAACGCTTGCCATCCTGCGGATTGCCGGCAACCTTGTTCCACAGCGTCCACGAATCGACCAGCGCCGTCAGCAGGTCGAACAGCACGGCCTCATAGCGGCGGATCATCGGAGACGCTGTTTGAAGTTTTCGAAAATTCGGAGGAGTCTAAATATAGGCTCGATCAAGGAACAGAAGGGATCTCACGAATTGAGAGTGTCTTTATACATCTTTCCGTCCTTCATTATGATCAAAAAATTCTTGTCCGGGTCTGCCATCAGATTGATGTCTTCCACGGGATTGCCGTCGACGAGCAACAGATCGGCGAACGCGCCCGTTTCCACGACCCCCAACTTTCCAGGATAGGGGTTGCGTGGGCCGCATAGGCTGAGCAGCTCGGCATTGCCGCCGGTCGCCATTTTAAGAATGTCGGAATTTGCGTACCAGCGGGTCAGATGGGTCAGCATGGTGCCTTGGCGCGTTGCCATTGCTGCTGAGAACAACAGATCCGAGCCGAACGCGGTCTTGATCTTGTGCTTGGTCGCCAGTTGGTAGGCGTGGTCGGTGGCGGCGAAGATCTGCAGCTGTTTGCTCCGGCTGGGCCCGGTCAGCGGCACCATATCCTCCTCGCTGAGGAATGGCTGGATGCTCAGCCACACACCCTTGTCGGCCATCAGTTCGGCGGTCGCATCATCCATTAAATGAGCGTGCTCGATGCACTTGGCTCCGGCCGCGATCGCTCGCTGGATTGTCGCCGGTGCGTAAGCGTGTACGGTCACGAAAGTGTTCCAGCCTTCAGCGGCTTCGACCGCAGCGCGCAATTCGGGCTCGCTGAAAGTGGTCGTATCCAACGGGCTGCGCGGCGACGATACGCCGCCGCCGCCCACGAGCTTGATTTGCGAGGCGCCCTGCATCAGCTGCTCGCGCACCCGCAAGCGCACCTCGTCGGCGCCGTCGGCGATCATGCTGCCCTCGGCCTCCCTCGGAGAGCCGAACGCGGCGCCGGGGCTTCGCGGCAGATCGGACAACGGCCGCAAATCGCCGTGGCCGCCGGTGGTCGTTATCATCGCGCCCGACGGGTAGATCCGCGGACCGGGCACCAGACCTTCGTCGATCGCCTGCTTCAACGCGAAGACCGGGCCGCCGAGATCCCGCAGCGTCGTGAAGCCGCGCATCAGCGTGCGCTCGGCCTCCGCGCTGGCAGCCAGAAAGATGTAGCCGACATCCCCGGTCATCAGCCTCGGCAGCGGCACGGCGGCAAACAGCGAATGCCAATGCGCGTCGATCAGGCCCGGCATGATCACCCGGCCGCCGCAATCAACCACCCGCGCGCCATCCGGCGCCGCCGGGTTGCCGCCGGCGACGGCCTTGATCCGGTCGCCCTCGACGAGCACAACGAGCCCTTCGCGCAAGCCGCCGGATTTGCCGTCGAACAGCCGGAAATTGGTGAACAAAACGGACTTCGGCGGCGGCGCCGGCGCCGGTTGGGCGTTGGCGCCGAGGGGCAGGCCCAGCGATGCGATCGAGGCCGTCATGCCGGCGACAAACCCGCGCCGCGACAGATCGGCGCTGATCAGCCGCGACACCGACTGAATGCCCGGCCGGTGGCAGAGGCAATTTTGGTGACCGGGCGGGTTTTCCTGACCGGGCGAATTGCGGGACGACATCACGCACCTCCATGCGGGCTCAAATGCTGTCGGCGACGACGGCGAAGCCGTCAAACCGGCCAGCTGCCCGGCGCTAAACCAACACAAGACGCAGGTCTGGCCGACCCCTCTACTCGCGCGCCGCGACGACGGCGATCTCGACTTTCCAGTGCGGGGCGGCGAGGCGGGCTTCGACGCAGGCCCGGCCGGGGGTGTTGCCGGGCGACACCCAGGCGTCCCACACCGCGTTCATGTCGTTGAAATAGCGCATGTCGGAAAGCCAGATCGTCGCCGACAGCAGCTTTGAATTGTCGGCGCCGGCGGCGGCCAGCAGCTCGTCGATCTTGCGCAACACCTCCTCGGTCTGCTGGCGCACGTCGGCGCCGGGCGTGTCGGCCACCTGCCCGGCGAGGTAGATCGTCGAGCCGTAGGCCACCGCCTGGCTCATCCGCGCACCGACCTTGTGCCGCTCGATCGTCATCTCGTTCTCCCGTGATAACGGTGGCGCCGCCGCGTCATTGCAAGGAGC